>NZ_JBFTRK010000001.1:0-1088245 GCF_056399485.1 Rhizobium sp. 01N424
AATGGCGGCGAGCGCCACTTTTGCCTTGAAAGCCGGGCTATGGTTCCGGCGCGGTCGTCTCGTCATGGTATCTCCTGTTCCTGGCATCTAAGCCGAAGTCAGGTAGAAATTCCACTTATCCCCGCTGTGCAGATTTCCCGAGCCAGCTCTTACTATGCTCAAGCCTGGTCACTGGTTTGGGACGAAAGACCGTTGTTTGAAGAGAAAATCCAGGCATGGGCGAATGGTCCCGTCTGCAGGACGCTGTACGGATATCACCGCCAGCAATTCATCGTCCAAGCGAACATGTTCAAAATAGGCGATCTTGACCTTGATGAAAAGGCCAGGGGAACGATCGAGGCTGTCCTCAACTTCTACAATGAGAAGTCAGCTCAGTGGCTGAGTGATCTCACTCACCTCGAAGAACCTTGGCGCAAGGCAAGAGCGCGGGCGGGTGTGGCAGACGGTGCGCCATCCGAGGAGGAGATCACTCTTGCGGATATGCATGAATATTACTCTGGGCTACAGGCAAGCAACTCAGCGAACTGATGGACCGCAAGCAAGCCCGCATTGATAGACAGATAGAGAAGCAGGTCCGGCAACAGGCCAAAGCGGCAAGGTTGGTGGAGAAGGTGGAAGCCGATCCA
Organism: Rhizobium sp. 01N424; assembly: GCF_056399485.1. NCBI lineage: Bacteria > Pseudomonadati > Pseudomonadota > Alphaproteobacteria > Hyphomicrobiales > Rhizobiaceae > Rhizobium > Rhizobium sp. 01N424. Next base: position 627 of record NZ_JBFTRK010000001.1, read on the forward strand.
TCGCCGCGTACCGCTTTCTCGCCCTCTGACTTCAAGGCACCCCGCTCAGAGCAAGACCCCGGCAGCATCATGCAAATGCGCATGGAATACCGGATCATTGATCACTCAGACAGGGACGGGGCTTGGACTTGGGGGCAGCAGCGCAACTGGTGTGACAAGGCCTTTGGCCCAGATAACACGTGCACAATCCGAGCCACAATGATTGAGATGAGCGGACTACTCTGGCGGGAAATTCTGGCTCGGACCACAGGCGGTTATGAGCGTCACAAGAAACATCATTCGCACTCATTCGATAGTATCTGCCCCGAGGCTCAGTCGCGCTGGATCGAGATAGGCAGGGAAGAGGATGAGCTCTTCAGATTCCGTACTGGCGGAAAGCAGCGGATCTGGGGGTTTAGGACGGGCCACGTGTTCAACGTAGTCTGGTGGGATGCTGAGCACCAAATTTATCCGGTGGACTGATATCGCGGCTAAATTCGTCGCGCGTATCCGAGCCACACAGCCTAGCACGCAGCTTCATTGCCCTTTTGACGTGATCATCGCGGACAGATCATGCTCGTCTGCGTGGAGCATGCCGTCAAGACACTGATTTGCGATAGAAAAATGGATTCGGCGCCCGCTGAGCAAGGGGGCGTAGTGTCTCTTATCCAATCCTTCAAAAGTGCTAGTCCCTTTAAGCTAGACCTTATGAATAGGAAGTTGGCTATGGATTAAGATGTAATGGCGATGGCAACGTTCATAGCTGGGAGCAATGCATAGCTAATATAAAATCTATTTCGTTAGCATTTTGTTAACTAGGGAGTTGCCCCATGTTAAGAACAGCAGCGAAATACGGCGTGGCCATCGCCTATCTCATGGCCTCCAGCAGTCTCGCATTCTCCGCGCCTCTTCCTCTCCGCATCGACTGTCGTCTCGTTAAGCCGGGAACCCTTGAAGCCCGCCTCTGCCGCCCGACGGCCGCGATTCCAGCGGATAACTACCAAGGCTCTAACGATGATGCCGGAGGAACCGGCGGCGCTCCCCAGGTATCGGCATCGAGCGCCGGTTCCGGTGGCAGTCCGGGTAGTGGTGGTGACCCGGGTAGTGGCGGAACTGGACCCGGCGACGGTGGAACTGGACCCGGCGACGGTGGCCATGGTCCTGGTGACGGTGGTCACGACCCCGGCAACGGTGGTCATGGTCCAGGTAACGGCGGTCATGGTTCTGGCGGTGGTGGTCAGGGATCCGGCAAAGGCGATCACCATCATGGTGGGCATGCTGGTAACGGGAACAAGGACAGCGGCCATTCCGGTGATGGAAAGCATGGCCGTGATCCGGGTAAGTCCTGGGGCGGCCATGGTGACAGAAAGGACGGCGGCAAGTCTGGCGGCCACAAATCTGACGGTGGTAAACCCGGCGACCACAATTCCGGCGGCGGCAGGCCTGGTGGCGACCACTCCGGTGGTGGACAGCCTGGCGGCAATAAGTCTGGTGGCGGCAAGCACGGTGGTGGCCATTCCGGCGGCGGCAACCATGGTAGTGGAAAGCCCGGGAACGGCCACTCCGGTGACAAGCCTGGAGACAACCGTTCCGGTGGCAACAGACCCGGCGATAACCACCGTGGCGATGACAAATCCGGCAATGATCATTCCGGAAGCCACGGAGATGGCGGCCACCAGAAAGGCCGCGATGACAGCCACAGATCTGGCGGCGGCAAGTCCGGAGGCCACTGAGCGCCCGGGCATACGATTGGTGACAACGAGCCCGGCTGAAAGGCCGGGCTTCGTCATTCCCGGGATTGTGCTGCAAGCAGAGCATATGGGGCAGATCGCGGCCTGCACCATTCGTTTGTGCCTTAGCCTTGCCATGCCTGCCGGTTCGGCTTAGCTCTGCCCGGAACACGAATCCGGACAAACGATGCCTCACAAGGTCTTTCTCTCCCGCCTCAAGCTGACGGACTTCCGCAATTATGCGGCAGTGTCGCTTGATATGGACGGCCGCCATGTCGTGCTGACAGGCGACAATGGCGCGGGAAAAACCAATCTGATGGAGGCGGTTTCGTTCCTGTCGCCGGGGCGGGGTCTCCGCCGTGCCGCCTATACCGATATCACCCGTGTCGGCGCCTCTGCCGGCTTCTCGATCTTCGCCGAACTCGAGGGGATGGAAGGTGGCGTGGAGATCGGCACCGGGGCCGACACGACGGACGAGAATACGGCGCGCAAGTTGCGGATCAACGGCACGACGGCGAAGACGGCCGATGAGCTCACCGATCATCTGCGCGTACTGTGGCTGACGCCATCCATGGATGGCCTGTTCACCGGTGGCTCCTCCGATCGCCGCCGCTTTCTCGACCGCCTCGTGCTCTCGCTCGATCCCGCCCATGGGCGCCGCGCCAGCGATTTCGAGCGCGCCATGCGCAGCCGCAACAAGCTGCTCGACGAAGGCAGGTTCGATCCGTCCTGGCTCTCCGGCATCGAACAGCAGATGGCAAGCCTTGGCATCGCCATGGCGCTTGCCCGCCAGGAGATGCTCGGTCTGCTGACCCGGCTGATCGAAGAGACGCGGGAGACCTCGCCTTTCCCTTCAGCCGCACTTGCGCTCTCGGGCTTCATGGACGGACAATTCGCGCGTCCCGCCGTCGATCTCGAGGACGATTATGCGGCGATGCTGGCGGACAGCCGCTATCGCGATGCCGCCGCCGGGCGCACGCTGGATGGGCCGCACCGCGCCGATCTCCTTGTCCGCCACCGCGAGAAGCAGATGGAGGCGGAGCGCTGCTCCACAGGCGAGCAGAAAGCGCTGCTGGTCGGCCTGATCCTCGCCCATGCGAAACTCGTCGCCAATCTGACGGGGCATGCCCCGGTGCTGCTGCTCGACGAGATCGCCGCGCATCTCGATGAAGGGCGCCGCGCGGCCCTCTTCGATCTTATCGATTCGCTCGGCGGGCAGGCCTTCATGACCGGCACAGACCGCTCGATGTTCTCCGCCCTCGGCGAGCGGGCGCAATTCCTGACGGTCTCCGACGGACATGTCGGGGAATGACGGACGGTGCTTTCCTCTTCGGTTCGGGCCATGATAGCATTCCCGCCATGGAACCGCTCAGTCCCGAAGAAATCGCGCGATATCAGCGTCATATCCTACTGCCGGAAATCGGCGGGGCAGGCCAGCAAAAGCTCAAGGCCGCCCGGATACTGGTGATTGGAGCCGGTGGCCTCGGCGCCCCGGTTCTGCAATATCTGGCGGCTGCAGGTGTGGGCACGCTTGGCATTGCTGATGACGACCGTGTTTCGCTTTCCAATCTGCAGCGGCAGGTCATCCACGATTCCGGCACCATCGGCGAGTTGAAGACGGAGAGCGCTGCCTTTGCGATCGCCCGGCTCAATCCGCATGTGAACATCATCCGCTTCGAGGAGCGCTTCTCCTCCGAATCGGCCCGCCGTCATCTCTCGGGCTTCGATCTGCTCATCGACGGATCCGACAATTTCGAGACGCGCTACGCCGCAGCCGATGCCGCCGAGCAGGCGAGGGTGCCGCTGGTGACCGGTGCCGTCGGCCGGTTCGATGGATCGCTGACGGTTCTGAAACCCTATGAGGCTGCCGCGGATGGTACCCTCAATCCGGCTTACCGGGATCTCTTTCCCGAAATTCCTCCGGACGGACTGATCCCCGCCTGCGCCGAAACCGGCATCGTCGGTGCGCTGACCGGCGTCATCGGCACGCTGATGGCCATGGAAGCGATCAAGCTCATCACCCGCAGTGGCGAGCCGCTCATCGGGCGGCTGCTGCTCTATGACGCGCTGACGACGCGTTTCGATACCATACGATACAAGCGGCGGAAGACATGACCGATATCATCAGGCTGGATCAAGACTTCGGCCGCTGGGCCGAACTGCTCGACCTCATCCTCTCATCCTTTGCCTATATGAACGGCCGCATCGATCCGCCGTCCTCCGGCCTTTCGCTGACGCCCGAAGCGTTGCAGGCGAAGGCCGCAGCCGAAATCGGCTACGTCGCGCTGGATGGCGACAGGCTCACCGGATGCATGTTCCTGCGCCCCGAAGAAGACAGCCTCTATCTCGGCAAGCTGGCGATCGCGCCCGATTATCAGGGCAAAGGCATCGGCAGGCAGCTGTTCGCGATTGCCGAGGCGGTCGCGAAGGAGCGGGAATTGAATGTCATCCGGCTCGACACGCGGATCGAGCTTACCGGCAACCATGCGATCTTCGGCGCCTGGGGCTTTGCCAGGACCGCCGAAAAATCCCACCCGGGATACGACCGGGTGACCTATGTCGAGATGCGCAAGGCCCTGGCTTAGCGGCCGGGCAAAACGCGGTTCGGCGGCCGGTGGCCGTCGATGAAGGCGCGGATATTGATGATCACCTTGTCGCCCATGTCGATACGGCCCTCGATCGTCGCCGAGCTCATATGCGGCAGCAGCACGACCTTGCCCTCGTTGGCGAGCTTGATCAGCTTCGGATTGACCGCGGGCTCGTTTTCGAACACGTCGAGACCGGCGCCGGCGATCCGGCCTTCGCGCAGGCACTTGATCAGCGCCGCTTCATCAACGACGTCGCCGCGCGCGGTGTTCACCAGATAGGCCGTTGGCTGCAGCAGGGCGAGCCGCCGGGCAGAGAGCAGGTGGAACGTCGCCGGTGTCGACGGGCAGTTGACCGAGACGATGTCGACGCGAGCCAGCATCTGGTCGAGGCTTTCCCAATAGGTTGCCTCCAACTCGTCCTCGGTCGCCGGGTTGACGCGCTTGCGGTTGTGATAGTGGATCGACAGGCCGAACGCCTTGGCGCGGCGGGCAACGGCAGTGCCGATCCGGCCCATGCCGACAATGCCGATCCGCTTGCCGTGAATGCGGCGTCCGAGCATCCAGGTCGGCGACCACCCTGCCCATTCCCCTGGCTTGTCGGTCAGGATGCGCGCACCTTCGCCAAGGCGCCGCGGCACCGCGAGGATCAGCGCCATCGTCATGTCGGCGGTGTCTTCGGTCAGCACGTTTGGCGTGTTCGTCACGGTAATGCCCTTGCGGGCCGCGGCCTCGACATCGATGTGATCGGTGCCGTTCGAAAAACTGGAAATCAGCTTTAGCTGCGGTCCGGCCTGCTCGATCAGCGCGGCGTCGATACGGTCGGTCACCGTAGGAACTAGAACGTCGGCGCTCTTCACCGCCTCGGCGAGCTCGGCCGCGGAACGCGGCGAATCGTCGATGTTGAGTTCGGCGTCGAAGAGCTCGCGCATGCGGGTCTCTACCGCGTCAGGCAGCTTCCGGGTGATGTAGACCTTCGGTTTTTTCTTCGATGTCATCGCGGCCGGCCATGCCTTGTTCAGATGTCTTTAACCAAGACGGGGGATAATTTTAACGTTCGGGCAATTTCTACCAGACCCGCACGCGAAGACAAACAAAACTCGCGGGCAGTGGTCGGCGAATGTCGAAGCCCCGGACAGCGAGCGGGTAGAGCCCCGCTTACGAATTCGAGCGAACGGAAACCTCCATGCGTGGAATCACTCTGAAGTCCTGCCTTGCTATTGCGGTTGGTCTGATGCTGTCGGCAAGCGCCGTCGAATCTGCGTATGCGCAAGCGGCCAAGGGCCCGAGCGGCCTGCCGCTGCCGCGCTTCGTGACGCTGAAGTCGAAGCGCGTCAATCTGCGCATCGGCCCCGGCACCGATTATGCCGCGTCCTGGATGTATCTAAAGGCCGGCCTGCCGGTGGAGATTATCCAGGAATATGACAACTGGCGCCGCATCCGCGATGCCGACGGCACCGAGGGCTGGGTCAACCAGTCGCTGCTGTCGGGCCAGCGTTCGGCGCTGGCTGCGCCGTGGATGAAGGGCAAGGGAAAATCGGTCTTCGTCAATATGCGCCGCGAGCCGCAGTCGTCCGCGACCATCGTCGCCAAGCTTGAGCCTGGCGTGATGATCCATATCGGCGAATGCAATGGCGACTGGTGCCATGCCGATGCCGACGGCGCCGAAGGATGGGTGGCGCAGCCGGAAATCTGGGGTGCCTATCCCGGCGAAGCCTTTAAATGAGCTTCGCCTCGCGGGCGGCCTCGGCAAGCGACTTCATCGGCCGTGGTCCGATCTGCTGGATGACGATGCCGGCGGCCAGGCAGCCGAGCTTGCCGCAATCCTCAAGCGTGCGGCCCTGGGTGTAGCCGTAGAGGAAGCCTGAGGCGAAGAGATCGCCGGCGCCCGTCGTATCGACCACCTCGTTGATGCTGATCGCATCGACATACCAGCGCTCGCTGCCCTTCAGGATCACTGCGCCGTCTTCGCTCATCGTCACCGCGGCGATCTTGCAGTCCTTGGCAATCTTGTTCAGCGCTTCCTCGAAATCCTCGGTCTCGTACAGCGACAGCGCTTCCTGCTTGTTGGCGAAGACGATGTCGACGGTACCGGAACGCATCAGGTCGAGGAATTCGGCGCGATAGCGGCCGACGCAGAAGCTGTCGGAGAGCGTCATCGACACTTCCCGGCCATTCTCATGGGCGATGCGGGCGCATTCGCGGATCGCCTCCTTGGCGCGCGGCGGATCCCAGAGATAGCCTTCGAAATAGGTAACCTTTGCATCGGCGACGACGTCGGCTTCGACGTCTTCAGGGCCGAGCTCGACGCAGGCGCCGAGATAGGTGTTCATCGAGCGCTCGCCGTCATCGGTAACGAAGATCATCGAGCGGGCGGTCGGCGGAAAGGTGCCCTTCGGCTGTGTCTGATAGTGAACGCCCTGGGCGCGGATATCATGCGCGAAGATCTCGCCAAGCTGGTCGTCGGCGACCTTGCCGAAATAGGCGGCCTTAGCGCCAAGGCTGGCGACGCCAGCGGCCGTGTTGCCGGCGCTGCCGCCCGATGCTTCCAGAGCCGGTCCCATGCGGGAATAGAGCAGCTCGGCACGCTCGGCGTCGATCAGATTCATCGCTGCCTTGGTGATCGCGTTGTCAATGAGGAACTGGTCGTCGCAACGCGCGATGATATCGACGATGGCGTTGCCGACAGTCAGAACATCGAATTTGGTCATGAAATGGGAGGTCCCGGATTAAGTGATAGCCGGGATTTGGTCTTAGCGGAATTTCCGCTGATGGGAAGAAAAAACAGCTCCTCCAGGCAAAAACCGGTGGCACTTCTGCGAAATAATGTTGACTAGGAAACCAATTCAAATTAGTTTCCTAGTCAACAAAGATGGTTCAATGGCTGGCAAAAATCATATCTCCGATCTCGATTCGCATCTCGGCTATTGGCTGCGTGTCGTCTCGAATGCCGTATCCCTGGAGTTCGCGCGAAAGCTCGAGCGTGAGGGTGTTACGGTTGCCGAATGGGTGTTTCTTCGCATGCTTTACGGAGCAAGCCCCGTTGCGCCCTCCAAGCTTGCGGCGCGGATGGGGATGACGAAGGGGGCAATTTCCAAGCTTGCCGATCGCCTGACGGCAAAAGCACTCGTCGAGCGCGGTGCCGATCCAGACGACCGGCGCGGCCAGACATTGTCTCTCGCGGCCGCGGCGCGACCGCTCGTCGAACGGCTGTCAAAACTGGCGGATGCAAATGACATCCAGTTCTTCGGGGCACTGAGCCCGGAAGAGCGCGCGGAGATGGAACGTCTTTTGAGAAAGATCGTCGCGAAACGCAGTCTTCGGAACGTCGCGACAGAGTAGACGCGTGCATCAACCAATACTATCGAGGAGGGCGCTATGGACGCGCAACAGACTGCTATTGCCCAAACGTGCCTGAGCGCTGCCTATGACAAGGCGATGGATTTTCCTGAGATTATCAGGACGCTTCTGGCGGCCGGCTTCGAGGGTTACACCGTCGATTACCGTCAGAATACGACGTCGTATTTCCTCGCCGATGGAACAAGCGTCACTCTTGAAAACCGCGTGTCGGAGGGCGGCGTGACTGCCGAGTTTGATCAAACCGGAATTGCCGCGCAGGTCCGATGGGCGCAGGCGAACCCCGCGGACTATTCCTATGGTGCCTTCTGCAAGAACGTGAAGGCAATGGGATGTGCCGGCTATATCGTTTCATTCCTGGGACGCCGCGTTCTCTATTTCGGCCGGACGGCAGAAACACATGTCGAGCATTTCCCGCAATGACCGGCGCCAAGATCAGTTGATAATATTCGCAAAAATGCCGCCAATTCGTCATGCGGCTGTCACCGTGAACTTCTAAAACATTTTTCAAGCAGACCGGCATGAGCATCCAAGGATGTGGCCGGGTGAGAAGGGATGATGCCCTTCGACTGTTCCGGAGCGGCGCTGACCACGGATGAACTGGCAGCATCGCACACCGGATGTCCGGCAAGACCGGATGCGGAAAAGCGGGCCTTGCCCGCTTTTTTTGTTTCTGCCGCTTCGTTTGTTTGCGCCAACAGGTTTGTCAATGCGCGCCGTTTACTGTTAGACCTTTGGCTCCCGCGCCAAGGCAGTTCTCCCCGCATGACAGCAATCGTTTTCGACGTTCTTCCCATCTTCATCATGATCCTGATCGGCTGGCTCATTGTGAAAGCGGGGTTGATGACCGCCGATACCGGTGATGCGCTGAGCGATTTCGTCTTCAAGATCGCCGTGCCGATGCTGCTGTTCCGGACGATTGCGGAGGCCGATTTCCATGGCGCTTCGCCGTTCCGGCTCTGGATCGCCTATTTCTCCGGCGTCGCCGTCACCTGGACGGTCGGTCACATCGCTGCAACACGGCTCTTCGGACGCGATGCGCGCATCGGCGTACTTGCAGGCGTCTCCTCGGCTTTCGCCAACACCATCTTCGTCGGCCTGCCGCTGGTGCAGCGAACGGTGGGGGACAAGGGCCTCGTTCCGCTCTCGATCCTGATCGCCGTGCATCTGCCTGTCATGATGGTCGTCGGGACGATCCTCATGGAGCGCGCCGAACACAAGATTTCCGGCGCCGCCGATCGCAGCATTCTGAGGCTGCTGAAGCAGATCGGTCTCAATCTCATTCGCAACCCGCTGGTGATCGGTCTTGCGGCCGGCGCCACGATGCACTTGCTCGGGCTGACCATGCCGGCCCCGGTCGAGAATATCGTCGATCAGATCGCCGGTGTTGCCGGACCTGTCGCGCTGATCTCGCTCGGCATGGCCCTGCAAAAATATGGGGTTTCCGGAAATCTCGGCATCGCCAGCGTCACTTCTGCCTGCAAGTTGCTTCTGCTGCCCTTCTGCGTCTGGATTGCAAGCCACATCGTCGGCCTCGCCGAGGACTGGACAGCAGCGCTTGTTCTGATCGCCGCGGTGCCGACAGGCGTCAACGCCTGGCTGATCGCCAATCGCTTCGGCGTCGGCCACAGTCTGGCGGCATCGACAATCACCATGACGACGGCGCTTGGCGCCATTTCCGTGTCGCTCTGGGCCTATCTGCTCGGGCCGTAATTCGCGAAGTCGCAGCCAAAGAAAAAGCCCGGCTTGCGGCCGGGCTTCAATCTCATTTCCGATGTCGCGATCAACTTACTGCGTGATCGTATCCGGAGCGTTCGGATCCGGCAGCGGAGCGGGCGTGTCGGCCAGGGTGTGCAGATAAAGCAGCACGTTGGCGCGATCCTGTTCCTTCGGCAGACCGGCAAAGCCCATCGCCGTACCCGGAATCTGCTTCTTCGGTGCCATCAGGAAGTGGTTCAGGTGGTCGAAGGTCCACTTTTCAGCACCGCCCTTGGAGAAATCCTTCATAGCCGACGAATAGGCGAAGCCTTCATGCGAAGCGATCGGGCGATCGACGAGACCATAGAGGTTCGGACCGACTTTGTTCGGCCCCCCCTTGGTCGCGTCATGACAGGCCTGACACTTCTTGAAGATGGTTTCGCCAGCCTTGGCGTCGGCCGTCGGCAGCAGCTTTCCGATCGGAACCATGGCGGCAGCAGCGGCCTCGCCCCCACCGGCAGCCGGTGTTTCCTCGGCGACGATCGTGAAGCCTTCCTTTTCCGGCGCTTCGGAATGGAAGATTCCTTCGGACGCGATGGACACCGACATCAGCACGAAAATCGTTCCGAGCAGTGCACCAACGGCCGTATTGACGTAAGAATTCATCTGCAATGCTCCCCGTGCAGTCGGCAGACCCTAAAAAGGTACCATCTTGAAATCGCGCGGAACCTATGTCTTTTGGCTGTTCGTTGCAACTGTCTAAATGGTCCTGTACGTGAGACTTTTTGACACTTTTCCGCCCGGAATAGAAGGCCCGACAGATGACTGGTTCAAATTTAGATGACGTCCTCGTTCTGATCCCGGCACGCATGGCTTCGACCCGGCTTCCGGGCAAGCCGCTGGCCGATATCTGCGGGTTGCCGATGATCGTTCAGGTCGCCATGCGTGCTCGGGAAGCCGCCATCGGTCGCGTCGTCGTCGCGGTCGATGATCAGCGCGTCTTCGACGCCGTCGCCGAGGCCGGCTTCGAGGTGATCATGACCGGCGGTCACCACCAGTCGGGTTCGGACCGCATTCACGAGGCGATGACCAAGATCGATCCTGAAGGCAGGGCCAAGATCATCGTCAACGTTCAGGGCGATCTGCCGACCATCGAGCCAGAAACCATCCGCGCTTCTCTGCGCCCGCTCGACGATGAAGCGGTCGATATCGCCACGCTGACGATCGAGATCGACAACGAGGAAGACAAGACCGCCCCGCATATCGTCAAGGTCGTCGGTTCGCCGCTTTCCGAGACACGCCTGCGCGGCCTCTATTTCACCCGCGCCACCGCGCCCTATGGCAAGGGTCCGCTCTATCATCACATTGGCCTTTACGCCTACCGCCGGCCGGCGCTGGAGCGCTTCGTGACGCTCGGCCCGTCGGTGCTGGAGCTGCGCGAATCGCTGGAGCAGCTGCGGGCGCTGGAAGCGGGAATGCGCATCGATGCCGAAATCGTCGAAACCGTACCGCTCGGTGTCGACACGCCCGCCGATCTCGAAAAGGCCCGCCGGATTCTCGCGGCAAGACAGGCTTGAGGACATAGCCATGAACAACAAGACAAACCGGATTTCATTCCAGGGCGAATTCGGCGCCAATTCCGATATGGCCTGCCGCGACATGTTCCCGACCATGGAGCCGCTTCCCTGCCAGACCTTCGAGGACGCCTTCACCGCGCTCGAAAGCGGCGAAGCAGATCTCGCCATGATCCCGATCGAGAACACGATTGCAGGGCGCGTTGCCGATATCCATCATCTGCTGCCGGATTCCAGGCTGCATATCGTCGGCGAATATTTCATGCCGATCCGCTTTCAGCTGATGGTGTTGCCGGGCGTCTCGAAGGATGAGATCCGCACTGTGCACAGCCACATCCACGCGCTCGGCCAATGCCGCAAGATCGTTCGCGCCAATGGCTGGAAGCCTGTCATCGCCGGCGATACGGCCGGTGCCGCCAAGATGGTTCAGGAAACCGGTGACCGGACGATGGCTGCGCTTGCGCCGCGCCTAGCCGCCGATCTCTACGGTCTCGAGATCGTTGCCGAAAATGTCGAGGACACCGAAAGCAACGTCACCCGCTTCGTCGTGCTGTCGCGCGACGAGAAATGGGCGAGCCGTTCGAATGAAGAAGAGAAGATCGTCACGACCTTCGTCTTCAATGTCCGCAATATTCCAGCCGCCCTTTACAAGGCGCTCGGTGGTTTCGCGACCAACAACATCAACATGACGAAGCTGGAAAGCTACCAGATCGGCGGCAAGTTCATCGCCACGCAGTTCTATGCCGATATCGAAGGCCACGCCAACGACAGCAATGTCCGCCAGGCGCTCGAGGAGCTCAGGTTCTTCTCCGAGAAGGTCCGCATCCTCGGGGTCTACAAGGGCCATCCGATGCGCGGCCTGCTGCACAAATAGTCAAGAAAAGGGCGCCTCGGGCGCCCTTTTCATTGTCACTTGTCCGGTTCGCAAACCCGGAGACGGTGGCCATCCGGGTCGAGCACCACGAAGGTCGGTCCGAAATCGAGATCGACGAGCTCCTGGGCGATCGGCAGGCCGCGCTTGCGCCAGTCCTCATATTGCTTGGCCACCGCACGGTCTCCCGGCACCATGAAGGCGATTTCGCCGCGATTGCCGATCGCCGACGGCTGCGGCTCAACATTGCTGCGGCGCCAGAGGCCGAGCGTGAAACCGCCATCGAGCGGAAAGGCGACGAAGTTGGGCGAGGAGAACGCCGCGTCGCGGCCGAGGATGTCCTTGTAGAAGCGTTCGCTTTCGGCCGGGTCCTTGACGTAGAGAATGATGGAATTCGGGCTGGTCATGGTCTTATCCTCTTGGTTGAGATGGCTGCAATGAAAAGGCGTGCCGCGGTGCGTTGCAGCGGCGGTATGAAATGTCTGCTGTCGGGGTGCGCTGGGCTGTATGCTGCCGGCTATGCCTCGCCCTCTCGCGAGGTCCTGCCGGAAAGGCCGAGGTCGCGCCGCATGCTTGCCGGCATCGACCGCGGGTCGAGGCGAGGAGCATCACTCCTCGCCATGTTGCGCGATGCTTTTTGCATCATGCGCAGCATCAGGGACTGCGGATATCCCGCATGTGCAGAAGACGTCTCGACAAGGCAGTCGCCGTAATTTGCGGTGCTGAGTTTCACGCTCGTCATCATCGGTCCTCCTTCTGGATTGGTACCGATAATAGCGCGGCCTACTGTCAGATTCTGGCAGTAGCCTTTCAGCGTTCGACAGGCACGTGTTCCGCCTCGCGCCACTCTTTCATCAGCGCGGTTCGGCGGCGGGGATAGCGCTCTTCGTGCTGCGTCATGTCGATGATCCGGTCCGTGCGGAAATGCCGGAAGCCGCGGCGCAGCTCGCACCAGGCCATCACCATCCGGATATGTTCGAAATAGCCAAGGGCAAACGGCCAGACGCGCCGGAGCGAGATGCGTCCCTGTTCGTCGCTATAGTGCAATTCGAGAATGCGTTCGGTGCGGATCGCCTTGCGGATCAGGGCGACGTCCGCCTTGTCCTCGTTGGCCCGCTTGGGGCCGACAAGCAGCGTGGCCGATTCGATCGTCTCGCGCATCTCGGCAGGCAGCACGGCGGCTATCTTCGCCAGCGCATCGGCAGCAGCGCCCGCTAGCCGCGGTTCCGCCGAGCGGTTCACCCAGCGTGAACCCAGCACTAGCGCCTCAAGCTCCTCTTCGGAAAACATCATCGGCGGCAGCATGAAGCCAGGCTTCAGCACATAGCCGACGCCGGCTTCGCCCTCAATCATCGCGCCCTGGCTCTGCAGGCTGGCAATGTCACGGTAGAGCGTGCGCAGGCTGACGCCGGTCTGCTCTGCGAGAATGATGCCGCTGACGGGACGGCGGTGCCGGCGAAGCACCTGAAGAAGAGCAAGCAGCCGTTCCGAGCGCGAGACCGGCATGGCCTATCGCTTCCACTCCACCCAGTCGCGCATCAGGCGGTGGGCGATGGCGCCTTTCGGCGGAGAGGCCTGGCCGTTGGCGCCGGGGCGCTCCAGCATCTCGACTGTTTCCTCGCGGGTAAACCAGCGGCAATCCTCGAGCTCGGCTTCGTCGCGGGTGATCTCGCTGGATTTCGCCTCGGCATAGCAGCCGATCATCAGCGTATGCGGCATCGGCCACGGCTGGGAGGCGTGATAGCGGACGCGCCCGGTCCTGATGCCCGATTCCTCAAGCGTTTCGCGACGCACCGCGTTCTCGATGGTTTCACCGGGCTCCACGAAGCCGGCGAGACAGGAATACATGCCGGGCGCGAAATGCGGTCCGCGGCCAAGCAGGCAGAGATCGCGCTTCTCGTCGATCGTCAGCATGATGACGACGGGGTCGGTGCGCGGAAAGATCATGTGTTCGCAGGCGGTGCAGACGCGTTTGTAGCCGCCGATCTTCTGCTCCATACTGCCGCCGCAGCGGCCGCAGAACTTGTTGTCGCCGTTCCAGCGGATCAGGCTTGCGGCCTGGGCAAATTCGCCGAGTAGGACCTCGTCGACAAGCTGATCGCGATAGAGCGTGCGTCCGTCGGCCGGCTTGTAGTGGCTTTCGAGTTGCTCTTCCGGCACGCCGACCGGCACGGCCAGCCGCGGCTCGCCGGATTTGCGGTAGCCGAGCAGGATCGTCTCGTCCCAATGCGGCTGCAGTTCCTGCAATTCGTAGCGGGCAAAGAGTGGGTCCAGCACCTGGCCATCATGCTTCAGGACCAGCTTGTCCTTGGCAAAGGCAAAGATATGCGTGCCTTCCTTCGCCAGCGCCGTCTCGACCGATTTCTCGTCGCGATGTTCGGAATCGCGGTTCAGGTCGTTGGCGGCGAAGGCGGTAAGGTTGCTCGGCTCCGGATGCGGAACGTCCGTATCGAAAATTGAAGAACTCATGATGAAAGGGCTTCCCGCAATGTCGCTATGAACTGCTCCCGCTTCCCGTCCTCATAAGGCTCGGCCGTGCCGAAACCCCAGATCGGACCCGGCCAATTGGCATCGCCTTCGAAGCGGGCGATGACATGAACATGAAGCTGGCGGACGATATTGCCAAGAGCCCCGACATTGATTTTTGTCGCCCCGGTCAGCTTCTTGAGCGCGCTGGCCACCACCTCGGTCTCGAATGTCAGCATCACCTGATCGAGCGGCGTCAATTCGAAAATCTCGGTGATCCCGGCGCGGCGCGGAATCAGGATCAGCCAGGGCCAGCGTGCGTCCTTCGATAATCTGAGATCGCAAAGGCCGGTCTGCATGACGCTGATGCTGTCTTTTTCGAGCCGGGGGTCGAGCGCGAAATCCGTCAACGGGCATTCCTCCATTGTTTTCCAATGATTAGCAGTTTTTTTTGAGCTTGGCTTGCTTTTGATGACGATATTGCCGATATGTGCATCCGGGAGGTTGGTGGTGGACGAGCCACTCGCCAACCGGGTCAGGTCCGGAAGGAAGCAGCCCTAACGAGCCCGGCACGGGTCATCGTGCCAGCCTCCCACCCTTCTCTCCATCCTTTGCCCGGGATTCCGGGCGCCAAGCAGGGCGATGAGCGACACCGAGCGACAATCACAAGATGCCGCCTCGACGGGTACCGGATACCGGGTGCTGGCACGCAAATACCGCCCCAAGGATTTCACGGACCTGATGGTCGGCCAGGAGCCGATGGTCCGCACCCTGACCAACGCCTTCGAGACCGGCCGCATCGCCCAGGCCTACATGCTGACCGGCGTTCGCGGCGTCGGCAAGACGACTACCGCGCGCATTCTGGCGCGAGCCCTGAACTACAAGACATCAGAGATCGACAAGCCGACGATCGATCTGCGCGTGCCCGGCGAGCACTGCCAGGCAATCATGGAAGGCCGCCATGTCGATGTGATCGAGATGGACGCCGCCTCGCATACCGGCATCGACGATATCAGAGAGATCATCGAGCAGGTGCGCTACCGCCCGGTTTCGGCGCGCTACAAGGTCTATATCATCGACGAAGTGCACATGCTCTCTACGGCAGCCTTCAACGGGCTGCTGAAGACGCTCGAGGAGCCGCCGGAGCATGTGAAGTTCATCTTCGCGACCACAGAAATCCGCAAGGTTCCGATCACCGTCCTGTCGCGCTGCCAGCGCTTCGATCTGCGCCGCATCAGCGCTTCCGATCTCGTCGGCTTGTTCACGACGATTGCGTCGAAGGAAGGCATCGAGGCTGAGCCGGACGCGCTCGCCATGATCGCCCGCGCTGCCGAAGGTTCGGCGCGTGACGGCCTCTCGCTGCTCGACCAGGCGATTGCCCATGGCGGCGGTGCCGTTCAGGCGGAAGCGGTCCGCAGCATGCTCGGTCTCGCCGATCGCGCCCGCATCGTCGATCTTTTCCAGCATGTGGTGAAGGGCGATGTCGCCTCGGCGCTCAACGAGTTTCAGGCACAGTACGAGGCGGGTGCCAATCCCGTGGTTGTGCTGACCGACCTTGCCGACTTCACCCATCTCGTCACCCGCTTGAAATACGTGCCTGATGCCGCCAACGATCCGTCTCTGAGCGAGGTCGAGCGCACCAAGGCTGCGGAATTCGCCCAGGGCGTGGCGGTGACCACGCTGTCGCGCATCTGGCAGATGCTGCTGAAGGGCATTCCGGAAGCCGAGGCATCATCGCGCACGGCGGGTGCGGCCGAAATGGTGCTGATCCGCCTTGCCCATGCCGCGCATCTGCCGGCACCCGAAGATGCGGCCCGCAGGCTTGCCGAATTTTCGGAGAACGGCGGCGGCTCCGGCCGCACGTCGCCAGGCCCGTCGGGCAATGGTGGTGGCGCGACTGTCTCCTATCAGTCGGCCGCCATGGCGCGCGCACCGGAAACTGCGCCGCGCCCGCAGCCGAATGGCCCGACCGCGATGCTGCGCGCCGTTCCGAACCCTGATCCGCAGCCGATGCAGGCCGGGCGTCTCGAGACCAAGCCCGCCGAAGCGCCGAAGCCTCTGGTCGCCGTGAATTCGATTGCCGATATCGTCAATCTGGCCGGCGAAAAGCGCGATGCCAAGGTCAAGGCGCTGGTGCGTACTTTCGTGCGTCCCGTCAGGATCGATCCCGGCCGTCTTGATGTCAGTCTGTCGGATGGCGCGCCGTCGACGCTGCTGAACGAACTGGCGGTCAAGCTCAAGGAATGGACGGGGATCCATTGGATCGTTAGTCTGAGCCGAGAGCCCGGCGATCCGACCATGGTCGAAGCCGAGGCCAAGGCCAAGGAGCAGCAGGTCAGCGATGCCCGCCAGGACCCGGATGTGGCGGCGATCCTCGCGCAATTTCCGGGCGCCAGGATTATCGACGTCCGCGTCCGGGCGCCGGAGCCGGAGGAAGAGGGCGATATCAAGCCGCCCGCCGTCGCCGAATCCGAAGATGGCGACATCCTGCCGGGCGACGACATAGAATTTTAGACTTTCAGAGAAGGATAAAGACGATGCGCGACCTCATGGGAATGATGGGCAAAGTCAAGGAAATGCAGGCCAAGATGGAGCAGATGCAGGCGGAGATCGCCGAGCTCAGGGCCGAAGGCAAGTCCGGTGGCGGACTGGTCACCGTTGTCCTGAACGGCAAGGGCGAAATGCAGAGCCTGAAGATCGATCCGTCGCTGTTCAAGGAAGACGATGTCGAGATCCTCGAAGACCTGATCGTTGCCGCCCACAAGGATGCCAAGGACAAGGCCGAGGCCGTCACGGCTGAAAAGACCAAGGCGCTGACCGCCGGCCTGCCGATCCCGCCCGGCTTCAAGATGCCGTTCTGATCAGGCCAAGCCTGGAAGGAAGCCTTTATGATGACGCTGACGGCCCTGTTGGTATTTGCCGGCGCTCTCTTCATCGCCGCCGGCACGCCCGGCCCGAGCGTTGCGGCCCTCGTCGCCCGCGTCATCTCGAAGGGCGCGCGCGACGTGCTGCCCTTCCTCTTCGGCATGTGGGCGGGTGATGCGATCTGGCTGACCTGCGCCATCGCCGGCCTCTCGGCCATCGCCGAAACCTTCTATCACGCCTTCGTCGTCATCAAATGGCTCGGCATTCTCTATCTCCTCTACCTCGCCTGGAAAATGTGGTTCGCAAGACCTGATGTCGAGGAAGAAGAGCTGCCACAGGCCCGCTCGCCAAGCCGGATGTTTCTGACGGGTCTGGCGATCGCGCTCGGCAATCCGAAGATCATGATGTTCTACATCGCCCTTCTGCCGTCGATCATCGACATCCGCGCCGTTTCCTTCGGCGGCTGGGCGGAGCTCGTCGTAACACTGATCGTGGTGCTGGCGGTCGTCGATTTCAGCTGGATGTTCCTGGCCGCAAAAGCCCGCGGCTTCCTGAAGAGCCCTCGCGCCGTGCGGATTGCCAATCGTGCGAGTGCCGCAACGATGGCCGGTGCCGCGATGGCGATCGCCACGCGCTGATATCAGGCCTGCGCCTCGAGCAGAGCCCGCAGCTTGTAGTGAATGGGTGCTGCGAGATACCGCTCCCGGTCTTCGGGCGAGAGCTTTTTCCCGAACGTCTCCATCATTTCAGGCATGGTCACCCTGGCGCCTGAAAACGGCTGATAGGTCACCGGCATTCCCGCCTCGACGATCGCGCCGGCAAGAACCCGGCAATAGATGCCTGGCCGTCCGGCCTTGGTGTAGCGCTTGACAAAGCGTGGGTCTTCCATCTTCGTGGCGAAGGTCGCGCAGGGAATACGGGCGGACGTTACTTCCAGAACAAGATCGCCTGCGATGAACCTGTCGCCCACGGCAATATCGCGATTGTCGAGCCCCTCGATGACGAGGTTTTCGCCGAAGGTACCCGGCGTGACCGGTTTACCGAGTTCGCCGCTCCACCAGTCGAGCGTCCGCGATCCCTCGACATAAACAGCCTGATCCGCACCACCATGATAGGTGCGATTGCAGATCGCGTCGCCGACCAGCCCTTCCGCATCGATCATCACGGCGCCGTTGACCGGCTGCTTGAAGATTCCGGTCTTGTATTTCTTGCCCGGCAGCCGTTCGGCGCTGCCGGTACAGATCGCACTGATTTTCATGGCGGCGGCAATCCTTCCGCGATTCCGTTTTGACGACATATGGGCTAAGAACGGCGCATGGCAAAGCGAGTCACCGGCCCCGAAATCGAAAAACTCATTCAGCTTCTGGCGAAAGTGCCGGGTCTCGGCCCCCGGTCGGCGCGCCGCGCGGCACTGCATCTGATCAAGAAGAAGGACCAGCTTCTCGGTCCTCTCTCCCATGCCATGGGCGATGCCTATGACAAGGTGAAGATCTGCTCGCGCTGCGGCAATGTCGATACCTCGGATCCCTGCACCGTCTGCACCGATGATCGCCGCGACCAGTCGGTCATCATCGTCGTAGAGGACGTGTCGGATCTCTGGGCACTGGAGCGCGCCGGCGCGATGAATGCCGCCTACCACGTTCTCGGCGGCACGCTGTCGCCGCTGGATGGCGTCGGCCCGGATGATCTGAATATCCGCGGGCTGATCGAGCGGCTTGGCGAAGGCGGCGTGCGCGAACTGATCATCGCGGTCAACGCGACCGTCGAGGGGCAGACCACAGCACACTATATAACGGATCAGCTCACCGGATTGGACGTCAAGATCACCCGTCTGGCGCATGGCGTGCCTGTCGGCGGCGAGCTCGATTATCTCGACGAGGGTACATTGGCGGCCGCGCTTCGGGCGCGAACGGTCATTTGAGGGGGAGTGCCTGAGGTGAAGACGATCATCCGCCTTTCGATCTTGACGGGGATGCTTGCCGCATCGTTTCATCTTCCCGCCTCCGCCGCGCCTTCGAAGGCTGCCGTCGAGGCGCAGTTCGAGAAATGGGTGCAGACCGAACTGCGCCCGGAAGCCGAAAAGAACGGCATTTCTGCCAAGACATTTCAGGCCGCTTTCGCCGGCGTCGAGCTGAATTGGGATCTTCCGGATCTGGCACCTCCAGGCTTTCCGCCGCCGAAGGAACGCAAGCAGACACAGGCCGAGTTCTCCTCGCCTGCGCCCTATTTCAACGAGGAGCGTCTCAGCAAACTCGCCATGACAGGCCGCGGGTTTGCCTCGCAATATGCCTCGACGCTGAAGCGGATCGAGAAGACCTATGGCGTGCCGGGTTCGATCGTGCTGGCCATCTGGGGCCGCGAGACCGGTTTTGGCGCCGCGAAGATCCCGAACTCGGCGATCCAGGTGCTGGCAACGAAAGCGTTCATGTCGACGCGCAAGGAGATGTTCCGCACCGAACTGATTGCGGCACTCCACATCATCGATGGCGGCGATGTGGCGCCGGCCGATTTCAAGGGCTCCTGGGCAGGCGCGCTGGGCCAGCCGCAATTCATGCCGACAAGCTACCTGAAATATGCCGTCGATTTCGATGGCGACGGCCACCGCAACATCTGGACCTCGGTGCCGGATACGCTGGCATCCATCGCCAACTATCTGGTCAAGAAGGGCTGGCAGCGCGACCGCGACTGGGGCTTCGAGGTCACCATCCCCGCCGCCGTTTCCTGTGCCCAGGAGGGGCCGGATCTCGCCAAGCCGCTGTCGCAATGGGCGTCACTCGGCATCAGCAGGATCTCGGGCAAAGGCTTTCCCTCATCCGAGATGAAGGCCGATGGGATGATGCTGGTTCCGGCCGGCCGCGACGGCCCGGAATTCCTCGTCACGCCGAATTTCTACGTCATCAAGGAATATAACAATTCCGATCTCTATGGCCTCTATATCGGCAACCTCGCTGATCGGATTGCCTATGGGGCTGGCGGTTTCCAGGGCGCCTGGGGCGATGTCGGCAAGATGCTGCGCTCGGATGTCGCTGCCATGCAGAAGGCGCTGGAGCGTCAGGGCTATGACGTCGGCGGTTCCGACGGCTTGCCGGGCTACAAGACCCGCCGCTCGATCGGCCAATGGCAGGTCAAGAACGGCGAAAAGCCGACTTGCTATCCGGAAGCGTCGATGAAGGGCAAACTGAAATAGGCTTCAGAGAGTAAGCTTCATGCCCTCGTGGCTCGCCGTGAAGCCAAGCTTTTCATAGAAACGCATGGAATCGGCCCGCGACTTGTCCGATGTCAGCTGCACGAGCTTGCAGCCACGGTCCCGGCAAACGCCGATCGCCCATTTGATGAAGCGTGTGCCAAGTCCGGTGCCGCGCTCCGTTTCGGTGATCCGCACGCTCTCGATCTGTCCGCGCCACATGCCGCTGCGCGAAAGCCCAGGAATGAATGTCAGCTGCAGGCAGCCAACCGGCTGGTCGTCGGCGTTGACCGCGACGGCAAGAAGCTGGTTCTCGTCGGCAACGATGGCCGCAAAGGCTGCCCTGTAGCGCTCGTCAACGGGATCGGAGACCAACTCGCGGCTGCGTCCCAACGCATCATCGGCGAGCATGGCAATGATCGCTGGGAGATCGCTTTCCCTGGCTCGCCTGAACATGTTGAGCTTCCTAGTGATGAATATCGATCGGCGCCTTGTGAAAGACGTCGTCGGAGGGTGGGATCGCCTGGCGTTCGATCATCCGATGCACATGCGGCAGGTCGGCGCCGCGATGCAGGTTGCGCAGCAGGTCTGTATTTTCCGCATCGGCCTGCGTACGCCGCTGGTTGTGGCGGATATATTCGACCCAGGTCGGGGTGTGATAGGTCTCCGTCCATATGCCGGGGTTCTCGAGATCGCGCATCAGCGCCCAGGCCCGGGCGCCGTCGCGAATGCGGATGCGCCGCCGTTCGCCCATCAGCTTCAGGAATTCCGGCAGGTCCTCGTCGCTGATCTGATAATCGACCTGGATGACGATCGGCCCGCTGCGCGGCGTGATATCGAGCCCGAGCGCCGGTTCGACAAAGCGGTTGAGCGGATCGAGATTGAGCGAGGCAAAGGCCGGCATCGAGAAGCGGAAGCCGATCAGCACGCCGATGACCATTACCGCTGCAGAACCATAGAGCGCATTCGAGACGCCAAAGCGGTCTGCCACGATCCCCCAGAACCAGCTGCCGCCGGCAATCCCGCCGAAGGTTACCGTCTGATAAAGCGAGAGCGCCCGCCCGACGACCCAGCGCGGTGTCGATAGTTGGACGATCGTATTGAACAGCGACAGTGCCAGCACCCAACAGGCGCCCGATACCAGCAGCCCGGCGCAGGTCAGCACCGCAAAGGGGCTGGCCGCGGTGATCGCCATGCTCACCGCAAAGCCGGCAAAGGCATAGCGGATGATGATCTCGCTGCTCAGCGCATCGCGAAGCCGGGCGTTGAGCGCCCCGCCGCCGATCGCGCCGATGCCGAAGGAACCGAGCATGAAGCCGTAGGTCAGTGGTCCGCCCGAGACGAGGTCGATCGCGACGATCGGAAGCAGCGCGAGCACCGAGCTGGCGCCGACACCAAACGTGAAGCCGCGCACCAGAACCTTCTCAAGGTTTGGCGACATCGAGATGTAGCGCAGGCCGGCAAAGATCGCGCTGCCGAGACTTTCACGCGGCAGCGTCGAGGTGGGAAGAGCGGGCTTCCAGCGCATCAGTGCGTGGATCAGCGCCAGATAGCTGACGGCGTTGACCGCAAAGGCGGCCGCTGCACCGGCTGCCGCCACGATGACCCCGCCGATCGCAGGGCCGACGCTGCGGGTCATGTTGAAACCCATGCTGTTCAGCGTCACGGCGGCAGGCAGATCGGCGCGCGGCACCATGTCGCCGACCGACGCCTGCCAGGAGGGATTGTTGAGCGCCGTGCCGCAGCCGATCAGGAAGGTAAAGATCAGGAGCAGCCAGGGCGTGATCCAGCCGAGCAGGGCGAAGACCGTCAGGATCGCCGAGACAACGAGCATCAGGACCTGCGCCGTCAGCATCACCCGGCGCCTGTCGAAATTGTCGGCGAGCGCGCCCGAGATCAGCGAGAAGAGCATGATCGGCAGCGCCGTCGAGGTCTGCACCAGCGCCACCATGTCTTCCGAGGCGGTGATCGTCGTCATCATCCATGCGGCGCCGACGGCCTGGATCAGCCCGCCGAAGTTCGACGCCAGACTCGCAAACCAGATCCGGCGGTATGTTTCGTGTTTCAGCGGCGCCAGCGTGGAAGAATTCGACGGCACGTTCCCTCCGCCCGGATTTGCTCCGGCTTGTCTTGTTCTGTTCCCGCCCAATATATGGCGAAGCGTGCCTGAGGCCAGCGAAGGATTGCAGCCTTGGCGCATTTGGCGCCGGAGCTTGCAATTTCAGAAAAACGGGCCTATATGCCACTCAAATTCTTGATCGTACGATGAAGAGTGGGCCGCAAGGACCCGCTCTTTTTTATTAGCGCGATCATCCAAAATGCTTGAAATTTGCTAGGAGCGCGCCGCTTGTCGGATCAGACAACCGCAGAAAACGAACTTGAGCCACGGCTGATTACCGAGACCGGGCTTGACCAGCGCCTTGCCGACATCATCGAACCAGTGCTTGTCGGTATGGGCTTCCGCCTGATCCGCGTCCGGATGCTCAATCAGAACGGCGCGACGCTGCAGATCATGGCCGAGCGCAATGACGGAACCATGTCCGTTCAGGACTGCGAAGCGGTCTCGACGGCTGTTTCCCCGGTTCTGGATGTGGAAGATCCGATCGATCGGGAGTATCATCTCGAAGTGTCTTCGGCCGGTATCGACCGTCCGCTGGTGCGCAAGTCGGATTTCGTCCGCTGGCAGGGACACCTTTTGAAGTGCGATACGTCGATCATGATCGGCAACCGCAAGCGGTTCCGTGGCAAGATTCTGGAATCGAATGCAGATGGTTTCACGCTTGAGCGTGACCAGGTTGCCTATGGCGAAGAGCAGAAGGTGGAAATCCCCTTCGCGGCTCTGGCCGAAGCCAAGCTTATCCTGACCGACGATCTGATCCGCGATGCGCTTCGCGCCGACAAGGCAGCGAAGTCGGAAGCCGCGAACCAGAACGAAGCGGAAGACCAGGAATAACCGATCAACTACAGGCTCCAGGGACGGGAACCCGGCAAGCCGAGACGGAGAGATAAAACAATGGCAGTCAGTGCGAACCGCCTCGAACTTCTGCAGATCGCAGATGCAGTGGCGCGCGAAAAAGTCATCGACCGCGAAATCGTGCTGGCCGCAATGGCCGATGCGATCCAGAAAGCTGCACGCTCCCGTTACGGCTCGGAATCGAACATCCGCGCCGACATCAATCCGAAGACCGGCGAAATCCGCCTTCAGCGTCTGCTCGAAGTCGTCGAGAAGGCCGAAGACTATTCCACGCAGATCCCGCTGGAACTGGCCCGCGACCGCAACCCCGATGCAGCCCTTGGCGATTTCATTGCCGATCCGCTGCCGCCGATGGACTTCGGCCGTATCGCTGCGCAGTCTGCCAAGCAGGTCATCGTCCAGAAGGTTCGCGAAGCCGAGCGTGATCGCCAGTTCGACGAGTTCAAGGATCGTACCGGCGAAATCGTCAACGGTACCGTCAAGCGCGTCGAATACGGCAACGTCATCGTCGATCTTGGCCGTGGCGAAGGCATTATCCGCCGCGACGAAATGATCCCGCGCGAAAACGTTCGCTACGGCGATCGCGTCCGCGCCTATGTCTATGATGTGCGTCGCGAACAGCGCGGCCCGCAGATTTTCCTGTCGCGTACCCATCCGCAGTTCATGGTGAAGCTCTTCACCATGGAAGTGCCGGAAATTTACGACGGTATCATCCAGGTTCGCTCGGTTGCCCGTGACCCGGGTTCGCGCGCCAAGATCGCCGTCATCTCGAACGACTCGTCGATCGACCCGGTCGGTGCCTGCGTCGGTATGCGCGGTTCACGCGTTCAGGCCGTCGTCGGTGAGCTTCAGGGCGAAAAGATCGACATTATTCCGTGGTCGCAGGATCCGGCGACCTTCGTCGTCAACGCCCTGCAGCCGGCTGAAGTCGCCAAGGTCGTTCTTGACGAAGATGCAGAGCGCATCGAAGTCGTGGTTCCTGATGAGCAGCTGTCGCTCGCCATCGGCCGCCGTGGTCAGAACGTTCGCCTCGCATCGCAGCTGACCGGCTGGGATATCGACATCATGACGGAAGCCGAAGAGTCGGAGCGCCGTCAGAAAGAATTCAACGAGCGCACCAACCTGTTCATGGACTCGCTCGACGTCGATGAAATGGTCGGCCAGGTTCTGGCGTCCGAAGGCTTTGCTGCCGTTGAAGAGCTGGCTTACGTAGATCTCGACGAAATCGCCTCGATCGACGGCTTCGACGAAGACACGGCGCAGGAAATCCAGACCCGCGCCCGCGAATTCCTCGAAAAGCTCGAAGCCGAGATGGACGAGAAGCGCAAGTCGCTCGGCGTCTCCGACGATCTTCGCCAGATCGAAGGCATGACCGCACAGATGATGGTCGCGCTCGGCGAAGACGGCATCAAGACGATGGAAGACTTTGCAGGCTGCGCAGCAGACGATCTCGTCGGCTGGAGCGAGCGCAAGAACGGCGAGACGAAGAAGTTCGAGGGTCTGTTCTCGAAGTTCGACATCTCCCGCGTCGAAGCAGAACAGATGGTTGTTCAGGCCCGCCTCGCGGTTGGCTGGATCACCGAGGACGACCTTGCGAAGGATGCGGAGCCTGTTGAGGCCGATGCTGCCGAGCAGGAAGCGTAATGACCGCGCAGCCGGACACATCTCCTGAGGATGATGATCTTGCAGGTTATGACGTGAACGGCCGCATGTGCATCGTGACGCGCGAAAGCGGATCGCCGGATGAGCTGATCCGCTTTGTCGCCGCTCCCGATGGGACCGTCATCGCCGATCTGAAGCGCGAGCTTCCGGGACGGGGATGCTGGGTAAAGATCGACCGTACGCTGGTCGACAAGGCGGTGGCGAAGAAGACCTTCGCCCGCGCCTTGAAGGCGGATGTGAAGGCTGCAGCTGATCTCGGCGAGACCGTGGACCGGCTGATCGCCAAGCAGCTGATGCAGATGATGAACATGGCCCGCAAGGCCGGCCAGTTCGTCACCGGCTCCGCGAAAGTGGATGCTGCGGTCAGAAGCGGAGCAGCCCTTGCGGTGTTCCATTCGACCGGTGCGGCCGACGATGGCGTGCGAAAAATAGACCAGGCTCGCAAGGCCTGGCACCTCGGAATGGAAACCGAGGAAGAAATACCTTCCTTCCGTCTCTTCTCGGAGAGCGAAATGGAAGGGGTGATGGGCGAGAATGCTTTTATCCATGCCGCAGTGCTTGCAGGGCAGGCGGGTGAGGGTGTAGTGAAGCGCGCAAAGATGCTTGAGCAGTACCGTAACAGCGGTCAGTCCCGGGCACCGGACAGCGCGGGCCGGCAAAAACAATGATACGGGCGACCGGCAGATGCCGGCCCATCATTGATCGACTGTATTTGATTGACAGGGACTGATGACGTCATCGCTCCCTGTCCGAAGGAACGGGAACGAATGACCGATAGCAATGACGACAAGACACTTGGTGCAACGGGCAAGAAGACGCTGACCCTGAAACCGTCGGGGATAAGCCAGGGCACCGTGCGCCAGGATATGGGTCGCGGTCGCACAAAAGCGGTCGTCGTCGAGACCCGTAAGCGGCGTCCGATGCGCCCCGAAGACGAACGTCCGGTCGCACCCGCTCCGGTGGCGCCGCGCGCTGCCGAGCCTGCACCAGCACCAGTCCAGGCGCGTCCGCAGCAGCAGACACCGGCGCCGCGTATCCAGCAGCAAGGTGGCAACTCTCAGCCGTCGCAGCATTCTCCGCGTCAGCAGGACCGTCCGCGTCCGGTGGTGCTGAACCATCTGTCGCCGGAAGAAATGGATGCGCGCCGCCGCGCTCTTGCCATGGCGCAGGTTCGCGAAGCCGAAGATGCGGCCCGCCGCGTCGAGGAAGACAAGCGCCGCGCTGTAGAAGAAGCTGCCCGTCAGGCTGCGGAAGCCGAAGAGGCTGCGCGCCGCGCCGCCGAAGAAGCTGCCCGTCCGCCGGCGCCTCCGGTTGTTGAAGCCCCTGCTCCGGCACCGGCTGCAGCGCCCGTTCAGGCCCGTTCGGCTCAGCCGTCCGCACCGGCTGCCCGCCGCCCCGATGCCGCCCCGGCACCGGGCGCTGCGCGTCCCGGATCGGCTGCTCCGGCAGCGGCCCGTGGACGCCGCGAAGGCGAAGAAGACGATCGCGGCGGTGCTGCACGCGGTGGCCCGGTTCGTGGCCGCGTCGTGCGTCCGGAGCCGGCAAAGCCGGTCACCACCCGTCCGAAGGGCGAGGAAGACCGCCGTCGCGGCAAGCTGACGATCGGTACCGCGGGCGTCGACGACGAAGGTGCGCGCGGCCGCTCTATGGCTGCCATGCGCCGCCGTCAGGAAAAGTTCCGCCGCAGCCAGATGCAGGAAACCCGCGAAAAGGTTATGCGCGAGGTCATTCTGCCTGAGACCATCACCATTCAGGAACTGTCGCAGCGTATGTCTGAACGCGCCGTCGACGTTATCAA
This sequence comes from Rhizobium sp. 01N424, assembly GCF_056399485.1. Classification (NCBI taxonomy): domain Bacteria; kingdom Pseudomonadati; phylum Pseudomonadota; class Alphaproteobacteria; order Hyphomicrobiales; family Rhizobiaceae; genus Rhizobium; species Rhizobium sp. 01N424. The sequence continues at coordinate 27,370 of NZ_JBFTRK010000001.1, forward strand.
GTACCTGATGAAGGAAGGCCAGATGATGAAGCCGGGCGACGTCATCGACGCCGACCTGGCTGAACTGATCGCCGGCGAATTCGGCCACACCGTCAAGCGCGTTTCGGAATCCGACGTTGAAGAAGGTATCTTCGACAAGGCCGACGATGCTGGTGAAATGGTTTCGCGTCCGCCTGTCGTCACCATCATGGGTCACGTCGACCACGGCAAGACCTCGCTGCTCGACGCCATCCGTCAGGCGAACGTCGTGTCGGGTGAAGCCGGTGGCATCACCCAGCATATCGGTGCCTATCAGGTCGAACAGAACGGCCAGAAGATCACCTTCATCGACACGCCCGGCCACGCCGCCTTCACGGCCATGCGTGCTCGTGGTGCGCAGGCAACGGACATCGCGATCCTGGTGGTTGCGGCCGACGACAGCGTCATGCCGCAGACGATCGAATCCATCAATCACGCCAAGGCGGCCGGTGTTCCGATCATCGTGGCGATCAACAAGATCGACAAGCACGAGGCCAAGCCGGACAAGGTCCGCCAGCAGCTTCTGCAGCACGAAGTCTTCGTGGAATCGCTGGGCGGTGAAGTTCTCGACGTCGAAGTTTCGGCCAAGAACAAGACGAACCTCGACAAGCTGCTCGAAGCCGTCCTGCTGCAGGCCGAAATTCTCGACCTCAAGGCCGATCCGACCCGGACCGCTGAAGGCACCGTCATCGAAGCTCAGCTCGATCGTGGCCGTGGTGCGGTCGCGACCGTTCTCGTCCAGAAGGGCACGCTGAAGCCAGGCCAGATCATCGTTGCTGGCGATCAGTGGGGCCGCGTCCGCGCGCTCGTCACCGACAAGGGCGACCATGTCAAGGAAGCCGGTCCGGCGACCCCGGTCGAAGTGCTCGGTCTTTCCGGCACGCCTGCTGCCGGCGACAAGTTTGCCGTCGTCGAGAACGAAGCTCGTGCTCGCGAAATTTCCGAGTACCGCCAGCGTCTGGCGCGCGACAAGGCAGCTGCCCGCCAGTCCGGCCAGCGCGGTTCGCTCGAACAGATGATGAGCAAGCTGCAGAATACCGGCTACAAGGAATTCCCGCTTGTCATCAAGGGTGACGTTCAGGGTTCCATCGAAGCCATCATCGGTGCTCTCGACAAGCTGGGTACCGACGAAGTGCGCGCTCGCATCGTTCATTCGGGTGCTGGTGCCATCACCGAGTCGGATATCGCGCTTGCTGAATCCTCCGACGCGGCGATCATCGGCTTCAACGTTCGCGCCAATGCACAGGCACGTACCGCTGCCGAGCGTGGCGGCATCGAGATCCGCTACTACAACATCATCTACGATCTCGTGGATGACGTGAAGGCAGCGATGTCGGGCCTGCTGTCGCCGGAGCGCCGCGAGACCTTCCTCGGCAATGCCGAGATCCTCGAAGTGTTCAACATCACCAAAACAGGCAAGGTCGCGGGTTGCCGCGTCACCGAAGGCAAGGTCGAGCGTGGTGCAGGCGTGCGCCTCATCCGCGACAACGTCGTCATCCACGAAGGCAAGCTCAAGACGCTCAAGCGCTTCAAGGACGAAGTCTCCGAAGTGCCGGTCGGTCAGGAATGCGGTATGGCCTTCGAGAACTACGAAGACATCCGCGCAGGCGATGTCATCGAATGCTTCCGCGTCGAGCATATCACCCGCTCGCTCTGATCGCGCGGATCTGTATCTTGGACGGGCGCCGGATCATCTGAGGCCGGCGCCCGAACCTTTTGAGGCAAAGAAAAATGGCAACAAGACCGACAACCTCCGCACCTTCGCAGCGCATGCTGCGCGTCGGCGAACAGGTGCGTGCAGCGATCACACAGGTTCTGCAGCGCGGCGAAGTGCGTGACGACGTGATCGAAAAGACCGTGATCTCGATCTCCGAAGTGCGTATGTCGCCCGATCTGAAGATCGCGACCGCTTTCGTCACGCCGCTTGGCGTCGCCGATCACGACACGGTCATCGCAGCGCTGAACAAGAATGCGAAATACATCCGTGGCCGCCTCGGCGCACAGCTGCGCCAGATGAAATACATGCCTGAAGTCCGCTTCCGCGACGACACGAGCTTCGACAATTACAAGAAGATCGATGAGCTCCTGCGTTCGCCCGAGGTCGTGCGCGATCTCGATGACGGCAAAGACGGCGAATAACAGAAGAAAAGAATGTCCAAACCACGCAAACCCAAGGGCCGCCCGGTTTCCGGCTGGCTGATCCTCGACAAGCCGGTGGATTTCGGCTCGACGGAAGCCGTTTCCAAGATCAAGTGGCTGTTCAAGGCGCAGAAATGCGGCCACGCTGGCACGCTCGACCCCTTGGCCTCGGGCATGCTGCCGATCGCGCTCGGCGATGCGACGAAGACGGTCCCCTACGTCATGGATGGCCGCAAGATCTACGAATTCTCGGTCACCTGGGGCGAAGAACGCGCCACCGACGATCTCGAGGGCGAAGTCACGCAGAGTTCGGACAAGCGTCCGGCCGAGGGCGATATCCTGGCGCTTCTGCCGAATTATACCGGCGTCATCAGCCAAGTGCCGCCGCAGTTCTCGGCAATCAAGATCGCCGGCGAGCGCGCCTATGATCTGGCCCGCGAGGGCGAAGCCGTCGAGATTCCGTCGCGCGAGGTCGAGATCTTCCGCCTGACGCTGCTCTCCTGCCCGGATGCCAACACGGCGCATTTCGAAGTCGAATGCGGAAAGGGTACATATGTTCGCGCCTTGGCCCGCGATTTCGGCCGCGATCTTGGCTGCTACGGCCACGTATCCGGCCTGCGCCGGACATTCGTCGCGCCGTTCCCCGAAGACAGCATGATCCCGCTTTCCGAACTCGTCGCCCTTGAAGCGATCGAGGATCAGGACGAGCGGCTGGCAGCTCTCGACGCGCTGCTCATCGACACCAGCGAAGCGCTGTCTTCCCTGCCGCATCTGGCCGTCAACGACGATCAGGCGCACCGTCTGAAGATGGGCAACCCGATCCTCGTGCGCGGCCGTGACGCCCCGATCACCGAGAGCGAAGCCTATGCGACGGCGCGCGGCAAGCTGATCGCCATCGGCGAGATCGGCGAGGGCGAATTCCGCCCGAAGCGCGTCTTCGTCTGACGACGCGACCGGCGCGCCGTAGGCCTGCCGGTCATGCCTCTTCCCTTTGCCGTCTGAATGGTCTATAGGCAGCGCCAGCATCAGGCAGGCCTGAATGCTTTCGCGGCCAAAGCTGGACGACATCCCGGCTTTTGGCGACCTTATCTCCTCTCATCGAAAGGAACATCCGATGTCGATTACTGCTGAGCGCAAGACCGCCCTCATCAAGGAATACGCAACGTTCGAAGGCGACACCGGTTCTCCGGAAGTCCAGGTTGCGATCCTGACCGAGCGGATCAACAATCTCACGGAACACTTCAAGGGCCACAAGAAGGATAACCATTCCCGCCGTGGCCTGCTGACGATGGTTTCGAGCCGCCGTTCGCTTCTCGACTACCTCAAGAAGAAGAACGAAGGCCGTTACACCAAGCTGATCACCAGCCTGGGTATCCGTCGCTAAGGTTTTCCGGCGGGCGCTCTTCGAGCGCTCGCCGGTTGCTTATCAGGGGTTGGAAAGCCCCAGAGATTGACCACCGCATTTGATGTTTTCATGGGGTGGAACTGAGGCAGACCCGGATGGGCCGGTTTTGCCAGAACAACCGTTGACCTGTCATGGGGCAGGATTGCCGGATGCTTTCCGGCCAAGGTACGGAACCTTGGCCCGGCTTTCTCGAAAGCCGCCGCCGTAAAGCCTCCCGTTGTCTTGCCCATGATGTGTCACATAATTGCGGTCGATCGCGCGCTGTGCCTTGAAAGGGTCGTGGCGCCTGTTCCCGCATTGAAGGACAAGACATATGTTCGATACCCATAGCGTGGAAATCGAGTGGGCAGGCCGCCCGCTGAAGCTCGAAACCGGCAAGATCGCTCGTCAGGCTGATGGCGCCGTTCTCGCGACCTACGGTGAAACCGTCGTTCTCGCGACCGTTGTTTCCGCCAAGTCGCCGAAGCCGGGCCAGGATTTCTTCCCGCTCACCGTCAACTACCAGGAAAAGACCTACGCAGCCGGCAAGATCCCCGGCGGCTACTTCAAGCGCGAAGGACGTCCCTCGGAAAACGAAACGCTCGTTTCCCGCCTGATCGATCGGCCGATCCGCCCGCTCTTCCCGGAAGGCTACAAGAACGACACCCAGGTCGTCGTCACCGTCATCCAGCACGACCTTGAAAACAACCCCGACATCCTGTCGATGGTCGCCACCTCGGCAGCCCTGACGCTGTCAGGCGTTCCGTTCATGGGCCCGGTCGGCGGCGCACGCGTCGGCTACATCAACGGCGAATACGTCCTCAACCCGCATCTCGATGAAATGGAAGAGTCCGTACTCGATCTCGTCGTTGCCGGTACGCACGATGCCGTTCTGATGGTTGAATCGGAAGCCAAGGAACTCAACGAAGAAGTCATGCTCGGCGCCGTCATGTTCGGCCACCGCGGCTTCCAGCCGGTTCTCGACGCGATCATCAAGCTCGCCGAAGTTGCTGCCAAGGAACCGCGCGATTTCCAGCCGGAAGATCATTCCGAGCTCGAAGCCGAAATGCTGAAGCATTTCGAAGCCGAACTGCGCGTCGCCTACAAGAACACCCAGAAGGCTGAACGCTACGCAGCCGTCGATGCAGTCAAGGCAAAGGTCAAGGCTCACTTCTTCCCTGAAGGCGTCGAGCCGAAGTACACTGCCGAAGTCATCGGCGCGACCTTCAAGCATCTGCAGGCGAAGATCGTTCGCTGGAACATTCTCGACACCAAGAGCCGTATTGATGGTCGCGATCTATCGACCGTTCGTGCGATCGTCTCGGAAGTCGGCCTGCTGCCGCGCACCCACGGTTCGGCTCTCTTCACCCGTGGTGAAACGCAGGCGATCGTTGTTGCCACACTCGGCACCGGCGAAGACGAACAGTATGTCGACAGCCTGACCGGCATGTACAAGGAGCGCTTCCTGCTCCATTACAACTTCCCTCCCTACTCGGTTGGCGAAACCGGTCGCATGGGCTCCCCGGGCCGGCGCGAAATCGGTCACGGCAAGCTCGCATGGCGCGCTATCCGTCCGATGCTGCCGTCTGCCGAGCAGTTCCCCTACACGCTGCGCGTCGTCTCCGAGATCACCGAGTCCAACGGCTCGTCCTCGATGGCAACCGTTTGCGGCACGTCGCTCGCTCTGATGGACGCCGGCGTTCCGCTGGCTAAGCCGGTTGCCGGTATTGCCATGGGCCTGATCCTCGAAGGCGATCGCTTCGCCGTTCTCTCCGACATTCTCGGTGACGAAGATCATCTCGGCGACATGGACTTCAAGGTCGCCGGTACCGCCGACGGCATCACCTCGCTGCAGATGGACATCAAGATCGCCGGTATCACCGAAGAGATCATGAAGGTCGCTCTCGGCCAGGCACAGGGTGGCCGCACGCACATTCTCGGCGAAATGGCCAAGGCCATCACCGAGAGCCGCGGCCAGCTCGGCGAATTCGCACCGCGCATCGAAGTCATGAACATCCCGGTCGACAAGATCCGTGAAGTCATCGGCTCCGGCGGCAAGGTCATCCGCGAAATCGTCGAAAAGACCGGCGCCAAGATCAACATCGAAGACGACGGCACGGTGAAGATCGCTTCTTCGTCCGGCAAGGAAATCGAAGCGGCCCGCAAGTGGATCCACTCGATCGTTGCCGAGCCGGAAATCGGCGTCATCTACGAAGGCACGGTCGTCAAGACCGCCGACTTCGGTGCTTTCGTCAACTTCTTCGGCGCCCGTGACGGTCTCGTCCACATCTCGCAGCTCGCTTCCGAGCGCGTTGCCAAGACGCAGGACGTCGTCAAGGAAGGCCAGAAGGTCTGGGTCAAGCTCCTCGGCTTCGACGAGCGCGGCAAGGTCCGCCTGTCGATGAAGGTCGTCGATCAGGAAACCGGCCAGGAAATCCCTGCCGACAAGAAGAAGGAAGAAGCAGCCGAATAAGCTGCGCCTTTCCAGAACTTCATGGGCGCGGGACTGTTTCCGCGCCCTTTTTGTATTAGAAGACGAGATGAGCCCATGAGCCGCGAAACGCTGAAAACCCTGTTCCACCCCTTTGCCAGCGGCACTGTCGATGCGCCGGGCGAGGGGCAGCGCGTGCTGTTCCTGGGCGCCGAGGCAGGCTTTGCCTTGCCGGAGGGCTTTGCCGCCTCGCTGAGCGCCGTACAGGGCTTCCGTCCGCTATACCGGCAGCTGCAGGCACAGCGCATCGAAACCACGCCTGAGATCGAAGGCGAGGACTATGATGCGGCCCTGGTGCTCTGCAGCAAGCACAAGGGTGAGAACGAGGCGAATATCGCCGCCGCCCTGTCGCGCGTGAAATCAGGCGGCCTGATCGTCGTCGCCGGTGGCAAGGAAGACGGCATCCAGCCGCTGCGCAAGCGCATGGACGGCTTCGGTTTCGATATCGAGCACATGCCGAAATATCACGGCGTCGCCTTCTGGTTCGTCCGTCCTGACGATGTCAGCGAAGCCGTGTCAAAATTCGCCAAGGCGCCGGTTCGCGTCGACGGCCGCTTCATCGCTTCGCCGGGAATGTTCTCACATGACCGGATCGACGATGGTTCCGAGCTGCTCGCCTCGCGCCTGCCGACCGATTTCACTGGTGATGCCGCCGATTTCGGCGCCGGCTGGGGATATCTTTCCGCCGAACTCGTCGCGCATTCACCGAAGCTCGCACGCATCGACCTCTACGAGGCCAACCACGCTTCGCTGGAGGCCGCAAAGGACAATCTGGCAGAGAACTGCCCGAACGCACCGGCGCGCTTCTTCTGGCACGATCTGGCGGGCGAACCGGTCAAGGACAAGTACGACCTCGTCATCATGAACCCGCCCTTCCATGAAGGCCACGCAGCCGAGCCTTCGCTGGGCCAAGCGATGATCAAGACCGCAGCTTCGGCGCTACGCGGCGGCGGCCGCCTGCTCATCGTCGCCAATCGCGGCCTGCCTTATGAGCCGGTTCTGGCCGCCAATTTTCGGGAAAGCGGCGAAACCTGCCGCAACGCCCGCTTCAAGGTTCTCTGGGCGAAGAAATAAGCCGCGTCAGGCGGCTTCGATTTCCTTGCGGGCAGCGCTCGCAAGGAAGGCCGAGCGGGTCAGCCCGCGCTCTTTGGCGGCGGCGTCGATCGCGTCGAGCATGCCCTTTTCGAACGTCACGTTGGCACGCACGATCCGGGTCTCGTCTTCGATGAAGGGAATACGCGTCAGGAACGCGCCCGCCGCGAGCTGCTCTCGCACATCCGCACGGCTGGAAATGGTGTCGAAAGACGACGGGACGGGAAGTGTCTCGTCTTCGGCCCAAAGCCGCAATGCCTCGATCGCATTGGCGGTCAGGTCGTTTTCCTTGTCAGCGGCGGAAAACACAGACGGCAAGTCGGGGAAGCTGATCCCGAAAGCGCTGTGTTCGTCCTTGTGAACAAGAGCGATGAAATATTTCATCCGTTGATCCTCATGCCCATCCGGCTTGCTTTGCGATTGCCAACGCCGTGCCCGCCGGCAGGTCTTTCTTCGGGTGCGGCACGATGATCGTCCGGTCGCCTTTCCGGAATTTGTGATGCGATCCTTTTACGGAAACGAGCTCGAACCCATCGCGTTTGAGACGCGCAATGATCTCTCTGCTGTTTCGCTCCATGCGCGCTCCCATCCCGCAGGCAATATATGCCGCAGTGCTGGAAACAGCAAGGGCGTGCGCATCATGATGCGCACGCCCTTGAGGGTCTGATTGAAATCTGATCTTACTCGACGTCTGCCGTCCGCAGCGCATCCAGCGTCGGCATCGAGGTGATGTTGAAACCCGCGTCGACGAAATGGATTTCGCCGGTGACGCCGGCCGACATGTCAGACAGCAGGTAGAGTGCCGAATTGCCGACATGGTCGATGCTGACGGTCTTGCGCAGCGGTGCATTCTGCTGGTTCCACGACAGGATCGCGCGGGCGTCGGAAATGCCGGCGCCGGCGAGCGTGCGGATCGGGCCTGCGGAGATGGCGTTGACGCGGATGCCGCGCGGGCCGTAATCGGCCGCCAGATAGCGTACGGAGGCTTCCAGAGCCGCCTTGGCGACACCCATGACATTGTAGTTCGGGATGACGCGGGTGGAGCCGTTATAGGTCAGCGTCAGCATCGAGCCGCCGTCGGCCATCAGCGGCGCACAGCGCTTGGCGATCTCCGTGAAGGAGAAACAGGAGATCACCATCGTGCGGCTGAAATTGTCGCGCGTGGTGTCGGCGTAGAGGCCCTTCAGCTCGTTCTTGTCCGAGAAACCGATGGCATGAACGATGAAGTCCAGCTTGCCCCAGCGCTCCTTGATAGAGTCCACCACGGCATCGACCGATGCCGTGTCCTCGACATCGCAAGGTAGCACGAAATCCGAGCCGGCTTCGGCTGCGAGCGGCTTGACCCGCTTGCCGAGCGCCTCACCCTGGAAGGTGAAGGCGAGTTCGGCGCCCTGCGCCGCCAGCGCCTTCGAAATGCCCCAGGCAATCGAATGGTTGTTTGCGACGCCCATGATGAGGCCGCGCTTACCCTGCATGATTCCCGTCATGGTATTATCCGTTGTAGCGCTGGAAGACGAGCGTAGCGTTGGTGCCGCCGAAGCCGAAGGAGTTGGAAAGGGCAATGTCGATCTTGGCGTCGTCGATGCGCTTGCGAACGATCGGCACGCCGTCGAACTCGGGGTCGAGTTCCCTGATATGGGCGCTTTCGCCGATGAAGCCCGCCTGCATCATCAGCAGCGAGTAAATCGATTCCTGAACGCCGGCAGCACCCAGTGAGTGACCGGTCAGCGACTTGGTCGACTGGATATGCGGGATCTTGTCGCCGAAGACTTCGCGGATCGCGCCGATTTCCTTGCTGTCGCCAACCGGCGTCGAAGTGCCGTGCGTGTTGACGTAATCGACGCTGCCCTTCACCGTCGCCAGTGCCTGGCGCATGCAGCGGATCGCGCCTTCGCCCGACGGAGCGACCATGTCGTAGCCGTCGGAAGTCGCGCCGTAGCCGACGATTTCGGCGTAGATCTTGGCGCCGCGGGCCTTGGCATGCTCGAGTTCTTCGAGAACCAGGACGCCGGCACCACCAGCGATAACGAAGCCGTCACGGCTGACGTCATAGGCGCGCGACGCGGTATCCGGCGTGTCATTGTACTTGGAAGACATCGCGCCCATGGCGTCGAAGAGGTTCGACATCGTCCAGTCGAGGTCTTCGTGACCGCCGGCGAACATGATGTCCTGCTTGCCCCACTGGATCATTTCAGCCGCGTTGCCGATGCAATGTGCCGAGGTCGAGCAGGCCGAGGAGATCGAGTAGTTGACGCCGTGGATCTTGAACCAAGTGGCGAGCGTCGCCGAAGCCGTCGAGGACATCGCCTTCGGAACGGCAAACGGGCCGATGCGCTTCGGGCTGTTGTTCTTGATGGTGATGTCGGCCGCTTCGATGAGCGTGCGGGTGGACGGGCCGCCCGAACCCATGATGATGCCGGTGCGCTCGTTGCCACCGATATCGGCGTCTTCGAGGCCGGAATCGGCGATCGCCTGCTTCATGGCGACGTGGTTCCACATGCCGCCCTGCGACAGGAAGCGCGCCGCGCGGCGATCGACGAGTTCAGTCACGTCGATCTTGGGCGAACCCCAAACCTGGCACTTGAAGCCATGCTCGGCAAAATCGTTGGAAAACGAAATGCCGGACTTGGCTTCGCGCAGCGACGCGGTGACTTCCTGTGCGTCATTCCCGATGGAAGAAACGATACCCAGACCTGTGACAACAACCCGTCTCATGTCGATGACCTCTTCTAAAACGTCTTTGTATTTGGAGCGGTCTTGCCGCGGTTCAGGCTTTCGACAGGCCGACGCGCAGGTCGCTCGCCTGGTAGATCACTTCGCCGTCGGCTTTCAGCCAGCCATCGGCAGTGCCGAGGACGAGGCGGCCGCGCATGACGCGCTTGAAGTCGATGCCGTATTCGAGAAGCTTGGTTTCCGGACGGACCATGCCTTTGAACTTTACTTCGCCGGTGGAGAGCGCCATGCCGCGGCCGGGCTCACCGAGCCAGCCGAGGAAGAAGCCCGTCAGCTGCCACATGCCGTCAAGGCCGAGGCAACCCGGCATGATCGGGTTACCCTGGAAGTGGCAGGGGAAATACCAGTCGTCGGGGCGCACGTCATATTCGGCGCGAATGTAACCCTTGTCGAACGCTCCGCCGGTTTCGGAGATATCGGTAATGCGGTGGACCATCAGCATCGGCGGCAAGGGAAGCTGCGCATTGCCGGGGCCAAACAGCTCGCCACGGCCGCAGGACAGGATTTCCTCATAGTTGAAGCTGGATTGTCTCGTCGTCATGAAAAGTCTGGGTCCCCCGCAACGTGCTGATGGATTGAGTGTTAGTCCAAGTTCTTCGGAAAATGAAGCATAAGCATGGCTGCCTCCCATTCCGCGCCGGACCAGCGTTCTGCCTTATTTGGTGGTCGCATACAGGAAGGCCAAGGCCGCGACCAGAGCTAAATGCGCCAAAGGCCGGATTTTAAGGCATTTCCGCCCCTATTGTCCCCATTGAAACTATTGAAAGGCTTTTGCGCAAAAGTTATATGGCTTAGGAAACTTGATTGGTTGATGCTAGAATTAAACGGAGTTCTTCCTTCATGGCGGCTGAAGCCCCGATCGGTATCGAAGCGAGACTGCGCAGCGCCGGCCTTCGCCCGACGCGCCAGCGCGTTGCCCTCGGTGATCTGCTGTTCGCCAAAGGCGATCGTCACCTGACCGTCGAAGAACTGCACGAGGAAGCCGTGATGGCCGGTGTGCCGGTATCGCTGGCGACCGTCTACAATACGCTGCACCAGTTCACCGAGGCCGGCATGATCCGCGTTCTCGCGGTTGAAAGCGCCAAGACCTATTTCGATACCAACGTCTCCGATCACCATCATTTCTTTGTTGAGGGTGAAAACGACGTTCTGGATATCCCGGTCAGCAATCTGACCATCGGTAATCTGCCGGAGCCGCCTGAAGGCATGGAGATTGCCCATGTTGACGTGGTGATCCGCCTGCGCCCGAAGAGCCGCTGATCTCACATCACATCATCGGGATGCCGGCCGGGCCTGTGCTTGTAGGTCGGGAAGGTCCATCCGAACCACAGTGCGCCGCCGCGGATTGCGAAGGCTGCCGCTGCGCCGAGCGCTGATGCCGCGTAGAGCGGCACGCCGAATTCCGTCGCACCGGTAAAGACGCCGGCACCGATCAGCGCCGCAGTGATGTAGATCTCGGGACGCAGCAGAACCGACGGCTCGTTTGCCATCAGATCGCGCAGTACGCCGCCGAAGGTCGCCGTCAGTGTTCCCGTCACGATCGCGATGGTTGGGGATCCTGTCGCCGCCAATCCTTTCGCAGCGCCCATGACGCAATAGGCAGACAGCCCGATGGCATCCAGCCAGATCAGCAGCCGATAACGCGATTCCACCAGATGGGCGGTGAAAAACACCACCACGCCGGTGACGCAGCAGATGACGATATAGGCCGGGTTCAGCACCCAGAACACCGGAACGCGGCCGAGCACGATATCGCGCACCGTACCGCCGCCGATGCCGGTCACGGTCGCGAAGAACAAGAAGCCGATGAGATCAAGCTGCTTGCGTGAGGCGGCAAGCGCGCCAGTTGCCGCAAATAGCGCAATGCCTGCATAATCGAGATAGACGAGCAGCGACATCAGAAGTCCTTGGACCGGCGGATCGTGCCGAGACTGAATCACGGCGGCAAGGGCGGCGCAAGGCGGGGCGTTCAGAATGCGCGACTGTCAGTGCCCTTATCCGCCAGAAAGAGGAAAGCCGTGAAAGCGCTTCTCATCGCCGTCAATCTCGTTGCGCTGCTCGTGGTCCCGGCCGCCGCCTTCGCCCAGCAGTCGCTGCTCTCCGATCCGGAGATCTACGAGAAGAAGCACTTCACCGAGCAGTGCACCAAAGCCGAATTCGGCGAGGGCTACGTCAAGCGCCTCGATATCAACAACGATGGCCTCATCGATGCGGTCGTCAATGAAGGCGAGCTGACCTGCGACGGCGAAAAGGGGCCGCAGTGCAACGACGACGGCTGCCCCTACAATTTCTATCTCCAGGTCGCCGAAGGCGGCTACTTCATGATCGCGACGGCGCAGATCTATGGCTACGATTTCGTCCAGCGCTTCGGCAACATGGTTCTGGCCATGAAGATGCATCCACGCTTTTGCGACCGTACTGAGGGTGACCCCTGCATCGTCACGGCCCGCGTCCGCGGCACCAAGTTCGTCACCATCTCCAAGAAATAGCGGTTATCGAGGATAGAGCTCCGACGTTCGCCCCGCCAGATAATAGCCCACGAGGCCAAACCATTCGCGCACCGCGGTCGAAGTATTCTGGGCGTTGAGGCTCGGCTGGGTAAAGTCGATGCCGGGGCGGACCTCGCCGTCCGTCCGGAAATCGGTGGGCCAAGGCGTGACGTCGATGCCGAGCTTGCGGAAAATGCCGACGGACCGTGGCATGTGATATCCGGAGGTGATCAGCAGGCAGTTCGAAAGTCCGTTCTGTGCAAGCAGATCCTTGGTGTTCATCGCGTTCTCGAAGGTCGTGCGCGAAGCTGTCTCCTCCACCAGCCGCTCGCGCGGTACGCCGAACAACGGGAAAAAGCGCGTTGAGGCGGCGGCATCGCCTTCGTAGGTGCCTGAAATCGAGCCATCTCCGCCCGAAATCAGGATGCGCGACTGCGGGAATTTCTGTGCCAGTCTCAGCGCTTCTATAAAGCGGTCTGCCGCGGCACTGAATTCGATCCCGTGGCGGGCGGTGTTGACCTCGCTCTCGAAGGCACCGCCAAGCACGATCATGCATTGCAAATTGTCCGGGTCCTGTGCGGGTTTGGGGAAACGGTTTTCCAAGCCTTGCAGCAGATAATTGCCGGCCGTCGTATAAAGCGTCACGAACAGCACGACGGCGCCGAGCCCGGAGAGCAGCAGCGCGCTTTTGCGCAGTCGGAGCGACAGGGCCAGGAGCCCGAGAACGGTGAGGAAGAAGGCAACGGACAGCGGCTGGCCGAAAACCCAGACAAGCTTGGAGAAGATAAACACGAAATGCTCCCGGTATCGAACTCGGCAACATCCTATGCGATTCGGCTTCCAGGGAAACGACCGCCGTTAGCGGGACTGTCGCGTCACCGCGGTAAGCGGAAAAATCAATGTCCATTCAATTATTTAGTGGAAAGGAGGAGAGATCATCCGCAGCTGTTTCTCTGTCTCTAAGACGGCGCGCTCAATCCAGTAAAGAATTTCGGGCTGATGATTAATATTTAAGCGGAGCGCTGCGAGCCCATCAAGTATCGAGGAAAGATTTCGCTGCGTTTCATCGGCTGCGATGCTGGGCAAGGCGTCAGGCAATTCAATGTCGAATTTCATTGCGGCGATCTTGCCTCCATCGGGCGGCAAACTCTTTTTGTTTCCGGCGAAAATTACCTATCGTTACGCAGCCGTCTGTCAATCGGATCAGCCCTTAAATTGTGGCCTATCCCCCTTTGTGTTCCGCTTGGCTTGCGGCTAGTTTGAGCGCGACTCATCTCCTGAAAGCCTTTGCGGACATGTCTGCACTTGAGAATTTTGCCGAAAATTTACGGCGGCTCTGCCTCGCAAAGGCGGGCAGCATCAGCGCTGCCGCGCGCGGCATGGAAATTGGCCGCTCGCAGATCGAATCCTACCTTCAGGCTCGCCGGGCGCCGGGACGCGCTTCGGTCAAGAAAATCTGTCAGTACCTCGATGTCACCGAGGAGGAAATGTATCAGCGGCCGATCGCCGTCGATCTCGATCACGGCCGTCCTTCGGGCACGCGCGTGCTCTCTGCTGCGCGTGACGCGCTGGAGCCACTGCTCTTTGCCGATCCGGCCGCCGGGATCGCCCCAGGCCTCTACCATGCCTATATGACGATACCGAGTACGCCGGACAGCCTGCTCTGCGCGGTCGTCGTTATTGCCAAACAGGGCAATGCCACCACCTTCCGCCGGCTGACCAATCGGGCCGTCAAGAAGGGCGAATACTGGTCACGGTTCACCGGCGATCACAAGGGCATCGTCGTCGAGCGGCTGAACTGCCTGTCCTTTGCTGCCGCAAACCAGATCGGCACGCAGGAGCCGACGCTGATGCGTTTGCGCTGGCTGCCCTTCTCCGACAAGCTGCTCGGCGGCCACTCGATGATCTTTACTCCGGCCGGGCCATCATTCAGCGCCGTGGTCATGGTGCCGCTCAACAGCCGCATCAACTTGCGAACCGCACTGCGGCTCGCCAAGGTCTATCGCACGACCGATGAGGCCGTGCCCCGGATCGTCCGGGATATGATCGTTCAGCAGCGCGCCGACTTCATCTCCGCAGTCACGCGCGACCTCACCTAGTTCAGCGACAGTCCCATATCGTGGGTCGCCGCAGCCGGTTCAACGCTGACCCGGTGCGCCTCGATCAATGCCATCGATAGGAGATAGGTCAGCATCGGCTGCTTCGCGCTCCTGCTCTGTGCGATCAGCGTGTTCAGCATGTCGATGGTGTATCCACCGAGGGCATCGTCCAAAGTCAGCTCTTCTTCGGTCTGTACAGTCTTTTTAAGGCCCATTCTGCTTCTCCGGCGGTCCTACCGAATTATTCTCACATCATGATTGTCATAGTTCTCTTTTTTGGGCTACATAATTCTGTATAAAGACAAAAATAACGAATTTAATTCAGCAATTATCTGTTTTTGACTTCAATTGAAGCAATGCATCACTTTGATGTATCAAAACAATATTTCCGCATTAATTGAATATTTCTGGTTGCTGTTTCATCCTCCGGCCGCGATCAAGGGGATCGTTCATACAACCGTGGAGATGGATCATGCAGAACAAGACGAAGCCGAACCTCAAGGTAACGCCTGTTAAGGCTAAGCCGACGTTTGTCAGCCGCGGCATGATGTTCCGTATTGATTAAGTTCATAAGCGCCTGCTGCGAGCCTCGCGGCAGGCGCATCTGATTCGATGCGCTATCGCTCTTCCCGCACTCTCGTTTTTCATAACGATGGCGACGCCTTCGTCGCCTGCAACTTTCTCACCAAGGCTGTGTTCGAATGCAGCCCTGATCTCCTGGAGTTTCTGCGCGCGCTCGCCTCCTGGAGCGATCGCGCTGCGATCCGCGAGCAGGCGCCTGGTTATAGCGACGAAGAACTGGACGAGACCCTCGCCTCGCTGGTTGAGATGTCGGCGCTCATCGAGGAGGGTTCCGCCCTCCACGCGCGCGAAGAAGCCTTCTCCGAAAACTGGAAATGGGGTGTGCCGTCGGCGCTGCTGCATTTCTGCGTTCAGGACCCTGAATACATGTCGCTGAACGAGGCGGAGGATCTGCAGCGCACGACGCTTGCCACTGAGGGCGAGATCGCGCTCTACAGCCTGAACGCAGACAAGAGCGACGTCATCGCGCTGCCGCCAGCGCTTGGTGGCAACACTTTGCTGCAGTTGATGTCGCGCCGCCGGACGCAGCGCCGGGGCCTGCCGCAGGCCGTCGGCATCGGTGTGCTCTCCGAAGCGCTGTTCGCCGGTCTCGGCATTACCGGCAAGGCGCGCAATGCCGTCGTCGAATTGCCGCTGGGCATGACCCCGTCAGGCGGCGCCCGCAATCCCTATGAAGCCTATGTGTTTGCCCGGAATGTCGAAGGGCTCAAGCCCGGCATCTATCACTATTCAGCGCTGGAGCATTCGCTGGCGCGCGTCTCGGCCGTGACGCCCGCATTGTCGGATCTGGTCGGCGGCCAGGAATGGGCCGATACCATGCCCTGCATGATCGTTCTCGTCGCGCATATGGACCGGACCATGTGGAAATACAGCGATGCGAACGCCTACAGGGTGGTGATGATCGAGGCGGGACATATCGGCCAGAACATCATGCTCGCGGCGACCGCGCATGGCATGACGGCCTGCCCGACAGCAGCACTCAGCCATAGCGCGATCTGCGAATTGCTCGAAATTAGCAATCCGGCCCATGCGCCGATCTATGCCCTTACTCTGGGTTGGCCTGACGCAACGTAAAGACCAAAAAAAGTCGGTTGAATTTTGCAACTCGCGGGTTGCGATATTTGAAATACCCGGCATATTATGGTGAGCAAATCGTTTCTAAATGAGGGATCGCTCACGTGCCGGATCCAGTCGATATCCTAGTCGGTCGCAACGTAAGACAATTGCGTGCCAGACGCCGCGTTTCACAGCTGGAATTGGGTGAGGCCCTCGGCCTGACCTTCCAGCAGATTCAGAAATATGAGAAAGGCACGAACCGCGTTTCCGCGAGTAAGCTGCATCAGATCGCCCAGTTTCTGGGGGTCGAAATCTCAGCACTTTTCGAAGGTGCCGAAACCAGCCAGCCCGAGAAGATCGAGCTGAGCCCGGAGGCCTACCAGCTGGCGCTGCATTACGACAAGCTCCACTCGCCGGCAGGCAAGGAAGCGGTGAAGACTATCCTGACTTTGATGAGCAATGAGACGGCGGCGTAATCCGCCCCAATCGACCGGCGGATATGGGTCACACCGTTTCCCGGTACTTTAGCCCGCCTCACGGCGGGCTTTCTTTTTCTAGTGCCGCTCGCATTCATGCAGCGCTGTCAGCAGCTCGTCCTGCGTATGGTGGCCGGCGTGATAGAGATCGATCGCGATGCTGGCGATCGACAGTCCCTGCTGGCTGCGGAGCTTGATGTTTCGCTCTGCGCACCACGAGTAAAGCGCGCCGGCGAGGACATCGACATCATCCGCCGGAGCGGACATGGAAAGTGCTGCGGTCATGTGAAATGCCCTTTGGTTCGTTCCCCAATTCTGTGCAGAAGATTGAAGTGATTTAGAGAACTTGCAAGTCCGTTTGGGGGCCTGCGTTAATGCTCGACATATGGGCGTTTCATGCCGTCCCAAAACGGCACGGAAATGGCATCCGTGCCGCTATAGAACGCCTTTGGCCGATTATAGGACGTGTAGCGAGCGTGCCTCTACGCCGAAAAGCTGCAGCTTGTCAGCTGCTCGCTGAGCGTCCAGAGCCTTTCGGCTGCCTCGGCATCGCAGGCCCACGGCCAGACCCCGACAGGTCCCGTGTGGCCTTCCCCGACCAGTGGAGATATGTCGCAGTCCTCACAATAGACGCCGCCCAGACCGGCGAGCTTCGGGCTGGTTGCGCACCATACCGAGGTGGCCGCACCCTCTTCGACAGTCTTGAAACTGCGCTGGCTCTCTTCGCTGACGTCCATCCCGCCGTCGGCATGGCGGGTTATGCCGAAAGCCTTGAAATCGTCGTCAGTCAGATGGCGCACGAGATCCGTGATGATGGCGCCGGGGTGAAGCGAGAACGCACGGACGCCCGACACCTCGCCCCGCCTGTCGAGGCCAAGGGCAAAGAGCGCGTTGGCGGTCTTCGACTGCCCATAGGCTTTCCACTTGTCGTATTCGCCGGTCTCGAAGTTCGGATCCGTGAAATCGACAGGTGCAAAGCGGTGCCCGCGTGAGGAGACCGCCACGACCCGTGCGCCGTTCGCCTTCGCGAGCGCCGGCCAGAGGCGCGCGGTGAGCTGGAAATGTCCAAGATGGTTGGCGGAGAACTGAACCTCGTAGCCACGGCTGTCGCGCGTCAGCGGAGAGGCCATGACGCCGGCGCTGTTGATCAGCATATGCAGCGGTCTGCCGCTCGCCAGGAAGCCAGCAGCGAAACGGTCGATCGAAGCCGGATCGAGCAGGTCGAGCGGCGCAAGCTCGCCCCCTGCGATACCGGCGAGGTTGGCTTCGGCCTTGGACAGCGACCTGACCGGGACGACGACCGTTGCACCGGCTTCGCTGAGTGCCCGCGTCGTCTCGACACCGATGCCGGAATAGCCGCCGGTGACGATGGCGATCTTGCCGCCGAGGTCGATCCCGGCCAAGGCGTCTCGCGCTGTCGTCTTGCTACCGAAACCAGAATGGATAGGCTTTTGCTCTGTCGTCATTGACGAACTCCTTTTGAACCACAGCCCGGTATAAATTGCCGAAATGGGATGATCCATGTAAGAAAGTTCCGATTTCTTGCTGGATCGTTCAGAGATGGATCCCCTTTCCGATATCCTTGCGCTGTTGCAGCCAAAAAGCGTCGAGACCTATGGCGTCATGTCCGGCGGTGAATGGGCGCTCGACTTTCCGCGCAGCTATGAAGGCATCAAGTTCGGCGCAGTGGCCCGCGGCGGATGTTTTCTAAGGGTCTCCGGCGAACCGGCGCCATTCCGGCTGGAGGAGGGCGATTGCTACCTCCTGACCGGGCAGCCCTATTGGCTGGGCAGCCATCTCTCGCTCGCGGGGATCGATGCCCGCACGATCTTTGTCGATCTGAAGATGCGTGTTGCCCGGCATGGCCCTCATGACGATACGTTCCTGGTCGGTGGCCGCCTGATGTTCGATGCCAGTCATCAGATATTGCTGACCGGCGCACTTCCCGCAGTGATGCATATTCCGGCAGCCGCTGATGAAGCCGCCGTGCTGCGCTGGACGCTGAAACAATTGGCGAAGGAACTGACGGAGCTGCGGCCGGGCGGTCTGCTGATGTCAGAGCATCTCGGCCATATCCTCTTCGTCAATGCGTTGCGTCTGCATATGGCGGCAGAGGGTGAGGTGGCGCCGGGTTGGCTGAAGGGGTTGAACGATCCGCGGATCGGCAGGGCGTTGCGGGCGGTGCATGCCGAACCGGCAAGGCGCTGGACGCTGGAGGTTCTGGCTAAAGAGGCCGGCATGTCGAGAACCGCCTTTGCTCTGCATTTCAAAGCCCTGGTCGGCTGGCCGCCGCTCGATTATCTTCTCCGCTGGCGCATGCGGCTGGCGGCCCGCGCGCTGCTGTCGCCGGAGCGCAACCGCTTGTCCGATATCGCACTATCTGTCGGCTATGAGTCGGAAAGCGCCTTCAGCGCGGCTTTCAAGCGCGCCATGGGCTGCGCGCCGAAGCACTATCAGGGTAGGGCGAAACAACCTGCGTAGTACGAAAAAAGCCGGTGGAGCTACCACCGGCTTTTCTTTGTCTTCGCGAAGTGCTTGCTCAGCCCTCGAAAAATTCCTTCATCCGGGCAAAAAAGCCCGTCGATTCAGGATTGTTCTCCTTCGAGGAGAGCTGCTCGAATTCCTGCAGCAGCTCGCGCTGGCGCTTGGAGAGCTTCTGCGGCGTCTCGATCTGGATCTGGATGTAGAGATCACCCGTCTGGCTGGAGCGCAGCACCGGCATGCCCTTGGCCTTCAAGCGGAACTGTTTACCCGCCTGCGTACCTTCAGGAACGGTAACGCGCGACTTGGTGCCGTCGAGCGTCGCCACATCGAAAGTGCCGCCAAGTGCTGCCGTCGTCATCGAGATCGGTACGGCGCAATAGAGATCGGCTCCATCGCGCTGATAGAACTCATGCGGCTTGACCGACAGGAAGATGTAGAGGTCGCCCGCAGGCCCGCCACGCGTGCCTGCCTCGCCTTCGCCCTGCAGGCGGATGCGGGTGCCGTCCTCGATCCCGGCCGGGATGTTCACCGAGAGCGAACGCTCTTCCGTCACACGGCCCTGGCCATGGCATTTGGTGCATGGGTCGGGAATGATCGTGCCGCGGCCATGGCAGGTCGGGCAGGTGCGCTCGATCGAGAAGAAGCCTTGAGCCGCGCGCACACGGCCCGAACCCTGGCAGGTGCCGCAGGTCTTCGGCTGCGTACCCGGCTTGGCGCCCGAACCCGAACAGACATCGCAGGTGATCGACGTTGGAACGCGGATCTGCGCCGTCTTGCCGGAGAAGGATTCTTCCAGCGTGATTTCCATGTTGTAGCGAAGGTCTGCGCCACGCTCGCGGCCACCCGAAGAGCGTTGCCGTCCGCGGCCGCCGCCCATCATCTCGCCGAAAATATCCTCGAAGATATCGGAAAAACCGCCGCCGCCGGCAAAGCCGCCACCGCCGCCGCCAGGCCCCATGCCGCCGTGTTCGAAGGCTGCATGGCCATAGCGATCGTAGGCCGCGCGTTTCTGCGGGTCCTTGAGCGTCTCGTAGGCTTCGTTGATTTCCTTGAACTTGACTTCGGCGCTCTTATCGTCCGGGTTCTTGTCCGGATGATACTTCATGGCCAGCTTGCGGAAGGCGCTTTTCAGCTCTTTCTCATCCGCCGTTTTGGCGACGCCCAGAGTTTCGTAAAAGTCCGCTTTTGCCAATTTAAACCCCGGAAATGGATTTCCGGCTGCCGTCAGGCAGCCGGATCACAGTGTTTAGCATAACCGCTTTGTCGCGAATTACGCGGACTTCTTGCGGTCGTCGTCTTTGACTTCTTCGTAGTCGGCATCGACGACGTTGTCATCACCCGCGGAAGCATTAGCCGTGCCCGCTTCAGCCTGCTGCGATTCGTAAATCGCCTGGCCGAGCTTCATGGAAACTTCCATGAGCGTCTGGGTCTTCGCCTTGATGTCTTCGGCGTCCGGCTCGGTGGCTTCGATCGAAGACTTCAGCGCGGCAATCGCGTCGGAGATCGCGGTGCGGTCGGCTTCCGAAACCTTGTCACCGTAGTCTTTCAGCGACTTCTCGCTGGAGTGAACGAGGCTTTCGGCCTGGTTCTTGGCTTCTACGGCTTCGCGGCGCTTCTTGTCGGCTTCGGCATTGGCTTCAGCGTCCTTGACCATCTTCTCGATGTCGGCGTCGGAGAGACCACCAGAGGCCTGGATGCGGATCTGCTGTTCCTTGCCGGTGCCCTTGTCCTTGGCTGAAACCTGCACGATGCCGTTCGCGTCGATGTCGAAGGTGACTTCGATCTGCGGAACGCCACGCGGTGCCGGCGGCAGGCCAACGAGGTCGAACTGACCGAGCAGCTTGTTGTCCTGCGCCATTTCGCGCTCGCCCTGCGAAACGCGGATGGTGACGGCCTGCTGGTTGTCGTCAGCGGTCGAGAAGGTCTGGCTCTTCTTGGTCGGGATCGTGGTGTTACGCTCGATCAGACGGGTGAAGACGCCGCCGAGAGTTTCGATGCCGAGAGACAGCGGGGTCACGTCGAGAAGCAGAACGTCCTTGACGTCGCCCTGCAGAACGCCGGCCTGGATGGCAGCGCCGAGTGCGACGACTTCATCCGGGTTGACGCCCTTGTGCGGCTCCTTGCCGAACAGCTGCTTGACGACTTCCTGCACCTTCGGCATGCGGCTCATGCCGCCGACGAGGACGACTTCATCGATCTCGGCAGGGGTGACGCCGGCATCCTTGAGGGCGGCCTTGCACGGTGCGATCGTGCGCTGAACGAGATCGTCGACCAGGCTTTCGAACTTGGCGCGGGTCAGCTTCAGCGTCAGGTGCTTCGGGCCGGAAGCGTCTGCCGTGATGAACGGCAGGTTGATTTCGGTCTGCTGCGAGGACGACAGTTCGATCTTCGCCTTTTCCGCAGCTTCCTTGAGGCGCTGCAGGGCAAGCTTGTCGTTCTTCAGGTCGATGCCCTGATCCTTCTTGAACTCATTGGCAAGATATTCGACGAGACGCATGTCGAAGTCTTCACCACCGAGGAAGGTGTCGCCGTTGGTCGACTTCACTTCGAAGACGCCGTCGCCGATTTCGAGAACCGAGATATCGAAGGTACCGCCACCCAAGTCGTAAACGGCAATCGTCTTACCGTCCTTCTTGTCGAGACCGTAGGCGAGCGCTGCTGCCGTCGGCTCGTTGATGATGCGCAGTACTTCAAGACCGGCGATGCGGCCGGCATCCTTGGTTGCCTGGCGCTGGGCGTCGTTGAAGTAGGCCGGAACGGTGATGACGGCCTTTTCGACCTTTTCACCGAGGTATGATTCGGCGGTTTCCTTCATCTTCTGAAGGATCATCGCGGAAATCTGTGCGGGCGAATAGCCCTTGCCCTGAGCTTCGACCCAGGCGTCGCCGTTATCGCCCTTGGCGATATTGAACGGAACGAGACCCTTGTCCTTTTCGACGGTCGGATCGTCGTAGCGGCGGCCGATCAGGCGCTTCACTGCGAAGAGGGTGTTCGTAGGGTTGGTGACGGCCTGGCGCTTTGCCGGCTGGCCGACGAGGCGTTCGCCATCATCGGAGAATGCCACCATGGAAGGGGTCGTACGCGCGCCTTCCGCATTTTCAATGACCTTCGCGTCCTTGCCGTCCATGACAGCGACGCAGGAATTTGTCGTTCCGAGGTCGATACCGATTACTTTTGCCATGTCATTTACTCCTTGAAGCAAGCTGTCGGAACCCTTGGTTAAGGCATTTCCCTGACAGCCCCTTGGGGGATGGGGGTCTTCGAACTAACGCAATCGTGATTGCGGTGATGCGGCGTATATAAGGAGCGGTTTTCGGGACTGCAAGGCGAGAAATAGCCCGAAATCCAGCAAAACGAGCGTGTTGTCTTCAATTTTTACAGTAGCCGGAAAACAAAGGTTTTCGGCTGCACGGCAGCGTAACTGCGCGTTGCAGGTCGTCCCTTTCTGCCTCTACTGTCCCATGATCAGATCAAGCAGCGTTGTGCGCCGCGGCTGGCCCTGATGCACCGGCTGCCCTTGACCGATATCGCCAGGCGGAACCGCGCCGTCATAGCCGTCGTCGGGCCCGATATCGCCGGGAGGAAGAGGGCCGCCAGAGGCTTGTTGCTGCTGCACGGGCGCCGGCGGATATTGCTCGGACGAGCCGCCACCGAACACACCGGAAATGATGCCGCCGATCGTCGAAGGCTGCTCCTGCATCGGCTGCGGTTCGCCCTGCGCCATCGGCTGGTTGGCGGTCGCGTTCGGGTCGGCAACGAACTGGCCGCTGCCGAACAGCGGTGCCGGCGACAGCCCCTTATGCGCCGCGATCATGAATTCCTGCCAGGCCTTGGCCGGGAGCCCGCCGCCCGTCACCTTCTTCATCGGCGTGCCGTCGTCATTGCCGAACCAGACGCCCGTCGTCAGGTTGCTGGTAAAGCCGACGAACAGCGCATCGCGCGAATTCTGCGTCGTTCCCGTCTTGCCGGCCGCCTGCCAGCCGGGAATTTTTGCGCTGCGACCGGTGCCGAACTCGATCGTGCCCATCATCATCGCGTTCATATTGGCAGCGATGGCCTCGGAAAGCACACGTGGCGGATTGTCGTAAGTGTTTTCGTAGAGCACCTTGCCTTCGGCCGTCGTCACCCGGCGGATCACATGCGGCGTCGCCTTGTAACCGCCGTTCATGAAGGCGGCATAGGATGCGGTCAGTTCTTCCAGTGTCACTTCGGATGTTCCGAGCGCTATCGACGCATTGGACTGAAGTTCGGTTTCGACACCCAGCCGGTGTGCCAGCTTGATCACCTGGTCGGGGCCATCATACATCACGAGCTGGGCTGCAACGGTGTTTAGCGACTTCGCGAGCGCCGTCGCCAGAGTCACTTCGCCGTTATATTTCTTCTCGTAATTCTCGGGCGTCCAGTTGCCGATGCGGATCGGCGCGTCGTTGAAGACGGAAGCTGGTGTCAGGCCCTTCTCGAGCGCCGCCGCATAAACGAATGGCTTGAAGGAAGAGCCGGGCTGGCGCTTGGCCTTGACCGCGCGGTTGAACTGGCTTTCGGCATAGTCCTTGCCGCCGACCAGCGCCCGAATTGCGCCGGTGCCGTCGATAGAAACGAGGGCGGCCTGCGAGGCATCGAGCTTGACACCCTGCTTCGACAGGATGTCGTTCAGCGCCTCGTCTGCCTTCTTCTCCAGCCCCTTGTCGATCGTCGTGTCGACGATCACGTCTTCCTTGACCGCGCCGCCGATCAATCCGGGCAGCTCGTCCATAACCATGTCGGCGACATACTGGCCGGCGCCCGACCAGTAGCTCTTGGCCTTGGCGGGGGTCTGCGACATCGCCGTCTTGACTTCGTCGTCGGTAATATAGCCCTGGTCGCGCATCGCCTGCAGCACCACCTGGGCGCGGGCATTGGCGGCTTCCGGATCGCGTGCCGGAGAAAGTCGCGTCGGCGCCTTCACCAGGCCGGCGAGCAGCGCCGCTTCACCAAGGTTGACGTCACGGGCCGACTTGTTGAAGTAACGGCGGGCAGCGGCCTCGACGCCATAGGCGTTCGAGCCGAAATAGACGCGGTTCAGATACATCGCAAGGATCTGGTCCTTGGTGTATTTCTGCTCCAGCCAGAAGGAGAGCAGCACTTCCTGCACCTTGCGTTCCAGCGTCCGGTCTGGCGACAGGAAGAGGTTCTTGGCAAGCTGCTGCGTCAGTGTCGAGCCGCCCTGGATCGGCTGTCCGGTCAGATTGTTCACGAAGGCGCGGGCAAGGCCCATCGGGTCGACGCCGAAATGCGAATAGAAGCGCCGGTCCTCAATCGCCACGATCGCCTGCGGAATGTAGGGCGACATCTGCTCCAGCGGCAGCGCTTCGCCGCCGGTCGCGCCACGATTGGCAATCACGCTGCCATCGACCGAGGTGATCTTGACGTTTGGCGGGCGGTCCGGGATCGACCAGGTGCTGGCGCTCGGCATGCGTGAGCCATAATAGAAGACCAGTCCGGCCACGCCGATACTGGCCCAGATGCCGAGCACGATGCACCAGTAGATCAGCCGGCGCAGCAATGCGAAAAGCCCGCCGCCCTCACGCTCAGGCGGCTCGCGCCTGTCGCGACGCTTACGTTCGGGCGCGCGGCTGCGCGATGGTTTGGGGGATGGAGCGGAGCTGCGTTTTGCGCCGCGGCGGCCGTCGATACGGTCTTCGTCATCGAGCGCAAAATCGTCTTCGTCGTCCTCACGGCGGTCGCGGCCGCTGAAGGACGGTTCAATTCTGTCGCGTGATCTGCTTTTGCCTGCCATTCCGGACCGGTCGTACCCTTTGCCGCCCGCATTTCATTCGTCACGCGGAGCTACCCGATTGAATTGTAAATACGGCGATTTAAGGGGGCGTTAACATTATTGGATGAAGCCATTTGACGCGGTTCGAGCTCTCGCTTTTGCGCATAGCTGCCATTCGTTGCGAATGTCATGAAACTGACATATATGCCGCCATGTTGCGCCCAAGAAAAAAGCAATAAGCGTAATGCATAGGCATTTGTCATGAGCATCGATCTCAATAGAATTGAAGAAACCCGTCTGCGGGAAATCTGGAGCGTCCACGATTTTGCCCGGCAGTACCGTCTCACCAAGATGGAAGAGAGCCGGCTGAAGATGCTTCACGGCCCTTTTGCAGCGATGCAGGATCTCGTCGCGGCGCATAAGAGTGTCGTCATCTGGTAATTGGGAACCTTTAGGCGTCCCGGCTGTTTCTTCTGCAGCGGGACAGCCCCTCACGTTCCGCTTAAGGTCGGCCGTCCCCCCTCAATACGTGCCGATCGAAATCAGGCCCGGTGTCTCCTTCGGAGCGCCGGGCTTTTTTCGTTCAGCCTCTTCGGCAAACAGAAAGGGCGGCATCGCTGCCGCCCTTGGAATTAATTGTTGCAGCTCGGATCGTCAGGCTGGCACGCCCCGCGCGGCGGTCTGCGGCGGTCGTTGTCATTGTTATTGACGTCGCCGTGCTGCATGATGCCCCTTAGATTGTCGCGCAGACGCTGGCGGGCGGCATCATTGTTGTTTTCGCGGGCGTCCGGTTGACGGTCGGATTGCGGGCGGCGGTTCTGATCGCCGTCATCCCGTCTGCGGTCGGGGCCGCGGTTGAAATCCGGGCGCGGGTCCCCGCCGCGATCAAAGTCCGGGCGGCGATCGAAATCTGGCCTCCGGTCGAAATCAGGGCGCCGGTCAAAATCCGGACGGCGATCGAAATCGGGGCGCCTGTCGAAATCCGGGCGGCGGTCAAAGTCGCGGGGCGGTGGCGGGCGGTAGAATTCCGGGCCGCGGCGCCAACGGTCACGATCGCGATAGAAATCGCGGTTGCGATAGTACCGGTCCCAATAGTTGCCGACGCTGAAGACCACGGTCGGAATGCCGAGCGGTCGGTAATATTCCGGCCCCACATAGACGCGGCGGCTCTGATAGAGCGCCTGGACATAGCGTCCAGCGACCCAGCCGCGTCCGCCGTAGAACTCGACGTCGCACCACGGGACATCGGCAAGGCAGCCATGAATTTCAACGGATTCGCCAGCAGGGATGACGACGACTGCCGGATAGCCGGTGCTCGGCCCGGCCCGCATGTTGACGTTGGCAGTCGCATAGCCTTCGGCGGCTTGCGCGATTGCCGGGGCAAGCAGAAGCAGCCCCGTTGCCGCGATCCTGAGAAGCGTGTTTCGCACGTTTCAACTCCCTATTGGGCGCGGCAAAGCCGACGCCTATATGTTCTCCAGCCGGCTTGGGGCCGGCATCAGACAAAGCTAGAGCGCTTGCCGGCTTTTATGAGGCGGCGTGCATTCACGTTGTCTTTCAAAGGCTTGTAATGTGTTTCCGATGAATGCAGCTTGAACGGCGGCGCAAAATCGCGGTGTCTTGAAAAGCGGTGTACGGATACCGATATAAAGTTCAAGAGATCGCAGCCCGGACGCGGCGAAGGCACGAGATGCCTGACGCGTTCTGATGCGAGGGTGAAACGCCTTAATGGTTTGTTAACCTTTCCGGATCAGTCTGGCTGCAATATCTGCTTCCTCCTTGACCACGGATGTACTGGCACCGAAGTGAAGCAGATGACGAAAGGCCGGTTTTTGCCGGCCTTTTTGTCTGTCTGGATGGCGCGCGCTCTTTCGAGCTGCGCGCCTTTTCTGTCTTAAGCCAGTGCTTCCAGGATGCGCACCCAAGAGCGGATGCCCTTGTGGTAGGAGGCAAGCTCGTACTTCTCGTTCGGCGAGTGGATGCGGTCATCGGCAAGGCCGAAGCCGACTAGCAGCGATTCCATCCCGAGCATCTTCTGGAAATCGCCGACGATCGGGATCGACCCGCCCATGCCGATGACGACAGCCGGCTTCGGCCACTCGTCGGACAGCGCGTTCTTCGCCTTGGTGATGACAGGCGAATCGTAGGACAGGTGGATTGCCGGAGAGGCGCCGTGCGGGTGAAACTCGACCGAGCAGTCGGCCGGGATCTTCGAGCGGATATAGGCGCGGAACGTCTCGCGAATGGCGGCCGGATCCTGTTTGCCGACAAGCCGGAAGGAGATCTTGGCCGAGGCCTTGGCAGCGATGACGGTCTTGAAGCCTTCGCCGGTGTAGCCGCCCCAGATGCCATTGACCTCAGCCGTCGGCCGCGCCCAGGTAAGCTCCAGAACCGAACGGCCTTTTTCACCTGATGGTACGGAAAGGCCGACCTGACCGAGGAAGCTCTCGGACGTCTGTCCGAGCTTGTCCCATGACGACTTGATGTTCTCAGGTGTTTCCTCGACGCCCTCGTAGAAATTCTCGAGCGTGATGCGGCCGGTCTGGTCATGCAGACCCGCCAGCGCTTCCGTCAGGATATGGATCGGGTTGGCGGCAGCACCGCCGAACAGGCCCGAATGCAGGTCGCGGTCGGCAGCCGTGATGACGACTTCCTCGCCGACGAGGCCGCGCAGGGCAGCGGCGATCGCCGGTGTCTCGTGGTCCCACATGCTGGTGTCGCAGACCAGCGCATAGTCGGCCTTCAGCTCGGCGGCATTGGCTTCCAGGAACGGCTTCAGCGACGGCGAACCAGACTCTTCTTCGCCTTCGAACAGGATAGTGACGCGGCAGGGCAGCGCACCGTTGATTTCCTTATAGGCGCGGCAGGCCTCGACGAAGGTCATCAGCTGACCCTTGTCGTCGGCGGTACCGCGGCCAGTCAGGATCTTGCGGCCGTTGCCGGCATCCTTGATCGCCGGTTCGAACGGATCGTTTTCCCAGAGCTCGATCGGATCGACCGGCTGCACGTCATAGTGACCGTAAAAAAGTACATGCGGCGCATTTGGTGTGGCGCCGTCGTGATGGGCGACCACCATCGGATGGCCGGGCGTGTCACGGACCGAAGCCTCGAAGCTCAGCGTCTTCAGATAGGCGACGAGCCATTCCGCCGCCTTGCGGCAATCGGCCTTGAAAGCCGGATCCGTCGATATCGATTTGATGCGCAGCAACTCAAACAGCTTGTCGAGGCTTGAATTGAGATTCTGGTCGGCGCGCGAAAGCACCGGTGTGACGTCAGTCATTTCCGACTCCTCTTGAAATTCCGGCCGGACGATAGACCAAAGGCCAGCGGGTTTCGAGGAGAAAAAGCTATGTCGTTCAGTGGTCGCTTCTCGCAGGTCCGGCGAGTGTCCCACTTTGGCAATGTGTAATAAATGGAGAGAAAGAAATCACTAATGCAATTTACGGTTATTTAGCAAACACTAAATAGCTTGGCTGGAAACGCGGTGAGGTGACCAATGTTTTCAGTGATTGCTTGCGTCAGGGATTACCACGATTGGCGCCTTGTCGGGGCGGCCGCCATTGTTTGCCTCGTCGGCAGCCTGGCCACCATGCTGCTGCTTTCGCGCGCTCAGGAGTGCGACGCAGGGCAGCGGCGTTTGTGGATCACCGCCTCGGCTTTTGCCTGCGGCATCGGCATCTGGGCAACGCATTTCATTGCCATGCTCGCCTATGACGGCGGCCTGCCGATCAGCTACGGGCTTGGTCTCACCGGTCTTTCGGTCGTGCTGGCGATCGCCGGCTCCTGGGGCGCGATCCTCGTCGCTTCGGAAGGGACAAGCGGCTACTCCTTCGCCTCAGGCGGCGTGCTGATGGCGCTGGCGATTGCCACCATGCACCTGACGGGCATGCAGGCGATCGAAGCGCAGGCAACGATCGAATACGATCCCTATGTCACGCTCGCCGCCGTCGTTACCGGTGCCGGCCTGGCGACACTGTCTTTCCTGACCTTTTTCAAGCTGACGGGCGCAAAGCGCATCGTCATCTCATCACTGATTTTCGTGCTGTCGATCTGCGCACTGCACTTCACCTCGATGAGCGGCATCGTCCTTGTTCCCGATCCGGCCAAGGACGTTGCCCAAATGACGATCGCAACCGATGTCCTGGCAGCCATCATCATGGCTGTATCGACCGGGCTGATCCTTGTCGCGCTCGGCGCAGTCTTCCTCGAAAGCCACCTCACCGACCTGCGCGGCCTCGCCAACGCCTCGCTTGAAGGCCTGCTGATCCTGCGCGACGGCCGGATCATCGATGCCAATGAGCGGTTCCAGGAGATGTCCGGCTGGAAATTCACCGAGCTTCAGGGAAATGTCCCCGATGTGGTCTTGATCTCCCATAGCGCCGACGGCGAAGGGCATCGCGAGATGCTGCTGATCGCCCGCGACGAAACCGAAATATCCGTCGAGGTAGTGGCCAAGAAGATCGTCTATCGCGGACGCGGCTGCGAGGTGCTGGTGATCCGCGATCTCACGGAGCGCAAGCGTGCCGAAGAGATGATCGAGCATCTCGCCCATCATGACGTGCTGACCGACTTGCCGAACCGCTCGCTGTTCGATACCCGCATCCGCCAGGCGCTGCAGATCGCCCACCGCAAACGCAGCCAGGTCGCTGTCTTCTGCCTCGACCTCGATCGGTTCAAGGCGGTCAACGATATCTTTGGCCATGCAGAGGGTGACCGTATCCTGTGCAAGGTCGCCGCGATCCTCAAGCGTTGCGCCGCCGATGGCGAAACGGTGGCACGCCTTGGCGGCGACGAGTTCGCGATCATCCAGCCCGGAAAGCAGCCGGAGGCCGCCCGCCGGCTGGCGGCCCGCATCCTTGATGAATTCGCTGCCGGAATGGACACGACGCGCGATCCGACCGCAGTCGGCGTCAGCATCGGGATCGCGCTCTTCCCCTCCGACGGAACGACTGCGGAGGATCTCTGCAACAATGCGGATACGGCGCTCTATCGCGTCAAGCATGCGGGCCGCGGCAGCGCCTGCTTCTTCGATGCGGAGATGGACGAGGCGGTGCGTGCCCGACGCCAGATCGAAAACGATCTGCGCCACGCGATCATCCGCAATCAGATCCATGTGAGCTACCAGCCGATCCTCGACACCAGGACGGGTGAAATCAACGGCTACGAGGCGCTGATGCGCTGGAACCGGCCTGGCCATGGCATGAGCGAACCCAATATCTTTATCCCAATCGCCGAGGAGAGCGGCACGATCGTCCAGCTTGGCGAATGGGTGCTGCGGCAGGCCTGCATGGAGGCGGCGCGCTGGCCTGATCCGCTATCCATAGCCGTCAATGTTTCTCCGGTGCAGTTCATGCTGCCCAATCTTTACGATCAGATAGCCGGCATTCTAACGGAAACCGGGCTTGCCCCCGCCAGGCTGGAGCTGGAGATCACCGAGGCCGCACTGGTGCGCGATCGTACCCGTGTCATGGCAACGCTGGTCAGGTTGCGAGAACTCGGCGTCAGGATCGTCATGGACGATTTCGGAACCGGTTTCTCGTCGCTGAGCAACCTCAGGACTTTCCCCTTCGACAAGATCAAGGTCGATCGCAGCTTTACCGGCGCGCTTGAACATGACGCCGCGGCGCGCTCGATCGTCCGTGCGATCATCGGGCTCGGTCATAGCCTCGGGATGCCCGTTGTAACCGAAGGGGTCGAAACCGAAGTGCAGCGCCAGATCGTAATGGACGAAGGCTGCGCGCAGGTGCAGGGGCTGTTGCTTGGCAAGCCGGATATCGAACCCAGCATCAAGGCGGCGGCGCGCGAGAGCTTCCTCTCCGCCCAGACGGGAACCGAGGTGCTGAAAATTCACCGCACGGCCACGCGTCAGGGGTAATGCTCAGATCTTCTTGGCGTTCTCCAGAAGCCGGCGGATATATTCCAGCATCAGTTCGCGCTCGAAGGTCTTGAAGCCGTCGAACAGCGCCAGATCCGCTTCGCGGGCCGTATCGACCGCCTCGTCCCGCATCGCCTGCGCTTTGGGCGTCAGGAATATCAGCTGGGCCCGCTTGTCGGAAGGATGCGGACGCCGCTCGATCAGCCCGTCGCGAACCATGCGCGACAGGGTATTGGCCATCGTTGCCTGCTCGATATCGACCCGCTCAAGAAGCTTTTTCTGCGTCAGGCCATCCTCGGCCCACAGTTCCAGCAGGATTGGAAACTGGCCGGGAGAAAAGCCGAGACGCCCCGCGCGCTGCTGCAGCGAGCGGGCGAAACCCTTCGCCAGCTGGCTGGCAAGGTAGGCTCCCGAATCCATGCGATTAAATCCCATGATTGTAGTTAGGCCCAAAAGCGCGGCTGAAACAATGCAACAAATCGCATGCGATGGATCAAAAGATGCCTTTTTGCTTCAGATTTATCCATTGATGCAGAAAACAAAGCCGCCATGGTCTGGAGGTTGACCATGGCGGCTCAAAAATGGGGACAAAGGCCCGGAGAGGGGAATGAGGCCTTTGTCCAAGTCTGATGCGGCGGGGGACAAGCCGGGTATCAGACCCGCGGCGCGATCAAACGCCGGTGACTTTGATTTGTGATCTGGAATGTGGTTTTTCAAGGGAACGCGAATAAGCCGCCGATTACAAATTGGTAACAGTTCGGTGAAGGGGTGAATCCCGGATGCCACAGAACTTTATATGGATTTCGCGATGCCTCCACGCTATCCATGCTGCCATGAAAAAAGGCGATCATCTCTTCCTCGTAGACGGCTCCGGCTTCATCTTTCGCGCATTCCATGCGCTGCCGCCGCTGACCCGCAAATCCGACGGTTTGCCGGTTGGCGCCGTCTCCGGCTTCTGCAATATGCTGTGGAAGCTCCTGACCGACGCGCGCGACACCTCGGTGGGGGTGACGCCGACGCATCTCGCGGTCATCTTCGACTATTCCTCGAAGACCTTCCGCAAGGATCTCTACGACGCCTATAAGGCCAACCGCTCGGCGCCGCCTGAGGAGCTGATCCCGCAATTCGGCTTGATCCGCCAGGCAACCCGCGCCTTCAACCTCCCCTGCATCGAGACCGAAGGTTTCGAGGCCGACGACATCATCGCCACCTATGCCCGCCAGGCCGAGGCCACGGGCGCCGATGTGACAATCGTCTCCTCGGACAAGGACTTGATGCAGCTGGTGACGCCGAATGTCCACATGTACGACAGCATGAAGGACAAGCAGATCGGCATCCCTGACGTCATCGAGAAATGGGGCGTGCCGCCGGAGAAGATGATCGACCTGCAGGCGATGACCGGCGATTCGGTCGATAACGTCCCGGGCATTCCCGGCATCGGCCCGAAGACTGCGGCGCAGCTGCTGGCCGAATATGGCGATCTCGATACGCTTCTGGAGCGTGCCCACGAGATCAAGCAGGAAAAACGCCGCCAGACGATCATGGAGAACGCCGACAAGGCGCGTCTTTCGAGGGAGCTCGTGCGGCTGCGTCTCGACGTTCCGCTGGAGCTCAAGGTCGAGGATCTGGTGCTTGAGCCGCAGAACGGTCCGAAGCTCATCGGCTTCCTGAAGACCATGCAATTCACGACCCTGACGCGCCGCGTCGCCGAAGCCTGCGATTGCGATGCCAATGCCATCGAGCCGGCAGAAGTGGCCGTCGAATGGGGTGCCGCAGCGCACGGCCCGGATCTCGATGTGGCGGAGCCCGCCCCGGTTGCCGGCGGTATTCCGGATGTAGCCGGCGCCTCCGTTCCGGTGCCGGAGAAAGCCAGGGCCGCTGCGGTCGAGGGTGCCTTCGTTGCTGCCGATCTTGCCAAGCAGCGCGCCGAAGCCTTCGCTGCCTTGCCGTTCGACCATTCGGCTTATGTGACGATCCGTGATGTCGCGACGCTCGATCAGTGGATCGCCGCTGCGCGCGATACCGGCCTCGTGGCTTTCGACACCGAAACGACGTCGCTGGATGCGATGCAGGCCGAGCTCGTCGGCTTCTCGCTAGCGATTGCCGACAACGCCAAGGATCCGACAGGCGTGTCGATTCGTGCCGCCTATGTGCCGATCGGGCACAAGACCGGCGTCGGCGATCTGCTCGGTGGCGGGTTGGCTGAAAACCAGATCCCGATGCGCGATGCGCTGCCGCGGCTGAAGGCCCTGCTCGAAGACGAATCGGTTCTCAAGATCGCACAGAACCTGAAATACGATTACCTGCTGATGAAGCGCTACGGCGTCGAGACGAAGAACTTCGACGACACCATGCTGATTTCCTACGTCCTTGACGCCGGCACCGGGGCCCACGGCATGGATCCGCTGTCTGAGAAGTTCCTCGGCCACAAGCCGATCGCCTACAAGGACGTCGCCGGAAGCGGCAAGTCGAACGTCACCTTCGATCTCGTCGATATCACCAGGGCAACGCACTACGCCGCCGAAGACGCGGATGTCACCCTGCGCCTCTGGATGGTTCTGAAGCCGCGGCTCGCCGCCGCCAAGCTGACGACGATCTACGAGCGTCTGGAGCGTCCTCTCCTGCCCGTTCTCGCCCATATGGAAGAGCGCGGCATCACCGTCGACCGTCAGATTCTCTCGCGCCTCTCGGGCGAGCTGGCGCAGGGCGCTGCACGCCTCGAGGACGAAGTCTACACGCTGGCGGGCGAGCGCTTCAACATCGGTTCGCCGAAGCAGCTGGGCGATATCCTGTTCGGCAAGATGGGCCTCGAAGGCGGCACGAAGACCAAGACCGGCCAGTGGTCGACATCGGCAAGCGTTCTCGAAGACTTGGCCGCGGCCGGCTTCGAGCTGCCGCGCAAGATCGTCGACTGGCGCCAGCTGACCAAGCTGAAGTCCACCTATACCGACGCGCTTCCGGGATACGTGCATCCGCAGACCAAGCGGGTCCACACGTCCTATTCGCTGGCCTCCACCACGACCGGCCGACTTTCGTCGTCGGAGCCGAACCTTCAGAATATTCCGGTCCGCACTGCCGAAGGTCGCAAGATCCGCACGGCCTTCATCTCGACGCCGGGGCACAAGCTGATCTCGGCCGACTACAGCCAGATCGAACTGCGCGTGCTGGCCCATGTCGCCGATATCCCGCAGCTGACCCAGGCATTCGCCGATGGCGTCGATATTCATGCCATGACCGCCTCGGAGATGTTCGGCGTTCCTGTCGAAGGTATGCCGAGCGATGTCCGCCGCCGCGCCAAAGCAATCAATTTCGGGATCATCTACGGCATTTCGGCCTTCGGTCTTGCCAATCAGCTGTCGATCGAGCGTTCCGAGGCGGGCGACTACATCAAGAAGTATTTCGAGCGCTTCCCCGGCATCCGTGACTACATGGACAGCCGCAAGCAGATGGCCCGCGACAAGGGCTATGTCGAAACCATCTTCGGCCGGCGAATCAACTATCCGGAAATCCGCTCGTCCAATCCGTCGGTGCGCGCCTTCAACGAGCGCGCTGCGATCAACGCGCCGATCCAGGGCTCGGCTGCCGATGTCATTCGCCGGGCGATGATCAAGATGGAACCGGCGCTTGCCGAGGCCGGTCTGGCCGATCGTGTGCGCATGCTGCTGCAGGTACACGACGAACTGATCTTCGAAGTCGAGGACGCCGACGTCGAGAAGGCCATGCCGACCATCGTCTCCGTTATGGAGAATGCCACCATGCCGGCGCTGGAAATGCGCGTTCCGCTCAAGGTTGATGCGCGCGCGGCTAGCAACTGGGACGAAGCGCACTGAGCGCTTCGTCCGATATTTGCAAAGATTTTTCTTAAAGATCCAAGTCTTTGATTCCGTTTGATTTACGGCAAAATGCGCGTGGCATTTTAATGCGGAAGGAAGGAACTTATTAACCTTCCTTTTCTAATCCGTTCAGGTCGGTAATTTGAGTGAGCAGCAGGTCGCATGCGTTTTCCCAGAACGAACTTGACGGATGCCGCGGAGATTTCTGCGGAAGTTGACGCGCATCAGGATGAAGACGGCACAGGTGAGCGCCCGGCGCCGCCAATCTGGCAGAGCAATTTTTCGCTGGCGCCGAATGTCCGGTTCACCCGTACGCCGGAGAACCTGCTGCGCCGCACCCCGCCTGAAATCCCGCAGCTGGATGAGCCTGTAGAGGTCGTCGTCGCCGAAGCGGCTCAGGCCGTGGAAAGCCGTACGCCGATCCTCGTCGATGTCCCCTTCGACGCGCACGCCCCGCAGCCCGCGCCAGCCGTCCGCGCCCCGCTGCCGCCGGTGACCCGCGTGGCGGCGCAGCCTGTCGTCAGGCCACCGTTGCTGCCCATCGTCCGCACACCGGTCCAGCCCGCTGCACCCGTTCACGTTCCGTCTTTGCCGGAAGCGCCTGTGGCGGCAGGGCCTTATCATGCCGCCGGTGAGCTTGCCTCGATTTCGGACTTCGCCTTCTGGGAGGTCATGGCCTTCGAAGAGGGCGCTGCACCTGCCGCGCCGCAGTTCCACCCGGTTCCGATGCCGAAGGTGGAGGTATCCGCCGAGTCGATCATCGCCAATTTCCGCGTCATGGAATGGCACCCGCACCGGCGCATGGAAGCGGCGCCTGCCGCCGCCCCATCTGCAATCGCACCGGCGCCGATCGCGGCACCGGCGCCCGCTGCGCCAGCCGCCTTGGCCGCCCCGCCCCAGGCAAAGCCGGTTCAACCGGCGGCACCCGTGCCACAGCCGGCACCGGTAGAAGCCCGCACGCAGCCGATCGCACCGATCCCGGTCCGCACACCCTCCGTCGCCCCGGTGACGATGCCGGCGCAGCGTCTGGCTGTTGCAAAGCCTGCTGCCGCGAAGGTCGATGCATCCGGCTACGAATTCCCGCCGAACGAGTTGTTGCAGCAGCCGCCGGAGCGCCTGGGCGAAATCATGACCCAGGAAGCGCTCGAGCAGAACGCCGGCCTCCTGGAAAGCGTGCTCGAAGATTTCGGCATCAAGGGCGAGATCATCCACGTCCGTCCCGGCCCGGTTGTCACCCTCTACGAATTCGAGCCGGCGCCCGGCGTGAAGTCGTCGCGTGTCATCGGCCTTGCCGACGATATCGCCCGTTCGATGTCTGCCCTTTCGGCGCGCGTTGCCGTGGTGCCTGGGCGTAACGTCATCGGTATCGAACTGCCGAACCAGACGCGCGAAACGGTCTATTTCCGCGAAATGATCGAAAGCCAGGATTTCGCCAAGAGCAGCTACAAGCTGGCACTCGGCCTCGGCAAGACGATCGGCGGCGAACCTGTCATCGCCGAGCTCGCGAAGATGCCGCATCTGCTCGTTGCCGGCACCACCGGTTCGGGCAAGTCCGTTGCCATAAACACCATGATCCTGTCGCTGCTCTATCGCATGTCGCCGGAACAGTGCCGCCTGATCATGGTCGATCCGAAGATGCTGGAGCTGTCCGTCTATGACGGTATACCGCACCTGCTGACCCCCGTCGTGACCGATCCCAAGAAGGCCGTGATGGCGCTGAAATGGGCGGTCCGCGAGATGGAAGAGCGCTATCGCAAGATGTCGCGTCTCGGTGTGCGCAATATCGACGGCTATAACGGCCGCGTCGCACAGGCCCGCGAAAAGGACGAGACCATCCACATCATGGTCCCCGTCGGCTTCGACAAGGGCACTGGCGCGCCGATAGAGGAACAGCAGGAGCTGGACCTGACGCCGATGCCTTACATCGTGGTCATCGTCGATGAGATGGCCGACCTGATGATGGTCGCCGGCAAGGATATCGAAGGCGCGATCCAGCGTCTGGCACAGATGGCGCGTGCCGCGGGTATCCACCTGATCATGGCGACGCAGCGCCCCTCGGTCGATGTCATCACCGGCACGATCAAGGCGAACTTCCCGACCCGCATCTCCTTCCAGGTGACGTCGAAGATCGACAGCCGCACCATTCTCGGCGAGCAGGGTGCGGAGCAGCTGCTCGGCCAAGGCGATATGCTGCACATGCAGGGTGGCGGCCGCATCGCCCGCGTCCACGGTCCCTTCGTCTCCGATCTCGAGGTCGAAAAGGTCGTGGCACACCTGAAGACGCAGGGCCGTCCGGAATATCTGGATACGGTCACGGCGGGCGACGAAGAAGAAGAGGAAGCCGAAGACAGCGCCGTCTTCGACAAGAGCGCCATGGGCGCCGAGGATGGCGACGAGCTCTATCAGCAGGCGGTCAAGGTCGTACTGCGTGACAAGAAGTGCTCGACCTCCTACATCCAGCGCCGCCTCGGCATCGGCTACAACCGCGCCGCATCGCTGGTGGAACGCATGGAAAAGGAAGGCCTCGTCGGCCCGGCAAACCATGTCGGCAAGCGTGAAATCGTCTCGGCGCGGGGCGAGGGCGAGTAGGTATGCGGCTGCAGCGCCGGTTTAACGGCGCTGCAATTCAGCGAGGCGCACCGTCTCGCAGACAAACTCCGTCTTTCCGCCGGTATAATAACCCCAGTCGTCCTTTGCCTCGCCCATCAGCCGCAGCTTCAGCGCGGCATAGGCGGCCGCCCTTTCGGGATGTGTCCTGAGATAATCGCGAAACAGGATGCGGTCGCGCAGCACGTGGTTCTCCAACGTGCAAAGATATAGCCGCGCCCCATAGGTCTTGCCGCTCGTGAACGTCCAGCTCTGATCGTTATACTTGTCGCCGTGATAGGTGTAACCGGGCACCGCCTGCATCCGCTCGACGGCCGTGGCGACGATATCCAGATCTGCAAAGGCTGCATGCAGATCGATCTTCGGCTTTGCCGCCAGTCCGCGAACGGATGTGCTGCCGACATGGTGGAACACCGGTGCCAACCCGGCGAACACCGGCGCGAGTTCGGCGCTCACCTGCGCAAAGAGATCCGGCCAACTGTCATCGTAGGGTAGGACGACGATGGCCATGGGATCTCCTTCGATCAGCCCACTTCCGCGAGGAAGCCGTTCAGCGTATCGACGATCTTGCGTTCGGCCTCGGCCAGCGTCCCGCTATTGTCGAGATCGGTGACGTCGTAGTCGCCGCGAACCGTCAGCGAGCCGCGGGCGAGACGGGCCATGATGTCTTCATGGGTTTCGCGGCCGCGGGCTTCAAGTCGGCCTGCGAGCACCTCAGGCCGGGCCGTGACGTTGATCACCTTGAGACGCGGGAAGGCGGCCTGGAAGTGGTGCAAGGCTGAGCGTGATCCGTTGGCGATGACCAGGTGTCCCTTGCCGAGCGCCACGGAGACCTCGGCCGGAATGCCGTATTTCAGGCCATGCGCTTCCCACCAGACGGCGAAGCTGCCGGATTGCTCCATCGAGGCAAAGCCGGCATCCGAGACGGAAAGATGGTCCTCGCCGCCGGCATCGCCATCACGGGTGATGACGCGGCGGACGAAATGCACGTCGGGACGGCTGCCGAAATGCTGGGCAGCGACGGCGATCAGCGTATCCTTGCCGGCGCCGCTCGGGCCGACAACGACGACCATGATGCCGCGTTCACTGCCGGGAACGGCGTGAGGTTCGTGCGACGGGATCATGCGACACGGCGTCCTTCGCGCCAGACGGAACGGGTGACCGGCACGCCTTCGTCACGGAAGACGCGCACCAGATCGGCGCGCAGCCCGGTGGCGATCCGGCCGCGGTCGTCGAGGCTGACGGTGCGGGCCGGCGTCGATGTGACCATGGCAATCGCCTTCGGCAGCGAAATGGATTCAACCTCATCGGCGATGATGAAGGGCGCATAGAGCATGCTGAGCGGCACATAGTCGGAAGACAGCACATCCAGAACGCCGCGCTCGGCCAGATCGCGGGCGGCGATATTGCCGGAATGCGACTTGCCGCGCACGATGTTCGGCGCGCCCATCAGGACGCTCATGCCGTGCTCGTGCGATGCCTTGGCAGCGTCGAAGCTCGTCGGGAACTCGGCAAGGCGCACGCCGTTCTCGATCGCCTCGTCCACATGATCGAGCGTCGCGTCGTCGTGGCTGGCAATCGTGATGCCGCGTTCCTTGCAGATCTTGGAAATGGCGATGCGGTGGGGCGTGGAGTTGCGGGCGGATTCGGCAAGCCGCTTCTCGATGAACTTGGCAAACACCTCGTCGGAGAGGCCGCGCTTCTTCTGATAATAGAAGATGTACTGGTCCATGGTCTGGAACTGCCGCTGGCCGGGGGCGTGGTCCATCAGCGAGACGAGACGGACATAGGGGTCGTTCTCGAAGTCGGCGAAATGCTCCATGACGTTGTCGGCCGAGACCTCGCAGCGCAGATGCAGCAGATGCTCGGCCCGCAGGCGGCCTTCCTGCTCGGCCTTCTGGATGGCGTCGGCCATGTCGCGCATCTCGCCGCGATCGAAGCCGCCATCCTCGTCCGCGCCCATGCGCAGGCAGTCGAAGACGGTGGTGATGCCGGAGGTGACGATCTGCGCATCATGCGCCTGGATCGCTGCCGTCTTGTGCCAGCGCAGGCCGGGGCGTGGCGAATAGTGGCCTTCGAGGTGGTCGGTATGCAGTTCGACGAGGCCGGGGAGCAGGTAGTCGCCCTCGAAGTCCTCGCCATAGGCCGAGTTGCCCTCGGAAATGTCGGCGATCTTGCCGTCGCGGATCAGCAGCGAGCCGTGAAGGATGTCATCCTCGAGAATGATGCGGGCGTTGGAAAGCACGGTCTCTTTTGTCATTGCATCGTCTTTCAGCGTTTGGTGCCGGTAAACGGCAAAAGGCTATGAACCTTGAAATCGGCGCCGCGTGTCTCCTCGGTGAAGACGGCGATGCCGGAAATGGAAAGCGGACGTCCGGTGAAAGCGCCAAAACGCCGCTCCAGGATCGATTTCATCAGCGCCGAGCGCTCGTCCGGAACCTGGCCGGTCAGTGTCATGTGGAAGCCGAAATCGTCCATGACATAGGGGTAGCCCCAGCGCATCAGATTGGCTCTCTGGCTTTCCGTCAGCTTCTCCGGCTTGCGCCTGGCAATATCGGCCTCGGACAGGGCGGCACGCAGCGGCTCGAAGGACTTTACCACGCTTGCGGCAAAATCCTGAAGCGGCGGATGCAGCGAGCCGGGCACGAGTGCGAAGAACCGGCCAAGCTGGCCGAGCACCAGTTCGGGGATTTCGAAGGCAGGTGTGCGGGCCGCGAAGTCCTCGACCACGGCCATCAGGTCGCTCTCGGTGACAGAGGAGGCAAGCGCGAATGGCGCC
This sequence comes from Rhizobium sp. 01N424, assembly GCF_056399485.1. Classification (NCBI taxonomy): domain Bacteria; kingdom Pseudomonadati; phylum Pseudomonadota; class Alphaproteobacteria; order Hyphomicrobiales; family Rhizobiaceae; genus Rhizobium; species Rhizobium sp. 01N424. The sequence continues at coordinate 67,262 of NZ_JBFTRK010000001.1, forward strand.
TTGATCGTCGCGTGGAAGCCGTAGCGGCGCGGGTCTGCTGTCAGCGCCAGTTGCTCTTCGGCAGGAAGCCTCGCCTCTTCGGGAGCCGGGTAAGTTTCGCCGGAAAACGCATCGCGGCCGAGCCATTCGGCAGCCGCCCGCGTCAGGAAATCATCCTGCGGCGGCGTGAAATAGAGAGCGTATCGCAAAGGTCTTGTCCCGGGAAAACGTCAGAAACAGGGGTCGTAATCTCAGTGATTTGACCGCGGACTGCAAGCTCGTTCCCGGCTAAAAGATTTCCGTGACAGAATGATGATGACGCCGTGGCGCCATAATCTTTTTAATGCGTCTTGCTGCCCATCAGCCGGTGGCGAAGCGCGTTCGAGGCCATGTCGAATAGGAAGACGACGATCAGGATCAGGATGACCATATAAGCGACGTTCTCCCAGTTGGAGTTCGTGCGCATCGCTTCCCAGAGCTTCAGGCCGATACCGCCGGCACCGACGGCGCCGATGATCGTCGCGCCGCGGACATTCGATTCCCACTGGTAGAGCGTCTGGCTGACGATGACGGGGACGATCTGCGGGATGATGCCGTAGCGATGCACGAGCATCGTCGAGGCACCGGTCGATTTGATGCCTTCGCGCGGCTTGTTGTCGATATTCTCGAGGCCTTCCGAATAGAGCTTTCCAAGCGTGCCCGTCTCCGTCAGGAAGATGGCGCCGGAACCGGCAAGCGGCCCCGGGCCGAAAGCACGGGTCAGGAACAGCGCCCAGATCAGCATGTCGACCGAGCGCAGGAAGTCGAAGAAGCGCTTCAGCACTTGGTTCAGCAGCCGGTTCGGCGTGATGTTGCGCGCCGCCAGGAAAGCCAGCGGGAACGCCACCAGCGAGCCGAGCAGGGTGCCGAGGAAGGCCATGACAATGGTCTGGAAAAGCTTGGTCCAGACGTCGCCGTGCTGCCAGGCCGAATTGTTCCAGATATTGTCGAAGGCAAGCGAGATGTTCGACTGGCTGGGGTCGAGGCGCGGGCCCGATACGATCAGGCTCAGAACTTCGGCGGCCGGCTTGTCGAAGAAAGGGGAATGCGTATCGAAGACGAAATTCGCCCAGCCGAGGAAGCGCTTTCGCACCTTCACGCGGTCGGAGGCGATGCTGACGTCACCGGCAAAGCCGAGATCGGCAAGCACGTTGTCGTCATAGACGGTCATCCACGGCGGCACTTCGCCGACGACCTTCGGGGCGCCGGATGAGAGATCGACGGGAACGCTGATGCCATGAGCGTTGACTGTCGTCATTGCCTTGGTGACCACGACCGTGCGGTTCGTGCCGCTGACGAAAACGGTGACGCTGCCGGGTTCGTTCTTCACCCAATCAGGATGCGGATCGTCGCCGAGTGGCGAGAAGCGCGGGTAGCGCGTCTCGATCGAGCCGTCCTCTTGAATGCGGAATTCGGGCTGTACGTCGTAGCTCACCCATTGGCTGAGATAGATGCCGACGCGCTCCCAATGGGCTTCGGCGAGTAGCTTCGGAAGGTCGAAGAACCAGACGGCATAGAGACCATAGAGCAGCGTCGCGATAACGATCAGCAGGGCACCGAACCGCTGGCGGAACGAGCGGTGGAAATATTCGGGATAGCGCGCCTCGATCTCGTGCATCCGGTTTGCGTCGATCACCGTCATGGCGGGCCTCAATGTTGCAGAAGGAAAGCGTGCTCGCCGACCAGACGGCGGCGCAGCCATGCGGAGAACTGATCGACGGCAACAATCGTTACGAAGAGCAACAGCACGAGAGCCACCGTCTTGGCGCCGAAGCCGCGCGAGATCGAAAGCTTCAGCTCCTCGCCGATGCCGCCGCCGCCGACCGCGCCGATGATGGTCGAAGCACGCACGTTGATCTCGAGGCGCAGCAGCGCGTAGGAGGCGAAGTTCGGCATGACCTGCGGCATGGCGGCGAAACGGACGCGCTCCAGCCAGTTGGCGCCGACCGCCTTCATGCCTTCATCCGGTTTCATATCGATGTTTTCGACGACTTCGTAAAACAGCTTGCCGAGCGCGCCGATCGTATGCAGCGACACGGCAATGATCGCGGCCACCGGACCGATCGAAAGGATCGCGGAAAACAGGCCGGCGATGACGATCTCCGGAAAGGCGCGCAGGAATTCCATCACCCGCTTCGAAAACACCCGCAGCGGCCAGTTCCTGGTCAGATTGCGGGCGGCAAAGAAGCTCAGCGGCACCGCGAAGATGAAACCGATGATCGTCGAAACGAGCGCGACGTTGATCGTGATGATCATCAGCTCGAAATATTCAGGAATGTAATAGTCGCCGAAAACATAGACCCGGCCCTTGGCGAAGTTGAACTCCTCACCGCCCTTGTCGTTCGGGCTCGCCAGATCGAACAGCGCGCGCCAGACGTCGTGCCAGTCCTTCGGGATCAGCCAGCTCAGGAAGTCGAAGAGATGCGGAAGGCGGTCGAAGAAGTGACCGGCGTTGCTTTCGTCGGCGAAGCGCACCGAGCTGACGAAGGCGATCAGAAGCAGGATCAGACCGATGCCGGTATAGAGACGGCGGCGCGCCACCATGCGGCCCCAGGCATCGCCAATCTCTCGGCTGCTCTGCTGGGTTTCATGCGTGTGGATCCGGGAATCGGCAAGGGTCATGACGTGTCCGCTTCTTCGCAGGAAAAAGGGCGGCCAATGACGGCCGCCCCCAATGAATGCCAGTCGATCAGCCGCCGATGGCAGCCTTACGAACGTCTACAACGGCGTTGTAGAATTCGTGCGTGACAGGCGCGTAGCCCTTGTAGTCGCCGCCTTCGATGGCGGTGAAGCACTTGTGGTCCTTCTCCGGCAGAGCCGTGAAGAAGGCAGCCAGCTTCTTCTGCCACTCTTCGCCGAGCTCGTTGCGAACGACGAGCGGGCCGTTCGGGATCAGCGGCGAGCGCCAGACTTCGACCAGCTTGTTCGGGTCGACGGCGCCCTTGTCGACTTCCTTGCGGAAGGTGCCCGAGGTGTAGCCGTCCTTGAAATCGCCGAGGCCCGAGGAGTCGTCGACAGCAACGTCGACCTTGCCGTCATAGGCAGCGAGAAGGTTGTTCTCGTGACCGCCGTTGAACTGCGTGGAGGCGAAGAACTGGTCGTTCGGCATGCCCGTGTCCTTCGGGATCTGCGTCAGCGGAACGAGGTAGCCCGAGGTAGAGTCCGGATCGGCGTAGCCGAGCTTCTTGCCCTTGGCGTCGGCGATTGTCTTGATGCCGGAGGACTTCAGTGCGAGACCGATCGAGTAGTAGCCGGTCGAGCCGTCCTTCTGCTGCGTGGTCAGGATCGGGGTAACGGCCTTTGCGTCCTTCAGGTAGACGGCTGCATAGCCGGAAGCGCCGAGTTCTGCGAAGTCGAGCGTGCCGCCGAGGAGACCCTGGATAACGCCGTCATAGTCGGCGGCCGGGAACAGCGAAACCTTTTCGAAGCCGAATTCGGTCTTCAGGTGGTCGGCGAGGCAGGCGTAGTTACGCAGGCGGTCGGTTTCGTTTTCGCCACCGAGAATGCCGACGCGGAATTCCTTGAGGTCTGCAGCATGCGAAACGCCGGAAAGCGCGAAAAGCGCCGTCGCGGCAAAGAGTGCTTTCTTCAACATGGTACTCTCCTGATTGACCGGTGTCCCCGGTGGTCTCTCTTGATACGAAGAACTGTGCCCTTGACGCGGGCTCTCGATCGCAGCCGTCTCGCTCAGAGACCGGCCAGCGCCAGCGGTTGGAGGCCGGCGGATTGATGGGCGGCAGCTGCCGCCGGAATGTTGATCGATGTCGACGTCATGGTTTCGTCGATACCGGCGCCGTCCTTGTCGGTGCCGTAGATTTCCTTGACTGCAGAGGCATCGAGGTCGCCGGGCTTTCCATCGAAGACCACGCGGCCGCCGGCCATGCCGACGATCCGTTCGCAATAGCTGCGGGCGGTGTCGAGCGTGTGCAGGTTGGTGATGACGGTGATGCCTTCGCGCTCGTTGATGTCGCGCAGCGCGTCCATGACGATCTTCGCGTTCAGAGGGTCGAGCGAGGCAATCGGCTCATCGGCGAGAACCATCTTCGGCTTCTGCATCAGCGCCCGGGCAATCGCCACGCGCTGCTGCTGGCCACCCGAAAGCGTACCGGCGAGCTGCAGCGCCGTCTGTTCGATACCAAGGCGCTCCAGAGCGGCGATCGCATGGATGCGCTCTTCGCGGCTGAAGATGCTAAGCAGCGAGAGCATCGTCGGACGATGGTTCAGGCGGCCGAGCATCACGTTCGTCAGCACATCGAGACGCGGCACCAGATTGAACTGCTGGAAGATCATCGCGCAGTCGCGCTGCCAGTTGCGAAGCGCCTCGCCGCGCAGCGACGAGACTTCCACGCCGCCGAAATGAATGGAGCCGGAGGTCGGCTCCTGCAGGCGGTTGATCATCCGGAGAAGAGTGGACTTGCCGGCACCCGAACGGCCGATAATGCCGACCATCTGCCCTTGCGGAATATCGAGCGTGACGGAATCCACTGCCAGCTTTTTGCCAAAACGGCGGGTGACATTCTTCAGCTCGAACATCATGCTCTTCCTTGCAATCCGGGACCTTCGTCTCGCAGTGCATTATTCCCGCTTGATGAACCTCCAATGTCAGTTTTGTGTAATGACTGTCACAATCGGTGCCGGCAAAATTGCTTCAAACGCCGTGCCGGCTAAGGAAATCTTCCGCCGAAAGCGCGCGGAAATCGTCGAGTGCCGAACGCAGTTTCGCATGCTCCCAATCCCACCAGGCAAGCTTGTCCATCCGCTCGCCGACGCCCCTGCCAAACCGCTCGCGAATGAGCTTTGCCGGTACGCCGCCGACGATCGTGTAGGGAGCGACATCCTTGGACACGACGGCACCCGCGCCGATCACGGCGCCGTTGCCGACGGTCACGCCGGGAAGGATCGTCGCGCCATGACCGATCCACACGTCATGACCGATGGTGACGCGATTGGACCGGCGCCACTCGAAGAAATCGGTCTCCATGTCGGCATCCGGCCAGTAGTCGGTGGCGCGGTAGGTGAAGTGGTGCAGTGTCGCCCGCCAGGTCGGATGGTTGGTGGCGTTGATGCGCACCGCGGCGGCGATGTTGACGAACTTGCCGATCGTCGCGCACCAGATCGAGCCGTCCTGCATGATGTAGGAATAGTCGCCGAACTCCACTTCGCTGATCCGGCACCGTTCCGAAACCTCGGTATAGCGGCCAAGCGTGGCGTCGCTGACCGATGCCGTCTCGTGGATATAGGGCTTTTCGCCAATCTGCCGTGTCATGCCGCAATGGCCTTTCTGGGAGAGAATTTCTGGACGTCGAGAATGCGGTCGGCGGCGGCTTCGCGCACTTCCTCGTCATGGAAGATGCCAAGCAGGGCAACGCCCGCCTTCTTCTTGTCGGCGATCATGGCGACGACGACAGCGCGGTTGGTGGCGTCGAGCGATGCCGTCGGTTCGTCGAGCAGCAGGATGGTGTGATCGGTGATGAAGCCGCGGGCGATGTTGACGCGCTGCTGCTCGCCGCCCGAGAAGGTCGCGGGCGGCAGCTGCCAGAGTGCCTCCGGCAGGTTGAGCTTGGTCAGCAGGACGGCAGCCCGCTCACGCGCCTCGCTCGCCGCTACGCCGCGGGCAAGCAGCGGCTCGGCAACGACGTCGAGGGCTGCAACGCGCGGCACGGTGCGCAGAAACTGGCTGACATAGCCAAGCGATTGCTTGCGCACCTCGATGATCGTGCGCGGATCGGCCGAGGCGAGATCGACGACCTTGCCCTGGTGATTGACCAGGATCTGGCCGGTATCGACGGCATAGTTGCCGTAGATCATCTTCAGGAGCGAGCTCTTGCCGATGCCCGAGGGGCCGCCGAGCACGACGCATTCGCCTGCGGCAACCGAGAAGGAGACATCCGAGACGACGGGCAGCTTGATGCCGTCGCGCAGATGCATGGTGAAGCTCTTTGCGACTTCCGAAACGACGAGTGGCGTTGCCATGGTCACACCTGCAGGATGGAGGAAACGAGAAGCTGGGTATAGGGCTCGCGCGGATCGTCGAGCACGCGGTCGGTGAGACCATGCTCGATGACATTGCCGTCCTTCATCACCATCATCCGGTGAGACAGCAGGCGCGCAACCGCGAGATCGTGGGTGACGACGATCGCCGCAAGCCCGAGATCGTTGACGAGACCACGGACGAGATCGAGCAGGCGGGCCTGCACCGAGACGTCGAGGCCGCCGGTCGGCTCGTCCATGAAAACGAGGCGAGGGCCGGTAACCAGATTGCGGGCAATCTGCAGGCGCTGACGCATGCCGCCGGAGAAGGCGCGCGGCTGGTCGTCGATGCGCTCGGCATTGATCTCGACGCGCTCCAGCCAGTCGATGGCCGTCGAGCGGATCTTGCCGTAGTGCCGGTCGCCGATCGCCATCAGCCGCTCGCCGACATTGGCGCCGGCCGAAACCGTCATGCGCAGGCCATCGGCAGGGTTCTGGTGCACGAAGCCCCAGTCGGTGCGCATCAGGAAGCGGCGCTCGGCCTCGTTCATGCGATAGAGATCGCGGTAGCTGCCGTCGCGCATGTGATACTCGACGCTGCCGGTGGTCGGCATCAGGCGGGTCGAGATGCAGTTGAGAAGCGTCGTCTTGCCGGAGCCGGATTCACCGACGATCGCCAGCACTTCACCGGGCCAGAGATCGAAGGACACGTTCCGGCAGCCGATGCGGTTGCCGTAGAATTTCGAGACGTCGTTGACTTTGAGAAGCGGTGTGTCGGTCATTCCGCAGCCTCCTTGGGCGCAAGCATTTCGCCGGCATGGCCGTGCTCGCGGCGGTCTTCGCAATGGTCGGTATCGGAGCAGACGAACATCCGCCCGCCCTTGTCGTCGAGGATGACCTCGTCGAGATAGACTTCCTCGGCGCCGCAGAGCGCGCAGGGCTTGCCGAAGCGCTGGATCTCGAAGGGATAGTCCTCGAAGTCGAGGCTGACGACGTCGGTATAGGGCGGCACGGCGTAGATGCGCTTCTCGCGTCCGGCGCCGAAGAGCTGCAGCGCGTCCGACATGTGCATCTTCGGATTGTCGAATTTCGGCGTCGGCGAGGGGTCCATGACATAGCGCCCGGCGACCTTCACCGGATAGGCGTAGGTCTTCGAGATCCGGCCGTTATGGGCGATGTCCTCGTAGAGCTTCACATGCATGAGGCCATATTCCTCCAGCGCATGCATCTTGCGGGTCTCGGTCTCGCGCGGTTCGAGGAAACGCAGCGGCTCCGGGATCGGCACCTGATAGACCAGCACCTGATTGGCGCCGAGCTTCTCTTCCGGAATGCGGTGGCGCGTCTGGATGATCGTCGCATCCTTGGTATGCGTGGTGACCGCCACATTGGCGACCTTCTGGAAGAAGGCGCGGATCGAGACGGCATTGGTCGTGTCGTCGGCGCCCTGGTCGATGACCTTGAGCACATCGTCAGGGCCGATGATAGATGCCGTGACCTGCACGCCGCCGGTGCCCCAGCCATAGGGCATCGGCATTTCGCGGCTGGCGAAGGGCACCTGGTAGCCGGGGATGGCGATCGCCTTCAAAATGGCTCGGCGGATCATCCGCTTCGTCTGTTCGTCGAGATAGGCGAAGTTGTAAGTGGCAAGATCGGTCATTCGGCTGCTTCCTTCATTGCTTCGCCGTTGCGGCGGCTTGCCTCGAAGTCGCGGCGCATGCGCCGCACGAGATCGAGTTCGGCCTGGAAGTCGACGTAATGCGGCAGTTTCAGATGCTCGACGAAGCCGGTCGACTGAACGTTGTCGGCATGCGAGATGACGAATTCTTCGTCCTGCGCCGGTGCCGTGACGTCTTCGCCGAGTTCGCCGGCGCGAAGCGCGCGGTCGACCAGCGACATCGACATCGCCTTGCGCTCGCTCTGGCCGAAGACCAGTCCATAGCCGCGGGTAAACTGCGGCGGCGCCTTGGCCGAGCCCTTGAACTGGTTGACCATCTGGCACTCGGTTACCTGGATGGTGCCGAGCGAGACGGCGAAGCCGAGTTCCGGAACATCGAATTCGACTTCCACCTCGCCGATGCGGATTTCGCCGGTGAAGGGATGGTTGCGGCCATAGCCGCGCTGCGTCGAATAACCGAGGGCCAGGAGGAAGCCTTCATCGCCGCGGGCCAGTGCCTGCAGACGCAGATCCCGGCTCATCGGGAATTCCATCGGCTCGCGCGTCAGGTCGCCGATCTCGTGATCCTCGGGCATGTCCCCATCGCCCTCGATCAGACCTTCCTGGCCAAGGATCTCGGAAACACGGATGACGCGGCCGGTTTCGGCCTGGCGCTGAGCCGGCTCTTCGACGGCTTCGTCAGTCAGGAGCGACGGGTCGAGCAGGCGGTGCGTGTAGTCGAAGGTCGGACCGAGCAGCTGGCCGCCCGGCAGGTCCTTGTAGGTTGCCGAGATACGGCGCTCGATGGTCATGCGGCTGGTGTCGAGCGGCTGTGAATAGCCGAAGCGTGGCAGCGTCGTACGGTAGGCGCGCAGCAGGAAGATCGCCTCGATCATGTCACCGCGCGACTGGCGTACGGCGAGCGCCGCCAGCGTCCGGTCGTAGAGCGAGGCTTCGGCCATGACGCGATCGACCGCGAGAGCCAGCTGGGCAACGATCTGCTCGATGCCGATGGCCGGAAGCGAGCGGTCGCCGCGGCGCCGGTCGGCGAGCAGGCGGTGAGCATTGGCGATGGCGGCCTCGCCACCTTTGACTGCAACATACATGGCTCACATCTCCGTTGCGGTAATTTTGGTGGTGCGCGGCAGGCAGAGGAAACTGCTGCCCGCCGTCAGAACGATGTCGATGCCCCTCGGGAAGAGGGTGCGGTTCTCGTTCCAGAGGCGGATGAATGTTTCCGGCAATCCCGACGGCGCGATTTCCGTCGTGGTCTTGATCCCCGGTCCCATCAGCGCCAGCGTCTTGCCGCCTTCGAGCGAAGCGATCTCGATAACAACCGTTGTCGAGCGGTCGGGATATTCCTGCGTGCCCGGCGCAAAGAGTCCGAAAGACGAAACTGCCATGCCGCTGTCGACGAAGGCGAAGCGCGCTTCGGCCTTCTCGGTCGTGACGGTCGCACCAGTATGAAAGCTCAGCCAGCCCGGCACCGCAGATTTGTTGAGCGCAGGCGAAAGCCAGACGGGCGTGTCGTGATCGCAGAGCGTCAATGCAATTGCACCGGCAGCTACGCCAAGGGGAGCCGGCGGCGCAGCATCGGGCGCCAGCGTCTGGACTGAGCCCGGGCGGGCCATGGCATCCATCATCGCCTTGAAGACGCTCTGGGCCTGGAAAACCGGCTCGGCAAAGCCGCCGGTCAAAGTATCGGTCTTGAGGTCCATCAGTCTTCTCCCCGCACCATGGTGAAGAAATCGACGCGAGTCGCGGCCGTCTCGTCGGCCTTCTGCTGCGCCGCGGCGGCAATGTGGCGGGCGATCGGCTGAAGCAGCTTTTCCTCGACGAAAGCCCTGCTTGCCTCCTCCTGCCAGAGAGCATCGAAGATGGCGGCAAGCCGTGCCTTCTTCCGATCGGTGCCGAGCGACTGGCCGTGGCCGACGGTCCCGCTTGCCAGCCGGATCGTTGCACGGGTGACCGTCACTTCGCCGAGATTGAAGGGCGAGCCGCCGCCGCCAATACGGCCACGAACCATCACCAGCCCGGTTTCGGGGCCGCGCACCGCCTGCACTTCCGGCTTATCCGCAAGCGCCTCCCAGGCGTCATCCAATTCGGCAAGGTCGGAGCGGGCGAGAAGATCGACCACTCTTTTCCTGCTGTCGGCTGCCTCGATTTTCTCTGCTGCTCTCATCGCCACATCCTTCGAAATGTCTATTGATATAGACAACCATACAAGATATGGTTACGCTTAAATCGGGGACGTGACAAGCGTGTGACACGGCAGGGGTGAAATGGCTGGGCTGAAGCAGGTGCAAAGGCAGACGGGGGTGGCGCTATGGCGTCAGATAGCGGATCGGATCCGCGAGGCAATCACCCGCGGTGCCTATGATGAAACGGGCATGGTGCCACCGGAAACGATGCTCGCCGAGCAGTTCGGCGTCAACCGGCATACGGTTCGAAGCGCCCTTGCCGCGCTGGCGCAGGAAGGCATCGTCCGCGCCGTGCAGGGTCGCGGCACGCTGATCGAGCGCCGGGAACGGCTGAACTTCCCGATCAGCAAGCGTACCCGTTTCACGGCGGGTATCAGCGGCCAGGCAAGAGAAACGCGCGGTTTCCTGCTGGCGGCTGCCGCTGAACCCGCTGATGCGGAGGTCGCTCGCTGGCTGAAGATGCGCGTGGGCGACGCGGTCATCAGGCTGGAGACGACGAGGGAGGCCGACAAGCGCCCGGTGTCACGGGCGACGAGCTGGTTTCCGGCCGCGCGCTTTGGTGATATCGCAGAAACCTATCGCAAGACGGAATCGATCACCAAGGCCTTCGCGCTGCTTGGCTTGCAGGACTATGTGCGCGCAACGACGGAGATCACCGCCGCGCATGCTGACGCCGGGGATATCGCCGATCTTGAGCTCACACCGGGCGCGATCCTGCTGATCACCAAGGCGATGAATACCGATCTCGACGGCGTTCCCGTTCAATATTCCGTCACCCGCTTCGCTGCCGACCGGGTGCAGTTCACCATCGAAAACTAAAAAAGCCGGGCGCTTGGCCCGGCTCTTCTGATCGATATGAACCCGGCTCAGTGTGCGGCGGACATGTCGCCCAGCACTTCCTTGGAAGCGACGCTGGAATCGGCCTTCAGCTTGTAGACCATCGGAACGCCGGTCGCGAGATTGAGATCCAGAACCTGCTCACGGGTCAGGTGGTCGAGCACCATGACCAGCGAACGCAGCGAGTTGCCGTGAGCCGCAACGAGAACCTTCTCGCCACGAAGAACGCGCGGCAGGATTTCCGTCAGGTAGTAAGGCCAGACGCGGGCGCCCGTGTCGCGCAGGCTTTCGCCGCCCGGAGGCGGGACGTCGTAGGAGCGGCGCCAGATATGAACCTGCTCCTCGCCCCACTTGGCGCGGGCATCGTCCTTGTTGAGGCCGGAAAGATCGCCGTAGTCACGCTCGTTGAGAGCCTGATCCTTGATCGTCTGCAGGCCGGGCTGGCCGACCTTGTCGAGGATGAGCTTCAGCGTGTGCTGCGCACGGGTGAGCGCAGACGTGTAGGCAACGTCGAACTTGATGCCGTAGTCGGCGAGTGCCTGGCCGCCGGTCGTGGCTTCCTGAATGCCGAGTTCGGTCAGATCGGGGTCCTTCCAGCCGGTGAAGAGGTTCTTCAGGTTCCAGTCGCTCTGGCCATGCCGAACGAGAACGAGTGTGCCGCTCATAAAAGTCTGCCTCCGTGGGGATTATTGTGAAGAGAGCCCGAGAACATCGAGCATGGAATAGAAACCCGGCTTCTTGTCGCGCGCCCAGAGCGCTGCCTTGATGGCCCCGCGGCCGAAGATCGAACGGTCCGCCGCGCTATGCGACATCGAGACGATCTCGCCTTCGCCGGCAAAGAGAACCGAATGTTCACCGATCACGGACCCGCCGCGCAACGTCGCAAAGCCGATTGTACCCGCTTCGCGGGCGCCGGTATGACCGTCACGAACGCGGACAGACTGGGTCTTCAGGTCGACAGCGCGGCCCTTTGCAGCGGCTTCGCCGAGCAACAGCGCGGTGCCGGAGGGCGCATCGACCTTGCGCTTGTGATGCATTTCGAGAACTTCGATATCCCAGTCTTCCGGCGAAAGCGCCCGCGCTGCCTGTTCGATGAAAACACTGAGAAGATTGACGCCGAGGCTCATATTGCCCGACTTGACGATGCGCGCATGGCGCCCGGCCGCCTGGATCTTGGCATCGTCGGCATCCGAGCATCCCGTCGTGCCGACCACATGGACGATGCGCGCCTGCGCGGCCAGTCCAGCAAATTCGACGCTCGCGTTCGGCGAGGTGAAATCGAGCACGCCCTCGGCATGCAGGAAGGCGGAAAGCGGATCATCACCGATGATCACGCCGTTCGGCCCAAGTCCGGCAAGTTCGCCCGCGTCGCGCCCGACGAAGGGCGAGCCGGCGCGTTCGATGGCCGCATGCAACGTGACGCCGTCAATGGAATCGATCAGCCGGATCAGCGTCTGGCCCATGCGCCCCGCTGCCCCAACCACAACCAGTTTCATAGCAGCGCCGCTCATATCAGTCGCATTCCCGCATCAAATGGAATTCGAGGCCGCAGGCCTCTGGAGATTGTTCAGGCGAGCGTAAAGTCCGTCTTCGAGCTTCGCAAGCGTCTCGTGATTGCCTTCCTCGACGACACGGCCCTGCTGCATGACGACGATCTTGTCGGCGCGCACCACGGTCGATAGCCGGTGAGCGATGACGACGACGGTTCGTCCGGTCATTGCTTCATCGAGCGCCTTTTGCACGGCAGCTTCCGATTCCGTATCGAGCGCTGAAGTCGCCTCGTCGAGAAGCAGGATCGGTGCATTGCGCACCAGCGCACGCGCGATCGAAAGGCGCTGCCGCTGACCACCGGAAAGCGTAACGCCATTCTCGCCGACCGCTGTGTCGTAGCCGTCGGGCTGCGCCATGATGAAGTCGTGGGCATAGGCAAGGCGCGCCGCTTCCTCGATCTCCGCATCCGTCGCATCCGGACGGCCATAACGGATATTGTCGCGGATCGAGCCCTCGAACAGGTAAGGCTGCTGCGAGACATAAGCGAGCTGCTCACGCAGCGACTGCTTGGTCACATGGGCGATGTCCTGCCCATCGACGATGATCTCACCGCTCTTCGGATCGTAGAAGCGCGGGATCAGATTGATAATCGTCGACTTGCCGGCGCCGGACGGCCCCACAAGAGCCGTGGTCTTTCCGCCTTCTGCGACAAAGCTCACATCGCTCAGCACAGGGTCGTTGCCATAGGCAAAGGAAACATTGCGGAATTCGATGCGGGCTTCTGTCGCCGTCAGCGGCTTCGCATCCGGCAGATCGCGCTGCCGCGGCTCCATGTCGAGCAATTCATAGATCATCCGCGCGTTGACGGCCGCGCGCTCCATCTGCACCTGAAGCTTGGCAAGGCGGCGCAGCGGATCGTAGGCAAGCAGCAACGCGGTGATAAACGAGAAGAACGCGCCAGGCGGGACGTTGTAATAGATCGAGCGGTAAGCGGCGTAGGCCAGGACACCGGCCACGGCCAGACCCGCAAAGCTCTCGGTCATCGGCGCATTGCGTTCGGAGAGGCGGGCGATCTTGTTGGCGCGCTGCTCAGCGACGCCGATGATCTGATTGACCCGTTTTTCAAGCTCGCGTTCCATGGTGAACGCCTTGACGATCGCAATGCCCTGGATCGATTCCTGCATTGCCCCGAAAGCACGGCTGTTCAGGTGGATCGATTCCTTTGTGACATCCCGAAGGCGCTTGGAAAGATAGCGAAGTCCTAGAAGCAACGGCGGCGCCATCACGAAAATGATGACGCTCAGGATCGGATCCTGATAGACCATGACCGCGACCAGCGAGACGAAGGAGAGCAGGTCGCGTGCCGTCGAGGTGATTGTCAGGTTCATTACATCGCGGATACCGCTGACATTCTGGCTGACCTGGGCGGCGATCTGCGCCGAGCGTGTGTCGTTGTAGTAACCGACTGACAGCGTCATCAGGTGCGCATAGATCCGTCGCTGGTAACGCGCGACGATATTATTGCCAACCTTCGACAACGCCACCGCCTGGCCATAACTGGCGAAACCACGCGCCACGAAGGCGATGAAGATTGACAGACAGATGACCCACACGATGTCGGCCCGCCTGTTGGCAAAAGCCTCGTCGATGATCGCGCGCATGATCCAGGCCGTATAGGCCGTCGAGAGCGCGACGATGATCAGGCAGACGATCGCGAAGACGTAGCCCATGACGTGCTCACGGCCGTTCTCGGCGATGATGCGCTTCAGTACGCTTGCGACCGTATCGCTATTCACGCTCTTGTTTGCGGGCGATTCCAAAAATTGCGCTTCCCGTTTCAGATCGTGTGCGTGGCAAGCCCGCGCACTCGCGGGGCTCTATAAAGATTTGCCAGCGGCTTGGCTAGACTGGCGCTAGCTCCGCCAGCGCCGCCCATCCGTCGAAACGCCGAAGGTCTCCGGTGCACGGGCGTAGAAGGAAAGTCCGGCCAGTGCCGCCAGCGGGTGCGTGACGACGAAAGTCGGGATGTCGCGCAGCCAGTGCGAGTGCGGCGCTTTGTCCTCGAAGGCGGCGCGGAATTCCGGTTTGCGGAGCGCCGGCAGGATCTTCTGCGAAATACCGCCGGAGAGATAGACGCCGCCTTTCGCCATGAAAAGCATCGCGATATCGCCGGCGAGCCGGCCGAGATAGGTCGAAAACAGCGAAATGGTTTCGGCGGCAACGGGATCGGTTGCGGCAAGTGCGTGCGACGTCACATCGGCCGGATCGCTATATTTCGGCTCGATACCATCGGCAATGCAGATGGCGCGATAGAGATGCACAATCCCGCGGCCGCAAAGAATCTGCTCTGCCGAAACGCGCCCTTCGATCTGCTCGATATAGGGGAAGATCTGCAGGTCGCGCTCCGAGCGCGGACCGAGATCGACATGGCCGCCTTCGCCAGGAACCGGGATCCACGAGCCGCGCGCATGAACCAGGCCGCCAACGCCAAGACCCGTACCCGGCCCGAGAACGGCACGTGAAGCGATCAGGTCGCCCGAGGCGGGACCGATCTGTTCGCGTTCATCCGGCGCGAGCGCCGAAATTGCCAGCGCCTGTGCCTCGAAGTCGTTGACGACGAGAACATCCTCGATGCCGAGGCCCGATATCATCGTATGCGGCCGCACGACCCAGTCACAGTTGGTCAGCGGAATCTCGTCGCCATTGATAGGACCGGCAACGGCAAGAATGGCCGAACGCGGCCGAAGGTCCGTCTTTGCAAAAACGCCTGCCTTGATAGCGTCGTCGATCGTCTCGAAATCGGCCGTCCGGACATTCGGAAAGTTGATCGCTTCGGCCGATGCGTCGGCGAGGATCGAGAAGCGGGCATTGGTACCGCCAATGTCGCCGATCAGGATCGGGAAGGGCATCTGGGCATCGCTGGCATCAAGCATGGACATGGCCTTTTCCGCTCAAGCTTTAAGGGTCGGAATGAGTTTATCGGCGGTCGCTTCGTTCAGCGCCATCGGAATATCGTAGACAATCGCAAGCCGCATCAGCGCTTTCACATCGACATCATGCGGCATCGGCGTCAGCGGATCGACGAAGAAGATCAGCGCACCGATCTCGCCCGTCGATATCAGCGCGCCGATCTGCTGGTCGCCGCCGAGCGGGCCGCTCTTCAGGCGCGTCACGTCGAGATCGGGGACGGCATCGAGAACGCGGCCGCCGGTGGTGCCCGTCGCGACGATCTTCCATTTTGCGAGAAGGTCGCGGTTGCGGCGGGCAAATTCCGCCATGTCGTCTTTCTTCTGGTCATGCGCAATCAATGCGAGGCATTTGCCGCCGGCCATCAAGAAGGACCTCCATCACGGGTTTCAATCGATTTGGCCGTTTCTATACCAAGCGTGCGATTTGAAACACAAGCCTGCGCTGCGATCATTGCATCGGCTTGTCGGCGGGAACCGGAACGGTGGGCGGCAGACCCTGATCCGAAACGGCAGGCGCCGCAGCTGGAGTCGCCGTCAGCGCGCTTGCCGCCGAAGGGCCGCCATAGGTCGCTGCCGCCACCGAGGCTACGGAAGGTGTATCGAGCACGGCCGCACAGGCCTTCGGTAGATCGGAAACCAAGCCTTCACGCGGCGGCTTCGGCGGCGGCGTGCCGGGCTTCGGCGGTGCGGGTTTTGCCCAGGGTTCCTTGGTAAACCACCAGGCGAGCGACTTGTCGCAGCCGTCTCCGGCTGCAACAGGCGCCTGCGGCTTGCAGGCGGTGGCGCCCGGCGGGCACTTGATACGGATATGGAAATGCGAGTCGTGGCCATATTCCGGGCGCAGCTTGCCGAGATTGGCGCGGTCGCCGGTCCAGGTGTCGCACATCTTCTTCTTGATCGCCGGATTGACGAAAATCCGCTCGACCTGCGGATAGCTGGCGGCGAGCATCAGAAGTTCGGCGTGCGACTGCGTCCAGATCTTCGGATCGACGGTCAGGAACTTGCCCTTCTGCAGCATCGTCGTGAACGGCAGATCTTCACGCTGCTGCGCGCTCATGCGCTGCGATGGCATCGGGGTGAGCCAGATATCTGCATCGAGGCCGACCTGATGAGAGGCGTGCCCATTGAACATCGGTCCGCCGCGCGGCTGCGCGATATCGCCGACAAGCAGACCCGGCCAGCCTGCCTGTTGCTGCGCATCGCGGGAGAGCCGCTCTAGAAGCGCGATCATCGCGGGATTGCCCCAGCGCCGGTTGCGCGACAGCCGCATGGCCTGCCAGGTCGGGCCGTCGGCCGGAAGCGCAACGGCGCCCGACATGCAGCCCTTGGCATAAAACCCAATCGGCTGCGCCGGCCCCTGAGAGGGAAGCGAAACCGACCCGAAGATCGCTTTTGCACTCCCTGGGCTCGGTTGCTTCTGTTGGGCACCGGCGTCAGCCGATATGAGGCCGGCGCTCAATGCGCCCGCCAAGGCGAGTTTGCCGAAAATCTTGGACGAAGCGAGGCGGAGCGTCATGCGGGTTCCCGAAATTGCCAGGTGATTTGCAGTTGAATTTACCGTGAAAAGCAATTCTGGTGAATCGATGTTTTCATCGCGCTTCGCGCGAAGGCGGGCCGCTTCTGCTTAGAGATTGGCGAGGATATCGGCGGTCTTTCTGACGCGCGACAGCCGCGGCAGGATTTTTTCACACGAAAATCCGTGCATCTCCGCGGTGAAGCTCGTCATCGCGTCTTCGGCGGCAATGACCGCGTAGTTATGTGCATAGGCATCGCGAGTGGTCGACTCGACGCCGAAATTGGTTGCGATCCCCGCGAGGATGACGGTCCTGATGCCGCGGCGGCGAAGCTGAAGATCGAGATCGGTGCCGTAGAACGCGCTCCATTGACGCTTGACGACATGGGCATCGACAGTCAGTGCCGCAATCTCCGGCGGCGCTTCGAGTGCGGCGGCGGGCAGTCCGCCTTTTGGGAAGCTCGCCGGTTCGTCGGCCAGCTGATTGACGGCGTCGGCATAGTCCGCAGAGAACCCGACGGTGACGAGTATGACGGTGCCGCCTTTTGATTTCAGCTGTCTGGCAATCGCCGTGGTGTTTTCAATGACGTGCTGAGCACTGTGAGGAGCAACCGGCCGGCTGGTGATAAAGGCCTGCAGGTCGATAGAGATAAGTGCGGTGGTCTTGGGATCATAAAGGGACATGGGGGCTCCGAACGGCAGGTCAAAATTTCGCGAGATCGGCAAAAACCAAACTCTCTCCTGTTTTTCGCCGCCATTTTCCTTATTCTCGCCCGAACCGAAACAATAGGGGTTGGCGAATGGCGTTTGTGGGGTCGAAGAAAAGTCTGGTTGTTGCTCTCGTGGCACTGAGCGCGCTGGCCTTGCCCGTTAAAGCCCAGGAGCAGAACTTCCAGATCGGAACGTCGACTATCGGCGAACTCAAATACAAGCCGGGCTTCAAGCGCTTCGACTATGTTAACCCGGATGCGCCGAAGGGCGGCACGCTCAATCTGTCGACGACAGGTACCTTCGACACCTTCAATCCGCTGCTTTCCAAGGGCGAACTGGCGGACGGTTCGCCGCTGGTGTTCGAGACGCTGACGAAATCGGCCGACGATGAGTTGCTCGCCAGCTATGGCTTGCTGGCGGAAGGCATTTCCTACCCCGCCGATTTCTCCAGCGCGACATTCAGGCTGCGTGCGGAAGCAAAATGGGCCGACGGTCAACCGGTAACGCCTGATGATGTCATCTTCAGCCTGGACAAGGCAAAGGAGCTCAATCCACTCCTCTCGAATTACTACAAGCACGTCACGAAGGCCGAGAAGACCGGCGAACGCGATGTGACTTTCTCGTTTGACGAGAAGGGCAACAAGGAGCTCCCGAATATCCTTGGCCAGTTGTCGATCCTGCCGAAGCACTGGTGGGAAGGGACGGGTGCTGACGGCAAGCCGCGCGACATAACCAAGACGACGCTTGAGACGCCCATGGGCTCCGGACCCTATAAGATCGCCGCCTTCACCGCCGGTTCCACAGTGCGCTATGAATTGCGCGACGACTATTGGGGCAAGGACGTCAACGTCAATGTCGGTCAGAACAATTTCCGCAACATCACCTATACGTTCTTCGGAGACCGTGACGTCGAGTTCGAGGCATTCCGGGCGGGCAACGTGGATTACCGCCAAGAAAACCAGGCAAGCCGCTGGGCGACCGCCTATGATTTTCCGGCCGTCAAGGATGGGCGTGTCATCCGGGAGGAAGTGCCGAACGCTCTGCGTTCCGTCGGCATCATGCAGGCGCTGACCCCCAATACGCGCCGCGACCAGTTCAAGGATCCGCGCGTCCGCGAGGCGCTCAATTACGCTTTCGACTTCGAGGATTTGAACAAGAACTTGGCCTATGGCGCCTTCAAGCGGATCGACAGCTACTTCTGGGGAACTGACCTTGCATCTTCGGCGCTGCCGCAGGGGCGCGAGCTTGAAATCCTGCAGGGTCTGAAGGATCAGGTGCCGCCGGAGGTGTTCACCACGCCTTACACGAACCCTGTTGCAGGCGATCCGCAGAAGCTGCGCGACAACCTCAAGACGGCGATCGGGCTGTTCAAGGAAGCCGGTTACGAGCTGAAGGGCAACAAGATGGTCAACAGCAAGACCGGCCAGCCGATGAGCTTCGAGATCCTGCTCTCGAACTCGTCTTTCGAACGTTCGGTCATGCCCTTCGCCAACAATCTCAAGAAGATCGGCATCGACGCCCGTCTGCGCACGGTCGATGCCTCGCAATATACGAACCGCGTCCGGAGCTTCGACTACGACATGATCTGGTCGATCTGGGGCGAGACGATGAATCCGGGCAATGAGCAGATGGACTATTGGGGTTCCCAGGCCGCCGCGCAGCAGGGCTCACGCAATTATGCCGGTATCACCAATCCGGCGATCGACACGCTGATCAAGATGATCATTTTCGCCCCCAATCGCGACGAGCAGGTGGCGGCGATCAAGGCGATGGACCGGGTGCTGCTCGCCAATCACTACGTCGTGCCGCTCTTCTACAGCAACAACTCCCGTCTCGCCTATTGGGACAAGATCGCTCACCCGGCGGAGCTGCCGGAATATTCCATCGGCTTCCCCGATGTCTGGTGGTCGAAGGACGCGAAATAGCGGACTTGCATTGGCTGGGCCGCTAAGGTCCAAATGGTCCATTCGAATCACCATGAAAAGCCGGGCTAACCGGTGAAAGGCCCAGCGATTGACGACTTCTGACAGGATGCGCATCCCGGCGAAATTCAAGACCTGGAAGGCCGCGCGCTGATGGGAGCCTATATCCTTCGCCGCCTGCTTCTGATGATACCGACGATCATCGGCATCATGGCGATCTCCTTCACCGTCATCCAGTTTGCGCCGGGCGGCCCGGTCGAGCAGGTGATCGCGCAGCTCACCGGCCAGGCCGACAGCGCCGACCAGCGTCTTTCCGGCGGTGGCGGTGATCTTCTGGGGCAGGGTGGTGACGAGGGATCGCGATATCGCGGCGCCCAGGGCCTTGATCCGGAGTTGATCGCCAAGCTCGAAAAGCAATTCGGTTTCGACAAGCCGCCGCTGACCCGCTTCGGCGAGATGATGTGGAATTATATCCGCTTCGATTTCGGCGAAAGCTTCTTCCGCAACACGTTGGTTCTCGATCTGATCAAGGACAAGCTGCCGGTGTCGATCTCGCTCGGCGTCTGGATCATGATCTTCTCCTACACGATCTCCATCCCGCTCGGCATCCGCAAGGCGGTCAAGGACGGATCGACCTTCGACGTCTGGACGTCTGGCGTCATCATCGTCGGCTATGCAGTGCCGAGCTTCCTCTTCGGCATCTTGTTGATCGTGCTCTTTGCCGGCGGATCCTTCTACGACTGGTTCCCGCTCCGTGGCCTGGTTTCCGACAATTTCGATCAGCTCGCCTGGTGGCAGAAGCCGCTCGATTACTTCTGGCATCTGGCGCTGCCGCTGATCTCGCTGTCGCTGGCCGCCTTCGCGACGACGACGCTGCTGACCAAGAATTCGTTCATCGAGGAGATCAAGAAGCAGTATGTCACGACCGCCCGTGCCAAGGGGCTCAATGAGCGCCAGGTTCTCTACGGGCATGTGTTCCGCAATGCCATGCTGATCGTCATCGCCGGCTTTCCCGGCGCCTTCATCTCGGCCTTCTTCACCGGCTCGCTGCTGATCGAGAATATCTTCTCGCTCGATGGCCTCGGCCGTCTTGGCTACCTCTCGGTGGTCAACCGCGACTACCCGATCGTCTTTGCAACGCTCTACATCTTCTCGTTGCTTGGCCTCTTCGTCGGCCTGATATCGGATCTGATCTATACCTGGATCGACCCGCGCATCGATTTCGAGCGGAGGGATGTGTGATGGATACCGCCGCCAATCCCGCCACCGCCACGCCCGTCAAGCCGCCACGCAAGGGGCTGCTGTCGCCGACCAATATCCGCCGCTGGCGGAATTTCCGCGCCAATGGCCGCGGCTACTGGTCCCTGTGGCTGTTCATGGTGCTGTTCATCCTCAGCCTGTTTGCCGAATTCATCGCCAACGACAAGCCGATCATCGCCTCCTACAAGGGCGAGATTCTCTTTCCTGTCGTCGTCGATTATCCGGAAGAGAAGTTCGGCGGCTTCCTCGCCGAGACCGATTACCGCTCGGATGTCATCACCGATGAGATCAATGCCAATGGCTGGATGATCTGGCCGCCGATCCGCTATTCCTACCGCTCGGTCAATTCGAACATCCCGCATTCCGCCCCGACCGGCCCCTTCTGGCTGATGGGCGCCGAGGAACGCTGCGCCGGTTATCCGCAGGGCGTCAACGACCCGAACTGCAACTATGGCAATCTCAACTGGCTGGGCACGGACGATCAGGCGCGCGACGTGCTGGCTCGCGTGATCTACGGCTTCCGCATCTCTGTGCTCTTCGGCCTGGCACTGACCATCTGCTCGGCCGTCGTCGGCGTCACCGCCGGCGCAGTGCAGGGCTATTTCGGCGGCTGGACCGACCTGCTGCTGCAGCGCTTCATCGAGATATGGTCGTCGATGCCGGTGCTCTACATCCTGTTGATCATCGCCGCGATCCTGCCGCCCGGCTTCTTCGTGCTGCTCGGCATCATGTTGCTGTTCTCCTGGGTCGGCTTCGTCGGCGTCGTCCGTGCCGAATTCCTGCGGGCGCGAAACTTCGAGTATGTGCGTGCAGCCCGCGCGCTTGGCGTCAACAACCGCACCATCATGTGGCGCCACATGCTGCCAAACGCCATGGTCGCGACCCTGACCTTCCTGCCCTTCATCCTGTCGGGCTCGATCACCACGCTGACCTCGCTGGACTTCCTCGGCTTCGGCATGCCGCCCGGCTCGCCGTCGCTGGGTGAGATGATCGCCCAGGGCAAGTCCAACCTGCAGGCGCCATGGCTGGGGCTCACCGCCTTCTTCGCCATGTCGATCATGCTCTCGCTGCTGATCTTCATCGGCGAGGCGGTCCGCGATGCCTTCGACCCAAGGAAGACGTTCCAATGAGCGAGAGCCCCGAAACCCTCCTCTCGGTCCGCGATCTCTCGGTTGCCTTTCATCAGGGTGGCGAAACATCGCTGGCTGTGGATCGCATTTCCTTCGATATCCGCAAGGGCGAAGTCGTGGCGCTGGTCGGTGAATCTGGCTCCGGTAAATCGGTCTCGGCCAACTCCGTCCTGCGGTTGCTTCCCTATCCGACGGCAAGCCACCCGACGGGGCAGATTCTGTTCAAGGGCAGGGACCTGCTGAAGGCATCGGACAAGGAGCTGCGCCAAGTGCGCGGCAACGACATCACGATGATCTTTCAGGAGCCGATGACCTCGCTCAATCCGCTCCACAACATTGAAAAACAGATTGCCGAAATCCTCGACCTGCATCAGGGCGTGACCGGTGCCGCAGCGCGCAAGCGCGTGCTGGAACTCCTGAACCAGGTCGGTATCCGTGAGCCGGAAAAACGCCTCAAGGCCTATCCGCATGAGCTGTCGGGCGGCCAGCGCCAGCGCGTGATGATCGCCATGGCGCTCGCCAACCGGCCGGAACTGCTGATCGCCGACGAGCCGACGACGGCGCTCGACGTCACGGTGCAGGCACAGATCCTCGAACTGCTGCGCAAGCTGAAGGGCGAGCATGGCATGTCCATGCTGTTCATCACCCATGACCTCGGCATCGTCCGCAAGTTCGCCGACCGCGTCTGCGTCATGACCAAGGGTAAGATCGTCGAGACGGGTACGGTCGAGGAAGTCTTCACCCGGCCGCAGCACGAATATACCCGCCACCTTCTGGCCTCCGAGCCGCGCGGCGAGCCGCCACTGGCCGATCTGACGAAGCCCGTCGTCATGGAAGGCTCGGATATCCGCGTCTGGTTCCCGATCAAGGCCGGCCTGATGCGCAGCGTGGTCGACCACGTCAAGGCGGTCGACGGCATCGATCTGTCGCTGCGGGCTGGCCAGACGCTCGGCGTCGTCGGCGAATCCGGTTCGGGCAAGACCACGCTCGGCCTGGCGCTGACGCGGCTGATCTCGTCCAAGGGCCGCATCAGCTTCGTCGGCAAGGATATAGCAAGCTATTCGTTCACGCAGATGCGGCCGCTGCGCAATCAGCTGCAGGTGGTCTTCCAGGATCCCTATGGCTCGCTCAGCCCTCGCATGTCGGTCGGCGATATCATCGCCGAAGGACTGAAGGTGCACGAGCGCTCGCTCTCGCACGAAGATCGCGACCAGCGCGTCTGCTGGGCGCTGGAAGAGGTCGGCCTCGATCCGCTGACCCGCTGGCGATACCCGCATGAATTCTCCGGTGGTCAGCGCCAGCGCATCGCCATTGCCCGCGCCATGGTGCTGAAGCCGCGCTTCGTCATGCTCGACGAGCCGACATCGGCGCTCGATATGAGCGTCCAGGCCCAGGTGGTCGATCTGCTGCGCGATCTGCAGAAAAAGCATGACCTTGCCTATCTCTTCATCAGCCACGACCTGAAGGTCGTCAAAGCGCTCGCCAACGACGTCATCGTCATGCGCTTCGGCAAGGTGGTGGAGCAGGGGCCGTCTGCCGAGATATTCCAGGCACCGAAGGACGATTACACCAAGGCGCTGATGGCCGCCGCATTCAACATCGAGGCAGTGCCGACGCCTGCCGTTCAGCAGTAAAGAAGACCATGTCCGCAAGACCGCCCGTTCTCGTCGATCTCAAATTCAATCCTGAAGGCATCGCCCGCATCCTGAAAACCGCCTTTGCGGATCGCGGCAGCATCAGCCTAGCCGATCCCACGAGCAAGGGCAGGGATCTCAGCGCCTGCGAATACGCGCTGCTCTGGAAGCCGGATGCTGACCTTTTCGAGCGGGCGCCAAACCTGAAGATCATTTTTTCCGGTGGTGCCGGCGTCGACAGCATCATGACGCTTCCCGGTCTGCCCGACGTGCCGATCGTCCGCTTCGTCGATCGCAGCCTGACGGTGCGGATGAGCGAATGGGTCGTGATGCAGTGCCTCATGCATCTGCGCGATCAGCGGGGACACGACCAGCATCAGCGTGATCGCGTCTGGGGCAAGATGGCGCCGCCAGAAGCTGCCGAAATCACCGTCGGCGTGATGGGCCTCGGCGTGCTCGGCCAGGATGCCGTCCGCAAGCTCAAGGTCATGGGTTTCGACGTCATCGGCTGGTCGCGCACCAGAAAAGACCTCGACGGCGTCGAGACATTCGATGCAGCCGAACTCGATGTCTTTCTGTCGAAGACCGATATTCTCGTCGGCCTTCTGCCGCTGACGCCCGAAACGACGGGTTTCTATAACGCCGGCCTGTTCAGGAAGCTGCGCCAGGGCGGCGCGCTCGGCAAACCTGTTTTCATCAATGCCGGGCGCGGCAAGAGCCAGATCCAGAGCGATATCGTCGCGGCCATCGAAGGCGGCATACTCGGCGGCGCCTCGCTTGATGTTTTCGAAGTCGAGCCGCTGCCGGCTGACGATCCGCTCTGGGGTCTCGACAGCGTCTTCATCACGCCGCACGACGCGGCGATCTCCGAAGAAAACGCGCTCTTCCGGCATGTCGAGCAGCAGATCGCCCGCTTCGAAAAGGGCGAGCCGCTGCAGTTCCTCGTCAATCGCGGCGCGGGATACTGACCGGCCCGGCCGGGAACATTCGCCGTTTCTCTTCGTTGTTCTCACCGGAAGCTTTCGGCAGGCCGCATTCCGGCTGTCCGCTTACCGGAAGGAGACAGGAATGGCGCATCAGATGGAAACCCGTTGGGAAAAATCGGATGGCAAGCTGCACGAGGAAGAACAGATTTCTCCGGTCAAGGCCAAACAGGGCCGGACCGGCCGCCGTGTCCTGACGGTTCTGATCGTCGCTCTGGTGCTCGCGTTCATCGTCTGGATTCCAGTGGAGATCTGGGGCGGGCGTGAGGCGAGCGAGGTCGCTCCGCAGCAGCCCGGCCAGCAGATGCAATCGGAACAGCCGGCAGCGCCGGCGTCGCCTTCGCTGCAGAACGGCACCGCGGTGCCGACGGAAACGCCCCCTGCGGGTAGCGCGCAGCCCAACGCACCGGCAACACCTTCCGCGCAATAACCGTGCATGGGTCTGGCGGTCATCGCAAGCCCTGCCGTCCCGGACGGCAGGGCTTTGTATTTGCACTGGACTTTGGCCGCTGATTTTTCGATAAGAAGGCGCACGAGCCGGTCGTCGTGTGCCGGCCGCAGCGGTGGCCCCCGACCGGATTGGTATGGGGTGGAGCATGGCCAAGACCGATATCGCAAGACGGGTTTATAACCACGCCTGGAAGCTGGACCCCATTGTCCGCAGTCTCATTGACACGGACTTCTACAAGCTTCTGATGCTGCAGATGATCTGGAAGCTCTATCCGGATGTGAATGCGACCTTCACGCTGATCAACCGCACCAAACGCGTGCATCTCGCCGAAGAGATCGACGAGGGCGAACTGCGCGAGCAGCTGGATCACGCACGCACGCTGCGCCTCTCCAAGAAGGAGATGATCTGGCTCGCCGGTAACAGCTTCTATGGCCGCGCCCAGATCTTCGAGCCTGAATTCCTCGCCTGGTTCTCGCATTTCCAGCTGCCGGAATATGAACTGTCGAAGAAAGACGGCCAGTACGTCCTGGATTTCCACGGCTCGTGGAAGGAAACCACGATGTGGGAAATACCGGCGCTCGCCATCATCAACGAGCTGCGGTCGCGCTCGGCGATGAAGGCGCTCGGACCGTTTACTCTGGATGTTCTCTATGCTCGCGCCAAGGCGCGGATGTGGTCGAAGGTCGAGCGCCTGAAGGAGTTGCCCGGCTTGCGCATCTCGGACTTCGGCACGCGCCGCCGTCACAGCTTCCTGTGGCAGCGCTGGTGCGTTGAAGCGCTGAAGGAAGGCATCGGCCCGGCTTTCACGGGCACCAGCAACGTGCTGCTTGCCATGGACTCCGACCTCGAAGCCGTCGGTACGAATGCTCATGAGCTGCCGATGGTCGCCGCCGCCCTCGCGGAGACCGACGACGACCTGCGCAAGGCGCCCTACAAGGTTCTGCGCGATTGGAACCGGCTCTATGGCGGCAATCTTCTGATTGTTCTGCCGGATGCCTTCGGCACTGCCGCTTTCCTGCGTGATGCGCCGGAATGGGTTGCCGACTGGACGGGTTTCCGCCCGGACAGCGCACCGCCGGTCGAAGGCGGCGAGAAGATCATCGAATGGTGGAAGAAGATGGGCCGCGATCCGCGCCAGAAGCTTCTGATTTTTTCGGATGGCATGGATGTCGATGCGATTATCGACACCTACAAGCATTTCGAGGGCCGTGTTCGCATGAGCTTCGGTTGGGGGACGAACCTCACCAACGATTTCGTTGGCTGCGCGCCCATCGATATGTCCGGCCTCGATCCGATCTCGATCGTCTGCAAGGTCAGCGACGCGAATGGCCGTCCGGCCGTCAAGCTTTCCGACAATCCTCAAAAAGCCACCGGTGAACCGGGCGAGGTTGAGCGGTATCTCAAAATCTTCGGCAGCGAAGATCGCGTTGATCAGGCGGTCTTCGTTTAAGCCTGCGGCTTGCGGTTGTTCTCTTCGTCCTCGCGGATCGCATCCTGATGATACCAGCTGTCAAAAGCGGCATCGCAAATATCCGGATCGATATCCAGCGGCTGGCGGGCGCCGAAGCGTTCGCCGGCGCGGCGCAATTTCACCGGAAACTGGTAGATCTTGGCGGTTTCGCCATGAACGTTTGTCGGCATCCTATTTGCCTTCCCTTATCGACATTCGTCGTTTAGTCGGACCGTCACAATAGCAGATTGCACATGAATTATGCAAACTGCACAAAATATGGCCAATTGCTGTGCTCTTCGTAAGCGATTGATAAAGTGCGCGAAATACGATGGTGCTCCTGCATCTTTTTCAGGCGTTTGCACTTTCAAAAGAAAAACGCGCCGTTATCGGCCCGGTTCCCGCCTAACCCCAAGCTTTTATTGAAAGTTAACGCCTTGCGCCGCGGTCGCCCTGCCTGCGCGTTTTGACGCACCCTCAGGCGCGTCCGCCAAACTGGCACGCCACGTGCTTGGTACTGTGCATCCGCTGGTGAAACGCACCCTCAGGATTTGTGACACGCACACGTTTGAGAGACTGGCCAATGACAAAGTATAAGCTCGAGTACATCTGGCTCGATGGGTACACTCCGGTACCGAATCTGCGCGGCAAGACGCAGGTCAAGGAATTTGCTGAATTTCCGACCCTGGAACAGCTTCCGCTCTGGGGCTTCGATGGCTCCTCGACGATGCAGGCCGAAGGCCGCAGCTCGGATTGCGTGCTGAAGCCGGTCGCTATTTATCCTGACCCGGCCCGTACCAGCGGCGTCCTCGTCATGTGCGAAGTCATGATGCCCGACGGCGTCACCCCGCATCCTTCCAACAGCCGCGCAACCATTCTCGACGACGAAGATGCGTGGTTCGGTTTCGAGCAGGAATATTTCTTCTACGAAAACGGCCGTCCGCTCGGCTTCCCGGAACAGGGCTACCCGGCTCCGCAGGGTCCGTATTACTGCGGCGTCGGCTCGTCCAACGTTGGCCCGGTCGCTCGCGAAATCGTCGAAGAGCATCTCGACCAGTGCCTTGCTGCCGGCATCAACCATGAAGGCATCAACGCTGAAGTCGCCAAGGGCCAGTGGGAATTCCAGATTTTCGGCAAGGGCTCCAAGCGCGCTGCCGACCAGATCTGGATGGCTCGCTACCTGCTGCAGCGCCTGACTGAACAGTACGGCATCGATATCGAATATCACTGCAAGCCGCTCGGCGACACCGACTGGAACGGCTCGGGCATGCATTGCAATTTCTCGACCAAGTTCATGCGCGAAGTCGGCGGCAAGGCCTATTTCGAGGCCCTGATGGGTCAGTTCGAAAAGAACCTGGAAGCCCATATCGCCGTTTACGGTCCGGACAACGACAAGCGCCTGACCGGCAAGCACGAAACTGCTCCGTGGAACAAGTTCTCCTACGGCGTTGCTGACCGTGGCGCATCGATCCGCGTGCCGCACTCCTTCGTCAAGAACGACTACAAGGGCTACCTGGAAGATCGCCGCCCGAACTCGCAGGGCTGCCCTTACCAGATCGCTTCCCAGGTTCTGAAGACGATTTCGGAAGTGCCGACCGAAAGCTACGCTTCGGCTGCTGCATAATCCAAAGAGGTTTTCCTCCCAAGGGCGCCGGCTGCTTGCAGCCGGCGTTTTCTTTTTGAAGGACCGGTTTCCTTCGGCCGCGCGACGCAGCTATAATTGCGTCCATGGCTCAAAGAGCAGGCAGCGCCGATCTTCCCCTGCATGGCGGCAGGGTTCCCAAATGGTTGGGCGACCGGATGACCAAGCTCGGTGCTGTGATCACCGAAGCGATCGTGCATCACTACGGGCGCGACGAATTCCTGCGCCGCCTCGCACATCCTTTCTGGTTCCAGTCCTTCGGCGCCGTCATGGGCATGGACTGGCATTCGTCGGGCATCACCACCAGTGTGCTCGGCGCGCTGAAGCGTGGGCTGACGCCGCTCTCCGGTGAGCTCGGCCTGCATGTCTGCGGCGGCCGTGGCGCGCAATCGCGGCGCACGCCGGACGAGCTTGCCGCGATCGGCAATCGCGTCGGTATCGACGGGATCTCGCTGGCGCAGACAAGCCGCCTGGTCGCGAAGGTCGATAGCGCTGCCCTGCAGGATGGTTTCGATCTCTATCTGCACGGCTTCATCGTCACCGACGACGGCAAGTGGGTGGTGGTTCAGCAGGGGATGAACGGCGACAACAGGCAGGCCCGCCGCTACCACTGGCTGTCCGAGGGGCTGGAAAGCTTCGTCAACTCGCCGCACGCGGCGATCGAGGGCCGCAGCCAGGGCAATATCGTCAATCTCGCCGACAAGCGGGCGGAACGCTCGCGTGCCGGACAGCTCGATCTCCTCGCAACGCTCGGCCCCGACCGCATCGTCCGCGAAGCCGCCGCGCTGGCGCGCGGCACGGCAAAGCCCGCCCCGCTACCCGACCAGATGCTCTTGCCCCACCTGATCATGCCGGCGCATCACGATGTCCGCGAGAAAGACGTCAACATGAAGCGGCTGCACGGCAATCTGGCTGCCGCCGCCGATCGTGGCCCTGAAGATTTCGAGCAGCTTCTCCTCGTTCCCGGCGTCGGCGCCCGCACCGTCCAGGCGCTCGCTATGGTCGCTGAAGTGGTGCACGGAGCTCCCTACCGCTTTTCAGACCCCGCCCGCTTCTCGATCGCCCATGGCGGCAAGGACCGGCATCCGTTCCCGGTGCCACTGAAGGTCTATGACGAAACGATCAAGGTCATGAAATCGGCGGTTCACAAGGGCCGCCTCGGGCGCGAGGAAGAGCTTGAGGCCCTCAAGCGCCTTGACGACCAGTCCCGCCAGTTGGAGCGCTACGTGACCGGGCCTGATCTCAAGGAGATCGTTGCCGGAGAATTCAAGCAGTCGCCGGAATGGGGCAGCCGCAGTGTGTTCGGCTGGGAGGGTGAGGAGAGGTAATCTGCCTCTCATGCCCCTTCATCGGGAATGTTCAGGATGTGTCCGCAGGCCTTGCAATGCACTGCATCGGCATCATGCCGCTGCAACCCGCATTGCGGGCAGGGGAACGTCACTTTGAACGGACGTACGACAGCCTGAGCCAGGCGTACGAACAGCGAAATGCCGATAATCATCGTCACGATCGATGTCAGCTTGCCGAGTGTTCCCGGCAGGGTGATGTCCCCGAAACCCGTTGTCGTTACCGTCGCAACCGTAAAATAAAGAGCGTCGACGAGGCCGGTGATGCCGGGAAGGCCGCGGAAAAAGAACGTGTAGACAAAGCCCGTGACGAGAAACAGAAAGACGACGACGTTGATCGACGCCCGCATCACATCTTCCAGATACCTCAAACCGCAATAACGAAGCAGAACTTTGAGAAGCGCGCTCTGGCCGATCGTCCAGATGCGGATTGCCCGTAGGAAGGCGAAGTTGAACAGCAACTCCGGTAACAGCAGCGTCAGCAGCACGAATATGTCGATCCAGGTAATCGGCCTCTTCAACCAGTCGCCGAGATTGCGTTCGATCAGCGCCCGCGCACAAAGCTCGAGCCCGATCCAGACGGCAATCGAATAGTCGATGATCAGGTAGGATGGGCCTGAGCGCAGATAGGGACCTAGAACGAAGAAGGCGAGAATTGCGAGATCGACGACAGCCAGGACGGCCTGAAACGTGATCGCCTTCTTTTCGCGCCCCAGATAGAGCACGCGCAGTCTCTGGCGAAGGCTGGTGAGCCCTGATGTCTCAGGCGGTAGCGTCCCGTCATTCATCCGCAGGAACATATGCGGCGCAGCACCTGCTTCAAGCACACGTCGAGGAAACGAAAAGGAAAATGGCGGACAAGGTGGGATTCGAACCCACGGTACGCTTTCACGCACACACGCGTTCCAGGCGTGCGCCTTAAACCACTCGGCCACCTGTCCTGCTATTTCGATCTGCATCGTCAAACACAAATCGTTGGAACGGCGCGATATATACCGATGAATTTTCGGGGATCAACCTAAATCTAACAGTTTTTTGACTTCTTCCGATAAAACTCCGCTCGCGTCATCCATTGCACTTTAGAAGGCTCGGATTTATCCTGCCTCCGAGGGTGGAAAATGGCGTGGCTGGCCGGGGTTTTCGGCATGAGTGCGCCGGAGGGTTTTATGCGTTTCTTGTTGCGTTTGAGTAGTCTTGTCGCGCTTGCCGTTGCGGTGATCGCGGGAACCATCGATTCCATCCAGTCGGTCGCGGCCTCGGCTGTGGTGATGACGCCCATGGGGGATGCCTGGCAGGATGTCAGCCCCGCTTCGCTGGTGGCGCTGCAATCGTCGATCGCCTATTATGTTCATCCGCGCTTCTACACCTTCATTTTCCAGTGGCTGATGTTGCAGCCCGCTTTCGGCGTATTTCTGGTGCTGGCGCTGCTGCTCTGGATGGTCGGATATAAGAAGCCCCCGGTTGCAGGCCGGTTCACGGCCTGATCACCGAAAAAGCAGTTTGTTGGCGGCTTTTGCGCAGAAATCAGCCTGATTGAGCTGTTTTTCGGCATCCCCGGCAAATTTTTACCACCCGAAAAATTTCTCGTGAAATTTTCATTCAGCCATGCAAGGATGCGCGAAGCCAGGTCTCCGGGGGGAGGCCGGTGGTTCCGCAGACATGCCTCGAAGAAGGCTTGCGGGAGGACCCCAAACAAATAGCAACAACAGGGCTGCAACTCATGAAAAAAACCCTCCTTTCGCTTTTGGCCGTGGCCGCGATGTCCACGACGGCGCTCGCTGCCGACGTCAAGCCGGCTCTGGTTTACGGCACCGGCGGAAAGTTCGACAAGTCCTTCAACGAAGCGGCCTACAATGGCGCTGAGAAGTTCAAGAAGGAAACCGGTATCGCTTACCGCGACTTCGAACCAACAGGTGATACGCAGGGCGAGCAGGCAATCCGTAACTTCGCAAGCCGCGGCTTCAACCCGGTTGTCGCCGTTTCCTTCGCCTGGACCTCGGCCGTAGAAAAGGTCGCTGCAGAATTCCCGGACACGAAGTTCATCATCGTTGACGCCGTCGTCGACAAGCCGAACGTCCGCTCGGTCGTCTACAAGGAAGAAGAAGGCTCCTTCCTCGTTGGCGTTCTCGCCGGCCTGGCATCGAAGACCGGCAAGGTCGGCTTCGTTGGCGGCATGGACATCCCGCTGATCCGCAAGTTCGAATGCGGCTATGAGCAGGGCGCGCGCTCGGTCAAGGCCGACGTCGAAGTGTTCCAGAACATGACCGGCACCACCGGTGCTGCATGGAACGACCCGGTTCGCGGTGGCGAGCTCACCAAGAACCAGATCGACCAGGGCGCTGACGTCGTTTACGCGGCAGCTGGCGCAACCGGTCTCGGCGTTCTCCAGACCGCTGCCGACAACAAGAAGCTGTCGATCGGCGTCGATTCCAACCAGAACTACCTGCATCCGGGCTCCGTCCTGACCTCGATGGTCAAGCGCGTCGACCTGGCTGTCTACAACGCTTATGCCGACACCAAGGCTGACAAGTTTACCGGTGGCGTTCAGGCTCTCGGCGTCAAGGAAGACGGCGTTGCGGCTGCGATCGACGACAACAACAAGGCGTTGATCACCCCGGAAATGCAGGCTGCTGTCGACAAGGCAAAGGCTGACATCATCGCAGGAACCATCAAGGTTCACGACTACACCACGGACAACGCTTGCCCGAAGTGATCCGCGATTGAGATGGGCGTATGGCGTGTTGATTTTACCGCCATACGCCCTTTTCTTATTTGGAGCCTGCTGTGACAGACACGCCCGCAATCGAACTCGTGGGCATCGATAAGAAATTCGGTGCCGTCCACGCGAACAAGGACATCAATCTTACCGTTGCCAAGGGGTCTATCCATGGCATCATCGGCGAAAACGGTGCCGGTAAGTCGACATTGATGTCGATTATCTACGGTTTCTATCATGCCGACGCCGGTGAAATCCGCGTCAACGGCACGCCGATTTCGATCCGCGACAGCCAGACGGCGATCGCGGCGGGTATCGGCATGGTGCACCAGCACTTCATGCTGGTCGATAATTTCACGGTGCTCGAGAACATCATGCTCGGCGCCGAAGGCGGAGCGCTGCTCGCCAGGGGCGTTGCCGCTGCGCGCGCCGAGCTGAAGCGGCTGGAAAAGGAATACGGCCTGGAGGTCAATCCGGATGCGCTGATCGAGCAGCTTCCCGTCGGCCTGCAGCAGCGCGTCGAAATCCTGAAAGCGATGTATCGCGGCGCCGAGATCCTGATCCTCGACGAGCCGACGGGCGTTCTGACGCCTGCCGAGGCCGATCACCTCTTCCGCATTCTCAAGGTGCTGCGCGACCAGGGCAAGACCGTCATTCTTATCACGCACAAACTGCGCGAGATCATGGCGATCACCGATACGGTGTCGGTCATGCGCCGCGGCGAGATGGTGGCGACCCGCAAGACCTCGGAAACGACGGTCGAGGAGCTCGCCGAACTGATGGTCGGCCGCCGTGTCCTGCTGCGCGTCCAGAAGGGCGAGGCCAATCCAGGCAAGGTCATCCTGTCGGTCAAGAACCTGACGGTGAAGGACAACCGCGGCGTCACCATGGTCGACAATGTTTCCTTCGACGTCCGCGCCGGGGAGATCGTCGGCATCGCCGGCGTTGCCGGCAACGGCCAGTCGGAGCTGCTGGAAGCGATCGCCGGTATCCGCAAGCCCGCCTCGGGAGAAATCCTGCTCGATGGCCAGTCGATCGAAAAGGCAGATCCGGCGCGTCTGCGCGAACTCGGTCTCGCCCATATTCCTGAAGACCGCCATCATATGGGCCTGGTTCTCAAGTTCGAGGAATACGAAAACTCGGTCCTCGGCTATCACCGCAATCCGGCCTACAGCAAAGGCCCGATTCTCGATCTCGATGCGATCCGCAAGG
The DNA here is from genome assembly GCF_056399485.1 of Rhizobium sp. 01N424. NCBI lineage: Bacteria > Pseudomonadati > Pseudomonadota > Alphaproteobacteria > Hyphomicrobiales > Rhizobiaceae > Rhizobium > Rhizobium sp. 01N424. The sequence goes on from NZ_JBFTRK010000001.1 coordinate 100,372, forward strand.
ACGCCATGGAGAAGATCGAAAAATACGACATTCGCCCGCCGAACCCGCGGCTGAAGACCGCGAATTTTTCCGGCGGCAACCAGCAGAAGATCGTCGTTGCCCGTGAAATCGAACGTGATCCGACGGCCCTGATCATCGGTCAGCCGACCCGCGGCGTCGATATCGGCGCCATCGAGTTCATCCATCGCCGGATCATCGAGATGCGCGACGCGGGCAAGGCGATCCTGCTCGTCTCCGTCGAGCTCGATGAAATCCGCTCTCTTTCAGACCGTATCCTTGTCATGTTTGCCGGCCATGTCGTCGGTGAGAAGACGCCCGATGCCGGTGAACAGACCCTCGGCCTGATGATGGCCGGCATTGCCGCGTGAGGCCTTTATGAGCACTGCTTCAGTCCCACTGCCCAAATGGATCAATTATGGCCTGATCCCGATTCTGAATCTCCTCGTCGCCTTCCTGATCTCCGGCTTCGTTGTCTGGCTGATCGGCGAGAGCCCGCTCGACGCGCTGTCGCTGCTGATCGAGGGCGCGCTCGGGAGCGGCGAAGGCATCGGCTTCACGCTGTTCTACGCGACGAGCTTCATCTTCACCGGCCTCTCGGTCGCCGTCGCCATCCATGCGGGCCTCTTCAATATCGGTTCCGAAGGACAGGCCTATCTCGGCGGTCTCGGCTGTGCGCTGGTGGCACTCGCCCTCGATAAGTACGTGCCCTGGTACGTGACGATGCCGCTCGCCGTCATCGGCGCCGGTATTTTCGGTGCTGCATGGGCCTTCATTCCGGCCTATCTGCAGGCCAAGCGCGGCAGCCACATCGTCATCACCACCATCATGTTCAACTATATCGGCGCGGCGCTGATGGTGTACCTGCTGGTTCATGTGCTGATCGTGCCGGGCAAGATGGCGCCTGAAACCCGTACTTTCCTCGATGGTGGCCAGCTGCCGAAGCTCGGTTGGGTCATGGAAATGTTCGGCGGCAAGCTCGGCGCTGCCCCGTTCAACGTCTCCTTCGTCATCGCGCTCGTCGTTGCCTGGCTGGTCTGGCTGCTTATCTGGCGCACAAAGCTCGGCTTCGAGATGCGCACGCTCGGCGTCAGCCCGACCGCTGCCGCCTATGCCGGTATCCCCTATGCCCGCACAGTGATGATCGCCATGCTGCTCTCCGGTGCCCTGGCTGGCATGATGGCACTGAACCCGGTGATGGGTGCGTCCGCGCGCCTGCAGGTCGAGTTCGTCGGCGGCGCAGGCTTCGTCGGTATCGCCGTATCGCTGATGGGGCGAAACCACCCTGTTGGCATCATCCTGGCGGCAATCCTGTTCGGCATCCTCTATCAGGGCGGCGACTGGATCTCCTTCGAAATGCCGAACATCACCCGCGAGATGATCCTGGTCATCCAGGGTCTGGTCATCCTGTTTGCCGGTGCGCTCGAATATATGTTCCGCCCGGCGCTGGTCCGCATCTATCAGCAGTTCAAGGGCAAGTGAGGGCGAACGATGGATTATTATGACATCTTCATCAGCGTTCTCAGCTCGACGATCCGCCTGTCGATCCCGCTGATCTTCACCGCACTCGCCGGCCTTTTCTCTGAACGCGCCGGCGTCTTCGATATCGGCCTCGAAGGCAAAATGCTGGGCTCGGCCTTTGCCGCTGCCTGCGTCGCCTACATCACGGACTCGGCATGGCTCGGCCTCGTCGCGGGCGTGCTCTGCTCCGTGGCCCTCAGCCTCGTCCATGGCTTTGCCTCGATCACCAATCGCGGCAACCAGATCATCTCGGGCGTCGCCATCAACTTTTTCGTCGCCGGCATCACCATCGTGCTCGGTCAGGCCTGGTTCGGGCAGGGCGGACGTACGCCGCAGCTGGCGGGCGACGCCCGTTTCACGCCGATCACGCTGCCCGGCGCGGATGCGATGCGCGAAATACCGGTCATCGGTCCGCTCTATGCCAATGTGATCTCCGGCAACAACGTCCTGACCTATCTGGCCTTCGTCGCCGTGCCGCTGTCCTGGTGGATCCTCTACCGCACGCGTTTCGGCCTTCGCCTGCGTGCTGTCGGTGAAAACCCGGGTGCGGTCGATACCGCCGGCATTTCGGTCACCTGGCTGCGCTACCGCGCCGTGATGTGCGCCGGTATTCTCTGCGGCTTCTCCGGCACCTATCTGGCCATCGCCCAGTCGGCGGCCTTCATCAAGGACATGTCGGCCGGCAAGGGCTATATCGCCCTGGCAGCACTTGTCTTCGCCAAGTGGAAGCCGGTCCCCGTCATGTTCGCCTGCCTGCTCTTTGGCTTCCTTGATGCGCTCGCAAACTTCATGCAGGGCAAGGAAGTGCCGCTGATCGGCGAAGTGCCGGTGCAGATTTTCCAGGCACTGCCCTATATCCTCACCTGCGTGCTGCTGGCCGGTTTCATCGGCGTCGCAACCCCGCCGAAGGCCGGCGGCGTGCCCTACACGAAGGAACGTTAAACCATGTCCCACGATCTGTTCGAAGCCGCACGCGGTGCCATGGCCTTCGCCCACGCCCCCTATTCGAAATTCCCCGTCGGCGCGGCAATCCGCGCCGAGGACGGCAAGGTCTATACCGGCGCCAACATCGAGAACCTGTCCTTCCCGCAGGGCTGGTGTGCCGAACCGACGGCAATCAGTGCCATGATCATGGGCGGCGCCAAGAAGATCGTCGAAATGGCCGTCATCGCCGAGAAGCTGCCGCTCTGCCCGCCCTGCGGCGGCTGCCGCCAGAAGATCTCGGAATTCGCTTCCAAGGACACGAAGATCTACCTCTGTGACGAAGTCGGCGTGAAGAAGACCATGACCATGGCCGAACTCCTGCCCTTCAGCTTCGAGACCGAACTCGGATGAACGCGGCGATCGACCAGCTCGCCGGCAAGCTCGGCGGGCTCGTGCCGCGGCACGGGATCATTCTCGGTTCCGGCCTCGGTTCGCTCGTCGGTGAGCTGGAGAACCCGGTTCGCATTGCCTACAAGGATCTGCCCGGCTTCCCGGTGAGCGCTGTGTCTGGTCACGCGGGCGAGGTTGTTGCCGGCCGCCTCGGCGGCGTCCCCGTCATCATGCTGTCCGGCCGTGTGCACTTCTATGAGAAGGGTGATGCCAATGCCATGCGGCTGCCGATCGAGGTGCTGAAAGGCCTACGCGTCCAGTCGCTGTTTCTGACCAATTCCGCCGGTTCGCTGCGTGAGGACATGCCGCCGGGATCAGTGATGCAGATCACCGACCACATCAACTATTCCGGCGTCAACCCGCTGATCGGCGAGGAGAGCGATCACCGCTTCGTCGGCATGACCAATGCCTATGATGCGGAACTCTCCATCTCGATGCGCAAGGCCGCCGAAAAGCTCGGCATCGCGCTGTCGCAGGGCGTCTATATGTGGTTCTCCGGTCCGAGCTTCGAAACGCCGGCGGAAATCCGCATGGCGCGCATTCTCGGCGCCGATGCCGTCGGCATGTCGACCGTGCCGGAAGTGATCATCGCCCGAATGTTGGGCCTCAGGGTTGCGGCAGCTTCTGTAATCACCAATTATGGGGCTGGCATGACCGGTGCCGAACTCAGCCACGACGAAACGAAAGACATGGCGCCCGTTGGCGGCGCGCGTCTCGCAGCCATCCTCAAGGAAATGGTCGCGGGTGGAGGAAGCAACAATGACTAATCATACGCACAAGGAGACGGCGGCTGTCGCGCTCTCCCTGCTCGACCTGACGAACCTCAAGGACGATTGCACCGAAGCGCAGATCGATGCGCTCTGCGAACGCGCGCAAACGCCTTATGGCAATAGCGCTGCGATCTGCATCTGGCCGCGTTTCGTTGCGCGTGCCCGCACGGTACTCGGTAAGGGTCACAAGGTCAGGATCGCAACGGTCGTCAATTTCCCCTCGGGCGACATGGAAATTGCCGATGTCGCGGCCGAAACGCGCGAAGCGATCGCCGATGGTGCCGACGAGATCGATCTGGTCATTCCTTATAAGAAGTTCCTCGCCGGCAACGAAGAAGCCGTGACCGATATGGTCGCGGCGATCCGTGCCGAATGCGACAGCGCGCTGCTGAAGGTGATCCTCGAGACGGGCGAGATCAAGGATCCCGCACTGATCCGCCGTGCCTCCGAACTGGCGATTGAGGCCGGAGCGGATTTCATCAAGACATCGACCGGTAAGGTCGCCGTCAACGCTACCCTGGAGGCTGCCGATATCATGCTTCGCGCCATTCGCCAGAGCGGCCGGAAGGTCGGTTTCAAGCCTGCCGGTGGCATTGGCTCTGTCGCCGACGCAGCACTCTATCTGAGCCTGGCTGAAACAATCATGACGCCGGACTGGCCGATGCCGTCGACCTTCCGGTTCGGCGCTTCTGGCGTTCTCGACGATATCCTGGCGGTGCTTGGTGGTACGCAGCCGGCGCCCGCCAAGGCCTCGAGCTACTGAGCATGATTCCGCAGGAGATCATCCGGCGCAAGCGAAACGGCGAGACGCTCTCCACCGAAGAGATCGAGGCGTTCATCGCAGCCCTCGCGGCCGGACGTCTATCGGAAGGCCAGATCGGCGCTTTTGCCATGGCCGTCTGGTTCAAGGGCATGACCCGGACCGAGACGGTGGCGCTGACGCTGTCCATGGCGCGGTCGGGCGATATGCTCGACTGGAGAGACATCGACCGGCCGATCGCCGACAAGCATTCCACAGGCGGTGTCGGCGATAACGTCTCGCTGATGCTGGCACCGATCGCCGCCGCCTGCGGCCTCGCCGTTCCAATGATATCGGGCCGCGGTCTCGGCCATACCGGCGGAACGCTCGACAAGCTGGAATCCATTCCCGGCTATGAAATTACGCCTGACGCGGCCCTGTTCCGAAAAGCCGTCAAGGATGCCGGCTGCGCCATCATCGGCCAGACCGGATCGCTGGCGCCTGCCGATGGCAAGCTTTATGCCGTGCGCGATGTAACCGCGACGGTCGATTCAGTTCCACTGATCACCGCGTCCATCCTCTCCAAGAAGCTGGCGGCCGGGCTGCAGACCCTGGTGCTCGACGTCAAGACGGGAAACGGCGCCTTCATGACGGATCATGAGGAAGCGATCATCCTTGCGGCCGCGCTGGTCGAAGTTGCCAACGGCGCAGGCGTCAAGACATCGGCGCTGATCACCGACATGAACCAGCCTCTGGCCGATGCCGCCGGTAATGCCGTCGAAATCTGGAATTGCCTCGATTTTCTCGCCGGCAAGAAGTCCGGCACGCGGTTGGAAGAGATCGTGCTTACCTTTGCCGCAGAGATGCTGGTGAGCAGCGGCGTTTCCACCTCGTTGCCGGAAGGCGAGGCAATGGCGCGCAACGCGCTCTCCTCGGGACGCGCCGCCGAGATATTTGGGCGCATGGTGAGCGTGCTCGGCGGCCCAGCTGACTTCGCCGAGAAACCATCCAAATATCTGAAGGCCGCCGCTGTCCAGAAAACGGTCCTGGCGCCCGAAAGCGGCTGGCTCTCCAGCTGCAATGCCAGAGACGTCGGAATGGCCGTCATCGATCTCGGCGGCGGGCGCAGACACCCTTCGGACAAGATCGACCACAGTGTCGGCTTCTCCGATCTCCTGCCGCTCGGAACGCAGGTCGAGAAGGGCCAACCGATCGCCATGGTTCACGCAGCAGATGAAATCGCGGCCGCCAGGGCGGCAGCCGGTATTCTCGCCACCTATCGCATAGCCAGCGGTAAACCGGATCTGCCTGCCGTCATCTCCGGCCGCGTCTGATTACTGCTTGAGGCTCAGCGAGCCATCGGCAACCGAGTAGGACTGCAGCTTTTTCAGGAAGCTCATGCCGACAAGCGTCTGGGACAGCGCATCGTCCTTCAGCACGAAGGCTTCGACGCCCTGAACGCGAATGCCGCCGATTTCGACGCGGTCGAGCGTTACATGCGCTGCCTTCGTCTGGCCGTTGGCAGTATTGACCGCATAGCGGAAATCGAGCTGGTTGCCGCCGTAGCCGAGGCGGCGCGCCAGGCTTTCGTTCAGCGCCACATAGGTGGCGCCTGTATCGATCATGCCCTGCACCGGCTTGCCATTGATCTTGAAGTCGCCATTGAAATGGCCCTGGGCGTCAGCCGGAAGGCGCATGGTGCCGCTGCCGTAAGCGGGCGCAGCAGGGGACGCGGCATCAGGCGCGGCTGAAACGTAATTGGCTGAAATGGGCTGGTTCGCGGGTTCCGGGCTCGTCGCCGTAAACAACGATGGCACCTGGGTCGCCAGCGCCGCAGCAATGCTCGCGAAAATGACCGTACGCATGAGCATGAAACAGAAATCCTTCCTGTATAAACCGCGCATCATGCGAGGCCTCATGCTTCAAGCAGCTACGCCATAATTGCTGACAAGTTGCTAACGCCTGATGTCAAAAGGCCCGGATCGACTGTCCGGGCCTTGTTTCTGCACTGATTTGGTAAATTCGGCGTTGAAATCACTTCGTTCCGTACATGCGGTCGCCGGCATCGCCGAGGCCAGGCATGATGTAGCCCCGCTCATTGAGATGGCTGTCGATCGAAGCGGTGAAGACCGGCACATCGGGATGCTCGTCGCGGAAATTCTTTAGGCCCTCGGGGGCAGCCAGCAGGCAGAGGAAACGGATGTTGCGCGCACCACGCTCCTTCAACTTGTCGATTGCCGCGATCGCCGAATTGCCGGTCGCCAGCATCGGATCGACGACGATGATCAGGCGCTCGGAAATGTCTTCGGGAGCCTTGAAGAAATACTCGACCGGCTGCAGCGTTTCGTGATCGCGATAAACGCCGATATGCGAGACGCGGGCCGAGGGCACCAGGTCGAGCATGCCTTCGAGCAGGCCGTTGCCGGCGCGCAGGATCGAGGCGAAAACCAGCTTCTTGCCTTCGAGCACCGGGGACTCGATCGTCTGCAGCGGTGTCTCGATGGTTTCCATCGTCAGCTCGAGATCGCGCGTGACCTCGTAGCAGAGCAGGGTGGAAATTTCGCGCAGCAACCGGCGGAAGCTGCCCGTCGATGTCTCCTTGCGCCGCATGATGGTCAGTTTGTGCTGAACAAGCGGGTGATCGATGACGGTGACGCCTTCCATGGCCAAGCCTTCCTCTGATTATCGTTATCGGACGTTTCTTCCATGGAAATCGCCCGGACTGCAAGAGTGCAGGCGATTTTCAGGGGATGATCCCCAGTCCGGCGGGCTCAGAGCCGGGCAAGCAGTGCCCGCCGCGTCTCCTCATCGACAAAGGCCGCTTCGATACCCGTCCGGGTCAGATCATTGATTTCACCGTCGCTAAAGCCGAAGGCCTCCGAGGCCAGCTCGTATTCTCGCTTCAGCGACGTGTGAAAGAACGGCGGATCGTCGGAGCTGATGGTCACGCGTACGCCCGCTTCCTTCAGCTTCCGCAGAGGATGCGCCGCGAAATCGGGGAAAACCTTGAGCGCGATGTTCGATCCGGGGCAGACTTCCAGAACAGTGCCTTGATCGGCAAGCCGCTTGACGAGGTCGGGGTTCTCGATTGCGCGAACGCCATGGCCGATCCGCGAAGGGCGCACATCATTGAGCGCATCCTCGACGCTGAAGGCGCCGCAGACTTCACCGGCATGGATCGTCAGGCCAAGACCGGCATCGCGCGCAATATCGAAGGCGCGGGCATAATCCGCAACGCGGCCCATCCGCTCTTCGCCGGCGAGATTGAAGCCTGTTATCAGCGGGTTCCTGGCCTTGGCGGCATATTCCGCTGCTCCGATCACGCTCTCCGGACCGAAATGGCGCTCGCCGGTGACGATCAGCCGTGCCTCGATGCCGTGCGCAGTTTTCGCCCGCCGGATACCTTCGCAAACACCGGCAATATAAGCGTCGGCCCCGAGGCCGATGCGCTTGCCATGATCGGGTGACACGATCAGCTCGCTATAGATCGTGCCGATACCGGCAAGTTCTTCGAGATAGGTTTCGGTCAGAAGCGCGTAGTCTTCCTCGGTCTTGTAGACCTCCGAGACCTTGTCGTAGCACTCCAGAAAGCTGGCGAAATCGTGCCAGACATAGGCGCCGTCGCGAAGATAAGGCGAGATATCGATATTGTATTTGCGCGCCTGCGCCAGCGTCAGCGCCGGTGGCGCCGCCCCTTCCAGGTGGCAGTGCAGTTCGACCTTTTTCAAATGCGATGTCATAGAAAACTTCTCCCATGCGGCCCGGCGGCAATACCGAGATGCCGGGCAACCGTCTCGCCGATATCGGCATATGTTCTGCGGATCCCGATATCGCGCGAGCGCAGACCGGGGCCGTAGGCAAGGATCGGCACGCGCTCGCGGGTATGGTCGGTTCCCCGCCAGGTCGGATCGCAGCCGTGATCGGCCGTCAGGATCACGAGATCGCCGGGCGCCAGCTTGCGATGTACATCGGGAAGGCGGGCGTCGAAGGCCTCGAGCGCGGCGGCATAACCCGGCACGTCGCGGCGGTGGCCATAGACCATGTCGAAATCGACGAAATTGGTGAAGACCAGATCGCCGTCCTTCGCCTCGTCCATCGCTGCCAGTGACGCGTCCATCAGCGCATCGTTGCCGTTTGCCTTGATGACGCGGGAAACGCCTTGGTGGGCGAAGATATCGCCGATCTTGCCGACGGCGTGCACCTTGCGCTCGGCCTTCACCAGCCGGTCAAGCAGCGTCGGCTCGGGCGGCGGAACCGAGAAATCGCGGCGATTGCCGGTGCGCTCGAATGTCGAGACGGTTTCACCGATGAAGGGGCGGGCGATGACCCGGCCGATATTGTAGCTGTCGAGCAGAGCCCGGGCGATTCGGCAGAAACCAAGCAGGCGCTCGAGCCCGAAATGCTTCTCGTGCGCGGCAACCTGAAACACGGAATCCGCCGACGTGTAGCAGATCGGTTTGCCACTGCGGATATGCTCTTCGCCATATCGCGCGATGATGTCTGTGCCGGACGCGTGGCAATTTCCGAGAATACCGGGCACATCAGCGGCGGCGCAAAGAGCCTCAACGAGATGCGGCGGAAAGGCATCGCCCTCTGTTGGAAAGTAACCCCAGTCGAAAGTGACGGGCGTTCCGGCGATTTCCCAATGACCTGACGGCGTATCCTTGCCGCGGGAGACTTCGTTGGCACAGCCATGGATGCCATAAACCTTTTCCGGCATCGGCATGCCGGCAGGCAGGCGTCCCGTGGCGGTCTTGGCGATATCGAGCAGACCGAGCGCCGACATGTTTGGCAGAAGCAGCGGCCCAGATCGCAACCCGGCGCGATCTGCAGCACCTGCCGCGCAGAATTCCGCAATATGGCCGAGCGTATCGGCACCCTCGTCACCGTAGCTGGCAGCATCGGGGCTGCCGCCGACACCGAAGGAATCGAGTACGAAGAGAAATGCACGTGCCATCATCAAACCAATCGCCATGCGGCCCGCAGGCCGTGATGGCGCTCAGGCATATAACGGTGTGGCCACCATTGCAAATTGCGGCAGGGAGAGGCTCAGCAGTCGCCGCAGGGAATACTGTCGTTCTGACGCTGGCGATAATAGTAGGTCCGGCTGATCGTCAGCGTTTGCAGGTTGCCCGGCAAGAAGGCGGGACTGAATGCTAGGAGCCGGTAGGGGATGCTCAATTCCGACCGGACGAGAAAGCTGCTCGCCTTCAACATGTCGGCAGGGATGCCGCTGACCGCGGAGTTAGCGGTGTAAGGCGCCGTAGTTGACGTGTTTGTCCAAGACCAGAGCACTTTGGGGTTGGCGCTCGCGTCAATCGTAATGCCGGTCAGCTTGATCTGCATTTTCGTCGTATTGTAGGGGACGAAGATGGCGTTGGCGACGGAACTGATCTGCGTCAGCGTGCTCTTGGTGACGTTTTGTTGCTGTGTCACGATATCGGCGACTGACCCCGCCGCGCGTGACGCGCGCTTGCTCACGCTCAAGCCGATGGTAATCTCAAAGGCGCCGATGTAGAGCATTACCAGGATCGGAAACAGGATCGCGAACTCGATCGCGCCAACACCGCTGCTGTCGTGCAGAAGCTGTTTCAGTTTCAACCTGGCTGCGAAGATCCGAGCGCGCATCATCATCATGGATATTGCTCGTTCTGGAATGCTGCCGTCGCGACGATCAGGAACTCATTGAGGCGTGCTCCAGTCGTCGTTTTGTACGGCGTGATGTAAGGGCGGACCAGATCTGTGATAACCTGCCACTTGTAATAGGCGCGCACCATATTCTTCGTGCCGGAACCGCCTGGATTGTATTGCAAGCCGGACGTGTCGAGGCCTGTCGCATTCATTGGAATGGTCACCGGTATGTCCGAGAAATTCGTGAATGTCCGGACGTCGAGCCAGAGCTTGTTCGGCGTTGCCACCTCGGCAGCGGAGCAATTGATGAGGATGGAGACCTCGTTGCAGAACCGCTGCCTGAAGTCCTTCACGTCGGGCACATCCGTGGCCCGGCCCAAGTTGAATGTGATCTGACCGGTGCGCATGCGGCGGGCCATCGTATCGACGCCGTTGGATACCAGTTCTTCGGCTGCGAAGGCGACGAAGGTTTCGATAATCGCGAAGATCACCATGAAATAGGGAATGGCGAGCAATGCAAATTCGATCGCAGCAGAGCCGTCTTTGGAACGCGCGAACGCTCTAAACCGCCTGCGCTTCTTCGTGCCGGGCATCGCAGGCTGGTCCTGCGGGCAGGGAATTGCGCTTTGGGGCGAGTTTGTCATGCACCGATCCTAGGGCGCGATCGTTGATTTTCCGTTTCAGAGCGAAGCAACAATTTAACGGATGGTGACCGAGGCCGATATGCTAGCCGCCTGTTGCTTCGGTCGCGGCCTGTTGCGTGTGTTGTTCGCAGGCCGGTGAACAGGACAGAACCGAGCGGTCGGTCTGGCGGTAGACCCGGACGGTGTTGCCTTCGTCGATCGATACCAGGATTGTCTGGTCGAGAATTGCGTTTCCGTCGACATCCAGCAGAACGATGTTGGTCGTTCCGAAGCTGCGGCCTGTCAGTACGATCGTCTTGGAATCGGCGACAGTCGCATCGGCAACCTTGGCATTGCCGACGATGACCTTGCTGACCGCCCGGTCGAGCTTCAGCACGCGCGCGTGATCCATGTAAACCCGCAGCATGTCTTCTTCCGCAGACGCGGGTTGCAAAAGAGCGAACCACGGCAAGGCTGCTATGCAGGCGACCAATACACTCTTGCCGCGTGATGACATGGAACTCTCTCTTGAATTTCTGCAGAATTTCTCAACAGCATGGAAAAAATTGGTGAATGAAGACTTAAAAGTCTCTGATTTCCCCAAATCGCGGCCCCCGGCATCCCGAAATAGGACGTTTTCGCCGGCGCCAGCGGGAGACGCATCATTCCGGGACCGGCCGTTGTATTGAAATGTAACGCCGTGAATGCTTGGCGGTGAACGTCTTTCATGTATAGATAAAATGATAATATATCCGCTAAGAAACTGATTACCATGAGCGGCTCTACTTTAGCATTAACACTCTGGTAACCCTCTTCTTTAAGCCGATTGAAACAGCGCCTCGCTAGGTTGAGCCAATCCGATCAACGGCAAACAGTTGGCGGACGTGCTGAACATCAACTGGAGTTAGGAGTTAGATATGACCAAGCTTGTAAGCCGTTTCCTGAAAGACGAATCTGGTGCGACCGCAATCGAGTACGGCCTGATCGCAGCGCTCATTTCCGTAGCGCTCATCACCGGTGCCACCAGCCTCGGTGGTAAGCTGAACTCGACATTCGCGAACCTTGCCAATACGATTGGCAACAAAACGAACTAATGACAAGACGCGGCGTTTTTTAACGACGCCGCCCAAAAGGCTCACCTTCCGGTGGGCCTTTTTAGCTTGATACGGGGAGCTTCATGATCGCGGCAATTGTTTTCGTCGTATTTCCGCTCTGCCTGGCAATGGCGGCAGCTTCCGATCTTCTTACGATGACGATACCCAATCGCGTGTCTCTTCTTATGGCGGCTTCGTTTCTCGCTATAGCGCCGCTCGCCGGTCTTTCCTTGAATGAAATTGCCTTTAGCGTGCTGGCAGCGCTGGTGGTCTTTGCCGTTTGCTTTGTACTCTTTGCTTTGAATACCATGGGCGGGGGTGACGCGAAGTTGCTTTCGGCGGCCGCTTTATGGTTTGGATTCACGCCCGCTATGCTTCTCTTCGTTTCCTCCGTCGGACTGGCCGGCGGCGCTCTGACACTGACGATCCTGCTGATGAGAACGCAATCGAATGCAATCTTGGCGATGGGTGTTCCCTTGCCGAATTCGCTGATTTTTGCCAAGAAGATTCCCTACGGCATAGCGATCGCGGCGGGCGGCTTTATTGCATTTCCGTCTTCGCCAATCTTTGTCGCGACGCTCGAAGCCTTGAAATAACGGCGTTTTAATCGACCGTTAACTTAAAATGTAAGGCTTCCGTTAACTATAATTATACCAATTCCTGACCATTCTGCGGGACGAATATGCATCGTTTCGAGGAATGATCGATGAAGCCCGCGCGTCTTCTCATACTTTCAGTGGCCGTTGTCGCCGCCGGCCTGGCCGGCCTTTTGGCGATGAAGCTCGCTGGACGCGGTGGTGTCGTCACCCAGGTTCAGTCGGTCGTCGAGAAAGAGCCGACGGTCAATGTTCTCGTCTCCAGCTCAAATCTTCCCGTCGGCGCCCGCATCGATGATAAAGCCGTGCACTGGATGCCCTGGCCACAGGGCGGCGTTGTGCAGGGCTTCATCACCGAAGCGGACAAGCCCGATGCTCTGAAGGAGCTGCAGGGCGCCGTCGTCCGGCTGCCGATATTCGAAGGCGAACCGATCCGGCCTGAAAAGGTCGCCGATTCCAACAGCCGCATTCTCTCGGCTCTGCTGCCCGCCGGCAAGCGGGCTGTCGCGACCGAGATCTCGGTTGCGACAGGGGCGGGCGGCTTCATCCTCCCCAATGACCGCGTTGACGTGATCATGGTTCGCAAGGGAACGGGTGCCGAGAAGTTCATAACCGAGACTGTCCTGAGCAACGTTCGTGTTCTCGCGATCGACCAGCAGATCCAGGAAAAGGACGATGGCTCCAAGGCCGTCGTCGGTACGACTGCCACGCTTGAGCTCACCCCCGATCAGACGAAGGTCCTCGTCGTTGCGCAGCAGATGGCGGACCGGCTTTCGCTGGCGTTGCGCTCGATTGCCGACGCGCAGGATCAGGATACGAGCGCCGCTGACTATCTCCTGAGCGGTGACAACGGAAACGCCTTGGTTCAGGTCATCAAGTCTGGATCGATCGTTACCGACAGCAGTGCGCCCAAGGCAGAATGAGGACGTTGAGATGACCAAGACAATGCGGCGCACCAGACTTCTGCTCACCGGCTTCCTGTCGCTGACCACAGCCGTTACGGGCCTGACGCCAGGTTTCATTGCACCAATTCTTGGCGCTTCAAGCGCATTTGCTGATTCCGATGGTATTGTCCGCATCTCGCAGACGGGGCCCGGAGCACATCGCCGTCTCAAGATCGGCCTCAACAAGGCGGTTGTCATCGACCTGCCTGAGGATGCGCACGATATCCTCGTCTCCGATCCGTCGATGGCCGACGCCGTCACGCGCACGTCGCGCCGTATCTATCTGTTCGGCAAGAAGGTAGGCCAGACCAACATCTTCATTTTCGGCGGCGACGGTCAGGAAGTCGTCAGCCTCGACATCGAGATCGAGCGCGACGTCTCCGGTCTCGAAGCCAATCTCAAGCGCTTCATTCAGGACTCGAACATCAATGTCGAGATCGTCTCGGACAACATCGTTCTGACGGGAACGGTCCGTACGCCACAGGACGCGACCCAGGCTGCCGATCTGGCGCAGGCCTTTCTGAAGGGCGGTGAAGCCACCACCCGTACAGAAACCGCCTCCAGCACTGCGCAGCAGGGCGACGTCGCGTTGTTCGCGGAAGCCCGGCAGCAGTCGCAAGTGGTCAATCTGCTGCAGATCCAGGGCGAGGATCAGGTCACACTGAAGGTGACGATTGCCGAAGTGCGCCGCGAGATCCTCAAGCAGATCGGGTTTGACAATCTCGTCTCGAATGCCTCCGGCCTAAATGTTGCTAGGCTGGGCTCGCCCGTCCCGGATGGAAACTCGGCCGTTCTGGGAGGCGGCCTCGCCGCGTTGTTCAAGTCGTCGATCGGTAAATACGATATATCGACCTATCTAAACGCCCTCGAACAGGCGAAGGTTGTGAGAACCCTCGCTGAACCAACATTGACGGCGATCTCGGGCCAGGCAGCGACTTTCAATTCCGGTGGTCAGGTCCTGTATTCCACGACCGACAACGACGGCAATGTTACCGTGGTTCCTTACAACTACGGTATCAACTTGGCGTTCAAGCCTGTCGTCCTGTCATCAGGACGTATCAGCTTGGAAATCAAGACGAATGTTTCCGAGCCTGCACCATCCGTAAGCGGGTCGGTACCCACATACCAGCGCCGCTCTGCCGAAACCTCCGTTGAACTGCCCTCGGGCGGATCGATCGCGCTTGCCGGCCTAATCCGCGATAATGTCTCACAGACGTCGAATGGCACGCCCGGGGTCAACAAGATCCCGCTTCTCGGCACCTTGTTCCGCCAGCGCAGCGTCCAGCGTGAGGAAACCGAGCTTGTCATTATCGCGACGCCCTATCTCGTGCGTCCGGTTGCTCGCAATCTGCTCAACCGTCCCGACGACAATTTCAGCCCGGAAAATGATGGCCAGGCCTTCTTCATGAACCGGGTGAATAAGGTCTACGGCGGCCGCGAGGCGCCGGTTGCCGACGCTCAGTTCCATGGCTCCATTGGGTTTATCTACAAATGAAAACGATGCGGCGGGACACAATCATGACGAAGCCCAATCAGGCGGTGGCCGATATGACGAAGATCAAAGGAAGCTCATCGAAGTTGCTGGCAGCGGCCGCTCTGCTCGCTGCGGCCGCGCTGACAAGCTGCGCCGCTCCGCGTGACAATCTGACCACCGGCGGCATCCCGGATGACTATCGCCAGCGTCATCCCATCGTCGTTACCGAAGCCGAACAGGCCGTCGATATTCCGGTCGCGACCACGGACCGCCGTCTGACGATTGCTCAGCGAGATCTGATCCGGGGCTTTGCGGCAACCTATACTTCGCGCGCATCCGGTCCTGTCTATCTGATGTCACCGCAGGGTTCGGCAAATGCGTTTGCCGTCAGCCAGGTTCGCGGGCAAGTGCGCGCCGAACTCGCCTCGCGCGGTATCCCCACGTCGAAGATCGTCTATGCGTCTTATGCGGCCGCAGGCGGCGGCGATGCAGCCCCGATCCGTCTGACCTTCACCGGGACAACGGCCGTCACGACCCAATGCGGCCAGTGGCCAAAGGATATCGGAGGCGGCTTCGACAACCAGAATTACTACAATTTCGGTTGCGCCTATCAGAACAATCTGGCTGCCCAAGTCGCCAATCCGGAAGATTTCATCGCGCCCCGCGGCATGACGCCGATCGACGCGGCACGGCGTAACGACGCTATCACCGAATATCGCACCTATCGCACGGCTATCGAGACGAACGGTAGCTCTGACTTCTAATGCGGAACTGATCCAATGAGCGCAGTCGACTACGAGATCAAGAACACGACCGAGCTTCGCAACGCGGAGGAAGCGGTCCGTATGGCGGAGCTCGAGAATATGCGACCACTTCCGCGTATCTCGGTTCACGCCTTCTGCGAAAGCGAAGGTCTCCAGGACGCCATGGAACGCTGCGGCAACGACCGCCGCATGTCGAAGGTCAGCCTTCGCATAACCAGTGGTGGCATCGCGGCCGCCGCGAACATGTTTCAGACCACGCCGACGCCGAATCTAATCATTCTTGAAACCAGAGCCAATGCTGCAAATCTCATGGTTGAGCTCGCGCCGCTGGCAAGCGTTTGCGATCCATCGACCAAGGTTGTCGTCGTCGGTCACTACAACGATATATCCCTTTATCGCGATCTGATCCGCAATGGGATCTCCGAATATATCGTCCAACCCGTCGCAATGCCGGACTTGATGATGGCAATGGCGGCTATCTTTGTCGATCCGGACGCCGAGCCGCTTGGCAAGAGCATTGCATTCATCGGCGCTAAGGGTGGCGTTGGCGCCTCGACGATCGCCCATAACTGCGCCTTCGGCATCTCGAATCTGTTCTCGACGGAAACGATCCTCGCCGATCTCGATCTTCCCTATGGAACGGCCAACATCAATTTCGACCAGGATCCGACGCTGGGGATCGCCGAGGCGGTTTTCGCTCCTGAAAGGCTCGACGAAGTCTTCCTGGACCGGCTGTTGACGAAATGCTCCGAGCACCTGTCGATGCTTGCGGCGCCGTCTCTCCTCGACCGGGTCTACGACTTCGATGGTCAGGCATTTCAGCCTGTCCTCGATGTGCTGCAGCGCAATGCACCTATTACCGTGCTCGATGTTCCGCATACATGGTCCGAGTGGACGCGTTCCGTTCTCGGCTCGGCTGATGAGGTGGTGATTTGCGCCGCGCCAGATCTGGCTAACCTGCGCAACACCAAGAATATGCTCGACGCTCTGCGCAAGCTACGTCCCAATGACAAGGCGCCGCATCTCATTCTCAACCAGGTCGGGATGCCCAAGCGTCCGGAAATCACCCCGGGGGATTTCTGCGAGCCACTGGAAACGGACCCGATCGCAATCATTCCGTTCGATATCAACTTGTTTGGAAACGCTGCGAATAGTGGCCGGATGATCTCGGAAATGGACGCGAAATCACCCACAGCAGAAACCTTCTCGCAGGTTGCCCATATCGTCACCGGCCGTGTCGCCATGAAGAAGGCGAAGCGCTCAAGCCTTCTTGGGCTTTTGAAGCGCGGCAAGTGACAGACGTAAAAGTGTAGATTGGAATCTGGCATGTTCGGAAAACGCGGAAATGAGGGTTTCGGAAAGGCCGCCGGCGTTGCAGCCCCGCCGCCGCCGGCTGCCGCGGCTGTTTCGCCGTCGGCCTCTCCGAGCGTCATCGTCGAACCGAACCGCGAACCGGCACGCGCCCAGGTAACGCCGCCGCCGATGCAGACACCGCAGCGCCGCCGCCCGGCGCGCACGGACGAATATTACGACACCAAAGCGCAGGTCTTCTCCGCGCTGATCGATACGATCGATCTGTCTCAGCTTGCCAAACTCGATGCCGAAAGTGCCCGCGAAGAAATTCGCGATATCGTCAACGACATCATCACGATCAAGAATTTCGCGATGTCGATCTCGGAGCAGGAAGAGCTGCTCGAGGACATCTGCAACGACGTCCTGGGTTACGGCCCGCTGGAGCCGTTGCTCGCACGCGACGACATTGCCGACATCATGGTCAATGGCGCCGGAAAGACCTTCATCGAAGTCGGCGGCAAGACCATCGAATCGGAAATCCGATTCCGCGATAATGGCCAATTGCTGTCGATCTGCCAGCGCATCGTCAGCCAGGTCGGCCGCCGCGTCGACGAATCGAGCCCGATCTGCGACGCACGTCTTCCCGATGGCTCGCGCGTCAACGTCATCGCGCCGCCGCTGGCGATTGATGGCCCGGCGCTGACGATTCGTAAGTTCAAGAAGGACAAGCTGACGCTCGATCAGCTGGTTCGCTTCGGCGCAATCACGCCCGAAGGTGCAACTCTGCTGCAGATCATCGGCCGCGTCCGGTGCAATGTCGTCATCTCAGGCGGTACGGGTTCGGGAAAGACCACACTTCTGAATTGTTTGACGAACTATATCGACCGCGATGAGCGTGTCATCACCTGCGAAGATACGGCCGAATTGCAGCTTCAGCAGCCGCATGTAGTCCGTCTCGAAACACGCCCGCCGAATATCGAAGGCGAGGGCGAGATTACCATGCGTGACCTCGTCAAGAACTGCCTTCGTATGCGCCCTGAACGCATCATCGTCGGCGAAGTGCGTGGACCTGAAGTGTTCGACCTTCTGCAGGCGATGAACACCGGCCACGACGGTTCGATGGGAACGATCCACTCGAACTCGCCGCGTGAATGCCTGAGCCGGATCGAATCGATGATCGCGATGGGTGGCTTCAGCCTGCCTGCAAAGACCGTCCGTGAAATCATCGCCGGATCGATCGATGTCATCGTCCAGGCGGCGCGCCTTCGCGATGGTTCGCGCCGCATCACGGCGATCACGGAGGTGATAGGTATGGAAGGCGATGTGATCATCACCCAGGACCTGATGCGCTACGAGATCGATGGCGAAGATGCTGCAGGCCGGTTGATCGGCCGTCACATGTCCACCGGCATCGGCAAGCCGAACTTCTGGGATCGCGCCCGCTACTACAACGAAGAGAAGCGCCTGGCCGCAGCCCTTGATGAAATGGAAACGAAGTCGAAGGGGGCGTGATGTTCGGTCTTGATCCCATCGTTCTTGGCATCATTCTTCTCGTGGCCATCGCCTCGGGTGCCGTTTGCTATGGTTTGCTTTTTACCCGGATGGAGACCGAGAAGAAGGCCGCAAGCCGCGTCAGCCGCGTCGGTTCGGCCGAAACAGACCGGTCGAACGTCAAGGCGGCTCGCGATCGCGTTCAGGAAATGTCCAAACGCCGCAAGTCGGTGCAGGACAACCTGAAGGATCTCGAGAAGCGGCAGCAGGAGAACCATAAGCGCAAGCTCTCTCTGAAATCGCGTCTGACGCAGGCTGGTTTCACGATGACGCCCGCCAAGTTCTATATGTTCAGCGGCGGCTTCGGCTTTTTCCTGATGTTGATCGCCTTCATTGCAGGCGCTCCCACGATGCTGACACTGGCCGCTCCTGTAGTTGCA
The DNA here is from genome assembly GCF_056399485.1 of Rhizobium sp. 01N424. Lineage (NCBI taxonomy): Bacteria > Pseudomonadati > Pseudomonadota > Alphaproteobacteria > Hyphomicrobiales > Rhizobiaceae > Rhizobium > Rhizobium sp. 01N424. Next base: position 119,123 of record NZ_JBFTRK010000001.1, read on the forward strand.
GGTCTTGGCTTGCCGCGCTGGATTCTCGGTTTTCTTATCAAGCGCCGTCAGAATAAGTTTCTGGACGAGTTTCCGAATGCACTGGACGTTATCGTCCGCTCGATCAAGTCGGGTCTGCCGCTGAACGATGCGATCCGGCTGATTGCTAACGAAGGCCGGGATCCGGTCAAGAGTGAATTTCGCCGCGTCGTCGAATCGCAGCAGATCGGTCTCAGCATTCCGGATGCCTGCTCCCGTATGACCAATTACATGCCACTGCAGGAAGTCAGTTTTTTCGCAATCGTCATCGCCATCCAGTCCCAAGCCGGCGGCAACCTATCGGAAGCGATCGGCAACCTCTCCAAGGTGTTGCGCGACCGCAAAAAGATGAAAGCCAAGGTCAAGGCTTTGTCCATGGAAGCCAAGGCATCAGCCTGCATTATCGGTGCTCTTCCGTTTATCGTTGCGACGCTCGTTTACATGACGTCGCCTCAGTACATGCTCATCCTTTTCACTGATCCCAGGGGTCACTTGATCGTGGGTCTGTCCGCAGTCTGGATGTCGATCGGCATCTATGTGATGCGCAACATGGTCAGTTTTGACATCTAACGGGAGCGCGAGCCATGTCTTCGGAACTTGCATCAGGGCTCACGGATCCGGCGACGCTGGTCGCCTTGTTCGTCGCGATCGCCGTATTTGCAACGCTTTACACGATCGCGGTGCCGTTTTTTGAGCGCGGTGATCTGAACAAAAGAATGCGGGCCGTATCGACCGAGCGTGACCAGATGCGCGCCCGTGAGCGCGCCCGCATGAATTCTGAAACGGCAGCAAACAAGGCATCGCTAAGAGCCCAGAACAACCACTCAGTTCGCCAGATCGTCGAACGCTTCAATTTGCGAAAAGCTCTGGTCGATGAAAATACGATGAACAAGCTGAAGGCCGCTGGCTATCGTTCTGAGAACGCACTCAACATGTTCCTCGTTGCGCGATTTCTGTTGCCGTTTCTCTTCCTCGGGGTCGCCGTATTTTACATTTTCGGCCTTGGCTATATGATCGAAAAACCATTTCCGATCAGACTGCTGACGGTTATCGGAATCTCCTACATTGGCTTCTACGCTCCGAATATTTTCATCTCCAACCGTATGGGCAAGCGTCAGCACTCGATCAAGCGCGCCTGGCCGGATGCACTCGATCTGATGCTGATCTGCGTTGAATCGGGTATCTCGATCGAAGCTGCGATGCGCCGTGTCTCGGAAGAACTGGGTGAGCAGTCGCCGCCGCTCGCCGAGGAAATGGTCCTGACGACCGCAGAGCTGTCCTTCCTGCCCGATCGCCGTCAGGCGCTCGAAAACCTCGGCACCCGAACGCAGATCGATATCGTCCGTTCGGTCACGGCGGCCCTAATCCAGGCCGACCGTTACGGCACGCCGATCTCGCAGGCTCTTCGTGTTCTTGCCCAGGAAGGTCGAGACGAGCGTATGAACGAGGCGGAAAAGAAGGCGGCCGCTCTGCCGCCGAAGCTGACGGTGCCGATGATCCTGTTCTTCCTGCCGGTTCTGGTCGCCGTCATCCTCGGCCCAGCCGGTATCCAGGTCGCCGATCGCTTCTGAGGTGCTTGAAGAGCGCGGCCAACCCGTCTAGCCATGGAGCCTGATTGGCCGGAAGGGCAGCTGTCGCGCTCTTCGGTCACAAAGGAGCTCTCATGTCATCTGCTGCCATTCTCGCCAGTATTTTCGCGGCCATGCTTATCGGGGCAATGAGCCCCGGTCCGAGTTTTGTCGTCGTTTCCCGGATCGCTATTTCCCGATCGCGCCTAGACGGCCTCTGCGCCGCCTTGGGCATGGGCATCGGCGGCGTCATCTTCAGCGCGCTTGCGCTCGCCGGATTGACCGCGCTGCTGACGCAATTCTCCTGGCTTTATCTCGTGCTGAAGATCGCGGGCGGCGCCTATCTCGTCTATATCGCCTACCGGATCTGGCAAGGTGCCGCAGACCCGCTTGAGATGACAGGTGTTGCCGAGGGCCGATCATCGCTGCGGCGCAGCTTCTCGACGGCACTTCTGACGCAGCTCAGCAACCCGAAGACCATTGTTGTCTATGCCAGCATTTTTGCAGCTTTTCTGCCGAAGTCCGTTCCGCTCGCCGTCGCCGTCGGCTTGCCGATCGGAATTTTTGCCATCGAGACGGGCTGGTACACCGTGGTAGCGCTGGCCTTTTCGGCCCGCAGACCGCGTCAGGCCTATCTGGCGGCAAAGGCATGGATCGACCGTGCCGCCGGCGTCGTCATGGGTGGACTTGGCCTGCGCCTGATCTATGCAGGGGTGAACCTGCGATAGAGAATCGCCGGATCAGTTGGTGTTGTTCGCCGCCTGGCTATCCTTGGAAGCCAGCTTTTGCCAGGAATTCTGCTGCGAAAGCATCGAGCGCAGATAGGCGACATTGGCGTCGGCTTGCTGAGGGGAGAGTTCGCGCCTAGCAATCTGCTCGGCTTCCGGGAAGCGTCCCTGCAGTCCGACGACGAGCGCCAGGTTCTGGCGGACGCGGCTGTCGGCGCTAGGCTGGCCTGCCGCCTGCCGCATGTAGGTTTCCGCCGTGCGAAGATCGCCCGTCAGCACGTAGGACATGCCGAGATTGGAAAGAACCGAAGGTTCGTTCGGCATGATATCCAGCGCGTCGCGATAGCGCGCCCGTGCTTCGCTGGCCTTGCCCATCTGGTCGAGGATTGCGCCTTGGGCTGAAACCAGCTTCCAGTCGGGCCGGTCGGGCGTCTGCGCGCGGCTGATGGTGTCGAGCGCCTGCTGAAGCTGTCCGGCCGCCGCCTGCGCCTTGCCGTAGGCGGCCAGAACGTTGCGGTCGCTCGGATTGGAAATCGCCACCTGCTGCATGACGGCCAGCGCCTGCGCGTCACGTCCGGCCGAGCGCAGCAAGCTCGCATAATAGACGCCATTGGTTGGATCGCGCGGGTTTTTCTCGTATATCTGTCCGGCACGCTCGGTGGCAGACCGCATTTCGTTGACGTCCATCGTCTCGACCGGCTTCGCAGAAGCGGGGATCGATCCGGTGGTCATCTTGTCTTTGGTTGTTGTGCAGCCGGCGAGCGTCAGGCCGACCAGCGCCACAACGGCACCCTGCAGGAGACGGGTCTTGAGCGAAGTGGTGGCCAAACGAGGCATCGCGCTTTCCTGAATTCAGAAACAGGCGCCTGACCTCTAATCGGAACAGGGAAAGGTGTGACGCAATCTTCGCTCCAGCAATAGTCTGTTAACCCTAACAGACCGTTAAGAAACGATTCCGGATACCGCCGAAGGACTCCAATGGCCCCCTATCAATTTATCGAGAGACCGACGCCCTTCAACAACAAGGGCGGCTCGACACTCCCGATTTTCGCAGTGACGCCTGCCCATATCGAAACCGGCACCATCGATCCGATCGCTCTCGATTGGGCAAAGAAGGCCGGCTATCGTGCCGAAAGCGGCTCTCTGCTGTTGATCCCGACGGCCGAAGGCCATCTCGGCGGCGCGCTCTTCGGTCTCGGCACGAATCCTTCCGAACAGCCATACATCACCGGCAAGCTGGCGCGCTCGCTGCCGGCTGGCGACTGGCATATCGAAACCGCGCCGCTGACGGCCAATCGCCTGGCGCTTGGCTTCGGCCTCGGCAGCTACCGCTTCGATCGTTACCGCTCCGAAAAGCCGGCCGCCGCGACACTGATGATCCCGCGCGATGCCGATGCCGCCGATATCAAGCGTCAGCTTGCCGGCGTGTTCCTCGCCCGCGACCTGATCAACACGCCGACCAACGACATGGGACCGGAGCAGCTTGAGGCAGCTTTCCGCGGCCTTGCCGAGCACTACAAGGCGGAAATGTCCGTCATCATCGGCGATGACCTGCTGAAGGAGAATTTTCCGCTGGTTCATACCGTCGGCCGCGCCAGCGCCGATGCGCCGCGCCTTCTGGAGCTGCGCTGGGGCAAGAAGGGCCATCGCAAGGTCACGCTGGTTGGCAAGGGCGTCTGCTTCGATACCGGCGGCCTCGACATCAAGCCATCCTCCTCCATGCTGCTGATGAAGAAGGACATGGGCGGCGCTGCCAATGTCATGGGCCTAGCGCTGATGATTATGGACGCCAAGCTGAAGGTCGATCTGCGCGTCATCATTCCCGTTGTCGAAAACTCGATCTCAGCCAACGCCTTCCGCCCCGGCGATATCTACAAGAGCCGCAAGGGCCTGACCGTCCAGATCGACAATACCGATGCCGAAGGCCGACTGATCCTCGCCGATGCGCTGACCTATGCCGACGAAGAGTCCCCCGATCTGCTGATCGACATGGCAACGCTGACGGGTGCCGCGCGTGTCGCGCTCGGCCCCGATCTGCCGCCTTTCTTCACGGATGATGCGAGCCTGGCGCATGACCTGACTGAAGCGAGCCTGGAGACGGACGACCCACTTTGGCGTCTGCCGCTCTACATGGGCTACGACAAGGATATCCGTTCGAAGCTCGCCGACATCACCAACGCGCCGGCAGGCGGGATGGCGGGTGCCATTACCGCGGCTCTCTTCCTGAAGCGTTTCGTCAGCAAGACGAAGAGCTGGGCCCATTTCGACATCTACGGCTGGGCGCCATCGGAACGGGCGCATTCCCCCGGCGGCGGCGAGGCGCAGGCGATCCGCGCGCTCTATCACCATATCCGCCAGAGCCTCTGAGGCGATCGTTAAAATTTTATTAACCTTGAGAGGCGGCAGATTCTGCCGCCTCTTGCGTATGCGCCCGCGCTGCGGACAATAGGAACGTTAGCGTAACGATCTCCGGAGGGCCTGTGCCGATCGAACTGACTGCCTCGCAGGCATTGGGGCTTTGGCATGGCGTCGCCCTCGATCAGGTGCGCCACGATAATCGTGACCTGACGCTTCGGCAGATGGCTATCCTTCTGCACATCTACCTCGTGCCGCCGCCACACACCGTTCGCGGTCTTGCTGCCACGCTTGAGGTCACCAAGCCGGTCATCACCCGCGCCCTGGATACGATGGGTGAAATGGGGCTGGTCGACAGGGTGCGCGACGACGCGGATCGGCGTAATGTCATCATCAAACGCACCGTCGGCGGTGCGCTCTATCTTGAAAAGCTGGGCGATCTCGTGCGCGAGAAGGGCCGCAAGCTTTCGCCTTGAAGGGACTGTCATGACCATGCTCGACCGGCGCCTCAATGCCCACAGACCGGATCTCGCCGATGCCTCGCTTGAGGGCAAAGTCGAGGCTGCGCGCTTCGTCTCAGGCTCTTCGGCGCGTGTTGCCGTACCCGTCGCGCCGCTTCGCCCGGTTGCCGATCTAACGCGCGGTATCGATACCGAACTGCTGATGGGCGAAGACGTGACGATCTTCGAACGCTCCGGCGGCTGGTGCTGGCTGAAGGCGGCGTCCGATGGCTATGTCGGCTACATGCCGGAAGAGATGCTGACAACGGCGGCTCCCGAGCCCACGCATGTGGTCAACGTCCAGCGGACTTTCGTCTATCAGGAGCCCGAGCTTCGCAAACCCTACCGGTCGGTCCTGTCGATGGGCAGCCGCGTCCACATTACCGGCGAGGCGGAAACCAGGGGAAATCACTATCACCTGCTTGCTGACGGCACGGCGATTTTCTCGAAGCATCTGCAGCCGATCGGCTCGGGCAAGGATATCGACTATGTCGAGATCGCCCTGCAGTTCCTGAACACGCCCTATCTCTGGGGCGGGCGCTCCGGTCTCGGGATCGATTGTTCCGGCCTCGTACAGCTGGCGTTGCTAATGACCGGCCGCGGCGCGCCGCGCGATACCGACATGCAGGCAGCAGGCCTCGGCACAGCGATCGAACGCCCCGAGCTTCGCCGCGGCGATCTGGTGTTCTGGAAGGGGCATGTGGCTGTCATGGAGGATGCCGAAACCATCATCCATGCCAATGGCCACACCATGACCGTCGCCCGCGAGAATTTCGAGGAAGCGGTCGAGCGCATCGGCTGGCTCTATGAGCAGCCAAACGGCTACCGCCGCCCGTTCTAGCGCTGCCGCGGGTCCAGCCAGTCCCGGAGACCATCGCCGAGCAGGTTGAAGCCGAGAACAGCGAGCGCGATCGCCAGGCCGGGCAGGATTGCGAGCCACGGTGCCGCCCCCATGAAGGTCTGCGAATCCGCCAGCATGCGCCCCCAGGTCGGCGCAGGCGGCGCCATGCCGAGGCCAAGAAAGCTGAGGCCCGCCTCTGTCAGGATCGCCAGCCCCAGCTGGGTGGTCGCCTGCACGATGATCTGGCTCATGATGTTGGGCGCCACGTGCCGCAAGGAGATCGTCAGGCGGCTGTTGCCGATCGCCTGTGCCGCCAGCACATAATCGCGGCTCCAGGCCTGCAGCGCGGTCGCCAGCGTCACGCGCGCGAAAACCGGGATCATGAAGACGGCAATCGCAATGATCGCCGTGAAGCGCCCGGTTCCGAGAAACGCGCCGAGGATCATCGCCGAAAGGATCGGGGGCAGGGCGAAAATCACGTCGCAGGCCCGCATCAGCAGGGCTTCGAAAATGCCCCTGATCGCTGCGGCGGAAATGCCGATGATCGAGCCGATCGCGCCGCCGATCGCAACGGAAGTGAGTGCGATCGACAAAGAATTCCAGCACCCGGCCATCAGCATCGACAGCACGTCGCGCCCGAACTGGTCCGTGCCGAGCAAACCATAGGCGAGCGGCGGCTGAAGCTTGTGGACGATCTGCATTTTCGCCGGCGGCAGCGGCGTCCAGAACAGGGACAGGACCGCGACCGTCACCAGCGCGCCAACGATCGATATGCCAGCAGACAATGTAATTTGCCGGCTAATTTTTCTGACCGGCAGCATGGTGCCCGCAGAGATGTTTGCCATCACGCCGCCCTCCGCAGCCGAGGGTCGATCGCCAGATAGGACATGTCGACGACGAAATTCATGACGATCACCAGCGCCGCAAAGAACAGCACGACATCCTGCATGACGATGATGTCGCGCTGCGCCAGCGCCTGCAGCGCCAGGCGTCCGAGGCCGGGAAGATTGAAGACGTTTTCGACCAGCACTGCCCCCGCCACCAGAAAGGTGAACTGCAGCCCGAGGATCGTCATGACGGGCACCAGCGCATTCGGCACCGCATGCCGCCACAGCACGGCGGCGGACGAAAGCCCCTTGGCCCGCGCTGTCCGCGAAAAGTCCTCGTGCAGGACGTCGAGCACCGCCGATCGTGTCACCCGCGTCAGCACGCCTGCTTGCGGCAGGGCCAGGGCAACGGCGGGCATCACGAGCGCCTGCAGTGCTGGCCAGATGCCATTTCCCCATCCCGGGAAACCACCGGCCGGCATCACGCCGAGCGACGTCGAAAACAGGATGATCATCAGCAATGCGACCCAGAAGGCGGGGACGGCGATGCTGATCTGCGAAAACAGGGTTGCTGCAAAGTCGGCGATTCCGCCGCGCCGGGCCGCTGCAAAGCTGCCGAGCGGCAGTGCGATCACCACCGAGAGAGCGATCGCGAAGATCGCCAGCGGCAGGGTGACAGCCAGCCGTTCGGCAATCAGCCCGGCAACGGGAACGCCATAGGTATAGGATTGGCCGAGATCGCCGCTGAAAACGCCGGCCACCCAATGCCCGTAGCGCAGGATCAGGGGCTGATCGAGCCCGAGTTCATGGCGCAAGGCTGCAAGTGTGTCGGGTGCTGCCGATGTGCCCAGCATGATCGACGCGGGATCACCCGGCAGCAGGTCCATGACCGAGAAGATCAGGAAGGACACGATGACAAGCGTGAGCACCAGGCCGGCGATGCGGCGGGCAAGCAGATGCATCATGCGACGGCCACGCTGGCAAGGGCTGCGCGTGCTCTCCACCCTCCCGCATCATTGTGCTCGTTACAGCGGTCCAGCCACCGCGCGTCGGTGAGGTGAATGACCGGTACGAGGAGGTCTGCCACGCCCCAGGATTGGGGCGCATTGGATTTCTGTGACAAGCACAGGAGTGAGGAAAGATGAAGGGCGCAAGCAAGTTCCGGCATCTCACCAATCCAAGATCGTCTGTACCGCTGCGAACTCAGTATGCCGATTATTCCGTCCACGAAACATTCGTCAGAACGTTCGAGGGAATAGGCTCGTTCTCCCAAAGGCCCGTCAGCTTCTTGTTCCAGACGCCAAGCTTGGGCATCACGAAGAGATAAAGCGCCGGCACGTCCTCTGCCAGGATTTTCTGGGCCTCGCCGTAGATCCGGTTCTGCTCCGCCGGATCCGTCGTTTGCTGCACTTTCGTCATCAGGGCGTTGAAACCGGGGTTCTTGTAATTGAAGTAGTAGGGATCGCGCGAATAGATGTCGATATCCATCGGTTCGGCGTGAGCCACGATGGTCATGTCGAAAGCGCGGTCCTTCATGACATCCTGCACCCATTTCGCCGGAAATTCCGTCGGCTCGATGTTCATCGTCACGCCGATTTCAGCAAACATCGCCTGCATGACCTGCGCGCTGCGTGGCGCATAGGCCATCTGCGGCACCTTGATGGTGAAGCTGAATCCTTCGGGATAGCCGGCTTCGGCCAGCAGCGCCTTGGCCTTTTCCGGGTTGTAGGCCAGCACGCCCGTCGTGTCCTGATAGCCGGGATCATTCGGCGTGTAATGACTGCCGATCGCGGTGCCCAGACCGGACCACGCGCCTTCGATCACCGTCTGTCGGTCGATCGCCATCATTAGCGCCTGGCGGACCCGCTTGTCGTCGAAGGGCTTCCTGGCGTTGTTCATGCCGGCGACGACCTTGAGTTCGGTGTTGCCGATTTTTGTCGTCAGCCGCGGGTCGCCGTCGAACGAACTCATCAGCTCCGGTGCCGCGAATTCCGGGATCGCATCGATGTCGCCTGCCTTGAGGGCCGCAGCCTGCGCCTGCGGATCGGCGATGAAGCGGAAGGTCACCGTATCGAGCTTCACCGAAACCTGCTTGTTCCAGTAGGTCTCGTTCTTTGCCAGCTCGACCTTGTCGCCTTTCGCCCAGTTGACGAACTTGAATGGCCCCGTGCCCACAGGCACGGTCTTGTCGTTACCGGCCGATTTCGGGGCGACCATCACCGATGCCGGCCAGCCGAGCCAGTAGAGCAGGCTGCCGGTGGGCGCAGACAGATGCAGAACGAGCGTTTCGGCATCCGGCGTATCGATCGATGCGATCGAGGCGAAGAAGCGCTTCTGCGGATTGACCGAGTCCTTGCCACGTGCACGATCGAGCGCAAATTTCGCCGCACCCGCGTCGAAGATTTCGCCATCGTGGAAGGTAACGCCGCTCTGCAGCTTGAATGTGTATGTCAGGCCATCTGCGGACACGTCCCAGCTCCTGGCGAGCTGCGGCTGCACCTTGCCGCTCTCGTCGATCGAGACGAGGCCTTCGAAGACGTTCTGCCACGTCACCTGGCCGATTGCCACAGGCGCCGCGATGGTGGGGTCGAGCCCGGTCGGTTCCACGCCCATGCCGAGATTGAGCGTCGTCTTCGCCGCAGCATCGGCTGAGACAATGGCGCCCGGACCGGCAGCGTAGAGAACGACAAGAATGGGAAGAAGGCGGACGGAGGGGGCAAGGCGTATCATCGATATCCCGTCGGTTTTGGTGAGCACAAATTGTGTTCTCTGTGTATCGAAAAGCGATACACACTAAAACCGGGGGCAATGCAAGAGGCTCGCCTACCACGGCATCAGCGCGCCTTTAACTGGCTGCGCATGAAATCCTCGATAAAGCCGCTAAGTTTCGCTGCGGCAAAGGAAAGCTGCCTGTCCGGCGCGATCGAGAGTTCGGCATGAGTGCGGATCGCGCTTTCGGCAGCGAGCTTTATGGCAGTCAGCGCCCCGGCCTCGATCTCGCGCCGCACGGAAAGCTGCGGCAGCAGCGTCACCGCCATGTTGCTCAGCACCAGTTCTTTCAGCATCTCAAGCGCGCTGACGGTGAATGCCGGCTCGATGGTCAGGCCCTGCCGCCCGGCGGCGGCATCGAAGCTCTGCCGGAAGCCGAAGGATTTTTCAGGAAGCGCCAGCGTATGGCGGGCAAGCTCGCGCAGCGTCACCTCCTTGAGGCCGGCAAGCGCATGCCGACTGGAGGCGATAACGTCATAGGCGATTTCCGAGCGGGCGATGACTTTGACCTCTGTCGTCGCGGGCGCAAACAGCGTCAATGCCATGTCGGCCTGAGCGGAATTGACCGCCTCGATCGCCTGGCGCGCACTGGTGATGATCACCTCGAAGCGGATATTCGGATAGCTGCGCCCGAATTCGGCCAGCGACGGGGTCAGCAGGCTGGCGACGATGGCGCCGTTTGCAAAGATCGTTACCCGGCCACGCTCCAGCCCTTTCAGGTCCTCGATCAGCTGCTGGACGTGCTCGAGCTCCCGCAGCGTCCGCCCGGCGCGGGTGGCCAGCAATTCGCCGGCGGCCGTCAGCGTCACCCCGCGGGCGCTGCGTTCGACGAGCGGCGTGCCGAAGAATTCCTCAAGGTTTTCGATCTGGCGGCTGACGGCTGTCGGTGCAACGTTCAGGTTCTCCGCCGCCTGGCGCATCGAGCTGGTTCTGACAAGTTCGTCGAAATACATCAGCGCCCGGATCTGCATGCGTCTCTCCCGCCTTCTGCTCTGCGCTTCTCTTTAGGCAATCGCGCTGGGCGAGGCTAGATGCCGCGCCAGGCGCGCTGCGCTCCGAGGTGCGGAAGCGCTGTCGCTTCGTGGACGCCACGGGCGATCGCCCTGGCCATGACGATACCGGCGAGATGGCAAAGCTCCATGAGGGTCCCGGGCGTCTCGACCGGCTTGGCGCCTGTCGCTGCGGCAAAGACGGTATCGCCGTCGAGCGGCAGATGGGCGGGGAGCAGCGCCCGCGCCAGTCCGTCATGCGCGGCGATCGACAGGCGATGCGCCTCCGCCTTGGTCAGCATGGCATCGGTGACGATGGCGCCGATGGTCGTCGCCGGTGCATTCATGCCCTTGAGACGCATCCGGTGGTCGATGGACGGTGGCATTCCGAGACCACCGAATTCGCTGCCCTGCTCGAAAGGCGCGGCCCAAAAATGCTTGCCGCTGCCGATCGTCGCCGAGCCAAGCGCATTGACCGCGACGATGGCGGCAATCACATGCCCGCCGCTGCCGAGCGCGCTGGCCGAACCGAGGCCGCCCTTGAACGTCGCGGTCGTTGCACCGGTTCCGGCGCCGACCGTGCCAAGATCGAAAACGCCTTTGGCGGCACTGCGGCAGGCCTCGTAGCCCATGTCACGGTAGGGCGCGTGAAGCCCCCAATCCTTGTTGCCGCCATTCAGCAGGTCGAAGAGGATCGCCTGCGGCACGATCGGCACGCGGATGTCGCCGACTGCAAAACCGCGCCCGGCTTGCCGCAGCCACGATTGAACGCCGCCCGCGGCATCCAGGCCGAAGGCCGAACCGCCCGACAGCACGAAGGCATCGACCTTTTCGACCGTCATCGAGGGATCAAGCAGCGCCGTGTCCCGTCCGCCGGGCGCACCGCCGAGCACGCTGCCCGACGCCACGGCCGGTTCGTCGAAAAGGATGGCGGTTACGCCCGACCCAAGCGTCAGGTCAGTGGCATGGCCGATGGAAATTCCGGCAATATCGGTAATGAGATTGAGCAAGATCGGTCCCCGGTGTGTGCGGCGATTAGGAGCGCAACAACGGCCAAAAAACAAGACCGGCCCCAGGTGATGGGGCCGGTCAGAATTCTTCCGAAGAAACGAATTGGGGAAGCCCGTGCCTGCAATCAGGCATGCAGCGGCTTTGGATGACGGCGGGTCATCAGGTCGTGAATCGCGAGCTTCACCTCGTCGGGCGAGCGGAAACGCTGCTCGTCGAGGTCGTGCACGTGAAACTTCACGGCGATGAACTTCAGCCGGTCTTCATCCGGAATGACGATCCCGACGGGAACGCCTGCATATTCTATGACTTGCTTTTTCATGCGTAGAACTCCTGCCGCGCGGACTGCGCGAGCGACGGCGAATTGACTTGTCTTGTACCGTTGAAAGGGGGACGAACGTCACATTCGACAGTTCGGGCGGGAGAGGGCGCCCGGACGGTCATTGCCGAGCACAGGGCGCCCAAGGAGATAGGCGAGAATATCGATTTCAATCATGTCTCGTTCCTTGCGTTAGCGTTGCACTCGTGATGGTCCCGTAGAGCCAGGACCGGCGATGACTGACTTCCAATAATCTACTTACCTAGTAGAGAATAGCGGATCGTCAGTCAGAAACATATTCCGAAACGTGTCAAAATGTCGGCGATCAGAACAATTTCATTCCATCATATCCGAATTGGCAGAAAGAACTTATCAAGACTTTGTGCAATTCACGTGACGGTCGAACAGCTCCTTCGATCACCGCAGCAGACATAGGAAGCCTGTCTGATTCCGGCAATGGTGCAATTCATTAAAAAGCGGTATGCCGCGAAATGACCGAATTCGTTAATGCTCGGCGGGCTTATTACCAGCCTTCGGAAAGCACCTTTTCCAGCATGTCTGCAAAGAAATCGGCGCTCTCGATCGTCAGGCACAGCGGCGGTTTGATCTTCAACACGTTCAGGTGATCGCCGGTCGGCTGCATGAGAACACCGAGTTCCAGCAGGCGTTCGCAGATTGCCGCGGTCTCTCCTGTTGCCGGTTCCAGCGTCTCCCTGTCGCGAACGAATTCGAGGCCGAGATAGAGGCCCATGCCATGGACGGCACCGGCGATCGGAAACCGTTCGATCAAGTTCACAAGCCGCGCCTTCAGATGATCGCCGACCTCGCGGGCGTTCTCCTGCAGGTTCTCCTCGCGCATGATGTCGAGCACCGTCATGCCGGCAACGCAACTGACCGGGCTGCCGCCGGACGAAGAGAAGAAATATCCCTCGCGCTCCAGCGAATCGGCGATGGCCTGCGTGGTGATCACGGCTCCGAGCGGGTGGCCGTTGCCCATGCTCTTGGCGATGGTGATGATATCGGGAACGACGCCCTGCTGCTCGAAGCCCCAGAAGTGGTGGCCAAGTCTGCCATAGCCGACCTGTACCTCGTCGGCGATGCACACGCCGCCGCGGGCGCGAACTTCCGCGTAGAGACCGGCGAGATAGCCCTCGGGCAGCGGAATGCCGCCGGCATTGCCATAGACAGGCTCGGCGATGACGCCCGCCAGCCCCTGGCCGCTGTTGTCGATCGCCTGCAGCACCGGAATGGCGGCGGCCAGATAATCGCGCGCTGATTCCGGCCCGCGGAATTCGCCGCGATAGGTATTCGGCGCTGCGAGCGGATGAACCCAGGCAGGCCGTGTCGAGAGCGCCTGCGGATTGTCGGCCACCGACGTGGAGACCGCATCGCTCGCCACCGACCAGCCATGATAGCCTTCAAGCAGGCAAAGCGTGTTGCGCGCGCCGCTATGCGCCCAGGCAAGCCTTAGAGCCAGATCGTTGGCTTCCGAACCGCTGTTGACGAGGAAGACCCTGTCCAACCCTTCGGGCGCGAGTGCCGCGAGACGCTCGGAGAAGTCGGCAAGCGCCTCGTAGTGAAAGCGCGAATTGGTGTTGAGCTTCAGCCACTGGTCGGCGATTGCGTCGGCCAGATGCGTGTGGCCATGACCGAGAATCGTCACGTTGTTGACCATGTCGAGATAGGCGCGGCCCTCGACATCGAACATGTGCTCTTTCCAGCCGCGCTCCATCTGTGGCGGCCGGTCGTAATAATTCTTCTGCGGTTTGGCGAAATGCGCCTGCCGCTTGGAAAGCAAACTCTCCGTATCGGGCTTCGGCGCATTGCAGCCATCGCCGAGCAGCAGCGAAGGCGAGGGGCAAAGGGCTGCCCAGGCGCCGGCATCGCCTGCCGTGGCAAAGAGCGGCGGCTCCAGGCCGGCAACGGTGCAAAGCTGGATGCGCAGGCCGCCGAGCGATGCGCTGTCACCCGAAACCGTGCCGATCGGCTGCCCGGCCTCGACCTCTGCGCCATCCTCCACTGTCGGCTCGATGCCGTCGAGATGCAGGCTGACGCCCGTGCCTGCGAGCACCAGATGATGGTTTTTCAGATCGATCCGCCCCGCAAAGGGAGCCGCGACCGGGTTGCCGCCGGAAAGGCAGATATCGCTATGCAGCGCGAAGGTCGAATGTGGCCTGGCGCTCAGCGTGCTGGCGCGTGACAGCCGGTATTCGCCGTATCGCGTTGCCGCAGCGCCGCTGTCATTGGCGACGCGGGCAAGCAGCCGCCAGTCCATCTCCGCATTCAGCCAGTTGCCACCGGCGAAATGGCGGCTCTGCACGCCAAGATCGAGATAGGTGATGTCGGCCGTGTTGATATCGGGCAGAAGCGGCAGCCAGGATGAATTTTCCGGGAGCGCAGGCTCGATCCCGCCAACCTTCAGGATAGCGGCCTCCATCAGCTCGAACGGCACCGACATCGCCGTGTCGAAGATGATGCGTTCATGCTCCAGATTGCCGCGGGCATAGTCATTATCAGGGTCGATCGAAATCTGCTGCTCGCCGCTGGCAACCAGGATCACGGCGCGCGCCACGATCAGCGGCCAGAGCGCCTTCAGCTCCTCCGGCGTCAGCGGGTAGATCTCGTGATAGGCCTTGACGGCCGGCAAGATGTAGAGCGGATCGCCATCGGCGTGATGCAGCAGCGAAGCGCATGCCACGGCCAGATCGCCAACCAGCCAGCCGCGAATGATGTCGCCGAAATCAATCACCCCGTCGGGGATCAGCCGGCCATGGGCATCGGGAAGGCTGACGACATTGTCGTCGGTCACGTCATGATGGACGGCCTGAACGCGAAGCGCCGAGGCCAGCGGCTGGATGCGGCGGACGGCAAGCACCATCGTCTTGGCAATCCGGTCTCGGGCCGCGCTGTCGGTGATCGCCGACAGAAGCTGGACGGCGACAGGTCCGGCCCGTCGCAGATCCCATTGAAGACTGCGCTCAAGACCCGGATGATCGAAATCAGCGAGCGCTTGGGCCAAACGGGCGCAGAGGGCGCCGAGAGCCGTCACCGAATTCTTCGGCAGATACTTGCGATGGGTGAGGCTTTCGCCTTCCAGATATTCGAGCACGCGAACCTGATAGGTCTGCTCGCGAACGGTCACCGCAATGATTTCCTGCCCGTCGGTCGATGTCAGCAGCCGCGGCACGCGCGGTGCGCCTTCGATCGTGGTCAGGTGGTGGATGGCAGCATCCTGCGCCTCGAGCTCCAAAGTCTCGTAGGCCATGTGGCAGATCTTCAGGACGAAGCGGCCGTTGCCAGTGTCGAGCCGGTAGTTCCGGTCCTGCTGGCTGCCGAGCTCGATGATCGTACCCGACAGTCCGTAGCGGGTTTCGAGGATGCTTAAGGCTTCATCCGGCGTCACGTCCGGTCGCGGCAGCTCCATACGATCGGTGAGCGCTTCGTCGGTCATCGCATCCCCCAGGGCATGATTCGATTGTTCACACTAAGCAGATAATCGAATGCATGCTATGGGCAAGCGTCTGGCAGCACGCCTTTCGGGCGCAATCAGCCCATACGTTCGGATGCGTAGGAGCCCGGGCTTGCCGGGAACACCACCGTGCGGTTGCCGTTCAGGAAGACCCGGTGATGGATATGGGCATGGATGGCGCGGGCCAGAACCTGACTCTCGACATCGCGGCCGATCGAGACATAGTCGTCTGCTGACTGCGCATGGGTGATGCGGGCCGTGTCCTGCTCGATGATCGGGCCTTCGTCGAGATCGGCGGTGACATAATGCGCCGTCGCGCCGATCAGCTTCACGCCACGCTCGTAGGCCTGCTTGTAGGGATTAGCACCCTTGAAGCTCGGCAGGAAAGAGTGGTGGATGTTGATGATCTTGCCGGACATCTTCTTGCACATTGCATCGGAGAGGACCTGCATGTAGCGGGCGAGCACGATCAGCTCGGTGCCGGTCTGCTCGACGATCTCGAGGATCTGCGCCTCGGCTTGCGGCTTGTTTTCCTTGGTCACCTTGATGTGGTGGAAGGGGATGTCGTGATTGACGACAACCTTCTGGTATTCGAAATGGTTGGAGACGACGCCGACGATGTCGATCGGCAGCGCGCCGATCTTCCAGCGGTAGAGAAGGTCGTTCAGACAATGGCCGAAGCGCGACACCATCAGCAGCACCTTCATGCGGCTCTGGCCGTCGTGGATCTCGGCGTCCATCTCGAACTTTTCGGCTATCGGCTTGAAGCCTTCAACGAGAGCCGGCAGCTTCACGCCCTCTTCGGAGATGAAGGAGACGCGGGTGAAGAACTTGCCGGTGTCGAGGTCGTCGAACTGGCTGGAGTCGACGATGTTGCAGCCCTTGTCGGCAAGGTAGTTGGAAATCGCCGCAACGATCCCGCGCGTCGATTTGCACGTCACCGTCAAAACATAGTTCGTCATGTCCGTCTTCCTTCTCGCGGCTTCGCCGGCAGGCTGCTTAGATCAAACGTCGCCCGTCGAATAGGCCACGGCTCTTTCATTCGTGCAACATTTTGCAAGGCAAGCCATCAGGCGCTTGCAAGCTCCCGCATTCTGTCGATGCATCTATCAATGACCGCTGACTTGAAGAAAGTCCGTTCCGCTTGCGTCGTCGCATATCCTCGCCGCGTAGCTATCTGACGGCAGCGGCCACCACGGCAGGGTCGGCCGCGGGCGCCGCCGCCCGGCGCGTTCGCTCGTTGACCTTCAGGAAGCCGACGAGCAGCCATGCCACCCCAGCGGTCTTCATAGAGAAGATCGCCGTCGAGCCGATCATCAGATTGAGGAACATGAAGAGCGACAGCGAATGGCTGAGTCGCTTCTGGTTCGGCGTCTCTCCCGCCGGGAAAAAGGAAACGAACAGCCAGAAAAGAAGGAGCCCGAAGATCGTCGCGCTGTAGGTGATGAAGACATAGCCGCTATCGACGTAGCCCAGTCCTTTTTCGAGCTCCAGCCCCAGTGTCGCCGGGAGGTCCATGGCGATGATGTTGCGCACCGTGCCGCTGATGCGGCCGACGAAGTCGTCGTCATGAGCGTTTGGCTTGAAAGCGTGGATGATGAAGCCGACGACGATGATCCCGGGCATCATGAAGAAGTCGAGGATCTTCGGCAGCCAGGGATAAATGACATAGCCGCCAAGGCAGACGACGCTGAAGATCAGCATGGTGCGGGTGTCATTGGTGAGCAGGATAAGGACGACAGTCGCCACGAAGATCATGCGATCGAAGAACGTCAGCCGGTTCGAAAAGCTGACGAGATAGATCACCATCACACCGCAGAAATTTGCCAGCGAAACCTGTTCTAGGAATATCGATGACGAGCGGTGGTCGATGATGCCGAAGGAGAAGCGATCGGGAAAGCCAAGCGCGCCGCGAAAGAGGCCGAGATCGCTATAAGTCGCTCGCGGCACGCCGCGCGTATTCTCGAAATATTCCGCGGGATGGAAGAGCGCCACATAGGCCGTCACCGAAACGATTTCGCAGATCAGCACCGAAAGAACCGCCAGACAGCAGATCTTGAAGACCAGCTTCAGCGTCCGCTCGTTGGTCCAGCGTCCCATGACGACGAAGGCGAAGACGATCAGGATATTGCGCAGATGGTCAATGTAGGCCGATTTGCTGATCGCCATGACGTAAACTGTGAGTATGATCGTCGCCAGCAGGTAGCCGAGCGGGACGAGATCTTCCTCGAAAATGCCCTTTCGCAGGATGAACGCAAAGCTGTAGCCGAGGATCAGCATTTCGCTCATCACCACATAGGCCGGCGAAAGCGGCATGATGTTGTGATTGATGAAGGCGAGGATGGCGTTATAGGTCACCGACAGCACACCAGCGGCGAGAATGCCCCACTGTATCGGTTCGACCGTTTCTGTGCCCGCCGCCTTCATCGCGTCATTTGCCCATCAGCACGCATGCATCTTTGGCGGCTGCGGGCGCCTTGGCGGCGGCTTGCAAGGCTGCCAGCTGCTTGCGGTCCTTGCCATCATGCGGCTGTACGTTGAGCGGTTCGGCCTCCGGCCACCAGTCGCCCGCCACCCAATAAGTCCAGCCGAGCCACACGTCGGCATTGTCCTGCATGGCGGAGAGCACATCCTTCAGCCCGGCAACGCATTCGGGTGCCTGCGAGACGCCGAATTCGCCAAGCAGCACTCGGGTGTCGTTCTTGCGTGCCCAGTCGGACATGTCGAGAATGGCCTGTTTGGCGCTGGCGTTGCCGCTGCATTCGTCCTTGGTGCCTGAGGAGTCGCTGTCGAAATACTGGTGAACCTCGTAGCCGAAATTCTTGCGCGGATCCTTGATGCCGAGCATCACGGTGCCGTTGGCATCGTCATCGCCGCTCTGCCAGGAATGCGCGCCGGTCCAGCGCGTTCCGGGAACGAGGATATAGTTCTTGGCGCCGACGGTGCGGATGCCGCGAATGGCGGTATTGGCGGCCTCGAGCCATTTGGCTGCCGAAATGTCGTGCGGTTCGTTCATCAGCCCGAAGACCACGTCGTCCTGATCGGAAAATTCGGCCGCCAGGCGCGTCCAGAAATCGGCAAAGGCGAGCGTCGTCACCGGCGCGTTGCCGATCTGCGTCTTCTTGTATTCGGCATAGTTATGCGGGTCGAGGATGATGGTCATCTTGTGCTTGCGCAGCAGCGCCACCGCATCCTTCAGCCGCTGAAGCTCGTCTTCGTTCAGGGATTGGCCAAGCTCCGGCTGCAGCCGCTCCCAGAGGAACGGCAGGCGCACGGTGTTCATGCCCTTCTTCTGGAAATAGGCAACGGTTTCCTCGGAGGGATAGGCATAGTCCTTGAAAACCGTCCCATCGGGGTTGCCGAATTCGGCGCCGGAGAGATTGACTCCTCGGAGGCATGGGCCGGCAGTGCCGGCAGCACTCGCCTGCAGCGGCAGAAGTGCTGCGGCGATCGTCAGCAGGCGGCGCCGGTGGCAGGAGGTGGCTCTCATGGTTTTCCCAGGTTTCAGAAGTAGCCGCTAATATCGGTGGGCGCATCTTAACGGTCCGTTAGCTAAGGATTTCTAAAATTAACCTACCTCCGCTGCAGTCTGCCGGCGGGCCACGAGAGCGCTGATGAGCCAATTCGACAGGAACAGGGTGAGCCGGTTGCCGGGCTGGCGGAGCTTCGAGCCCGCGCAGGCTGCATCCGAACCCGTGCGTCCGCGTTCGCCCGTCCTGCGCCCCTCTGATTTTGCCAAGGTCACTGCCGAATTGCCGCAGGAGCCCGAGGCCTTGCGCAGCGAGCCCGCGGCTCCGCAGGCTGCACCGCCCGCGCCGGCAGCGGTCGAAGCGTCGGTCGTCCGTCCTGAGTCCGTCATCGCCGTCATCCATGCCGATGAACCGCTGCTCGATGTCCGCTCGGCGATCTTCGCTATCTGGAACCGCAAACTGCTCATTGCCGCACTCGCCGCACTCGGCGCGGTCGCGGGCGCTGCCGTTTTGCCGATGCTGCCGCAGAAATTCACTGCAACGGCCAGCCTCTATTTTGATCCCCGGCAGATCGGGCTTGCCGACCCTTCCACGCAGCAATCGACGATCTCGCCCGAAATGATTTCGTCGATGATCGACAGCCAGGTGCAGATCCTGACCTCGGGCAATGTGCTGAAGCGCGTTGCCGACACGATGAAGCTCAACGAGGATCCCGATTTCAACGGCGGGCGGACGGATGACGCGGCTGTCATCAGCGCACTTCAGAAGTCGCTGACCATTGCCCGCCAGACCGGCACCTACGTGGTTTCTCTGACGGCGGTCACCCATGACCCCGAAAAGTCGGCCAAACTGGCAAACCAGGTCGTTGCCTCCTTCATGCAGGAGGAAAGCAGTGCCTCGACCGGGCTTTACGAAAACACCACCGCGACCCTGGACGGGCGGCTCGCCGATCTTCGCAAGCAGGTTCAGGATGCCGAACAGGCGGTCGAAAGCTTCCGCTCCGACAACGACATGTCGGAAACCGACGGCAAGCTGATCTCCGACCAGCGCCTTGGTTCGCTGAATACGCTGCTCGTCACCGCTCAGGACAAGACGATCCAGGCCAAGACACGTGCCGATGCCGCCGCCAGCATGAGTTTCGAAGCGGTCGTCGCCAGCGGCCAGACAGAGAGCGGCAGCTCTTCGGTCAACTCGGCGCTCGGAAGCCTGAGGCAGCAATATGCGACGCAGGCAGCCATCGTCGGCAGCCTCGAAAGCCAGATGGGCGCCCGCCATCCGCGCCTCCAGGCGGCACGCTCGTCCCTGCAGAGCACCCGCGACGAGATCAAGGGTGAACTGCAGCGCATGGTGACTTCGGCGAAGGCCGAATATGATCAGGCCAAGAAGGCAGAAGACGCAGTTGCCAAGGAACTGAATATCCAGAAGGCGCTGCAGGCCACCGCATCCGACAAGCAGGTGGAACTCAATGAGTTGCAGCGCAAGGCCACTGCTGTGCGCAACATCTACGAGACGTTGCTGAAGCGCTCCAGCCAGACGGCGGAAGAACAGAACCTGCCGCAGAGTAACATTCGTGTGATTTCCGAAGCCGAGCCGCCGGTAAAGCCGGACGGTCCTGGCAAGAAGACATTGATGATCGCAGGCCTGCTCGGCGGGCTGTTCGGCGGCTTCGCGCTCGGCGCAGCGCTTGCCATTCTGGCCAGCCTTTGCGCCCATCCGGTGGTACGCGGATATTTCCGCCGCGCTTGATGCGGTGGCACTCTCATCCTACATCAGGAAAAGAGTTCCGGGGCATCGTGCCGAGGGAGATGACAATGCGTTCCTTGCTACTGATCCTGGCAGCTGCCCTTACCGGTCTGTTGCCGCTGCAGGCCTTTGCAACGGATTGGAGCGCTGCCGGCACGTCCGGCGTCCAGAGACTTTATCCCTATACCGATCTGCCGGGCGTCAAGGCGCAAGCGGACAAGAAGGATGAGGAACAATACGCCTGCCACACCGAGACCGGCCATATTCGCCGGCAGGGTGACTGGATCTTCCGCTCCGGTGGTATGCCGACCATCGTCTATGTCTGCGATCGCGATGGACTCGTCACTCAGGGCACGCAGGTCCCTCTGCGTGGCCACTACCAACCGGTTCGCTGATCAGCCTTTGCGAGCAAAATAGCGCGATATCAGATAATCCAGCGACAGACGCCCCGGGCCTCTGGCGATAATCACCAGGAAGCAAACGGCCCATGTGCCGTGCGTCGGCCAGGCATCGGGATAGACGAAGATCTCGATCACCAGCGTCATCGCAAGCAGGGCCAGCGCCGACAGGCGGCTTGCCAGTCCCAACACCAGCAATAGCGGGAAGAAGTGCTCGGCAAAGGCTGCGAGATGGGCGGCGAGCCAGGGGTCGACGAGAGGCAGCTTGTATTCGGTCTGGAACAGATAGACCGCATTGTCCGTCACCTGCCAGCCATCGACCTTTGTCTGCCCCGATTGCCAGAAAACCGCGGCAATCGACAGCCGGGAAATGGTCGCGATCAGATCATGCGGGATGCGGTCGAGAAGCGCGGCGGCGCTCTTGAATGTATGGGCAAAGCCGCGGCCATCAGGTGCTGAAAGTGTCATGTTCTCATTCATCGTCGGCTCCTGTGGATAGGCCGGTGAATGCGCCTGCCTTCAGCGCTCCGGCAAGATTGGCGGAAAGGTCGAAATCGGCGGCAAGCGAAAGGGCTTCGCTTGCGGCTTCGGCAAGCGTGGTGCCTTGCACAAGCGCAGCGAGGAAGACGGCACCGCCCGGGGGCAGCCGGTGAACCTCGACGATCATCTCAGGGCGGACGACCAGCGCATCCTCACCCCGCCAATCCTCGATGGGGCCAAATGCCATCTCTCCGGCGTTCATCGCCCATATCGTCACGGCAGGGTGTTCCGACCGGAGGACGGATAGAGAGGGGTGAGGGGAGAAGGTCAGCCCGGCCGTCTGCTCCGCGGATACCGAAGCCAGCATCTCTGCCACCATCGGCGCGGCATCGGCGGCGTGATAGGCCCTGCCGCGCGCCGCTTCCAGCCGGATCACGTCAGGCAGATAGGGGATCTCCTGTGCGGGTTCGAAGCTCTCGACGAAATCCCCGAAATCATCGCCATAAGAAAGCAGCAGCGGCGATCGCGGCGGATGAAGCAGCACGAACTCATGCACCATCGCGGCGAAAAACTCTGCGCCGGTGATCCTTTCCGCCATCGGAAATCGCGAGACGATCGCGCCGATCAGACCCGAAATCACGTTGTTGCGGTAGACGTCGAAGCGGCGCGGCGGCTGTGCAGTATTCCAGGAGACAAGCCCTGCGGGTACCGGCAAATCGCCGTCTCTCAGGGCAGACGCAAAGCGTCTCTGTGTGGTGATCGACATGGTCTGACCTCACGCCGCGCGCCGCTTGGCGGCGCGCTCCAGGATTTCGCCTGCGGCTTCCGCCTCGGCTCTCAGAATTCGCCAGTTGGGAACGTCATTATCCCACTCGACGAGGCTCGCGATCGGGCCGGTGCGGGCAATCAGCTCTTCGTAGAGCGCCCAGACGGGATCCTTGACCGGCGTATCGTGCGAATCGATCAGTAGCGGCGCGCCGTCGTCATCCACCGTTTCGGAATGGCCACTGAGATGGATCTCGCGCACGGACTGAACCGGAAAGCGGGAAAGATACGCCCGCGGATCGATATTGTGGTTCGTCGCGGCAACGAAGACGTTGTTGACATCCAGCAGCAACCCGCAGCCGGTGCGCTTGACGATCTCGCTGAGAAACTCGGTCTCCTCGAGCGTGCTTTCGGCAAACAGCAGGTAGGTGGCCGGGTTTTCCAGCAGCATCTGCCGCTGCAGCACATCCTGCACTTGCGAGATATGATTGGAAACGCGCGACAGCGTTTCCGGCGTATAGGGAAGGGGCAGCAGGTCGTTGAGGAAAACCGTGTCATGCGAGGACCAGGCGAGATGCTCCGAGAAGCTCTCAGGCTCATAGCGGTCGCAGACGGTTTTCAGCCTTCGCAGATGGTCGGTATCGAGCGGCTGCATCGAGCCGATCGACAGGCCGACCCCGTGGATCGACAGCGCATAGTCCTCGCGCAGCTTGCCGAGCTGGGCGTGCGGCGGCCCGCCATCGCCCATGTAGTTCTCGGCATGAACCTCGAAGAAGCCGACCGGCTGGCGGGCAGCGATGATGCTGGAAAAATGCTCGGGCTTGAAGCCCACGCCGGGGCGGCCGGCAAGTGCGGAGGGTTTCATTCCATTTCTCTCCGGTTGATCCGGCGGCGCCGTCGGTGGCGCCGCCTCTTGTCGACGGAAGCGGATCAGACCGGGGCCGGCCCCTGTGTCAGCGATCCGGTGCCATCAGGCGTCTTCATCGACATGCAGGTGCCTGCTGGTACCAGTTTCCAGGCGTTCTTCTGGTAGTCGATCTTGGCCGTTCCGGCGCAGGTCGTGCCCGGGCCTGCGGCGCAGTCGTTCTGCCCCTTGAGCGCGATGCCGTAGCATTTCTCCTTTGCTGCATCCTGGGCCGAAGCGGTCGTTACGCTGCCGATCAGCGAGAGCGCTGTGGCGACCGAGGCCGCAAGCACGGTGACAGGTAGTTTTGTCATGGGTCTTCTCCGGTGTGGTGAGTTTCTGGGGGCGTTCGGAGCGGTCAGGCCGGGGTCAGCGAACCATGGCCCTTGGGCGTCTTCATCGAGACGCAGGTGCCGGCCGGAACGAGCTTGAAGGACATCTTGTCGTAGCTGACCGTCGATTTGCCGGCGCAATCATGCTTGCCCGCCGCGCAATCGTTCTGCCCCTTCATGGCAACGCCGTAGCACTTCTCCTTGTTGTCGGCGGCGGATGCTGCCGGTGCCGCGATGGTTGCGAGTGCCGAAGCGATGGAGCCTGCCAGTGCAAGCGTGACGATGCTGTTCTTCATGGTTTCATCTCCGTAAGATTGCCGAGCCGTGATTGGCTTGCATGGTGGGCTACGGAGCGGTGGCAGCCGTTGTTACAGCGCCCTCTTGGAATTTTTGCGCCGGAAGCTCTTGCCGTTTACGGGATGGCAAGCGAAAACCCTGAAAACAAAGGCATCCGCGTCTGTTCGAAATATTTGAAATGCGGCAGTAACAAAAATGTGTGCCCATCCGTAGAGGACTATGTCGGGTGAAACATTCGGCGCGTGAAGAGGAATGGGCAGGCTGGATGCGCAGCGCCATCGAGGGCGATACGCAGGCCTACCACCGCTTCCTGTCGGCTGTGACACCCCACTTGCGCGCAATGGCGCGCCGGCGCTGCGACCAGTTCGGTGCTCCGGCAAGCGAAGCGGAGGACGTGGTGCAGGAAGTGCTGCTTGCCGTCCACCTGAAGCGCGGCACGTGGGATCCGGCGCGCCCGATCGGGCCATGGCTGTCGACGATCGTGCGCAACAAGCTGATCGACAGCCTGCGCCGCCGCGGCCGCCACATTGACGTTCCGATCGACGACGTCATGGTGACACTCGCGGCGGAAGAGCAGGCAGGCAACCTGGACCGGCTCGACGCCGAGCATATGCTGGAGCGGCTGAAAGATCCGCAACGCGATATCGTCCGCTCCATTTCGATGGAGGGGGCGGGCATACGGGAAACGGCCGAGAGGCTGAAGATGACGGAAGGAGCGGTGCGCGTTGCGCTGCATCGCGCCCTGAAGTCGCTGGCAGCCTTATACCGGAGTGAGACGAGTGAAGACCGATGACCTGATCAGCATGCTTTCCGAGGACGCGCCGGTGCGAACCCGCTTGGGGCCGATGCTTCTTGGCGCGCTTCTTGGCGGCGTCGTCTTCTCCGCCGCCTTGCTGCTGGCAACCATCGGCATTCGCCACGACATGGCAAGCGCCATCGAGACCGCGCGCGTCCTCTTCAAGATCGTGACCACGCTGACACTCGCCGTCACCGCGTGCGGACTCGTCTTCCGCATCGGCCGCCCCGGCATTCCACTCAAGATATCGGCTCTCAGCCTGCTCATCCCGCTGGCCATGGTGATCGCGGGCGTCGCAACCGAACTGACGACCATCCCTGAGGACGCCTGGCGCACGGCGCTGATGGGCCGCAACGCGGCCTTCTGCGTCTTCTTCATTCCGGTCCTGTCGCTGGCGCCGCTGGCGGGCTTTCTCTGGGCGCTGAAAAGCGCCGCACCGGCAAACCCCACCCTCGGCGGCGCAGCCGCTGGTCTCGCTTCCGCCGGGCTCGCAGCCGCGCTCTACGCCTGGCACTGCCCCGACGACAGCCCGCTGTTTCTGGCGACCTGGTACACGGCGGCGGCTACGGCCGTCACCGCGCTCGGGGCGCTGATCGGCTCGCGATATCTACGTTGGTGAAGAGAAAAATAGCGAGCTTTCGGGAGCGGTTGCTACCGGCCTAAGCTGCTATTTTTAAATGGGAATGGTGCCCAGAAGAGGACTCGAACCTCCACACCCTTTCGGGTACCAGCACCTGAAGCTGGCGCGTCTACCAATTCCGCCATCTGGGCGACGGAGAGCCATGTACGGGGGTGGCTCTTTGCTGTCAACAGGGTTTTTGAAGTTTTCCTGACAGTATGTAAAAAAGAATTGCCGGGACGGTGCGAAAGGCCGCGTTCACGGGGAACTGAACGTTTGGCTTGCCTCTGCCGATGTTCGAACGGATGCCGTGACCTATATGAAAAGCATCGGAAAGGAATCACTGATGTCCGCTTTACGCAGCACCATCTTCGGCCTGGTTGCCGGTTTTCTGCCACTGGCCGCGCAGGCGGCGCCCGTGCCTGCGCCGTTCCAGGTGCGCAATCCAGATATTATCAATGTGCAATCGACGATGTGCGATTATCGCGGCTGCTTCGGTTTCGGACCGCAGCAATGGCATCGTCCTGCCTATGTGCAGCCGAACTACCGGCCGCGCGGCGTCACCGGGCCGACCTACTATCAGCCGAGAGCACAGGCGCCACGCACGGGGCGCCCGGCGCTCTCCTACGACCCGGCGCCGATCCGCAGGGTTCAGCCGGCGGCCAGGGATCAGGGCATGCATGGAGAATGGTGCCGCAACCAGTACCGGTCCTACAATCCGAAGACCGACCGCTTCGTCACCTACGAGGGCGTCTACAAGACCTGCAATTCGCCATTCGACTGAGCGTCAGCTTTCCAGCGATGCGCGGTCGGTATGGCCGAGATCGCGGCCTGGCTCGATGATGTCGCGCACCCGCTGTTTCAGCTCCTTCGGTCCGGGAAAGCCGCCGTCGCGTTTGCGCTCCCAGATCACGTCGCCATTCACCCGGATCTCGAAATTGCCGCCGGTGCCCGGAATGAGCGCCACTTCGCCCAGACTGTCGGTAAAGGTCTGCAGCAGTTCCTGAGCCATCCAGCCGGCGCGCAGCAGCCAGTTGCACTGCGTGCAATAGAGAATGGTCACACGGGCTTTGTCGGTCATGCAGCGTTCCTTTCGATCTCTCTCCGATTTAGAAGTTCAGCCCGGTCCGCGCAATCTGGCTGCTTGCATGTCGCCGCCGCCCATGGTCACTTCCCGGTACGAAGCAGGAGGTGAGAATGCGGGTCGCCGTCGTTGAAAACATGCCGAATACTCATATCGGCGCGCTGGGCAATGCCCTCCATGAGGCCGGTGCCGTGCTTGAATGGTCCCGTCCATGGAAAGACCATGCGCTGCCTGAAGGCTTCGACCGCTACGACGCGCTTGTCGTACTCGGCGGTGAGCAGAGCGCTGTCGATGATGAGGATCATCCCTATCTGCCGACGCTCGCCTCTCTGATGCGCGAATTCGGCGATGCCGGGAAATCCGTGCTCGGCATCTGCCTCGGCAGCCAGATCCTTGCCCGTGCCTATGGTGCCGAGAATATTCTGGACGCGACGCGCGAATTCGGCTGGACGCCCGTCGATGTGACGGCGGACGGGCGTGCCGATCCGCTCTTCGGCGAGATAGGCGACCGCTTCCCGATCTTCGAATGGCACTCCGATACCTTCACGCTGCCGCCCGGCGCCATCCGGCTCGCGTCGACGGCGGCTGTCCCCAACCAATGCTTCCGCATCGGCAGGGCCGTCTATGGCACGCAGTTTCATTTCGAAGCCAATTTGGAAGTCGTGACCAAATGGAATGCCGAATTCCGTGATATGGTCGAGAGCATCGAGCCCGGTTGGCATGAGCGGTTTCCGCAGACTGCGGCTAGACATGCCGCCGATGCCGATCAGGCTGGTCTGGCGATCGCGCGTGCCTTCGTCCGTACTATCAGGCCGTCGGTCGCCTCGGAAGACGCCGCAGACGGCCGCCTGAGCGCCTGAGGCAGCCATGGCCAGCGACTACGAGAAGATGGCGGCAGGTGAGTGGTACTGCTGTCTCGATGCCGAACTCGACCGTCTCCGGATCGCGGCACGCTATGCGGTGCATCAGCACATTACGATGGCGCCCGATGCGCGCGGCATGATCGCTCCAGCGCTTAAGGCCTTGTTTCGCGACGTGGCGGATGAGGTTTTCATCGAGGCGCCGTTCCATTGTTCCTATGGCATCAATCTGAGCTTCGGCGAACGCGTCTATCTGAATGCCGGCTGCACGATCCTCGATTCCGGACGCGTCCATATCGGCAGCCGCTCGATGCTCGGTCCCGGAGTTCAGATCTATTGCGCCGAGCATCACAAGGACCCTGACTTGCGTCGCCAGGGTATCGAGATCGCCCGCGCCGTCGTGATCGGCGAAGACGTCTGGATCGGCGGCGGCGCGATCATTCTCGGTGGGGTGACGATCGGCGATGGCGCGATCGTCGGCGCCGGCTCTGTGGTGACGAGGGACGTTGCCGCGGGCGCAACCGTGGTCGGCAATCCCGCCCGGCCAGTCAAGCGAGACTAGCGCTGGAAGGACAGTACAGGTGTCCTAGATCAGCAAGAGATAACAGGAGGAGAGGATGAGCGAGAACGCGTTGCCTTGGGAGAGTGGTTGCCGTTGCGGTCAGGTTCGGCTGAAGATCAGCGCCAAGCCGCTGTTGACCATGGCGTGCCACTGCACGGGCTGCCAGAAGATGTCGTCGAGCGCCTATTCATTGAGTGCTGCCATT
The DNA here is from genome assembly GCF_056399485.1 of Rhizobium sp. 01N424. Lineage (NCBI taxonomy): Bacteria > Pseudomonadati > Pseudomonadota > Alphaproteobacteria > Hyphomicrobiales > Rhizobiaceae > Rhizobium > Rhizobium sp. 01N424. The sequence goes on from NZ_JBFTRK010000001.1 coordinate 147,029, forward strand.
CCGGCCGAGGGCTTCGAAGTCACCAGGGGCGAGCCCGTGATCGGCGGCATTCACGGCCCCGAGGCGCACCACTATTTCTGCCCCTATTGCATGACCTGGATGTTCACCAAGCCAGAGGGCATGGACTGGTTCGTCAATGTCCGCGCCACGATGTTCGACGATACCAGCTGGTTCGCACCCTTCATCGAGACTTGGACAAGCGAGAAGCTGGCTTTTGCCGAAACGGGAGCAAAGCACAGGTATCCGGCATTGCCCGAAATGGATGCGTATGAGGGGCTGGTGAAGGAATATATGGCGCAGCCGGCTTAGAAGCCCTGGAAGAGGAAGTCTAAGGCCGCTGTGATGTCGTCCGCCTCGGCTTCCAGGCTGATCACCGCATCGCCGATCTCGGAGATTGGAATAGCCGCCATTCGCTGCGTGGCCAGCACATGCGCTTCGCCGCCGATCATGAAGCGCGGGTTAAGCCGAGAGATCGACCAGGACATGTTCCTTGCGGTGTAGAGCGGCGCCATCATGCGTGATGGAAGGGCCTCGAGCACGTTGCTTTGAAGATCGATTGCCAGTTGGCCGTCAGATCGCATCCGGTAGACCGTGAAGCGTGTCATCAGAACTGCCTATATTTAGCAAAAGGCAGTCCGTTTTTCTCGACATACTCGTTTTCCAGGCGGATCGCTTCGGCATTCTCGTCCAGCCAGCGGCGTTCCCGCTCGGCATTGATGGCGCGGGCTAGCCCGTCTTCAGCTGCACGGGAGATGTTGATGTCGAGTTCACGCGCAGACGCTACCAAATTGGCGTCAAGCGAAAGATTGGCGGCCTTTCGGGCTGATCGTGGCATGGCTAACCTCCCGGTTTCATGCGCAGATTATATGCGCACGAAGCCGGGAAGAAAAGATGCCTATTCGTCCTTCATCTTCAGCGCCGCAATGAACGCTTCCTGCGGGATGTCGACCTTGCCGAACTGGCGCATGCGCTTCTTGCCTTCCTTCTGCTTGTCCAGAAGTTTGCGCTTGCGGGTGGCGTCGCCACCGTAGCACTTTGCGGTCACGTCCTTGCGCATGGCGGAGATCGTTTCGCGGGCGATGACGTTACCGCCGATGGCTGCCTGGATCGGGATCTTGAACATGTGCCGCGGGATCAGGTCCTTCAGCTTTTCGCACATGTCGCGGCCGCGCTTTTCGGCGGCCGAACGGTGGACCAGCATGGAAAGCGCGTCGACCGGCTCGCCGTTGACCATGATCGACATCTTCACGAGATTGCCTTCACGATACCCATGCAGATGGTAGTCGAACGAGGCGTAACCCTTGGAGATCGACTTCAGGCGGTCGTAGAAATCGAACACCACTTCGTTGAGCGGCAGCTCGTAGGAGAGCATGGCGCGCTTGCCGACATAGGTGAGTTCGGTCTGGATGCCGCGGCGGTCCTGGCAGAGCTTCAGGATGCCGCCGAGATAGTCGTCGGGGGTCAGGATCGTCGCCTTGATCCAGGGTTCCTCGATCTCGGAAATCTTCACGACGTCAGGCATGTCCGCCGGGTTGTGCAACTCGCGCGTCGAGCCATCGGTCATCGACAGGTGGTAGACGACCGAAGGGGCCGTCGCGATCAGGTCGAGATCGAATTCGCGCTCGAGACGCTCCTGGATGATTTCGAGATGCAGCAGGCCGAGGAAGCCGCAGCGGAAGCCGAAGCCGAGGGCCGCGGACGATTCCATTTCGAAGGAGAAGGAGGCGTCGTTGAGGCGCAGCTTGCCCATCGCGGCGCGCAAGTCCTCGAAATCGGCTGCATCCACCGGGAAGAGGCCGCAGAAGACCACTGGCTGGGCCGGCTTGAAGCCCGGCAGCGCCTGCGCCGTCGGCTTCTTGTCCTCGGTGATCGTATCGCCGACGCGGGTATCGGCCACTTCCTTGATCGAGCCGGTGAAGAAACCGATCTCGCCCGGGCCGAGGCTGTCGACGGCCAGCATCTTCGGGGTTAGCACGCCGACGCGCTCGACCTGATACTTGGCATCGGTACCCATCATGCGGATGGTCTGGCCCTTGGTCAGCACGCCGTCGAGGATGCGCACCAGAACCATGACGCCGAGATAGGTATCGTACCAGCTGTCGACCAGCAGCGCCTTCAGGGGCGCCTTGTCGCCGCCTTCGCTCTTCGGCGCAGGCAGCTGGTGAACGATGGCTTCCAGAACATCCGGAATGCCGAGGCCCGTCTTGGCGGAAATCAGCACCGCCTGCGATGCGTCGATGCCGATCACTTCCTCGATCTGCTCGCGGATGCGGTCGGGTTCTGCGGCCGGCAGGTCGATCTTGTTGAGGACGGTGACGATCTCGTGGTTGTTGTCGATCGCCTGATAGACGTTGGCGAGCGTCTGCGCCTCGACGCCCTGGGAGGCGTCGACGACGAGCAGCGAACCTTCACAGGCCGACAGCGACCGCGACACTTCGTAGGCGAAGTCGACGTGGCCGGGCGTGTCGATGAGGTTTAGGATATAGGTTTCGCCGTTGTTCGCCTTGTAATGCAGGCGTACGGTCTGGGCCTTGATGGTGATGCCGCGCTCGCGCTCGATATCCATCGAATCCAGCACCTGTTCCGACATGTCGCGCTCGGCGAGACCGCCGGTCGTCTGGATCAGTCGGTCGGCCAGTGTCGACTTGCCGTGGTCGATATGCGCCACGATCGAGAAGTTGCGGATATGGTCAAGCGGAGTGCGGGTAGAATTGGTGCTCATGCGCGCCATATAGCAGCGCCTTCCCTTGACGCATAGGGGAAAAGCAGGAGTTTGTTTAGGATAAATGGCGGTGTCCGGCACCACTTGATTCCATCATCGGATCATGTATTTCTCGTATAGTAGAAATACGGAGCAGAGTGTTGGAGCAGGAACTGGAAGCGGCGATCGGCGCCAGGATCCGCAGTCTGCGGCTGGAAAAAGGCCTGACGCTGGAGGATCTCGCAACCAGCTCCGGCGTCAGCCGGGCGATGATCTCGCGCATCGAACGCGCTGAGGCAAGCCCGACGGCATCGCTTCTGGCGCGCGTCTGCGCAGCACTTGGCCTTTCACTCTCGACCTTCTTTGCGGAGGATGAAAGCGCGGCGTCACCCCTTGCCCGGCGTCACGAGCAACAGGTGTGGCGGGATCCGGAGACCGGTTATATCAGACGCGCCGTCTCCCCGCCCGGCACCACGTCGGACGTCGATATCGTCGATGTCGAGTTTCCGGCCGGCGCCCGTGTCAGCTTTCCGCCGCATGCGGCGAGCCACGGCATGACCCAGCATATCTGGGTTTTCGAAGGCGAGATGGAGATGACGGCCGGGGACAAGGTTCACCGTCTCTTTCCCGGCGATTGCCTCTTCATGCCTGTCGGCGAGGGGCATGTCTTCCACAATCCGTCGAGCAAGCCCGCCCGTTACTGCGTCGTGCTGAGCCGCAGTTCACGATGATATCCAGGAGATACTTGATGACTTCGATACGCCTTTTGACCGCCGACGAAGCCCGCGCTGCCATTCCAGAGCTCTGCGATGTGCTGGCGGATTGCGTCGCGGGCGGCGCCTCCGTCGGCTTCATGCAGCCCTATACGGCCGAGGATGCCGAGCCCTACTGGCAAGGTGTCGCCGAGAGCGTCGAAGCCGGGGTCAATCTGCTTGCCGTGGCTGTCGTCGATGGCCGGATTCTCGGTACCGTTCAGGTCGGTTTTGCCACGATGCCGAACCAGCCGCACCGCGGCGACCTGAAGAAACTGCTCGTTCACCGCTCGGCGCGTGGTCATGGGCTCGCACGTCTCCTGATGGAGGCGATCGAGAAGGAGGCTGCCCGTCACGGCAAGCATCTTCTGGTTCTGGATACGGCGACCGGCAGCGACGCGGAAGCGATCTATCCACGCTTCGGCTGGGAACGCGCCGGCGTGATTCCTGAATACGCGATGTGGCCGGATGGCGGCTATTGCTCGACGACGCTGTTCTACAAGCGGCTGGCTGTCTGAGCCGCTCCGGACCCATTGACAAATCGGCGCCTCACCGCGCCTTATCCGCGACATAACGAGGGGCATGCGCCATGCGCGTCATCTATTCCGAAGACCACAAGCTGCGTGACGCGAAGACCGAGCTGCACAACGGACGGCTCGTCACGCCCTTTGAAGGCCCCTTCCGCGCCGAATGGATTCTGGATGCCGTCAAGGATGCCGGGTTCAGAGATGTTGCCGCGCCGGTCCGCCATGGTCTGGAAACGGCCCGCAAGGTGCATGATGCCGGTTATCTCGATTTCCTGTCAAAGGCCTGGGACATGTGGGCGGCGACAGGCGCTGAAGGCGAGGCGATCCCGGCGTCCTTTCCCGTGCGCCGCTCGACCCTGCGGGTGCCGACCGACATCGGCGCGCTTCTCGGCTATTATGCCAATGCGGCGGAGACCGCGATTACCAATGGCACCTATGAGGCGGCGATCGCCTCGATGCAATGCGCGATGTCGGGTGCCGACTGGCTGAATTCAGGCAATCGCTTCGCCTTTTCGCTCTGCCGCCCGCCCGGTCACCATGCAGGCATCGATCTCTTCGGCGGCTATTGCTTTATCAACAATGCTGCCGTCGCCGCGCAGCGCCTTCTCGATCTCGGCGCCAGGAAGGTTGCGATCCTCGATGTCGATTTTCATCATGGCAACGGCACGCAGGATATCACCTATCGCCGCGGCGACATCTTCTTCGCCTCGCTGCATGGCGAGCCCGCCAACGCCTTTCCGTATTTCTGGGGCTATGCGGACGAGACGGGTGAAGGCGAAGGCGAGGGCAGTAATGCCAACTATCCGCTGCCGCGCGGAACGGCCTGGCAAGAATGGTCTGCGGCGCTTGCCGATTCGCTCAGTCGCATCAAGGCGTTCGGCGCCGAAGCAATCGTCGTCTCGCTCGGCGTCGATACATTCGAGCGTGATCCGATCTCCTTCTTCAAGCTCACTTCGGACGATTTCATCCGCATGGGAGCGATGATTGCGTCAACGGGGCTGCCGGTGTTGACCTGCATGGAAGGTGGTTACGGCGTGCCGGAAATCGGCTTGAATGTCGCCAATGTCCTCAAGGGTCTGGAGGCTTAAGCGGCTTGGAAGAGGAAACGCCGCCATCCGACGTGCCGACGCCGCGCATGTTCTCATGGGCGCGCAATTCGGCGATCTACCGCCTGGAGCGGCGGATGCATACGGAGAAGCAGCTGTTCGATGCCATCGCCCGCAAGGCGCGGCAGAAGTTCGAGGATATCAGCGAGGCGCAGGTCAAGGCGCTTGCCGATTCCGCCGTGAAGTTTGCTTATGACAACAAGGCGCTCGACGACACCGCCTATGCCGAAATCGGCACGCGCTCGGGCATGCGCAACGGCAAGTCGAAGCGCGCGATCGCCCAGAAGCTATCACAAAAGGGCGTAGCCAAGCCGACGGTTGCGGCCGCCGTCGCCGAAGCGGATGACCTTTACGCGGCCGTCGTTCTGGCCCGCAAGCGCGCCTTGGGCCCGTTCCGCAAGAGCGAGCTCGATGAGAAGCGCAAGGCCAAGGAACTGTCGGCTTTTGCCCGGGCCGGCTTCAGCTTCGATATCGGCAAGAAGGTTTTTGAGATGTCGCCTGACGATGCCGAGGAAGCGTTGGATGCCGGGCGCAATCGATAGCCATCAACAGAGCTTCTCCTCGCATCAGAAGTTTGAATTTGCCCCCGTCGCTTCGCAGCCTTATTCAGGGCGGCAAATCGGGAGGAAGCAATGGGCGTACAGCCTGAAAATACGGCGTTGAATGCGGACGGCTCGGCAGCGGCCGTGCCGTCGAGCGGCGTCGCGGCAGGCGCACTGATGTGCCTTCTTTCGATGTCGTCGATCCAGTTCGGTGCGGCGCTTTCCTCGCATGCGATCGCGACCTATGGACCCGCAGGGGCTTCCTGGCTCCGCCTGGTCTTCGCGGCGCTGATCCTCGCAGTCATCGTTCGTCCGCCGGTTCTGCGCTATAGCCGAGATCAATGGGTCAGTGCTCTCGTGCTTGGCACGATCACGGCATTGATGACCATCTGCTTCTTCGCGGCGATCCAGCATATCCCGCTCGGCCTTGCCGTCGCCATCGACTTTCTGGGGCCGCTGTCGGTTGCGACATTCGGCTATGGATTGACGCGCCGTTTGATCTGGCCCGTCGTCGCAGCCGCCGGCGTGCTGTTCCTCGCCTATGATGGCGAAGGCTGGGTCGGCAATCTGCCGGGTGTGCTCTTTGCAGCTGGCGCCGGAACCGGCTGGGCCATCTATATCCTGCTGACGAAGAAGGTCGGCGCAACCTTCAAGGGCTTCGAAGGCCTGTCGATGTCGCTGCTCGTCGCTGCTGTCGTCGCCACGCCTTTCGGCTTCATGGGCGCTGTACCCCACCTTGATGGCTCCGGCTTGATCGAGATGGCGGGACTGGCTCTTCTCGTGCCGCTTCTGCCCTATGCCCTGGAAATGACGGCGCTCCGGCGCATGCCCACGGCTTCTTTCGGCATTCTGATGAGCCTGGAACCGGCGATCGGCGCCGCTGCCGGTTTCGTCATTCTGATGCAGCCGATGACGCTGCTGCAGATGACCGGAACGGCATTCGTGGTGCTGGCAAGTGCCGGCGCCACCTTCTTCGCCGGCAAGGTGTAACAGTCAGGCGCGTTCGCGTGCAGGATCGTCGAGGGCCGGATTGTAAAACAGCGACAGGGTCAGACTCCGGGCAATACGTTCCGCGGTCGCCATGAACCAGGCCTTGGCCTCCGGGGTCGGAGCGATATCGTCAAGCGTCGCGGCAAACAGCGCCAGCCATTTGGGAAAGAGCTCCGACGTCATGTTGGCGACGCCGGTATGGGCCTGAACGGGCTTTCCGCCATAGGCCCCGCTGCGAAAGGCAACGGAAGACCAGAAGCTTTTCATCTTTTCCATATGCTCCGGCCACCGTCCCGAAAGCCGCGCATCGAAGACCGGCCCGAGTTCCGGATGTAAAAGCACCCGGCTGTAGAATGTCTCGACCAGCGTCCCGATAAAGGCATCGTCGATGCCGATCGATTTCATCTCGGCTTCCGCGCGCTCGCGGATCGCCGCAACATGGGCAGCGCGGCCCTGCAATTCGTTGTTCATTTTTAAAACCACCCCGGCTTTGCCGTATGCGACGGCGCCCTTCATATAGGCGTTGCCGGCGCGCGGCCAAAGCCGGAACTGAAGATTGCGGCAATCTGTCAAATCGGGCGTGTTCGATCTTGACCGCCGCCACGGCGCTCTTTAGATTTAGAATAATTCTAAATTACTGGAGCATGCCGATGCTGGCGCGTCTTTTCAGGTCGCAGAAGCGATCCTTCAAATCATTGTCTGAACAGGAAATCCTGGCACTTGCAATCGCCTCGGAAGAGGATGATGCGCGCATCTATCTCGCCTATGCAGATCAGTTGAAGCGTGACTATCCTGCGAGCGCGCAGGTGTTCGAAGACATGGCCGAGGTCGAAAGCACCCATCGGCGGTCACTGATCGAGATCCACCGCCAGCGCTTCGGCGAGCGCATCCCGCTGATCCGCCGCGAGCATGTACAGGGCTTTTACGATCGCAAGCCGGACTGGCTGCGCAAGAACCTGTCGCTCGACGCCATGCGGCGCGAGACGGAGGCAATGGAAGAGCAGGCTTACCGCTTCTATGTCGAGGCAGCCAAGCAGACGACCGACGCCTCGACTCGTCAGCTTCTTGGCGATCTGGCGCTGGCCGAGCAGGGGCATGAAGATATTGCCCGCATGCTCGGAGAGAAGCATACGCCTGAGAGTGTCAAGGGCGATGAAGACGAAGGCGTCCGCCGCCAGTTCGTGTTGACCTATGTCCAGCCCGGCCTGGCCGGTCTGATGGATGGTTCGGTCTCGACGCTGGCGCCGATCTTCGCCGCCGCCTTCGCCACCCAGGATACCTGGCAGACCTTCCTCGTCGGCCTATCCGCCTCGGTTGGTGCCGGCATCTCCATGGGCTTCACGGAAGCGGCGCATGACGATGGCAAGATTTCCGGACGCGGTTCACCGGTCAAGCGCGGCCTCGCCTGCGGCATCATGACGGCGCTCGGCGGCCTCGGGCACGCGCTGCCCTATCTGATCCCGCATTTCTGGACGGCGACAATCACCGCGGCCGTCGTCGTCTTCTTCGAACTCTGGGCGATCGCCTTCATTCAGAACAAGTATATGGAAACGCCGTTCCTGCGCGCCGCCTTCCAGGTGGTTCTCGGCGGCGGACTTGTGCTCGGCGCCGGCATCCTGATCGGCAACGGTTGAGTTCCCGGCAAAGAAAAAGGCCTCCCGAAGCAAGCTTCGGAAGGCCACCCAAGAACCGGTAGATGTGATTATTGCAGGGCACCGACCAGAACGTCGCGGCCGTTCTCGATGGTAACCCAGCGCCCGGCATTGTAGCTCGACTGGCGCTTGATGAAGGAATAGTTCGTGTCGAACCATGGTTTCACGTTGGTCGACAGATTGTCGAGAATGAAATCGCCATCCGTGGTGCGCAGCGTCAGAACCGCATGCCCCTCACCGTCAGGCTTGCGTACGACCGTCATCAAAAGGTTTGCCGGCGAAAAGCCGCGCTGAATGAGGATGCGTCGCTTCAGAAGCGCATAGTCTTCGCAGTCGCCGGCCGTCGTCGGATACGCCCAGACCTCGTCCTTGCCGTAGATTTCCTTGTCGGTCATCGGCTTGATCGTGGTGTTGACTGTCGTGTTGACCGAACGCACCAGCGTCCACTGGTCGGGGGTCATCTGCATGTTCGCAGTATTGCGGTTCGGGCCGCATTCGTCGCGGTGGATCTGACAGAAATCGTAATGGCCGATCGGCTGCGATGTCGCTCCGCCGGTAACCATGGAGAGGTTGGATGTCGAAGCCGGCAAGGCAGCCGAAGACATCGCTAGCATGGCCATCATGGCCACGAGGTAACCCTTGATCCGCACGCCCGTATTCCCTGCATCGCCCTTGTATTTATTAACAAAGAGTTAACGGGGAGGGACGTTCGGAGTCAATCGTTACTTCTTGGTAGGGAGTTACAACTCTCGGACATGGTTAAAATGCCACAGAAGGTGGGCTTGCGCGGTATCCTCTCAACCGGAGATACTATTTGTGCATCCGAATTCGCTTATTGACGGATAAGCGCGCTGACCGCAGAAAGCATGCGCTCGATATCCTGCGGCCGCGAAAGCCGGTGGTCGCCGTCGCGCACGAAGGTCAGCACTACGTCGTCGGACGGCAGATGCTCGATCAGCTTCATGGCATGTGCATAGGGCACGTCCGGATCTTTCATGCCCTGCAGGATATGAACCGGGCATCCCGTCTGGATCATTCCGGTCAGCACTCTGTTGGCGCGGCCGTCCTCGATCAGGGCCCGGGTATAGATATTGGGCTCGGGGCTGTATTCCGACTTTTCTTCGAAATAGCCGCGCTCTTCCAGAGAGGCGCGTTCCTTCTTGGTCAGATGCGGCTCGATCAGATCCGAAGTGAAATCCGGCGCGGGCGCGATCAGCACCATGCCCTCGAGCTTCGGTCCATCGGCGATCTTGCCCAGTTCCTGGGCCAGACGCAGCGCGATCCACCCTCCCATCGACGATCCGACGGCAATGACGCGCTTCGGATTGACATGCATGAGAACCGCGAGCGTCTCCTCAAGCCAGCGCGAGATCGTCCCGTCGGTAAACTTGCCGCCGGAAAGCCCGTGGCCCGAATAATCGAGACGGAGGCAGGCAAGACCCGTTTGCGCCGCCAGCCTGTCGAGCTCTACGGCCTTGGTGCCGCTCATGTCCGAGCGATATCCCGAAAGCCAGAGCAGCACAGGGGCGTCCGGTCCAGCATTCGCCTGACGCAGAATGAAGGCGATCTGGCGGGCGTCGTCACCCTCTCCGGCGGTGATAAACTTCGGCTGACGGGCGATGGATGTCTCGGACACGGCTGAACTCCTGTTGTTCCTGCCTATAAAACAGATTCTTGACAGGCTGACAGCGGGTGATTTTTCCGCTAAAGCGTGCTACTGACTCCGTTGCAGCGATAACGAGACCCCGTTTGTGCCCCCGTGGGAGTACGAGCTGCAGCATTCAACAACTCGAGGAGAGTACGACCATTCGCAGACCTTTTAAAACCGACGCGCCCGTTAAGGAAGGGCCGCGTTCGAACCGGGAAATTCGCATACCCCGTGTTCAGCTGATTGACGCAGAGGGACAGAACCTGGGCATCGTTGCCACCGATCAGGCGTTGAAAATGGCTGAGGAAGCCGGTCTCGACCTGGTGGAAATTTCCCCCAATGCCGAGCCGCCTGTGTGCAAGATTCTCGATCTGGGCAAGCTGAAATATGCGAACCAGAAGAAGGCTGCCGAAGCGCGCAAGAAGCAGAAGATCGTCGAAGTCAAAGAAATCAAGATGCGTCCGAACATCGACACGCATGACTATGACGTGAAGATGAAGGCGATGGGCCGCTTCTTCGAAGAAGGCGACAAGGTAAAGGTAACGCTGAAGTTCCGTGGCCGTGAAATGGCTCACCAGGAACTGGGCATGAAGCTGCTTCAGCAGGTCAAGGCCGACACGACCGAATATGCAAAGGTCGAAGCCGAGCCGAAGCTTGAAGGCCGACAGATGATGATGGTGCTCGCGCCCAAGTGAGCGCGGTCCATAAAGATGCATCGAAGCCGTCCGCAAGGGCGGCTTTTGTGTTTTCTGGGGCCTTTCTGACAGTCTGCTGACAGAGCCGCTCAGCGGCCTGTCAGCCAGGAGATGTCATGCTCCTTCCATCGAAACACGGATGGAAAGGAAACGACCATGGCCCCCCGTCTTCAAAGGATCATGCTGGCCTCGGCCGCCGCGCTTGCGCTGGCCGCTGCTCTACCCGCCCTTCAGCCTTCGGGATATTCCCTCTTTTCCTCGGCTGCCTATGCCCGTGGCGGTCATGACGGCGGCAGCGGCAGTTCGGGCCGCGGCGGCAGCGACGATGCCTCCGGCGACGATCACGGCGGCGGCCACGACAGTGGCAGCAACAGTGGCCGCGGCCGGAGTGGCGGCAACTCCAGCGATGACGACAATGGCGGCGATCGCCATGGCGGCCGGACGGTTGCTGCGGGGGCGGATGATAGCGGACGCCGCGGCCGCGAGAATGACCGCACCGATCGTCCCCGCGTTCCGCTCTCGGTTTCTGCTGCAAGTCTTCAAGGCCTCCTCAACGGTTCGCTTATCGCCGTCGATCAGCTGGGCCGCAGGCTGGAAGTCGAGGTCGAATTGGAACACGGCGTCCAGACCGTCGAGGTGAAGCCGCACCGCTCCGATGCCGTCCGTAACCCCGGCCCAATCACCAATGTTTCCATCAGGCCTGCGGCAGCGCCGTAATCGCCTGGTTCTTCCGCCCGCCCCGGAAGATCGATGCTCCGCCGTTTGCCGGCGGAGCATCTGCCGTTTCAAGCCCGCTTTTCTGTGCCTCTTGTGCGGGTGCATGTAAGCGTTCAGTTTATCAGCCGTATATGAGGTCCGGATCAGGCATGTCTTTCACCCGCAGATCGACCGCTCTCCTGCTGTCAGCCGCCATCGTTGCGGCCGCACTGTCTGCGTCTCCGGCGGCGGCAAAAGATGGCGGCGGCAGTAGTGGCAGTTCCGGCAGCAGCGGTTCGAGCGGCTCCGGCTCATCCGGTTCAGGCTCGAACTCGGGATCGGGAGGCTCCGGCCACGATGGCGGAGACGATCATGGCGGCCATGGCGGCGGTGATGACGACGGCGGAGGCGATGATCACGGTGGCCGCGAAACCAGCAGCGGCAGCGGCTCCGGTCGCGCCGATTACGACCGCGCACGCGATGCCGTGCGCGAAGGCCGCATCCTGCCGCTGAAATCGCTGCTGCAGAAGATCGATTCCCGCCGTTACGGCCGGGTGATCGACGTCAGTCTCAGCCGCTCGCTGTTCAGTGATGTCTATCAGCTCAAGCTTCGGGATGGAAAAGGCACCATACGCACGCTGCGCGTCGATGCCCGCAGCGGCGAAGTGATCGGGGACAAGTGACCGATGAAGATCCTACTGGCTGAAGACGACGCCAATATATCGGTGCACCTTGCCGAGACGTTGGGACGCGAAGGCTATCTCGTCGAAACCTTGAACTCCGGTCCCGAAATTTGGGAGCAGGGCGAAACCGGTGATTACGCTGCCATCGTCCTCGATCTCGGTCTTCCCGGCATGGATGGCCTGTCGATCCTCAAGCGCTGGCGGGCCAATGGTCTCGAAACGCCGGTCCTTGTGCTGACGGCCCGCGGCTCCTGGATGGAACGCGTCGATGGTTTCGACGCCGGGGCCGACGACTATCTGCCGAAGCCCTTCCGCAGCGAGGAATTGCTGGCACGCCTTCGCGCTCTGCTTCGCCGATCAGGCAGGATGCAGCAGCGGGTGAAATCGGCCGACCGCTTCACGCTGGATGAACAGGCCCGCCGTGTGACCTTCGATGGCCGTGAACTTGATCTGAGCCCTCTCGAATACCGGATGATCTCCGTGTTCATCGATCGTCCGGGCGCCGTGCTGACGCCAGCGGAACTTGCGAGCCAGGTCCAGGGCCGCGATGACGACGCCGCCAAAAATGCCGTCGAGGCCATGGTGGCGCGATTGCGCAAGAAGACCGATAGCAGCGCGATAGAAACTCGCCGCGGCTTCGGATACGTGCTGCCGGGCAAGACACGATGACGAAGTCATTGCGCTTCCGTCTGGCTGCTGGCGCCCTTGTTGCGATTGCCGTCGCTCTCGCGCTGGTCTGGTTCGTTCTCGGCCATCTGTTCGAAGACTATCTGGCTGACCAGTATGCGAACGAGATGACCGCGGTGTCGGATGCTCTGGGCGCCCGTCTGGCAATCGAAAACGGCGGGCTTTCGCTGATCAGCGAACCGTCCGATCCGCGGTTCCAGACACCGGCCGGCGGACGCTATTGGCAGATAACGCCCGACGACCCCACTCAGCCGCCGCTCCGCTCGCGATCATTCTGGGACGAGGAACTGACCAGGGATAGCCTTTCCAGGGATCTCTACTGTGGGTTTCACGAGGCCGAAGGGCCGGATGGGGCGACGATCCTGGTCACCGTGAAGGCGATGTCTGTAGGTGAGGGTGATGCGCGCAAACACTTTACGATCTATACGGCCTTCTCCAAAGACGAGATGGAAAGCGCGCTGTCGAATTATCATAGGCCGCTGCAGCTCATGCTGGCCGCAACCGGCCTGCTTCTGCTTGCCGCCGCTTTTCTGCAGGGGCTGATCGGCCTGAAGCCGCTAGTGCGCCTGCGCAACGAGGTGGCGAATATCCGCGCCGGACGCAGCGCCCATATCGGTGCCGAAGGACCGAGCGAGGTCCGCCCGCTGGTCAACGAGATCAATCTTCTGCTGGCGGAGCGCGAAACCGCCGTGGAACGGGCACGATCGCGGGCCAGCGATCTGGCGCACGGATTGAAGAGTCCGCTGACGGTTCTGTCCCATCTCGTCGAAAGCCTGCCGGATAACAAGCGCGATACCGCCCTGCAGCAGATCGAACTCGTGCGCCAGCGGGCCGACCGGCAATTGCAGGCCGCGAGGATGGGTGTCGAACGCATGGCGACGACATCGCTTCTCGGCATATCGGGCAAGCTGGTCAGTGTTCTCTCACCGGTCACCGACGGCAAGGGCGTTGGCTGGAAAGTCGATATCGATCCGGCGCTGACCATCGAAGCCGATCCCGCCGATGTCGCTGAGGCCATGGGCAACATTCTCGACAATGCGGTGCGCTTTGCCTGCTCCCGCATCGACGTCTCGGCGTCGAGGGAAGGCGAGGCCGTTATCCTCCGGGTCGGCGACGATGGCCCTGGCGTGCCTCCCGAAAACTATGCGATGATGTTGAAGCGCGGTGTCAGCGCTGACGATGCGCATGCAGGTTCCGGTCTCGGGCTTGCCATTTCCGGCGACATCGCCGAGGCTTACGGCGGCAGGATTGTCCTTTCGCGCTCGGATCTCGGCGGCCTGGAAGTCACCTTGGCCTTGCCCGCGCCGAAGAATCTGATGCCCGCGGCCTGAGTGCCAAGATTCCGCCGGCCGCCCCGTTGCACTTTCATGACACTGCGGTTATAAGCGCGCGTCCGAACTGACCGGCAGGGCATGCCGTGGCAGTTTCGAATGCTTGCGGGCAGGTTTCGTCACCGGGCCCGCAGATCAACAACAAACGCTCCCGCACCTGGTTGCGACGGCCGGTTTTCCGGACATCGCTCGAGGGTTTCTTTGAAACATGCAGGGAGGACAGAAACGGAGTAGCAAAATGCCCAAGATGAAGACGAAGTCCTCTGCCAAGAAGCGGTTCAAGATCACCGCAACCGGCAAGGTCAAGGCTGCAGCTGCTGGCAAGCGCCATGGCATGATCAAGCGTAGCAACAAGTTCATTCGCGATGCACGTGGCACGATGGTTCTGGCTGAACCCGATGGCCGCAAGGTTGTGAAGAACTATCTGCCGAACGGTCTCTAAGACTCTTCCGCGAACGTTGTAGATTAAGGAGATCATGAAATGGCACGTGTAAAAAGAGGCGTTACCGCCCACGCCAAGCACAAGAAGGTTCTGAAGGCCGCAAAGGGCTTTTACGGCCGCCGCAAGAACACCATCCGTACGGCTAAGGCAGCGGTTGACCGCTCCAAGCAGTACGCTTACCGCGACCGCAAGGTCAACAAGCGCAATTTCCGCGCGCTCTGGATCCAGCGTATCAACGCTGCTGTCCGCGAATTCGGCCTGACCTACGGCCGCTTCATCGACGGCCTGAACAAGGCTGGCATCGAAGTCGACCGTAAGGTTCTCTCCGACATGGCGATCCATGAGCCTGCAGCATTCGGCGCTCTCGTCGATGCTTCCAAGAAGGCCCTTGAGTACCTTAAGGACGCCGGCACGAAGAACGAGTTTGAAGCAGCGGTTAACTAAGCCGGCGCTATCGAACCTCAGTTTCGATGTTTTGAAACCCGCGCTGGCTAGCTGGCGCGGGTTTTTGTTTGCGATTTGAAATGGGGGTCACGGGAACGTGGCGGACGCTATCGACAATCTGAAAGCCGGACGCGGCCTGAGCGAGGAGGACATTCCGGTTCTTCTCACTGCGTTGCTGTCGGGTTCGCACAGGGTCGAGTGTGTGCCGCTGTCGCAGGGGGCCGTCTGGATCAAGCGCTATGGCACGGAGTGCACTTCGCGCTGGGTCGTTCTGCAGCGGATGATCGCCAATCTGGTTGGTGCGCCGTTTCTCCGGCCGTCACCGGCGCTGGATGACGAAGGCATGGCACAACGCGAAATCCGGCGTATCACCATGTTCGCATCCAAGGACGTACCGACCGCGCGCGTTGTCTATTCGTCCGGCAGCGCCGTCGTTTTCAGTGATGTCGGCCTGACTGTCGGACAGCAGCTGCGCGCAATTGCTGGCAGCGATCCGGTAGCCCATGACGATCTGCTCGTCCTCTGCGCTCGCGAGCTCGGCCGGCTTCACGCCAAGGGTCTGTGCCATGGGCGCCCGTTTCCGCGCGACATGTTCGTCAAGGATGGCCGCATCGGCTTCATGGATTTCGAAGAAGAACCTGACACCGTCATGCCGCTGGCTACGGCGCAGGCGCGCGACATATGGCTGCTCTTCCTGCAGATCGCAGGCCGCGCCCGGCTGGGCAGTCAAACCCATGACCGGGCCTATAAAGCGTGGTGCGAGGCAGCACCGGCCGGCGCCATTGACGAACTGCACAAACTCACCGGCTTTCTGGGCGCCTTTTTGTGGTTTGCCCGGTTGATTGGCCGCGTTCACATGGGTAGTGATCTGCGGCAGTTCATCATGGCCACCAGTTACTTGAAACACGCTTCCTGAAGCATATTGACGCCCGCAAGGCAGGAAAAGATGACCGAACTCGAAACTCTGGAAAAGCAACTGCTGGCCGATGTCGCGGCCGCTGCCGACGAGCCTGCGATCGAAGCGGTGCGCGTTGGCGCACTCGGCAAGAAGGGATCCGTTTCCGAACTGCTGAAGACGCTCGGCGCCATGTCGCCGGAAGAGCGCCAGACGCGCGGTGCGGCGATCAATGCGCTGAAGACTGTGGTGACCGATGCCATCAACCTGCGCAAGGCCGATCTGAAGCGCGCGGCCATCGATGCGCGCCTGAAGGCCGAGACCGTCGACGTCAGCCTGCCGGTCCGCTCGTCTCCCGCAGAGCGCGGCCGCATTCATCCGATCAGCCAGATCGTCGATGAGATCACGGCGATCTTCGGCGACATGGGCTTCTCGATCGCCGAAGGCCCCGACGTCGAAACCGATTATTACAATTTCACGGCCCTGAACTTCCCCGAGGGACACCCGGCCCGTGAGATGCACGACACCTTCTTCTTCAATCCGGATGAGAACGGCGAGCGCAAGGTTCTGCGCACGCACACCTCGCCGGTGCAGGTGCGCACGATGGAAGCGCAGAAGCCGCCAATCCGCATCATCATCCCCGGCAAGACCTATCGCCAGGATAGTGACGCGACGCACTCGCCGATGTTCCATCAGGTCGAGGGCCTCGTTGTCGACAAGAAGGCCAACGTCGCCAATATCCGCTGGGTGCTGGAAGAGTTCTGCAAGACCTTCTTCGAAGTCGATAGCGTGACGATGCGCTTCCGCCCGTCCTTCTTCCCGTTCACGGAACCATCCTTCGAGGTCGACATCCAGTGCGACCGCTCCGGCCCGATCGTCAAGTTCGGTGAAGGCACCGACTGGATGGAAATCCTCGGCTGCGGCATGGTTCACCCGAACGTGCTGCGCGCCGGTGGGCTCGATCCGGACGAATATCAGGGCTTTGCCTGGGGCATGGGCCTCGACCGCATCGCCATGCTGAAATACGGCATGCCCGACCTGCGCGACTTCTTTAACGCCGACGTCCGCTGGATGAACCACTATGGCTTCCGCCCGCTCGACATGCCGACGCTGTTCGGCGGCCTGAGCGCGTAAGGGAGGATTGGACCTATGAAATTCACACTCTCCTGGCTCAAGGATCATCTGGAAACGGATGCCTCGCTCGATGAAATTTGCACCCGCCTGACGGAAATCGGCCTCGAGGTCGAGGATGTCGATGATAAGGCTGCGTATAAGCCCTTCGTAATCGCCAAGGTACTGTCGGCTGAAAAGCATCCGGAAGCCGATCGTCTGAAGGTGCTGTCAGTCGATGCCGGCCCTGGCGTCAATGGCGGCAAGCCGTTGCAGGTCGTCTGCGGTGCACCGAATGCCCGCGCCGGCCTCGTCGGCGCGCTGGCGCAACCGGGCGACTATGTGCCCGGGATCGACGTGACGCTTGGCGTCGGCAAGATTCGCGGCGTCGAAAGCCACGGCATGATGTGCTCCGAAAAGGAGCTGAACATGTCGGATAATCACGACGGCATCATCGATCTGCCTGCCGATGCGCCCGTCGGCACGTCTTTCGCCGCCTATGCTCATCTCGACGATCCCATGATCGAGATCAACCTGACGCCGAACCGTCCGGACTGCACCTCGATCTACGGCATCGCCCGCGATCTGGCCGCTTCCGGCCTCGGCACGCTGAAGACCCGTCCTGCGCCGTCCTTCGCCGTCGAAGGCGAGACGCCGGTGAAGGTGACGCTCGATCTCGATGACGAGAAGCTTTGCCCGGGCTTTGGCCTGCGCATCGTGCGCGGCATCAAGAACGGACCGAGCCCCAAGTGGATGCAGCAGCGCCTGCTGGCGATCGGTCTGCGCCCGATTAACGCGCTGGTCGATATCACCAACTACATGACCTTCGACCAGGGCCGCCCGATGCACGTCTTCGACGCCGCCAAGGTCAAGGGCAACCTGACGGTTCGCCGCGCCAAGGATGGCGAAACGGTACTGGCGCTCGATCAGCGCGAATACAGGCTCGGCGCCAACAACGTCGTCATCGCTGACGACAACGGCGTCGAGTCGATCGGCGGCATCATGGGTGGTGAGCACTCCGGCTGTGACGAGAATACCGTCGATGTCCTGATCGAGTCGGCCCTCTGGGATCCGATGAACATCGCAAAGTCGGGCCGCGGCCTCGGCATCATCACCGATGCCCGTTACCGTTTCGAGCGCGGCGTCGATCCGGAATACATGGTCCCGGGCCTCGAGCGCACCACCGAGCTGGTTCTGGAACTTTGCGGCGGCAAGCCTGCCAAGGCTGAGGTTGTCGGCTACAAGGGCTATCAAGCCAAGATTGTCGATTTCCCCTATTCCGAGGTCAAGCGCCTGACCGGCCTCGAGGTCTCGACCGATGAGAGCAATGCGATCCTTGGTCGCCTCGGCTTCAAGGTCTCCGGCTCCGGCGAGCGCGTTTCGGTCGCCGTTCCCTCCTGGCGTCCCGATGTCGATGGCAAGGCCGATCTCGTTGAGGAAGTCATGCGCATCCACGGCGTCGACAATATCAAGCCGGCGCCGCTCGAAAGTCATGCTGCCGTCAACGGCAAGATCCTGACGACGCTGCAGATCCGTACCCGCACCGCCAAGCGCGCGCTTGCTTCGCGCGGCATGCTGGAAGCCGTCACCTGGTCCTTCATTCCGGAAGATCAGGCGAAGCTTTTCGGCGGCGGTTCACCGGCGCTGAAGCTTGCCAACCCGATTGCTGCCGAAATGTCGGATATGCGCCCCTCTTTGCTGCCGGGTCTGCTGACCGCTGCCCAGCGCAACGCCGACAAGGGCTATGGCGACGTCGCGATCTTCGAAGTATCCGGCACCTACGAAAATGACCGGCCGGAAGGCCAGCGCCGCGTTGCTGGTGGCGTCCGCCGCGGAACGGCAACGATGTCCGGGGCCGGCCGCATGTGGTCGAACGCAGCGAAGGGCGGCGGCAAGCCCGTAGACGTCTTCGATGCCAAAGCGGATGCGCTTGCCGTGATCGAAGCCTGCGGTCTGCCGATGGGCAATATCCAGATCGAGCAGGGCGGTCCCGAATGGTATCACCCCGGCCGTTCCGGCACGATCAAGATGGGTCCGAAGGTCGTGCTCGGCTATTTCGGCGAGTTCCACCCCTCGACGCTGGAAGCGCTTGATGTCTCGGGCGCGCTCTGCGGCTTCGAGGTCTATGTCGATGCCATGCCTGAACCGAAGAAGAAGGCGACACGCACCAAGCCGGCGCTCGAGCTTTCGGCCTTCCAGACAGTCAAGCGCGATTTCGCCTTCGTCGTCGACAAGACGGTGGAAGCGGGTGCCATCCTCAAGGCGGCGAGCGGCGTCGACCGCAAGCTGATCACCGGCGTCAACGTCTTCGATATCTTCGAAGGCGCATCGCTTGGTGAGGGCAAGAAGTCTGTGGCCATCGAAGTTCAGATCCAGCCAGTCGAGCGGACGCTGACGGACGAAGATTTCGAAGCACTGACGCAGAAGATCATCGCCAGCGTGACAAAATTCACCGGCGGCGTGCTGCGAAGCTAAGGTTCAGAAAACCAAACGAGAAACCGGCGGAAGCCGGTTTTTCTTTGTCTCTAGTGTTTTTCCGGAAAGAGCGAATGCATCGCTGTCTGGAGAAGCTCCTCCACATAGACCTGCGCCGTATCCGTCGCCTCTTCGGACAGGTTCATTTCCTCACACTTTTTCTCCACCGCCTCGCGGATGAGATAGAGCACGCCTCGACCGATTTTGGCATTCTCGGGATCGGATGTATCAAGCACCATGGCGAGCGATGTCATCGCCACGATTTCCAGCACGAGCATACGGCCTTCGATATCGGACAGATTGCTTGATGTCGCTTTCGCGCTGTCCTTCTTGGCATCCGGCATGATTTGTCCCCCATTTCCGGTCACGCCTTCTAACTAGTGCCGGTCGATGCAAAAAGAAGGCTAGGTTGTGCGAAAGCCGCAATACATTTGGTATTATAAGTTGCGAGCCGTTTTATTCGCCGGATCCGCTGCCTTTATTGATCCGTGACGCGTGCTGAGTTCAGATTTTCTGCCGTTTCGCTTTTCCGGCGCACGCGGTCGCTCGAATTACTTTGCGGGCCAGCGCCGCGCTACCAACCCCGGGATCGCGACCGTTTTGCCGAAACCGGGTGGAAACACGCAGCGAATTCGCCGATGCTCTGCGTGGCAAGAGGAGGGCGTTGATGAAAAAGCCGGGATCGATGAAGTCTTTGGAAGACATGGGTCGTGCGCGCCTGTCGAAGAATTTCTTCTTCCGCGACTTCCTCCATTCCGAGATCGCCGATTTCTATCGCATTCCGAATATTCCCGACGATCCGGAATTGGCGATCGAGGCGGGCAGGCGGCTTTGCGAGGAGCTTCTGGAGCCTCTGCAGGCGACATTCGGCCGCCTTCACATCCGGTCGGGCTACAGGTCGGCCGAGGTGAACGGCTTCGGCAACAGGAACAAGCTGAACTGCTCGTCAAATGCGGCGACGGCAGCCGATCATATCTGGGATATGCGGGATCTCGATGGCTGCATGGGAGCGACAGCCTGTGTTGTGGTCCCTTGGCTTGTCGATAACTACCGCGACGAAGAGGATTGGCAACGGCTTGCCTGGTGGATCCACGACAAGCTTCCCTACGCGGCGCTCTGCTTCTTCCCGAAGCTATGGGCTTTCAACATTCAATGGCACGAGCGTCCGCGGCGGATCATCCAGAGCTACGTGCGCCCGCGAGGTATCCTGACCAAGTCAGGCATGGCCAACTGGGAGGGCGATCATTCCGAATTCTACCAGGGCTTCCCGCCGCTCAGATATTGATACGATACCGGATATGTCCGTCGCTCTCGACATAGCTGTCGTAGAGTGCCCGTGCCCGCGCGTTGCTCTCGCTCGTATGCCAGTAGAGCCGGGACCAGCCGTTCGCCCTGCAGAGATCGACGAGATCGTCGAGCAGGGCACGCCCGATACCTTTGCCGCGGATCGATTGATCGACGAAGAGATCCTCAAGATAGCAGTCCTTGCCATGGATCCAGGTGCCCTCATGCGTCAGCGACAGGCTGAAGCCGGCGACAGCGCCATCTATCTCGGCAACACGCATGAAGATTGCCGACGCCGGATCGAAAACCCGGCGCCAGGTGGAATCGGTGATGCTTTCATCGACGGTGACGTCATAGAATTCGAGATAGTCCTTCCAGAGGTCCCGCCAGCGGCTTTCATCTTCAGGTCTCGCATCCCGGATCGTCACGGTCATTGATTATCTCCTCAGGCGCCTGCCTTGTCGAGCAGCGCCAAAGCTTCGCTGGAAAGCTGCAGCCTCGCGGCCTTTGCCAGGCTTTCGAGCTGCGAAAGGCTGGTAGCACTGGCAATCGGCGCCGTCACGCCTTTCTTGTTCAGCAACCAGGCGAGCGAAATCTCTGCAGGCTTGGCGCCTGTTTCAGCGGCAACCTTGTCGAGCGCGTCGAGGATGCGCATGCCTTTGGCGTCGAGATACTGGGAAACACGCCCCTCGCGCGCCCGGCCCTCCGTATCGGCCTTGGTGCGGTATTTGCCGGAGAGAAAGCCGGCGGCCAGACTGAAATAGGTGATCACGCCGATGTCTTCCTTGACGCAAAGATCGGCAAGCGGTCCCTCGAAGCTTGAGCGCTCGTAGAGATTATATTCAGGCTGCAGCACGTCATAGCGCGGCAGCCCTGCCTTGTCGGCAGCGTCCAGGGATGCCCGCAGCATCGGCGCATCGTAGTTCGAGCAGCCGAAGGAGCGGATCTTGCCCTGCTGCTTCAGCTTGGCATAGGCGGTCAGGCTTTCCTCATGTGGCGTATCGGCATCCGGCCAATGGGAGAGGTAGACGTCAATGTAATCCGTCTGTAGGCGGCGCAGAGAGTCTTCGACCGCTTTGAGGATATATTGCTCCTTCAGCGTCTTGCCCTGGCCCATGTCGGAACCGACCTTGGTGATGATGACAGTCTTGTCGCGCGCCACCTTCCCCTTCTTCAACCAGCGGCCGATGATCTCCTCGGAATCGCCACCCTTGTTGCCCGGAACCCAGGCCGAATAGACGTCTGCGGTGTCGATCGTGTTGAGACCAGCGTCGAAGAAGCCATCGAGAATCTCGAAGGATGTCTTTTCGTCGGCAGTCCAGCCGAAAACGTTGCCGCCGAAAACGATCGGGGAAATTGAAAGACCTGTCTTTCCAAGCCGGCGCATTTCCATGGCGCTCTCCTAAAGTGCTGATTTAAGTGAAAGTGCAGACACGACAGAACGCCGCCGGAGAATAACCTAGTGCAGCCCGGCGCCGAAGGAAACCAAACTTTCGTGATCTGCAGCCGCGCCATTGCCTGCCTGCCGCCCGGTGAATAAGGTGCGCGCAATCAACCCTTGGGAGGCTTATCCATGCTGCGTTTCGGTATCATTTCCACCGCCAAGATCGGTCGTGAGGCTGTCGTGCCCGCCATTCAGGATGCCGAAAATTGCGTTGTCAGCGCCGTCGCCAGCCGTGATCTGGCTCGCGCCCGCGAGATGGCGGACCGTTTCTCTGCCCCGCATGCCTTCGGCTCCTACGAAGAGATGCTGGCATCCGACAAGATTGACGCCGTCTACATCCCGCTGCCGACGTCGCAGCATATCGAATGGGCGATCAAGGCGGCGGATGCCGGCAAGCACGTCCTCTGTGAAAAGCCGATCGCGCTGAAGGCTGGGGAGATCGACAAGCTGATCGCGGCGCGGGACCGCAACAAGGTGGTGATCTCGGAAGCTTTCATGGTCACCTATGCGCCGGTCTGGCGCAAAGTCCGCTCGCTGATCGCCGAGGGCGCCATCGGCAAGCTACGCCATGTTCAGGGTGTCTTCACTTATTTCAACCGCGATCCGGGCAACATGCGCAATATCCCCGAGCTTGGCGGCGGCGGTCTGCCCGATATCGGCGTCTACCCGACGATCAGCACCCGCTTCTCGACCGGTCTGGAGCCACTGCGCATCCAGGCCGTTACTGAGCGCGATCCAGAATTCGGCACCGATATCTATTCGAGCGTTAAGGCCGATTTCGGCGAGTTCGAGCTGAGCTTCTACATCTCGACGCAGATGGCCAACCGCCAGCTGATGGTGTTCCACGGCACCGAAGGCTTCATCGAGGTGAAATCCCCCTTCAATGCTGACCGCTGGGGGCCCGAGGAGATCGAGCTCAGCAATCGCGCCCACAACCAGTCGACCATCTTCCGCTTCCAGGACAGCCGCCAGTATCGCAAGCAGGCGGAGGCCTTTGCCCGCGCCGCCAAGGGCGAGCAGGAAGAGGTCGTCACGCTGGAAAATTCGAAGCTGAACCAGAAGGTGATCGACGCGATCTATCGCGCCAGCGAGAAGGACGGCTGGGAGCCGGTCTGATCACTCGCTGCGGAAGACGAAGCGGGAATAACCGAAGAAACTGAAGAACATCGACGCGGCGGTGGCAAGCACCAGCGCCGCCAGTGGCTGCAGCGCGGGCATCGTCAACAGCAGGGCGGCGTAGAGGCCGTAATTGACGAGCGCAGACGTGATCCCGACGGACCCGTAACGGAAACCTTCGACGGCAAGCGAATGCGGCGACCGGTCGAAGGTGAATGTCCGGTTGAAGATCCAGGTGACGACCATCGCCAGCGCGATCGCAATCAGCCGGGCGATGAACGGGCCGAGCGATGTGACATGCAGCAGCAGCGTCAGCAATCCGGCGTCGACAACGAAGCCAATCCCGCCGGCGATGCCGAAGCGCAGCAGCTTTTTCACGCGGCACCTGCCTTACGGGCCGCGACAGGCTTGCGCGCCGGCTCGGCAATATTCTCGGAAAGCTCTGTGCGCTGCCGCTCGCGTCGGCTTGCGGCACCAGCTGCCATGTAGTGGATGCGCAGCTGCTCCGCCCGTGAGCGCGCAACGGAATCAAGGATCGTGCCCGCGGTGAAAAGCATGAACGAGATCATCATCAGCGCCATGGACAGAACCCAGGTAGGCATGCGGCTGACGAGACCGGTCGCGAAATATTCCGCCAGCACCGGCGTCATGAACCCAAGGCTTGCCAGCATGAATGTTGCGCTGATGATGCCGAAGAAGGCGAAAGGCCGTGTTTCCTTCATCAGCATGGCAAACATCCAGAGGATCTTACCGCCGTCCCTGAAAGTGGAGAGCTTGGAATGCGAGCCTTCCGGCCGCCGGCCGTAATCGAGCTCGAGCTCGCTGACCGGCAGCTTCAGGCGGGAGGCATGGACCGACATTTCGGTCTCGATTTCGAAGCCGCCCGATACCGCTGGAAAACTCTTGACGAAACGGCGCGAGAAGGCGCGATAGCCGGAAAAGATATCGGTGAAATCAGGGCCGAAGATCGTCCGGTAGAGGACGTTGAAAATCCGGTTGCCGAAGGCGTGGCCCTGACGGCCTGCGTCGGCGCGGACGTTCCGGCGGGTGCCGACCACCATGTCGGCGCGCTCCGTCAGAAGCGTGCGGATCAGGTCTTCGCCGTCTTCCGGTGCATAGGTGCCGTCGCCATCGGCCATCAGGTAGATATCGGCATCGATATCGGCAAACATCCGGCGCACGACATGGCCCTTGCCCTGACGCCGCTCGCGCACGACATTTGCGCCGGCGAGCATTGCATGCAGCGCGGTGCCGTCGGTGGAATTGTTGTCGTAGACGTAGATCTGTGCCTCGGGAAGCGCTGCCTTGAACCCGCGAACCACGGAGCCGATCGTTGCTGCCTCGTTGTAGCAGGGGAGGAGCACGGCAATGGATGGGGTATCGTTCTGCGATCTGTTCATGATCTTGCTCACCGGGTTTGGCCGGGACGCAGTATAAGTCAGCCAATGTTAATAAGACGCTATGACGCAGGCAGCCAATTGCGCTCAACTGGCACGTTTTACTCTTTCTTGATCGCCTGCTGATAAACCAGCTGGAACTGGCAACGAGTTCCCGAAATGACGAACGCTGTAGAGATGACCGCCATTTCCCCTTCAGGCAGCAAGCTTGCACGATTTCAGGCGCTGTTCTCGCGGCTTTGGCCGACGGTATTCGCCTATAGCGCGGTCTTGATCGTAGCGATCCTGATCATGAAGCTGCCAAACGCGAAGGACTACGTCGGGCCCGACAACGATGATGGCATGCGGCTTGTCGAGGTTCGCGATTTGCTAGGAGGTCAGAACTGGTTCGATCTTATGCAATATCGCCTCGGTGTCGACGGCACGATGATGCATTGGTCGCGGTTGATCGATCTGCCGATTGCGTCGCTCATCAAGTTCTTTGGGCTGTTTCTGTCCGGGGAGCGCGCGGAGGCGGTAGCGTTGGCGATATGGCCTGTCTCGCTCGTGGTACCCCTGATGTTGGCAATGGCAATCGCCGGCCGGCGAATTGGCGGTGCTCTGGCGATGCATATCTCGCTCGGCCTGACATTTCTGACGACTATTATCAGTGGCCGCTTTCTGCCGGGTGCTATCGATCACCACAATGCGCAGCAAGCGTTGGTCGCTATGATGGCCGCCATGCTGCTCGACGATAAGTATCGCGCGCGCAGCTTTGCAGTCGCGGGCTTCTGCGCGGCCGTAGCAATCGCCATCGGTGCCGAAACGACACCAGCGGTAGCTTCAGTTTGCATTATTGTTGCTGTCGCCTGGGCATGGCACGGAGAAGCTTATACCGCTGCCGCAAAGGCGTTCGGCTTGTCCTTGGCACTGTTCATCAGCATTCTGTTTTTCGGAACTATCCCTCCAAGCCTTTATTCTGCGGTAACCTGCGACAACCTCTCGCTTGGCTTCTACAGCCTTTCCGCAATCGGGGGCGGGCTGCTGTTCGTGGCGGCGGTGTTCACCAGCAGCATGTCGCGGCGCAGACGATTTATCGTTCTCGCTGGCATTGGTGCTGGTGTCGCTGTCTCCGCGGTGCTGATTGCGCCTCAGTGCCTGCACAATCCGCTCAGCGACCTTGACCCCATGCTTGTCGAACTCTGGCTAAGCCGAGTTTCCGAGGCCCAGTCGTTCATCGCGCTGAGCCATACGGAGCCCTATACGCTTGGTGCCTTCTATGCGACCGGGATTTTTGCGATTGCCGCTTGCCTGTTCCGTATCCTGCAGCGGGACCGCGTCGAGATCCACTTGATCTTGCTGTTCTTGATCGCGGTCAGCTGGGCAATCGCGCTCGTTCAGGTTCGTGGCGCACCATTCTCCAATATCTTGGCAGCCCTGCCGCTGGCGTTGCTCATCATCGACGTTAGGAAAGTCTCCAATGCTGATCGGGAAAGCGTCGCGGCGGCGCTTTGTTTTATTCTGGTCGTGCTTGGAAGTGTTCCTGCCATCTGGGCCGTCTCCGCGGATCTGATAGCGCTGCCGAAAAATGAGGCGGTACAGGCGGACGGGGAGGCGAAGGCGGCCGAGAATATGGCCGCCTGCCGATCAAAGGAAGCGATTGCACCGCTCAACAATCTCCCAACGGGAATGGTTGTCGCCTCGTTGGAGTTGGGTGTACCGATCTTGCGTTTCAGCGGTCAGCACATCTTGACTGCACCCTATCATCGCAATCAGCGCGGTATGTTGACCGAACTGCATATCGGCCTCGCCGAACCGAAGGAAGCCGAAGCGTTCATGCGTGGTGCGGGCGTAACGGCGGTGGCGTTCTGCAATGAGGATCCCTCGACCGAGCAGCTTGCAAAACTCAAGCCCGACGGCCTCTACGCCCAGCTCGCCAAAGGCAATGTGCCGAATTATCTTCAGCCCTATGCCAAGGCCGAAGGCGTCCAGTACTTCCTCTTCAAGCCGGTGGATTGACGCCGCGGACCGGCGATCTTCCGGCTGATCTTTCGCCGTATTTCGGATAGAACGAAGACATGAGCAATGTCTTCGACGGCGATTCGCCGACAAACCTCACGGAATATTCGGTTTCCGAACTATCGGGATCGATCAAGCGCACGGTCGAGACCGCATTCGATCAGGTCCGCGTGCGCGGCGAAATATCCGGTTATCGCGGGCCGCATTCATCCGGCCACGCTTATTTTTCTATGAAGGATGATCGCGCACGCATCGATGCCGTCATCTGGAAGGGTGTTTTCTCGCGTCTCCGCTTCCGGCCTGAGGAAGGCATGGAGGTTATCGCCACCGGCAAGATCACGACGTTCCCCGGATCGTCCAAATACCAGATCGTCATCGAAACGCTGGAGCCGGCTGGTGCCGGCGCGCTGATGGCGCTGATCGAGGAGCGGAAGCGCAAACTCGGTGCCGAGGGGCTTTTCGATCCGGCGCGCAAGCGCCGCCTTCCCTACATGCCGAAGGTAATTGGTGTCGTCACCTCGCCGACGGGCGCTGTCATCCGCGATATTCTTCACCGCATCTCCGATCGTTTTCCCGTTCATGTGCTTGTCTGGCCGGTGAAGGTGCAGGGCGAAGGATCCGGCGAAGAGGTTGCCAATGCCATCCGCGGCTTCAACGCTTTCGAGCCTTCGGGCGAGATGCCAAGGCCCGATGTGCTGATCGTTGCCCGCGGCGGCGGCAGTCTTGAGGATCTGTGGAGCTTCAACGACGAGATCGTCGTCCGTGCAGCGGCCGAAAGCGCTATTCCGCTGATTTCGGCCGTCGGCCATGAAACGGACTGGACCTTGATCGACTACGCGGCCGATGTCAGGGCGCCGACGCCGACGGGTGCGGCTGAAATGGCGGTGCCGGTCAAGGCGGAACTGGAAGCGCAGATCGCCGGCCTTTCTGCCCGTCTTCAGGGCTGTATCACACGGCAGATGGATCATCGCCGCCAATCCGTGCGGGCGCTGATGCGCGCACTGCCATCGCTCGATCAGCTGCTGGCTCTGCCGCGCCGCCGGTTCGACGAAGCGGCCTCCGGTCTCGGGCGTGGTTTGGAACTCAACACCATCAACAAGCGCGGCAGTTTCGAGCGCGTGGCATCGCATCTGCGCCCGGACGTGCTGTCCAACAGGATCACCGAGCGGCGGCAGATGCTGGCCGAGCGGATGACGCGGGCCGAGCGCATCGTCGAGCGCCGTATCGATGCCTTGAAAGGCCGGGTCGAGCGTTTCGGCGTGACGCTGTCGTCTGTCCCGGCGCGCCTGACGACGCAGACTGCCCGGATGCGCGATCACCTCGCCAATCTGTCCCGCCATGGCGACACGGCCGTCCGCCATCAGCTGACACGGGCGCGGGGAGAGCTTGCCGCTCAGGATCGCGTGCTGCAGTCGCTTTCCTACAAGAACGTGCTGAAGCGCGGTTATGCAGTCATCAGGGATGATGAGGACCGGCCGGTCTCGCAGGCCGCCATGCTGACGTCAGGTGCTGGGATCTCGATCGAATTCTCGGATGGCCGCATCGGTGCCGTAACCACCGAGGGCGGAACGCCGCCAGCGACGAAGAAGCGTCCGCCCAAGTCCGGCGAACAGGCGCCCCCTCCGAACCAGGGAAGCCTCTTCTAGGA
Source organism: Rhizobium sp. 01N424 (assembly GCF_056399485.1). NCBI lineage: Bacteria > Pseudomonadati > Pseudomonadota > Alphaproteobacteria > Hyphomicrobiales > Rhizobiaceae > Rhizobium > Rhizobium sp. 01N424. The sequence continues at coordinate 175,292 of NZ_JBFTRK010000001.1, forward strand.
CGCCCGGAGAGCTGGCGCTCGATGGTATCGCGCGCCAGCTTGGATTGCCGTTACGCCCACTCGCCCTGGCGCATGACCGGCACCCGCGATCCATCTGGCCTGATGCCGTCGATGTCGACCTTGTTGGAACCGATCATCCAGTCGATATGGATCAGGCTCGAATTGCCGCCCTGTGCCTTGATCTGGTCCTGGCTGAGCGTTGCGCCATCCACAAAGCATTTCGAATAGCACTGGCCGAGCGCGATGTGGCAGGAGGCATTCTCGTCGAACAGCGTGTTGTAGAACAGGATGCCGCTGGCAGAGATCGGCGAGGAATGCGGCACCAGTGCCACTTCGCCCAGGCGGCGTGCGCCCTCGTCGGTATCCAGCACCTTGTTCAGCACTTCGGCCCCGCGCGACGCTTTGGCCTCGACGATGCGGCCGCCTTCGAAGCGCACCTGAATATTGTCGATCAGCGTGCCCTGATGCGAGAGCGGCTTGGTGCTCGACACATGGCCTTCGACGCGCAGCGCATGCGGCGTGGTGAAGACCTCTTCGGTCGGGATGTTCGGGTTGCAGGTAATGCCATTCTTCGCCGTCGATGCGCCGCCATGCCATTCGTGGCCGTCGGCAAGCCCGACCGTCAGATCCGTGCCCGGTCCGGTGAAGTGCAGGGCCGCGAAGCGCTGGCCGTTCAGCCATGCCGAACGCTTGGCGAGGTTGCCGTTGTGCTCTGCCCAGGCGGCAATCGGATCATCGAGATCGACGCGCGACGCGGCAAAGATCGCCTTGGCGAGCTTGGCAACGGCAATCGCTTCGGGATCATTGGGGAAAACGAGCTTGGCCCAGGAAGGGTTTGGATAGGAAACGATGTTCCAGTTGATGTCGAAATTCGAGATCTTCTCGAGCGCCGGCTTGTAGGCGCTTGAATTGGCGCGGTTGGCGCGGCTGACCTTGCCCGGATCCTGGTCCGAAAGCAGCATCGGATTGTCGCCAGCGATGGCAAGCCGGGCGGCATTGTTGGCATAGGCCTTGGCCATGCCATCGTAGAGCCAGCCGGAGGCGCGATCGAAGCTCTCGTCGCTCGCATACTGATAGCGGGCGAGCGTCGATTCCTCGTCGGAATAGAAGGCATTCACCAAGCCGGCGCCGGCCTGGTAGGCATGCTTGGTGATCAGGCGGACGAGCGGAATGGCAACGACTGGCGCCGTGATGACCAGATCCTGGCCCTTCTGCAGCTGCAGGCCCACCTTCACCGCGACCTCGGCAAGCTTATCCAGCTTGACCGGGTCGATCGAATGGTTCTGGGGCATGAAGTTCATGGTCGCGACCTCCTGATAAATTGCAGGCAGCAGACTTAGACCCGTTTGCGGCGAAAATGAAGCTCGATGCATCGAATTCGCCGCTTGAGGATGTGGCCCTAGGCGGCGGCCCGACGAAGCAGCGCCGACTGATGCTTTTCAAGAAATGCCATCAACCTTTCCGGATAATCGGGTGCGGCGGCCGCGCGCACGCTGGGGCGTTTCGCAAGTTCGCTACGCCATGCCTGCACCTTCGGCAGCCCGTTGAAGATATTGCTTTCGCCGAGCGTATCGAAAACGTCGAAATACCGGAAAATCGGCGCAAAGACGGCATCGACCAGGCTGAAATGATCGCCAGCGAAAAACGGGCCGGCCGAGAGCTCCGCCTCGATGGTTCTGAATTTTCCGGCGATCACCTTGCGCTTGTCTTCCAGCTGCCGTGCATCGCCTGTCGTCTCATAGGTCCAGAGATCGGAAAGGATGGACGAGCCGAACTCCATCCAGCCGCGATGCCGCGCCCGCAGCAACGCATCGGCAGGATGCAGTCTCGGCCCCGGCTGTGTTTCGTCCAGATATTCGCAGATTGCCGCGCTTTCGAAGAGCGCTGTCTGTTCGCCATCGTCCTCGATGAGCAGGAGCGGAACCTTGCCGAGGGGCGAGATCTTCGAAAACCACTCGGGCTTGTTGTCGAGGTCGATGACAACACGCTCGAAGGGGACGCCCTTTTCGCTGAGCGCGATCGCGGCGCGCTGCACGTAAGGGCAGAGATGGTGCGAGATGAGGGTGAGCTTTTGCATCGGTATCTCCATTATAGATGTAATTGCATATAAATATGCTTGCGGCATCCGTCAAGGTAGATGTAATTGCATCCATGCCGGAGAAAACCACCCCATCCGATGCCGTCACCGAAGCGTGGATCGGTATCATGCATGCGCAGCAGAAGTTGCTTCTCGCAATCGAGGCCGACCTGAAAAAGGCGGGCATGCCGCCGCTTGGTTGGTACGATGTCTTGTGGGAACTGGTCCGCGCGCCGGATAGCCGTCTGAGGCCCTTCGAGATCGAAGAGCGCACGCTGCTGGCGCAATACAATCTCTCGCGCCTGATCGACCGGCTCGAACGTGAGGGGTTGGTCGGCCGCGAGACATTTGCGGAGGATGGCCGTGGTCGATGGGTGGTCGTGACCGATGCGGGCCGGGCGCTTCGGGAGCGGATGTGGGTGGTCTATTCGAAGGCGATCGAAAGGCATGTCGGCTCGAAGCTCGACGATACGTCCGCAAAAGCGCTCTCAGGCCTTTTGAAGAACCTGTCGGCCTAGGCGATCAGCGATGCCGCCTTTGCGTTCAGCGCCTTGAGCGCATCTCCAGGCGCGAGCCTCACCTGCAGTCCGCGCTGCCCGCCGTTCATATAGACCAGGGCTTCTGTAAGTGCTGCTTCCTCAAGGGCCGTCGGCACAAGCTTCTTCTGGCCGAAGGGGCTGATGCCGCCGACATGATAGCCGGTCAGCCGTTCGGCGTCGGCAGGCTTCATCATGTTCGCGGACTTGCCGCCAAACGCTGCGGCCAGCTTCTTCATGCTCACTTCACGGTCGGATGGGACGACGACGCAGACCGCTTTGCCATCGACTTCGGCCACCAGTGTCTTCAGAACCCGGCGCGGCTCCTCGCCGAGCGCTTCCGCCGCCTGCAGGCCGACGCGTTCGGCGTTCGGATCGTAGTCATAGGTATGGACCGTGAATTCGACGCCCGATTTGGCAAGGACCTGCGTGGCACGCGTCGTCTTCGACATGATCACTTTCCGAATTCGGCAGCGTAGAGATCAGGCTTGAAACCGACAAGCAGCTTGCCGTCATGCTCCAGCACCGGGCGCTTGATCATCGAAGGCTGCTCCAGCATCAGCGCGATCGCCTTGTCGCGTGTCAGGTTCTCGCGATCGGCATCCGGCAGCTTACGGAAGGTTGTTCCTGCACGGTTCAGCACCGTTTCCCATCCGGCCTTGCCGACCCAGTCTTCCAGATGTGCCCGGTCGATGCCCGAGGCCTTATAATCGTGGAAGTCGTAGCCCGCCCCATTCTCCTCGAGCCAGGTGCGGGCCTTCTTCATCGTGTCGCAGTTCTTGATGCCGTAAATCGTCGTTGCCATCGTCAGTCTTCCAGCGTTCCGGCCTTGCGCAGCGCCGTGCTTGGCTCGCCGCAGGCAATCTTCATCAGGTCTGCGCGCCGCCGCACCAGCCGGTCGGACGTGCGCGTCACGATCAAGCCTGCCTGCGGGGCACGGATCTCCGTCTCGCCATCGACCATGCCCGGCCGCGTGACGATGGTTGCCAAAAGATCGCCGGCAGCGACCGTCTCGCCGATGTCGCGGTGGAAAAGAAGGGTGCCGGCAACCGGCGTGCGGATCATCTCGATATTGTCGAGCGGCACGGCAGGTCTGGTAAAAGCACCGAGAGGGGCGCTGTCCCTGACCGCCCCGCGGGCGGCGAGGAAGGCGAAGACGCCATCGGCGTCAGCGCTTGCCATGTCAGGATAGACGTCGCGGCGGCCGCGAAGCTCCACCGTTACGGAGAGCTTGCCGGGCAAGCGGCTGCGCTTCTCGCCGGGCACCTCGTATTTCCAGGCAAAGCCGACGGCCTCTTCGAAAGCCGAGCTTTCGCCATCCGAAAGCAGCACGGCATCCATCGACAGAGCGCTGGCCAGATCGGCCGCCTCGGGCCAGAAGGCCTCGTCGATATAGGCATATTGCAGTGATTCATCGTCGCAATGCAGGTCGAGCACCAGATCGGCGCCGAGTGCCATGTGGATCAGCTGCCGCTTGAGACGATCCGTAGCCGGATACCGGTCCAGATCCTCGACCAGCGTATCGCGATCCCGCAGCGAAATCAGCGGGAAGTCGCGATTGAAGTTGGTGCGCGATCCGAGATCGAAGCGTCCCTGCAGCTCGCCGAAATGGGATTGCGCCGCGCCGATCGGGTTGGCTTGCGGAACGATGGTAATGTCGCTGGCGATCCTTCCGGCATCTTCGGCAGCTCTGAGCTTCCGGCAGAGGAAATGCAGCAGCGCCGTTCCCGGCAGCTCGTTGGCATGCAGCGCCGCCTGAATGTAGATCCGCGGCGCGTGCGGGTCGCTGCCCTTGAAATGCAGCACCGGCAGGCGCCATTCGATGCCCGGCGTATCGCCAGGAATGATGATCTCGGTCGTATCCATGTCAGCACTCCGCAAAATCTGCTGGGAGCAGCTTTAAGCAACTCCGCAGCACCGGCGCAAGCGTCAATAGGGGCTCCTCATCCAAGCAGCGGCCATTCTTCGATATCCACATGCCGGCCTTCGCCGACGAGGCTGTTCACCAGCACGAAAGACTTCGCCGTCCAGACGATCGGCTCCGAAAGGATCGTCTCGGGCACGCTGCGGTAGTCATAGAGCAGCGTCATATGCGGCTCGAGCTTCGGCTGGACCCGGACGCTGACGCCTCGGTTGAGCAGCGACAGGGCGAGCTGCGCATGCAATGAGAGAACCTCTTGCCGCCCTTCGTCTGCCCGCAGAACCAGTGCCGGCTTGCCCTGGCGAAAACTCACGGCGCGCCGGAAGGTCAGCTTGAAGGGGCGCATTCTGACGGCAGCGGCGGCCGCCAGACCATCGAACAGCATGCTCGGTGGGATCGCATCCCACTCGCCGAGATGGCAGAGCGAGACATGAAGCAGGCGCTTGGGTTTCGGCTTCTCCCGCAGACCGAAACGCCGCCTCAGATCACCCGCCATGCGCCTCGTCTGCTCTGCCGCCCGCTCGTCGGGGCGCAGCGCGAAGTAGACATTGCAAGGCTTTCGATCCGCTCCACCGTGACCCGGCGCCGCGGGGTCAGGCGCACCGTCAAATGAAAATTCCGTCTGGTTCTGAGCAACCATCTCCAACCGGCAAGCGCCGCCTCCTCGTGAAGGACTAGAGGCTAGCAATCAGTGCAGGAATTGACAAGAACAAAAAGAGAACAAATAATCGAACTGTTGAGATGACGGTTACGCGCAAGAATCGGGTTGAAGGCCGCGCGCAGGCATACGATCTTTGGAGCAGTCAATCATGGAGGTTGCGTCATGAGCGAGGCAACGCATCACTACTGCATCTTCGAAACCGCAGGCGGCTTTTGCGGCATCGCCTGGAATGCGGCCGGCATCGTCCGCTTCCAGCTGCCGACCAAATCCGGGCATTCGACCGAACAGTTGCTGCTGAAGCGACTGTCATCAGGTCTTCGCGCAGATCCGCCGGCCGCGGTCGCGGCGACGATCGAATCCGTCAAACGCTATTTCGCCGGGGAGACTGTGGACTTCTCAGATGTTGCGGTGGATCTGTCCAATCAGGATGAGTTCTTCCGGGAAATCTACGCCGCCGCCCGGCGTGTCGGCTGGGGCAGGACGACGACCTACGGCACGCTTGCAAAGGAACTCGGCCGCGGCCCGGAAGCCGCCCGCGACGTCGGTCAGGCCATGGCGAAAAATCCGGTTGCGCTGATCATCCCCTGCCACCGCGTCCTTGCCGCCGGCGGCAAGCTCGGCGGCTTCTCCGCCCCCGGTGGGGCGAACTCCAAGGCGAAGATGCTGGAACTGGAGGGTGTCAACCTCGGTCCGCCTGAACCGGCCCAGCAGTCGCTGGGGTTTTAGGCAGCGAGAGGGGTTCTGCTCCCATCTGCTTTTCGAGTTTGCGGCGGGATCTGCTCATCGGCAATCAGGTTTTGACAAGGCCCAACCTTAGCAGACTTTCGGCGCTGGCCACAATTGCCTCTTCTCGCGAGCGAGGCGTCCAGCCGAGCAGGCGTTCTGCCTTTTCTCCGCTGGCGTCCAGTTTGGCCCCCAGAAGCGGCACGAGACCTTTCATTGCCGGGTTGGCGAGAGCCATCGAACGCACGAGTATGTTTGGCAACACACGCGTCGAGACACGGCTAGCAGCCATGCCCATACGCTCTTTAAGCAGCTTAGCAATTTCCGCCAGCCAAAGCCCTTCGCCTGAGGTGGCCAGGAAGCGTTCGCCGTTTGCAGCAGGATCGGTCATGGCACGCAGATGCAGCTCGGCGACATCCCGCACATCGACCACGCAGGTCTTGATCTTCGGGTATCCGGGCTGACCCTCCAGCATTTCTCTGATCGTGCGGACCGAATGCGAATAATCCGGCCCCAGCGCCGGTCCGAGTACCATGGTGGGGTTGACAGACGCGAGCTCCAGCCCGCGGCCTTCGTTGGCAATGAAGTCCCATGACGCCCGTTCGGCAAGGGTCTTCGATTTCTGGTAGGGCGCGACGTTTCCGGTCAGATCGGTCCAGTCGGTCTCGACGAAGGGGCGGGCGAGCGGCTTGTGCCCAGCGCCGATTGCGCCGAAGGCCGAGGTGAGAACGACCCGCTTGACGCCTGAATCGCGCGATGCACGCAGAACGCGGAGGTTGCCATCGACTGCAGGCTTGATCCATTCCTCCTCGCTCGCATAGCTTCCGGATGGAGTGGGTGAAGCACCGTGAAAGGCGTAGGCGCAACCGGCTGCCGCTTCTGCCCATCCATCGTCGGAATTGAGATCGGCAGCAATGAAAGACAACCGCTCGCCAAGCTCGACACCACCGGCCTTCAAGTTGGCGCGCACTTCTGCCTCGCGCGACAACGATCGCACGGTTGTCCTGACTCGGTAGCCGGCATTGATCAGGGCGACGATGCAATGTTGTGCGATAAAGCCGGTTCCGCCCGTGACGAGGACAAGTTCGTCCATATGAAACTCCTGAGGATATTGAGCGATCGGCGTTATAGGGTACGAACGGATCGCGGTTGTGACATTCGATATACGACCGTATACTGAATTTCGACTTAAGTCTACAGGTGTATGATGAAATCAACGCAGCCGCCCAATAGCCGCGCCGCCAAGGCCGACGCGACACGTGCCGCGATCCTCGCATCGGCGCGAAGAGCCTTTGCGGAACATGGCTATGACGGCGCGGGCCTGCGTGGCATCGCTGAAGCAGCGGGTGTTACCGCGATGATGGTCGGACGCTATTTCGGATCGAAGGAGGGCTTGTTCGGCGAGGTGGTCACCGACACGATGCGGGATCCGATCATCCTGTCACAGGACAATCTGAAGCGGGCCGAGTTATCCCGCGCCTTTGCGGAAGCGCTCGTCGGGGTGACGACGCAAGGCAAGGTGCCGCTTGACGGATTTCTGATCCTGTTTCGCTCTACTGGAAGTGCGACAGCAGCGCGTATTGCCCGCGAGCGTATCGCCAAGGTACATCACGCAGCCGCGACAGAGGCCATTTCAGGGGACCACGCTTCAGAGCGTGCAGCTCTATTTCTGGCGGTTGTTGCCGGTGTGCAGATGATGCGTCAGATGCTCGAACTCGAGCCGCTGACGAAAGCCGAACCGGCTTTGCTCGTCGAATTGCTGACACCGGTCATTGCAAGTCTGATCGAACCAAAAAAATAGGCGGTGCCGATCAGGATCGAAGCGATCCAGGCAAAAGCGAGGGCGTTGTCGCCCTCACTCCCACTCGATCGTGCCGGGCGGCTTGCTGGTCACATCATACACGACGCGGTTGATGCCGCGGACTTCGTTGATGATGCGGGTGGCGGCGCGGCCGAGGAATTCCATGTCGTAGTGGTAGAAGTCCGCCGTCATGCCATCGACCGAGGTCACGGCGCGCAGCGCGCAGACGAATTCGTAGGTGCGGCCGTCGCCCATGACGCCGACGGTCTGGACCGGCAGCAGTACCGCGAAAGCCTGCCAGATCGCGTCGTAGAGACCGGCCTTGCGGATTTCGTCGAGATAGATGGCGTCGGCTTCGCGCAGGATCTCCAGCTTATCGCGGGTGATGCCGCCCGGGCAGCGAATGGCCAGGCCTGGACCCGGGAAGGGGTGGCGGCCGATGAAGCTGTCGGGCAGGCCGAGCTCTTTGCCGAGCACGCGCACTTCGTCCTTGAAGAGCTCGCGCAGCGGCTCGACGAGCTGCATGTTCATGCGCTCGGGCAGGCCGCCGACATTGTGGTGCGACTTGATCGTCACCGACGGGCCGCCCGTGAAGGAAACGCTTTCGATCACATCGGGATAGAGCGTTCCCTGGCCGAGGAAATCGGCACCGCCGAGCTTCTTGGCTTCTTCCTCGAAGGTCTCGATGAACAGGCGGCCGATGATCTTGCGCTTCGTCTCGGGATCGGAAACGCCCTCGAGCTCGCCGATGAACTTGTCGGACGCGTCGACGTGGATCAGGTGCAGATTATAGTGTTCGCGGAACATGGCGACGACATTGGCCGCCTCGTCCTTGCGCATCAGGCCGTGATCGACCAGCACGCAGGTCAGCTTGTCGCCGATCGCTTCGTGGATCAACAGGGCCGCAACGGAGCTATCGACGCCGCCGGAGAGGGCGCAGAGCACACGCTTGTCGCCGACCTGCTCGCGGATCGTATCGACCGCCTTCTGGCGGTAGGCAGACATCGACCAGTCGCCCTTGATGCCGGCGATGTTGTGAATGAAGTTGCCGATCAGCTTGGCGCCATCGGGCGTATGCACGACCTCAGGGTGGAACTGCACGCCGTAATATTTGCGCTTCTCGTCGGCGATGAAGGCATAAGGCGCGTTCGGCGAGGTCGCCACGACCTTGAAGCCGTCGGGCAGCGCGGTAACGCGGTCGCCATGGCTCATCCAGACCTGGTGGCGCGAGCCCTTCGACCAGAGGCCTTCGAACAGCTTGCTGTCCTCATCGACCTCAAGGAAGGCGCGGCCGAATTCGCGGTGATGGCCGCTTTCGACCTTGCCGCCGAGCTGCATGCACATCGTCTGCTGGCCGTAGCAGATGCCGAAGACAGGAAGACCGCTGTCGAAGATGATCTGCGGCGCACGGGGCGAGCCTTCATCGACCGTCGAGGCCGGGCTGCCGGACAGGATCACGGCTTTCGGCTGGAGGCGCTTGAAGCCCTCTTCGGCGGACTGGAAGGGAACGATCTCGCAGTAGACGCCCGCTTCGCGCACACGGCGCGCGATCAGCTGGGTTACCTGGCTGCCGAAATCGACGATGAGAACGCTGTCGGGATGTGCTGTCTGGGTCATGGCGAGCCTTTAATGAATAGCACCCGGTCTTGCAATGCGGGAAATCACGGCCTGACCGATTTTATTGTCCCGATTGTCCCTGCCTGCAAGGCTTTCAGAACCAGAAGACACCGTCTTCGAGCGCTGTAAAGAGGCTGTCCACGGCGTAGGAAAGCTTGCGGTCGATGACGTGCAAATATTCGGTCCAGCCTGAAATATGCTGCAATTCCTCGATGCCGTCGGAAATGCCGCGCAGCCCGATCAGCGGCAGGTTATATCCCTGGCAGGCCCGCAGGATCGCGAAGGTTTCCATGTCGACCATGTCGGCGTCGATCGTCTGATAGGCGGCACCCGAGATGACGTTGCCGCCGGTCGAAAGCGTCGCTTCGGGAATGCCGGGAATGCGCAGGGGCAGGTCGAGCGTTGCAGGAAGATCGAGAAACGGCGTCTTGCCCTTCTCGAAGCCGAGCGGTGAGGCGTCCATGTCGCGATAGGCGACCGAGGAAACCTGATAGACTTCCGTCTGCTCCAGCTTGGCGGAACCGGCCGATCCCAAAGAGACGACGAGCTGCGGAAGATCGTCGGCAGCATCCAGCCGCGTCAGTGTCTTGGTCATCGCCACAGCTGCCTCGACAGGACCGATACCGGTCATCAGCGGTTCGAAGCGGGACTTGAGGAACGGACCATATTCCGCCTCCGCTGCCATCACGAACAGGATCGACTTTCCGGCAACGGATTTCAGTTCGAACTTCATCCGGTAATTCCCTCTCTTCCCCGCACGACCATCATCGTGCCCGTCATCGATGCGATCAGCTTCGCCGGACCGTCGCCGATCGCGTAGCCGCGCCCGTCTGCGACGATGATGTTGCTGCCCGGCTTGGTGATCTCTCCCCGGAAAAGGAAGCGATCGCCGCGGCCTGGAGACATCAGGTTCACCTTGAATTCGATTGTCAGGATCGAGGCATCGGCGTCAATCATCGTGTAGGCGGCAAAACCGCAAGCGCTGTCGAGCGCAGCGGAAATGATACCCGCGTGCAGAATGCCGTGTTGCTGCGTCAATTTCACGTCGAACGGCAGTTCGATCTCGACGACGCCGTGTTCGACGCGCGTCAGTTCCGCTCCGATCGTCTCCATCGCCGCCTGGCGCGAAAAGCTCTGCCTTATCCGTTCGCGGAAATCACCGTTGTTGCCGACGCTCATGCCTTGTCCTCTTCGAGCCGCGAAAGTGGCACGGCGCGCCGGATTCGACAAGGATGCCAAGGGGTAAATCAGTTCAGGTAGGCAATCGAGGCGTTGAGAATTGTCGCAAAGCCGACCCAGGCGGCATAGGGCAGGAAAAGGCTGGCGGATATACGGTCCGATGACCAGCGATTGATGATGAAGGCCAGCACCAGCCCGAGCAGGATAACGATGACCACCAGTGCTGCCTTGGGCATCTCGGCGCCGAAGAAGAATGGCGACCAGAGGAAGTTGAAGACCATCTGCCCGGCCCAGATCAGCATGGCTGCCGACAGGTGACCGCGCAGCCAGGTCCGCGCGCCGGCAATGCCGATCAGCACGTAAAGGATCGACCACACAGGGCCGAAGATCCAGTTAGGCGGATTGAAGACCGGCTTGGCCAGCGACTGGTACCATTCACCGGGGAGATTGTTGGTGCCGATCAGCAGGCCGCCGCCGAGGGAGACGGCAATGAAGACGATGTAGGTGAGCGCTTTGTTCATGCCGCAGAGGTAGGGCCGTGGGGCCCGCGGTCCAGCGATGTCAGGCGCCTTTGCGCTGAATTCGGACGATGTGTTGATCCCATGCCACATCGCTCTGGGTCGACAGGAATTCACCCTCGTAGGAAGACACCGCAAACCCGTGTTCCGCGGGCGCGATACCTGCCGCATCCGGCAGAGCGTCTTCTGCAACCATCCGCCCCGTGCGCCCATCGATGGTGACCGAAACACCCTTCGGCGAGGTGATGCCGATCAGCCGGTCGGCACGGTTGACGGCAATTGCGCCGACATAGCTGCCGAGCCGCCGCGTCGTGTCCTCGGGCAGGTCGATGAGGGTGACATCCTCGCCCTTGGAGAAGTGGCCGACCAGCGGCGGAAGATCACGCCGCGACCCTTCGTATTGGCAGGCAAACCAGACGCGGCCATCATCATCGAGATCGACATGCCGGGTCGAGACCTGCGCCCATTGCGGCGGCAAGGTGCGCCGCTCGATGAGCGCGCCTGATGCCGCATCGATCAGCACCAGAGATGGCTGCATGCGGTCGAGATTGAGCTTGGTGCGGCCAAAATCCGGATGCGTTTCGATGCCGCCATTGGCAATGATCAGCATCTTGCCGTCATCGGAAACCGTCATGTCGTGCGGGCCGACGCCATAGGTCTCGTATTCGCCGATACGGGCAAAGCGGTTGGTGGTGTCATAGAGCCCGATCATGCCGCGATTGGCGTCGAAATCGTTCTCGCTGGCATAGAGGATGCGGCCATCGGGAGAAAAGGCGCCGTGCCCGTAGAAATGGCGGCCCTCGACCGAGGTGATGACAACGGGCTCTCCCTTGTTCCAGGGATCGAAGATCATCGCATAGGTGCCGGGACGGCGGGCAAAGGCCACGGTTCTGCCGGTCGCCTTGCTGAAGGCCATGCCATGCGCACGGGCAGGCAAGGCTACCTGATCGATGATCTCTCCGCGGTCGGTGACCGTCGCCACCGCGAAAGAGCCGTCAGCCGCCCGGATACCGGAGGCATAGACGGCGTCGGCGCGCTCAAGCGCGTAGAGGCTGCGTGGCTGCAGCGCCGCAAGAAACGTCACGCCTGCGGCTTTCATGAAGCCGCGGCGGTCGATCGCAGCACTACGCCACATCGGCATCAGTCTCCGTCGGAGAAGGAGAAACCGGCCGAAAGGCCGACCGCACCACCGAAATCATCGCTGATACGGGTGATCAGGTCGCGGCTGGTCGCCAGAAATGCATCGAGCTTGGCCTTCTCGGCGTCACTGGTCGCGACGTCGATGTCAGGATTGAGCTTCGGCACGGTGTCGAGCAACGTCTTGAAATTGGCGTCGATCGCATCGGAAATCGGCTTCTTGTCGGCGGGCAGCAGCTCGGCCATGCCAGCCTTCTGCCAGAGCGTGCGCAGACCTTCGATATTGGCCGTCATCGACTTCCAGGTGTTCTTGGAGCGCCAGTAGATCGCCATGCGCGGACGCGGTGCCGTGTCCTTGCCCTTGTAGAACTGTTCCAGCCGCTGGTCGCGCACCGTCTCGGCGCCGTGAACGAGGATGCCGAGCAGCGCTGTGACGGCTTCCTTGTTGTCCATGAAGTCTTCGCTCTCGGGGCCTGGATGCTTCCAGCTCGCCTGCACGCCATCGGGCTTTTCCCAGGCGGCAACGACTTCGCCGGCCTCGCGCTGGATATTGCCGGCGACGGCTGCGCCATATTGGCAGCGGAAGCCGTTCTTCTGCTTGATCAGGTCTTCCGATCCGTTTCCATAGAGCACGTATTCCAGCGCTGTCAGACCCTGCAGCGCAACGCTCTTGCCGGCGATGGCATCGACGGTCGTATCCTTCGGATCGGCCTTGGCGATCAGCGCCTGGACCTGCTTCAGGCCGACGCCCTTGCGATCGGGGAAGAACAGGATGTGTTCGAAGAGGTTGTCGTGAATGACCGGTCCGGTCTGGACGATCTCGATATTCGACCAGTAGCGGATCGTATCGTCGAAAGTCGACTTCGCCTTGTCGAGCGTCTGCTGCGTGCCGTCGGCGCAAAGGTCCTTCATCACGGTCGTCAGCCGGGCGGCTGACTGCTGCATGTTACGGTAGCCCGGGCGGATCACTTCGTCGACGGCGCGGGCCATCACCTGCGGCACGGCATCTTCGTTGAGACCCGAGGGAGGCGCTGCCGTCTGGGCGGCTGCCTGGCCGGCAAGGGCAAGCGAAAGAACGAGAGGCTGCCAAAGGCGCATTACAGGGACTCCAGGAATCTGATCAGGGCTTCTCTATCGTCTTTCGGCAGAGAGGAGAATGCGTTGCGGGCTTTTTCTGCTTCGCCGCCATGCCATAGGATCGCTTCGGTCAGGTTCCTGGCGCGGCCGTCATGCAGGAAAAAGCTGTGTCCGCTGACAGTCCGGGTCAGTCCTATACCCCATAGCGGCGGGGTGCGCCATTCACGTCCGCTTGCAAGCCCGACCTGCTGTCCGTCGGCCAGTCCATCGCCCATATCATGCAGCAGAAAATCGGAATAGGGCCAGACCAGCTGAAAAGATTGAGCTTTTTCAGCCGTATCGCGACGGGTGACGAATTTCGGAACGTGGCAGGAAATGCAGCCGGACTGATAAAACAGGTGCTTGCCGCGCAGCGTATCCGGAAAGCTCGCTTTGCGGCGGGCGGGAACGGCGAGATTGGCGGAGTAGAAGGTCACTAGGTCGAGCACCGGTCCGGGCGCCTCCTCGTTGCCGAGCCGCTTCTGAACGCCCGTCGGCATCTTGCGGCATTTGGTCTCGGCATCCGTGCAGTCGCCATAGGCATCCGGCCGGTCCGGGGTGGAGATGCCGATATCGTTGGAGAACGCATCAGCGCTCTGGTCGCGCACCGTGGCGTTCTGCGCCTTCCAGCCAAAGCGGCCGAGCGCGATGTCGCCGGTGCGGTGGTCGCGCACGATCGCCGCCTTGCCGGAGATTCCATCGCCATCTCGGTCGTCAGGATCGGCATGCGCCAGGATATCTGCCGCAGGGATCGCTTCGATGAGGCCAAGCCCGATCATTGCCGGTGCGACACGCGGCGAGATGGTCGTCGCCGGATCGAGCGGCCCATAGGCGGGACCGGTCACCGAATATTCGGGCGTACGCAGCATGACGGTTTCGCCGCCCGCCAGCATCACGCTTCTTTCGCTATAGCGGATCGCCATCTTGCCTTCGGCGGCAATGCCAGGAACTGCGAGGTCCTGCAGCTGGTGCCCGTAGACCCGATCGGGAAAATTCAGCGTTTCGGCATCGGCGATCGCCTTTTCTTCCGCTGATGTCTTTGGTGGCCGCGCCAGCCGCAGGACCATCGACGTTGCGCTGGCGCCGCCCTCCGGCGGCTTGCCGCGCCCGTCATTGACGTGGCAGCTCATGCAGGAGCGTGCGTTGAAAAGCGGGCCAAGCCCGTCGGAAGCCTGTGTCGAGGATGGTGCCGATACCCAGAGCTTCTTGAACAGCGCATTGCCGAGCTTGAAGTTCTGCTCTTCCTCGAAGGGAATATTGGCGGAGATATGCGAGAAACTGTCTTCGGTAACGGGATCGATCGACGTCGTTGCCCCGGCCTGCATGGCCTCATAGGGTTCGGCCTTTGAGAAGTCCGCAGTTGGACGCGTCACGTCTGCTACCCGCTTCATGTCGGCATCGGAAAGATCGGTCCGCTTCACCGGCAGATCGAAATTGGCGGCGAGGGCGACGGGAGCGGCCGACATAAGGGCAAGCGCGGCGATGCGGGAAATCAGTTTGGATCTGCTGGAAAGGTGCTTTTGTTGCTGGCTAGCAATCCCAGTGCCCTCATTCCTGTGCTTGTCACAGGAATCCAGTGCGCCCAAGTCCTTGGGCGCGGGAAAATGCTCTTTGGCCAAGTCATTCACGGCGCAGACGCGCCGTGGCTGGATTCCTGTGACAAGCACAGGAATGAGGAAGTGGTTGATCTAGGGGTACGCGGCATTTCGGAGTTCGGGCCGCCCTGTTTCAGGACGGCCCGCCTTTATCTGCTTACTTGAAGACAGCGTTAGGATTATCCAGGCTGTCCGAACCTTCAAGCTCGACCTTGCCGAGATCGAGTGCGGCAATAACGCGCTGGATCGACTTGGTCTGATCGACGAGGCCGTCGATGGCGGCCTGAACGGTCGCGTTGCCTTCCTTGTTACCCTCGGCAATCATCTGGTCGTACTTCTCGACCGTCTCGCCGCGCTTGGCCATGGCGTGCATGGCGTCGAGCGTGGTCTTCAGCTTGCCTTCGACTTCCTTGTCGAGCTTCTTGTCCTTAGCAGCGACGAGGTCGTGAAGCGACGGGCCGGTCATCTTCTTGCCGTCGACGCGGGTGTAGTCACCCGTGTAGGCAGCGGCGATACCGATCGCGTCGTTGAGGTGCGAGTTGTAGGTATTGTCGGAGAAGCAATCGTGCTCTTCTTCAGGATCGTGCAGCAGAAGGCCGAGCTTCATGCGCTCGCCGGCAAGCTCGCCGTAGGAGAGCGAACCCATGCCGGTCAGGATGGCGGTGAGGCCAGCCTTGGCATTTTCCTCGACATGCTTGGTGGCAGCGCCATCCGGAGCCCAGTTGTCGGTCATTTCCTGCAGGTCGGAGACCAGCAGGGTGGAGGCCGACTTCAGGTACTCGGCGCGGCGGTCGCAATTGCCGTGCGTGCAATTCTTCAGGTCGTAGTCGCTGGCAGGACGTTCGCCGGCACCCGGTCCGGTGCCGTGCAGATCCTGGCCCCAGAGCAAGAATTCGATGGCGTGGTAGCCGGTCGCAACGTTTGCCTCGACGCCGCCTGCTTCAGCCAGCGTGCCGGAGAGGAACTCGGGCGTCAACTTGGATGCATCGACATCCTTGCCGTTGATCTTGATCGTCTTGTTGGCGATGACGTTGGCAACGTAGAGCGAGTTCTCGTCGCTTTCGGTGCCGTAGGAGGCGTCGACATAGTCGATCAGGCCTTCGTCGAGCGGCCAGGCGTTCACCTTGCCTTCCCAATCGTCAACGATCGGGTTGCCAAAGCGGTAGACTTCCGTCTGCTGATAGGGAACGCGTGCCTTGATCCAGGCGTCACGCGCAGCCTTCAGCGTCTCGTCGGTCGGCGCCTTCAGGAAGGCGTCGATCGCTGCGTCGAGCGTCTTCGCCGTGGTCAGCGAGTCCTCGTATTTCGCATGCGCGACTTCGGTATAATATTTGACGACTTCGGCAGCCTTCGGGGCTGCTGCGAGAGCCGGAGCGGCGGATAGGGGGGCTACCGCCAGCGCCAGTGCTGCGCAGACATTCTTGTTGAGCTTCATGGTCCTCTCCTTGACGGATATCCGTCTGAAATGCCCAAGTCTCATCGCCCAAAAGCAAACTGGTGTCAAACACTCTAGTTTGGAATGGTTTTAAGGATCGAAAGTGCTAAAACGTCCGCGTTTCAAAAACGCGTCCAGCGGTGGCGTGGATATCTCGCGACAGTGCCGAAAGCGCCTTACGCCTTCCGCTGCATCCGGCAGAAAAAGAAGCCATCGGTATCGGTCGATGCCGGCGTCAGCGTGATGGTCTGCTGATCGGAGGAGCGCGGTTGCGGCGCTGACGCACCGAACAGGTCTTTCCAGGCCGGCAGGGCGCTGACGATCGAGAATTCCGGGTTATCGGCGGTGAACTTGCGGACCTGTTCCTCGTTCTCCTGCGGCAACACCGAGCAGGTCACAAAGATCAGTTCGCCGCCGGGACGCACGAAAGCGCTGGCCTGGGTCAGCGCGTCCTGCTGCTGGCTGGTTCGCTCGTCGAGATTCTTGGCGGTCAGCCGCCACTTGGTGTCCGGGCGGCGGCGCCAGGTGCCGGTGCCGGTGCAGGGCGCATCGACCAGAACTTTGTCGCAGCGGTCCTTGAGACTTGCGAGCGCTCTCGCGTCGTCATGAACCTGGACATTGCGCGTTCCCGCCCGCTTCAGCCGCTCGATGATCGGCGCAAGGCGCTTGCGATCGGCGTCATAGGCGTGGACCTGACCCTTGTTATGCATGGCCGCCGACATGGCGAGCGTCTTGCCGCCACCGCCGGCGCAATAGTCGAGCACCTGCTCGCCATCCTTCGGCAACACCAGGTCGGCAACGATCTGCGATCCTTCGTCCTGAACTTCGAACCAGCCCTTCTGGAACGAAAGCTCGGCCGTGACGTTTGGAAGTCTTGAGGCACCTTCGCCGGCCGGTATGCGGATGCCGTAGCGGGCGATCTTTGCATCCTGCGCGCCTGCGCGTTCCAGCGCCTTCACGGCCTTCTCGCGGCTGGCCTTGAGGATATTGGCGCGCAGGTCGAGTGTCGGGCGGGCGGCAAGCGCCTGCGCCTCGGCAAGCCAGCTGTCGCCGAAGGCGGTCTCGAAGGAAGATTGAACCCATTCGGGCACATCGCCCTGTATATGTGCGGGGGCAGACGAAAGATCGCGGCTTGCGAAAGCGGCGGCTGCCGCATCCGGCAGTTCCGGCGGCGCAAATTTGTCGCCGGAAAGTTCGGCTGCGAGGCTTTCCTGTGTAAAGCCCCACTGACGCAGCATCACCGCATAGGCAAGCGCCAGCGGGCTGTCGTCATCCATCAGGAAAGCATGCGAGAGCCGCATGCGCAGCGCGTCATAGACGATGTTGCCGATCGCGGCGCGGTCGCCGGATCCGGCAAAGCGGTGCGCCAGACCCCAGTCCTTGAGAGCGTCGGCGACAGGTCTCTTTCGCTGCTCGATGTCAGCCAGAACCGAAATCGCCCCTTCGAGGCGGCCGCCCAAACGCATTCACAAGTCTCCTGTTGCCAACGGCTTGTGAACGATCCGCGGGAAAGAAGACGGATGCAGCGGATAATTCACAAGTCTCAAGCGCGTGGTAAACGCGATTGACGGCAAGAGCAAGCGCCTCGGCGCAAGCAGATGGACGCCTAGCGGGAGGCGACGACTTCGTAGCAGACCTTGGCGGTGCCGGAGCTGACCATGCCGATGTTCTGAGCGGCGGCACGGGAGAGATCGAGGACGCGGCCGCGAATGAAGGGGCCACGGTCATTGACGCGAACGATGACCGTACGGCCATTGTTGCGGTTGGTGACCTTCAGCTTGGTACCGAACTTCAGCGAGCGATGTGCAGCAGTCAGTGTGGCGGGGTTCATGCGTTCGCCGGAAGCTGTTTTGGAGTGCAGTGCGTACCACGAAGCACCACCACAGCCGGCTGCAGCAAATCCTTCGGCAGGAAGGATGAAAGAACAGGCTGCAATCGCCGCGGCAGTGATTAGAGAACGGCTGGTTTTCCTCAAAACGGAGTATCCCTCAACTATTGAACTTGCGCCTTGGGGGCGGTGAGGGCTTGAATCCGCTCAAAAGTGGCGAAAAAGTGCCACGCGCAATCACGGAATGTTACAGTCTGTAATATTCGTGATTCCCGGTGGATTAAGGTCAATAAAGTCTTGCTGCGGCATTCATGGAAAAAAGACAATAGAATCAGGTAAAATTAGAACAATTTTTCCGAGGGCTGGGTCCGCTCACGGAATGTTACGGTGATCACAAAAATAATTTTGCTAGACCGCCATATTTGTTGCCGTATTTGCGCAAATTTAGAGGCCGTTAACCATAAATGGGCGCGAAATTTTGATTGCTAAAATTCGGAAGTAGGAATTTTCTGCTCTTTGAGGAGTTAGATCGCTAGCTCGGAAGTGTTAGATTTTCCATCGCCCGTCCTGCCACATCTGGGCGAGCGACATGGGATAGTTCGGGAAGGCGAAAGCAAAACCGGCGGCTTTCAGCTTGGCGTTCGAGACCCGCTTGTTCTCCCCGTAGAAGGAACGGGCCATCGGCGTCAGTTCGGCGGTCTCGAAGGCCTGTTCGGCAGGCGGCTCGACACCCATCAGGTGGGCCGCCTCGACGATCACATCCTGCGGTGGGCCTGGCAGATGGTCGGTGACATTATAGATGCCACCCAGTTTTCTCTGCGAAAGAAACAGCGCCGAACCGCCGATATCCTCGACACGGATCCGGTTGAAGACCTGATCCTTCTTGATCAGCCGCCGCGCCGTGCCACGCTCGAGATTGACGAAGGCGTTGCGCCCCGGTCCATAGATCCCGGAGAGGCGGAGGATGGCAGCCGGTACATTCAGTGCTGTGCCGAGGTCGCTCCAGGCCTGCTCCGCCTCCAGCCGCTCCTTGGAACGGCCCGACACCGGCACGCAGACGGTCTCCTCATCGACCCAAGCACCCTTGTGATCGCCATAGACCCCGACTGTCGAAAGATAACCGATCCATTGCAGCTGCGGCATCAGCGTCCGGAGGGACGATCCGGCAATATTGACGAGGGGATCGCCGCTTTCGCGTGGCGCGATCGATTGCACGAGATGCGTTGCCCCATGCATCGCCGCTATCAGCTCCGGGCTCAAGCTCTCGCCGTCGAAGATATGGCCGTCGATCCCAGCGGCGCGCAGCTGATCCAGCTTGTCGCGGCTGCGGGTCGTGCCGTAGACGCTGGCACCCGCTGCGGCAAATGCCTTGGCAATCGCCATCCCCGAAAAGCCACATCCGAAGATCATCAGCTTCATCACAATACTCCCGCCAGCCGCCACTCGTTCAGGACGTCGCCGTCCTCTTCGGTTTGCCTTTCTGCCGCATACGACTGGAATTCGCCAGCGTCCATCAACCGCGAAAGGGCCCACACCGCCATTCCGCGCACATCAGGCGAGGGATCGCGGCTGAGGCTGCGGCAGAGATCGATCAATTGCCGCTGGCCGGAATTGCCGGCGGCGATCAGGACGTTGCGGATAAAGCGGTTGCGGCCGATCCGCTTGACGGGCGAGCCGCTGAAGAACGTCCGGAAGCCTGGATCGTCGAGCGTCAGCAGAAAGGCAATCTCCGGTTCCTTCAGGTCTTCGCGGGCCTGAAGCTTCATCTCGGAGGCCGACGCTGCAAACTTGTTCCAGGGACAGGCGGCGAGACAGTCGTCGCAGCCATAGATGCGGTTGCCGATCATCGGCCGGAATTCAGGGGCGATCGGCCCCTTGTGCTCGATCGTCAGGTAGGAGATGCAGCGCCGCGCATCGATCTGGTAGGGGGCGGGAAAGGCATTGGTCGGACAGGCGTCGAGACAGGCGCGGCAGGAGCCGCAATGATCACTCTCCGCCGCGTCGATATCGAGGTCGGCAGTGGTAAACATCGAGCCGAGAAACAGCCAGGATCCATGCGCCCGGCTGACGAGGTTCGTGTGCTTTCCCTGCCAGCCAAGCCCGGCAGCGGCAGCCAGCGGCTTTTCCATGACGGGCGCGGTATCGACGAAGACTTTCACGTCGGCTCCGGCGCGTGCGGCAAAGCGCGTGGCGATTTCCTTCAGGCGGCCCTTGATGACATCGTGATAGTCGCGATTGCGGGCGTAGACCGAGATTGCCGCCTTATCGGGCTTCTCGAGAATGCTGCGCGGATCCTCTTCCGGGCCGTAATTCAGTCCGAAGACCACGACGGACCGGACATCGCTCCAGAGCGTGCGGGGATCGCCACGCCGCTCCTGCGTCTCGGCCATCCATTCCATCGTTCCGTGCCGTCCGGCATCAATGAATTCACCGAGCCGTGCCTTGGCTTCAGGAATGGAGTCCGGCCGGGTCACGCGACAGAGCTCGAAGCCGAGGCTTGCTGCCTCGGCGCGCACGAAAGCGGTCAGGCTCTCGCGCTTCTTTCGCTCTTTATCCTGCTCTGATCGTGCGGGCATCGAGAGCCCCCGTCAGAAATCCAGGTCGGCGTAATGGGAAACCGGCGTCAGGCCGCGAACCCGCTCGTTGAGCATCGGGCGGAAGGACGGCCGCGACTTGATGCGCTGGTACCAGTCCTTGACGACAGGCGTTTCCGCCCAGTCGATCTCGCCGAGGTAATCGAGGATCGAAATCGATGCCGCAGCGGCCAGGTCCGCATAGCTCATGCGCTCGCCCGCCAGCCACTGGCGCGAGCCGGCAAGCCAGGTCACATATTTCAGATGCTGGCGGATGTTGCTGCGCGCGGTGCGAAGCATCTTGGAGTCAGGCGCGCCCCCGCCTTGCTCCGCAGTCATCTGCAGCTTGTAGACCCGCTCGCGCGCCAGCGGGCGCGTCACGTCGGTTTCCATCTTCAGCATGAACCATTCGACGAGGCGGCGGATTTCGGCGCGCTGGAACGGGTCTTCTGCCAGAAGGCGGCGGTCCCGCTTGAGGACGCCGTGCGTTTCGTCGAGATATTCGGAGATCACCATGGCGCCGCAGAGTGCGCGCATGCTGTCGTCGACATAGACCGGCAGCGTCCCGGCGGGGTTCAACGCCAGGAAATCACGGCGCTTGTCCCAGGTCTGCTCTTCAACGAGATCGACCTGATAGCCGTATTCTGCAAGCACCAGCCGGATAAACCGGGAGGCGGTCGACATGGGGTGATGATAAAGTACTGGCATTATGGGTTTTCGGTCCGCCCGCGTTTCGGCGACATTGTGTCCTTCTCAAACTCCTAACAATTAGAGTTTAAGAAAGATATAGGATTGGATGGCGGCTTCAACTGCGAAGCAGGGTTACAGCCGCTTCTAAGTGCGGCCAATGATGGGTTTTTCATGATCTCCCGAAAGATCCGGCCTTTTTCCGCCATCCTGATGACCAATGAGTTGCCCGCCGCCGGCGCTTGCCCGGTCCTGATTCGGCGGCCAGGAATTTTAACCGGAGACCATAGATGGATTATATAAACGCGATCATCCTGGGTGTCATCGAGGGGATAACGGAGTTCCTGCCGATCTCCAGTACCGGCCACCTGATCATTGCAGAGCAGTGGCTCGGCGCCCGGTCCGACACGTTTAATATCGTCATTCAGGCTGGCGCCATTCTGGCCGTCACCATCATTTATTGGCGCCGCCTCGTGGATCTGGTTGTCGGCTGGCGGGAACCCAAGAACCGCCGCTACGCCTCCAGGCTTATCGTCGCCTTCCTGATCACCGCCGTGCTCGGCCTGATCGTCAAGAAGCTCGGCTTCGAGCTGCCGGAACATGCCACGCCAATCGCCTGGGCGCTGATTATCGGCGGCTTCTGGATGATCTTTGCCGAATGGGCCGCCGCCAAGAAGCCGCCCTACAAGGACATCACCTGGATGGTTGCCATTCTGGTCGGTATTGCTCAGGTCGTCGCCGGCATCTTCCCGGGCACCTCGCGCTCCGGCGCAACGATCTTCGTTGCCATGCTGGCCGGAACGGCAAATCGCGCCGCGGCCACCGAATTCGCCTTCCTCGTCGGCATTCCGACCATGTACGCGGCTAGTGCCTATCAGCTGTTCAAGACCGTGAAGGATGGCGGGGCGGCAAACGAAGACTGGACCGCGCTCGGCATTGCCTTCGTGGTCTCGACCATCGTTGCCTTCATCGCCGTCAAATGGCTGCTCTCCTATATCCAGAGCAACCGCTTCACCGTCTTTGCAATCTACCGCATCATTCTCGGCGCCGTGCTGCTCGGCATGGCCTATGCCGGCATCATTGCCTGAGCCTCGACGAAAAACAGCCCCTTGCCGGCAGGCAGGGGGCTGAAACCAATTCAGACTATTTTGAAAATCGTTGCTTTCCGCCAAGCGGGCTGTTCAACTCAGCCGCGCGGAAAAGCTCCCACTTATTGGGGAATGCTTGCCGTCGAGCAGGGGTCGACACCGTAAGCCGGCGCACAGCCATCCTTCACAGCCGCGACCGAGCCGGGCGCGATGAAGGAGCCGGCCAGGATAACCAGTGCCGCACACGCAAAGAGAAGCGCGATTGACTTGCCCATCGGTATAAAGCCTTTCAAATCGATTGAACGCGCCTGCCAAGCCTCGTGAGCCGCTAGTTGCGCGCCGGGTGTGTAGTCAGTGGAATGGCAAATAGCAATAAATGTTCCTGCTAAATGTGACGTTAATTTCACTAATTTTTTCATGCGGCTTTTATGCAACGCCAATCCGGTTTTCAGGCCACAAAAACACGCGAAACTTGCGCCAGATTTGAGCTTTCACCCAAAACAGAAACGCCGCCTGTGGAAATCCGCAGGCGGCGTTTCGGTTAATTCTAATGGGACGAATCAGGCGGCCTTGCCGGTGCCCGTGTACTGCCCATGCGGACGGTAGTGCACCAGATAGGACGGCAGAACCGAGGTCGCCATCGTCGGCGTGACGCCGAGGCCTTTCAGCGTGCGCTCTTCTTTCTCCGCCTTTGCCGATACGACGTTGTCGTATTTCAGCAGGCGAACCTGGTCAGGCGTGATCGGCGGTGAAACGAAGGGGATCAGCGATGCGATGCTGCCGATCAGCGAGGCGATACCTGCCGGCATCGATACCAGCGGATTCTTGCGCGCTGTCACCTTCAGCATGGTCTCGAGACATTCACGGAAGCTGAGGACTTCAGGACCGCCGAGTTCGTAGATCTTGCCAGGGAGAGCCTTGCCGTCGGCAGCGCGCGCCACGGCCTCGGCAACGTCCTCGACGTAGACAGGCTGCAGCTTGGTCTTGCCCCCGCTGATGACAGGCAGAACCGGCGAAAAACGGGCCATGTCGGCAAACTTGTTGAAGAAGCTGTCCTCGGGTCCGAAAACGATCGACGGGCGGAAGATCACTGCATCCTTCTTGATCGACAACACCGCCGTCTCGGCGCGCCCCTTGCTGCGGGCATAGCTCGATTCCGACTTCTCGTCGGCGCCGATTGCCGAAATGTGGATGAGACGAGCCTTGGCATTCTTCGCTGCTTCGGCAACGGCGCGCGCACCGAAATCCTGCACCGCGTCAAAGGTGTTGCGGCCGGTCTCGAAAAGAATGCCGACGCAGTTGATCACACAGTCGGAGCCTTCGACGGCGCGCTCGACCGACTGGCGGTAGCGCAGATTGGCCTGCACGAAGGAGATCTGGCCGACATTACCGAGTGGCTGCAGGAAGCCTGCGAGGTCGGGACGGCGCACGGCGACGCGGATGCGATAGCCGCGCTTGGCCAGCGCACGAACCACATGCCTGCCGACGAAGCCGGAGCCTCCGAACACGGTGACGAGCGGCGGCAGGTTGGCAAGTGTCATGGCAGGTTCCTCGAAAGGCTTGGGAGAGAGTGGTTGTTGGCTCCCGTATTAGCCCAATCCAGACGCGACGGAAAGGCCCATCGCGCCGCAGTCTCGCATCTGCGAAGACGCCTCAGATTCCCTCGACGACCACCATTTCGGCATCCGCGACTTCTTGGCGGATTTTGGCGGCGATCTGGTATTCCGGCGAGTTGTAGCAATCAACGGCTGCCTGCATCGACGGGAACTCGATCACGACATTGCGCGCCCGCGCCTTGCCCTCGAGCTCGGTGATCGCACCGCCGCGGGCGAGGAAGTTGGCGCCGTATTTCTCGAAGGCCGGTTTTGCGGCCGCGACATAGTCCTTGTAGCGCTCGGCGTCACGAACATCGACGCGCGCGATCCAGTAACCCTTGGCCATGATCTTCCTCTCCCTCTCTTTGCTTAACGGAGCGCTGCGTCCATCTCGGCCAGGATCGCGCGGGCGGCGTCCTTCGGATCCGGCGCCTTGACGATCGGGCGGGCGACGACAAGGTGGCTGGAGCCCGCTTTCAAGGCGTCTGCCGGTGTCATCACGCGCTTTTGGTCGCCCTTGTCGCTGCCGGCCGGGCGGATGCCCGGGGTAACGATCGCCATGTTAGGGCCAACGATCTTGCGGACGGCTGACGATTCCTCGGCCGAGCAGACGATGCCGCCCATGCCGGCGGCGAGCGCCTGTTCGGCACGGCGCAACACCAGGGTGTGCGGATCATATTCGTAACCGGCCGCTGTCAGATCCTGCTCGTCCATCGAGGTCAGCACCGTAACGCCGAGCAGGCAAAGATCGGAGCCTTTTGCGGCCTCGACAGCCGCCTTCATTGCCTTCGGATAGGCGTGAAGCGTCAGCATCGACATGCCCATCTTGACGATGTTCTCGACACCCGATGCGATCGTGTTGTCGATGTCGAGGAGCTTCATGTCGAGGAAGATCTTCTTGCCGCTCTGGGCAAGCTCGCGAGCAAATTCCAGCCCGCCGGCAAAGACCAGCTGATAGCCGATCTTGTAGTAGAGAATGTCGTCGCCGAGCGTTGAAACGATCTTTTCCGCTTCGCCCAGTGTCGGAACATCGAGCCCGACGATCAACCGTTCGCGTGCGTTCATCTCATCCACCCCTGCCAGCTTTCAATGGGCGTCCAGTCGCATGATAAGCGCCGGTCTGCAAGGGAGAAAGCGTAGAGATTGCCGCCTCCGCCGGGCTGGTCGCGGTCGCGCTCAATCGGCTTTGCTTCCAGGTGGCATTTTAGCAGTGTTCCGACGCCGCCATGCCCGATAAAGGCGATCGGCTCGTCCGTATTGTGAGACGACAGGATGCGATCGACGGCGGAAACGATGCGAGCCTGCGCATCGATAGCCCGCTCCCAGCCTTTGAAGCTGAGGTCCGGATTGGCAAAGAACCAGTCGGCGGCTTTTTCGAATTCCGCTGGCGGCAGAAATCCGGTCGCCGACCGGTCGTTCTCATGCATGCCATGGATGATCTCAACACGGATCCCGGCGGCTTCGGCCAGAATGTCTGCTGTCTCTATCGCCTTGGTCTCGTCGCTGGAGACGATCCGCCGCAGCTGCGTGGCCCACGGGCGTTCGGCGGCTAGTCCGGCGCGGGCAGCACCTGTTTCCGACAGACCCCATTGCGGAACGGGGACATCGGGATCGATCCTGACCTGTGGGTGAGTGATATAGAGCGCGAACATCAGCCGCGGCGGTAGATCCAGAGCTGAGCCGGGGGGATGTTACGGACGATGAAGTCGAAATGCTGGATGTGGTAACGATCCGGCCGCGCGATGATCGGCGAGACGGCCCCATAGGAAATCTGGACGACGGGCCGGCCAGCCGGAACGCGGTCGAGAAGGCTTTCCAGCAATGCGCTGCGGGCCTGCATCGGAAAGTTCAGCAATGGCACGGCGGACACCACGGAATCGAACATCTGTCCCTTCAGTGCGCCGAGCGTCTTGTCGAGATCGAAAGCGTCGCCGTTGATGAAGTGGACGCCCGGATAGAGGCGAACGAGGTGCTCGTAGAAATCCGTCGAATATTCGATTGCGACAAGCTTTTCTGGCTTAACGCCGCGGCCGAGGATCGCCTTGGTGATCGCGCCCGTACCGGGTCCAAGCTCAAGCACCGGCAGACCGGAATTGATGTTGATGACGCTTGCCATCTTTTTGGCGGTAATCGAGGAGGTGGGAACGATGGAGCCGACAGTCTTCGGCCCCTGCATCATTCCCTTGAAGAAACGGATTTCCTCATCGAACTTTTTGCCGAGCCGTTCTTTCAGCCGCAACGCCATGCCGTCCTCCTCGTCAAGCAACAAACCGCTGGCTATCTAATTGCAATCATCCGGCAGTAAAACAAGACCAAACGTCGCAATCTGAAAACTTTGCCCGCCAAATGCGACGCGCGTTTACACGCGCATCGGCATCAGAACGTAGAGAGCATCATCGCCAGCCGTGTCGCGAATGAGCGTCGGCGAACCGGCATCGGCGAGCAGGAAGATCGCCTGATCGCCGGAAAGCTGCGCCGTGATATCCAGCAGGTATTTGGCGTTGAAGCCGATTTCCATCGAATCCGTGTCGTAGCCGACGGCGACTTCTTCCGTTGCGCTGCCGGAATCCGGATTGTTGACCGTCAGCAGCAGCTGTCCGTCGGAAAGCGCCAGCTTCACGGCGCGGCCACGCTCGGACGAAATCGTCGAGACGCGGTCGACGGCCTGGGCGAAAGTGGTGCAATCGACGCGCATTTCCTTGTCGTTGCCGGTCGGAATGACGCGCTGGTAATCCGGGAACGTGCCGTCGATCAGCTTCGATGTCATGACGATCGAGCCGATGCTGAGGCGGATCTTGGCGTCGGAAACTTCAACGGTAACAAGTGCATCCGGGCTATCGACCAGCTTCTGCAACTCGCCGACGGTCTTGCGCGGAATGATGATGCCGGGCATGCCCTCGGAGCCCGAAGGCGCCTTCACGTCGGCGCGGGCGAGACGATGGCCGTCGGTCGCAACGGCGCGCAGCTTCAGGTCGCCTTCGCTTTCGATCGTGTGGAAGAAGATACCGTTCAGGTAATAGCGGGTCTCTTCGGTGGAGATCGCAAACTGGGTGCGATCGATCAGCATCTTGAGATCCGTTGCCTTCAGCTTGAAGGAATGGGTGAAGGTGCCGGCGGTCAGATCCGGGAAGTCGGATTGCGGCAGGCACTGCAGCGAGAACTTCGAGCGGCCGGATTGCACCGTCATCGAGCCGCCATCGGTCGATGTCGCAAGCAGAACTTCCGAACCATCGGGCAGCTTGCGGACGATGTCGTAAAGAAGATGGGCAGGAACAGTGGTCGCACCGGCCTGTTCGACATTGGCGGGCGTCGCTTCGGTGACTTCGAGATCGAGGTCGGTCGCCTTCATGTCGAGGTTCTGGCCGTCGGCGCGCAGCAGGATGTTGGACAGGATCGGGATCGTGTTCCGCCGTTCGACGACGCGGTGAACGTGGTTCAGCGACTTCAGGAGGTTGGAACGCTCAATCGTAATACGCATGGGATGCTACCGCTTTCGACCGTGACTGTCCGGGCGCGCGAGCGCGCCAGAAAAATGCCTTTCCGGCTCCATGGCCGGAGGAGTGGACGGGCAAAATGGCAGAACTTTGCCGGGCATTGCAAGGGGTGCAAGGCTTTGCAGGCCTGCAAAGGCGCATTTACCCAATGATCCTCACAGAAATCCGAACCCTTGCCGCGAACGAAGCCTGCGCGCATAAAGAGCCGACGCCAGAGAGGGCCTTTGAAATTGAGTAATGAAGAGACGGCGGGCGAGGGCGGCAAGCTTCGCACCTACCGCCTGCACAATGTCAGCATCCCCGCCCGCCCGCTCGAAGCGGCGCTGTATCTGGTCGCAACGCCGATCGGCAATCTCGGCGATATCACGCTTCGCGCGCTGGAAACGCTGGCGGGAGCCGATGTGCTCGCCTGCGAGGATACGCGTGTGACGCGCGTGCTTCTCGACCGCTACGGCATCCAGAACCGGCCCTTTTCCTATCACGAATACAATGCAGACGAGGCCGGGCCGCGTCTGATGCAGGCGATCGAGGCCGGAAAATCGGTCGCGCTGGTCTCGGATGCCGGAACGCCGCTGGTCTCCGACCCGGGCTATCGTCTGGCTCAGACAGCCATCGAGACCGGCTACAAGGTCGTTCCGATCCCGGGTGCCTCCGCACCTCTCGCGGCCCTCGTCGGTTCCGGTCTGCCAAACGAAGCCTTTCTTTTCGCCGGTTTTCTGCCGGTCAAGGACAAGGCGCGCCGCGACCGGCTGGGCGAATTCGCAACCACGCCGGCAACGCTGCTGTTTTTCGAGTCCCCGCATCGCATCGGCGCGACGCTGGCGGCTGCGGCCGATGTGCTGGGCGGTGAACGCCTTGCCTCGGTTTGTCGCGAGCTGACCAAGACCTATGAGGAATTCCGCCGCGGCACGCTCGCGGAACTTGCTGCCCACTATGCCGAGAACGACAATGTGAAGGGCGAAATCGTCCTCGTCGTCGCACCGGCCGCCGAGAAGCCGGCCGATGCGGCCGATGTCGATGCGATCCTTGCCGATCTCTCGGGCACGATGCCGACAGCGAAGGCGGCAGCCGAGGCCGCAAAGCTGACGGGCCTGCCCCGCAAGGAGCTTTATCAGCGCTTGCTGGATATGAAGGCGGATGAGCGGTAGCGGCCCTCGCGCGGACAGGCAGAAGGCGCTGCGCCGGGGCCAGTTCTCGGAATACGCAGCCGCACTCTTTCTGATCTTGAAGGGCTACCGCATCGCCGCCTTCCGCTATCGCACCAAGCTCGGCGAGATCGATATCATCGCCCGCAAGGGCGATCTCGCCATTTTTGTCGAGGTCAAAGCCCGGCGGGACGAGCGCGGCGCGGTGGACGCTGTTTCTTATGCGGCTCAGAAACGCATCCGTGATGCCAGCGACCTCTGGCTTGCCCGCCAGCCGGCCAATCACCTGCTATCGCAGCGTTACGATATCGTGGCCGTATTGCCCGGCCGCTTGCCCCGGCATTTCCCAAATGCCTTCTAGCGGCATTGCATAGGCGTGCAGACAGACAGGCTTTGTAATTTTTCTGTCATGCAAATGTAAAGGAGGCGTCACGTAAGGCCTCTATTGGCTTCCTCACCCCAACAATTGGTGGAGAGGATTTATCCATGTTCAAGACGTTTTCTCTGGCCGCTGCCGCGGTCGTATTGTCTTCGTCGGCATCGTTCGCCGCAACCGAGATCACCTGGTGGCACGCCATGGGTGGCGAACTCGGGCAGAAGCTCGAGCAGATCGTTCAGAAGTTCAACGACAGCCAGACCGAATATCACGTGACCCCGGTTTTCAAGGGCACCTATCCTGAGACCCTGACTGCCGCTATCGCCGCTTTCCGTGCTGGTCAGCAGCCGGCTATCGTTCAGGTCTTCGAAGTCGGCACCGGCACGATGATGGCCGCCAAGGGCGCCGTCTATCCGGTTTACAAGCTGATGGCCGACGAGGGCGAGCCCTGGGATCCGTCGAAGTTCATCGCGCCTGTCGTCGGTTACTACTCCGATCCGGAAGGCAACATCCTGTCCTTCCCGTTCAACTCCTCGACGCCGATCCTCTATTACAACAAGGACGTCTTCAAGAAGGCTGGCCTCGATCCGGAAGTTGCCCCGAAGACCTATGCCGAACTGGCTGAGTTCTCGAAGAAGATCGTCGACTCCGGCGCTGCCAAGTGCGGCTTCACCATCACCTACGCTGCGACCTGGCTCGGCCTCGAAAACTTCTCGGCCATCCACGACCTGCCCTACGGCACGCTGCAGAACGGCTTCGGCGGCACCAAGGCTGAGCTGAGCTTCAACGGTCCGAACCAGGCTCGTCTCTGGAGCGACCTGAAGAAGTGGCAGGATGCCGGTTACTTCCAGTACGGTGGTCCGGGCGGCGGCCCCGATGCAGCTCCGAAGTTCTACTCGCAGGAATGCGCCATCTACATGGGCTCCTCGGGTTCGCGCGCTGGTGTGATCAACAACGCCAAGGCGTTCCAGGTCGGCTTCTCGACACTGCCCTACTATGACGACGTCACCAAGGATCCGAAGAACTCGATCATCGGCGGCGCAACGCTCTGGACGCTGAACGGCCAGAAGCCGGAAGTCTACAAGGGTGTCGCCAAGTTCTACACCTACCTCAGCCAGCCGGAAGTTCAGGCTGATTGGCACCAGTTCTCGGGCTACCTGCCGATCACCAACGCTGCCTACGATCTCGGTAAGTCCCAGGGTTACTACGACAAGAACCCGGGCTCCGACGTTGGCCTGAAGCAGATCCTGCGCGGCACGCCGTCCGAAAACTCCAAGGGCGTTCGTTTCGGCAACCTGACCCAGATCCGCGACGTTATCGACCAGCAGTTCGAAACCGTGCTGTCGGGCAAGCAGACCGCCCAGCAGGCGCTCGACGAAGCCGTCAAGGAAGGCAACGCCATCCTGCGCGAATTCGAAGCCGCCAACTCGAACTAAGCTTTCGAAGCAGAAGCTGAGCCCTCCCCAGTCCGGGGAGGGCCTTTCCATATCGGGCGAGCCATGCAGACAAAGCGCACAATCTTTTCGAACCGCGTCCTGCCATATTTTCTTCTGGCGCCGCAGCTCGCAGTCACCCTGGTCTTCTTCATCTGGCCGGCCTTTCAGGCCTTCCGGCAGTCCTTCCTGCGCGAAGACCCCTTCGGCATGAAGACGACCTTTGTCTGGTTCGCCAACTATACCAAGCTCTTCGGCAGCGCCGACTATATGAACGCGCTGTGGGTGACGCTGATCTTCTCGGTCTCCGTCACCGTGCTGTCGATGGGGCTGTCACTGCTCTTTGCCGTCTGCGTCAACCGCGTGCTGAAGAGTGGCCGCATCTATACGACGCTGCTCGTCTGGCCCTATGCCGTGGCGCCAGCGGCCGCCGGCCTGCTCTGGTGGTTCATGTTCAACCCCAGCATCGGCATCCTGCCCTATATCCTTCGCCAGTTCGGCTACGACTGGAACCACCGCCTCGACGGCAATGACGCGATGATCCTCATCGTCATCGCCTCGGCCTGGAAGCAGATTTCCTACAATTTCCTGTTCTTTGTCGCAGGCCTGCAATCCGTCCCGCAGTCCGTCATCGAGGCTGCATCGATCGATGGCGCCGGACCGTTCAAACGGTTCTGGACGGTGGTCTTCCCGCTGATTTCGCCGACCACATTCTTCCTGGCGGTCATCAACGTCACCTACGCGCTGTTCGACACCTTCCCGATCGTCGATTCCACGACGTCAGGCGGCCCGTCGCAATCGACGAATACGCTCGTCTACAAGGTCTATGCCGATGGTTTCGTCGGCCTGAACCTCGGCCCTTCGGCGGCGCAGTCGGTGGTGCTGATGCTCATCGTTGTCGCCCTGACCGTCATCCAGTTCCGCTGGATCGAGAAAAAAGTCCAGTATTGAGGCCCGTGCGATGATCGAGAACCGTCCCTTTCTGAACTTCCTCACGCACTTGATCCTGATCGTCGGCGTCGTCACGGTGGTCTTCCCCGTCTACCTCGCCTTCATCGCCGCCACCCATGGTCCGACCGACTTCATGAGCGGCCTCATGCCACTGCTTCCTGGCGATCAGCTGATTACCAATTTCGACCAGCTGCTCAGCGCCGGGAATTCTGTGGCCGGTGCGCCGCCTTTCGCGCTGATGCTGGCAAACAGCCTGCTGATGGCTGTCATGATCGCCGTCGGCAAGATCGCCATCTCGATCATCTCCGCATTCGCCATCGTCTATTTCCGCTTTCCGCTGCGCATGGTCGCCTTCTGGATCATCTTCCTGACGCTGATGCTGCCAGTCGAGGTCCGCATCCTGCCGACCTACAAGGTCGTCGCCGATCTCGGCATGCTGAATTCCTATCCGGGCCTCGTCATCCCGCTGATCGCCTCGGCGACCGCGACCTTCCTGTTCCGTCAGTTCTTCCTGACCATCCCGGAAGAACTGATGGAAGCGGCCCGAGTCGATGGCGCAGGCGCCATGAAATTCTTCCGGGATATCCTGCTGCCGCTGTCGCGCACCAACATCGCGGCGCTGTTCATCATCCTCTTCATCTATGGCTGGAACCAGTATCTCTGGCCGATGCTGATCACCACCGATCCCGGCTATTACACCGCGGTCATGGGCATCAAGCGTCTGGCCTCGGTACTGGACGGCGACACCCAATGGAACCTCGTGATGGCAGGCGTCATCCTCGCCGCCCTGCCGCCGGTTCTCATCATCATCGTCATGCAGCGCCTTTTCGTCAAAGGCCTGGTCGAAACGGAGAAATGACAATGGCCTCTATCGATGTAGAAGGCGTCGGCAAGATCTATCAGGGCGGCGTCAAGGCTGTCTCGGGTGTCGGCATCAACATCAGGGACGGCGAGTTCATCGTCCTCGTCGGACCGTCCGGCTGCGGCAAGTCCACCCTGCTGCGCATGATCGCCGGTCTTGAGAGCATTTCCGAGGGACAGGTGAAGATCGGCAACCGCGTCGTCAACAACGTGGAGCCGGCCGATCGCGACATCGCCATGGTGTTTCAGAACTATGCGCTTTACCCGCATATGTCCGTTCGCCAGAACCTCGAATACGGTCTGAAGAACCGCAAGACGCCGCGGGCGGAGATCGACGCTCGCGTCGCCGAAGCCGCCCGCATGCTGCAGATCGAGCAATATCTGGAGCGCAAGCCGAAGGCCCTCTCGGGCGGCCAGCGCCAGCGCGTCGCAATGGGCCGCGCCATCGTCCGCAAGCCGGCCGTCTTCCTCTTCGACGAGCCGCTGTCAAACCTCGATGCCAAGCTGCGCGTCTCGATGCGTGGCGAGATCAAGCGTCTGCAACGCCGCCTCGGCACCACCTCGATCTATGTCACCCACGACCAGCTGGAAGCGATGACGCTGGCGGACCGTCTCGTCGTCTTGAACGGCGGCGAGATCGAACAGATCGGCGCGCCGCTCGATGTCTACCACACTCCTGCCTCCACCTTCGTCGCCAGCTTCATCGGTTCGCCGGCCATGAACCTCCTGAAGGCCGAACTGCATGGCGACAAGCTGGCGATCGGCCCGAGCCTGATCGACCTCGCAGGCAACGCTCCGGCCTCCGGCCCTGTTACCATCGGCATGCGTGCCGAGGATCTGCGTCTCGCGCGCCCGGACGAATATGCCATCCCGCTCGCCGTCGAATATGTCGAGGAACTGGGCTCGCAGCGCCTCGTCCACGGAATGCTCGGTGACCAGCAGCTGACCGCGGTCGTCTCACCGGAAACGCCGATCACCAGTGAAATGCGCTTCGTCATCGCTCCCGAAAAGCTTCACTTCTTCGCAGCCGATAGCGGCAAGCGGATCGGTGCCGGCGTCGCGGCCAGCACGGTCGCGCCGGTCGCCGCCGAGCCAGTCCACTAGGCTTCGTCAGGATCCGTTAAAATTTTAGCGGCTGCTTGAACGCCTCTCTTACGACTTGTCTGTTATTCCGCGAACATTGGGGTAGCAAACGGGGTGTTTCATGGCCTGGAAGCTTATGCTTGCAAGTGCGGTCGCAATGGCTGCGCGCACGGTGCCGTATGCCGTGGCGATGCCGCGCGGCAAATCCTTCATCGCGCATTCGAGCGACCATCTGCCGATGAAGTCGACTCCGATTAACCCGGACTGGGTGGTCAGCGGTGACCCGCAGGCCCGCACCGCCGAGCATTCACGCGGCCACGACGAAGCTTCGCTGACAGCGATCTGGGATTGCACCGCCGGTGAGTTCCGCTGGTTCTTCGGCTGGGACGAGACCGTGATGATCATCGAGGGAGAGGTCCATATCACCGCTGAAGACGGCACCGAACGCACACTCCGCGCCGGCGACGTCGCCTTCTTCGCCGGCGGCACCTGGGCCAGCTGGCGGGTCGATAATTACGTTCGCAAGGTTGCCTTCCTGCGCAAGCCCTTCCCGAAGCCGGTGGCGCTCGCCTACCGCCTCCGCAACATGCTGCGCAACACCGGACAGCAGGGCCTCGCGGCCTGAATAAACCTTAATTGCGATATCACGAAGCCATTGATTGGCCGTTGCGTTCAGCCGTCTTGCGACCTACATCTGTCCGGCATTCAGTGAGGGACGGAAATGGCCAAGATCAAGAACGTAGCGGTCCAGATGGACCATGTTTCGGGCATCAACATCGCAGGCGATTCCACCTTCGCCATGAGCCTTGAGGCGCAGACCCGGGGCTACAAGCTCTTTCACTACACGCCTGATCGGCTGAGTTTCCGCGACGGCCAGGTCTTCGCCTCGGTCGAGCCTATGGTGCTGCGCGACGTCAAGGGCGACCATTTCGAGCTCGGCGCGCCTGAGCGCATCGATCTCTCGACCATGGATGTCGTCCTGCTGCGTCAGGATCCGCCCTTCGACATGGCCTACATCACCTCGACGCATCTGCTCGAGCGCATCCACCCGAAGACCCTCGTCGTCAACGATCCGGCCTGGGTACGCAATTCGCCGGAAAAGATCTTCGTCACCGAATTCGCCGATCTGATGCCGAAGACGCTGATCACCAAGGATGCCGCCGAAATCCGCCGCTTCCGCGACGAGATGGGCGATATCATCCTCAAGCCGCTCTACGGCAATGGCGGCGCCGGCGTCTTCCACTCGACCAAGGACGACCGCAACCTTTCCTCGCTGCTCGAAATGTTTGGCCAGCTCTTCCGCGAGCCCTTCATCGCCCAGCAATATCTGCCTGATGTGCGCAAGGGCGACAAGCGGATCATCCTCGTCGACGGCGAGCCTGTCGGTGCCATCAACCGCGTTCCGGCCGAGCACGACAGCCGCTCAAACATGCATGTCGGCGGTCGCGCCGAGGCGACCGAGCTGACGGCGCGCGAGAAGGAAATCTGCAAGCGTATCGGCCCAGCGCTCAAGGAGCGCGGCTTCCTGCTGGTCGGCATCGACGTCATCGGTGACTACATGACGGAGATCAACGTTACCTCTCCGACCGGATTGCGCGAGGTCGCAAAGTTCGGTGGCGCCGATATTGCCAGCCTTCTCTGGGATGCCATCGAACGCAAGCGTAGATAAAGCGGTGTTTTGTTCTCATTTTGACGGGCCGATACAACCCGCTGCAACCTGAACGCAGCGAGCGCGGGAATCTGTTCGTTTATTGTTCTTGTTTTATTCTGTTTTCCATGCCAGATTGCAATTGACGGCCATGATGGGTCGTAAAACGCGATGTAGTTGGTTGCGGGGGCAGGGGCATGGTCGCGCGCGTCAGTACGGTTGCATTTCAGGGCATTGAAGGTGTGCCGGTCGAAGTCCAGGTGATGGTCGCTCCGGGCAAGGTCGGCATGCAGATCGTCGGTCTTCCCGACAAGGCCGTAGCGGAAAGCCGCGAGCGGGTTCAGGCCGCCCTTCATGCGTCGGGGCTGGCGCTTCCGGCCAAGCGGGTCACCGTCAATCTGGCGCCTGCCGATCTTCCAAAGGAAGGCTCGCATTTCGATCTGCCGATCGCGCTTGGCCTAATGGCGGCGCTCGGCGCCATTCCTGGCGACGCGCTCGCGGATTATGTCGTGCTCGGCGAACTCAATCTGGATGGCACGATTGCTCCCGTTGCCGGCGCGCTTCCGGCGGCGATCGGAGCCAACGGCCTTGGCAAAGGCCTGATCTGCCCGGCCGACAGCGGCCCGGAAGCTGCCTGGGCCGGGACCGGCCTTGATATTCTGGCGCCGAGAAGCCTGATCGCTCTTGCCAATCATTTCCGCGGTACGCAGGTGCTGTCGCGCCCCGAACCGTCGATCCGCGCCAACGCCGCCAACCTGCCCGATCTCGCCGATATCAAGGGGCAGGAAAGCGCCAAGCGCGCGCTCGAGGTCGCAGCGGCTGGAAATCATAATTTGCTGATGGTCGGCCCGCCCGGTTCGGGCAAATCGATGCTCGCGGCGCGCCTGCCGTCGATCCTGCCGCCGCTTTCGGCCGCCGAGCTGCTTGAAGTCTCGATGATCCACTCGATCGCCGGGCAGCTCTCCGGCGGCAAGCTTTCCGATCGCCGTCCATTCCGCACCCCGCACCACTCAGCGACCATGGCCGCGATGGTCGGCGGCGGTTTGCGGGCAAGGCCCGGCGAGGCGTCGCTTGCCCATCATGGCGTGCTCTTTCTCGATGAGTTTCCGGAATTCTCGCCGCAGGCGCTCGATGCATTGCGTCAGCCGCTGGAGACCGGCGAATGCATCATCGCCCGCGCCAATCACCGGGTCTCCTATCCGGCCAGTATCCAGCTGGTCGCCGCCATGAACCCCTGCCGCTGCGGCATGGCCGGAGAGCCCGGCCACAGTTGCGCCCGTGGCCCTCGCTGCCAGTCCGACTATCAGGGGCGGATCTCCGGCCCGCTGATGGATCGCATCGATATCCGCATCGACGTACCGGCCGTCTCCGCCACCGACCTGATCCGGCCGATGCCGGCTGAGGCGAGCAGCACGGTGGCGGCCCGCGTCGCGCGGGCGCGAGACTTGCAGGCCGACCGGTTCATCGCGGCAGGCCTCGGCGGCATCGTCACCAACGCGCGCTGCTCGACGGCGCTCATCGAGAAGTACGCCGAGCCGGATGCCGGCGGCTTGCAGCTGTTGCGGGATGCGGCCGAGAAGATGCGCTTCTCCGCCCGCGGCTATCATCGCGTTCTGAAAGTCGCGCGCACGCTGGCCGATCTCGATGGAAAGACAACGGTTGGCCGTATCCATCTGGCTGAAGCGATCTCCTATAGGATCGCAGGCGAGCGGTTGACCGCGGCAGCATGATAGGGAAGCGAATAGTGAGTAGCGAATAGCGAATAGAAAAAGAAAGCTTGCTGAGCACTTAGGGCCGAGCAAGCTTCGCTATTCGCTATTCGCTATTCGCTATTCGCTATTCGCTATTCGCTATTCGCTATTCGCTATTCGCTGATCAGCTCCCGAGCCCATCAAACAGCGCCGTCGAAAGATAGCGCTCGGCAAAGGACGGGATGATCACCACGATAGTCTTGCCGGCGTTTTCCTCGCGGCTGCCGACCTTGATCGCGGCGGCAAGCGCCGCACCGGACGAGATGCCGACCGGCACGCCTTCGAGCCTGGCGACCAGACGGGCGGTTTCCATGGCCAATGCGCTATTGATGGTGACGACCTCGTCGTAGATCTTGGTGTCGAGAATGGCGGGCGCAAAGCCGGCGCCGATGCCCTGGATCTTGTGCGGTCCGGGCTGGCCGCCCGAAAGCACGGGCGATTCTTCCGGCTCGACAGCGATGACCTTGATGCCGGGCTTCTTCGACTTCAGCACCTGTCCAGCGCCGGTAATCGTGCCGCCGGTGCCGATGCCGGAAACGAAGATATCGACTGCGCCGTCGGTATCATTCCAGATTTCCTCTGCCGTCGTCTTGCGATGGATTTCAGGGTTGGCCGGGTTTTCGAACTGCTGCGGAATGATGGCGTCAGGCAGCGTCGAGGCCAGTTCCTCGGCCTTGGCGATGGCGCCCTTCATCCCCTTCGGTCCCTCGGTGAGAACCAGTTCGGCGCCAAGCAGCGCCAGCATCTTGCGGCGCTCGACGGACATGGTTTCCGGCATCGTCAGGATCAGCTTGTAACCCTTGGCAGCGGCGGCAAAAGCAAGCGCGATACCGGTGTTGCCGGAGGTCGGCTCGATCAGCGTCGTCTTGCCGGGAGAAATCTTGCCCTGCGCTTCCAGGCTCTCGATCATCGCCACACCGATACGGTCTTTGACCGAGGCGATCGGGTTGAAGAACTCGAGCTTTGCCAGCAGGTTGGCCTTCACGCCTTTTTCCTTGGCAAGCTTGTCGAGGCGCACGATCGGCGTATCGCCGATGGTCTCGGTGATCGACGAGTAGATGCGGCCGCGGCCCGGTTTTTTCGACATGAGTGCTCTCCCTTGAAGTGTGTTGCGCAGAGAATAGGGTCAAAGCGGGCGTCAGACCAGACCAGCCTCACGCGCAGGAGTGGCAAGCCAGAGAAAAAATCCTTTGAAAACCGCCGTTTGACGGATGAATTTTTCAGGCCGCGCGGGTGGCGATAAAGGCTGCGGTGCCCGCCAGAATGCCGGCCGCCGTCCGGTTCAGGGCCTGCAATGCGCGCGGCTGCTTCAGCATGCTGCGGGCACGGGTTGCCAGCAGCATATAGGGGATCAGCACCGTCAGCAGAACGATGAAGGTCGCGGCCAGCAGCAGGCCATACTCGCGCAGGCCGATGGTGTGGATATCGATCAGCGTCGGCACCAATGCCACATAGAAGAGCATCGTTTTCGGATTGCCGAGGGTTACGAGCAGGCCCGAAAGAAAAGACATGCCCATACTGCTCGATTTGCGCGCGGCGATATCCTGCGGCAGGAGCCCCGAGGTCCAAAGCTTGTAGGCGATGCAGCAGAGGTAGATCACGCCTGCGAACTTGACGACCAGGAAAATCTCGGTGAAGGTCTGCGCCACGAAGGCGAGGCCGAGGATGACGGCGGTCAGATAGGTCATGTCGCCAAGCACCAGGCCGAGCCCCATGAAGAAGGTCTCGCGGAAGTTCGAGCCCAGCGCCCGCGCCACGATCGCCGTGATACCCGGCCCCGGAATGGCTGCTGCAATGAACAGTGCGCCGCTATAGGCAATGAGCGCTGCAATCGTCATTTGTCTCTCCCTGATTGCCGCTTATTTACGTCTGTGTGAAATGGCTTTCAAGCGACTTCGAAAATGGCGTCATGGGGGATGAAATGTCCAAGGCTTTGCTGCTGATCGATGTTCAGAATGCCGTGCTGGAAGGCATGGGGACGAAAGAGCGTGTACCGGCGATCCAGGAAGCCTACGACGCAGTGACCAGACGGCTCGCAGCCGTGCTCGCAAAAGCGCGATCGGAAGCGGTCCCGGTTATCATCGTCCAGCATGACGAAGCCGAAGGCGATCCGATCGCCAAGGGTACCACGGGCTGGGAAATCAGGGCGGAAGTGGTGCCTGCGCCCGGCGAGCTGCTGATGAACAAGCAGGCTTGCGATGCCTTCTTCGAGACGCCACTGGAAGCCGAGCTGCGCAGGCGCGGCATCACCCATCTCGTCATCGGCGGCTGCGTCACGCCCTTCTGCATCGACACGTCGGTTCGCCGCGCCGTCTCCCTCGGCTTCGATGTGACGTTAATCACGGACGGTCACATGAGCGGCGATATCGGAGCACTTGGCTTCGAGCAGATCATCGCGCATCACAACATGGTTCTCTGGGGATTCGGTGCCGGCTCTCACGGCGTCGGATTGTCAAAGGCCGCCGAGGTCAGCTTCTGACCACGCGCAGAAAGCGCCCCGGCGTCCAGCCGAGATTCATGCCCGCAGCGGCAAGCAGTATGATCGCCGCTCCCACCACCTGCAGGGGCTGCAGCGCGTGGCCGAAGGCGATGCGATCAACCGCAATTGCGGCAATCGGATAGATGAAGGACAGCGCACCGGTGAGATGCGTCGGCAGCTTCTGGATCGCGCCATAGAGCAGCACATACATCAACCCGGTGTGGACGACACCGATGGTCACCAGCAGCGACCAAGTCCCCGCCGCCGTAGGCATGGCGGAAAAATCGGCGAAGGGCGCCAGCATAATAATGCCGGTCGAAACCTGGATGAGGGCGATCAGATGCGGCGGCGTGCCTTTCAGCCATTTGGCAGCCAGTGCCGCCAGCGCGTAGAAGAAGGCGGCGCCGAGCGCCAGCGCGATCCCCATGCCGTAGCTGCCGTTGATCGCACCGCTATCCGGTTTGGCCTCGACAATCGTCAGCATGCCCGCGAAGGCGAGCCCGAGCCAGGACAGCTTCGTACCGGTGATCTTCTCGCCGAGAAAGGCCGCCCCCAGCGCCAGCAGCATGAAGGGCTGGGTATTGTAGACCGTGGTGGCGATCGAGATCGACGCATGCGAATAGGACGCAAAAAGCATCAGCCAGTTCAGCACGATGGCGATGCCGCCGAAAACGGCGATGCCGAAGCTCTTCAACGACAGCAGGCGAGGATTGAGAAGCCCGAGCACCGCGCAGATGACAAGCAGGCTGATGGCCCCGAACAGGCAGCGCCAGAAAACGACATTGCCAACCGGTTGCCCTGACATGATAACGAACCAGCCGATGCTGCCCGAAATCAGCATTGCCGCCGTCATTTCCGCGCTTCCCCGCCTGATCTCGCTCTGCATCGCAACTCTCCCGTGATGGAGGCGCAGATTATTGCGCAACCGCTGCCGTCTCTATATCGTGTGAAGCAGAATGGAAGCGAATTGCCTAATAATTTTAGGTGAAAGGAGTGTTGTGGCTAATTACGACAGAATCGACGAAACGGACCAGAAGTTGCTGGATGCGCTCGCCGTCAACGCGCGCCTCTCCCTGAAGGAACTCGCCCAGGCGGCCGGCATGTCTTCGCCGAGTGCCGCCGAGCGCCTGCGCCGGCTGGAGGAACGCGGCATCGTCAGGGCTTTCACCATCGATATCGATCCGGCCGCACTCGGCTATCCCCTGCAGGCGATCGTCCGCGTCCGCCCGTTGCCAGGTCAGCTGCATATCGTCGAGAAGCTGATCCAGGAAACCCCTGAATTCATCGAATGCGACAAGGTGACGGGTGACGATTGCTTCATCGCCCGGCTCGTCGTGCGCTCGATGGGGGAGCTGGACGGCATCCTCGACAAGATCGCGGAGCGCGCCGAAACCAACACGTCGATGATCAAGTCGTCGCCGGTCAAGCGCCGCCTGCCGCCGGTTTGATCAGAAATCCGCCATCGGCGAGAGCATGGCGGGGGCCCGCAGCTCTAGGCCGTCTAGTCCGCGGATCATGAAATGCGTCCCGTGCGAAGAAGACGGCAGCGGCGCGCCGTTCCAGCCAAGCTTATCGGGGTTGAACAGGATTTCAGCGCGCGAAGGCTTGATGCCGAGCCCGCCGAGAATGGCAGCGAGGGAAGGGATCGAGGGCGCCACGACATCGAGCAGGATAAAGCGCTCGCCATCGAGCTTCCAGGCAATGACCGCATTGAGCTTCTCGATGAATGTCAGCCGCACATCGGGATCGAGCTGCGTATTGATCAAAAACATCGCCGGGCTGCCGGCGACGGCCAATGTGTCGGACACCGGTTCTCGCCGTGCCAGCAAATCCTGGAGCAAGGCGAGGTCAGCGGCGAGCCGGGGATCGAGCGTCCTTGCGTCAGCGGCGCCATCCGGTTTCGGCGCATCACCCTCGAAGCTGTGCATCGGCAATGTCCGGAAGCCGTAGGGCTCATAGAGCGCAGGCTTGTCCGTATAGAGCACGATCGCCTCGAAGCCCTGGTACGAGCACCAGTCGAGCGCCTTCTTCGTCACATCGCGATAGAGCCCGCGGCCGCGCCAGGGCGGCCGCACGGCGCCGGATTGCAGGCCGGCTGCATTGATCCGGCGGCCATTGACGACGATAGGCATGGCGAAGGCCGAAAGATTGGCGGCCAGCGTCCCGTCTTCGGCAAACCAGCCGAAGGGCATGCTGGATGGATCAGGCCCGCCGAGTTCCATCAATGGGCCGATATCGATGCCGAATGTGTCGTGGAGAAGCGAAACCAGCGCCCGCCAGGCGGCGTGGTCGGCAAAGTAATCCTGCCGGAACGCCAGAGCTGTCGCCTTGGTTCCGCCGCTCATACGCCGGTGGAGCCGAAGCCGCCGGCGCCGCGCGCCGTGGCACTGGTCTCGGTAATCTCGGCAACGCGGACCTGGGTTACCGGCGCAATGACCATCTGGGCGATCCGCATGCCGCGGCTGATCTCGAAAGGCTCCTCGCCGAGATTGATCAGTAGCACCTTCACTTCACCACGGTAGTCGCTGTCGATGGTCCCAGGGGTGTTGAGGCAGGTGATGCCGTTCTTGAAGGCGAGGCCGGAGCGCGGGCGGATCTGCGCCTCGAAACCTTCAGGTATCTCGAAGATGAAACCCGTCGGAACCAGGGCACGCTTGCCCGGGGCGAGCACCAGTGGTGCGCCGTCATCGACAGCGGCGCGCAGGTCCATCCCGGCAGCCCCTGACGTTTCGTAGGAGGGCAGGTCCAGCCCTTCGCCATTGGCGAGGCGGACGAGATTGAGCTTCGGGCGGAGGTCGTTTTGAATGTTCATGCGGGCATTAGTTTGCGTCCGGCCGCCGAAGGTCAATTGCAAAGCCCGGCCTAAATCGCTAGATAGCCCGCAATTCCACAGGATTCACATGATGGCCGAAACACTCGCCGAGGCGGTCTCCCGCCGCCGCACATTCGCTATTATCGCGCACCCGGACGCGGGCAAGACGACGCTGACCGAAAAGCTACTGTTGTTCGGCGGCGCCATTCAGCTCGCTGGCGAAGTCAAGGCGAAGAAGGACCGCATCCAGACGCGTTCCGACTGGATGAAGATCGAGCGCGAACGCGGTATCTCCGTCGTCACCTCGGTGATGACCTTCGAATATGCCGACAAGGTCTTCAACATTCTCGATACGCCCGGTCACGAAGACTTCGCCGACGATACCTACCGCACCCTTACGGCGGTGGATGCCGCCATCATGGTCATCGATGCCGCCAAGGGCATTGAGCCACGGACGCTGAAGCTCTTCGAAGTCTGCCGCATGCGCGACATCCCGATCATCACCTTCATCAACAAGATGGACCGTGAAAGCCGCGATGTCTTCGAAATTCTCGATGAGGTCGAGGAAAAGCTGGCACTGGATACCGCCCCGGTCACTTGGCCGATCGGCCGCTCGAAGAGCTTCTGCGGCACTTACCACCTCGCCGCAAACCGGGCGCGCGGATCGGACAAGGAAGATGCGATCGTGGTCAATGGCCCGCAGGCCGTGGCCGATCGCCTTCCGGAAAACGAACGTGCGGCTTTCATCGACGAGGTCGACCTCGCCAAGGAGGCGTGCCGCCCCTTTGATCGCCAGGCATTTCTGGAAGGCCATATGACGCCGGTCTTTTTCGGTTCGGCGCTGCGCAATCTGGGTGTGCGCGATCTGATCAACGCGCTTGCCGATTTTGCGCCGCCGCCGCGTGACCAGGTGGCCGATATCCGTACCGTTCATGCCAACGAAGACAAGATGACCGCTTTCGTCTTCAAGATTCAGGCGAACATGGACCCGAACCACCGCGACCGCATCGCCTTCGCCCGCATCTGCTCCGGCAAGCTGGAACGCGGCATGAAGGCGCGTCTCGCCCGCACCGGCAAACAGCTCGGCCTCACTGCACCGCAGTTCTTCTTCGCCTCGCAGCGCCAGCTGGCCGATACCGCCTATGCCGGTGATGTCGTCGGCATCCCGAACCACGGCACGCTGCGCATCGGCGACACGCTGACCGAAGGCGAACCGCTGGTCTTCCAGGGCGTACCGAACTTCTCACCGGAAATTCTCCGCCGCGTGCGTCTCGAGGATGCGATGAAGGCAAAGAAGCTGAAGGAAGCGCTGCAGCAGATGGCCGAAGAAGGCGTCGTCCAGCTGTTCTCGCCGGAGGATGGCTCACCGGCGATCGTCGGCGTCGTCGGTGCTCTGCAGCTCGACGTGTTGAAGGAACGCCTGCAGCAGGAATACGGCCTGCCGGTCTCCTTCGAAATGTCGCGCTTCTCGGTCTGCCGCTGGGTTTCGTCCGAGAATGGCGCTGATCTCGACAAGTTCCTGACGGTCAAGCGTGGCGATATCGCCCGCGATCTCGACGGCGATCCGGTGTTCCTCGCGCAGGACAGCTTCTCACTGCGTTACGAAGCCGAGCGTTTCCCGGCAATCAAGATGGATGCCATCAAGGAATATCACGTCGCCAAGGCGGCGTGATCTCGCAGAAATGCTGGGATGACTGCGCAATCATACTAATGTACATTAGATATTCGTAAATCGTTCATCCATGGGGGGCTGGCGAACGTGAGCACGAATATCGAGCTGGAGAATGTGCCTGCGAGTGGCGGCTGGCGTTTCAAATGTGGCATTGCGCTCTTTGCGCTGATGTTACTGCTGGTCGTTGCAATCCCGGTTCTGGCGATGTCCGGAATGCCGCCTGCGCGCGTCGCGGCGCTGACGGGCGCCATCTTCGTCGGCAACAAGATCATCCTTGTCGTGATGATCGCGGTGATGGGCAAGGCTGGCTTTCAGGAATTGAAGCGGACGCTCGGCGGCTATCTGCCATCGCTGAAAGACGAGATCGTCAGTCCGCTGCGCCATGTCATTGGCCTCGTGATGTTCTGCTTGCCGCTCGTTTCTGCGCTGTTCGAACCCTATGTCGATAACATCTGGCCGGATTTTCGCCCGAACCGCTGGGAGTTTCAGCTGCTCGGCGATCTCATGCTGATTGCCAGCATCTTCGTTCTCGGCGGCAATTTCTGGGGCAAGATCCGCGCCCTGTTTGTTCGGACCGCGCGCGCGGTAAACACCGCTGAGGGCGTCCAAACCAGCTGATCATTCTCGCAGAGATTTCGGGAGGGGCGAATGGATCAGCAGGACAACAGAGCTGTGCAGGACGTTGCCGCGCCGGTGAGCGCACGAAACCCGTTGCGCCGGGTCGCGGTCTGCGTCCTCGTGTTTCTTG
Organism: Rhizobium sp. 01N424; assembly: GCF_056399485.1. Lineage (NCBI taxonomy): Bacteria > Pseudomonadati > Pseudomonadota > Alphaproteobacteria > Hyphomicrobiales > Rhizobiaceae > Rhizobium > Rhizobium sp. 01N424. The sequence goes on from NZ_JBFTRK010000001.1 coordinate 219,832, forward strand.
TCTTCACCTTCGCGGTTTCCGTTTTCATGGAACGCCGCACGCCAATAACGGCGCAGGCGGCGGTCAACGCCTATGTGGTCGGCATCGCGCCTGAAGTTTCCGGCCGGGTGGTAGATGTCGCGGTTTCCGACAACAGCCCGGTCGCCAAGGGTCAGATGCTGTTTCGCATCGATCCGCAGCAATACGAACTGGCGCTGGCGCAAGCAGAGGCGCAGCTCGCCAAGGTCGGCCAGTCGATCGGCGCCTCGATCGCCGCGCTCGATGGCGCCCAGGCGAAAGTCGTGGAAGCGCGCGCTGTACGCGATAACGCGCTGGAACAGGCCAACCGTTCGGAGGCCTTGCTGAAACGCGGGGTCATCGCGCAGACGCGGGCGGATCAGGCGCGGACCACGCTCCAGCAGGCGCAGGCGGGAGCAGCTGCGGCCGATGCAGAACTTGCGAGCGCCGAGAAAGAGCTCGGACCGGCCGGCCAGGATAACCCGCAGCTACAGGACGCTCTTGCAGCGCTGGAGCGGGCCAGGCTCGATCTGCTCCGCACCACCGTGCTCGCGCCCGCCGATGGCGTTGTCACCAATCTTCAGCTGTCCGTCGGTGGCTTTGTCAACACCGGACAGAGCGCCATCACCTTCATCGACGCCGGCACGATCTGGATAGCGGCCAACTTCAAGGAGAACAGCCTCGAGAATGTCGCAAGCGGCAACAAGGCGGAAATCCTGTTCGATGCGCTGCCCGGAAAGCTGTTTCCTGCTCATGTCGAAAGCGTCGGTTTCGGTGTCGCTCAGGGCAATGTCGATCCGAATACGGGCCTGCCGAAAGTATCGGATCAGGGCGGCTGGATCCGCACGCCACAGAGCTTCCCCGTGCGGCTCATTCTCGACGGCGAGCGGCCGAAGGGCATTCGCTACGGCGCTCAGGCGAATGTGGTGATTTATACCGGCGACAATCCGGTGACCAACGCGCTGGGCGCATTGTGGATGCGCATCATCTCGGTTCTGACATATGTTAGCTGACGCCGTATCGGGTCATCGCTGGTGGCATTCGCCTGAGGCTTCGCAAGGTCTTCGCGTGGCATTCGCCGCCACGCTTTCGTTCACCTGGTCCGTTGCCGTTGGAGACGTTATCCCGTTTCTCGGCGCGCTCTTTGCGGTTCAGTTCCTGCTGACGGACCGGAGCCCGATGCCATTCGGCAAAGCCCTCGGCATGGTATCGATTGTGTCGCTCGCCGGGCTCTGCCTGCAGATGTTCCTGGCGGTCACCTCCGATAATCCACCGGTGATCCTCACCTTCCTTGGCGCGATTTACTTCCTTTGCTTTCTCGCGCAAGCGACAGGAAGGGCAGGCGCTCTGCCATTCATGATCCTCGTCGTGGCCGTCATGCTGCCGCTTCTGACGTTGCTGCACTACGACCTCGGCAGCTCGATCCTCGCGCTGCTGGTGGGGGGCATCGTCGAGGGTATCGTCTGGGGCTGGGCAGCGCACGCCGCCTTTCCCCACCGCGGACTTATTGGCAGCGGTCAGCCGCCCGCTATCCATCATCAGAGACCGATACCCCGGGCGCTGGCAAGCGGAGCGATATTGCTGGGCGCTGTCGCCATCTGCCTGACAAATGATCGCTTCGCCACAGCGCTGGTCATACCGATTACCGTAGCGTCGATGCTGATGCAGCTGGATTTGCTTGCGGGCGCAAGAGCGGCCTTCGGCCTCATCCTTGTCAACATATTCGGTGGCGCTGCGGCGAGTGTAGTCTTCGGCTTCGTCGCCCTGCGGCACTCGCTGGTTTTCTTGTTCCTCAGTGTTTTCGCCGTAAGTCTGGTCCTCGCCGGCAGTGCGGTGTTGCCGCGGTCGTCCGCCAAGGTGTTTGCAGGTGCATTGACGATATTCCTCGTGGTCCTGGGATCGGGAATATCGCCGCTGCCCGGTACGGCGGCGGAAACATTCGCCACGCGCATCGGCTATATCATTCTCGCGACGCTCTACAGTCTGTTCATGGCCGCCTTGCTTTGGCCGGCCGAACGCCGGTCGGCGGTGGCCCTGCCGAAGGCACTGCAATAGGCCGGAAGAATCACTCTCCGCGCGGATACCTCTGGCTCTCTTCAAGAATGTTGAGGTCCATGTGGTTGCGCATGTAGCGCTCCGATGCCTTCTGCAGCGGCTGATAGTCCCAAGGGTAATAGGCGCCGTTGCGCAGCGCGTCATAGACCACCCAGCGGCGGGCCTGGCTTTCACGCACGGCTGCGTCGAAGGTCTCAAGGTTCCAGCGGGCATCGGCTTGCGCCTTCAGAGACGCTAGGACTTCAGCATAGTCAGGGTTCTCAGCGAGATTGTTAAGCTCGTGCGGATCGGCGTCGAGATCGTACAGCATCGGCGGATCCTTGACGCAAAGCGAAAGCTTGAAACGGCCATCGCGGATGCCGACAAGCGGGGCGATCGACCCTTCCGCAGCATACTCCATTGGTACCGGGCTACGGCTGCCGGTTCTGGTTGCCAGCGGCGCCAGATTCTCGCCGTCGGTCCATTTCTTCAGCGACGAGATGTCGAGGCCGGCGAGACCGGCGAGCGTCGGCGTCACGTCGAGCGTCGAAACCGGGCGGTCGATCTTTGCCGGGGTCCAGCCGGGCGCCGCGATCATCAGCGGCACGCGGGCAGAGCCGTCGAAGAAGCACATCTTGAACCACAGGCCGCGGTCACCCAGCATGTCGCCATGGTCTGATACGAAGAGGATGATGGTGTTGTCTGCCATCCGGCTGCGATCAAGCACATCGAGAATCTCGCCGATCTTCTCGTCGACATAGGAAATATTGGCGAAGTAGCCCTGCCTTGCGCGGCGGATCTGCTCGGGCGTGATATCGAACGCCTTGTAGTCGCAGGCTTCGAGCAGGCGCTGCGAATGCGGATCGAGTTCCTCGAAAGGCAGAGGCGCAACGGCCGGGTTGAGCGCCGGGCAATCCTCGTAGAGATCCCAGAACTTGCGCCGGGCGACATAGGGGTCGTGCGGATGCGTGAAGCTGACGGTCAGGCACCAGGGCCGATCGTCCTGGTGGCGTGACAGGTCGTAAAGCTTGCGGGTCGCGTTGTAGGCAACCTCGTCATCATATTCCATCTGGTTGGTGATTTCGGCGACGCCCGCGCCGGTGACCGAGCCGAGATTGTGGTACCACCAGTCGATGCGCTCGCCGGGCTTGGTATAGTCCGGCGTCCAGCCGAAGTCCGCCGGATAGATATCGGTCGTCAGCCGTTCCTCGAAGCCGTGAAGCTGGTCGGGGCCGACAAAATGCATCTTGCCGGATAGCGCAGTCTGGTAACCGGCGGCACGCAGGTGATGGGCGTAGGTCGGAATATCGGAGGCGAATTCGGCGGCGTTGTCATAGACGCGCGTCCGGCTCGGCAGCTGGCCGGACATGAAGGAGGCGCGCGCCGGGGCGCAGAGCGGGCTCGCCGTATAAGTATTGGCGAAGCGTACCGAGCGCTGGGCCAGCGCCTTCAGATGCGGCGCATGCAGGAAATCGGCAGGGCCATCTGGAAACAGCGTGCCGTTGAACTGGTCGACCATGAGGATGAGAATATTCGGGCGCGCCATGCTGTCATGTCCTAATGATGTGGAGCAGGGTCAAGCGCGGTCTTCGAAGGCCGTTGCGCTCCGCCTGCTATTCGAGCATTTTATTCAACAACGGCTCACGACCCTTGTGAAGCTGAAATTTTTCGATGCTTGCCAAAAGGATTTTTTATGGCTGAGCGGCCGGTGGATCTCGGATGGCTTCGCATTCTCGCGGAGATCGGTAGGCTCGGTAATCTGTCGTCGGCGGCTCGCGCCCTCGGGCTGACGCAGCCAGCCGTCAGCTACCAGATCCGCCGCCTCGAAGAGCAGATGAACGTCAGCCTGCTGCAGCGACGTCATCGTGGCGTCGAATTGACGGCCGAGGGCCGCAGGCTCTTCGATGCCGCCGCCCGCACCGTTGGAGACGTGGACGCGCTTGCGCGCAGTTTTCGCAACGAGGCGGAGCGATCGACGGTGCGATTGCGCACCGATTATGCCTTCTCGTCGCTCTGGCTGATTCCGCGCATGCATGGCTTCCGCCAGCTCTACCCCGGCATGGATATCCAGATCGTCGCCACCCAATTCGTCGAACAGGGCACGCCGGACGCAAGCGACGCCGCGATCGTCTTTGGAAGCGGGCGCGAGCTTGGCGGGCATGGCATCTTGCTGTTGCCGGAAAAAGTGGTGCCGGTCTGCTCGCCGGGTTTTGCCGAGCGGCACGGTCCGCTCGGGACGCCGGAGCGCCTCTCCGTCGCGCGACTTCTGCATCTGGATGCCCGCGGGACGCCGCCCTGGTTCGACTGGACGAGCTATCTTGACGAGTTCGCCATCAGCCGCAATGCCGCTGCCGCGCCCGGCGAGATCAGCTTCAACACCTATTCGCTAGTGGTGCAGGCCGCTATCGGCGAACAGGGTGTTGCGATCGGCTGGATGGGGCTGGTCGACTCACTGCTGGCATCAGGCATGCTGGTCGCGGCCGGCCCGATGGTCGAGGCCTCGGACCGCGGTTACTGGCTGGTGCCGCCGAAAGAGATGACGGAGGAGACCGGCAGGCTTGTTGCGTGGCTGCAATCCGAAGTCGCGACCGCGTGAAACCTAAGGCGCCAGATCTGTCAGGAAATCCTTGCACCATCGAGACACATCGAATTCGAGGAGCTGATCCATCATCAATTTCCAGCGTTCCTGCCGCTCTTCCAGCGGCATGCTGAGTGCGCGCGCCAGCGCGTTGGCTGTGCCCTCGATGTCATAGGGGTTCACCAGCAGCGCGCCTTTCAGCTGGCGGGCAGCGCCGGCAAAGCGGGAAAGCACCAGAACACCAGGATCCTCCGGATCCTGCGCCGCCACATATTCCTTGGCGACGAGATTCATGCCGTCGCGCAATGGCGTCACGAGACCGGCTTTGCCGAGCCGGTACAGACCGGCGAGAATGGGGCGTCCGACCGAACGGTTGATATAGCGGATCGGCACCCAGTCGACGGAGCCGAGAGCGCCGTTCACCCGCCCGGCCTGCTCGGCGACAGTCCGCTGCATCGCCTCGTATTCCGGCACTTCGGAGCGCGATTTCGGCGTGATCTGAAGGTAGGTCACGCGGCCCTGCTGCGCCGGGTTTGTCAGGATGAAATGCTCGAAAGCGTCGATGCGTTGTGTCAGTCCCTTGGAATAGTCGAGGCGGTCGACGCCGATAATCAGGCTGCGGCCCTCGATGCTCTCGCGTGCTTTCCTGACCATGCTGTGGGTTGCCGATTTGCGGGCGAATTCGGCAAAGGCTGCCGTCTCGATGCCGATCGAATAGGCGCCGCCCTTGAAGGTCCGCCCATGCGAACTGAAGCGGCCATCGCCGAGCTCGTCGCCAATGCCCTCGCGGCGCAGGCAGCCCGCAAAATTCTCGAGGTCATGGTCGGTCTGGAAGCCGACGAGATCGTAATGGGATAGCCCGCGCATGATCTCTTCGTGGACCGGCATGGTGAACAGCACATCCGCCGGCGGCCAGGGGATGTGCAGGAAGAAGCCGATCTTGTTTTTCAACCCCATCTGCCGCAGCTCGGCTGCCAGCGGAATCAGGTGATAGTCATGCACCCAGATGACGTCATCGGGCTTGATCAGCGGCGCAAGCCGGTGGGCGAAGAAGCGGTTGACGCGAAAATATCCCGCCATCTCCTTGCGGCCGTACTCCGCGAGGTCCAGCCGGTAGTGACAGATCGGCCAGAGCACGCGGTTGGCAAAGCCGTGGTAATATTCCTCTACATCGGTATCGGTGAGATCCGTCAGCGCGTAGGTGATATTGCCCTGCTGGATTTCCTTCAGCTTTTCCGGCTCCTGGGCGCCGCTCGAATTCCCCGACCAGCCCATCCAGATGCCGCCGCGCTCTTCGAGCGCTGCCTTGAGGGCAACCGCAAGCCCACCGGCGGGCGCAATGCCGCCCTTCTCGGGAACGGGGACGCGATTGGAAACGACGACGAGACGGCTCATGAAAGGATCCTTTTCTCAGAAAATGTCTTAGATGCTGAAATGGTTCACGCCGTCAGCCGGGCGATCACATCGCGCACCGCAGCTGCGGACGGGAAGGAGGCCGTCGCCTCGCTGGCAGGCGCAAGCGGGCCGACACGAATCGACAGGCCACCAAGCCGGTTGACGGCACGAAACATCGCCTCGTCCGTCACGTCGTCGCCGATAGCGATGGCGCGCCGTCCTTCGAAGGGCGGCTGTGCAAGAAAGGCTTCGACGGCATGTCCCTTGTCGGCGCTTGAGGGACGGATTTCGATCACCATCTTGCCATGCTGGATGTGCCAGCCGGGGCCGGCACGGTCGAGTGCCTGCTGCATCAGCGGCTCCAGATCGATTTCCCGCTCCGGCGCCTGACGGTAATGCGCGGCGACCGCCGCACCCTTGTCCTCGATAAGGATGCCCGGCCAGCCGGCCGTCTGGGCGGCGAGATCAGCCTTCACGGCGTCGAAGGCCGCGGTTGCCGCGGCGGTCGTGAGCGTTCCATCGGCATCGCGGCGTTCGGCACCGTGCAACCCGGCAATCGGAAAGCTGAGCGGTGCAAATAGGCGGTCCGCGTAGGCAAGGCCGCGGCCCGTGACCAGCGCCAGCGCGCCGCCAAGTTTTTGCGAGAGAGCGTCGAGCTGGCGCGGGAGACCGGTGGGGACTTCGATGCCGTCAGGCGTATCTGCGAGATCGAGCAAGGTGCCGTCGATATCGAGAAAGAGCGCCCATTCGTGCGGCGCTCCGGCGAGTGCGGCATGCATGGACTCCTCGCCTGAAGCCGCATCCGGCTCCGCGATAACAAGCGGCTGCTTTTGGTAGGACATGGGGTCTATCTAGGTCAGTGCTGCACTGCGGCAACCCTCATGCGCCAACCGGAGCCTAGTCCGCGGGCTGCGCTGTGCCGCTCTGCGCGTAGAATGCCTTCGCATCGGCCGTAAAGGCAGCCCGCTGTTCGGTATTCGTGTAGAACATGTGGCCGCCGCGATAGACATCCAGCTTGACGCGGTCTTTAGCGAGACTTTGCGGCAAGTGATCGACGACATAGCGGCTGACGCCATAGGGCGTGACAAGATCGCTGTAGCCATGCGCGATCAGCAGATGGAAGGACGGGTTTGACGCCAGCAACTGGCGTATATCGCCGGTTATACTGGCCTGCAGCCGCGATCCGCCGCCGCGTCCGCCCCATTCCCATTGACGGCTGATATCGCTGTCGAGCAGCGAATAGGTCATCTCCGTCTTGAAGCCGAGTTCGTTGCGGGCATAGCCGGAAAACGCACCGCCATAGGCGCGGGTGAACCCGTCGAGGATGGCGTCGTCACCGCGGTCATAGTCGGATTCCGGATAGGGATCGGGAGATGCGAAAGCCGCATCATAGGGGCTCATCACCTCACCGGCGGGTTTGCCGGAATGCTTGGCATAGGCGTCACCCAGAAAGCCGCGGTTGCGGGTGACGACATCCTCCGGGATGCCGGTTATCGCCGATATCTTGCCGTAAAAGGCCTTTGCCGTGTCGCCGGTTGGCTCCGGACCGGCAAGCGTCGTCAGATAATCGCCGAGCGCGAATTTTTCCGCCTCGCGCTGCGCATCCTCCGAAAAGGCGCCGCGGCGGTCCATGTCGGCGGCTGCGAGCGAGGGGAGCTCCAGAGCGGCACCCAACGCGAACTCGTCGGCATTGAACATCAACTGCGCCTCGATGAGCGGGGAGAGCATGACGGCGCCCGAAACGATGATGCCCTGGTTCTGCTGCAAGGCTCCCGCGACCCGTGCGGCGCGGAAACCGCCATAACTTTCGCCGAGCAGGTATTTCGGCGAATTAGAGCGGTTGTTGTGGGCAACGTAAAGCGCGATCGCCTTGGCGATGCTCTGCGCGTCCGAGCCTACGTTGTAATAATCCTTGGCATCGTCGGCCTTCGCCGTCCGGCTCCAGCCGGTGCCGATCGGATCGATCAGCACAAGATCGGTAAAGTCGAGCCAGCTCTGCGGATTGTCGGTGAGCCTGGCATTGGCGCCGTCGCGCGCCTGCGGCCCGAAATCGAGAATGCGCGGGCCAACGAGGCCGAGATGGAGAAAGGCAGATGCCGCCCCGGGTCCACCGTTGAACGCAAAGGTGATTGGGCGATTTGTACCCCCATTCTTGGCGGTATAGGCGGTGTAGAAGATCGCCCCCGTCTGGTTGCCGTCCTGGCCGAAGAGATCGAGTGTTCCCGCGGTTGCCGTATAGTCCAGCTTGCGGCCGCCGATCGTCGCTTGGTGCTCGGTCACAGCATCGCCGGGCAGCAGCTTCAGCACGCCCGGGCGTTCCTGGGACAATGCCGGTGCGGCGGCAAGGGATGCGGCGAGCGCGATCGTCAGCATGAGAGAGCGAAGCGGCAAATGATCTCCTCCGGCGGATTGGTCCAGCCCGGAGCTAACCTACCATCGCCTGCCGCGAAGGCTCATCAAGACATGGTGATCCCAGGGTGAGCGCAGCTCATCCCTCAGGTGAGCGCAGCTGATCCGCCAAGTAGCAAAGGTCTGCCTAAGGCGCCTCGATCGTCCTTGCGTTGACATGCAGCGCCCGCCCGGCGTTCCAGCCGTTGATCGCAGCACCAAGGCCGAGGATGACGAACAGCACCGCGCACCAGGCGAAACTGCCCGTCCAGCTGCGGATCATGCCGACGACAAGCGGGCCGATGGCGGCAAGCAGGTAGCCGACGCATTGCGCCATGCCGGAAAGATGGGCCGCGACATGGGAATCGCGCGAGCGAAGCACGATGGCGGTCATCGCCACGGCAATCAGCCCGCCCTGGCCGATGCCCTGCAGCGCCGCCCAGAACCAGACGGTCCAGAGAGGCGCAAACAGAAGACCGAGCAGCGCAACGACGGCGACGATGCAGAGCGAGGCGTTGATGACGCGCTGATCCTTGCCGCGCACGGCGATCTGCGGCGCAACCAGACATGCCGCGGCCTGAACCATGACCGACATGGAGACGATCGCTCCGGCGGTCACGCCGTCGAGGCCGCGTTCGCGGAGAATCGGCACCAGCCAGCCGAAGACGCAGTAGGCAAGGGCCGATTGCAGCCCCATGAAAAGCGTCACCTGCCAGGCGAGCCTGTCGCGCCAGAGACCTTCGACACGGAAGCCGCTGCGCTTGGCGGTGTTCTTGGTGCGCAGCACCTGTGGAAGCCAGATCAGTCCGACGGCAAGGGCGGGTAGGGCCCAGATGGCAAGCGCACCGGAAAGAGAGCCGCCCAGCATATGCTCGGCCGGCAGCGTCAGCCCGGCGGCGCTGGCAGCACCGGCGCAGAGCGCCATGGTGTAGCAACCGGTCATCAGCGCGGCCCGGTCTGCAAAGTCGCGCTTCACCAGACCCGGCAGCAGCACGTTGCCGACGGCGATGCAGCCGCCGGCAAGGGCAGTTCCCAGAAACAGCAGCGGTATCGAGTTCAGCCCGCGCATCGCCGTTCCAAGCGCCAGCAGGAAGATGACGCCGAGAAGCGTCCGCTCCGAGCCGATCCGCTGGGCAAGCCGTGGTGCGAGCGGCGAAAAGGCGCCGAGGCAGACGACCGGCAGGGTGGTGAGCAGGCTGGCGCCGAGCGCCGAAAGACCGAGGCCGGAGCGAATCTCGGGAAGCAGCGCTGAAGCGCTGGAAAAGACTGGCCGGAGATTGAAGGCAATCAGCACCAGACTCACGCCAAGCAATATGCGGGCTGTTGCGGAAAGTTTCGCAGGTGGCTGAACCGGCGGCACGCTGTCTGCTTCGGCATCGATCAGTTGCTCGCCGGACGCATCGAAAGCATGCGCGGCATCGGCGTGAGGGGTATTCATGAAAGCAGCATCCGGTCCAGTGCGGCGATGACGGGGGCCATGAAGCGGCGAACCGCCGCATCCGCCCGTTCGGGATCGCCTGTTTCGATGGCATCGACGATATCGGCATGCGCCTGCATATCCGGCTCCGGCACGTCCTGGCCGAGCGTCGCCTCGATGGTCTCGGCGATCGATGCGGAGAAGAAATCGTATATTTCGATCATCGCGCGGTTTTGCGATGCGGCGATAACCGCCTGATGAAAAGCCAGATCGCGCCTGATGAAGGCAGCCTTGTCGCCGCCCTCGTAGTTGCCGCGCTTTTCGAGCAGCGCCCGCAATCCGGCGATAATCTCCGGCGTCTGCCGGAGGCTCGCCAGACGCGCAGCCTCGACATCCAGCGCGCAACGCGCCTCGAACTGGTCGCGCAGGCTTGAGCGTCTCGCCATGGTGAGCGGCCGGCTGGCGTCGGCGGTCGACAGCACGTAGGTGCCGGACCCCTGTCTCGTCTCAAGATATCCCTGTGACGCCAGGACGCGAACTGCCTCGCGCACGGTCCCGCGGCTGACGGACAGCATGCTGCAGAGGGCAGCCTCGTTCGGCAGTTTTTCACCCACGGCCCAGCGCTTGGCGACGATTTCGCTGCGGATCGCTTCGATTGCCGTATCGGCGAGATTGGTCTTGCTCAGAGGCTGCATCGGCATATTCATAAAGTCATCAGATGACTTTATGAATATGCCGGGTGGCTGATGGGGTCAAATGGATTCTGCCGGACGTGAAAAAGGGCCGCTTTCGCGACCCTTTTCATGAGTTTGGCCTTGAACTGGCCGGACCGTCAAAGCGATCCTAGGAAGGTAGGCTTTAGAGCGAGGGCTGCCCCGCTTTCGTCACCACTTCCATGCCTGCTACAAAGACCGAAATCTCATTAGACATTGGATCACCTTCCTTTCATTTCGTTGAACACACCTTGAAGGTAGGCCGATTCGCCGTCGATGCAAGAAAAAATCGGCAGTCCGGCCGAAGTGGCGAGAATGGCGTGGGTTTTCCCCGCTACGTCTCAAAGGTGTTTTCCAAGAATAATCAGCGCGATGCCACCACGCTTATTGGTCTCGCCGTTCACGCTGAAATGCTGGCGGCTACGCAATGTGATCGCCGGCCTTGCCAACAATCCGTCACAAACGCTTGCCAGCTCTACAACCCTTAAGTTTTTATTCACCACGTCGCCCGACAATCGGGCCTCGTGTTTTCGGGCATTCCTGCTGCAGAGACGGCGGGCTGGAGCAAAGAGCATGTGTCGTTGGGCAGCCTATCGCGGAGACCCCCTCTATCTGGAGGAGCTGGTGTCGTCGCCCGCCCATTCGCTGATCGAACAGTCGCATTGCGCCACCCGCGCCAAGACCGCCACCAACGGCGATGGTTTCGGCATCGCCTGGTACGGCGACCGCCCGGAACCTGGTCGCTACCGCGATATTCTTCCGGCGTGGGCCGATTGCAATCTGAAGAGCCTGGCGCGCCAGATCCGCTCACCGCTGTTCCTCGCCCATGTGCGCGCCGCGACCGGCGGCGGTACGCGCCGCGACAATTGCCACCCCTTCACCCACGAAAACTGGTCGTTCATGCACAATGGCCAGATTGGCGGCTTCGAGAGGCTGCGCCGGCCGATGGAAGCGATGCTCGATGACGAGCTCTTCCACGCCAGAAGCGGCACGACGGATTCGGAGCTGATGTTTCTGCTCGCCATGCAGTTCGGCCTCCGTCAGGCGCCGGTCGCCGCCATGTCGGAGATGGTGAGCTTCGTCGAAGGACTGGCCGAAAACATTCTCGGTGATGCCCATCTCCGCTTCACCGCCGCCTTTTCCGATGGCGCATCGCTCTACGGCATCCGCTATGCGACGGACCGCAAGGCGCCGACCCTTTATGCATCTCCGATGCGGATGGGTCATTGCCTGGTGTCGGAGCCGCTGAATGACGATGTCGATGCCTGGATGGAAATCCCGGATGGCAGCGCCGTCACCGTCAACGAGGCGGGAATCACGATCGCGCCGTTCCAGCCCGAACGGCGGGTGGAAAGAGCAGCAAGCCTCGCTATCCCTGCCTGAGCCTTTCGGCGATCAGGGCAGCAAGCTTTTCTGCCACATCGTCTTTCGCCATATCGGGCCATTGGTCGATGCCTGCGCGGCTGATGAGCTTCACACTGTTACGCGTCCCGCCCATGATGCCGGTCGCCGGAGAGACGTCATTGGCGACGATCATGTCGGCACCCTTGCGCTCCAGTTTGGTCTTGGCATTGCTCTCGACATCCTGCGTTTCGGCCGCAAAACCGACGACGATCTTCGGCCGCATCGTATGATGGCCGACGGTTTTGAGGATGTCCGGATTCTCGGTCAGCGCCAGTGTCGGGATGGATTCGCCGGGATGCTTCTTGATCTTCTGGTCGGCGGCCGAGGCCACCCGCCAGTCGGCAACGGCAGCCACCATCACGGCGATATCGGCAGGCAGCGCTGCCAGCACGGCGTCGCGCATTTCTTCGGCCCGCTCGACATGGATGGTCTTCACGCCGGCAGGATCTGGGATGGTCACCGGTCCCGAAACCAGCGTCACATCGGCGCCGAGCTTGGCAAGTGCGGCCGCGATCGCATGCCCCTGGCGCCCGGAAGAGCGGTTGGCGATGTAACGGACCGGGTCGATCGGCTCGTGGGTCGGGCCTGACGTGACCACAGCCTTTCGTCCGGCAAGCGGCTTCGGTCCGTCGTCCAGAAGCGCCTCGGCTGCGGCGACGATTTCCAGCGGCTCCGCCATTCGGCCGACACCGGCCTCGCGGCTCTCGGCCATCTCGCCGGCCATCGGCCCGATCATGCGGATGCCGTCGGCAATAAGGGTCGCGACGTTGCGCCGGGTGGCCGGATGCGCCCACATCCTCGGGTTCATCGCAGGCGCGGCAAGCACCGGCTTGTCGGTCGCAAGCAACACGGTCGAGGCAAGATCGTCGGCCAGCCCATTCGCCATCTTCGCCAGCAGATCGGCGGTCGCCGGCGCGATCAGTACCAGATCGCAATCGCGCGCCAGGCGGATATGTCCGACGTCCTGTTCGTCCTGCCGGGAAAAGAGATCGGTGAAGACATGATCGGCAGCAAGCGCGCCGACGGCAAGCGGCGTCACGAATTCCTGCGCGCCTGATGTCATGACCGGGCGCACCGATGCGCCGCGTTCACGCAGCCTGCGGATCAGGTCGAGGCTCTTATAGGCCGCGATGCCACCCGAGATGATAAGCAGGATGCGTTTGCCGCTGAGAGCCATGGCCTTTTACCCGTCGTCCTATTGGTCGAACGACCCTAAGCCTTTGGCGAATAACATGCAATGCGCGGCTGGTTAGTGGGCCTGCCGCTTGCGGGAGGGCGTGAAGATGGCAATCGCCAAGCCAACGCCGGCAAGCTGCAGGATCGAGCCGCCTGCTTCGGCAACCGTCGGCAGCCGCTGCTCGAACAGGAAGCCGAAGATCAGGCCGAACACCGTTTCCGCCACGATCAGCTGGGCAGCAAGCGCCAGCGGCAGCCGCTTGGAGGCGATCATCCAGAGCAGGGTTGCAAGCCAGGCGCCGGCCAGCCCCATGATCAGCGACCAGAGGATGAAGCGCAGAAGTTCCGCTCCGGTGAAGACGATATCAGTCCCGATGGAGGTAAAGGGAATGAGCACCAGGCAGCCGATCCCGGCGCCTATGCCCTGCAAGCCCGTCCATTGCAGGATATCCGGCGCATCGGGCGATTGCATCGCCGCCGTGCTCGCCAGCCCGTAGATCACCCAGAGCGTCAGGCCAATCAGCGCCGATCCGATGCCGAGCCAGATCGCGCTCTGGTCGCCCGAAGGCGTTGCCGCGAAGATCGAGACATTGACCCAGCCGATGCCGGTCGCGATCAGGATCAGCGGCAGCGCCAGCAGCTTCCAGGCAACCGAGCGGTCGCGCAGGTTGGCGATGATGGCGAGCAGTACCGGCATGGTGCCGATAACGAGCGGCGGAATGGCCGCGCCCGCAAGCCGCACCGCATAGGCGACGCTGACGAAATAGCCGACATAGCCGATGCCGCCGAGCAATAGGGCGGTGATCGCCATGCGCGGCCTGATATTCTTCGGCCGGAATCGCGGGCTGACCATCAGCACGATGCTGGCTAGCGCAAACAGTCCATAGCGCGTGACCGTCAGATCCATGGTCGTGAACGGCGCGATGGCGCGCGGCACGACGAAAGTCAGCCCCCACAACGCACAGGTGGCGAGGCCGCAAAGAATACCGAGAAGCATGGGGCACCGGAGACGCGAAGGCCGGAAGATGAAGTGGATTTCAGCATCGTTGATAGGCCTGGCGGCACCCGGAAACAAGTCTCACCAGCGACATCTAGCGGGCGATTTCGGCGCAGAAGTCGATGAAGGCCCGGACCTTGGCCGGCACGTGATGCCGAGACGGGTAGAAGCAGTGCAGCGGAAAGGTTTCGCCCGGCCAATCCGGGTAGAGATCGACCAGTTGTCCGCTATCGAGATAGGGCTTCATGCCGAGCGAAAACACCTGGGCAATGCCGATGCCGGCGAGACATGTGGCAAGCGTCGTCCCGGCATCGTTGACGAGGATCCGCCCGCGCGTGGCGATCGGCACCACTTCCTCGCCGCGCCGCAGTTCCCATTCGAAGGGCTTTCCAGTGAGCGGGTCCTGATACTGGATGCAGGTGTGATCGGCGAGATCGGCCGGCAGCCGGGGGCGTCCATAGCGTTCGAGATAGGCTGGGGCCGCGACCGTGATGACCCGTGTGCGAAATAGCTGCCGGGAAATCAGCGCGCTTCTGGCCGGGATCTCTCCGAAGCGCACCGCCACATCCATGCCATCGGCCACCAGGTCGCCGATCTCGTTGCGGGTGATGATTTCGAGCCGGAGATCAGGATAGCGATCAAGAAAGGTGCCAAGCTCCGGCGCCAGGATCAGCCTGGAGAAATAGGGATCGGCGTTGACGCGAAGGCGCCCGCGCACCGCCTGTGCGGTGCCAGCGGCATAACTGGCCGCTTCTTCGATGCCGCCGAGCAGGGGTACGACCTGTTCGTAGAAGCGCGCGCCGTCATCGGTCAATCTGAGCGACCGCGTCGTCCTGTCGAGGAGCCGGACGCCGATCCGCCCCTCCAGCCGCGATACGGCACGGCTGACCCCCGATGCGGTTAAACCAAGTGCCTCGGCGGCACGCGCAAAACTGCCGCTTTCGACCACCGCCGCCAGCACGCTGACACCATTCAGCAGTCGTCCGTCCAACATCATCTGATCCGTGATTTTCTGTCATGAATAATATGACAAAATCGCAATTCAGTCAAAAATGAATTGCGTGCATCTTCCGCGCATCGCGGCGGCCTGTTGCTGCCGGTAAAGGAGCGTGACGATGTTTGCAGTAACTGGAGTGACGGGTCAGGTCGGCGCGGTGGTGGCCGAGCGATTGCTGGCTGAAGGCCATGCCGTGCGCGCCGTGATGCGCAATGCGGAAAAGGGAAAGGCGTGGCGGGATCGTGGCGCTGAAATCGCGATCGCCGAGATGACGGATGCGGATGCGCTCGCCAAAGCTTTCGAGGGTGCCGAAGGCGTCTTCGTGCTGCTGCCACCTGCCTTCGATCCGGCACCGGGCTTTCCGCAGGCGCGCGCCATCATTGAGGCGGTGAAGGCAGCGGTGATTGCGGCAAGCCCGAAGAAGATCGTTTGCCTCTCCACTGTCGGCGCTCAGGCGCAGCAGGAAAATCTTCTGACCCAGCTCGGTATTGCCGAGCAGGTCTTTTCCGCGCTGCCGGTGCCGGTCGCGTTCCTGCGGGCCGCCTGGTTCATGGAGAATTCCGCCTGGGATATCGCTTCAGCGCAGGAAAGCGGCGTCATGCCGAGCTTCCTTCAGCCGCTCGACAAGCCGGTGCCGATGGTCGCAGTTCGCGATGTCGGCGCGACCGCCGCCGGATTGCTGCAGGAAATCTGGACGGGGCGCCGAGTCGTCGAACTGGAAGGTCCCTGCCGCATCACGCCGTTGCAGATGGCTGAAGCCTTTTCGGCCGCACTCGGCCGACATGTCCATGTTGAGGCGGTTGCAAGGGAAAGCTGGAACGAACTGTTCCTTTCGCAGGGCATGCAGAACCCCGGCCCGCGCATGCGCATGCTCGACGGTTTCAACGAAGGCTGGATCGAGTTCGAAGCCGGCGCGAGCGGTTCGCGAAAGGCGAAGACGGACTTCGAAACGGCGATCCGCACGCTGATCGAAACCCGCTGACGCGAAAGGCCGCGGCGCTCTCGTGCCGCGGCCTTGCTTCGATGTTGAAAGACTTACGTGCGGGTGATCGATGCGCCGCCATCGACCAGCGACGCCGTGCCGCTGACGAAGCTCGAGTCGTCCGAGGCGAGGTAAAGCACCGATTGCGCAATCTCTTCCGGCTTGGCAACGCGCTTCAGCGCGTGCAGGTTGGTGATGAAGCCTTGTTTGTCTTCGGTATCGTTCATCTCGCGATACATGTCAGTGTCTACGCCGCCGGGAAGCACGGCATTGACGCGCACATTTTGCGCACCGAATTCGGCGGCGAGCGTCTGCGTCAGACCGATCAGGCCGGATTTGCTGGCTGCATAGCCGGCAACGCCGGGGAAGGAGAAGCTGTAGCCGACGAATGTCGAGGTGAAGATCACCGAGCCGCCGCCAGTCTTGACCATGGCGCCGATCTGGTGCTTGGCGGCAAGGAACGAGGCGACGAGGTTGATTGTCAGCGCTTCGGTAAAGCCTGCTTCGGAAACCTCGGTGCTCGGGCCCGCTTCGCCGAGGATGCCGGCATTGTTGAAGGCGATGTCGAGCTTGCCGTAATTGCCGACGGCAGCGTCAACGAGTGCCTGGTGGTAATCCTCCGAGCGTACGTCGCCCGCAACTGCGATGGCAGTGCCACCGGCTTCCTTGATTTCGGCAACGAGGCTATCGAGCTCCGCTTGACGGCGGGCGCCGACCACGACCTTGGCGCCTTCGGCGGCAAACAACTTGGCCGTCGAACGGCCGATACCCGAGCTTGCGCCGGTTACGATTGCAACTTTGTTGTTCAGGCGGTTCATAATTCCATCTCCTATTTGCGGGGCGTCGTGCCCCTTCAATGAGTGGAAGATGGCATTTTCTATTTGTTCGGATTAGTCTGCAAATGGTGGAACTCGATTTCGGAAATACCGAACAATGATCAAGATTGAGGGAATTGCGGCTTTCGTCGCCGTGGTCGAGGCCGGTTCGGTCAGCGAAGCGGCACGTAGGCTCCGCCTGTCGAAATCCGTCGTCAGCGAACGCCTTGCGGAACTTGAGAAAACGCTCGGCGGCCTGCTTCTCCATCGCACCACCCGCAAGCTGACGCTGACGGAGGATGGGACAGCCTTTCTGGAGCGCGCGCTGCGCATCGTCCACGAGGTCGAGGAGGCGTCGGCCAGCATGGCGGAGCGCCGGGGCACGCTTGCCGGTCCGCTGCGGATTGCCGCCCCCGTCACCTTCGGGCGCATGCATCTCGGGCCAGCTCTCTATCCGTTTCTCGCCGAACATCCGGAAATCGCCCTGACGCTCGCTATCGACGATCGCCGCGTCGATGCGGCATCGGAGGGCTACGACGCCATCATTCGCAACGGCCCGATCGCCGACTCGCGTCTTGTCGCCTGGAAGCTCGCTCCGAGCCGCCGCATGCTGGTCGCCTCGCCGGACTATCTTGCCAAGGCGGGCATCCCGCGCACTCTGGCCAGTCTTCAGGAGCACCGGGGACTTTTCTACACCAATCGCGGTGTTGCCGACTGGCGCTTCCAGACCGCAGAGGGTGTCGCCGTGGTGCGCGCCCAACTGGCGATGGGCATGAACAATGGCGACATGCTGCGCGATGCGGCGATCGCAGGCCTCGGAATTGCGCTTCTGCCGGCCTTCATCGCCGGACCGGCCATTAGCGAGGGTGCGCTTGCCGAGATCGACGTTGGCAGCACGCCAGAACCGGAATTCATCTACATGGCCCATCCCGAAGGCCGCAATCCCTCGGCCAAGCTGCGCGCCATTGCCGATCATCTGAAGAAGGTTTTCGGCGATCCGCCCTATTGGGATCGGCCCGCATCCTGAGGTTGGGGATTTACAGCAGGCTCATCAGGTTTTCCGTGACCGGCGAGCGCTGGGTCTTGAGAACTGCAAGCGCCAGCCGGGCAACGGCGGGCGGTCCCTCGATCGGCCGGTACGCGACGCCGTCGAGCCTGATCTGCGCTATCGATTCCGGAACGATGGACACGCCGAGTTCCGCGGCCACCAGATTGACGACCGAGGAGATTTGCGGCGCTTCCTGTGCCACTTCAAGTTCAAATCCGGCCTTCCGGCAAGCGAGTACAACATCGTCGAACAGGCTGAGCCCCACAAGCCGCGGAAAGAGGATGAACGGCTCGTTGGCGAGCAGCGAGAGCGGCAGCGCCGCGCGCTTTGCCAGCGGATGACTTGCCGGAAGTGCGATAACCATCGGTTCGTCGGCGAGCCGCTTCAGCCGGACACCGGGCGGATCATCCAGGCTCGGGCGCATGAAAGTCGCGTCCAGCTCGCCGCGGTGCAGTTTCTCCATCAGCGCCAGCGTGTTCATCTCGGTCAATGACAGCCGTACCTCCGGCCACTGTGCCTGAAAGCGCCGGATCGTCGCGCTGACCACGGTGTTGAATGCCGAGGACGCGGTAAAGCCGAGCGCCAGCCGCCCAGTCTCGCCGCGGTTGGCCCGCTGTGCTGCAAGCTTGGCTTTCTCGGCGGCGGCGAGCGATGCCTTCGCCTCGACGAGAAAGGCTTCACCGGCTGCCGTCAGTTCCGCCCCGTGCGGCACGCGGTGGAAAAGTGCGGCACCGACTTCCGCTTCCAGATCGCGGATCTGCTGGCTGAGCGGAGGCTGGCCGATGCCGAGCTTGGCTGCGGCGCGGGTGAAATTGCGCTCCTCGGCAACGGCCAGGAAATAACGGATATGCCGGAGCTCCATCTGCACTATCTCCAAAAGCTATCGAGAATGGTTGTTCCATATATTGGACAAATTGCGCCCTGCTGGCTAGATCAAAGGCGAAAGGTGCCTGACATGCCAAAGACAGCAGCAAGAATGAGCGACATTTCTCCGGCCGAGATGCAGGCGGCGGCGCCTGCAAGGCAATACCTGACCCGCGGCACCACGCCCTACCGGCGGGCGAGCCTTGCCTTGTTCCTATCGGGTTTCTCGACCTTTTCGCTGCTTTACTGCGTCCAGCCGCTCCTCCCGGTCTTCGCCTCCGAGTTCGCCGTCAGCCCGGCTGAGAGCTCTCTGGCGCTGTCACTTTCGACGGGATTTCTGGCAATCGCCATCGTCTGCGCCGCCGCCGCTTCCGAAGGTCTCGGCCGCCGCAGCCTGATGTCTATTTCGCTCGTTGGTGCCGCGTTCCTGACGATCGCCGCCGCCTTCGCGCCGAACTGGCATATGCTGCTGGTGCTGCGCGCGCTGCTCGGCTTCGTCCTCGGCGGCGTGCCCGCTGTGGCAATGGCCTATCTCGCCGAAGAGATCGATCCGAAGGGGCTCGGCGCCACCATGGGCCTCTATGTCGGAGGAACCGCCTTCGGCGGCATGTCCGGCCGGGTGCTGACGGGAATTTTTGCCGAATATCTGAGTTGGCGCCCGGCGATGGCGCTGATGGGTGCGATCGGGCTGGCCGCAGCGATCGGTTTTATCCTGCTGCTCCCTGCGTCGCGCAATTTCATCCGCCGCCCGGGTTTCGATCCGCGTTTTCATCTGCGGGCGTGGATCGGCCACCTCCGCAATCCGGCACTTCCCTTCGTCTTCGCCATCGCCTTCCTGGCGATGGGCTCCTTCGTGACGATCTACAATTACGCGGGCTTCCGGCTCGTCGCGCCGCCCTATGAACTCACACAAACAGAACTCGGCCTGATCTTCACCGTCTACATGTTCGGCATCGGTGCCTCATCGATCGGCGGCATCCTCGGCGATCGTTTCGGCCATTTCGCCGTGCTGCTCACCGGCCTTGCCGTCACCGCAGCCGGAAGCGCGCTGACACTCTCGGCCTCGTTGCCTGTCATCATCCTCGGTATCATCGTGCTGACCAGCGGCTTCTTCATGAGCCACTCGATCGCTAGCGGCCTCGTCGGCAAGCTGGCAAAGGGCACCAAGGGCCACGCGTCGTCGCTCTACATGCTCGCCTACTACGTCGGCTCCAGCGTCATGGGCTCGGCAGGCGGCTGGGTCTTCTCGGCAGAAGGATGGTCCGCGGTCGTCTTCTTCACGCTCGCCATGCTCGCCTGCGCTTTCGCCGCTGCCTATGCGGCAAGGCGGCTTTCGAGCTTCCAGGGTTAGGGCGAAACCTCAACCAAGCCGGATATAGGGCACGTCCTTCTTGGCAACCTCGTCAAGCGCATCGTCGTAGCCTGCATCCGCATAGCGCATCACGCCTAGCGCCGTATCGTTGGTCAGCGCGTGGTCGAGGCGCTCGTCGGCATCATCCGTGCCGTCGGCAACCACGGTGACGCCGCAGCTCGTCATGTAGCCGGCATAGCCGCCGCCGCCGGAATGGACGACGACGAGGTCGGCCATCGACGAGCAGAGCATCATGGCGTCGATCAGCGGCCAGTCGGCAATGGCGTCGGAGCCATCCTTCATCCGCTCGGTCATGATGTTCGGGTGCGCCATGGCGCCCGCATCCAGGTGATCGCGGGAGAAGGCGACAGGCCCCTTCAATTCGCCACTGGCGACCAGCTGGTTGACCCGCCGCGCCAGCGCCGTGCGCTCGCCATGGCCGAGCCAGGCGATGCGGGCGGGAAGGCCTTCGAAGGGCACATGTTCGCGCGCCAGCCGGATCCAGTTGGTGATGATCTTGTTGTCGGGAAACATCTCGAGCAGCAGATCGTCGATGCGCGCGATATCGCTCTCCTCGCCTGACAAAGCCATCCAGCGGAAGGGGCCGATGGCGCGGGCAAACAGCGGCCGCAGGTAGGCCTCTGTGAAGATCGGGATGTCGAAGGCGTTCTGGACACCGCCTTCCCTGGCCTGCGTGCGGATCAGGTTGCCGTTGTCGAAAACCTCGGAACCCTTCTTCTGGAATTCGAGCATGGCCGTGACGTGCTGGACGATCGAGGCGCGGCTGGCCGCCATCAGTTGCCCCTGACCGTCGTCGCGCAATTCCTTCACCTGCGCGATGCTCATGCCCTTCGGAACGTAGCCGTAGACGAGGTCATGCGCCGAGGTCTGGTCGGTCACGACGTCGGGGACGATGCCGCGCTGGGCAATCTCCGGGTAGACTTCGGCAGCATTGCCGACGAGGCCGACGGACAGCGCGCGCTTTTCCTTGACGGCCTCATCGATCATCTGGAGAGCCGTATCGAGGTCAGGCGCGATTTCCTGCAGATAGCCGATCTCCTGGCGCTTCTTCGCCCTCTCGGCATCGATATCGACGCAGAGGATCGCGGCACCCGCCATGCGTCCGGCGAGCGGCTGCGCGCCACCCATCCCGCCAAGGCCCGCCGTCAGCACGAAGCGGCCGGAGAGGTCTCCGCCGAAACGGCGCTCGGCGATGCGCATGAAGATCTCGTAGGTGCCCTGGATGACGCCTTGGCTGCCGATATATTGCCAGGCGCCGGCCGTCAGCCCGCCCCAGCAGATCAGGCCCTTGCGCTGCAGCTCGTAGAACACCTCGGCCTTCGCCCATTGCCCGACGATGTTGCAGTTGGCCATGATCACCAGTGGCGCCTTGGCGTGTGTCTTCACCAGGCCGATCGGCTTGCCGGACTGGATCAGCAGTGTCTGGTCCTCGTCCATCTCGGTCAGTGCCTTGACGATACCCTTGTGGGCCGCCCAGTTGCGCGCCGCCTTGCCGAGGGCCGCGTAGACGATCAGATTTTCCGGGTCTTCGCCGACCGACAGCACGTTTTCGAGGAGCCGCAGCAAAGCCTCCTGCCGCCAGCCCTTGGCGCGCAGCTCCGGCCCGCCGGGGATCGGAAATTTCGGGTGGCGTGGGTTGGCTTTAGGCATGACAGTGTTCCTCGCAAAGGTGTTTCCCGCTTCTCCCCAGCGGGGAGAAGATGCCCGTCAGGGCAGATGAGGGGGTGAGCGACGATAGAAGCGAACGGCCGGAGCGGTAAGCGACGGACGAGTCTGCCGCAGTCCCCCCCTCATCCGGCCCTTCGGGCCACCTTCTCCCCGCTGGGGAGAAGGGGAACTCGTTTATTTCAAGCTTTCGATGCCAGCGCGTAGCGCGCGATCTCGATGCCCATCGCCTTTTCGACGGAGGGATAGACCGTCGGGTCGAGAACGCTGGCCGAAAGCGGAATGATCTCCATCGGCACATGCAGGATGAAGATATGCATGCCTGCCTGCAGCTGGCCGACAGACAGCGGCTCGCCGTCGGGAGAGAGCGTGGTGATGACGGACGGGAAGGTCGCGACGCGCGTACCACCAGCGTCGTCCACGGCCATATATTCGTTCATCACATGCATCGTCACTGCATTGTCGCCGGAGCCGACGACGATCGTGCCGATATCGAAAGCTTCCTTGGTATAGACCACGTCCTTCTTGGTGATGATGCCTTCGGTGAGAATGCTGCCGCCTGTTGTCTTGCAGATCGCGTCGATCACCGCCGATCCGCCCTTCCTCTCGGCAGCGATGATCGCTTCGCCAAGCGCCAGCGCCATCGAGATGCCGCCGAGTGCGGCATTCTTGCGCACATAGGAGGCCCGCAGCGGGTTGCGGCAGGAGGCGATGAAGCCGCCGGATTGATCGGATGCGGCGCGCAGGATCGGCGAGATCTTCGCCGTCGCACCCTTCACCACCAGTTCGATATAGCAATTCTCTGCACGATTGCCGCCGACCGCCGTCTGGATCATCTGCTCCGGCGAACCGGCCATGCCGATCGAGCCCATATCGCCGGTCGGATGCGCGCGGATATCGCCAACGGCGTCGACAACCTTGGTGCCGAGAATGGCCGAGGGCAGCCAGCCGTTCAGCGTCGAGGACTTGCCGTTCTGGCCGATGATCAGGCCTGACAGCTTCTCGCCAAGCTCTTCCTGCAGCAGCTGCACGGCCTTGACATAGTCGATCCCCTGCATCTCCCAGGGCGTGGTCGAGGCGGGCGCACCGATGGCTGCAGCTGTCGCGATCCAGTCGTCGTCTTTGAGCTCGTCGATGGAAACAAGCTCCGGCTTGCCGACATTGACCGCGGCATAGCCGAGCATCCGGCCGTGATCGGCCCAGCCGCCACCGCCTGCCGCATAGACGGAGCCGCCCTTGACCGCAGCTTCTACGTCCTTCTCAACGAGTATGCGTCCCATCAGGCCTTCTCCTCATTCAAGCTCTTGTCCATGTCGCGCACCGCCTCAAACAGCACGGCGGCGCCGAGCGCGATGTCATCATTCTCCGCCCACTCGTCGGCGCAATGGCTGCGGCCTTCCTTGCAGGGCACGAAGATCATCGCGGCGGGTGCGACCTTGGCAACCCAGGCCGTATCGTGACCGGCACCCGACGCCATGCGGCGATGCTTGGCGCCGACGGTGTCGCAGGCCTGCTCCAGAATTTTCAGCAGCCGCGGATCGCCGGGCGTCGGATAATTGTCGGAAACGCGGTTCGGCGATTTGATGGTTACGCCTTGGGCGATCGCCAGCTTGATCACATGGGCATCCAGCCACTCGCAGAAAGCTTCCATGTCGCCGCGAATTTCAGCGCGCCCGTCGATCAGCAGCACGACTTTCGACGGCACCACATTGGCGGCATTCGGTTCGATCCGGAATTCGCCGACCGTTGCCGCAAAATGTCCCGGCGTCTTCGCTCGCTGGGCTGCGGCCTCGCGAATGTCGAGCACCAGCTGCGAGGCGGCGACCAGCGCATCGGCACGGCCATCCATCGGCGTCGTCCCGGCATGATCCGCACGTCCTTCGACGGTGATTTCGATCCGGGTGATCCCGGCGATCGCCGTGACGATACCGACGTCTTTCTTCTCGTTCTCGAGGATCGGGCCCTGCTCGATATGCAGCTCAAGGAAACCCTTCAGGTCGGGCCTGCTCTGCGCCAAGAGCGTCGCGGGATTACCACCGACTTCGGTGATGCCGTCGGCAAGCGTGCGGTCGCCATTGGTGCGCGACAGCCATGCTTCCGGGATCTGCCCGGTCATGCCGCGGCTGCCGATGCAGGAAACGCCGAAGATGCTGACTTCCTCCGCCAGGAAGTCGATGATTTCCAGGTCGTGATCCAGCTGGACATTCTGATCCGCCAGCGATCGCGCCACTTCCAGCGCGGTGATTGTACCGGCAATGCCGTCGAAGCGCCCGCCGTCAGGCACGGTATCGGAATGCGAGCCGACCATGATCGTCCCGAGGCCCGGCTTCGTTCCCGCGCGGCGGCCGATCAGGTTGCCCGCAGCGTCCATCCGCGTCTCAAGCCCGGCGGCCTTCATCCGCGCCTCGATATAGGCACGGCCCTCAAGGAAAAGCGGCGAGAAGGCGCGGCGCGTCCAGGGGTGATCCGGTTCAGTGATCTTTGCCAGCGCATCGATGTCTTCGGCGATGCGTCCGGCGTTGACGGGCAGGTTGCGGCTCATGCGGATTCTCCAGAAAGGACGTGGCGGGGCAGCGGGCGGACAAACTTGCCGTTGCCCGGCTCGGAAAGCACCTTGGCGCCATCGGTTATCTTTTCGCCGCGCAGATAGGCGGCCGAAACGCTCCAGGGCAGGCGGATGCCGTGATAGGGGCTCCAGCCGACGATATTGTTGCCACTCGCGGCTGCGTCGTAAACGGTCTCGCGTGGCTCGAGCACGACGATATCGGCGTCTCTGCCCGGTGTCAGCGCACCCTTGATGTGGTCAAGGCGGAAATGCTTCGCAGGGTTCTCAGCCATCAACTTTGCCGCCCAGGTGAGCGATATGCCGCGCTCCAGCGCGCCCTTCACGAATAGCGGTACCATCACTTCCAGGCCGGGAACGCCGGAAGAATTCGCCAGCATATCCGGATTGGTCTTGCGGTTTTCCGACCAGCTGACGTGATCGGTCGAAACCAGCCAGACATTGCCCTCAGCGACCTTGCGCCACAGCGTCTCGACTTCGGCGCGCGGGCGGATCGGCGGGTTGATCTTCGCCTTGCCGCCGAGCCGCTTCACGTCATTTTCCTCGTCCAGCGTCAGGTAGTGGATGCAGCATTCGACCGTCGCCTCGAAGCCGTCGCGGCGGTAGGCGCGGGCAATGTCGTAGCCCCGGCCGAGCGAGCAATGCACGACATGCGACGGGCAGCCGGTGTTGGCGCCGGTCTCGAAGATCGTGTGCATCGCCAGCAACTCGGTGATCGGCGGACGGGAGAGGCCATGGGCACGCCAGTCTGTGATGCCGCTCGCCTTGACCTTTTCCATATAGGTGCGGACGGCCTCGTCATCCTCGTTATGGACGCCGGCCGTCAGGCCGGTCGGGGCGATGGCCGCGAAGCATTCGTCAAGCAGGGCAGGGGGAATGCGCGGGAAGCGCTTGGCATCCGTGCCGAAGGTGGAGAACTTGAAGGCCGCAACACCGGCATCCACCATCTCGCGGATGCGCTTCGCGCCTTCTTCGGGATCGACGGTACCATAGAGCGCGAAATCCACGCGTGCCTGCGGGCCGGCATGGTCCACCTTTTTCTTTACCGCTTCGGCTGAGCAGACCAGATTGCCCTCGTCATAGGGCATGTCGACGATCGTGGTGACGCCGCCTGCGGCAGCCGAGCGGGTCGACCAGATGAAGTCTTCCTGATTCTTCTGCGACAGCGAATGTGTCTGCGCATCGATCGCGCCGGGCAGGATCAGAGCCTTGCCGAGCAGATGCCTTTCCCGGGCGGCAGGCGGGACGCCCTGGCCGACTTCGGCTATCTTGCCGTCGCGGACGGCGACATAGCCCTGCTCCAGAATGCGTTCCGGCAGAACGACCGTACCCTGTAGAACGAGATCGAAATCAGCCATGCCGCTTTCCTCTATGCTTGAATTTCAGAGAACCGTGGGCTCGGTGGCGAGCCGTTCTTCGATGCGCTCCAGCGAACCGAGCGCGAAGAAATCGTCGAAGGAGGCGATCGGCATCTCGGCGATCAGTTTCGAAACGAAGGCGTCGGATCCCAGGTCCTCTTCGATCGCTTCGACCTCGGCCGAAAGCGGCCGGTCCACCGTATAGAATTCGGCGTGGCTGCGAACGACGTCATAGATCATCCCCGCCACACCCTTCGGTTTGTCGCCAAGGATGTCGGCCGCCTGCGCAGACAACAGGGCCTCCAATGCCGCCAGGCGCCGGAGCGCGCGCGTCTGGCGCTCGAAACGCTCGATCACCAGCGGCAGGAAGGCGGCTTCGTCTTCCAGGCCGGCGGCGACCACGAGAGATTGCGCCGACACAGGGTTGGACATCGACAGAACGCGCGAGAAGATTTCACCTGCGAGCTTGATGATCGGGCCGAAGCCTGTAGCGATCTTGCCGGGAGGAACGAGATTGACAGGCAGATCGCGGCGCTGGCCATTGCCGAGGATGACGCAACGGTTGAAGGCGTTGCGCGCCGCATGCGCCATGCAGAGCGCTGCGGATTCGAGCAGGATCGTCACGTCCAGCGGCAGCGAACCGCCCGATGTCATCACCCGGCCCTCGACGACGACTGGATTGTCATCGGAACGGCCCGTTGCAGCCAGAATTTTGTGCCCGGTGGAGAGAAGGTTCTCGATCACCGCGCCGAAGACCTGTGCGATCATGCGCAGGCTGAGCGGGTCCTGAACATGCGTGGCGACCGGCCAGTCCCAAGGGTCCGAGGCGTTGCAAAGCCATGATCCGATTAGCGCCTCGCGGGCCGTGCCCACATGGCGGACGGCCTTCCAGGGATCGCGTGAGGCGCCAAGCGCGCCGGCTGCCATCATGCCGGTCGCAAGAAGGACGCGGATCGAAGCGGCAGCATTCCGGGTCGCCTCGCCAGCGGCGGCAAAGCTCACAGCATTGACGCTAAGCGAGGCCAGGCTGTCACGCGGCGCCATCCTGACGGGCTCCAGCCCTGCCGCCTGGAAGGCTTCTGCCGCCTGCATGCGCTTGCCGCGATAGACGGCCTCGCCGACGCCTGTCAGCACCGCGCCGATCTGGCCCATCAGGCCGATATCGGCACAACCGATCGAGCCTGTCCGCCGCACCAGCGGAATAAGATCGGCGTCGAGAAGCCGCATATAGGCTTCGATCAGCTCCGCCGTGCAGCCGACCTGGCCCGTCAGCGCCGTATTGATGCGGATCGCCATCGCATTGCGCACGACGGCGCAGGAAAAGGGAGTGCCGGTGCCGAAATGGTGAGCGCGCACCAGCCCGAGATTGAAGGCTTCGAGCTCGTCATTCGACCACTCGACGTCCTTCATGGCGCCGACGCCTGTCGTCGAGCCATAGACCGGCACGCCGGAATTGATGGCCTCTTCGACGATCAAGCGGGCGTGCTGGATTCGTGCCATGCCTGCTGCCGAAGCAGAAAGCGCCACTTTGCCCGATCCGATCCTCACCATCTCCGCAAAGCCGAGAGGTTGGCCGGACAATTCTATGCCGGGGCGTTCATGCTTCATCTGCTGGTCTCCTTAAGGGCGAGACTAAGCGAGTGCGTCACACCATGGGATATCCCAAATGCCGAACACAGCATGCATTTGCTTTGCCTGAAGTCAGTTCAACGTCCAGGCAATATAGAGAAGCGTCAAGGCAATTATCCAGAGAGCAATCCGGGCCGAGCGATTGTGCCGTGCCTCGGACTTGCCGATCGCCTCGGTGGTCTGCTCGTCGAAGCGCAATCCATGCTCGCTCATATGCAGCAGCTGGTGATGGAATTTCTCCGTCTGCGCGGCGATCTCGGGCACGGCTTCGGCAAGCTTCACCGCCGCTTTCAACCCGTCCTTCAGATCGGTAACGATGCGCTTCGGGCCGAGGTTGTTGCGGATCCATTCGCCGACGACAGGCTCGGACGCCTTCCACATGTTGAAGCGCGGATTGAGCATGCGCGACACGCCTTCGACCACGACCATGGTCTTCTGCAGCATGACGAGTTCGGGCCGCGTCTGCATGTCGAAGAGCTCGGTAACTTCGAAGAGCAGCGTCAGAAGCTTGCCCATCGAGATCGTCTCGGCCGGCTGGCCGTGGATCGGTTCGCCGATCGCCCGGATCGCCTGCGCAAAGCTCTCGACATTGTGGTGGCCGGGAACGTAACCGGCCTCGAAATGCACCTCGGCGACACGAATATAGTCGCGGGTGATGAAGCCGTAGAGGATCTCGGCCAGGAAGCGCCGTTCCTTCTTCCCGAGCCGTCCGACGATCCCCATGTCGACAGCGACGATCATGCCCTGTGCGTCGACGAAGAGATTGCCCGGATGCATGTCGGCATGGAAAAAGCCGTCGCGCAGCGTATGGCGCAGGAAGGACTGGATCAGCGTGTCGGCGAGCGCGTTCAGATCATGTCCGGCGGCCAGCAGCCCCTCGACATCGGACATCTTCACGCCGTCGATCCACTCCATGGTGATGACGTCGCGGCCGGTGCGCTCCCAGTCGACCTTGGGAACGCGGAAGCCCGGATCCTTTTCGGTATTCTCGGCAATCTCGGAAAGGGCTGCCGCCTCGAGGCGCAGATCCATCTCCACCTTGGTGGTCTGCTCCAGCGTCTTGGTCACTTCCACCGGCTGCAGACGCCGGCTGGAGGGCATGAAGCGCTCCTGCAGGTGAGCGACGAGATACATCGCCTCGATATCATGGCCGAAACGCTGCCGCACGCCGGGCCGGACAACCTTGACAGCCACCTTCTTGCGGCCATCGGTACCATCGACTTCTGCCGGATGAACCTGGGCGATCGACGCTGCGGCGATCGGATCGCCGAAGCTTGCGTAGAGCTCTTCGATCGGACGCCCGAGCGAGCCTTCGATATTGGCCTTGGCCGCCGCAATCGGGAAGAAGGTCATCCGGTCCTGCAGCTGCGACAGATCATTGGCGAAATCGACGCCGACGACATCGGGCCGCGTTGCCAGGAACTGTCCGATCTTCACATAGGACGGGCCGAGTCGCTCGACGGCCTGCGCCAGACGGTCGCTGCGCTTCTGGCGCTTGGCCTTGCTGCGCTCGAAGATCGTCACAGCTGATTTGGCGAGCGCCACCACGGGCGGAAGCCCTTCGGACGGCAGGGCCGATACGACACCCTCGCGCACCAGCACCCAGCCGACGCGCCAAAGCCGGAAATATGCGCCGAAAGCACTCATGCGGCTGCCCTAATTCCTGTGCCCGTCACAGGAATCCAGCCACGGCGCGTCTGCGCCGTGAATAAAGCAGCAATCTCATGAGAGTCTCCCGCGCCCAAGGATTTGGGCGCACTGGATTCTTGTGACAAGCACAGGAATGAGGAAGGAACCGTATCTATTCCCATTTTCCCTCAGAGCTTCCAGCCAGAATGCAGGGCTGCGATACCGCCCGTATAGTTGGTGTAGCTGACGCGCGAAAAGCCAACGCCCCGGATCATCGCGGCAAAGTTCTCCTGGTTCGGGAACTTGCGGATCGATTCCACCAGATACTGGTAGGGCTCGGCGTCGCCGGTGATCGCCTTGCCGAACTTCGGGATCGCATTGAACGACCAGGCATCATAGACCTTGTCCAGCAGCGGCAGATCGACTTCGGAGAATTCAAGAACGAGCAGACGTCCGCCGCGCTTCAGCACGCGATAGGCTTCCGACAGCGCCACGTCGATGCGCGGCACGTTGCGGATGCCGAAGGCGATCGTATAGGCATCGAAGCTGTTGGCCTCGAAGGGCAGGTCTTCGGCATTGGCCTCGACGAAGGTGAGATTGTCGGAGAGCTTCTTCTTCTCGGCCCGCTCGGCGCCGACGCCGAGCATCGAGCCGTTGATGTCGAGCACCGTCGCATGCGCCAGCCGGTTGGAAGCTTCGATGATCCGGAAGGCGATGTCGCCGGTTCCGCCGGCAACGTCGAGCACCTTGTAACCCGGCTCCTTGCGCGGGTTCAGCGATGCGATCATCGCGTCCTTCCAGACGCGGTGCATGCCGGCAGACATGACGTCGTTCATGATGTCGTAGCGCTTGGCGACCTTGTGGAAGACCTCGTTGACGAGGCCCTGCTTCTCGCCGTTCGACACTTCACGGAAACCGTAGGACGTTTCCATGCCGCCATCGGCGGAAGTGCGGCTGTCTGACATCGGAAAACTCCGTTACTCGAAATCGGTGCGGCGACCATAGCGAAACGATGCTTTGGACGCTATCTGTAGGCGCGGATCGCAAGCCGCGGCCTTCTGGCGCTATAGCGCACATCGCCAGCGGTTGAAATACGTTTAGCTACAGATGGGTAACGATGCCGGAATTGCCAGAAGTCGAAACCGTCAGACGCGGTCTGACCCCCGCGATGGAGGGCACGCGCATCGAGCGGCTGGAGCTTCGCCGCGGCAATTTGCGCTTCCCCTTTCCGGAGAAATTCGAGGCCGATGTCACCGGCCGCACGATCATCGGTCTCGGGCGCCGCGCCAAATATCTGCTCATCGATCTCGATAGCGGCAAGACCATCATTTCGCATCTCGGCATGTCTGGCTCCTTCCGGATCGAGGAGGGCGCTCAGGAAGCCGTACCAGGCGACTTCCATCACGAGCGCTCGAAAGACGAGAAGCATGACCACGCCATCTTCCATCTGGAGAGCAGCAAGGGACCAAGGCGCGTCATCTATAATGATCCGCGCCGTTTCGGCTTCATGGATATTGCCGAGCGTTCGGAACTGCAGACCAATCCGTTCCTTTTCGGCCTCGGGCCGGAGCCGACGGGAAATGAGCTCAGTGCCGCCTATCTCGCCGAACGTTTCGCGGGCAAGGCGCAGCCGCTGAAGAGCGCGCTTCTCGATCAGAAGAACATCGCCGGTCTCGGCAATATCTATGTATGCGAAGCGCTATGGCGCTCGCATATCCTGCCGACACAAGCCGCCAAGACCCTGGTCACCAAGACGGGGAAACCAAAAGAATCGCTGGAGCTGCTCGTCTCCTCGATCCGCGATGTGATCGCCGATGCAATCAAGGCCGGCGGCTCGTCTCTGCGCGACCATATCCAGACGGATGGTTCGCTGGGATATTTCCAGCATTCCTTCTCTGTCTATGATCGCGAAGGCGATCCTTGCCGCACGCCCGGCTGCGGCGGTACGGTTTCGCGTATCGTCCAGGCGGGCCGCTCCACCTTCTATTGCCCCGTCTGCCAGAAATAGGGAGAACCGCATGGCCTACGAAACCCTGATCGTCGAAACCCGCGTCAATGTCGGCCTGATCACCCTCAATCGCCCGCAGGCCCTCAATGCGCTGAATTCTAGGGTGCTGAGCGAGCTGAAGCAGGCCTATGCGGATTTTCATGCCGACGACGCCGTTGGCGCCATCGTCCTGACCGGCTCAGAACGGGCATTCGCGGCAGGCGCCGATATCAAGGAAATGCAGCCGCTCGAATTCGCCGATATATATAAGGCCGAATTCATCGGCGGCTGGGACGAGATTGCCAAGGCACGCAAGCCTGTGATCGCCGCCGTCAGCGGCTTCGCACTCGGCGGCGGCTGCGAGCTGGCGATGATGTGCGATTTCATCATCGCATCGGAGACCGCCAAGTTCGGCCAGCCGGAAATCACCCTCGGCGTCATTCCCGGGATGGGCGGCTCGCAGCGCCTCACAAGGGCGGTCGGCAAGTCGAAGGCGATGGATATGGTGCTCACCGGCCGGATGATGGATGCGGCCGAGGCTGAGCGCGCGGGACTCGTTTCGCGTGTGGTGGCGCCGGAGCGCCTGCTCGACGAGGCGCTGGAGGCAGCCGCCAAGATCGCCTCGCTGTCGCGTCCCTCGGTGCTGATGGCCAAGGAGGCGGTCAATCGCGCCTTCGAGGTCACGTTGGAGGAAGGTCTCCGTTTCGAGCGCCGTCTCTTTCACAGCCTGTTTGCGACCGCCGATCAGAAAGAGGGGATGACGGCGTTCATCGAAAAGCGTAAACCAGACTTCAAGCACCGCTGATGGGCATTCAGTGGAGAAAGGCTGCGTTTCCGTGAAAATCCGCGTTGACGCCGCCCGGCTTTAGAGTTATATGCCCGCCCACGGTTCGGGAAGCCGCTCTGGTTTTCCGATTATGCTCCCGCATTGCTGAATATAGTGGCCGCAGGGCCCGCGGTGATGGCGGAGTTTTGTTCGAATTCTTTTGAGAGGCATCCATGGCCAATACAGCTTCGGCGAAAAAAGCGACCCGCAAGATCGCCCGCCGCACCGACGTCAACAAGGCTCGTCGCTCGCGCGTTCGCACGTTCGTCCGCCAGGTCGAAGAGGCACTCGCATCCGGCGACGCTTCCAAGGCTAAGGAAGCCTTCCTCGCAGCGCAGCCGGAACTGGCACGCGCCGCAAGCAAGGGCGTGCTTCACGCCAACACGGCATCCCGCAAGATCTCGCGTCTTGCTGCCCGTCTGAAGACGCTCTCGGCGTCCGCAAGCGCATAACATTTCGTTAACGAACTGCTCGTTATGATTAGCCCGGTAATTTTACCGGGCTTTTTCGATTCCGCGATCTGGCCCTTG
Source organism: Rhizobium sp. 01N424 (assembly GCF_056399485.1). Lineage (NCBI taxonomy): Bacteria > Pseudomonadati > Pseudomonadota > Alphaproteobacteria > Hyphomicrobiales > Rhizobiaceae > Rhizobium > Rhizobium sp. 01N424. The sequence goes on from NZ_JBFTRK010000001.1 coordinate 252,196, forward strand.
TATGGCGAATTCAGCGACGATTTCGTGTCGGACGGATGACACTAAAAATCGTTTAATATCAAATACTTGCGCTAGGTTCTTTCAACGTCGCGCGACTCTCCCCCCTCCGGAAGGGGGGCGAAATGAGTCAAGCGGATTTTTATTTTTTTTCTTTCATAGCGTGTCGAAAATACCCACTTTGGGAATCTCATTGATTCTTCTGCGATTCTTTTTTGACACCGGCGTGACGCCCTAAACCGGTGCCCGGAGTCAATGGCCCCTCCTTAATTTTGCGTAAAATTCATCGTTGATATCCGCAACCGATCCTGCCTAAATGACTTCCAGCAAAGGGCGCGGACATCACCTGAAAAGGTTTAGTCTTAACTGCCATACCGGCAGGGCGATGAGTTTGTATCTTTTGTCGCGGAGCAGTCTATCTCTCCGTTTTTTCAAGCACTTGAGCATATTTGTACCGCGGCCGTGGCTGGTCTCGGAACGGATAGCTTTGTGCGCTCGACGGCTGCACGTTTAAGGTGAAGCCGAAGGGGATGGGGAAACTACATTTGTGTTCCGGTTGGTTAGCGGGCGAACGAGGGCCGCCAGCCAGTACGGTTAGGAGACAACATGACGGAGGCCCCATGATGGCGGTTTCCGCCACGGGTTTCTGCGCCGCTCTCTTTTAGAGCTGGGACATCTGTATTGAGTGAACCGGCAAGCCTGCGGCTCATGAGGGGACGCCAGCCTGTCTAACGGGGAAAATTGATCGGGCGGCCGTTTTTTCGGATGACCGCCCGGTGAAATGAAATTGGAAGGCGGCATGATGCAGATGAATTCTATGGCAGCGGGTGCACTTGAGAACGGGGACAAGGCATCGGCATTTGGCTCTACTTCGCTTGAGGCGGCAGGAGAAAAGGGAGACATGAAACATGGCGTACTTTTTGAGCGCGTTAGCGCCCGTCTGAAGGCACAGGTCGGCCCGGACGTTTATGCAAGCTGGTTCCAGCGTCTGAAGCTTCATTCGGTTTCCAAGAGCGTCGTACGGCTCACCGTTCCGACGACCTTTCTGAAGTCCTGGATCAACAACCGTTATCTGGATCTGATCACCAGCCTGTTCCAGCAGGAAGATGCGGAAATCCTGAAAGTCGAAATTCTCGTGCGCACCGCAACGCGCGCTGGCGTCAAGCCTGCCGATGAGGTGGCTACCCAAGAGCCGTCTTCGCAGGTCACGCCGATCCGCCGTCCGGCATCGGCCCAGCCTGCCGGCCACGCCGTCCAGCAGGCCGTTTCCGCTGCAGCAGCGGCACGTCCGGCAACCTTCGGCCAGCCGCTGTTCGGCTCGCCGCTGGATTCCCGCTTCACCTTCGACACCTTCGTCGAGGGCAGCTCCAACCGCGTTGCATTGGCAGCTGCCAAGACCATCGCGGAAGCAGGCCAGGGCGCCGTGCGCTTCAACCCGCTCTTCGTTCATTCGACGGTCGGCCTCGGCAAGACGCATCTGCTGCAGGCGATCGCCAATGCCGCTGTCCAGAACCCCCGCGCCCTGCGCGTGGTCTATCTGACGGCCGAATACTTCATGTGGCGCTTCGCAACGGCGATCCGCGACAATGATGCGCTGACGCTGAAGGACTCGCTGCGCAACATCGACCTCCTGATCATCGACGACATGCAGTTCCTGCAGGGCAAGATGATCCAGCACGAATTCTGCCACCTGCTGAACATGCTGCTCGACAGCGCCAAGCAGGTCGTGGTTGCTGCCGACCGCGCTCCATGGGAGCTGGAATCGCTGGATCCGCGCGTCCGTTCGCGTCTGCAGGGTGGTGTCGCGATCGAGCTCGACGGCCCGGACTACGAGATGCGTCTCGAAATCCTCAAGCGCCGTCTGGCCGTTGCCCGCGTCGAAGATCCGTCGCTAGAAATTCCGGCCGAACTGATGTCGCATGTCGCCCGCAGCGTCACCGCCAGCGGCCGCGAACTGGAAGGCGCCTTCAACCAGCTGATCTTCCGCCGCTCCTTCGAGCCCAACCTGTCGATCGAACGCGTCGATGAGCTTCTCGCGCATCTGGTCGGCTCCGGCGAACCGCGCCGTGTCCGTATCGAGGACATCCAGCGCATCGTCGCGCGCCATTACAATGTCTCGCGCCAGGAACTGGTCTCGAACCGCCGCACGCGTGTCATCGTCAAGCCGCGCCAGATCGCCATGTATCTATCGAAGACGCTGACGCCGCGCTCCTTCCCGGAGATCGGCCGCCGCTTCGGTGGACGTGACCACACGACCGTGCTTCACGCGGTTCGCAAGATCGAGGAACTGATCTCCGAAGATACCAAGCTGTCGCACGAGATCGAGCTGCTGAAGCGTCTGATCAACGAATAGTGCGCCTTTGAGCGCTGGAAATCTACGGCCGGGAGCGATCCCGGCCCTTTTCTTTTTACGGGTCTTTTATCCTGTACATCCCCGGCAAAGACGGCTCAAAGTGAAGCGGTCGCTGCTTGGGAGGGAACAGGATGAGCTTCAGGAAAATCGCCGTTGTCGGTCTCGGCAAGGTCGGACGTCTCGCCGCAACGCTTCTGAATGAAGGCGGTTTCGAGGTCACGGGCGTCGATGCCCAGCTTCCGCTGTCGGATGTGCCCTTCACCTGCCGGACCGGCGACATCTCGAACGCCGCTGTCGCGGCCGAACTCCTGTCCAGCGTCGAGGCCGTCCTGTCCTGCCTGCCCTATCACCTGAACATCGCGCTTGCTCGCGCTGCGCATGCCGCCGGCGTCCACTATTTCGATCTCACCGAAGACGTGCCGACGACGAATTTCATCATCGAGCTGTCGAAGACCTCGCGCGGCCTCATGGCGCCGCAATGCGGCCTGGCGCCGGGCTTCGTCGGCATTGTCGGCGCGAGCCTTGCCGACGGTTTCGAACGCTGCCGCTCGATCCGCATGCGCGTCGGCGCCTTGCCGCAGCATCCGACGGGCCTCCTGGGCTACGCCTTCAACTGGTCGCCCGAAGGCGTGGTCAACGAATATCTGAACGATTGCGAGGTTATCGAGGGCGGTGTGCGCAAGCTCGTTTCGCCGATGGAGTGGCACGAGACGATCTATGTCGAAGGCGTAAAGCTCGAGGCCTTCACCACCTCCGGCGGGCTCGGAACCATGTGCGATACGCTGCTCGGCAAGGTCGAGAACCTCGACTACAAGACCATGCGATATCCCGGCCACATGGAGCTGATGAATTTCTTCTTCCACGAACTGTTGATGCGCGACCAGCGCAAGCTTGCCGGCCAGATCCTGACCGACGCCAAGCCGCCCGTCGATGACGACGTCGTCTACGTCCATGTCGCCGCCGAAGGCACCGAGCGAGGCAGCCTGCGCCGCAAAGAATTCGTCCGCGCCTATTATCCGATCGAGGTTGCCGGAGAGAGGCGGACGGCAATCGCCTGGACCACATCAGCCTCGGTCGTCGCCGTCATCGAGATGGTGCGCGACGGACTGTTGCCATCGACCGGTTTCCTGCACCAGGAACATATCCCGCTCGACACCTTCCTGCAGACCCCGACCGGTAGCCTGTTCAAGGCCAGAAGCGCCAGCAGGCATTAGGCGCAGGCGAAGATCAAGTTTGAGCTACTGGTTGCGTCTTTCAGGCAGCGCACAGAGCTTGCCACAGCTCGGTATGCCGGGCAGCATATAGCGAAGGCAGCAGACCTTTCGGCGCGCCACGCATTCGCCGTTCTCCTCCACGTGCCGGATACAGCCGGAGAGCGGATTGACGCCGCCATCGGGCAGGCAGCCACGCACGAAAACCGGCAGGTCGGCCTGGGCCAAGTCGGGGTCGTCCTTGTCTGCGGTCAGCCGCAGCGCATAGTCGATATAGACGGCCGCATTGTTCCAGCAGAGCTTGGCGGAAATGCCGTGCTTCACCAACTGGCCTACGGCCTTGAAGAGATGTGTTTCAAGAAGCGGATCGATCGCCTCGAAAGAGCCGCGGGCAGCGCCATCATCCCAACCGTTATGCGGCACGCCGAAGGCGCGCGGCAGTCCGTCCTCGTTGAGCGCAATGGTCATCTCATCGAAAGCAACCGGCAGCCGCCGGCCTCCGGCGCGCCTCGCAATCAGATAGGCGATCGTCAGACCGGCAAAGTAGTAGAGCGTCCACATCGACACGGCAGCACGGCGGTCGGTTCCGCCCGAGATGGCGGCGTAGCGGTCGATTGCTTGTTCAAACGCTCCGCCGGTGAAGAAGCTGTTGAGAGGCATCGCGCCTTCCAGGTCCGCCGACAGCATGAGCTTTTCGGCACACCACGCATGCTCGCCGGTAAACAGTGACGCAAGCCGCTCTGACGGGCGGTAGGCGCCTCTCAGGGCCTCTGTGGCTGCAATCACCGCCATGTGCTGACCATGCGGCAGGAGCGCGCCTCAGCGCGCCATAAAGATGGAATGGCAGAACAACGGATATTCATGGCACCGTTCGGCTTCAATGCAGGCAGTCACTGCTTGATAACCGCACCATCAGCGAAAAGGAAGATAAAGGTGACTAGATAATTCATCTTTGATTTATCGACGTGCCTAACTTTGCGCCTCCGAGAGTAGCCAGCGGCGGAACGCGGCCGCGGCCGGGCGCTCCAAGGCGGCACCCGGATAGACGAGGTGGAAGGCAAGGCGGCTGGCGACGCCGATCGGGAAGGGTGCGATGACGGCGCCTTCCTTGAGCTCCGTGTCGACGAAGGAGCGTCGCATCAGCGCGAAGCCAAGACCGGCCTTCATCGCCTCATAGGCGCCATTGCCATGCATGAAGATCGGCCCGCGGGACGCGTCAACGCCGGCCGCGCCTGCGGCCTCCAGCCAGAGCTGCCAGTCGTGGCGGTAGACGTCGTGGATCAGCGTGAAGGGCGCCAGCGCCGCGGGAGCGGGGTGATCACCGAGCTCTCCGGCAAGCTTGGGTATGCAGACCGGCATGAGTTCGTCATCGACAAGCCGTTCGCTGACCAGCCCCTCATAGCCGCCGAGCCCATGACGGATCGCCAGATCGATCCCGTCGCGCTGGAAATCGAGGACGCGGTGTGAGGCGCTGATCCGCACGTCGATCTCCGGATGCAGTGTTTCGAACCGGCCAAGCCGGGGCACCAGCCAGTAGGTGGCAAACCCGGCGGTACAGGTGACGTTGAGGATCGCGCCGCGCGCCCGGGCCGTGATCGCCGCCGTCGCTTCGCGCACCAGCCGGAATGCCGCCCTCAGCGTGGTGAAGTAGTCGGCGCCCTCGACGGTCAGCGCCAGCGCCCGCGGCTTGCGGTCGAACAGTTGCACGCCAAGCGCGGCTTCCAGGTCGCGGATCTGCAGACTGACGGCGCCGGGCGTCACGTTCAGCTCCCGGGCTGCGAGCGTCATGCTGAGGTGCCGGGCTGCGGCTTCGAAGGCCCGCAAGGCCGATAGCGAGGGTAGATAGTCGCTCATGATTTAGCTCAGCTAAAGTGTAAGGCGAAAAAGACTCGTTTGCCGCGATCCGATTATGGAAATAATATCAGCATCAAACGGATCCGCAATGCACATTGCCTGCCGATCTCGGACGAGAATAAATCGAATGTAGCTGCATGCTGCGTCTGCAGGAATCGGGTGGCCGCTACCGCCTGGCCGCTCTATGACGCTTGCATGCGATGGAGGATGACGATGCAGAAGCAGATGGGCTTGGCCGAATGGGGCATGATGCTGGTTCTCTCCCTGCTCTGGGGCGGCTCGTTCCTTTTCAACGGCATCCTGGTCAAGGCGTTGCCGCCTTTCACGATTGTCACCGGCCGCGTGCTGCTTGCTGCTATCGCGCTCAATCTCATCGTCCGCATGATGGGTCACCGGATGCCGCGCGATCCGAAAAGCTGGATCACCTTCTTCGGCATGGGCGTGTTGAACAACATGATCCCTTTCTGCCTGATCGTCTGGGGCCAGACCCATATCGCCAGTGGGCTCGCCTCGATCCTGAATGCCACGACGCCGCTCTTTGCCGTCGTCGTTGCCCATTTCCTGACGGCGGATGAGAAAATGACGGCCAACCGGTTGATCGGTGTCGTCGTCGGCTTTGCCGGTGTCGCCTATATGATCGGCTTCGACGCGCTGCATGATCTCGGCTCGAACGTGCTGGCGCAGCTCGCCGTCCTCGGCGCGGCGATTTCCTATTCCTTTGCCGGGATCTGGGGACGCCGCTTCCGCGCCATGGGCATGCCGCCGCTATTGCCGGCTGCCGGCCAGGTCACGGCCTCTACCGCGCTGATGATCCCGATCGCCCTGATTGCCGACCGCCCGTGGACGCTGGCAATGCCCGGTGCTGAAACCTGGGTGGCGCTGTTCGGCCTCGCCATTCTCTCGACGGCGATCGCCTACATTCTGTTCTTCCGGATCCTGGCGACGGCGGGTGCGACCAATCTGATGCTTGTCACCTTCCTGATCCCGGTCAGCGCCATCCTGCTCGGTGCGCTGATCCTGGGAGAACAGCTGCAAACGAAGCATCTGATCGGCATGGCGATGATTGCCATCGGCCTTGCGGCGATCGACGGGCGGTTGCTGGCGCTCGGCCGCAAGCGCGCGGCCTGAAAATTAGCAGGCGAGATCGGCCACGACGGAATCGAGGATCAGCATCCCCGATGGCGTGCAGCGAAGCCGCGAATTGCCGAGCCGCTCGATGAAGCCGTGTTCCAGCAGGAACTCCTCGCGCGCCGGATCCGGATCGCGTCCCGAGAGCTGCTGCCACCGGGCGAGATCGACGCCTTCCTTCAGCCGCAGGCCCATCAGCAGCAATTCATCCGATTGCTCTTCGTAGCCGAGCCGTTCCTCTTCGAGAACGCCGTGTCCGTCACGCTCGACCATCTTCAGCCAGGATTCCGGCTTGCGCTCGGTTGCCGTGGCGAGCTTCTCGGCGCCGCGGGTCAGGCGGCCATGGGCGCCGGGCCCGATACCGGCGTAGTCGCCGTAGCGCCAATAGGTGAGGTTGTGGCGGCTCTCGGCGCCGGGGCGGGCGTGGTTGGACACCTCGTAGGCAGGCATGCCTTCGCGCTCGGTGATCTCTTGCGTTGCCTCGTAGAGCACGGCCGATTGCTCGCCGTCAGGCACGATGAGCTTGCCGGCCTTGTGCAGGCCGTAGAAAGGCGTGCCTTCCTCGATCGTCAGCTGGTAGAGCGACAGATGATCGACGGCATAGGAGATGGCCTCCTTGAGCTCGCGTTCCCATTCGTCCACTGTTTGATTGGGACGTGCGTAGATGAGGTCGAACGACATGCGCGGGAAGATATCGCGCGCCAGCTTGATCGCCTTCAGCGCGTCCTCGACATTGTGCAGTCGGCCGAGGAATTTCAGGTCGCGATCGTTCAGCGCCTGAACGCCGAGCGAGACGCGGTTGACGCCGGCGACGCGATAGCCGCGGAACCGCTCTGCCTCGACGCTCGAAGGATTGGCCTCCATGGTGATCTCGATGCCCGAAGGCACGTGCCATTCCCGGGCAATCCCGTTCAGGACCGCGTCCACGGTCTCCGGCTTCATCAGCGAGGGCGTGCCGCCGCCGAGAAAGATGCTGGTCACCGTCTTCGGTCCGCTCAATTGGCGGATCGCGGCCATCTCCTTGAGGAAGGCAGCCACATAGCGCTCCTGATCGACGGGCTGGTGGCGCACATGGCTATTGAAATCGCAATAGGGGCATTTCGCGGCGCAGAAGGGCCAGTGAACATAGACGCCGAAACCGGGCTCCCCGGTATCCGGCAGAAGCTTGGCATCACGCAGCGAAGTCAGGTTGTTCAGATCGTCCACGAGCCGACCTTACGCTTCCAGGCAGGTTTCGACAAAGATTTTGAAGGCGCGCGCACGATGCGATAGCGCCTGCTCATCCCCGGGCTTCCAGCCATGCTTCTGTTCGGCGCTCATCTCGCCGAAGGTGGTCTCATAGCCTTGCGGCTGGAACACCGGATCGTAGCCGAAACCCTGCGTGCCGCGCGGCGGCCAGACGACAGTGCCTTCGACTTCGCCGCGGAAAAGCTCCGTATGTCCATCCGGCCATGCAAGGCAGAGAACGCTGACGAAGCGGGCTGTGCGCTGCTCCGGCTTGGCCGCTCCGGCTTTCTCGAGTGCCGTCTCGACCTTCTGCATCGCCATCGCGAAATCGCGGGTGCCATCGGCGGTCTCGGCCCAATTGGCCGTATAGACGCCGGGATCGCCACCGAGCGCATCGACCACCAGACCGGAATCATCAGACAGCGCCGGCATGTTGGCAGCGCTGGCAGAGGCGAGTGCCTTGATTTTCGCGTTCTCTTCGAAGGTCGTGCCGGTCTCGTCAGGCTCGACGAAATTGAGCTCGGCTGCCGACTTGGCTGTGAAACCCAGCGGGCCGATCAGGTCCTGGATTTCGCGGATCTTGCCGGCGTTGTGGCTGGCGACAATGATGGTCTTGGTGTCGAGCTTGCGCATTCTGTTTCCTATTCGATGCCCCATATGCGGGCTTCGGCGCATTCCAGGCTGTTGCCTTCCGGATCGCGAAAGTAGATCGAGCGGCCGCCATTCGGCCAGTGAACTTCGGATTCGATGGCGATGCCGGCCGCCGTCAGCCTGGCGGCCATCGCATCGATATTCCCGGCAGAGACGCGAAAGCAGGCGTGGCCCGCTCCCTTGGTGCCGTGCGCCGGAACCTGAAGCGCGCCCGGCGCCGGTGGCTTGACCGTCTCGTCCGGGTTGAACATCAGCAGCACCCCGGGTCCGCACCGAAAGAAGACATGCCGGTTGGCAGCCCGCGTGATCTTGGAAAGACCGAGAATGCCTTCATAGAAAGCTTCGGCTCTATCCAGGTCCTTCGCGTAAAGCGCCGTTTCCAGCATGCCCTCCAGCATGTCGTTCACCCGGCGATTGCCTGCTTCTGCAGTTCCACGAGCTCGGCAATGCCGTTCTTTGCGAGACCCATCAGCGATGCAAATTCGGCTTCGCTGAACGGCGTGCCTTCGGCCGTGCCCTGAATTTCGACGATGCCGCCGGCACCCGTCATGACGAAGTTCGCATCGGTCTCCGCAGAGGAATCCTCGATATAGTCGAGGTCGATGACCGGCTGGCTGGCGAAAATACCGCAGGAGATGGCCGCGACATGATCCTTGAGAACACGATCGACCTTGATCATGTTACGGCTTTCCATCCACTTCAGGCAGTCGTAAAGCGCAATCCAGCCACCGGTGATAGAAGCCGTGCGCGTGCCGCCGTCAGCCTGGATGACGTCGCAGTCGATGGTGATCTGGCGCTCGCCGAGCGCAGTGAGGTCAACGACGGCCCGCAGCGAGCGGCCGATCAGGCGCTGAATTTCCTGCGTGCGGCCGCCCTGCTTGCCGGTCGCCGCTTCACGCTTCATGCGCTCGCCCGTGGCGCGCGGCAGCATGCCGTATTCGGATGTGACCCAGCCCTTGCCGGTGTTGCGCAGCCACGGCGGCGTCTTTTCTTCAAGGCTTGCCGTGCACAGCACATGTGTATCGCCGAATTTCACGAGACAGGAGCCTTCGGCATGCTTGGAAAAGTTGCGCTCGAAGCTGACCTTGCGCATCTGGTCGGTTTTTCTGCCTGACGGCCGCATTCTCTGTCTCCTGATGCATGAGGCCGTTAGGCCGCGAGTGGCGGCACGGCATGATCATGCGTTGTTTCGTGATGCTGCCCCGCTTCTACGATTGGCTGCGGTCATTTGCAAATTCCCTTTTGCCACGCGGACGAGATTGATTATATTTTGCAGATTGTCATCAGCGTGGGTGTTTCAGAATTCATGGGCTTCAGATCTACGTCGGTTTCGGATGCCGTTGCTGCGCTGGATGAACGCTCGAAGGAAATCTTCCGCCGTATCGTCGAAGGCTATCTGGAAAACGGTGAGCCGCTCGGCTCGCGAAACCTCTCCCGTATTCTTCCGATGTCCCTGTCTCCGGCCTCGGTGCGCAATGTGATGAGCGATCTGGAAGAGCTGGGGCTCATCTACTCGCCGCATATCAGCGCCGGGCGTCTGCCGACCCAGGTCGGGCTCCGGTTCTTCGTCGATGCCTTCATGCAGGTGGGTGACCTCTCGGCCGAAGAGCGCGCCAGCATCGATCGCCAGGTGCGCGCCGAAAGCCGCGACAATCCGGTGGAATCGATGATGAACGAGGCAAGCCGGATGCTGTCGGGGATCTCCCGCGGCGCCGGCTTGGTGATCACCTCGAAGAACGATCCGGTGCTGAAACATGTCGAGTTCATCCGCCTGGAACCGACCAAGGCACTCGCGGTTCTGGTCGGCGAACATGATCAGGTCGAAAACCGGATCATCGAGCTTCCGGCGGGCGTGACGTCGTCGCAGCTGACTGAGGCCGCCAACTTCCTCAACGCCCACATGACCGGTCAGACGCTGCCGGAGTTGCGCAAGCAACTCGACCGGCTGAAAACGGATGTGCGCCACGAGCTCGATGCCTTGTCGCGTGACCTCGTGGAGCGCGGCATTGCCGTCTGGTCCGGCAGCCCGGATGAAGGCAAGCCGGCGCAGCTGATCATCCGCGGCCGTGCCAACCTGCTCGAGGGTCTCGACAGCGCCGGCGATCTCGACCGCCTGCGCATGCTCTTCGATGACCTGGAGAAGAAGGACAGCCTGATCGAACTGCTGAATCTCGCGGAAAGCGGTCCGGGCGTCCGCATTTTCATCGGTTCCGAAAACAAGCTCTTCTCGCTATCCGGCTCTTCGCTGATCGTCGCGCCCTATCGTGACGACGACGACCGCATCGTCGGTGCCGTCGGCGTCATCGGCCCGACCCGGCTGAATTACTCCCGTATCGTGCCGATGGTCGATTATACCGCCCAGCTGATTTCCCGCCTGTCGCGCGGGTCGCTCTGAAAAAGCCGGAATTTCCGGTTCTTTGTCACGCAGACTTGATTTTTTGCGGTCAAAGCTCGATATCGGGCGCATCCCGAAAGAACCCTTTACCCGGAGACCGTCATGACTGACGAAACGACGAAAAACGGACCTGAGGCTGTTGCGGCTGAAGCTGCTGCGGACGCAGCCGCAAACGTCGAGAATGAAGCGGCCGCTGAGGCATCGTCCCAGCCGGATCCGTTGGAACTCGTGAAGGCAGAAAATGCCGAGTTGCGCGACCGCTATCTGCGCCTCGCCGCAGAAATGGACAACCTGCGCCGCCGCACCGAGCGTGAAGTGAAGGACGCGAAGTCCTATTCCGTTGCCGGTTTTGCGCGTGACATGCTCGCCGTATCCGACAACCTGCGCCGGGCGCTCGATGCCATTCCGGCCGAAGCCAAGGCTGCGGGCGAGGCTGGCCTGACGACCCTGATCGAAGGTGTCGAGATGACCGAGCGCTCCATGCTCTCGACGCTCGAGCGCCATGGCGTTCGCCAGCTCGATCCTGTCGGCCAGAAGTTCGACCCGAACTTCCATCAGGCGATGTTCGAAGTGCCGAACACGGAAGTTCCAAACAACACTGTCGTCCAGGTGGTGCAGGCCGGCTTCACCATTGGCGAGCGCGTGCTGCGCCCGGCCATGGTCGGCGTCGCCAAGGGCGGTCCGAAGCCCGAGGCAGAGGCTGCCAATTCCTATCTGGATCAGAAGGACGCATAATGAAAAAGGGCCGCTGAGAAGCGGCCCTTTTCTTTTGGTCTTTGTTCTTCGCTCAGATGCGGGCGAAACGCTCGATCAGCAGATCGAAGAAACCATCGGCATCGACAAAGCGCATGACCTTGGCATTGCGCTTGCGGTCGGTCACATGCCACCAGTCGACGACCGTCATGCCGACGGTCAGTTCCGACTTCACCTCGATCTCGACATTGCATTCCCGGCCCTTGAAGAGCTCTGGCTTCAGGAGGTAGGCAACAACGGTCGGGTCGTGCAACGGGCCGCCGTCGGAACCGTATTTCTCGATATCGAAGCGCTCGAAGAACTCCAGCATCTCGACCATCGCCTGTGCCGGCGCGGTGCCGAGGTCGGCCATGCGCTTGACGCGGTCCTTGCGGGTCAAAAGCTGGTGCGTCACGTCGAGCGGCATCATCACGACCGGCACGCCTGAGCGGAAGACGATGTCGGCCGCTTCGGGATCGACATAAATGTTGAATTCGGCGGCCGGCGTGATGTTGCCACCCTCGAAGAAGCCTCCGCCCATCATGACAAGCTCGCGGACGCGCGCAACGATGTCAGGCGCCTTCTGGAAGGCGAGGCCGATATTGGTGAGAGGGCCGAGCGTGCAGAGCGTCACGCTGCCTTCAGGCTCTCGGCGCAGCGTCTCGATGATGAAATCGACGGAATGCTGTGCCTGCAGCGGCATGGTCGGCTCGGGCAGCGTCGGGCCGTCGAGGCCGGTCTTGCCGTGGACATGTTCGGCGGTGACGAGTTTACGGGCGATCGGCTTGTCGGCGCCGGCAAAGACCTTGATATCGGTGCGCTGGCAGAGCTCGCAGATGATGCGCGCATTCCGGCTGGTATAGGACAGCGGCACGTTGCCGGCGACCGTCGTGATGCCGAGAATTTCGAGCTCTTCGGGGCTGCCGAAGGCGAGCATGATCGCCGCGGCATCGTCCTGGCCCGGATCGGTATCGATGATGATCTTTCTGGGGTTTGCCATATACGTCGTCCCTCCTCAGGTGCACGTCGTTTTGGCAGGCACCATTTGTTTATGATTGCGTCGCAAATCGGCGCAGCCCTTACGGGTGACGATTTGATGCGAGCCCGCATGCGCTTTGTCAAGCAAGGACGAAGGCACCGTTTACCCTAAAATTTCCCGGTCCTGTCGCGAGGTCCGCAAAACCTTGCGCGGCTGCCCGCTAATTCCCATATTAGCAACAGCCGGATGCTAGTTTAGGTCCGGAAAGGTCGCTTGCATCAAGGACTTGAAACATGAGCCGTATCACTCCCTTTGCCAGCCCGCTGCTTCTGGGCTTCGACGCCATGGAAAAGACGCTGGAGCGTATTTCCAAGGCAAGCGATGGCTATCCCCCCTATAATATCGAGCGCATCGCCGCCGGTCATGACCAGCCCGAGCGTCTTCGAATCACGCTTGCCGTTGCCGGTTTCGGTGAGGATGAGCTGGATGTGACGACGGAAGAAAACCAGCTTTTGATCCGCGGCCGGCAGGTCGAACAGGGCGAGCGCGAGTATCTCTACCGCGGCATCGCAGCCCGCCAGTTTCAACGTACTTTCGTGCTTGCCGATGGCATGCAAGTGCTTGGCGCGGGGCTAAAAAACGGTTTGCTTTCAGTCGATCTTATTCGGCCGGAGCCCGCCCGCATGGTCAAGAAAATTAACATTTCGGTCCCACAGTAGGACAACGGTTCGAGTTGAGCCGCTAGTCCCTTCTCTTGGAGGTACAGGAATGTTGATGAAAGAAGCGAATTCTCACCTGACCAAATCCGAACTTGCCGGTATCGGCAACGGCGAGGTCGCCTACGTCCGCAAAATGCGTAACGAAGAAGTATCGAAGTGCTTCCCCGAAGCGCCCGATATCGACCCTGGCGTCGATCTATGGGCCCTGTTCGGCGCGGACGGCACGCCGATCCTATTGACAGACAATCGCTCGAGCACCTTCTTCAAGGCTGCCGAGGACGAACTGAAGACGGTAAGCCTGCACTAAGTTGCAGGCTTATATTTTCTTGAAAGTCAGATAGGCGGAAGAGCGGCCTTCACGCCGCGCCTTGGCTTCGTAGCGGGTGCTCGGCCAGCCCTCATAGGGCGTCAGCCAGTCGGCGGCATTGCTTGCCAGCCAGTCGAAGCCGCCGTGGTCGCGGCATTTCAGCAGCGTCCAGTTCACATAAGTATCGATATCCGAAGCGAAGCAGAACAGTCCGCCGGGCTTCAGCACGCGATGGAAACGCGCGAGATTCGTCTTCGAGACGAAACGGCGTTTCCAATGCTTCCGCTTGGGCCAGGGATCGGGATAGAGCAGATCGATCTGGTCAAGGCAGCCATCGGGCAGCCAGTCGAGCAGCTGCGTCGCATCGTCGTTAAAGACGCGAACGTTCCTGGCGCCCTTGTCCTGGACGCTGGCAAGCAGCTTCTGCATGGAATTGATGAACGGCTCGACACCGATAAAGCCGGTAGACGGCAATTCCTGGGCGCGGTGGATCAGGTGCTCACCGCCGCCAAAGCCGATTTCCAGGCGGAGTTTCTCCACCGGCACCGGAAAGAGGCTTCTCAGCGGCTCGGGATGAGCCGCTGAAAGATCGATGAGGAAAGCCGGGAGCAGGGTACTCAGCTTTTCCGCCTGTTGTCCGCGGAGGGCCTTTCCTTTGCGGCGGCCGAAGAAGGCTTCGGTCGCGCGTCCGCGGCGTTCCATATCCGTCATGCCGCAGCCTTGACCTTGATGGCTTCCTTGAGGCCCTTCACCAGGTCGGTGCGCTCCCAGGAGAACGAGCCGTCACGGCCAGCCTTGCGGCCGAAATGGCCGTAAGCAGAGGTCTTGGCATAGATCGGCTTGTTGAGGTCGAGATGGCGGCGGATACCCGTCGGCGACAGGTCCATGTTCTTGCGGATCGCGGCTTCCACCTGATCCTCGGTCACGCCCTTGCCGGTCTGGTGCAGATCGACATAGATTGACAGCGGCTGGGCAACGCCGATGGCGTAGGAGAGCTGGATCGTGCAGCTGTCGGCGAGGCCGGCGGCAACGACGTTCTTGGCGAGGTAGCGGGCGGCGTAGGCGGCCGAACGGTCGACCTTGGTCGTGTCCTTGCCGGAGAATGCGCCGCCGCCATGCGGGGCTGCACCGCCGTAGGTGTCGACGATGATCTTGCGGCCGGTCAGGCCTGCGTCACCATCCGGACCGCCGATGACGAATTTGCCGGTGGGGTTGATGTACCACTTGCAATCGCTGGCGATCGGCAACTCGCCGAGAGCTTCACGGATATAGGGCTCGACGACGGCGCGAACCTTCTTCGAATCCCAGCTCTCGTCGAGATGCTGGGTGGACAGAACGATCGATGCGACTTCCGACGGCTTACCGTTGACGTAGCGCACGGTCACCTGGCTCTTGGCATCGGGGCCGAGCTTGGCAACTTCGCCGTCGCCCTTCTTACGGGCGGTGGCCAGCAGCTGCAGGATCTTGTGCGAATAGTAGATCGGCGCCGGCATGAGATCCGGGGTTTCCTTGCAGGCGTAACCGAACATGATGCCCTGGTCGCCGGCACCTTCGTCACCCTGCTGGTCGGCGGCGCTGTCAACGCCCTGGGCGATGTCGGCGGACTGCGAGTGCAGGAGAACGTCGATCTTCGCCGTCTTCCAGTGGAAGCCGTCCTGCTCGTAGCCGATGTCCTTGATGGCGCGGCGGGCGGCAGCCTTGAACTTCGACGGGTTGATGACGTCCTTGCCGTCCTTGTCCTTCTTCATCAGGCTCGGCGGCAGGCGAACCTCACCGGCGATGATGACGCGGTTTGTGGTTGCCAGGGTCTCGCAGGCAATGCGCACGCCCCATGGGTTTACGCCGGTTTTCGCCGCTTCGCGGTAAACCAGATCCACGATTTCGTCGGAGATACGGTCACACACCTTGTCCGGGTGACCTTCGGCAACAGACTCACTGGTGAAGAGGTAATTAGCGCGCATTCCGGGATTCCCCTCAAAGAATAAGTTCGACGAATTGGTACTCAGTTCAGGCTCGAAAAACAAGCGCAGAAGGACATAAATATATCTTTATATCTGCGGTGAAATGACAAATTTTGCCTTAAAAACGTAAAAAAGGCGGCCTTTCGACCGCCTTTTCTAATTTACCTGCTTTAGGGATCGCTTAGTCGGCGTCCGCTTCTGCAGCTAGCGCCTTCACCAGTTCGACGACCTTCCGGCGAACCTTCGGATCGGAAATCTTGACGAATGCGCGGTTGAGCTGGAGGCCTTCCGACGACGAAAGAAAGTCGACGACGTAGTTCGAGCTGGAAGCTTCCGCCAGCCCGCTCATTCCGCCGCCATGCTCGCCTGGCGCGTCTTCGAAGAAAAAGGAAACAGGAACGTTCAGGATGCTCGAAATATTCTGCAGGCGGCTGGCGCCGACGCGGTTCGTGCCCTTTTCGTACTTCTGAATCTGCTGGAATGTAATGCCCAGGCTTTCGCCAAGTTTTTCCTGGCTCATGCCAAGCATAGTACGGCGAAGACGAATGCGACTGCCAACATGGATGTCGATCGGGTTCGGCTTCTTCTTGTTCTCAATCATGGTTGTGCCCTAACAAAAGATATTTCAACGAGTGAAACCGGCATCCCCTGAACCCATCCGTAACGCCACGTTGCAAGAGGCATTAACCCACTCTCAAGCATACGTTAACAACGCCGATCTGAGCTACTATGCAATTTTAGGGGTTTTTGGTCAATTCTGCTTGAAAATAAAACCCATGCGAGAAATCAGCGCAATCATAAACAGCAACGTTTCAGTCAACCAAAAGTAGGCTTGATGTGGATAGCGCGCTGTGGAATTGCCCTGTTCGCCATCAAGAGTTGCGTCTATGAAACCGCTCTCATTGAGCCCAAGGCCGGCAATAATCTCTCCGCGTGAATTCACTAGCGCTGAAATGCCGCTATTGGCGTCGCGAATCAGCGGCAATCCTGTCTCAACTGCGCGGATTCGCGCCTGCTGAAAGTGCTGATAAGGCCCGGGCGTAGACCCAAACCATGCATCATTAGTAATATTGAGAATGGCGTTGGCCTGATTGATACCGGCCATTTCGCCGGGAAAGATGATTTCGTAGCAGATCAGCGGATATAGTGCGAGGCCACCTGGCAGGTTCAGCATTTCGCGGCTTGCAGCTGCGGTAAAGCCTCCCGGCATCTCGACGATATTCTGAATGCCGAAATTATCCAGAATGTTCTCGAACGGCACATATTCGCCGAACGGCACCAGATGCACCTTGTCGGATGCCGCGATGATCTGGCCGCGTCCATCGATGACATAGATCGAGTTATAATAGCGCGGCGCATTACCGGGACCGCTCTCCTCGACACGGACGGCGCCCGCAATAAGGATCTGGCTGTCGTCAAGCGTATCGGCGATCCGCGTCAAGGCGTCTTGATTGTCGGTCAGGATGAAAGGGATAGAGGTTTCCGGCCACACGATGATGTCAGGCTTCTTGGTGCCATTCTTCGGGGCTTCCGCGGAGAGCTTCAGATGCTGTTCGAAAATCGCCGAGCGATCGGCATCGCTGTCGAGCTTGGCCGCCTGGTCGATCATCGGCTGCACCAGGCGGACGACAGGCGGGGTGGCCCCAGGCGCCGGCGTTGGCTTCGGTAGATAGTAGAGGATGTAGCCGCCGTAACCGATATGCGCGGCAAACAGCAGGGCAGCGGCAAAGACACCCGTCCTGGCGCCCTGGCGGGTCCCAAGCAGCGCCGGTGCTGCAAAGACGAAGACGGAAAGCGCCGTGACGCCCATGACGCCAAGCACATGGGCCGATTGCATCATCAGCGGCACCGGCATCATGCCGTAACCGACTGCATTCCACGGAAAGCCGGTGAACGCGACACTGCGAAGCCATTCGAACAGACCGAAGCTCGCCGCCAGCGCTGCGATACGGCCGAAACCCTCAGACCAGAAAATCCGGGCAGCGGCAGCGGCCAGGCCGTAGAAGATCGCCAGCACGGCGGGCAGCCCGAGAATGGCCAACGGCAACGCCCAGGCAAAGGCATCGGAATCGATCAGCAGCGCATGCCCGAGCCACCAGAGCCCGGCGACGAAATAGCCGAAGCCGAAAAGCCAGCCGGTAACGAAGGCTGGCCACAGCCTGCCGATGAAGCTTGCCTCCGGCGAGGCAGCCGCGCCGTCGATCAGCCAGACGAGCAGCGTGAAGGAGATGAACATCGCGGCAAAGAAGCCGATCGGGGGCAGGGCGATGACGCCGATGGCGCCTGCAAGGATTGCCAGCAACGCCCGTTTGAAACCCCAGAGCAGGATAACCCTGTCCGCAAGCCGCTCCATGCACAGTCCCCATTAAGCCGCGAATCAACCCGGCTCGCAGTCTTTCAAAAAAGCAGCTGTTTGTCGTGCCTTACGGGCGCTCAGTTTGCCGCAGAGGATTCTGCGGGCCTGTCGTCGCCCTGTTCGGAGCCGCCTGCGCCGTCTCCGTCCCTCACGCGACGGCGGATCGCCTGGCGCTTGCGGGTGATGCGGACGCGCTTGATGCGCCGCGGATCGGCATCGAGGATGTGGAATTCGAAATCCGGCAGCGCCTGAACCACTTCGCCGCGGACCGGGATGCGGCCGAGTGCGGAGAAGATCAGGCCACCCAGCGTATCCACTTCGTCCACCTGCTCGGCAATGTCGAAATCCGGGCCGATCGCCGCAGCGATCTCTTCCAGCTCGACGCGGGCATCGGCAACGAACATGTCCTCGGAGACACGCTTGAACATCACCTCGTCATCGTCATGCTCGTCGTCGATATCGCCGACAACCATTTCAACGATGTCTTCATGCGATGCCAGGCCGTCCGTGCCGCCATACTCGTCGATCACAAGCGCCATCTGCGTACGGTTGACCTGCATGCGGCGCAGAAGGTCGGACGCCAGCATCGACGGCGGGACGAACAGGATCTTGCGGATGATGCCTGCCTCGGCAAGCGTCTTCTGCAGATCGACCCGTGCCAGATCGAAATTCGGCTTGGATGAGCGGCTGACCTTCTGGAGGTTTTCGGGCGCGATCTCGACGACCGGTTCGGCGGCTTTTGCCTTGATGCCGGTCCGGCGCTTGTTGCGCGCCTGCTTGGCGACATAGGAGAGAAGGTCGCGGATATGCACCATGCCGCGAGGATCATCGAGCGTGTCTGCGTAGACAGGCATGCGTGAGCGGCCGGACTCTTCGAACAAGATCATCAGCTCGCCGATGGTGATCGTCTGATCGACCGCCTCGATATCGGCGCGCGGCACCATGACGTCGGCAACACGAACTTCGCGGAAGCGCAGGATATTGTGCAGCATCGCCCGCTCGTCGGGCGAAAAGGCGTCGTCGCCGGTATCGCTGGTCATCAGCGCGTCGGCGAGGTCCTCGCGCAAGCGCGAGCCTTGCTGTGGCCGGAGGATGCGGGCTGCGCGTGCCCAGAAAGATCGCCCGGCGTTTCTACTACTTCCACCCTCGTCGGAGGAGGAAGATTGGTCGGCATCCTTGCTGTCTGCCGTGGTCTTTGCTGAAAAGTCGCTCATGGTTCCAATTTAAGGTCTTGACCTTCGTAGGGGTCAGATAGGCCGAGATCTGCCAAAATACGAGTCTCCAACCCCTCCATAATTTCGGCTTCTGCATCATTCATATGGTCGTAGCCGAACAGATGCAAGAAACCATGCACCATCAAATGGGTCAGATGGTCTTCGAAAGGCTTCTCAAGCTCTTTCGCCTCGCGCGCCACGGTCTCCCTGGCGATGATGATGTCGCCGAGCATCGGTCCGGGAATCTTGCCCGGCGTGATCGGGTAGGCAGGGAAGGACAGCACGTTAGTCGCCTTGTCCTTCTGGCGCCATTCGGCATTGATCGCCCGGATCGACTCGTCGTCGGTAAAGACCAGCGAAACCTCGGTGGCCATCTTGGGAAACTTCTGCTTGGCACTGGCCTTGAGATAGTCCGCGGCCTTTTCCAGCACACGGTCCGTCAAAGGCTGCAACTCGTCCTCGGAAGGCCAGCCGCCTTCTTCCACGCTGATCTGAATATCGAGTAAGGCCATAAGTCCTATTTGATCGCGTCTTCTTCGCGCGCTGTGTAGGTGGCGTCATAAGCCCTGACGATGCGGCCGACAAGCGGATGACGAACGACATCGGCGTCCTTGAAGCGGACGATCGAGATGCCCTCGACTTCGGTGAGCAGGTGAAGGGCCTCGACAAGGCCGGATTTCACGCCGCGCGGCAAGTCGATCTGGCTTGGGTCGCCGGTGATCATCATCCGCGAATTTTCGCCGAGACGGGTCAGGAACATCTTCATCTGCATCGATGTCGTGTTCTGCGCTTCGTCAAGGATGATTGCCGCGTTCGAAAGTGTGCGTCCGCGCATGAAGGCGAGCGGTGCGATTTCGATGACACCCGCCGTAATCGCGCGCTCCACCTTATCGCCCGGGATCATGTCGTAAAGCGCGTCATAGAGAGGGCGGAGATAGGGATCGACCTTTTCCTTCAGGTCGCCGGGCAGGAAGCCGAGGCGCTCGCCGGCTTCGACGGCCGGGCGGGTCAGGATGATCTTCTCGACCGCACCGCGCTCCAGCAGCTGGGCGGCCTGGGCAACGGCGAGGTAGGTCTTGCCGGTACCGGCAGGGCCGACGCCGAAGACCAGCTCGTTGCGCTCCAGCGCCCGCATATAGGCGTCCTGCGTTGGGGTCCGGGCAATGATGGTCTTCTTGCGCGTTGAAATCTGAGCCATGGTCAATTTGGCTTTCTTCTCCATCGTCGGCAGGCTCAATTGGTCGTCGGCCGCAACGGCCATGCGAATGGCACCCTCGACGTCGGATCGTTCCACGCTGCCGCCTTTCTGAAGTTTTTCATAGAGATAATCGAGCGTGCGCCGCGCCTGATTGGTGGTTACCACATCGCCGGTAATGACGACGGAATTACCGCGGGCGCGCGCATCGATGTGGAGCCGCTCTTCGAGGAGCTTCAGGTTCTGATCGAACTGACCAAAAAGTTCACTGGCGAACCGGTTGTTCTCGAACGTCAGGACAAAGTGATTGGCGTCGCTCGCAATGCGTGGGTGGCGCGGTGAAGAAGAAACCAATTCTTGTCCGTTCAAGCGGTCGAGCTCCTTTGTTGAACCTCAGCCCTCTGCAAATTCGGCAAACAGGCTGTTCGTTCCAGTTCCGGTGATTCGCACTTTAATAATGTCACCGATTTGCGATGCTTTTGCATCAACATTCACTGACTGAAGCCAGGGAGAACGCCCAATAAGCTGTCCTTCCATGCGACCGGGCTTTTCCAGCAACAGATCGATCGTTTTCCCGATGCAGGATTCGGCAAATTCCTGCTGCTGCTTCAGGAGAAGCGCCTGCAGGCGTTCGAGCCTTTCTGCCTTGACCTCTTCGGGCACTTGATCCTTCAAGTCCGCGCCGGGCGTGCCCGGCCGTGTCGAATATTTGAAGGAGAAAGCCTGCGCGTAACGCACTTCCTCCACGAGTTTGAGTGTATCCTCAAAATCGCGATCTGTCTCCCCCGGGAAGCCGACGATGAAATCGCCCGATAGGGCTATGTCGGGACGGGCAGCACGGATGCGCTCGATCAGCGCCAAATATTCGGCAGCGGTATGACGGCGGTTCATCGCCTTCAGAATACGGTCCGATCCCGCCTGCACCGGCAGATGCAGATAGGGCATCAGCGCTCGGAGATCGCGATGCGCGGCGATCAGCCGGTCGTCCATGTCGCGTGGATGGCTGGTGGTGTAGCGCAGCCGCGCGAGGCCGGGAATTTCAGCAAGCCGGTAGAGCAGGTCGCCGAGCGTCCACTCTTCGCCGTTCGCACCGGTACCATGCCAGGCATTGACGTTCTGGCCAAGCAGCGTGATTTCGCGCACGCCGGCTTCCACAAGCTGTCTTGCTTCATCGACGATCTGCGAAACCGGGCGCGACACTTCCGAGCCGCGCGTATAGGGCACGACACAGAACGTACAGAACTTGTCGCAGCCTTCCTGCACGGTCAGGAAAGCCGTGACGCCACGCGAGCGGATCTTCTTCGCCTCGGCAATCGGCAGGTGCTCGAATTTGTCTTCGAGCGCATATTCCGTATCGACGATCCGCTGGCCTTCCTTGGCCTTGCGCAGCGCTTCCGGCAGGCGATGATAGGTCTGCGGGCCGATGACGACATCGACAGCAGGCGCCCGGCGCAGGATTTCCTCGCCTTCGGCCTGGGCAACGCAACCGGCAACGCCGATCATCATCTCTTTGCCCTTGGCAGCCTTCTTCTTCTTCATTTCGCGCAGGCGGCCGAGGGCGGAATAAACCTTCTCCGCCGCCTTCTCGCGGATATGACAGGTGTTGAGCAGGACGAGATCGGCCTCCTCCATATCCTCGGTCGGCTCGTAGCCGTCGCGGGCCAGAGCGTCGCTCATCCGCGTCGAGTCATAGACGTTCATCTGACAGCCGTAAGTCTTGATGAAGACCTTGCGGCTGTTGCTGCCATCACGGAGGCTCTCGCTCGGGAGTTCCGGGGCCTGAAGAAGGGCGCTGTCTTGGGTCATGGCGGGCTATTTAGTGGTTTTTTGCCCGCTAGAAAATCGAAATCTTGCGTCAGCTGATCTCGCGCCCGCGCAGGCTGCTGTTCAGCATCGCACGGATGCGCCGCGCGATGGTTGAACTCACGTCCTTGCGGTTCGAATCCGCGCGGTAATCGACGGGTTCGCCGAAGCGAACCTCGACATCGATGGCGCCGTTTTTCACGACGTCCATGAAATGCGGCATCAGCTCCACGTCGCCGGGCCACCCTGCGAGCGGGCGATGATAGCGGCCGAGGGCGACGCCGTGCGCCTTGGTATAGGCGATTGCTACAGGCTGAACGAAGACCGAACCGTTGGGCGAATGCGGAACCGCCATCGCGGCCGCGCCAAACAGCGACGATTTCACTTCCAGCAGGCGGTTGCCATCGGATGTCGTGCCCTCGGGAAACAGCACGACGATCTCGCCATCGGCCATGCGCCCGGCAATTTCATTGGCCTGGTTGCCGGTGTTGCGCTTTTCTTCGCGGACGATGAAGACGCTCTTTTGCAGCCTCGCAAGCTGTCCGAAGATTGGCCAGCTGCGCACCTCGGATTTGGCGATGAAGGCAACGTCGGCGACTGACGACATCACCATGATATCCATCCAGGATGCATGGTTGGCGCAGAGCATCAGCGGCCGGCGCCGTTCCAGGCTGCCGTGAACATGGACCCGGATGCCGAGTGCGTGACAGGCAATCCTGTGCCAGAACCGGGGAAGGGTGCGGCGCAGCTTCCAGTCGAAGTAGAGCGCGAGCAGCTGGAACGGCATCAGCAGCAGGCTCGCCAGCGCCACGACGATTGCGGCATAGACAATGCGCAGCCAGACCATCAGCGGGCACTTCCTGCGGCTGCGGTCATAGGATCAGCGTTCGTCTTTCTTCAGCGGTATGCCGTAGAGCTCCAGCCGGTGATCGACCAGCTTGAAGCCATGCTCGCGGGCGATGCGTTCCTGCAACGCCTCGATCTCCGGCGAGCGGAACTCAATGACGACGCCATTCTTCAGGTCGATCAGGTGATCGTGATGCTCTTCCGGTACCGTCTCGTAGCGCGAGCGGCCGTCGCGAAAATCGTGGCGGGCAATGATGCCTGCATCTTCGAACAGTTTGACGGTGCGGTAGACGGTCGAGATCGAGATTTTCGCATCGACCTTCACGGAGCGGCGATAGAGTTCCTCGACATCGGGATGGTCTTCCGATTCCTCGAGAATGCGTGCAATCACGCGGCGCTGCTCGGTCATCCGCATGCCGCGTTCGGCGCAAAGCTCCTCAAGGGTCTTGGCTACGTCGGTCATTGGCGGCCTTCACAAGAGATTCCAGTTCCAAGAGGGAACTAGCGAAGAACGCGCTTCATGACAAGCGCCGTGGAAACCGCACCCTTGTCGTCCTTGTAATAGCCCCGGCGTTCGCCAACCTGCTCGAAGCCAAGCTTGCGGTAAAGACCGAGTGCCGGCACGTTGCCCGCATCGACTTCCAGGAACAGGCTTTCACCACCCCGCGCATGCGCTTCACGCATCGCCGCCTGCATCAGCCGCCAGCCGAGGCCGGAGCGCGCGGCCTTCGTCTGCACCGCGACCGTCAGGATTTCCGCCTCGCCTGCCACCTGACGGGCAAGAACGAAACCGGGCAGAGGCTTCTTGAGGAAAGCGTTTGTCTGGCGCGCGACGAAACCGAAGACATTGTCCTGGCTGAGCAGGCTGTGAAACTCGCCGTCGCCCCAGGGGCGGGCAAATCGTTCGCCGTGGAGCACCGCAACCCCATGACAGTCGTCGCTGTCCATCGCGACAATCTCGAATTCCGGCTTAAGCGACAGATAGGCTTCCAGCATCGTCATACTCGCGCAATCGCAAACCCCGCCTGTGGCTTGGCGTCGGGTCCACGCAGATAAAGGGGCTTCGGCTTTCCGGAAGACGGATCAGCGGCAGCACCGAGGCGCGCCACGATGGAAATGGGAAATGCGTTGACATAGTCGCCAGTCAGTTCGGGCCGCAGCAGCGGCGCGGCCGAGCCGGTGATTTCGCCGTCGAAAGACGATGCGAAAGCGACGGCCTCCGCAATCGGTACGGCGCGGGGCTCGTCAAGCGGTTCGCCTTCGGCAGAAAAACTCTGGAGATAGATTTCGTCGCGCTTGGCATCCATGGCGGCAAGGACCGCGCGGCCGGGCGTCTTCAGCCGTTGTGCCGCTGCCATGGTTTCCAGCGTCGTGACGCCGACCGTCGGGATACCGAGTGCGAGGGCGAAACCGCGGGCCGCAGCCACACCCACTCGAATGCCTGTGAAGGAGCCGGGGCCGATCGTCACGGCGATGCGTTCGACCATCGCGAGCTTCTTGCCGGCCTGCGACAATGCGCGGTCGACGATGCCCATCAGATGCTCTGCATGCCCCTTGCCAATCATCTCCGATGCCTCCCCAAGCACCGTCTCACTACCGCTGTCAAAAACAGCGGCAGCGCAATCCACACCTGCCGTGTCGAGCGCCAGAATTATCATGCCATCAATTTCCGAATAAATTCTTCCGCGCGCAGAATAAATTCATCCGGCCGTGCTGCAATAGCCCGGTCGGGTGAATCGATGCGCAAATACTGTTGCTTAGGCCGCGACGACTTCCTGCACTTCGGGAACGAAGTGGCGAAGCAGGTTCTGAACGCCATGCTTCAGCGTTGCAGTAGAGGAGGGGCAACCGGCGCAGGAGCCCTTCATGTTGAGATAGACCTTGCCGTCCTTGAAGCCGCGGAAGGTGATGTCGCCACCGTCCTGGGCCACGGCCGGACGCACACGTGTGTCCAGCAGCT
Organism: Rhizobium sp. 01N424; assembly: GCF_056399485.1. NCBI lineage: Bacteria > Pseudomonadati > Pseudomonadota > Alphaproteobacteria > Hyphomicrobiales > Rhizobiaceae > Rhizobium > Rhizobium sp. 01N424. The sequence goes on from NZ_JBFTRK010000001.1 coordinate 277,084, forward strand.
CCTTGATGGTGAGGACGATCGACTCGTCGCCTGCATCGAAAAACTCGTCGCCTGCATCCGCATCCTCGGACAGGATCGATGCATCGCCCATGACAGGCTTGCCCGACATGAAATGCTCCATGATCGAGCCGAGGATCGCCGGCTTCAGGTGCTGCCATTCGGCATTGTCCTTGGAGACGGAAATGAAGTCGTAACCGAAATAGACGCCTGTCACGCCCGGGATTTCGAACAGGCGCGCAGCCAGCGGCGAGGCCTGTGCTTCGTCCGCGCTGCGGAATTCGGCCGTGCCGTTCTCCATCACCACCTTGCCCGGCAGGAACTTCTGCGTGGCGGGGTTCGGGGTGGCTTCGGTCTGAATGAACATTTCGCTCTCCATGCGGCCAAGCCGTCGCTCGGGGCCGTCTTTAGAATTCTTCAAAAGAAAATAGGCTGTTTGGCCGCGCCATTCAAGAGATAATGACTCCAGAATTGCCCTTCTCAGGCAAGCGCGTCCAACTCTTCGTTCGTCAGCGTATCGGGAAGCACGGTGACGGGGATCGGAAAAGCCGCACCCTTGCCGGCAACCGACGAGACCAAGGGGCCCGGTCCCTCTTTCGCCGAACTTGCCGCGAGCACCAGGATAGCAATATCCCGGTCTTCTTCGATCGCCAGATTGATCTGCTCGGCGGCGCTGCCTTCGCGAATGACGATTTCCGGTTCGATACCTATCGTCTCGCGCACGACCTGCGCCGACTTGGCAACGACGGCTTCCGCCTCCTCGCGCGCTTCCGCACGCATGATCTCCTCGACGCCCAGCCACTGCTGGAAATCGCCTTCCGGGATCACATAGACGAGGACGAGGCCGCCGTTGGAATTCTTGGCACGCCGGCCGGCATAGTGAACGGCGCGCTGGCATTCGGGTGTACCGTCGATGACCGCCATGAACTTGCGGCGATGACCTTCAAGACGGGAGAGTCGCTTTGATACCATGGCGCGGACTCTGACACCCTAACCCGAAAATTTGCAAGCCCCTCGTACGACCGCAAACCCTTCCGAACGGGTTCGCTCGGCACCTAGAGCTTGTTGATCCTGGGGAGCCAGGCCGGCGGATCGTCGGCATGCAAAGCGAGGATCGGCTGCGATGCGATCGCAAAGCGGGCCTCCTTCCACGTCTCGAAACGTGAAGCGCCTTCACCTGCAATGCCATCGTTCTTTTTTGACCAGAGATCGAACAAAGCGCTGCCCATGCGGTCGCCGAATTTGCGGGCGAAGTCTTCGGCCTGGGGAACGAAACCGGCGACCTTCAGTCCGCTGGTGCGCGCGGAGGCGATGTAGAGGCCGAGAAGGCGCTCGATGACAAACGGCCGCATGCTCGTGTTCTTGTCGCGCGCATAATTGCCGTGGCCGATATAGGCCAGACCTGCCTGCCTGCCGGCGGCGGCCTCTTGCTCGAGGGCGTAGAGAATAGCCTCGCAATAGGAGAAGTAGCCTCTCCAGAAGCGGTCGTTTGCCACGAAATAATTGCAGAAGAAGAATGTATCGGGCCCCTGCGGCTCGCCGACCGGGTAACCGGTTGCGGCCAGGTAATCGAAGATCTTGTCCATGCCGACATGGCCGGTCGCGATACCCTGATCCCAGGCGCTGAGAAAGATCGCGGCGTTGGCGAGCATCGGATTGTAGGCATAGCAGTCGAAACCGGCGCGTTGCGCTTCGCTCGCCTGCGATACGAAATGGGAAAATGGCGTGGCAGCCTTCAACGCGAACTTGCTGGAAACAAGACCCCAGAAGGCGGAAGGATCGAACCCGATGGCTCTATGGTGATCGTAGAGCGTCCGGAACAGCTCGTATTCGCGCGTTGCGGCCTCAGTATTGAACGAGATGTCGAGCGGCACAGCCTGCGGATCCAGCGAAGCGAGCTGCTGATCGTTCAGATAGGGCTGGTATACGAGGCATCCGTTCCCGGCGACCTTGGCCCTCAGCAGTTCGACGTCCGGCAAATGCGCCGCACCTGGAGTGGAGGCAGACGGGGTCATGGATGTTCCTTGCAGCGCGTCAGCGTTGGATGATCGTCCGGACTGTCCGGACAATGCTGGAAATCCATGGCAGGCAAAGCTTGAGCCGGGCTGACAACGCCCGGCTCGAACGATGTTTGCCTAGTAAAGAAATCCGATGATGTCGCGGACGTCCTTCATCGTGGCTTCGGCGCGGGCGCGGGCGCGCTCGCCGCCGTTGCGCAGGATCGCGTCGATATGGGTCGTGTCGTCCATCAGCCGGCGCATCTCGCCGGTGATCGGCGCGAGAACCTGCACCGACAGATCGATGAGGGCTGGCTTGAAGACCGAGAACTGCTGACCGCCGAATTCGGCAAGAACTTCCGCCTTCGTCTTGTCGGCGAGTGCTGCATAGATGCCGACGAGATTGTCGGCTTCCGGGCGGCCCTTCAGACCCTCGATTTCGCTCGGCAAGCCATCGGGATCGGTCTTTGCCTTGCGGATCTTCTTGGAGATCGCCTCTTCGTCGTCCATCAAATTGATGCGCGACAGGTCGGACGGATCGGATTTCGACATCTTCTTCGTGCCGTCGCGCAGCGACATGACCCGCGGCGCCGGACCATCGATCAGCGGCTCGACCATCGGGAAATAGGCGTGAACAGGCTCGTTGCCGACCACGATATCGGTGCCGTGACCGGCCCGGCGGATGTGATCCTGATAATCCAGATTGAACTTCATGGCGATGTCGCGCGCCAGCTCCAGGTGCTGCTTCTGGTCGTCGCCAACAGGCACATGGGTGCCGCGATAGACGAGAATGTCGGCAGCCATCAGGCTCGGATAGGCGAGCAGACCGAGCGAGGCATTCTCGCGGTCCTTGCCGGCCTTGTCCTTGAACTGCGTCATGCGGTTCATCCAGCCGATACGGGCAACGCAATTGAAGACCCAGGCAAGCTCGGCATGTTGCGGCACGGCGGACTGATTGAAGACGATATGCTTTTCCGGATCGATGCCGGCGGCGATAAAGGCCGCAGCGATCGAACGGATCTGACCGCGAAGATCCTCGTGGACCAGCTGCGCGGTGATCGAATGCAGGTCGACGACGCAGTAGATGCAGTCATTGCCGTCCTGCAGCGCCACGAACTTGCGGATCGCGCCGAGATAATTGCCGAGATGGAGATTGCCGGTCGGCTGAACGCCGGAGAATACGAGCTTCTTGAATTCGCCCATGATGATGTCCTCGATTAGGCTGGTGGAGGGCCCCAGGGCCATAGGCCCATGTTGCTAACGGGCGCGCTTATGCACGCGTCAAACGCGGCAATCAAGAGCCTGCTGGTGCGGCGTGTTGGATGAGGTCGAAGGTGTTGCCGTAGGGATCCGAAAACACGGCGACGGTGCCGTAAATCTCGTGCCGCGGCTCCTCCAGAAAGTGAACGCCGGCAGTGGCCATCGCCGCATGGTCGCGCACGAAATCGTCGGTCTTCAGGAAGAAGCCGACGCGCCCTCCGGTCTGATTGCCGATCGCGGTCTTCTGCTGTTCGTCCGCAGCCTGCGCAAGCAGGAAGGCCGCACCTTCGCCGGCGCGCGGCTTGACCACGACCCAGCGCTTGCCGTCCGGCATCGCCTCATCCTGCAGGCAGTCGAAGCCGAGCGAACCACAATAGAAAGCCTTTGCGCGATCATAGTCATCGACAACAAGCGTGACGAGAAACAGCGACTGCATGGGTCCGGGCTCCTGATTCAAGGCATTTCAACGGGATGAAGGCTCCCTTCTTAAACTTTTTTCAGCCGCCGAGCCGCATTTTTTGCGCGCCGAAAGCGATTTCGGATGGGCTATGCGCGCAATGGGCAAAGCCTTGATTCCGTTTTGGGTGTCAGGAGTATTTTATACTCATTTATAGCTATGTTGAAAATGTGAATATCCTATAAATGAGGTATTTTCACATTTTCAATTGGTAGAAAATTTCACAAAATGGTCACAATTGAAACCAACGTTCCTGGCGCCATCCGGCCGGGCGCTGCCCTTTCAGCCCGGCCCTTTCCGGAGGGACGTCGATGCACACCATTCTATCCCTGGCGCTCGCCAGTCTTTTCGCCGTGTCTTGTTGCTTGAATGCCAATGCCCAGACCGCCAAGAAGCCATCCGTCAGGCTGCTCAAGAATGCCGCCACATCCGCCTACACGGTGCAGACCGTCAGCGTCCGTGTCGGATGCTTTCCGCCACGCCTGAGAGGAATTCTTGCCCATATCGCCGCCAAGACCGGCAGGCGCCCGATGGTCACATCGGGTTTCCGGCCGCATTCCGGCCGGTCGCACTCTCAGCATCGCCATTGCAATGCCGCCGATATCCGGGTGCCCGGCGTTTCCGAGCGGGTGGTTATTGCCGCTGCTCAGAGCGCACCGGGCATCGGTGGTATCGGCCGCTACTGCAACGGCATCGTCCATGTCGATACCGGGCCGAAGCGGCGATGGACCTACTGTTGAGCCTCAGCCTTTAGTGGAAGGTGCCGGCTTGCGGTTGAGGTTGCGGCGGATCATGCCGAGATCGGCGCCGCCGATCACGAATGCCGTGGCGAAATAGACGATCATCGATATCCCGATCAGCAGTCCCAGCGTGCCGATCTTGGTTGTCAGATGAGCGCTTGAGGCCAGCCACGGCTCCCAGCGATGCTGCAGATAGATGATGACGCCACCCATGACGGTGGCCGAGACGACGAGCAGCGCAGCGCGCCGAGCCAGCGCCCATTCCCACGCGAGGTGGCCGCGCCGAATAAGAGTGGTGAACAGCAGCACCGTGCTGATCCAGCCCGCAGTCGCCTCGGCAACGGCGATGCCGGGGGCGCCAAGATGCGGGAACAGCGTCAGCGCCGTTGCGCAGTTGACGCCGACGGCAACAGCTGAAAACCGCATCGGCGTCTTGGTGTCCTCGCGGGCATAGAAGCCGGGCTGCAAAGCCTTGATGAGCACGAAAGCCGGAAGGCCGATACCGTAGATCGCCAGGATCGAGCCGACGATAGCAGTGTTTTCCTGGTGAAACGCTCCACGCTCGTAGAGCACGCGGATGATCTCGTCGGAAAGAATCCAGAGCGCGAAGGCAGCTGGGATCGTCAGGAACAGCACGAATTCGATTGAGCGGTTCTGCAGATTGCCGGCTTCGCGCAGATTGCCGCCCTTGAGCGCGCGCGCCAGTTCCGGCAGCAGGACGACGCCGACCGCAACGCCGACGACACCGAGCGGCAGCTGATAGATACGGTCGGCATATTGAAGCGCTGCAATCGCACCTTCGCGCGATGAGGCGATCGCCTGGCCGATCATCTGGTTGATCTGGGTGATACCGCCGGTGACGGCAGCCGGAACGGCAAGGATCAGTAGCCGCTTGACGTTGGGCGTTATGCGCGGACGGCGCAGGCCGATACTCATGCCGGCATGGAGGACGCCGATATAGACGACGGCGAGCTGCAGGATACCCGCCGCCAGAACGCCCCAGGAAAGGTACCAGGCCGTCTGCAGCGGCTCAGAGCCGGTATAGAGCGCATAAAACAGCGCGCCGATCATGACGACGTTGAGGAAAACAGGTGCAACCGCGGCGGCAAAGAAGTGATGCAGCGAATTCAGCATCCCGCTCATCATCGCCGTCAGCGACATGCACATCAGATACGGGAACATCACCGCCGCCATGCGCACGGTGATCGAGAACTTGTCCGGATCGTCGGTGAAGCCAGGCGCGATGATGAAGCGCACCAGAAGCGGCATGCAGAGCTCCATCACGATGGTGATGAGCAGCAGTACCGAAAACAGCACGCCGAAGACTTCCTCCGAAAAACGCTTGGCGCCATCGGTGCCATTCGCCTCGATCTCCTTGGCAAACAGTGGCACGAAGGCGGCGTTGAACGCGCCTTCGGCGAAGAGGCGCCGGAAAAGGTTCGGGAAGCGGAAGGCGGCGTAGAACACGTCGGCCATCGGCCCGGTGCCGAGGGCGGCGGCCATTAGCGTTTCGCGGGCAAAACCGAAGATACGGCTGCCGAGGGTAGCGCCGCCGACGGTGGCAAATTTCTTGACGAGGCTCATGCGGGCGAACCGGCTTTCTTGTCGTTCGGCTGCGAAGTCCTGGTGGCAGCAGGCGCGATGATGCCCGAAGGCATGCGCTCGCGCAGTTCGTCCTCCTCGCCCGCCATGACGGCTTTCAGCCGGGCGGTGATGTTGGAGCGCTTGCTGTCGCTGGTGATCTTCTGACCGACGAGGTCTGTGACGTAGAAGGTATCGATCACCTTCTCGCCGAAGGTGGTGATGCGGGCGGATTGAATGTCGAGTGACAGATCGGACAGCACGGCGGTGATTTCCGACAGCAGACCGGCGCGGTCGAGGCATTCGACCTCGATGACGGTGAACTTGTTCGACAGGTTATTGGTGATGTTGACCGACGGCGGAATGACGAAGGCCTTGCTCTTCTTACGGTTCTTGGTGCGCGTCGCGATGACCTCAGGCAGCCGCTTGCGGCCTGAAAGCACGTCCTCGATCATCCGGCCGATCGTCGCCGCACGGCGCAACTCGTCTTCGTCATTGAGAAATTCGCGGCTCACGTGGATCGTGTCGAGCGCGCGGCCATCCGAGGTCGTGAAGATCTGCGCATCGACGATGTTCGCCCCGGCCGCTGCGCAGGCGCCGGCAATGACGGCAAGCAGGCGCGGATGGTCGGGCGAAAGCACGGTGATCTCGGTGATCGCATGGAAGCTGTCGGTCCGAACCGTGGTCGCTAGCGCCTGACCAGCCTTGTCGGTCTGCCGGATGAAATGCGCATGGCGCACCTGGTCTTCCAGCGGAACCGAAAGCAGATAGGGCTGGTAGTGCAGCTTCGTGTAGGTCTTGCGGTCCTTCTGCGTCCAGTCGGAGAGCGCGTTGAACAATGCCTCGGCAGCGAAACCGGCGCGCTCCTTGCGCGATACTTCGGAGAAGCCGCCGGCGAGCAGCAGTTCGGTTTCGTAATAGAGCGTGCGCAGCAGCTGGCCCTTCCAGCCGTTCCAGACACCGGGGCCGACGGCGCGGATATCGCAGATCGTCAGGATCAGCAGCATCTTCAACCGTTCCAGCGACTGCACACGGTCGGCAAAATCGGTGATCGTCTTGCGGTCCGTCAGGTCGCGGGTCTGTGCGACCATCGACATCGTCAGATGTTCCTCGATCAGCCAGACCACCATCTCGGTCTGCTTCTGCGACAGGCCGAAGCGCGCGCAGAGCTTGCGGGCAACGCGGGCGCCGGCAATGGAGTGATCTTCCTGGCGGCCCTTGGCGATGTCGTGCAGCAGCACCGCGACATAGAGCGAGTCACGGTCCTCGATGCCCGGCATCAGCTTGTTGGAAAGCGGGTGCAGCTCCTCGGCCTTGCCCTTGTCGATTTCCGACAGGACGTCGACGCTGCGGATCAGATGCTCGTCCACCGTATAGTGGTGATACATGTTGAACTGCATCATCGCGACGATCTTGCCGAATTCCGGAATGAAGCGGCCAAGCACGCCTGCCTCGTTCATCCGCCGCAGGATCAGCGCCGGATCGCGGTGTGATGTCAGGATCGACAGGAAAAGCCGGTTCGCATCCTCGTTGTCGCGCAGATCGTTGTCGATCAGGCCGAGCGAGCGGCTGACCCGCTTCAGGGCATCGGGATGGAATTCCAGTCCATTCAGATCGGCCACATGGAAGAGCCGGATGATGGCGACAGGGTCACGCTTGAAGACCTCAGGATCGGCAAGCGTAATACGGCCGCGATCCTCGACGAATTCCGCACTTCCGGCGATCTTGCGGGTCCGGTGCGTGAAGCGGCTTAGCACGCCGCTCAGTCCCGGGGTCGACTTCGCCTGCTGGTCTTCGAGAGCGGCGCAGAGAATACGCGTCAGATCGCCGACATCCTTGGCCACCAGAAAGTAGTGCTTCATGAAGCGCTCGACGGCGGAGAGACCGGGGCGCGGCTGATAGCCGAGCGCCTCGGCAATCTCGCGCTGGATATCGAAGGAAAGCCGCTCTTCCGCCTTGTTGGTCAGGAAGTGCATATGGCAGCGCACGGCCCAGAGGAAATCTTCGGCGCGCATCAAGAGCCGGTATTCCTGCTTCGAGAGAACGCCGAGCTTGATGAGCTCTGCGGGATCGCGGACGTGATAGTAGTATTTGGAGATCCAGAAGAGCGTGTGCAGGTCGCGAAGACCGCCTTTGCCTTCCTTGACGTTGGGTTCCACGAGATAGCGCGTGTCGCCCGCCTTGCGGTGGCGCTCGTCGCGCTCGGCAAGCTTGGCGGCAATGAATTCCGGGCCGGTGCCGGTGACGATTTCCTTGTCGAAGCGCGCTTCGAGATCGGTCTCCAGCGATTGGAGGCCGCAGATATAGCGCATTTCGAGGATCGCCGTGCGTATGGTCATGTCGGATTTCGACAGCGCGATACATTCTTCGACGGTGCGGGTCGCGTGGCCGACTTTGAAGCCCATGTCCCAGAGGATGTAGAGCATGAACTCCACGGCCTTGTGGGTCTCCTCGCCCGGCTTCGGCAGGAAGAGGAACAGCAGGTCGATATCGGAACCCGGCGCCAGCGTGTCTCGGCCATAGCCGCCGACCGCGGTCACCGCGAACTTGTCCTTCTGCTTCGGAAAGACGTGGGTGATCGCGAAATTGTAGAGGACCGCGATGATCTGGTCCTGAAGCCAGGAGATGCGGTAGGCGCAATTCAGTCCGCTGCCGTCGTCCGAAAGCAGCGTCCGGGCTTTCTGGCGGCCCTCTGTGCTTGCTTTCTTGAGAACCGCCAAGAGGTCGGAGCGTAGAAGGTCCGGCCGGTTCCTGTTCGCCTCGGCGACGGCGTCGCATTGGCTCTGCAGGTACGCGGTGTCGAGAATGCTGGAAAAGTCGATGTCCTGCTTCGCCATGCTCTGTTCGCGCGGCGCGGCTTGATCGTTCTGCGCCTCTCGTTTCGTCTGCATGCGCTATAGCCTCTCTGCCCGGCGAATGACACCGGCTTCATACCTCAAGAACCTTTAATTTTGGCGAAAAGGTGTTGGCGCGGGTCGCGGCGAGGCGGTTTGCCGCAAGTTCGGCGGGCGCCGGCTTTCAGGCGGCCTGGGCCTGGACCGAATACAGCACCTGCCGGGCTTCACCGGTAATCGCCTCGAGCGTCGGCCTGTCACATTCGCGGTATCCCGCCTTGGCGATCATCGACGCCAGTTCGCAGATCAGTGCGCAGCTGCGCGTCACTTCCAGAAGGCCGTAGGGCGAGTTCCAGCCCCGCGGATTGCCATGCTCGTCGGCCTTGCGCAGCGCCTCGAGGATTGTGAACATATCGGAAAGCCGCTGTGTCTCGCGGACGAGGCTGCGCATAAACATCCGGCGGCTCCTACTTCACTTGCTTCTTCAGGGCGTAAAGCGCATCCAGCGCCTCGCGCGGCGTCATGTCGTCAAGGCTCATGCCTTTCAGCGATTCTTCGACCTTCGATGGGCCGCGATTGCCATCTTCGCGGCGCACCGCCATCTGGAAAAGCGGCAGGTCGTCGATCAGCTGGCTCGCCGGGTTCTTGCGGTCGGCGTCTTCGAGACGCGTAAGCACGTCGCGCGCCCGTGAGACGACCGAGGCCGGCAATCCGGCCAGCCGCGCAACCTGGATGCCATAGGAGCGATCCGCCGCGCCCGGACCAACTTCATGCAGGAAGATGACGTCGCCATCCCATTCCTTCACGCGCATCGTGGCGTTCGATAGCCGGGCAAGCTTGTCCGACAGAACCGTCAGCTCATGAAAGTGCGTGGCAAACAGACCGCGGCAACGGTTAGCCTCGTGCAGATGCTCGACGGCAGCCCAGGCGATGGACAGGCCGTCGAACGTCGCCGTTCCGCGGCCGATTTCATCGAGAATGACGAGCGAGCGCTCCGTAGCCTGATTGAGGATCGCCGCGGTCTCGACCATCTCGACCATGAAGGTCGAGCGGCCGCGGGCGAGATCGTCGGATGCGCCGACGCGCGAAAACAGCCGATCAACGATGCCGATATGCGCCGATGCCGCCGGGACGAAACAGCCCATCTGCGCCAGGATCGCAATCAGGGCGTTCTGGCGCAGGAAGGTCGATTTACCGCCCATGTTCGGGCCGGTGAGCAGCCAGATGGCGCCGTCCTTGCCATCGGAAGACGGAGACAGATCGCAATTGTTGGCGACGAAGGGCCCGGACGACTGGCGGCGCAGCGCCTGCTCGACGACAGGATGCCTGCCGCCTTCGATCGCAAACATCTTCGAGCCGTCAACGAGCGGGCGGCAATATGCCTGTTCGTCGGCGAGCAGGGCCAAGGCAGCGGCAACGTCGATGATCGCGAGCGCCCGGGCGCCGGCCTTGATAGCTTCGGCCTCGGCAACCACTGCCGCGGTCATCCGGCCGAAGGCCTTCAGCTCGATCTGCAGCGCCCGGTCGGCGGCGTTGGCAATACGGCTTTCGAGATCGGCAAGCTCGGTCGTCGTGAAACGCATGGCATTGGCCATCGTCTGGCGATGGATGAAGCGCGCCTTGGCCTCGGCGGTATTGGTCATCGGCCCGGCATTGCCCGCCGTCACCTCGATGAAATAGCCGAGAACATTGTTATGCTTGATCTTCAGCGACTTGATGCCGGTCTCATCTGCATATTGCAGCTGCAGTCCGGCAATCACCCGGCGCGACTGGTCGCGCAGTGCCCGGACTTCGTCGAGCTCGGCATCCGCACCATCGCGCAGGAAGCCGCCATCGCGCTTCAGCAGCGGCAATTCGTCGGCCAGCGTCTCGCCGAGCAGGGCTTCCAGCGCGAGCGGAAGCGCACTAAGCTCGGTCGAGGCGCTATCGAGTTCTGCGGGTAACAGGGCATCCGAAAGACGGCGCGCCAGTTCGCGGGCGGCACCAAGGCCCTGGCGGATCGCCCAGAGGTCGCGCGGTCCGCCGCGATCGAGCGCCAGGCGGGAGAGTGCACGCGGCATATCCGGCACGTGCTTCAAGGCATCCCTCAGATCGCCGCAAAGCGATGGCTCCTCGATCAGGAAGCCGATCGAATCCAGCCGCTCGTTGATCCTTACGGGATCGGTCAGCGGCGACATCAGCCGCTCGGCGAGCAACCGTGCGCCACCACCGGTGACCGTCCGGTCGATAGCCTTCAGAAGCGATCCGTTGCGATCCCCGGAGAGCGTCTTCGCCAGTTCGAGATTGGCGCGGGTCGCCGGATCGATGAACAACGTCGAAGCGCCGCTCTCGCGCTCCGGCTTACCAAGCGGCGGCCGCTCGGCGATCTGGGTCTTCTCGACATAGGCGACAGCGGCGGCCGCAGCCGCAAGTTCTGCCCGCGAGAAAGTCCCGAAGCCATCGAGCGTCGAGACGCCGAAATAACGGGTGATGCGGCCCTCTGCCGTCGCGCTGTCGAACAGCACGCCCGGCTGCGGCACGGCCACCCGGCCAAGCACATCGAAAACAGGCTTTAGTTCCGGGTCGTAGAACATTGTATCCGGCACGATCAGCTCGCGCGGTTCGATGCGCAGGATGTCGGCCAGCAGGCGGGAGGCCTCTGTTTCGGCGAGACGAAAAACGCCGGTCGAAATATCGATCCAGGCAAGCGCCAGCAGCGGCTCCGATGCACCGCGGATCCGGGTCAGCGCCATCAGGTAATTCGATTCCGATGGCGAAAGCAGCTTCTCTTCGGTGATCGTGCCAGGCGTGACGAGGCGGACGACATCGCGCCTGACGACCGATTTCGAGCCGCGCTTTTTTGCTTCGGCCGGATCTTCCACCTGCTCGCAGACGGCCACGCGGAAACCGAGGCCGATCAGCCTCTGCAGGTAATCGTCGGCGGCATGGACAGGAACGCCACACATCGGGATATCCTGACCCATATGCTGGCCGCGCTTTGTCAGCGTGATGCCGAGCGCGCGGGAGGCATCGAGCGCGTCCTCGAAGAACAGTTCGTAGAAATCGCCCATGCGGTAGAACAGCAGCGAATCCGGATTGTTCGCCTTGATCTCGATGAACTGCTCCATCATCGGCGTCGCCGAGGCGCGGCTTTCCTCCGTCGAAAGTTCGGCAGCCGAAAAGGCTTCGTGTCGAGGATCCATTCTGTCGTTCACGTCGGTCGGCTTTTCCCTAAAAAACAGGTGCCACCCTATCGAAGCGCGGCTATAGAAGACAACAGCTATCGGGAAATGGGAGCCGTTAGCCCACAGGAGGATTGAGGGAGGTATTCGGCGAACCGCGAGGTCAGGAACCCCTTGAGGGGACACCTGTCAGCTCCGGCGGATATTTTAATCGATTGTAGCCGTACGGCTTTTTCGCAAGGCGTCGTGTCGGCCCAAATAAGCGTGTCTATAGAGGGATAACGGCGCAATCGAAGATGGTTGCCAGGAGATTTGGAGGACATATGCCCGACATGAACAGCAAGCAGCGCCCCGCCAACGGCATCACCGACAAGGAAGCACTGGACTTCCACTCTATGGGGCGGCCGGGCAAGCTCGAGGTCAATCCAACCAAGCCGATGGCGACGCAGCGTGATCTCTCATTGGCCTATTCGCCTGGTGTCGCCGTTCCGGTCAAGGCGATCGCCGCCGATCCCGCCACAGCCTACGACTACACGACGCGCGGCAACATGGTGGCCGTCATTTCCAACGGTACGGCCATTCTCGGTCTCGGTAATCTCGGCGCTTTGGCGTCCAAGCCGGTCATGGAAGGCAAGTCGGTCCTTTTCAAGCGTTTCGCCGATGTCGACTCCATCGACCTCGAAGTCGATACCGAGAATGTCGACGAGTTCATCAATTGCGTCCGCTTCCTCGGCCCGTCCTTCGGCGGCATCAATCTCGAAGATATCAAGGCGCCGGACTGTTTCATCATCGAGCAGCGCCTGCGTGAGCTGATGGATATCCCGGTCTTTCATGACGACCAGCACGGCACGGCAATCATCGCCGCCGCCGGCCTGATCAACGCGCTGGAGCTGACCGGTCGCGACCTCAAGACCACCAAGCTCGTCTGCAATGGTGCGGGTGCCGCCGCGATCGCCTGCGTCGAACTCATCAAGGCGATGGGTTTTGCGGCCGAGAATATCGTGCTCTGCGACACCAAGGGCGTGATCTACCAAGGCCGCACCGAGGGCATGAACCAGTGGAAGTCGGCCCATGCCGTCAAGACCAAGGCCCGCACGCTGAAGGAAGCGATGAAGGGTGCCGACGTTGTCTTCGGCCTGTCGCAGAAGGGTGCCTTCTCGGAGGACATGATCCGCTCCATGGCCGATCGGCCGATCATCTTCGCGATGGCGAACCCGGATCCTGAAATCACCCCGGAAGAAGTCGCCCGCATCCGCGACGACGCAATCATGGCGACCGGCCGCTCGGATTATCCGAACCAGGTCAACAACGTCCTCGGCTTCCCCTACATCTTCCGCGGCGCGCTCGATGTTCGCGCCACGACGATCAACGACGACATGAAGATTGCCGCCGTCAAGGCGCTCGCCAGTCTCGCCCGCGAAGATGTGCCCGACGATGTCGTTGCCGCCTATCAGGGCAATCGCCCGCGCTTCGGCGCGCAGTATATCATCCCGGTCCCCTTCGATCCGCGGTTGATCTCGGCGATCCCGGCCGCCGTCGCGGAAGCTGCGATTGAGAGTGGTGTGGCCCGCAAGGTCATCACCGATATGGAAGGCTATCGCCGCGAGCTGTCGGCCCGCCGCGATCCGATCGCTTCGACGCTGGCGAGCCTCTACGAGCGCGTCCGCCGCCGTCCGAAGCGTGTGGTCTTTGCCGAGGCGGAAGAAGAGCAGGTGATGCGCGCCGCACTCTCCTACGCCAACCAGCAGCTCGGCACGGCAATCCTGCTTGGCCGCGAGGACCTGATCAAGGCAACGGCCGAGCGCGCCGGCATCGATCTCAACCGCCCCGGCCTCGAAATCGTCAACGCCCGCATCTCCACCCGCGTCGAGGCCTATATCGACTATCTCTATGCGCGCCTGCAGCGGAAGGGCTATCTGCATCGCGATGCCCAGCGCCTGATCCACAACGACCGCAACCATTTCGCGGCCACCATGGTAGCGCTCGGCGATGCCGACGGCATGGTGACGGGCATCACCCGCAACTACTCGACCGCGCTGGAAGACGTCCGCCGTTGCATCGATGAGAAGCCGGGCCATCGGGTTATAGGCGTGTCGCTGGTGCTTGCTCGCGGCCGCACCGTCTTCGTTGCCGATACCGCCGTCCATGACATGCCGACGGCTGAAGAGCTCGCCGATATCGCCGAGGAAGCCGCGGGTCTCGCTCGCCGCATGGGCTACCAGCCGCGCGTCGCCATGCTCGCCTATTCCACCTTCGGCCATCCATCGGGTGAGCGCTCCGAGCGGGTCCGCGAGGCGGTGAAGATCCTCGACAAGCGCCGGGTTGATTTCGAGTATGACGGCGAAATGTCGGCGGATGTGGCACTGAACCGCAAGGCGATGGAGCAGTATCCGTTCTGCCGCCTGTCCGGCCCGGCCAACGTCCTCGTCATGCCGGCCTTCCACTCGGCCTCCATCAGCACCAAGATGCTGCAGGAACTCGGCGGCTCCACCGTCATCGGCCCGATCCTCGTCGGCCTCGACAAGGCCGTCCAGATTACCTCGATGGGCGCCAAGGACAGCGACATCGTCAACATGGCGGCAATTGCCGCCTATGCGGCCGGGTCGTAAAGCGAATAGCAATGACAAGGCGGAATTGGCGACACATCCGCTTTGTCATCAGTCTGTCCTCAACCCGCGAACATGATCAGGTTGCCATCGGGATCGCGCACGATGAAAGTGCGCGCGCCCCAAGGCTCCGTTTTCAGGCTCTGATAAAATGGAACACCGGCCGCCGTATATTCCAGAAACAATGCCTTCACATCGTCGACAGTGATCGTTGCCGAGAGCGCATCGATTTCTTGGCGCCGAAATTCAATGCTGAAGGCTGGGCTATCGACGTGCCGGATATTCAACTTCGCAGCGTCACGGGCGACCTGGGCGTAGAAGGGCGGATTACCGTAGGCGAAGGTAGTTTCGAATTTCAGCTTCTGGGCATAAAATGAGAGAGATGAATCGATGTCGCTCACGAACAGCTGAGGCTGTGAATCGATCATTCGAGGCATTGATGCAGATTGCTGCTTGGCTGCTGAACTCATTTCGCTAAGTCCCTCTTTCAGCGCGGCCCAGCTTTCAAAGCCCTCCATAGCGGCGACCAACTCTTGAGCATCAACCAGCTTGAACTCGGCGTTGAGGATAGCCTTGTCGTCAAGGTGCCTGAAGCGCGGGAGCCAATATCCAATTTCCGCAGCAACAGGATAATAGCGATCCTGATGCCAGCGTTTGAACTGCTTGGCTTTTTTCTTGAGGTTTTCGAAATTGGGCATGGCGCAACGTTGAAGATCGTAGGCGGGCATAGCCCAGCCGGCACCATGCCGATGCGCCCTACTGAAACGCTGACTTCAGGATGAATGTCCAACCGGGCGCCGTCAAGAGTGACGGCGCCTGCCCACTGTTATCAGCTCGCAAAACGTCCGGCGTCAGCGCCGTAGTAGTTCAGATAGCGGTCCGAGATGCTGGAGATCGGCAGGACGATCAGCACGTCGGTGGTGTTGAAGGCGTGGTCGACGACCGCTGTGGAGCCGACCATTGCGCCGAGACGCAGATAGCCCTTGATCAGCGGCGGCAGCGCCATCAGCGCCTTCTTCGGGTTCACCGCCTCCGGCGGCATCAGGTCCATGGCGCGTGCCATATGCGGCAGGGCATCGACAGCCCACTCGTCCTTGGCAACGACCGTGTGGTGCAGGAAGGAAAGCGCCAGTGCATGGCTTTCCGGATGAACGCCCGGAAACGATGCGCAACCGAACATCGCGCTGACGCCATGCTTCAGGGCGTACGCCCAGTTGCCCTGCCAGAGAAGCTCGACCGTGCGCTTGGTGCGGTAGGCGGGCAGCACGCAGGAGCGGCCGAGTTCCATGAACTTCTTGTCGGGATGACGGGCGAGCAGCTCGCCGATGGCGAATTCGGAAGCCGAGTAAAAGCCGCCATTCGCCATTGCGACGTCCTGCCGCAGCAGGCGGTAGGTGCCGACAATCTGGTCTTCGCTGTCGCCCTCGATCGAGCGGTCGAGAACGAGCAGGTGGTCGCAGAAGGCGTCATAGGCATCGACGTCGCGCTCGCGGCGCATTGTCTCTGCCGGAAGCTGCGCGCCCATTTCCTCGACAAAAACGCGGTAGCGGACATGCTGCGAAGCGTCGATTTCGCTTGCAGTGCGGGCCAGCCGGGTTTCGAGGTTGCCGATGCGGCCGAGAACGTCGCTTTCCTTCGGCGGGGCCGAAGTTGCAGGCCGTGTGGCCTCCACCAATGTCTCACGATTCAAGGTGTCGATATCCATTGACGATTCTCCCGTTGCCGGCTCATGAGCTGCCATAAAACACTAATGTGCGACAGGAAAGTGACATCAATGTTACGGAAAAATGCAGCTGGTGTCACTCATCATCAGAGCGCTTCGGCGCGTCTTGCGGAGAGCGCGGCGACGGCCTGAACCTCGGTCAGTAGCCGGATGGGGTCGATCGGCTTGATCATCACGCGGTTGGCCCCGGCGAGCAGAACTGCGCGGCGCGACTCGTCCCGCTTGTCGGCCGTCAGCACGATGACGGGCACCGGCAGCAGATCGAGCCGGCGCTCGTGACCGCGCAGGCGGCCGATCATGTCAACGCCTTCGCCACCCGGCATGGTCAGGTCACTGATGATGATATCAGGCCTGCTGCCATTCTCCGACAGGGCGCCATCGAGCAGCGCCTCGAAGTCCTCGACATGGCGGACGGTATGTCCGCCCTTCTCCAGCATCGCACGTACAAGCATCGCGTTGATTGGGTCGTCTTCGCCAAGCAGGATATTCAGCCCGTGCTGCTGGCTGGCTTCCGGGATCGAGGCGCTGAAGCCTGGCTGATTGTCGTTCAGAGCGTCGCGCTTTTCCATGCCGCGCATGCGGCCGCGCAGTACGTCGATCAGCGACTGCTCGCGCAGCGGCCGGATCAGCCAGGCGTCGAAGAGATCCAGCGCATGGGAATTGCGTTCTTCCGGATTGACGAGCAGGATCTTGCGCAGGCCGAGCGCTGCAATGTCGGCGCGATCGGCAAGGTGGCTGGAGAACTCGGCCGATAGCCGATGATCGATGATGATGTCGGTCGGGCGTTGTCCGCGGCCGGCCATGTAAAGCAGCGTTTCGCGGGCCGTCTCGCCGTCTTCGACGAGGTGGCAATCGCCGCCGAGTGCCATCACCGTCTCAGCTATAGCGGCCCGCGCCGCACCGGCCGGTGCGAGCAATAGGACCGTGTTTCCTGCCAGCAGCCCTTTGCGCCGTCCGCGGCTTTCTTCAGTCATGCCTGCCGGGAAGCGGATGGTGAATTCACTGCCTTTGCCCTTTTCGCTGGCAACAGTCAGCGAGCCGCCGAATTCGCGCATGATGCGGGCGGAGATCGTCAGCCCAAGCCCCGTGCCGCCGCTCTTTTCCATCATCGTTCCTCCCTGTTCGAATTCGGCAAAGATCCGCGACTGCTCCTCCGCAGTCATGCCGGGTCCGGTGTCGGTTACGGTGATGACGAGTTCGTCGTCCGTCAGGGCGGCGCGGATGAAGACGCCGCCGGCCTGGGTGAATTTCACCGCGTTGCCGATTACGTTGAACAGTACCTGGCGAAGGCGGGCCGGATCGAAGCTCATAAATTCCGGAACATCCGAAGACACTGTCGCGCCGATCTCGATATCCTTTTCATGGGCGCGATGTGCCAGCATTTCGACGACGCTCTCCAGCAACTGCCGGAGCGATTCCGATCGCGGCCGCAGCTGGAAACGGCCGACTTCGATGGTCGAGAAATCGAGCAGGTCTTCAACCAGCTGCGTCAGCGCGTGGCCGGACTGGCGGATGCCGCCGATATAATTCTGCTGCTCCTGCGTCATCTGCGCCTGGGTCAGCAGATGCGTCATGCCGAGAATGCCGGATAGTGGCGTGCGGATTTCGTGGCTGACGGTGGCAAGCAGACGCGACTTTGCCGCGCTGTTGTATTCCGCCTTCTGCCGCGCCTCTTCGCGGGCCTGTGCCGTCAGGCGCTCGGCGGTCACGTCCCGGGCAACGCTCTGGATCAGCAGATTGCCGCTCGTGGGGTCGCGGGTGACGACGTCGTTCCAGACGAAGATGCGCTGTCCCTCCGGCGTCGAGATCTCGACGTCGAAGCGATGCGGTTCGGCGCCGGGGCGAAAGGCAATGCCGATTTCCTCACAGGTCTGGCCTTCCGGCTTCAGCCGCCCGGTGAGACGCCGGAACGTCGCGTTGGCGCCAAGGATTCGCCGGTCGATGCTGCGGGTAACGGTGATATCGCCAAGTACGTCGTGGACATTGGCAAAAAGATCTGCTGCCTCGCTGGCCGGTACGCGCTCATGTCCGGTCTTCGCGGCCAGACGGGAATTCGTCTTGCGGCTCGACGCGGCGGCATAGGCGATCAACACGACAGCAATGAAGGCAAGTCCGGCGGATAGAAACAGAATGCCGCCTGCCTGTCCGAGAAAAATGAGGAGGCAGGCCGCAATCAGACCGGCGCCACCGAGCCAATATGACACAATGCTGCGAAGCGGCCGCTTCCGGTGTTCGGGCAGCGCGTCAGCCTTGGATTGCAGGTTATCATCCGCCGTCCGCATTGCCTGCGGTTTGGCGGGACCGAATGCCGCGGTCAATCTTTCCTGCAGTTGAGCCAAGCTTTGCATGAATGCTGGCTAACATAGGCGCTCTTCCGAATGCCTTCAGGAAAAAGCTAAAATTTTAGCTTTCGGCCTTTTTCGGTTGCAGCAACTCGTCAAGAATCACGCATCCCGCGCCGACGGTGATAAAACTATCGGCAAGATTGAAAACTGCGAACGACCATGTTTCGGTATGAAACAGGATATAATCGATCACGTGCCCGTAGAGAAAGCGGTCGAAGAGGTTGCCGAGCGCGCCGGCAATGATCAGCGCGAAGCCGGTATGCGCGATCCAGCGGTCCTTCGCTGTGCGATGCCACATCCAGATCACGAAGGCGACAATGATCAGGCGCATTCCCACGATGAACCAGCCGTCCATACCCGAGAGCATCGAGAAGGCGACACCGAGATTGTAGGTTCTATAGAGCGCCAGCATCGGAATGACCGGAACCATCTCCTGCAGCGGCAGATAGTGATCGACGGTAATCTTCACAGCCTGATCGAGGATCACTGCCACCACGATGAACAGCAAGATCGGCAGCGGGCGCGAAAAGAGGGCCGGGCGCGGGAGCGTCTGTTCGGTCATTTTGCCTCGGACAATGAGAGAAGGTGCCGCCGGGCCTCGAAGAGCATAACGGCGCTGGCAACGGCAAGGTTGAGCGAGTCGGCAAGGCCCTGCTGCGGAATGCGGGCAAGGGCATCGGCCTGGCTTGCAAGCTGATCCGGCAGACCGGATTGCTCGTTGCCCATCAGGATAACAACGGGCTTCTTCTTGTAGTCGATCGTGCGGTAGTCCACCGATCCGGCAAGATGCGTTGCGACCACCGAAACACCGGCCGTCTTCTTCCAGGCAAGGAAGTCCTCGGGAGAAGCGCGGGTGACCGGCACGGCAAAGACCGAGCCCATGGTGGCGCGCACGGTCTCCAGCGAGAAAGGATCCGTCGTTTCGCCGACAAGGATGACGCCGGAGGCGCCTGCTGCATCGGCGGTGCGAATGATCGTGCCGAGATTGCCTGGATCGCGGACGCGGTCGAGTGCGATCCAGGTTTCGCCCTGCTGGGGATGGATATCACGCAACGGCTTCCAGCGGGTCTCGAAGATGCCGACGACCATTTGCGGATTGTCGCGGCGCGTGACCGAGGAAAGCACTTTCTCGCTCACCTCAAGCACTAGCCCGCCCGAGGCGACGGTCTTTGCCGCCATCTGCTCGACCAGCGGCTTGTCCTTCGCGGCCTTGGCATAGACCAGGGTGCGGATCGTCCAGCCGAGCTCGATCGCGTCGATCACGAGCTTCAGGCCCTCGGCCATGAAGGTGCCGCTCTGCTCGCGGGTCTTCTTGTCGCTGAGCGCCTTGATGTCCTTGATAATCGGATTGGCAAGCGAGGTGACTTCCTTCACCTGGCCGACCCGGCGGGGTCCGCGGTCGTGATATTCGTTCATTTCGGCACCCAGCGGGAGAAGAGAGACGTAGAAAGGGCGCGGCCCGACGTCTTGCCGTCGAGACCGCCTTCGCGGATCACCAGCTCGCCGGATTCCACAACGCCACCGGCGCCGCGCATCGTTTCGCGCATCAGCTCATGGATCGAATAGAAGCTGGCGCGGATCGAGTAGGCGGTCAGCACCAGACCGACGGCCTTGGGCGACAGGATGCCGCGGCAGATGTCGAGCATCAGAGGCAGATGCTCGAAGAGGTGCCAGACCTCGCCATTCGGCCCGCGGCCGAATTTCGGCGGATCCGTCAGGATGATGTCATAGGTGTTGCCGCGGCGCTCCTCGCGCAGGATGAACTTCATCGCGTCTTCGCAGATCCAGCGGATCGGCAGCTTTTCCATCCGTCCGAGCGCCTGGTTCTCGCGCGCCCAGCCGATTGCCTTCTTCGAGGCATCGACATGGGTCACTTCGGCACCGGCTGCAGCTGCGACCAGCGAGGCGACACCGGTATAGCCAAAGAGGTTCAGCACCTTGAGCGGCCTGCCTGCACGTTCGACTTGTTCCTTCATCCAGGCCCAATGGACGATCTGCTCTGGAAATACGCCGACATGCCGGAACGACGTGAAGCGGCCGAAGAAATCGACGCCGAGCAGATGGAGCGGCCAGGTCTCACCGAGCGCGTCCTTCGGGAAACGCCAGCGGCCGGTGCCTTCTTCGTCGACGTCACCGGTGAAGGCGGCATCGACCTTTTCCCAGACGTGCGGGGGAAGTGACGGTTGCCACAGCGCCTGTCCCTCCGGGCGGATGATGCGATAGGGGCCGTATTGTTCGAGCTTCTGGCCGTTGCCGCTGTCGATCAGGTGGAAATCGCCGGCACCCAGCGATTCAAGAATGACAGGCACGCGCTCAGCCGGCCGGTCGCCCGTCCGGGTCTGCAATGGCCGTTCGACAGCAAGGCTGGTGGCGGCTTCGCGCACTGTTTCACGGGCAGCCGCGGGTTTTGTCGCAGGCTTTGCCGGGCGGTTCGGGCGCTCGTCGTTGCGGCGGTGGCCGGAGGAACCGGAAGGCGTCTTTGCGCCTGGCCGGCGTTCTTTTTGTTTCAACGTGGTGTTCCGCGTCTTCAATTCGATAGAGCCCGTGCAAATAGCATTCCGTTTCACCTTGGCAAAGCGCTTTCCCGCTGTGATAAGTTTAGCGATCCGAAATGGGAGGATTTCGAATGGATATGACCGGAGAGGAACGCATCAATGCTCCGCGCGATGCCGTATGGGCCGCGCTCAATGATCCAGACATCCTCAAGCGCTGCATTCCGGGCTGTCAGGTGCTGGAGATGACCTCACCGACCGAGTTGGCGGCGACGGTCAAGATCAAGATCGGCCCGGTCTCGGCCACCTTCAACGGCGAGGTGACGCTGTCCAATATAAACGCGCCCGAAAGCTATACGATCTCCGGCGAAGGCAAGGGCGGCATCGCAGGCTTTGCCAAAGGCGGCGCCGATGTCGTGTTGAAGGAAGACGGCAGCGAAACCATCCTGCAATATGCGGCGAAGGCACAGGTCGGCGGAAAGCTTGCGCAACTTGGTGCCCGGCTGGTGGATTCCACGTCGCAGAAACTGGCACAGCAATTCTTCGCCGATTTCAATGCGGCAGTCTCGGAAAAGGCAGCGATCTGAACCTCGGGCCATTGGCGGCTTGCGATGTCTGAGCTAAGCCTGAAGCATGAACGTGACGATCAGGACCCCGCAGCCTTCGGATCGCGAAGAGCTGGCCGACATTTATCTCCAGGTTCGCCGCCAGACCTTCACCTGGGTCGATCCGTATAAGTTCCGGCACGAGGATTTTGCAGCTCACACGCAAGGCGAACTCGTCTGGCTCGCCGAGGCGGCCGATGGCACGATCGCCGGTTTCATGACGCTCTGGGCAGCCGACGATTTCATTCACATGCTCTATATCCGCAAGGAATGGCGGGGCAGGGGCGTCGGCACAGCGCTGCTTGCCGCACTTCCGGACTGGCCACGGCATCAATACCGGCTGAAGTGCTTGGTCAACAATGCCCAGGCGAAAGCCTTCTATCTATCCAGGGGCTTCGCCGTTACCAGCGGAGGGACGTCGTCGGAAGGCGAGTATGAGGAACTGACCTTCGATCCGCTCCGCTGATTATCGCGATGGAAGCTGGCCTGCGATCTCTTCGGCGCGCGCCTTGTGGCGATCCGCCTCGCTCTGCCAGCGCACCGCTTCCTTGGCTTCGTTGCGCGCCCGCTTGCGGTGCTTTCCCTGGCTGAACCACGTGACGGCAGAGCCT
The DNA here is from genome assembly GCF_056399485.1 of Rhizobium sp. 01N424. Classification (NCBI taxonomy): domain Bacteria; kingdom Pseudomonadati; phylum Pseudomonadota; class Alphaproteobacteria; order Hyphomicrobiales; family Rhizobiaceae; genus Rhizobium; species Rhizobium sp. 01N424. The sequence continues at coordinate 299,493 of NZ_JBFTRK010000001.1, forward strand.
GCGAACATGCCGATGATCAGCGCAATGAAGATGAAGACGAAGAATGGCGCCGATAGCGACAGGACCTGATCCTCGGGCCGGAAGGGATTGAAGGCCAGCGTCACGATCTGCCGGTTGGCGACGCAGAAGATGATCAGGATGATGCCTAGTGGCAGCAAAATCAAAAGGTTAGTGATCTTCTTCGCCATGGATGGCCTCCGCGCATTATCAGCGCCGCGTTCAAGCGGCGCTTTCAGACTTTATGCAGAATAGGAATCGGCGGGCGAACTTCAAGCGCGGTTTCGCCGCAGGGCAGGTCTCAGTCGTCCTGATCGGCCTGGCCGGGGTTCAGCCGTTCGCGCAGTTCCTTGCCGGTCTTGAAGAACGGAACCCACTTCTCTTCGACGAACACGGTGTCGCCGGTCCGGGGGTTCCGGCCGGAGCGCGATGGGCGGTTCTTGACAGAAAAGGCGCCGAAGCCGCGCAGTTCGACGCGGTTGCCCGCTGCCAGTGCATCGGTGATCTCGTCGAGAACGGCATTGACGATATTCTCGACGTCGCGGTGATAGAGATGCGGGTTGCGCGCGGCAACTATCTGCACCAGTTCCGACTTGATCACGGTCGCCCCCTTAAATTATTGATTTCTTATCAATCGCGGCCAAACTGCCAAACTGAAACGAGCCCGTCAAGGAGCAACTTTTGTGGCAGAATGCCCTCAAGCGCTTGGCTTTTGACGAGGTCGCCGTAACCAAGAAGCGTCGCGACCTTTGAAAGGGCACCGGCGAGCAGGAAAGGCGTGTTGCTCTTCTTGTCCCAATCGACCACGGGCAGGTCCTTGCTGACATCCCGCTTGGCCAGATAGTCGCGAATTTCGGGGTCGCCGCCGAGCTGATCGACGAGCTTGACCTTCAGCGCCTGGCGGCCTGTATAGATCGTCCCATCGGCAAGCTTAAGTACTTCATCGCGTGGCATTTTCCGGCGATCGGCAACGAGATCGACGAACCAGGCATAGCTGTCCTGGACCATGCTGTTGATCATTGCCTTGGCTTCCTCGCTGGTGTTGTGGAAGGGCGAGGGCTCGGCCTTCAAAGGCGAGGACTTGATCTCCTGCAGGGACACGCCGAGCTTGTCGAGCAGCGGCTGGATCTGCGGGTACTGGAAGATGACGCCGATCGATCCGGTGATCGAGCTCTCGCCGGCGACGATCGTATCGCCTGCCGTGGCAATCATATAACCGGCCGAAGCGGCCAGCGTCCTCACATCCGAAACGACAGGCTTCTTGGCTGAAATCGCCCTGATCGCCTTGAAAATCTTCTCGCCGCCATAGGTCGTGCCGCCTGGCGAGGAGATCGAGATGATCACGCCCTTGACCTGATCATTCTCCTCGATCTTCTTCAGCCGCTCCAGCAATTCGTCGTCGTCGGTGATCAGTCCTGAAATCGTCACATGGGCGATCTGCGGCCGGCTCTGCTCGATATCAGCACGGAAGAACTGGTACAGAGAGAAGCCGAGTGCGACGAGAAGCAGCGCTGCGGCGATGCGCCAAAATCCGAGGCGCCGGCGAAGTTTGCGGCGGTCGGCGATCGTCGAGCTGTCCATAAGTCCTCCAGGGCCGGCGGCGGCCTCATTCACTGCGGCATGAGATAAGGCGGCATAGTGTTGTGAAAATGCCGGTTTACCTCGTTTTCATCCGTTTGTTGCTTGTTGCAGAAAAAAATCCATATTGGCAAGCTAATGTAATAATGCGAAACGATCTGTGATCGACGGTAGTAGTTCCTATATAGGAAGCCGATCAACAGACACGGACAGACCGATGCTCAACACCATCAACAGCGGCGGGGGGGCTGCAATTGCCAGACCCGAGCGCAACGCCTATGGCGCTGCGTTGCATCACTCCGCGCGCGTCCGCCGCCTGAAAGTACTGCTGCCGGTCACCGCCGTCATCATCTCGCTGATCTTCATCGCCGTCTCTATGATCCGGGCCTATCTGCCGGAGAATATCAAGATCGAAGGGGCCAAGATCGAGAACGGCAAGGTCGTCATGGCGAAGCCCGCGATCTCAGGCCGCAATTCCGACGGCATCAATTATTCCATGCTCGCCGAGCGCGCACTGCAGGATATCAAGAACCCCAGCCTCATCACGCTCGAGACGATCAAGGCAGCCGTTCCCGTCAGTGACGGCCTGGTCGCCAGCGTCGAGGCCTCTTCCGCAGATTATGACCGCGCGACGGACAAGCTGGCGCTGACTTCGCCATTCACTGTTATCATGAGCAATGGACTGAAAGCCGATTTCAAGTCTGCAAAGCTCGATATCAAGGGCGGCAGCATGTCGACTGATGATCCCGTTACCATCACGAAAGAGGGAACTTCGGTTGTTGCGAACTCCCTCAAGATGGCGGATAAGGGTCGCGTGATCACGTTCGAGGGGAAAGTTCGTATGAACGTCGATCCATCCGCCATCCGCAAACAGGGCACCTAACAGCCGGGTTATTTAATGACAAAAGATTGTCACTCTTCAGTACGTAAGTTTGGCGCAGCAGCAACCGGCGGCGCTCTGGCACTTCTGATGATCGCGGGAGCCGCGTTTGCGCAGGCGACCACCAGCCAGATGGATGGCCTCAAGCTCGACAAGAACGAGCCGATCCAGATCGAGAGCGACAAGCTCGAAATTCATGACCAGGAACACAAGGCCGATTTCACCGGCAACGTGAAGGTCGTGCAGGGCAAGACGACCCTGCAGGCCGGGCATATGACGGTGTTCTACAAGCCCAAGGCGGCAGCAGACGGACAGGCGACCGATGCAAAGGCGAAGCCCGATGCAGGTGCCGCGTCGATCTCCTCCGGCAATGCCGATATCGACCACATTCTGGTCAGCGACAAGGTGTTCGTCAGCTCCGGAACGCAGACGGCGACGGCCGATAACGGCGCGTTCGACATGGCGGCACAGACCTTCGTTCTGAAGGGCGACAAAGTCGTTCTCTCCGATGGCCCGAACGTCTTCACCGGCTGCCAGCTTACCGTTCACATGGAGACCGGGCAGGCGCAACTGGATAGCTGCGGGGGCCGCGTCCAGATCCAGCTTGATCCGAAGTCCCAGAAGAAGAACTGATCCGGCCCTCTCGTGAAACTTTTCTCGCTTCCCAAAATGTTCGGCCAGTCCGCGCCGCAGGCCGCGGACGGTTCCGCCGGAGACAAGAGCCGTTACCAGGGCACGCTGATTGCGCGGGGTCTGACCAAGACCTATAGCACGCGGCGTGTCGTCAACGGCGTGTCGCTGGTGGTTCGCCGCGGCGAGGCTGTGGGTCTTCTCGGGCCGAACGGCGCGGGCAAGACGACCTGCTTTTACATGATCACCGGCCTGGTGCCTGTCGACGAAGGCACGATCGAGATCGACGGCAACGACGTCACGACGATGCCGATGTATCGCCGTTCGCGCTTGGGTGTCGGCTACCTGCCGCAGGAAGCCTCGATTTTCCGCGGCCTGACGGTCGAGGAAAATATCCGAGCCGTTCTTGAAGTGCACGAGAAGAACAAGGCAGCGCGCGAAAAGAAGCTCGACGAGCTGCTGGAAGAATTCCATATCTCCAAGCTGCGCAAGGCTGCAGCAGTGTCGCTATCCGGCGGTGAACGCCGCCGCCTGGAAATCGCCCGCGCGCTTGCGACCGACCCGACCTTCATGTTGCTGGACGAGCCGTTCGCCGGCGTCGATCCGATCTCTGTTTCCGATATTCAGAACCTTGTGCATCATCTGACGGCTCGCGGCATCGGCGTGCTGATCACCGACCACAATGTTCGCGAAACGCTGGGCCTGATCGACCGCGCCTATATCATCCATGCCGGTGAAGTGCTGACGCATGGCCGCGCGAATGACATCGTCAACAATCCCGAGGTTCGCCGCCTCTATCTTGGCGACAATTTCAGCCTTTGATTGGATTGAAGCCGACGGAAATTCACCTTCCGCCATACTTGCGCTTGACCAAATAGAATAAAAAAGCAATTTTTGGGCCAACTGGATATCCGTGGCCCGAAATTCTTGTTTCGACGCGGTTTCCCGGAGGAAATGAACGGGAGTTTCGCGTCCGCCATGGCCCTGTCAGCCAATCTTTTCCTGCGACAGAACCAATCCCTCGTCATGACGCCGCAGCTGATGCAGTCCATTCAGTTGCTGCAGATGACGCATTTCGAACTCGTCCAGTTCATCGCCCAGGAAGTCGAAAAGAACCCGCTGCTGGAATTTCCGTCAAATGACGCGGAAACGGGCAGCGACCGTGTCGGCGAAGATGAGGGGCACGCGCAGCATCAGGCCGAAGACGGCGATAGCGGCGACGCGCTCTCCGGCGACTGGTATGACAATGGCAGCGAAGGCCGTGTCAGCCATCTCGGCGACGAACTCGACGCCAATTATTCCAACGTCTTTCAGGATGACGGCGCGCCGCAGCGCGCGGATGCGCCGGAGCTTCTCAGCCAATGGAAATCGATGCCGGGCGGCTCCGAGGGCGAGGGCTATGATCTCGACGACTTCGTCGCCGGTCAGGTCTCGCTGCGGGACCACATCATCCAGCAGATTCCCTTCATTCTGACTGGCGCTGCAGACCGGCTGATCGGTCAGCATCTTCTCGATCAGCTGGATGAGGCCGGCTACTTTCAGGGCGATATTTCCGAAGCCGCCGAACGCCTCGGTGCTGCAACCGCCGACGCCGAGCGGGTATTGGCCGAACTGCAGACGCTCGATCCTCCCGGCGTTTTCGCCCGCAATCTCGCTGAATGTCTGGCAATCCAGCTTCGTCAGAAAGATCGCTTCGATCCGGCGATGGAAGCCTTCGTCTCCAATCTCGAGCTTCTGGCGCGCCGCGATTTTGCGACCCTGAAGCGTCTTTGCGGCGTCGATGAGGAAGATCTCCTCGATATGCTGACAGAGATCCGCCAGCTGAACCCAAAGCCGGGCAGCGGCTTTGAGGCGGGCGTTTCAGAAGCGATCATGCCCGACGTCGTCGTGCGGCCATCGTCCGATGGCAGCTGGCTGGTGGAGCTCAATCCGGACACGCTGCCCCGCGTGCTTGTCAGCCAGGCTTATTTTGCGAATGTCACCAAGAATGGCGACGATCACGCCTTCCTCTCGGAATGTCTGCAGAATGCCAATTGGCTGACACGCAGCCTCGACCAGCGCGCCAAGACCATCATGAAGGTCGCGACCGAGATCGTCCGCCAGCAGGACGCCTTCCTGCTGCATGGCGTCGATCATCTGCGCCCGCTCAATTTGAAGACCGTCGCCGACGCCATCAAGATGCATGAATCGACCGTCAGCCGCGTGACGTCGAACAAGTACATGCTGACGCCGCGCGGTCTTTTCGAGCTCAAATATTTCTTCACAGTGTCGATCAGCGCGGTGGAGGGTGGCGATGGTCATTCGGCCGAGGCGGTACGCCACAAGATCCGCGCGCTGATCATGCAGGAAAGCCCGGAAGCAGTGCTTTCCGATGACGATATCGTCGACATGCTGAAAAAAGGTGGCGTCGATCTGGCGCGCCGCACGGTCGCCAAGTACCGCGAAGCGATGAATATCGCCTCTTCTGTTCAGCGCCGGCGCGAAAAGCGCGCGCTGGCAAAGGTTGCAGGCTTCTAGGCGGACTCCCGCGGTTGGCGTTGACTTTTTGGTAACCTGCCTTTATTAGCCCGCCGCAATTGGCGCTGTGAAACAGCGTTCGGACTTATCCCCATCATCCTCAGGGCGCTTGAAGCACGAGACTTAAGCCGATCTTGCTTGAGTTTGCGTGAAGTGCTTGGATGAGAGGTAGGCTTGGCGTAAACTGGTACCGCAAACCACTATAAGAAGGGAAACTCCATGAGTGTGCGTGTATCCGGTAAACATATGGAAATTGGTGACTCGTTCCGTCAAAAGATCGAGGAGCAAATGGCCATGGCCGTCACGAAATACTTCGACGGGGGATATTCTGGTCAGGTGATCGTTGAGAAGTCGAGCTCGCGCTTCTCCGCGGATTGCAAGCTTCATCTCGATAGTGGGGTGGTGCTGCATGCTGCAGGAGAAGCAATGGATCCGCAGGTCGCATTCGATGCCGCCTCGGAACGCATCGAGAAGCGCCTTCGCCGCTACAAGCGGAAGCTGAAAGATCATCATGCCGGAAATCATCTGAACGGTTTTGCGGAAGTCGCCTATACGGTCATGGACGGCGTTCCTGACCACGAAGAAGAGGTTCCCGACGATTTTGCCCCGGCTATCGTAGCCGAGAGCACGAAGCAGCTGAAGACCATGTCCGTTGCGACCGCCGTGATGGCGCTCGACATGACGGACGAGCCGCTGCTTCTGTTCCGCAGCCCGGGCAAGGAACAGTTAAACATCGTTTACCGCAGGCATGACGGTAATATTGGCTGGATCGACGCAGCCAATATCAAGAGCTGAGATCGGGCGATGAGCGGCGCGTTGCGCCGCTCTTCCAATCACCCGGCTTTGGCGACAGAAGGAAAAAGAAATGGCATTGGCAGACCTGCTGCACCAAGATGCGATTATTCCCGCCCTCAAGGTAAATTCCAAGAAACAGCTGCTTCAGGAATTGGCGGCAAAGGCCAGCAAGATTACCGGCCTTTCCGAACGGGAAATCTTCGACGTCGTATTGCAGCGTGAGCGCCTGGGCTCGACGGGCGTCGGCAACGGCATTGCAATCCCGCATGGGAAAATTGCCAGCGTTCGCTCGATCGTCGGTGTCTTCGCAAGGCTCGAAAGCCCGGTCGATTTCGAAGCGCTGGACGATCAGCCCGTCGATCTCGTCTTCCTGCTGCTCGCTCCCGAAGGCGCGGGCGCCGACCATCTGAAGGCGCTGTCGCGCATCGCCCGTGTGCTGCGTGACCAGGATCTGGTTGCCAAGCTTCGCGCGACGGACTCTGCCTCGGCGATCTATGCCTTCCTCAACGAAGAGCAGGCCTCGAACGCCGCCTGAGATTTTCAAGTGTAGAAATGAAAGAGGCGCCCGGGATGACCGGGCGCCTCTTCTCGTTTGAGATGGGATAGCTCTCAGAACTCTTCCCAATTGTCCTGTGCGACTGCAGCCGAGCCATGGGCGACTGCGGCACGGCGCGGCGCCGGAGCGCGATAGGCCGGGGCAGGGGCCGCGGGAGCACGCATATGCTGGGCCGTTGCCCTGAGTGCCGCACTGTTTGCCTGGCCGGAGACGCGGAAGCGCAGCACGAGCGCCTTCAGTGTCTGTGCCTCGTCGTTGAGCGTGACGCTGGCTGCGGTCGCTTCTTCCACCATCGCGGCGTTCTGCTGGGTCACCTGGTCCATCTGGTTCATGGCTTGGTTGACCTCCTTCAGCCCGATCGCCTGCTCGCTGGCGGAGGCGGAAATCTGGCGGATCAGCTCGTTGATGCTCATCACCTGATCGGCGATCTTGTGCAGCGTGCCACCGGCACGGCCGACGAGATCGACGCCTTCCTTGACCTGGACGGCCGAGGTATTGATGAGCGTCTTGATTTCCTTCGCAGCACTCGCCGAGCGCTGCGCCAGTTCGCGGACTTCCTGCGCGACGACCGCAAAACCCTTGCCGGCCTCACCTGCGCGAGCAGCTTCGACGCCGGCGTTCAGAGCAAGCAGGTTGGTCTGGAAGGCGATCTCGTCGATGACGCCGATGATGCGCGACACTTCGGTCGAAGACTGCTCGATGCCCTGCATCGAAGCGATTGCCTTCTGCACGACTTCACCAGACTTCTCTGCATCCTCGCAGGCCAGGTTGACATTCTCGGCAGCAGTCCGGGCGTTCTCGGCGCTAGAATTGACCTGTGCGGTCAGCTCGTTCAGCGCAGCTGCAGTCTCTTCCAGGCTTGCGGCCTGCTGTTCCGTGCGCTTGGCAAGATCGGAGGCACTGTTGCTGATCTCGCTGGTGCCGGAGCCAATGTTGCCGACGCTGAGGTTCATCGTGTTGATCGTTTCTTCGAGGCTGGCGAGTGCAGCGTTGAAGTCCTGCTTCAGCTTTGCATATTCGCCAGGGAACTCGTCGTTGATCCGGTGGCCGAGATTGCCCTGCGACAATTCGGAGAGACCGGCACCGACGATGGCAACGATCTGGCGCTGGAGCGCGACCGACTGCTGGCGCTCGCTTTCGGAGCGGCTGCGTTCGGACTCAGCGGCACTGCGCTGGCTGTCGGCCTCGGATTCGAGGCGGCGCGTATCGGCAAGCGCAAAGCGGAAGCCCTCGAGTGCCTTGGCGACCGAACCGATTTCATCGGCACGCTCCTGACCGGCCACGGGCTGCTCGTATTGGCCATCGCTGAGCTTCTTGACGCCGGCGACCAGCTGGCCGAGCGGCTTCTGCACGAGAGAGCGGACGGCGAAATAGAGGGCCAGCATCACGGCGCCGAGCACCACGATGCCGCCGATGATCATCATGAAGGTCTGATCCTGCACCGGAGCATTGATGGCGCTGTGCGGCACGTCCACGAGTACGACCCAGGTGGCGTTGAGATCGGGAACGGCGAAAGGATAGACGACGCGATCGAAGGGCTCATAGCCGTCGAGCGAGAGATTCTTGACAACGCCAGGAGTCATCGAGCTCAGGGCGGACTTGACCTGGGCCGAACCCTCAGCGTCGCCGTAGGGCTTCGACATCAGCTCCTTCGTCGGCGCGACGATCCAGTTGCCGTTCTGGGCAACCAGCGTCACACGGCCGGAGCCGAAAGGATGCAGGGCCTGCAGCTTGTCGGTCAGCGACTTAAGCGAGATATCGACGCCTTCGACACCGATCATCTTGCCGCCGGAGACGACGGGATAAGCGATCGAGGTCAGCAGCGTCGGGACATCCGTGCCTTCAGCAAGGTAAGGCGTGGTGATGGCACCCTTGCCGCTTTCGGCAGCGAGCTTCCACCATTCGGCCGTATAGTCGTTGTCGAAGGTCGAGAACTGGATCGCGCCATCCTTGGTCTTCGACCAGTAAGGCGTGAATGCGCCGGCCTTGTTGGTGCCCTCGTCGAGCTTGTCGGCAATCTCGGTGGTCTTGCCGTCGAAGGCGCCGAGCTGTTCGCAGAACCAGCTGCCGAACGCGAAGGCATTCTTTTCGAGATTGGCCTTCAGGATATTGATGATGCCCTTGCGGTCGAAGTTGCCACCTTCGTGGCCGCGGCCGACAACGCCGGACATAGAGCGCGCAGCACTCGCCAGTTCGCCGACATTGGCGGCGATTTCGTTGGCGATGGCTTTTGCCTCAAGATTCGCCTGGTCCATCGTCAGCGTCTGCACGCGGCTGCGCGTCTGATCGATGAGGAAAAAGTTTGATACAAAAAGGACGAGCGCGATGGCGACGCCGGTGATGACAATGAGTTTTGCGGCAAGCGACTTCATGCGGAAGATGAACATGGTGCCTCGGCGGGGCGACTTGCCGGACGAACATTTCCGGCACAGGCGAGGGTGAGCCGCACCGTCATGGAGCAGCCGTGCAAAAGTCCAGGCGCCGTTAAAATTGAAGCCTGACGATCGCCGGAAAGATCGCCAGAAATCTCTTAAATTTGAATGAAACTGTACGAATTGAGCCCCTGAATTGCCTTGGCGGCAGAGGGTTTTCGTAGAGTGTATCGGAAACAGAAAAGTCTATAGCTTGTTTGCGACCTCAGCGCTGAGAGGGATCGACGGCTGAGCTCCCGCCTTGAGGCAGGCAAGGGATCCGGCAATAGCGGCGCGGCGCAGTGACGTGTCAAAATCGAGACCGTCGTCGAGGCTTGCGGCGAAATAGCCGCAGAAGGTATCGCCGGCACCGACGGTATCGACGGGCTCGATTTTCAGTCCTTTTGCCCGGACGAGCTCGCCATCGCGAATGGCAATGACGCCATCGGCGCCAAGTGTGACGATCAGCGTCTGTCCGGTTTCGCCGTGAAGGCGCTTCAAGGCGGCCTCGCGATCGCCAGCGCTCATGCCTTCTTGTCCGGCCAGAAGCTCGAATTCCGTTTCGTTGGCGATGACGATATCTGCCAGCCGCCCAAGGCGCGGCGCATCGGCAATCAGCGGTGCGAGATTGAGTATGCTGCGGATGCCCTTCCTGTGGGCCGCATCAAGAGCCTTCTCGACGGCAGCCGGGGGAACCTCAAGCTGCAGCATGAGAATATCTTTGGGTTGCATTGCCGCAACCGCGGCCTCGGCATCTTCGGGGCTGACGGTGCCGTTGGCACCGGGAACGACGGCGATCATGTTTTCGCCGTCGCCGCCCACGAGGATCAGGGCGGTGCCGGTTGGGCCATCCACATGATTGACCTTGGAAAGTCCGGTACCGGCTTCACTGAGAAGCGCGATGGCGGGGGCGGCGAATTCATCCTTGCCGACTGCGCCGGCCATATTGACGGTGCTGCCTGCACGGCGCGCAGCAAGCGCCTGGTTGGCACCCTTGCCGCCGGCGGCAGTCGCAAAGCCAGTCCCAGCCACGGTTTCACCCGGCTTCGGCAGGCGCGCGGTGGTGGCGATGAGGTCCATGTTGATGGAGCCGAACACAGTGATCATGTGGATGTCCCGTCCTTTAATTGGCGCGACACTGCCCGAAGGGCTCACTCCTCGTCAACCACCCTGAGCTTGAGAAGGCCTGTCCGGCTCTCGACTGATTTCGCTGCTGGCTGGTCTTCGCGTTCCGGTTTGCCGGTATCGCCCGTCGCTTCGAATTCGAGAGCCTCGATCTTCGAGCCACGCTTGGTCAGCTTGTCGGCGGAGGTGACGATCATGTCGACATCCTTCTGCGCCATGGCGAAATGCCCTTGCAGCTTGCGCACCCGCTCATCGAGGCGGCCGAGATCGTCCATGAGGTTTGCGACTTCACCCTGAATGACGTGCGCCTGTGCGCGCATACGCTGATCCTTGAGAACCGCCTGGATCACCTGGATCGACAGCATCAGCAGGGAAGGAGACACGATGACAATCCGGGCGCGATGCGCCTTCTGGATGATCGGCTCGAAATTCTCGTGAACCTCGGCAAAGATTGATTCCGAGGGCACGAACATGAAGGCAGTGTCCTGGGTTTCGCCCTGGATCAGATACTTTTCCGAGATATCGCGAATATGCACTTCCATATCGCGCCGGAACTGCTGGGAGGCGATCTTGGTGGCATCTGGGCCGCCGGCGTCGCGGATGGCGTTCCAGGCTTCGAGCGGAAACTTGGCGTCGATGACGAGCGGCGGTGCGCCATTCGGCATCTTCACGGTGCAGTCCGGCCGGGAGCCGTTGGAAAGCGTCTGCTGGAAGGCGTAGGCGCCCATCGGCAGTCCGTCGGCGACGATCGTCTCCATCCGCGATTGGCCGAAGGCGCCGCGCGTCTGCTTGTTGGAAAGGATCGCCTGCAGGCCGACGACGTCCTTGGCAAGCATCTGGATGTTGTTCTGGGCGACGTCGATGACAGCAAGCCGCTCCTGCAGCTTCTGCAGGTTTTCGTGGGTCGATTTCGTCTGTTCGGTGATCGTGTGGCTGACCCTCTGCGACATGCCATCAAGACGCTGGTTGATCGCCTGATTGAGCTCTGCCTGCCGCGTGCCGAACACTTCCGCCATGGTCGAAATGCGGCCCTGCATCTCCGCCTGGATTTTCAGAAGCTCCGACATGCGCATATCGGCTTCCGCCGATCGGATCGCGGCTTCCTCATTCTGCTCGCGCCGCAAGTTGTTGCTTCTGAACAGCAAGAACACGAGGACGACGACCATGGCGGCGATGGCGCCGCCTGCGATGGCGAGAATGGCCGGATTGACGGCGGCAAGCGAGATAGTGAGCGAGTCGGCAGAATTGTTCATCCGGCCACCATAGCAAACTTCAAATCATTGACCAGATCAAAACGTGAACGAATCCACAGGTAGCTTTGGTATGATCAAAAGGCCGCAGTCCACTTTGGGAGGGGGACGACAAATCGTGGCCATGCTTAACGATTGCTCAACCATATTTTAGAAATGTCTCTGCCGAAACAGATCCTTACCGCGCATCGCGCAGACAGAGAACATCATGAGCAGCCAGCAATCGCAATCCGACCTCAAGCAGCGCCTCGACTTCATCGAGCTCGACGATGCTGCCCGCAAGACGATGAGCGAGATCCGGCCTGTCATCAGCTCGCTGGTCGGCGGTGCGCTTGACAAATTCTATCAGAAGATCGCCAAGACCCCGGCCGTTGCCAGCTTCTTCTCCGACAAATCCCATATGGGCCACGCCAAGAAGGCGCAGGAGAACCATTGGGCCAATCTGGCTGGTGGCAATTTCGACGAAACCTACGTGAAGGGCGTCACCGCAGTCGGCCGCACTCACGCCCGCATCGGCCTGGAGCCACGCTGGTATATCGGTGGCTACGCGATCGTCATGTCCGAGCTCGTTAAGGGCATCATGGACAAGCAGTGGCCGTCGATGTTCGGCCGCCAGCAGGGCAAGGTACTGGCCGAGAAGCTTTCCGCCGTCATCAAGGCCGGGATGCTGGATATGGACTATTCGATCTCCGTCTATCTCGAGGCATTGGAAGAAAAGCGCCGCAAGCTGGAGGAGGACCGCGCCAAGGCGGAAGCCGACCAGGCGATGGCGCTCGATCATCTGCGCCGTGGCCTGGAAGCGCTCTCCGCCGGCGACCTCGATGCCAAGCTACCCACCGACCTTCCGGGCAATTTCAAGCATATGGCCGACGACTACAATCGCGCCGTCGCCGCGCTGCGCACGTCATTCGGCTCGGTTCGCAGCAGCTCGGCTGAAATCCTGCGCGGCACGGACACGATCTCCAAGGCTGCCGACGATCTGGCGCTTCGGACCGCACAGCAGGCTGCGGGCGTCGAAGAAAGCTCAGCTGCGCTCCAGCAGCTGTCCGTCAGCGTCGGGCTGACCGCCGCCAATGCCGAGAAGGCCTCGGATGCGGTGCGTGAAACACAGCAGCGTGCGAAGAATTCCGGCGAGCTTGTGAACAGCGCCGTTTCCGCCATGGCCGGTATCGAGAAGTCGTCGGATGAAATCGCCAAAATCATCGGCGTCATCGACGAGATCGCCTTCCAGACCAACCTTCTGGCGCTGAATGCCGGTGTCGAAGCGGCACGTGCAGGCGAAGCAGGCAAGGGCTTCGCGGTCGTCGCCCAGGAAGTCCGCCAGCTTGCCCAGCGCACTGCAGAAGCGGCAAAAGAGATCAAGAACCTGATCTCGCAGAGCTCTGCGCAGGTGGACCAGGGCGTCGGCATCGTCAGTAGCACCGGCGAAGCACTGGGCGACATGATCAGCCGCATCGACATGATCAATCATGTGGTCGCAGAAATCGCCGCTGCCGCTCGCGATCAGGCGACCGGCGTCAACGAAGTCAGTGTTGCAATCCGCAACATGGATACGATCACCCAGCAGAATTCTGGCATGGTCGAGCATACCTCGGCCGAGACCCGCCGTCTGCGCGGCGAAGTCAGCAATCTCATGGAGTTGCTGCAGCGTTTCGGTACTCGGATGGAAATGCGCAGCAGCGCTCCCAGCCGCCGCGCGGCCTGAGACGAATACGGCGATTTTCCGGAGGCGCACATAAAAAAGCGCCTCCGGCACTTCCCGGATAATTCCCTCGCTTTAAAAGATAGGTTATGGGAACGCCATGACCATCAAGCCACTTATCATTCTTCCCGATCCCGTTCTCCGCCAGGCTTCCAAGCCGATCGAGCGCGTCGATGACGAGCTGAAGCGTCTCGCCGACGATATGCTGGAGACCATGTACGACGCCCCCGGTATCGGCCTTGCCGCGATCCAGATCGGCGTTCCGCGCCGCATGCTGGTTATAGACGTGGCGCGCGAAGGCGAAGACAAGCAGCCGCAGGTGTTCATAAATCCGGAGATCCTCAAGTCTTCGGAAGAGCGTTCCGTTTATGAGGAAGGCTGCTTGTCCATCCCGGATTATTACGCCGAGGTCGAGCGCCCTGCCGTCATCACGCTGAAATATCTCGACCGTGACGGCAAGGAACAGACCATCGATGCCGACGGCCTGCTGGCCACCTGCCTGCAGCACGAGATCGATCACCTCAACGGTGTGCTGTTCATCGACCATATCTCGCGGCTGAAGCGCGAAATGGTGATCAAGAAGTTCACCAAGGCTGCCAAGTCCAAGGTCCTCTGATCTGTGCATTGAACCTGCGGCGTTGGCGCGTTATGATATCAGCGATATCATGACGGAGGTACGGGCATGGGTGATCTTCTGATCCGCGATATTTCCGACGCGATGAAGCGGGATATTGCTTTGCGCGCCGAGAAGAACGGCAACAGCCTTTCCGACGAGGCGAAAAACCTGCTGCAGAAGGCGATGGTTGACATCTCGGACAACGATGCGCCGGCGCGGTCGGCCCTTGATGGCTTTCGCGAAATATTCTCGCCGCTGACCGAAGATGAGCAAGAAGAATTCGCAGGGATCATGGACGAGATCGAAGCGGAGCGGAAGAGGGACTTTGGCCGGCCTCTTGAGGGCTTCGATTGATCGTTCTCGACACCAATGTGATCTCGGAGATTGCCAAGCCGGCTTCGAATTCGCGTGTGCTCGCATGGGCTGCTGCCCAGTCCGAAGACAGTCTCTACCTCTGTGATGTGGTCCTTATGGAGCAAGCGTACGGAGCCGAGCGAATTTGGCTTCGTGACAAATCTCCTCGCTACCGTGAAGTACTCGATCGGCTACTGGCCGTTTACAGGGGGCGAATACTTGCTTTCGAACGACATACTGCGGTCGAAACAGGCAGGCTCCGTGCCCGCCGTGAATCGATCGGCAGGCCGATCTCGGTCCAGGACGCGATGATCGCCGCAATCTGCCTGTCTCATGGCGCGGCCCTGGCCACCCGCAACATAAAAGACTTCGAGGGGCTTGATCTCAAGCTGGTAAACCCGTTTGAAGACGGTTGATCGTTAACGGCGGAATAGAATGTCACTTCGCATCATCTTCATGGGGACGCCCGAATTTTCCGTTCCGACGCTGCGCACGCTCGTCGATGCTGGGCATCGGATCGTTGCCGTCTACAGCCAGCCGCCGCGGCCAGGCGGCCGCCGTGGGCTCGACCTGCAGAAATCGCGGGTCCATCAGGCTGCCGAACTGCTGGGCCTGCCGGTCTTCACGCCGGTGAATTTCAAGGACCCCGAAGAGCGGGAAAAATTTCGTGCTCTTGGCGCCGACATTGCCGTTGTCGTTGCCTATGGGCTGCTGCTGCCGGAAGCTATCCTGACCGGCACGCGGGATGGCTGCTACAATGGCCATGCGTCCCTGCTTCCGCGCTGGCGTGGCGCGGCGCCGATCCAGCGGGCGATCATGGCAGGTGATACCAAGACCGGCATGATGGTGATGAAGATGGACAAGGGCCTGGATACCGGCCCTGTCGCGCTTACCCGCGAAGTCGAGATCGGCCCGAGCATGACGGCAGGAGAACTGCACGACAAGTTGATGCACACCGGCGCCAAGGCGATCGGTGAGGCGATGGTGGCGCTGGAATCCGGCAATCTGCCGCTGGTGCCGCAGGCCGAAGAAGGCGTGCTCTACGCCTCGAAGATCGACAAGGGCGAAACGCGCATCGATTTCAACAGGGACGCCGAAGCCGTTCACAATCACATTCGCGGACTGGCGCCGTTTCCCGGTGCCTGGTTCGAACTAGAGAGTGGTGGCAAGTCCGAGCGGGTCAAGGTACTAGGATCGGAACTGGCGACCGGCTCGGGCGCTGCCGGAGAGCTTCTCACCGGCGATCTCGTCGTTGCCTGCGCAACCGGCGCCATCAGGCTCACCCGTTTGCAAAAAGCCGGCGGAAAGCCGCTCGCGGCGCCAGACTTTCTGCGCGGCACGCCGCTTTCGCCCGGCACAAGGCTCACCTGATGCCGCGCTACCGGATGACCGTCGAATATGACGGCGCGCCCTATGTCGGTTGGCAGCGCCAGGACAACGGCCCATCGGTCCAGGGCGCGATCGAAGCGGCAATCCTGTCGTTGAGCGGCGAGACGGTTTCCGTCCGGGGCGCAGGGCGCACCGATTCCGGTGTCCATGCGCTCGGTCAGGTAATTCACGCGGATCTCTCCAAGGAATGGGCTGACTTCAAGCTTCAGAACGCATTGAACGCGCATCTCAGATTGGCCGGCGAGCGGGTGTCGATCATCGAGGTCCAGGCCGCGCCCGAATTCTTCGATGCTCGCTTCTCGGCACTTCGCCGCCACTATCTCTACCGGATCATCACCCGCCGCGCACAGCTTGCGATCGAAGCGGGTAAGGCCTGGTGGGTGCCGAAGACACTCGACCATGAAGCGATGCATGAGGCGGCCCAGAGGCTGGTCGGCAATCACGATTTCTCTACATTCCGGTCGGCTCACTGCCAGGCCAAGAGCCCGGTGCGCACGCTGGACAGGCTGGATGTCACGCGCACAGGCGAGCTGATCGAGATACGGGCGACGGCACAGAGCTTTCTCCACAACCAGATCCGCTCCTTCGCCGGAACGCTGAAGCTGGCGGGTGAGGGAAAATGGACGCCGGATGACGTGCAGACAGCCCTCGAAGCTCGCGACCGCAAGGCTTGCGGGCCGGTAGCGCCGCCGGATGGGCTTTATTTCATGCAGGTCGATTATCCGGACGTGATTCCGGACAGACGAAAGGGAGCAGATAGCGACGACGGTGACGATCTATCATAACCCCGCTTGCGGAACCTCGCGCAATACTCTGGCTATGATCCGTCAATCAGGCGAGGAGCCCGTTGCCATCGAATATCTGAAGACGCCGCTTTCGCGGCACGAGCTTGCGGCGCTGATTGCGAAAATGGATATTTCTGTGCGCGATCTGCTGCGCGAGAAAGGCACGCCTTACAGCGAACTGGGCCTTGGCGACCAATCCCTGTCCGACGCCCAGTTGCTGGATGCGATGGTAGAGCATCCAATCCTGATGAACCGGCCTGTCGTCGTGACGGCAAAAGGCGCAGCACTTTGCCGCCCTTCGGAACGTGTGCTGGATCTTCTTCCCAATCCGGATATTGGCCTGTTCACCAAGGAAGATGGCGAGGTCGTGCCGGCGCGGGGTCAGGCGGGATAGATCCCGAGAAACTTCTGAAGATATTCGGCAAGCATCATCGTCGGCACCAGCAGCGCCAGCGTCAGCGCCCCGACCATTAGCCCGTGTCCATGGAAGATCATCCGCAGGATGCGCGCCAGAATGAAGACCTGCGCGATCATCAGGATCAGCAGCAGGATCGAGACGACGCTCACCGTTCCCGGAATGAAGAACACCAGAGCCAGCAGCAGCCCGTTGATGTAGGAGAGCGGCACGCCCAGCCAGTTGACGCTGACGACGACTGCAGCAAAGCGGTTGCCCATCTTGAAGATCAGCAGCAAAAGCCCGGCCAGCACCAACGGTGCGAACCAGTTCGCCACCTCCACCATTCCAAGACGGAGGTAAAAGGGCAGCCCGACATCGTAATGCGGCGGCATAGTCTGCAGGAAGGCCTGGCGCCACCAGAGCCAGGAAATGCCCATTGGCGGAAGGCACCAGACCATTGCCCAGAACGAACGGTTCACGCCCCTGTCTGAGACATCGAGAAAGCGGAAGCCGCGCGGATCCATGCGGATCAGCAGCCAGAGCCCCGCCAGATAATATTGGACTTCCCTAAGCCCCGGCATTCTCGAACCAGCGCTCGATGAACGTTTCGTAGATGACTGTCAGCGTCTCCAGATCGGCGACGGCAACGCGCTCATCGACCATATGCATGGTCTGGCCGACGAGACCGAATTCAACCACGGGGCAATAGTCCTTGATGAACCGCGCATCCGAGGTGCCGCCCGTCGTAGACAGCTTCGGCGCCTTGCCGGTGACGCTCTCGACAGCCGAAGACAGAGACGCGATCAGCGCGTTGTTGCGGGTCAGGAAGACATGGCTGGGACGGTCGGCCCAGACGATCTCGTAGCGAACAGCATTACGGCCCGGCCGCAATGCGCCCTCGGCAGCGGCGCCATCGAGACGGCTGATGATTTCAGCGCGCAGCGTGTCGGCGGTCCAGGTGTCGTTGAAGCGGATGTTGAAGCTCGCCGTCGCTTTCGCGGGAATGACGTTGGTTGCCGGATTGCCGACATCAACCGTCGTCACTTCGAGATTGGAGGCCTGGAAGCTTTCGGTGCCGGTGTCGAACGGCGGATCCATCAGCGCCGTCGTCAGCTGCAGCAGGCCGCGAACGGGATTGTCGGCGAGATGCGGATAGGCTGCGTGGCCCTGGACGCCATGAACGGTGATCTTGCCCGACAGCGACCCGCGCCGGCCGATCTTGATCATGTCGCCGAGCGCATCCGGATTGGTAGGTTCGCCGACGACGCAGGCATCCCAGCGCTCGCCGCGCTCTGCCGCCCATTGCAGCAGCTTGGTCGTCCCGTTGATCGAAGGTCCCTCTTCGTCGCCGGTGATCAGGAAGGAGATCGAGCCCTTGGGCGCGCCGTGCTTTTCGATATGTCGCGCGACTGCCGCCACGAAGCAGGCAATGCCGCCCTTCATGTCGACGGCGCCGCGGCCGAACATCTCGCCACCGGCGATCTCGGCGGCAAAGGGCGGGTGTGTCCAGGCGGCCTCATCACCAACAGGAACAACATCGGTATGGCCGGCAAACATCAGGTGCGGGCCGTCGTTTCCAATGCGCGCATAGAGGTTTTCGACATCGGGTGTTCCAGCCTCTGTCGCCATCACCTTGTCGACCGTGAAGCCGAGCGGCGACAGCATCGCATCGAGCGCCGAAAGCGCACCGCCTTCAGCCGGCGTGACGGATGGGCAGCGGATGAGTGTCTGGAGATTGGCGACGGGATTGGTAGCGGTCATGACGGTCGAATTATCCGGCGGGGATGGCAAAGAAATGGCGAGGCGAATGCCGCCTCGCGTTAAAAGAGCGCCGTCTGTTTACCGGATCGATGTCCGGCTGTCACTTCAAGCTTAGTCGCGCAGCAGCTCGTTGATGCCGGTCTTCGAGCGGGTCTGCTCGTCGACCCGCTTGACGATCACGGCGCAGTAGAGATGCGGCGCCGGCAGGCCGTTCGCCATGGTCTTGTTACCCGAGGGCATCGAGCCTGCGACGACGACGGAGTAGGGCGGCACTTCGCCATAGGTGACTTCGCCGGTGGCGCGATCGACGATCTTGGTGGACTTGCCGATATAGACGCCCATGCCGAGCACCGAGCCCTCACGGATGATGCAGCCTTCGACGACTTCCGAGCGGGCGCCGATGAAGCAGTTGTCCTCGATGATTGTCGGGCCGGCCTGCATCGGCTCCAGCACGCCGCCGATGCCGACGCCGCCGGAGAGATGCACATGCTTGCCGATCTGGGCGCAGGAGCCGACCGTTGCCCAGGTATCGACCATCGTGCCTTCGCCGACATAGGCGCCGAGGTTCACGAAGGACGGCATCAGCACGACGTTCTTGGCGATAAAGGCCGAGCGGCGGACGATGCAGTTCGGAACGGCGCGGAAGCCGGCATCCCGATACTGGTTCTCGCCCCAGCCTTCGAACTTCGAGGGGACCTTGTCCCACCAGGTCGAGTTGCCCGAGCCACCCTTGACGACTTCCATGTCGTTCAGGCGGAAAGAGAGCAGTACGGCCTTCTTGAGCCACTGATTGACCGTCCAGGCGCCGTCAGTGCCGCGTTCGGCGACGCGTGCCTTGCCGGCATCGAGCAGTTCGAGCGCAGCTTCGACCGCATCGCGGATTTCGCCCTTGGTCGAGAGGCTGACGCTGTCGCGGTTGTCGAAGGCCGCTTCGATGGTCTTTTCGAGGGATGCAAGATCGGTGGCGCTCATGAGAATTCCTTAAACTTCGAACTTTATCCTGAAGGCTACAGGGCCTCCGGGAATTGTGATCGGCGGGATGCGATCTGCTCTATCGCATGGGCGCCCAAAATGGAATGATTTTTCGAACCAGATCGTTTCTGGATTCAAGGCGTTAAAGACGCGTTTGGTAAGGACTGAAAGGCATTTTTGAATGGCGAAGGGTAAGAATGGCAGGCTCCGGCGCAAGGATGGGGTCTGGGATCCGCTGAAGACCAGCGAAACGGACAAGGATCGCGCCCGCGCCGTACCGAAAACACCGCAAACGCTCTCTCCGTCCTATCGTCTTGCCTATGTCGACGAGGACTTCCTCTGCCGCGAGGAACTACGGCCGATCCGCCTGCATCTCGAGCTGCTGAAACCGGAAATACTTTTGGCCGAGCGTGGCATCAAGTCGACGGTCGTGATGTTCGGTGGCGCCCGCATTCCAGCGCCCGGCCAGAGCGCCTGGGCAGCGCGCAACGATGTGCAGCGGGTCAACCTGGAGGCGGCGTCGGTCTATTACGACGAGGCCCGCAAGTTCGCCCGCCTCTGCTCACGCTATTCGGCGGCGCATGATTTCCATGAATATGTGATCGTCACCGGCGGCGGCCCGGGCGTCATGGAAGCCGGCAACCGCGGCGCTGCCGACGAAGGAGCACCGTCGATCGGTCTCAACATCGTCCTTCCGCACGAGCAGGCGCCGAACGTCTATGTGACGCCGGAGCTCAGCTTCAATTTCCACTATTTTGCGATCCGCAAGATGCACTTCATGGTGCGCGCCAAGGCGATCGCCGTGTTTCCCGGCGGTTTCGGCACGCTCGATGAATTCTTCGAATGCCTGACGCTGATCCAGACCGGCCGCATGGAAAAGATGCCGCTGATCCTGTTCGGTGAAAAGTTCTGGCGGACGATCGTCAATTTCGAGGCGCTTGCGGAATTTGGGACGATCGCGCCTGACGACGTCAAGCTCATCAGTTTTGTGGAAACTGCCGATCAGGCCTGGAAGATCATCCAGGATTTCTACGAACCGCATGAATAAGAAAAACCCGCCGCGCAAGCGGCGGGCTTCCTGTTTCCTCCCTTAGAGGAAAGGGTGATCGGGCATGTCGTCGATCGAGATGAAGCCATCCTTGTTGGTATCCAGGCGGGTAAAGAGCCGGGTCATCGCATCTTCGGCTTCCTGCTTGGAAATCTGGCCATTCTCGTCCTTGTCGACGCGCCGCATCATCGAGGCGAACATCATGTCGCCGCCGTGGCGCTTGCCCCAGCGGTGGCCGTCCGGTCCGCCATTCTGGCCCTTGCCGTCGTTCTGTGCCATCTGCTGATCGTCGCCGCCATCCTTCTTGGCGTCCTTGTGTGAATCGCGCCAAGCCTTGATCTGCGCCTGATGATATTCGCGAATTTCGCCCGGCGTCAGGCTGCCGTCATTGTTCTTGTCGGCGGCTGCGAAGATCTTGTCGACGCCGTCGATCGCTTCCTGCTTCGAGATCTTGCCGTCCTTGTTCTCGTCGAACTGCTTCAGCATGCGCACGAAGGCGATCTCGCGGAAAGCGGCGCCACGCGGCCCGCCCATCATCTCTCGATGGTGCTGCGGCCCATCGGGGCGATGGCCGGGAGCAGCAAAGCTCGCGCCTGCGGCACCGGCGATCAAAACGGCGGAGAGGCCTGCCAGGATAAGCTTGTTGCGGTACATGAGACTTCCTTTCGGTTCGTATCCCTTCACGACCAAAAGGTAAGGCTGCGGTTCCGGAAAACCCAATTAAACCTAGGTAAGATGGATGAAACTTTCGTAAGTCAGCCGGTAATCTTGGCCAGGAATGCGGTCAGATCATCAGTCACGAAATCGATGTGATCCTCCTCGCCGCTGGTCTTTTCCCACCATTCGACAACCGTGTCTTCAAGGTTGTTCGGCACCAGGAGAACGGTGCTCATTCCAAGCGCCTTCGGAACAACGAGATTGCGCGGCAGGTCCTCGAACATCGCAGCCTTCTTCGTCTCCACCCGCTTCAAGGCCGTGAACTTGTCATAGGTCGCCTGCGCCGGCTTCGGCACGAAATCGGCGGCGACGATGTCGAAGATGTCGTCAAAATGCTCGAGGATGCCAAGCGCACCGGCTGCCATCTCCGCATGCTTGACGCTGCCATTGGTGAAGATGAATTTGCGCCCCGGCAGCGCCTTGATCGCGTCTCCAAGCTCCGGATGCGGCGACAGCGTCGTATAGTCGATCGCGTGCGCCTTCTCCAGAAAGTCGTTCGGATCGATGCCGTGATGGATCATCAGACCCTGCAACGTGGTGCCATGGTCGTAATAATACTGCTTCTGCAGCTTGCGCGCCTCATCCCGCTCCATCTGCAGCAGCGCCGACACATAGGCCGTCATGTTCTTGTCGATCTGCGCGAAGAGATTGATGTGATGCGGGTAGAGCGTGTTGTCGAGGTCGAAGATCCACTCGCTCACATGCTCGAAGTCGGATTTTTCAGGGGTGCGATCGATCTTTGTCATGCGCGTCTTATGGCATGAGCCCGGGATCATCGACAATCGAAAATAGACGCCCGATTTCGGGCGGACGGCGGTTCGGCGGGGTGGTAGAAAGGCTTTATGCTGTTCGATCTGCCCGATGATGACGCGCTTTACGATGCGCTGATTGCCCGAAGCTCCGATTACGAGGGGCTCGCCTATGCCTGCGTCAAGACGACCGGCGTCTTCTGCCGGCTGACCTGCCCGGCGCGCAAACCGAAGCGGGAGAATACGCTCTTTTGCGGCTCGATCTCGGCCTGCATGCAATCGGGCTTCCGGCCGTGCCAGCGGTGCAGGCCGCTGGAGCAGGCGGGGCGGGAGCCTGTTGTCGATGATCTCCTGAAGGCGCTCGACCGTGATCCTTCCGCGCGCTGGACGGAGGATCGCCTCGCCGATCTCGGCTACGATCTCTCGACTGTGCGCCGCGCCTTCAAGCGCGCGCTCGGGATGACTTTTCTTGACATCGCCCGCTACCGCAGGCTCGGGCAGGCTGCCAAGCAGATCGCCGATGGCGGCCGCATTGTCGATGCGCAGCTCGATGCAGGCTATGAATCGGCCAGCAGTTTTCGCGCCGCCTTTCACCGGATGATCGGCATGGCGCCTGTTATCGTCCAGAACCGCGCGCTGCTCTTTGCCGATCTCTTCGATACACCACTCGGGCCGATGATTGCGGTGGCCGACCAGACGCATCTGCATCTCCTCGAATTTCATGACCGCAAGGCGCTGCCGAGGGAGCTGGAGAGCCTGCAACGGAAGACGCGCTCCACCGTTGCCGCCGGGCGTACGCCGGCAATCGAACGGATCGAGGCGGAGATGAAAGCCTATTTCGCGGGGCGGCTTAGGGAGTTCGAAACGCCGCTTGCCCTTGCCTTTGGAACAGCTTTCGAGCGGGAGATATGGTCGAGGCTGATGCGCATTCCGGTGGGCGAGACGCGTGCTTATGGCGACATTGCCCGCGACATGGACAATCCCCAGGTCGTCAGGGCCGTCGGCCACGCAAACGGCGCCAACCAGATCGCTGTCGTCATCCCCTGCCATCGGCTGATCGGGGCGGATGGATCGCTGACCGGCTATGGCGGTGGTCTCTGGCGCAAGCAGTGGCTGTTGAAACACGAAGCAGAAATGCGGGCAACAAGGCCCGAAATGGAGGAAGCATCATGAACCAGGCGGATAAGGCAAAGGCATTCGAAGCGTTGCACCGGAAGGGAACGCCCGTTGTTCTCTACAATATCTGGGATGCCGGAACGGCAAGGGCGGTTGCCGAAGGCGGCGCCAAGGCGCTGGCGACCGGCAGCTGGTCGGTGGCTGCGGCGCAGGGCTACGCGGACGGGCAGAAGCTGCCGATGGACGTGCTGATTGCCACAGCCCGGTCGATCGCTGCGTCAACCGATCTGCCGCTCTCCGTCGATTTCGAAGGCGCCTATTCGGAAGAGCCGGATGGCGCTGCCGCCAATGTTGCCAAGGTCATCGATACCGGGGCTATCGGCATCAATTTCGAGGATCAGGTGGTCGGCGGCAAGGGGCTGCATTCCCCGGAAAAGCAGGCCGCCAAGATCAGGGCGATCCGCGCCATGGCCGATGCCCGCGGCATTCCGTTTTTCATCAATGCCCGCACCGATCTCTTCCTGGCCGAGAGCGATCCGTCGAAACATGCCGCTCTTGCCGATGAAGCAATCGAGCGCGGTAAAGCCTATGCGGCGGCCGGTGCCCGTGGGTTCTTTGTCCCGGGCCTCGCGGATGTCAAATTGATCGAAAAGATCTGCGCCGCATCGCCGCTGCCTGTGAACATCATGATGCGGGCCGGCGTGCCTGACGTGAAGACGCTGGCAAGCCTTGGCGTCGGCCGGGTCAGCTACGGCCCCGGACCCTATCGGGCAATGATGGAAAAGCTGGAGGAAGCCGCGGCAGCGGTTTACGCCGCCGCGCTTTGACCGGTGATCAGGGGACGATCAGCGTGCCCGCACCATGTTCGGTGAAAATCTCGAGCAGGACGGAATGGGCCGTCTTGCCGTTCAGGATGACGACGCCCTGGACGCCGGCCTTGATGGCGTCGATGCAGGTCTCGACCTTCGGGATCATGCCGCCCGAGATCGTGCCGTCGGCGATCAGCGCATGCGCCTGGGCGACGGAGAGTTCCTTGATCAGGTTGCCCTGCTTGTCGAGAACGCCCGGAACGTCGGTGAGGAACAGCAGGCGGGTGGCATTCAGCGCACCGGCGATCGCACCTGCAAACGTATCGGCATTGATGTTGTAGGTGGCGCCGTCACGGCCGGGAGCCACCGGCGCGATGACCGGGATCATCTCGGAGCGGGCGAGCAGATCGAGCAACGTGCGGTCCACTTCGACGACTTCGCCGACGAAGCCGAGATCGAGAACGCGCTCGATGTTGGAATCCGGGTCCTTGATCTTCTTCTGTGCCTTTTCGGCGAAGACCATGTTGCCGTCCTTGCCGCAAAGGCCGATCGCCCATTCGCCTGTCTGGTTGATGAGAGCGACGATTTCCTTGTTGATCGAGCCGGCCAGAACCATCTCGACGATCTCGACGGTCTTGGCGTCAGTGACGCGCAGGCCGCCTTCGAACTTGGATTCGATGCCCATCTTGGTGAGCATGGCGCCGATCTGCGGGCCGCCGCCGTGGACGACGATCGGGTTGACGCCGGATTGCTTGAGCAGCGCGATGTCGCTGGCGAAAGCCTTGCCGAGCTCGGGATTGCCCATGGCGTGACCGCCATATTTCACGACGATCGTCTTGTTCTCGTAGCGCTGCATGAAAGGCAGCGCCTGCGCCAGAAGATGCGCCTGCATTTCGCTTTCGGACTGGTTCATGGCTTACCCCGCAGAATGGATCGCGGGCCTTTTATCTCAAGTTTTTGACAGATGGAATAATGCGTTGCGCATTAGTTTGACGGCCTCTTGTCAATTTTGCGCCCGTCCCTCTATGTAAGGATATATTAGGGAGAGCGGCAGCGGCATGACCGGCGATGAACTCGCAAGACTGATTGGCCGCGTGGCGATGTCCGACCGGCAGGCCTTCGTCGCCCTTTACAGGGAAACGAGCCCGAAACTTTTCTCCATATGCCTGCGTATCTTGAAAGACAGGGCGGAAGCCGAAGAGGCGCTGCAGGAGATCTACGTGAAGATCTGGCAGCGCGCCAAGGTTTTCGCCTCGTCGCAGGGCGCACCCACTGCCTGGCTTGCGGCAATAGCGCGCAACCAGGCGATCGATACCATGCGCGCGAGAAAGCCCGTCAGTGACGAGCTCGATAGTGCCTATGATCTTGCCGACTCCGCACTTGATCCGGAAAAGCAAGCTGTGATGAGTGATGAAGGAAGGCGGATTGACACCTGCATGGAAGAGTTGGAAGCTGACAGGGCGACGTCGGTTAGGCGGGCCTATGTCGAAGGACTGAGCTACCAGGAACTTGCCGACCAATTCGGCGTTCCGCTCAACACCATGCGGACATGGCTGCGGCGCAGCCTTTTGAAGCTGAGAGAGTGCATGGAACGATGACATCGCCCGATCAAAGCAAGGGAGGCCGCTCTCGCGACGAAGTGCTCGCAGGCGAGTATGTGCTTGGCGTTCTCTCTTACCAGGATCGGCGGGTTGTCGAAGAGCGCATGCGCCGCGACCGTCAGTTTGCGGCGATTGTCAGCCGCTGGGAAACCAATCTTTCCGCTTTCAACGACGAGTATGAGACAGTTGCGCCGAGCCGCGAAACCTTCAAGCAGGTCGAGGCCCGTCTCTTTGGCGATCCCGCGCACGCGCCGTCCTTCTCGCGCGGTCTGTGGAATTCGGCGGTCTTCTGGCGTTCGCTGACTTTCGCCTCGCTGGTCGTTGCCGCCGGGGCGATCATCTTCGCCTCCGGCATCGTACCGCCGCCACAGGGGGCGGCACCACTGATGGCGGAACTGTCGGCAGCCGGCAGCCAGGTCAATCTGCTGGCCTCGTATCAGGCCGATACCGGCCACCTGCGCATTATACCGGTCGCTGCGGGCAAGCCGGAAGAAAAGTCTCTGCAGCTCTGGCTCGTTCAGGGCAGCGGTGGGCCGCAGTCGCTTGGCGTATTCCAGCCGGGCGAGGGCGGTGGGCTGGTCATCCCGGCAAATCTGCGCAGCCAGATCGGCGAGGGCGCGACCTTCGCCGTCAGCCTCGAGCCGTTCGGCGGCTCATCGACGGGCGCTCCGACGGGACCCGTCGTTGCCAGCGGCGCGGCACACCGCCCTTAAAATTCTTTCCTGTCGCCGAAACTCTTTTCCGCTGCCGCCCGTAGCTTCAATGACCGGGCAGCACGAGGCATCAGGCCAGTGCCTGCAGCCGGCGTCGAGGAGAACAATCATGATCACGTCCGCTTTGCGCACCATCGCGCTTGCCACTGCCGTGTCCGCAATCGCCTTTGCAGCGCAGGCCAAGAATCCGATGGTCGGTGGTGCCGCGATGTACCCCACCAAGAACATCGTCGAAAACGCAGTGCATTCCAAGGATCACACCACCCTGGTCGCCGCGGTCAAGGCCGCGGGCCTAGTCTCGACGCTTGAGGGCAAGGGCCCGTTCACGGTGTTTGCGCCCACCAACGAAGCCTTCGCAGCTCTTCCAGCCGGCACCGTCGATACGCTGCTGAAGCCGGAGAATAAGGCCCAGCTCACCAAGGTTCTGACCTGCCATGTCGTCGCGGCCGACGCGATGTCGAAGACAGTCGCCAAGATGATCAAGGATGATGGCGGCGAGCACGACATCAAGACGGTCGGCGGCTGCATCATCAAGGCCAAGGAAAGCATGGGCAAGATTACGTTGACCGATGAAAACGGCGGCGTCGCTCATGTGACCATCGCCGACGTCAAGCAGTCGAACGGTGTGATCCACGTCATCGACAAGGTGCTTCTGCCGAAGATGTAAATGATTGCAGGCAGGAGAATGTGGGGAGGCGCCTTTCGGGGCGCCTCTTTCATTTCCAGTTGCTGATTTCCACCGTCTCGGCAATCGCCTGCCTAAGGTCATCGAGCCCCTCTGCCTTTTCGGACGAGGTCGCGACCACGAACGGGTAGGCGGCAGGCCGCTTCTTGATCTTCTCGAGCGTCTCCGCGAGCAGCTTCGCGACTGCTGGCGGCTTGATCTTGTCGGTCTTGGTCAGCACGATCTGATAGGAGACGGCTGCCTTATCGAGCAGCGTCAGCACGTCCTCGTCGTTCTTCTTGATACCGTGACGGCTGTCAATCAGCACATAGACGCGCTTCAGCGTGGCGCGGCCACGCAGATAGTCGAAAACCAGCTTCGTCCAGGCGTCGACATGATCCTTCGGTGCCTGGGCATAGCCGTAGCCCGGCATGTCGACGAGCGCCATAGGCGGCATGTCGCCTTCGGCGCCGGAATAGCCGTCGGGAACGAAATAGTTGAGTTCCTGGGTCCGTCCCGGCGTGTTCGAGGTGCGCGCCAGCCCCTTGTGCCCGACCAGCGCATTGATCAGCGACGACTTGCCGACATTCGAGCGTCCGGCAAAGGCGATTTCGAATGGGCCTTCCGGCGGCAGGAATTTCATGGAGGGCACGCCACGGATGAAGATCCAGGGCCGCCCGAAGAGGGGCTTATCGTTCTTTTCTGTCATGGGCTGCCTTATAGATCATTTCTGCCGCCAAGAAAAAGCCCCGCCGGAGCGGGGCTTTTCTAAGTCTACTTGGATGGCGCCGGTTTTCGTTTGAAGACGCCCTTCAGATTGTCGAAGAGCTCGATCTTCACCCCGTGGCGTTTCATGATCACCGACTGCTGGATCACGGAGAGCGTGTTGTTCCAGGCCCAGTAGATGACGAGACCGGCCGGGAAGCTCGCCAGCATGAACATGAATACCAGCGGCATCCACGTGAAGATCATGGCCTGGGTCGGATCCGGCGGCGTCGGGTTCATGCGCATCTGCAGGAACATCGTGATGCCCATGATCAGCGGCCATACGCCGAGATGCAGCAGGGTCGGCGCTTCGAAGGGAAGCAGGCCGAAAAGATTGACGATCGAGGTCGGATCGGGAGCCGAAAGGTCCTTGATCCAGCCGAAGAACGGCGCGTGGCGCATTTCGATGGTGATGTAGATCACCTTGTAGAGCGAGAAGAAGATCGGGATCTGCAGCGCGATCGGCCAGCAACCAGCGACAGGATTGATCTTCTCGTCCTTGTAGAGCTGCATCATCGCCTGTTGCAGACCCATGCGGTCGTCGCCGAATTTGGCCTTCAGCTCCTCCATCTTCGGCTGCATGCGCTTCATGTTCGCCATCGAAGCGTACTGCTTGCTGGCGAGCGGGAAGAACAATGCCTTGACGACGATAGTGGTCAGAAGGATCGCCACGCCGAAATTGCCGAAGTAACGGAAGAAGAAGTCCATCAGTTTGAACATCGGCTTCGTCAGGAAGTAGAACCAGCCCCAGTCGATCAGGCGATCGAAGCGCGGGATCTCGTAGGAAGCCTCATAGCCGTCGATAACCGGAACTTCCTTGGCGCCGGCGAAGACGAGGCTCTTCAGCTCGACGGACTGGCCGGGAGCGATGCTGACGGCGTCTTCCTTGTAGTCAGCCTGATAGCTCGGCTGCGTGCCCGGATAGTAGGCGAAGCGCGCTTCATAAGCGGACTTCTGCGGCGGAACGATCGTTGCCGCCCAGTATTTGTCGGTGATGCCGAGCCAGCCGCCGGTGGATTTGGCAGGCGTAACGGCTTCCTTTTCGACAGCCGTGTACTTGCTCTCGACCAGACCGTCTTCGCCGATAACGCCGATGAAGCCTTCATGCAGAACATAGACCGAAGGCGTGGTCGGCTTGTTATAGCGCGTGACGCGGCCGTAGGAAGAGATCGCCGCTGCATTCGTGCCGCTGTTCGTCACCTTGTCGGCGATGGTGAACATGTAGCGCTCATCGACCGAGATCGTGCGCGCGAAGGTCAGGCCCTTGTCGTTCGTATAGGTGAGCGTAACGGGCGTCTTTTCGGTCAGCTTCGCGCCTTCCGGTGCCGTCCACACGGTCGATGCGCCCGGAACCGTACCGGTCTGATCGCTGCCGACGTAACCCAGTTCGGCAAAGTAGCCGTCCTTGGTTTCAGCCGGCGAGAACAGCGTGATGATCGGGCTGCTCTTGTCGACGGTCTCGTGATAGCCCTTGAGCTTCAGGTCGTCGAGGCGGGCACCCGTCAGGTTGATGGTGCCCGAAAGAGCTGCGGTATCGATTGCGACACGCGGCGACTTGGCGAGCGCTTCTTCGCGTGTTGCCACCGTCGCCACCTGGCCGCTCGGAGCGGCGCCGCTCGTTTGAGCCGGCTGTGCGCCACCTGCTGCAGGCGTCTGCGTCTGCTCGGTGGTCTGCTGCGCCTTCTGAGCTTCCTGCGCCTTGCGCTGCGCTTCGATGCGCGGATTCATATAGAGGAACTGCCAGCCAAGAACGATCAGCACCGAAAGAGCGATCGCAATGAAATAATTGCGGTTGTTTTGCATCATACGTTCCTGGAGCGGTCTTCACTCGACCGCTTTTGTTTCGGCTTGTTTTCAACGCGGGCTTTGAGCTCCGCAGTCAATTGTTGGAAAGATGCCTTTAAGACATCCCTTCTCGCGACAACCACATAGTCGTGTCCGGCTTGCATTGCAAACCCTGCATGAAGCCGCACCGCCTCTTTAAGACGCCGCCGCATGCGGTTTCTTTCGACTGCGTTGCCATGTTTCTTGGTGACTGTGAAGCCGACGCGGGCTTCGGTGTCGGGTTCCTTGCGGTCGAGTACCTCGAGCAGGAAGAAGCCGCCCCTGCGCTTTTCGCCTACGCGAACAGCAAGAAACTGCGGGCGGCTTTTCAGCCGCCCGACAGTCATTTCTTCTTGTTCTTTTTTGGTCGTCAATTCGCCCGCCATCTCTTATCGGGCAATTCCGGCCTTAAGCCGAAAGACGATTGCGGCCACGTCCGCGGCGAGCGGCGATAACCTTGCGGCCACCGGCAGTAGCCATACGTGCACGGAAACCGTGGCGGCGCTTGCGGACAAGCTTGGATGGTTGGTAAGTACGCTTCATTTATTTTAATACCGCGGAGTGCGGCCCTTCTTACGTTTTGCAAAGTGCAAGGAGCGTTATTTTTGCGAACGGGCGAGGCCAAAAGACCTATAGTGACCGGACGTGCGGCGCCTTATAGGGAGGGTCGCCAAAAAAGTCAATTATAGCCGTAAAAATCGTCTACGCGGCCTGCCCGCTAAAACGCCAATATGCAAAAAGTCGCATCAGGGTGTTAACGACTACGACAATACCCCAGAAGGTTGAATTTTGCCGAAGTTCTTCTGAGGCAGCCACGATTTCCCATTGGTTCGGTCTTGCTGATTGCAATTTTTGCGAAAAATCTGCTGTGAGCCCGAATAATAGGGATAATTTCTTGTAGTCGTAATAGCTAAAATCCGAAACATAACTTTAAGAAATTTCGCCGATATTTTGGTCATTCGGCTGGGAATTTGCTTTCCAGTCTCTCTTCACCCCCTAGGGAGACTATACTTTGAAAATTCGTGGAAAGATCAATTTGCTTGTCAGCGTTATGGCTGGCGTTGCGCTGGTCATCGGCGCGACGGCATTGTTCGCTATGAACGAGTATAACAATAAGCTGACCGCCTATGAAAGCGCTTCCAGCCGCGCTTATGCCGGCGAGCGTCTCAATCGTTTCGTCACGGCAACCGTGATGGAAGCCCGTGGCATTTATGCTTCCAAGGAGATCAAGGACGTCGCTCCTTTTGCCAAAGGCATCAACACCGATCTCGATGAGATCGACAAGGTGATCGCTGGCTGGGCGCCGCTGGTTCCTGAGAGCCAGAAGGATAGCTTCGGCAAGCTCGTCGATCGGTCCAAGGAATTCCGCGCCTTCCGCACCGAGACTGCACGTCTCGGCACCGAAGTCGGCCCTGCAGCCGCAAACGATCAGGGTAATAACGACGCCAACCGCGCCAACCGCAAGGCCTTCCAGGCCGAGATCGACGCAATCGTCAAGACCGACAAGGCCGAACTCGATGCCGTCGATGACGAGATCGAGGCCTTCCGCAACTCTGTCTTTTGGCTTGTGCTTGCGATCACCACGATCGGTATCGCTGCGGGCGTCGGCCTTGGCTTCTATATCGGTACCAGCCACCTCAGCCGCCCGATCAAGAAAGTGACGACCGCGATCAAGGAAGTCGCCGACGGCAATTTCGAAGCGGAAGTGCCCTATGCAGGCCGCCAGGATGAAATCGGCGACATGGCCGCGGCCGTTGCCGTCTTCAAGGAAAACGGCCTCGCCATCAAGCGCCTCAACGCCCAGGAAACGGCGATGCGCGCCAAGAGCGATGACCTGCAGTCGAGCATGTCTGTCGTCGTTGCCTCCGCTGCCGCCGGTGATTTCAGCCGCCGCATCGACAAGGACTACGAGGACGAAAGCCTCAACCATTTCGCAGGCAACATCAACTCGCTGCTCTCCAGCGTCGACACCGGCGTCAACGAAACCCGCCGCGTCATTGCAAGCCTTGCCGATGGTGACCTGACGCAGACGATGCGCGGCGAATTCCAGGGCGCCTTCGCCGAACTGCAGCAGAACGTCAACAGCACCTTCGTGACGCTGCAGACAACAATGCGCGAAGTTCGCGAAACGACTGAAGCCATCAACGGCAACACCAACGAACTGCGCGTTGCCACCGACGACCTGTCGAAGCGTACCGAGCAGCAGGCTGCCGCACTGGAAGAAACCTCTGCCGCTCTCGACGAGATCACGGCGGTTGTCCAGAATTCGACCGAGCGTGCCCAGGAAGCCAGCGTCATGGTCTCCGAAGCCAAGGACAAGTCGGGTGCATCCGGTGTCGTCGTCCGCAATGCGGTAGATGCCATGGGCCGCATCGAGCAGGCATCCCGCGAGATCAGCCAGATCATCAACGTCATCGACGAGATTGCCTTCCAGACCAACCTGCTGGCGCTCAATGCAGGCGTTGAGGCAGCGCGTGCCGGCGAGGCAGGCAAGGGCTTTGCGGTTGTCGCTCAGGAAGTCCGCGAACTGGCTCAGCGTTCGGCAACCGCTGCCAAGGACATCAAGGCGCTCATCACCAAGTCGGGCGATGAAGTCAATGTCGGCGTCAAGCTGGTGCAGGCAACCGGCGAGGCGCTGTCGGAAATCGAGACCCGCGTCATCGCCATCAACGACCACATCCATTCGATCGCAACCGCGGCGAAGGAACAGTCGACCGGCCTCAAGGAAGTCAACACCGCCGTAAACCAGATGGACCAGGTCACCCAGCAGAATGCGGCAATGGTCGAGGAAACCTCGGCTGCGACCCACAAGCTGTCTGCCGAAGCCGATGGTCTCGTCCGACTCATCTCGCGCTTCAAGGTCTCCAACGGCCCTGCGCCGCAGGTGGCCGTTGCCCGCCGCGAAGAACATCGCCCGGTCGCCTCGCCCGCGCGCCGCGCCATGAACACCGTCGCCCGCGCCTTCAACGGCAATGCGGCGGTCGCAGAGCAGAGCTGGGAAGAGTTTTGATCTCCGAATCCAGAGCTTTCTAATCGGAAACGCCGCCTTCGGGCGGCGTTTTCTTTTGTGACGACTTGCCGCGCCTCGCGAAGATTTGAAAGCAGATCGCAAACCGTCTATTATAAGTCTCTGCCTCGCAGGCGCTTGCGCCGAACGGAAACAGCGATGCCGGTGCAAGACCAAAGCGAAATGCCAGTGAATATGACGGCTGCGGGCGGCGAACGCCCTGCAGGGTGGTTTGGTGGGCTCTCCGGCAAGCTGCTCTGGATGACCGTGCTTTTCATCATGCTGGCCGAAGTTCTGATCTTCTTCCCGTCGGTCGCCAGCATGCGTATCCGCTGGCTTGACGACAAGCTCAACACCGCTGCCGCTGCCGCCATCGTCATCGATGGCCTTCAGCCCGTCGAGCTGCCGCGCATGCTCCAGAAGGAAACCCTGGAGGCAACCGGCACCAAGGCGATCGTACTTCGCAAGGACGGCACCTCGCGGCTTCTGGCCATGACCGAGATGCCGACCTCCGTCGATGAGCAGTACGATCTGACGAAAGTCACTCCCGTAAACGCCATTTGCGATGCGCTCGATACGCTGATCTTCGGCGGCAACCGGATGATTCGCGTCTATGGCCCGGTCGGCGATACCGCGACGGGCGTCGAAGTGGTGATGAAGGACAGGGCTTTGCGCAACGCGATGTTCGTCTATGCACGCAACGTTCTGCTTCTGTCGGTCCTGATCTCACTGTTTACCGCAACGCTGGTTTTCTTCGTCATCAACCGCATCCTGATCCGCCCGATCCGCAATCTGAGCGGCAGCATGCAGCAGTTTTCGACGGATCCGGAAAACCCTCACAACGTCTTTGTCGGCGATGGCGGACGGGACGAGCTGGCAGTCGCCGGCCGTCATCTGACGGCGATGCAGATCGAATTGCAGAAGACCTTGAAACAGCAGAAGAACCTCGCGGCGCTCGGCCTTGCCGTTTCCAAGATCAATCATGACATGCGCAACATTCTGGCCTCGGCGCAGCTGATGTCCGACCGTCTCGTCGATGTCGACGATCCGATGGTGAAGAGTTTTGCGCCGAAGCTGCTCAGAACGATCGACCGCGCCGTCGGCTACACGACCGAAGTGCTGTCTTACGGCCAGACGACCGAATCGGCGCCGCGCCGACGCCGCATCCGGCTGCTGGAATTGACCCAGGACGTTCGTGACATGCTGGCCATCGATCCGGCCAGCGGCATCGAATTTCTGGAGCAGATGCCCACCGACATCGAGATCGACGGCGACAACGAACAGCTCTTCCGGGTGATCCACAATCTCTGCCGCAATGCGCTGCAGGCGTTGATGATGCCGGGCGAACTCGGTGCCGATGGCGTCAAGCGCATCACCGTCTCCGCGCAACGCGTCGGCAGCGTGGTCAGCATCATCATCGACGATACCGGTCCTGGCATGCCGCTGAAAGCTCGTCAGAACCTTTTCACCGCCTTCCGCGGTTCGGCCCGCTCCGGCGGCACCGGCCTCGGTCTGGCGATTGCTCGTGAGCTTGTGCTTGCCCACGGCGGCACCATTGCCCTTGTGGAAAAGCCCTCAGCGGGCACGCAGTTCCGCATCGAAGTGCCGGATCGCCCGGTTTCGCTGGAAGATTACCGCATCCGCAGCCACGCTGAAAAGTAAAGCAAAATTCGCAGATCAGCTCTGCAGATCGAAAGTCGCGATTTTTTCACAAAGCCTATTGCATTCCCCCGGAGGAGGCTTTAGAGGATCGCCACGCAAGCGGTTCAGCCGCTTCGAGACGCACCCGTAGCTCAGCTGGATAGAGCACCAGACTACGAATCTGGGGGTCAGGAGTTCGAATCTCTTCGGGTGCGCCACTCATTTTCTTTCCTTGAAAATCATCGAGTAGCCTAGCTTCGCGCAACCTTGCGCGGCTATCTGCGTCTGGCGCCGGATTGTCCGGAGGCAGGCAGGAGTGAATGCGATGAAGGCAAGAATGTTGGTTGCGGTGTCGGTTGCTGGAGCGGCAGCCTTGCTTTCCGGTTGCGTCGATCGGGCCAACTCTCCGGTTCTTTATCCCGTCGGTACGCCGGTCAATCCATCCTTCGTCGCGCATACGATGTGCATGGGTGAAGGCAATGCCGCCTATGACGAATCCATGCGGCTCTACAAGGAGCGCTCTCAGATCAGCGGCCAATACGACCAGGGCGAGGGCGAGGCCGTGTCGCGTAGCGCTGCCCGGCGGGCCTATACCGCCTGTGCTTCGTCCGAAGGCTATCGCGCGGTCTACGATCAGTAAGGCGCTACACGCTTCCTCTCGACACTAGGAGCGGGCTTCACCTGCACCCGATCGCACTGTGGCTGAAAAGGCAGCTGCGGCGGCATCAGACATATTGCCTCCGGCGAGCTGCCTGCCCATGTAAAGCTGGCACGGAACGGGATCGTTCCGCCTGCACGAGGCTGACGCCGCCGGCGCTGTCATCAGGCGCCAGGGAGCACGTCGCCAGCTCAGCGACTTCGCCTGTTTTCACGCATCCATAAGGGAGGAAAGACCATGTCCGCTTTGAATGCCGCGCAATCCGGCACCTTCAAGATTGGCGGCGATCTCCAGGTCAACCGTCTGGGCTTTGGCGCCATGCGCGTCACCGGCCGGGGTATCTGGGGTGAACCTGCCGATCACGCCGAATCCATCCGCACGCTGAAGCGTCTTCCAGAGCTTGGCGTCAATTTCATCGATACGGCCGATTCCTATGGGCCCGACATTTCCGAATGGCTGATCAAGGAAGCCTTGCATCCCTATAGCCACGGCTCGGTCATCGCCACGAAGGGTGGCTTGACCCGCCATGGTCCCGACATCTGGCTGCCGCTCGGCCGCCCAGAGTATCTGATCCAGCAGGTGCACAAGAGCCTGCGCAATCTCGGGGTCGAACAAATCGATCTCTGGCAGCTGCACCGCATCGACCCGAAGGTGCCGGCCGGCGAGCAATTCGATACGATCAAGTCGCTGCAGGCCGCCGGGCTGATCCGGCATGCGGGATTGAGCGAGGTTTCGGTGGCCGATATCCAGGCTGCATCGAAATACTTCAAGGTCGCAACGGTCCAGAACCGCTATAACCTCGTCGATCGCACCAGCGAGGACGTGCTCGATTATGCTGAAAAGCACAATATCGGCTTCATCCCGTGGTATCCACTGGCTGCAGGCGATCTGGCAAAACCCGGCTCGCTGCTGGATACGATCGCCAGGAAGCACAATGCCGCGCCGAGCCAGATCGCGCTCGATTGGGTGCTGAAGCGCAGCCCGGTGATGCTCCCGATCCCTGGTACCTCCAAGGTCAAGCATCTGGAAGAAAACGTCGCAGCTGTCGGAATAACGCTGTCCGAAGAAGAATTCGCCGCTCTCGACGCCGAAGGCAGGAAGCTCTTCAAGGCCGCTTGACGAAATCATCGGGACGCGGCGGCAATTAGGCTGCCGTGTCCTTCTTCACCATCAAACTCTGCGCAAATATTTGACCGTCTGATTAAAATTGCTGCAAAATGAGGCGTCTTCTCAAGATTGATACAGTTAGTCATGCGTATTGTGCATTGCTGCGTTGCGGTATTATCCCTATTCCTGACCAAATGAATGGGCTATCTATATCTCCGTAAGCAGCGCACTCCTCCTCCCAGCGCTCTTACGCCGACTGGTAACACTCCTCCTCCCAGTTGCCAGTCAAGATCAAGAGCTCGGTGCACCTCCTCCCGCACCGAGCTCTTTTCTATTTCAGCTCTCGAAAATTATTCGCCGATCCGAGCCACGCCGGTCTCACCGTTGTCGCGCGTCCACTTCACCTTGCCGGCACCTGCCCGCTCCAGCTGGAAGCACATCGGTGCGCCCTTGTACCAGGTCTGGAACTTCTGGCAGAGCTGGTCCGATTGGATCCACCATTTGCCGGTATCGCTGGGCTTGAAATAGCGCCCGAGGCCGATCGCTTTGCCGCTGCCGTCCACTGCGCCGGATGTGTGGTAGTTGAGCGGCAGTTCGCCGCCGAGCGGCGTCGCGAGATAGATCGTCCTGCCGATGATGTCGCGGCGGATATCGTCTTCTGCGAGGCGTTCCGCGCGGGCGAGGGACGGAAGCAGCAGGGTCGTCGAAGCAAGGGCGATGAGAACGGCTTTCATGGCGTCCATCCGATTTGTCCCGGGGTCAGAGGCAATAACGGCAAGGCCGGGCGCAAAGTTTCACCATATCCACGATTGCTGCCTTATTTGACTCCGCTCCTGCCAGCGTCTTATTTGGGCCGTAGCCGCATTGCCGGTATTCGAAGAGGAGAATGCATGCTGGGCGGCTCGGGAGCCATGCGCAGGACGCTTGCGGCAGTGACGCTTTCGGCTTTTATCCTGTCGGGATGCGGTGGCCGCGCGACTGGCGTCATGACGCCTGTCGGATCCGTTCAGCCCGGCACATCGCAGGTCAATCTGCTGGTCGCCACGACGCGCGCGCCGGATACCGATCCTGGCGTGCTGTTCTCCGGCGAGCGCGGCACCGGTCTGATGGTCAATGCTGTTGATGTCTCGATCCCTCCGGAGGCCAACCGCAAGGTCGGCCAGGTTCAATGGCCGACGCGCCTGCCCGCCGATCCCCTGCGCAATTTCGTGACTGTTTCCGTCGATCCGCTGCAGGGTGAGAAGGCAGGCGAGGGATGGCTGAAGGGGCATATGCCAAAAAGCAAGCGTGTGCTGATCTTCGTGCACGGTTTCAACAACCTCTACGAAGATGCCGTCTACCGCTTTGCCCAGATCGTCCACGATTCACATGCGGATGTGGCGCCCGTCGTCTTTACCTGGCCGTCCCGCGGTTCGATCTTCGACTACAACTACGACAAGGAAAGCACCAATTATTCGCGCGATGCGCTGGAGGAGCTGCTGCGGCGCACGGCCGATAACCCCGCAGTCAGCGACGTCACCATCATGGCCCACTCGATGGGAACCTGGCTGACCGTCGAGGCGCTCCGGCAGATGGCGATCCGCGACGGGAAAGTCGCGTCGAAGATCAACAACATCATCCTCGCTTCTCCCGATCTCGATGTAGACGTCTTCGGCCGCCAGTTCGCCAGCCTCGGTAAGGAGAAGCCGCATTTCACGATCTTCGTGTCGCGCGACGACCGGGCACTGGCACTGTCGCGGCGGATCTCCGGTAATGTCGATCGCCTCGGCCAGATCGACCCGTCGGTGGAGCCTTATCGCAGCAAGCTCGAAGCCGCCGGCATCACCGTGCTCGACCTGACCAAGCTCAAGGGCGGCGACCGGCTGAACCACGGAAAGTTTGCAGAAAGTCCCGAAGTCGTGAAGCTGATTGGCGATCGCCTGATCGCAGGTCAGGCCATCACCGACTCGAATGTCGGTCTCGGCGAGGCCGTCGGAGCCGTCGCTATCGGCGCCGCGCAGACCGTCGGCAGCGCTGCCAGCGTTGCCGTCAGCACGCCGATTGCGATCTTCGATCCGCGCACCCGGCGCAATTACGATGCGCAGCTGAAACGTCTTGGTCAGTCGGTGGAAAACACTGCAGGCTCCGTCGGCGACAGCGTCGGGGCAGGGCTGCCGAGCCAGTGAAAATTTCCATAGGCAAGGTCCGCGATCTGATATATCACGTCGATTGACGGTGGCTGCAGGCGGCCCCGCTATGATGGATGACGCGATGACTGAAGACGTGAAGCGAACAGTTGCAGTGATTGGCGCGGGCGTGATCGGCGCCTCGATTGCCTTCGAGCTTCAGAGACGCGGATTTCAGGTCACGCTGATCGACAAGGGCGAACCGGGCCGCGGCACGTCCTACGGCAATATGGCGAGCATCGCGCTCGATTTTGCTGCCGGGTCCGGCCCCGCCACCTGGAAGAAGATCCCCCGCTGGCTTCTCGATCCTGAAGGTCCGGTCTGGCTCCGTCCATCCTACGCGCCGAAGATGCTGCCATGGTTCCTGCGCTTCATCGCCGCCGGACGGCCCTCGCGCCTGCGCCAGATCGAGGATGCCGGAATGCTGCTGACCGGACGCGCGCTCGCCGATACCCGCGCCATGCTTTCGGCAATCGGCGCCCCCGAACTGATGACCGATGAAGGCTGCCTCGCGATCTACGAGACCGAGTCCGAGTTTGCCGGTGATCGCGGCCATATCGAGATGATGCAGCGCTACGGCTTCGAGTTCGAAGTGCTGAACGGCGGCGCGATCCAGCATTATGAGCCGGCGCTGTCGTCCAAGGTCGCCAAGGCGGTGCTGCTGCCGGACAATAAATCGATCCGCGAACCCTACCAGCTTGTCGTCAAGCTGGCGGCTGCCGCAGAGGCAGCCGGTGCGCGGTTCCTGTCGGGTAGCGTGCGCAGCATCGAGCGAAAGCCCGAGGGAACCTCGGCCGTGATCCTGGAAAGCGGCGGCCGCACCGAGGTTGATTCCGTTATCGTTGCCGCCGGTGTTCACACCCGCGATCTTGCCGCAAAGCTCGGAGAGCCGATCCCGCTGGAAACCGAGCGCGGCTACCACACGCAGATCATGAAACCGGGCATTGCCATGCGCTATTCGGTGATCTGGCCGCATCGCGCCTTCATGGTCACGCCGACGGCAGGCGGCATTCGCGTCGGCGGGAATGTCGAGCTCGCAGGCCTCGATGCCGCGCCTGATTTCCGCCGT
Source organism: Rhizobium sp. 01N424 (assembly GCF_056399485.1). Classification (NCBI taxonomy): domain Bacteria; kingdom Pseudomonadati; phylum Pseudomonadota; class Alphaproteobacteria; order Hyphomicrobiales; family Rhizobiaceae; genus Rhizobium; species Rhizobium sp. 01N424. The sequence goes on from NZ_JBFTRK010000001.1 coordinate 338,861, forward strand.
CCACGGGTTCTCGTGCGCCATGCGCAGCGCGTGCTGCCCGGCTTGAAAGTCGAGGATACCAGCGAGTGGATGGGCCATCGCCCCGCACTGCCTGATACCATCCCGATCATATCGGCCTCGTCGAAGGTGCCGGGTGTTTTCTATGCCACCGGACACGGCCATCTCGGCCTGACACTTGCCGCCACGACGGCGCAGCTGATTGGCGATATGGTCTCGGGCACGAAGCCGGCGATCGACATGACGCCGTTCCGCATCGATAGATACTGATTTGCACGACGAGCCGCTCTGGCTCGCTTTGGAAGGACGAGACGGATGAGATGGAAGCGCACGATCCAGCTTCTGGATGTTCATTGCGAAGGTGAAATCGGCAAGGTCGCGATCGGCGGCGTGCCGAAGATCCCCGGCGAAACCGTGGCGGCCCAGCTGCACTGGCTGAACACCGATCCGAAGGGTACCGAGCTGCGACGCTTTCTCTGCCTTGAGCCGCGCGGCGCACCGATCGGCTCGGTCAATCTCCTGCTGCCCGCCAAGCATCCGGATGCCGATGCGGCCTTCATCATCCTGCAGCCCGACCAGGCGCATGCGAGCTCGGGCTCGAACTCGATCTGCGTGACGACGGCCCTGCTGGAATCCGGCATCGTCGAGATGAAGGAGCCGGAAACGGTGGTGACGCTCGAGACCGCCGCCGGTCTGGTCAAGGCAGTCGCAACCTGCAGCGACGGCCGCTGCGAGAAGGTTCGCCTGACCATGGTCCCGGCCTTCGTTCACGAGCTTGATGTCGACGTCGAGACGCCGGAATGGGGCACGATCAAGGTCGATCTTTGCTATGGCGGCATTTTCTATGCGCTTGTCGATGTCGGCCAGATCGGCTCGAAGATCGAGAAGTCCAATGCCGCCGAGCTGGTGCGCGCCGGCATGGTTCTCAAGGATATCATCAACCGCGACATCAAGGTCGTTCACCCTGAAATCCCGGCGATCTCAGGCGTTGCCTATGTGATGTTCCGCGATATCGAGCCGGATGGCGCTGTGCGCACCTGTACGACCATGTGGCCCGGCCGCGCCGACCGCTCGCCCTGCGGCACCGGCAGCTCGGCAAATCTCACCACGCTGCATGCCCGCGGCAAGGCAAAGCCTGGCGACATCTTCAAGTCGCGCTCGATCATCGGCTCGGAATTCGAAGTCGGCCTGCAGTCGGTCACCGAAGTCGCCGGACGCCCGGCAATCATCCCGACCATCACCGGCCGCGGCTTCACCTTCGGCCTCTCCCAGGTCGCCCTCGACCCATTCGATCCGCATCCGGGCGGTTTTGCCCTGACGGATGTCTGGGGTCCGCAGGCAGGTGAGATCTAGGCTTAGTAGTCGAAGGGCTCGACCTTCGGCTTGCCGCCTTCACCGGCGGCAAGCGGATAGATCACGCCCTTGCGCAGGATGATGTTGGCATAAAGCCGGGGTTCGCTGGTCTGGATGAGGGCGTGGGCGGCGCGGACGCGGCCGTAGAAATCCTGGCCGACGAGCGGTACGACGGGCTGATGCGGCTCGTGCCTGGCGCAGCAGTCGATCATCTCCTCATGCACCGGATCGAGCTTGTCGCGCTCGGCCTTCACCGTAGAGCGGAAAATCGCTTCGGGTACGAAATCGTCGATCGGCAGCACGCTGAGCACCGCATCGAGAACCGGGATGAGGCCATGGCCATCGAGGCGGATCAGCCGGCGCGCGTGTTCTACGCCTGGATAGTTGCCGTCGACGATGGCGATTTCGTCGCCGTGGCCCATGGCGCGCAGCGTCGACAGCAGTTCCGGACTCAAGAGCGGATCAAGCCCCTTCAGCATTTTCAATCTCCTTGAACAGCACGTTCTGGTCGGTGAGATAGCGCGCAAAGATCGGAAGGCTCGCCCCGCCGATCGCCCGCGCCTGCGACCCGACAGCGCCCTCGATGATCTCCGGCATGACGACGCCCTGAAGGTCGAGCTTTTCCGCCTCGTGTATAGTCGCGCGCACGATCCGTTCACGCACCCAGCCGGGGAAGCCGCCATCGATCACCGCGGCGCTGAAATCGATGATCGAGGCTGCGGCGACGATCCCCTGTGCCAGCGCCTTGGCAGAGTCCTGGATCCAGAGCTCCATCGCTTCGCCGAAATCCACCCAGTCATCGGCAGAATACCAGAGCGGTTCAGGATCGATGCCGCGGTCGCGCAGCATGTTTTCGAGCACGAAGATCGAAGCGATTTCAAGCAGCTGTAGCGTCTCGCCATTCTTGCCGCGGACGGGCAGGGGGCCGATCGCGCCGGCGGTGCCGGTACGGCCGGAAAAGATCGCCGAATTCAGCACGATGCCGCCACCGATGAACGAGCCGATGAAGAAATAGACGAAATCCGGATAGGACGGCCCGACACCGAAAACCAGTTCGGCGCCGCAGGCGCTGGTGGCGTCGTTCTGCAGGAAAACGGGATAGGAGACCCGTTTCGTCACTTCGGCCTGCAGGTCGAGGCCGCGCCAGACATCCATGGCGCCAGGCGGCGAGCCGACCTCCTCCGCCCAGTTCCACAGCTCGAAGGGGGCGGCGATGCCGATGCCGGCGATGCGGCTGCGCTCTTTCGCATCCAGCCGGCTTTCAAGTTCGGCAATCCCCGAAACGATGAAATCGAGGAAGTCGCCGGGCAGTGGATAGGCATAGGTCTTGTGCAGCTGCATGCGGATATTGCCGACGAAATCCATCAGCACCAGATCGGCACTTCGCCGGCCCATCTTCACGCCGAAGGAATAGACGGCATCCGGATTGAGATGCATGGGAATGGATGGCTGGCCGACGCGCCCGCGCACTGGAGCGCCGCGTGAGAGCAGCCCGTCCTTTTCCAGCTCCCGCATGATGACCGAGACGGTCTGGGCCGAAAGGCCGCTGCGGCGCGCGATATCCGCCTTCGACAGGGCGCCGTAGAGGCGCACCAGCGATAGCACGAGCCGCTCGTTATAGGCGCGCACCCGGATCTGGTTTGCGCCCCCGGCGGGGTTCAGAATTGGCGGTGCGGCCGGCGCATGCGCCGGGCCTTCCAGGGACGACATTGGGCACTCCTCCCGATCATCGGCCTATGCCCTATTTTCAACCACCATGCCACATCGAATTAATAATTCAATTGGATTTATTTATTGACAAGCGATTTTCTTTTCGCTTTTAATCGCCATCGTGAACGGCATCGAACGGTCTTGGAGGAGGCTTCCGGCGAAATCCGAGGCGGCGTTCGTGCTTGAAAATACGGGTCTGGCCATGACGGCGATCCGCTTACTCTCTGGGAGGAGTTCTCGTGAAGAAATCAGTTCTCGCTTTCGGCGCGCTCGCACTCGGCGTCGCCTTCTCGGCTCCGGCAATGGCCGCCGATGTTTCGGCCTGCCTCATCACCAAGACCGATACCAACCCCTTCTTCGTCAAGATGAAGGAAGGCGCGACTGCAAAGGCCAAGGAACTCGGCGTCACGCTGAAGTCCTACGCCGGCAAGATCGACGGTGACAGCGAAAGCCAGGTTGCCGCTATCGAAACCTGCATCGCCGATGGCGCCAAGGGTATCCTGATTGCTGCTTCCGACACCAAGGGCATCGTTCCCAACATCAAGAAGGCCCGCGATGCCGGCCTGCTCGTCATCGCGCTCGACACCCCGCTTGAGCCGATCGATTCCGCCGACATGACCTTTGCGACCGACAACCTGCTCGCCGGCAAGCTGATCGGCCAGTGGGCCAAGGAAACGCTGGGCGACAAGGCTGCAGACGCCAAGGTTGCCTTCCTCGATCTGACCCCGTCCCAGCCTTCCGTCGACGTTCTGCGCGACCAGGGCTTCATGATGGGCTTCGGTATCGACCCGAAGGATCCGAACAAGATCGGTGACGAAGACGACAAGCGTATCGTCGGCCACGACATCACCAACGGCAACGAAGAAGGCGGCCGCACCGCGATGGAAAACCTTCTCCAGAAGGATCCGACCATCAACGTCGTCCACACCATCAACGAACCGGCTGCTGCCGGCGCCTATGAAGCGCTGAAGGCTGTCGGCCGCGAGAAGGACGTGCTGATCGTGTCCGTCGACGGCGGTTGCCCAGGCGTCAAGAATGTTGCCGATGGCGTCATCGGCGCCACCTCGCAGCAGTACCCGCTGCAGATGGCCGCTCTCGGCATCGAAGCGATCAAGAAGTTCGCCGACTCCGGCGAAAAGCCGAAGCCGACCGAAGGCAAGAACTTCTTCGACACCGGCGTGACCCTGGTTACCGACAAGCCGGTCTCCGGCGTCAAGTCGATCGACACCAAGGAAGGCCTCGGCAAGTGCTGGGGTTGACCCCAGCCTAGCCTGAACCAAAACGCGGAGATGCCCAGCGGCATCTCCGCTCCCTGCTCATCTTTGACAGCGCGCCGAATTGGGTGCAGCTTAACCCACGTCTGGCCTGAAAGCGGCCGGACACCCCTTAGGGAGTGGGGTCACGCAGAGGATTTCCATGAGCGAGCCAACAACAGCCGCACCGCATCACGACTACGAAAAAGTTCTCAAGGACAGCTCGAAGGACGTCGCGTCTTTCGACACGGATGACAATTCGGTCCTCCAGAAATTCAGGCATTTCCTGCACTCGTCGCCTTCGGCCGTATCGCTGATCGTTCTTGTGCTTTCGCTGATCATCTTCGGCGCCCTCCTGGGTACGAAATTCTTCTCGGCATTCTCGCTGACCTTGATCCTGCAGCAGGTGGCGATTACCGGCATCGTCGGCGCCGCGCAGACGCTTGTGATCATGACCGCCGGTATCGATCTGTCGGTCGGCGCCATCATGGTGCTGTCGTCGGTGGTCATGGGACAATTCGTGTTCCGCTACGGCCTTCCGGTCGAGATCGCGGTGCTCTCGGGCTTTGCAGTCGGCGCTCTCTGCGGCTACATCAACGGCCTGCTGATTGCCCGCATGAAGCTGCCGCCGTTCATCGTTACCCTTGGCATGTGGCAGATCGTGCTTGCCACGAACTTCCTCTATTCGGCCAATGAGACGATCCGCGCCCAGGACATTGAAACCCAGGCGCCGCTGCTGCAGCTCTTCGGCAATACATTCCGCATCGGCGGCGCAGTCTTCACTTACGGCGTCATCGCCATGGTCCTGCTCGTCGCCGTCCTCTGGTATGTCTTGAACCATACCGCCTGGGGCCGGCATCTCTATGCCGTCGGCGACGACCCTGAAGCCGCCGGCCTTTCCGGTGTCAACGTCAAGCGCATGCTGGTCTCGACCTACGTACTCTCGGGTCTGATCTGTGCGCTTGCCGGCTGGGCTCTGATCGGCCGTATCGGCTCCGTCTCTCCGACAGCGGGCCAGTTTGCCAACATCGAGTCCATCACGGCCGTGGTGATCGGCGGCATCTCGCTCTTCGGCGGCCGCGGCTCCATTCTCGGCATGATGTTCGGGGCGCTCATCGTCGGCGTCTTCTCGCTCGGCCTGCGTCTTCTCGGCACCGATGTCCAGTGGACCTATCTCTTGATCGGCGTGCTCATCATCGCCGCCGTTGGTATCGATCAGTGGATCAGAAAGGCAGCAGGCTGATGGCAACCGAACCCCTTCTCACGGCGCGCGGTCTGGTCAAACGCTATGGCCGCGTCACCGCCCTCGATCATGCCGACTTCGACCTCTATCCCGGCGAGATTCTCGCCGTGATCGGCGACAACGGCGCGGGCAAGTCTTCGCTCATCAAGGCGATCTCAGGCGCAATCCGTCCCGACGAAGGCGAGATCCGGCTGGAAGGCCAGCCGATCCACTTCTCGTCACCGATCGAAGCCCGCAAGGCAGGCATCGAGACGGTCTACCAGAACCTCGCTTTGTCGCCGGCGCTGTCGATCGCCGACAACATGTTCCTCGGACGCGAGCTTCGCAAACCGGGCTTCATGGGTCAGTTCTTCCGCAAGCTCGATCACTCGGCGATGGAAAAGCAGGCGCGCGCCAAGCTCTCCGAACTCGGCCTGATGACCATCCAGAACATCAATCAGGCGGTGGAAACGCTCTCCGGCGGTCAGCGCCAGGGCGTTGCCGTGGCACGTGCTGCCGCCTTCGGCTCCAAGGTCATCATCCTCGATGAGCCGACGGCAGCGCTCGGCGTCAAGGAAAGCCGCCGCGTTCTGGAGCTCATTCTGGATGTCCGCTCACGCGGCATTCCGATCGTGCTGATCTCGCACAACATGCCGCATGTCTTCGAAGTGGCCGACCGCATCCACATCCACCGCCTCGGACGCCGCCTGACGGTGATCAATCCAAAGGAATACACGATGTCGGATGCCGTTGCCTTCATGACCGGTGCAAAGGCCGCTCCGCAGGAGACGGTCGCCGCATGAACGTCGCGATAGATGAAATCACCGGCGCGGTTCTTGACCGCGCCGGAGGTGCGAAGCGCTTCCTCGTGGCGATCGCCGGCCCGCCCGGCGCCGGCAAATCCACCATGGCCGACAACCTCGCCAACGGCCTGAAGGCGCGCGGCGAAACCGCCGCCGTCCTGCCGATGGATGGCTTCCACATGGACAATGCCGTGCTCATCGAGCGCGGCCTGCTCGCCCGTAAGGGTATCCCGGAGACCTTCGACGTCCGCGGCTTCCTCGATATCGTCCGCGCCGTGCGTCCGGCCGATCAGGAAGTTCTGGTCCCGGTCTTCGACCGCTCCCGCGAACTGTCGATCGCCTCGGCCCGCCCCATCTCGCCACACGACCGTTTCATCATTGTCGAAGGCAACTACCTGCTGTTCACGCAGGGCAAGTGGGCCGCCCTCGACGGCATCTTCGACTACACGATCATGCTGGCACCGCCGATGGAAGTGCTCGAGGAGCGCCTCTGGGAGCGCTGGCGCGGCTACAAGCTCACGGAAGAAGAGGCAAGCGCCAAGGTCTATGGCAACGATCTCCCCAACGGCCGCCTCATCCTGGAGAACCGCCGCCCGTCCGACATGACATTGGAGATTGCGCTCTAGGGCTGGCAATCAACGGCTCTTGCTGATCGGCAAGAATCGCGACATCCATTCAGCCTCTGGCTTCTCTAGCCGGAGGTTTTTCATTTTCAGCTGCAGGCATTTGTTTTTTAGGCCTCACGCGCGTTTTTAAGTCTGCCTTTGCCACATGCTCCGATCCTATATTCCCTTCACACGCCGGAACCCCCGGCTCCTCAGTTCCGCGATCATTCTGATGATCCTGTCGAGCGCGGGACAGACCTTCTTCATTTCGCTGTTCTCGGATGCGTTCCGCACCCACTACGCGATCGGTGACGGAAGTCTGGGAGCAGTGTTTGCCATTGCGACTTTCGCGTCGGCGCTCGCGCTGCCTTATCTCGGTCAGAAGGTCGATGCGGTAAGCCTTCGCAAATTCACGCTGGGCGCCGGCCTTTTGCTCGGACTTGCCTGCGCAATGATCGCCCTGTCGCCTGCATCGGTCATCGTCTTCGGCATCTGCCTCTTTCTGCTTCGGCTGGCCGGTCAGGGATTGATGGTCCACACGGCAATGACGGCGATGATCCGGTTCTTCCCGGCAGATAGCGGAAAAGCGATGGCTGTCGTCAGCCTCGTCTATTCGGCGGCCCTGGTTTTCATACCGGCCGGAGCGGTTGCCGTCATAGGTTTTGCCGGGTGGCGGGGGACGTGGCTGCTTACGGGCGCAGCCGTCGTTTTCGGCGTCTGCGCAGCATGTCACTTGCTGCCGCGCGATGATGCGGCCAGCCGTGCGGCGAAGATCAGTGGCCCATCGGCTCAGCCGGAAATAGCCCGGCCAAAGCTCGGATTGATGCTGCTTCTGTGCCCCACCATGCTGGCTGTCTCCTTCATTTTGACGGCCATGATCTTCCATCAGGCCGTCCTCGCCACGGAAAAAGGCTGGCCGCTTGAATGGCTGGCGGGCTGCTTTTCCGCCTTCGCCGTTGCGCAGGCTGTGACATCGGTTCTCGTGGCGCCCCTCATCGACAGAATCCGCGTCATCCGTATTCTGCCTGTCTTTCTTCTGCCGCTGGCAATAGGGCTGGGTATCATCGCACTCTTTGACGGCCTTTGGGCCGCGCCCCTCTATATGGGTCTTCTCGGAATATCCGCGGCGGTCGATCTCAAGCTCGGGACTATCCTGTGGGCGGATCTGTTCGGCACCGGGCAATTCGGCTATGTCCGCTCGCGCTTCGAAGCGATCCGGATCGTCATCACTGGCAGCGCTCCCTTGATCGCCGGTAAGCTGCTGGATGCCGGCATTCCGCTCGCGAACCAGGCCGCCGCATATGCATGCTACGCAATCGGTGCCTCCGCTTTGGCAGTTGTCGCCGGCCGGTTCGTGCGCAAGGCTCACAAGTGATTTCGGCGTTGTCTAAACGGTTGTTTCCATCGGCCTGTTGATGCTATCGAAGCGCCACCCGCAGCGCTCCGGAGGCTCCCATGCAATCGATCACCATCCGCCGTCCCGATGACTGGCACCTGCATCTGCGCGATGGCGCCATGCTGGAGGGGGTGATCGGTGACACCAGCCGCGATTTCGCACGCGCCATCATCATGCCGAACCTTGTGCCGCCTGTGGTGACGACAGCGGATGCGCGCGCCTATCGTGAGCGGATCATGAAGGCGCTGCCGCAGGGCGATCGCTTCGAGCCGCTGATGACACTTTATCTCACGGAGCGTACGAGCGCCGACGATGTCGAAGAGGGCAAGAAGAGCGGCCTGATCACCGCGGTGAAGCTCTATCCGGCCGGCGCCACCACCAATTCTCACGGCGGCGTGCGCAATATGGACAAGGCGATGCCTGTTCTGGAGCGCATGGCGAAGATCGGCCTGCCGCTCTGCGTTCATGGCGAAGTGACGACGCAGGAGATCGATATCTTCGACCGTGAAGCCGTGTTCATCGAAACCGTGCTCGAGCCGCTCCGCAAGCGTCTGCCGGAACTGAAGGTGACGATGGAGCATGTGACGACGGCCGATGGCATCGACTACATCAAGTCGTCGAAAGCCAATCTGGCGGGCTCGATCACCACGCATCACCTGATCATCAACCGCAACGCCATCCTCGTCGGCGGTATCCGTCCGCATTATTACTGCCTGCCGGTCGCCAAGCGCGAGAACCATCGCTTGGCGCTACGGGCCGCCGCCGTCAGCGGCGATCCGCGCTTCTTCCTCGGCACGGATTCGGCTCCCCACGTCGATCCGCTGAAGGAATGCGCCTGCGGCTGCGCCGGTATCTATACCTCGATCAATACGATGAGCTGCCTGGCGCATGTCTTCGAACAGGAGAATGCGCTCGACAAGCTCGAGGCTTTCACCTCGCTGAATGGCCCGGCCTGGTATGGCCTGCAGCCGAATGACGAGAAGGTCACGCTGGTCAGGCGTGATGAAGCGATCACGTTTCCGTCAAAGATCGAGACGGGCGCGGGCTCTGTGACAGTCTTCGATCCGATGTTCCCGCTGCATTGGGATGTAAAACGCTAAGGAAAACCGGCTTTACCGTCAATTTCGGCGGGTATCCGTGTTGCCGATACTATGACAGGCTCGCGGTTCGAATATTCGCGTTCGCGGTCCATGATTTTTTAACAGAATACATAAGACATTCGTCACCAGTGACAGGCTAGTTTCTGGACGAATTGTAGGGCGCGGCAGAAGCCGCGGAGTTTTGAAAGCATGATGCTGGATTATAATTCCCTTTTGCTGGCGCTCGGCGTTTCAGCAACGTGTCTGGCTGTGACCCTGATGGGCAGCTGGTTTGCACGGCGTGCCGAAACCTTTCTGTTGACCTGCACCTGCGGCCTCGTTCTCGTCGTCAGCGGCATTTTCGTTTACAGTGTCTATGTTTCGTCGCCCGGCCTGATCTCTGGCACCGCCAGCTTTGTCCTCTTTCAAGCGGGCTTCGCGGCCATATGGGGTGCCGGCTATCAATTCCGCACCAACCGTCTGCCGCTCGCGGGCATTCTCTCGTATGCGCTGGTTGCGATGCTGGTGCCGGTCGGCAGCATGATTGCCGGTTACGACGGCCTCGGCTTCATCGCCGATAACACGTCGATCACCCTGCTGCTGCTCGCCACCGCCTATCAATACTGGCGCGCGCGTGCCGAGGCGCCGGCGCCAATCATGGGCATCACCGTCCTTTACACGCTGACGGGGATATCCTTTGCGCTCTGCGCTGCGGTTCTGATCTGGGATGGCAAGATGGTGCTTGGCGCTGCGCCCAACAACTGGGCCGAGGATCTGAGCCTTGCCGTCTGCATCGCCAGCATGACCGGTATCGGCGCCCTGTCGCTGGCGCTGCATCAATGGCGTCTGGCGGCCCGCCACAGGCAGGATGCGATTACCGACCCGCTGACCGGCCTGATGAACCGCCGCGCGCTGTTCGATCGTCACGGCGAGCGTCTGATGGGCGCCTCCACGGCCGTCATCATCTTCGATCTCGACCATTTCAAGTCGATCAACGACCGTTATGGCCATGCTGTCGGAGATCGCGTGCTGCGGGTTTTCGCCGGCGAGCTCGGCGCTCATTGCCGCGATGGAGATACCGTCGCCCGTCTCGGCGGCGAGGAGTTTGCCCTTGTCCTCAAGGAGATTATGCCGGGCCGGGCGGAGATGATTGCCGAACGCATCCGCCGCACCTTTGAGGAGCGCGAGATCTATGTCGAAGACGAGACGCTGCGCTGCACCGTCAGCATCGGCGTGGCGCCGGGCCGCGCAACACCGATGGATTTCGACACCATGCTGAGCGAAGCCGACAAGGCGCTCTACGCCGCCAAGCGCGCCGGCCGCAACCGCGTTGAACTTGCCAGCCATCTGCTGGCTGTTCCCGACGCCCCCTCGGTTCGCAGCGCCTCTTGATCATCCAACATTAATCGCTAATGTCGGCATTGGCCGGATGCAGCCAGCCGTCCCGCGGCGCGCAAGCGCTAAGGTGAATGCATCCAGATGAAATCCTTCACATCCTTGCCAATGGCGAACGATGGCGAACGGGTCAGCAGACGCGGGCACTGATCTTCCTGTTCGCCGCCGATGGAAGGATGAACGATGCGCGATTTTCGCGATGCCAAGACCATGGCAAAAGCACTGCGGCAGGCGCTGGCCAGCCGCGACATTTCCCTGACGCACAGCGAGACGCTGGAGATCGTTGCCAGGCAATTCGGCTTCGATCAATGGAATATTCTGGCCGCGAAGCTGGATGATGCGGAAGGCGGCGGACCATCGATCGCGATCGAGCCGCCGATCCCGATCTTCCGCATTTTCGACGTGGCGAAGGCCATGGAATTCTATTGCGGCTTTCTGGGCTTCACCCTCGATTGGGAACACCGCTTCGGCGAAAACTTTCCGCTCTATTGCCAGGTGTCGCGCAGCGGCATGATCATGCATCTGAGCGAACATTCCGGCGATGCCAGCCCCGGGGCCAAGGCCTTCGTCTGGATGAAGGGTGTCCGCGCCTTTCAGGCCGAGCTTTCGGTCAAGGACTATCGCTACATGAAACCCGGTGTCGAAGACGCGCCGTGGGGCGCCGAGATGACTGTCATCGATCCGTTCAGCAACAAGATTGCCTTCTGCGAGCGGACGTAAAGTGATCTACGAGGCGGGAGCTTTATCTCCTGCCTCGCTTTCAGAGCAGCACCAGCGCACGCACGAAAGCAATCGCCGAAGCCAGCGATGCCACGGTGCGGACATGGTTCCACCAGGTCCAATCCCTCAGATAGACATTCCACAGATCGGCCGCTGCGCTGCCATTGCCGCTGACTTTCGCCAGCGCATCGTTCATCGGTACGTTGAAGATGATCGTCGAGACAAACGAGGCAATCAGATAGCAGGCGGCACCGAAAATCATCCAGAGGCTTGCGCTGCCGCGCCAGTCCGTAAAGGCGATGATCGCAATCCCCACGCAGATGACAGCAACGGGGATGAACAGCAGCATGAAGGGCGATCGAACGATGGTGACGTTGATCGAGTTCATTGCCGCGATGCCTTGTTCCGGTGGAATTTTCGAAAAGGCGCTCATGATGAAGGTCGAGAATGCGAAGAATATGCCTGCAATGAGACCGCTACCGATCGCGGCGGCGACGAGAAGAATGGGAAGAGTGGCGGCCATGCGAATCCCTCCGGTTAAAACAAGAGAAAATCTCTTATTTGCAAAATGAGATAAACTCTCTTATTTTGCTTGTCAACTTTCGAGAGGCGTTCCATGGATGAGAAAATGCCGCCCCGGCGCAGGCGCGCGGCTGACAATACCGGCCAGCCACGCCGCATTCCAAGCCAGCAGCGCGGCCGCGAGCGCTTCGAAAAGATCCTGGCGGTGGCCGCCGAACTCATTGAGTCGAAGGGCAGTGACGCACTGAAAATGAGCGAGATCGTCGAGAAGGCGGATCTGTCTTTCGGAGCGCTTTATCAATATTTCCCCGACAAGAGTTCGATCATCCGAACCCTGGCCGAACGCTTCAACGAGCAGGGCAGGCGTTGCGTGGAGGATGAACTGTCGCGTGTTTCGGATGCCGCATCGCTGCATCGGGCGCTCGCCAATATTACCGACGAATATTACCAGTTTTTCCGCCGCGAGCCGGTCATGCGCGATATCTGGCACGCGACGCAAGCCGACAGGCTGCTGCGCGCGGTTGATGCCGAAGACATGGAGTTTCACGCGCAGGCCCTGTTTGCAGTCCTCGCAAGACTCTGGCCTGCGCGGTCGGCGGGCGAGCTTCTGCCGCCAGCGCGGTTGCTGATGCAGCTTCTCGCCGCCGCCGTCCGCTATGCAATCTCGCTGGATGAGGACGAGGGGGATAGGGCGATCACGCTCTACAAGAGGATGCTGCCCGCCGATATCGAAGGGCTGATCTCAAGTGCTTCCTGACCAGGGAACACTCAGCTTGCAACGCTTTCTCCGGTAATCGATTTCGCCACCGCCCAGTGAACCGTATTGCGGCCGCTGTTCTTCGCCGAGTAGAGTTTCCGGTCGGCCGCCGTCAGCATGACCTTCAAGCTTTCGTTCGCAGGGTCGCCGCGATAGACGCCGAAGCTTGCGGTCACGCGCCCGGCCGGCAGGACGCCGATCGCTCTCGATGCCAGTTCCTTGCGTAGCCGCTCGGCAATGGCGATGGCCGCGGCCGTCCCGGTCTTCGGCAGGACCAGGCAGAATTCCTCGCCGCCGATGCGCGCGGCGATATCGTAGGGCCGAAGATTGTGCTGGATGGTTGCGCCTGTCGCCATCAGCACCTGATCACCGACATCGTGACCGAACTCGTCGTTGATCGACTTGAAGTGATCGAGGTCGAAGACGACGACCGATACCGGCGTGCGCTCGCGCATTGCCCGGGTGATTTCCATGGATCCGATCTCTTTCAGCCAGCGGCGATTGCCGAGACCGGTGAGAACGTCGGTTGTTGCCTGACGGCGAAGCTGGGAGAGCGTGGCATCGAGCTCGGTGATCAGCATCGAAATTCCGTTCGTGACGACGCCCACCTCGTCGGTCCTTTTACTGCGGATCGGTTTGACTGCGCCTGTCGAACGGTACGCTTCGACGGCGACCGAAATCTCATGCAGAGGCTTGATCAGCATCCAGACCGAGGCGAGGCAAAAGCCCGTTCCGAGCAGCGTCGCGGCAAGCACCGTACCGAGAACGGGCATCGCTTCGCTGCGGAAGCCGGTAACCAGATAGACGACCAATGCCAAGAGCGGGATGTGGGTGGATGCAAAGCAGATAGAGAAAATCTTGAACGTCAGGGAAGCGCTGACCTTCTGAGTAATCTCGGATACCGTCAGACTCATTCTGGACTCCTTGCCCGGTTCTCATAACCGCGGCGAAGGTGACCCGTCAGGTCTCATCCAAATGTTAAATGGATCGGTAAAATTCGAGTAATTTCAGGGATCTGGTGTGGTGAAATGGCTGAACGCTCTGGAATGCAATGAATATCATAAATTACTGAAGTATGCTCGGCATTGTGGAAAAATCGCGGGCTGTATCAGTTTAGGCGCGCTATGGTTTTGTGGTCAGCGAGCCGTCTCGCGCCCGCGTCGAACGGTCAAAAAGTTCCGGCACTGGAAAGATTTTTTGGTTGCTGCTATTGCCGCGTAACACCGTGAGCCAAGGAGAGAGCAATGACCCACACGACATTTCCCGATCGCGCCATTATGGCAGAACTCCTTGCGAAGATGCTCTGGGAAATCAAGGCGGTCCATTTCAACGCCGAGCAGCCCTACAAGCTGGCCTCCGGCATGGCGAGCCCGGTCTATATCGATTGCCGCAAGCTGCTCTCCTATCCGCGCGTCCGTTCGGCCGTGATGGATTTTGCAGCTAGCGTCATCACACGCGAAGCCGGCTTCGAGCGCTTCGATTGCATTGCCGGTGGCGAGACCGCGGGCATCCCTTTCGCGGCACTCCTGGCGGATCGTCTCAGCCTGCCGATGATCTACGTGCGCAAGAAGCCGAAGGGTCATGGCCGCAACGCGCAGATCGAGGGCCATATGCCGGAAGGTTCGCGCGTTCTGGTCATCGAGGATCTGACGACGGCCGGTGGCAGCATGTTCACTTTCATCGATGCGATCCGCGCCGCCGGCGGCATCGTCGATCATGGCATGGCGTTGTTCTACTACGGGATCTTCAACGAAGGCGCCTTGCGCTTTGCTGACGGTAGGGTGAAGCTGCATCATATCGCGACTTGGCGCAACGTTCTGGCTGTCGCCAAGGAACAGAAGCTTTTCGACGAGAAGACGCTGAGCGAAGTGGAAGCCTTCCTGGATGCGCCGCTCGCCTGGTCCGGCCGGAACGGTGGCGTCAGTGAGCTTTCGCTCTAGCCTTTTGACAAAAGCTCACTTAATGGATTGAGGCAACACGGCCTTTTTGGGAGGAAATCCGATGATTTTGTGCTGCGGCGAAGCGCTGATCGATATGCTGCCGCGTGAGACGACGCAGGGCGAAAAGGGTTTTGCGCCCTATGCCGGTGGCGCGATCTTCAACACCGCAATCGCGCTCGGCCGCCTTGGCGTGCCGACCGCCTTCTTCACCGGCATTGCCGATGACATGATGGGCGAAGTCCTGCTTGGCACGCTGAAGGCCAGCAATGTCGATTACAGCCCTTGCGCCATCACACCGAGGCCCTCGACCATCGCTTTCGTCAAGCTCGTCAACGGCCAGGCGACCTATGCCTTCTATGACGAGGGCACGGCTGGGCGCATGATCACCACTGACGACCTTCCTGTTCTTGGCGACGATTGCGAAGCGCTGCACTTTGGCGCCATCAGCCTTATTCCAGGCCCCTGCGGCGAGACTTATGAGGCCCTGTTGGACCGCGAAGCCGGCAAGCGCGTCATCTCGCTCGATCCCAATATTCGTCCAGGCTTCATCAAGAACAAGGAAGCCCACATGGCGCGCATCAAGCGCATGGCGGCCAAGTCGGACATCCTGAAATTCTCCGATGAGGATCTGGAGTGGTTCGGTCTCGAAGGCAGCCATGACGATCTCGCCGCCTACTGGCTGAAGCACGGCGCCAAGCTCGTCATCATCACCAAGGGTGCAGAAGGTGCGTCGGGCTATACGAACGCGCGCAAGGTCACGGTGCCGAGCGAGCGCGTGACCGTGGTCGATACCGTCGGTGCCGGTGACACGTTCGATGCCGGCGTTCTCGCGTCGCTGAAGATGGACAACCTGCTGACCAAGGCGCAGGTCGCCTCGCTCGACGAAAAGGCGCTCGGCAACGCTCTGGCGCTCGGCGCCAAGGCTGCGGCTGTCACCGTCTCCCGTGCCGGCGCAAACCCGCCATGGGCGCGCGAAATCGGCCTCTGAGATCAGGTCCTGCGCTTGAGAAAGCTCAGGACCTCTTCATTGAAGAGCGCGGGCCGCTGCAGCGGCGCAAAATGGCTGACGCCGGGGATGAGAATGAACTCGGCGTCAGGAATGGTCTTGGCAAGATAATCCATGTGCTCGCGCCGGATGAATTCGTCGCTCTCGCCGATCGCAACCGCGACCGGCACCTTGATCGCTTGTAGCTCGGCCGCGGTATAGTTCGGCTCGCTCTGCATCATCTTCCCGACATCGGCAACGAAAGCTTCGAAACCGTCGGGCGTTGCGGAGAGCGCCTGATAATCCTTCCGATGGCGGCTGAAGCAGCGGTCGATGACCGGCGTCGGCCGGAATTCGAGCGTGCCCGTTGCATCCATGTTGCAGGCAAAGAAGAAAACGCCCGATACGCGCTCTGGATGCCGGTCGGCAAGGATCAGCGCTGTACAGGCGCCATCGCTCCAGCCGATCACCGCGGCTTTCCCGATCTCCAGATGATCCATGACGGCAAGCACGTCATCGGACATCAGGACATAGCTGAACGGCCGATCGTCGCGCGTGCTGCGTCCATGGCCGCGGCTATCGATGGCGATGACACGATATCCGGCATCGACCAGCGCCGGCACCTGGTAGCCCCAGTTCCCGGCATTCCCGAGCCCGCCGTGCAATAGGATCACCGCCGGACCATCGCCATAGCTGGCATACCAGATCTCAGCGCCATCATTCGCAACGCGGCCCTCCGCATTGGAGGCGGGCAGCGGCTCGGCGCCGCTCTCATCGAATTTGAAAAGCTCGTCGTCCATCAAAGGCATCTCCTCGTGCATCTCCCTTAGGACGAATAGATGTCCCGTCATTCGACAGCATCAAACAAAAAAGCCCACCCGCGCTGGCGGATGGGCTTGATAGTCGATTGAGGGGCCGCCTTACTTGGCGAGCTTTGCCAGTGCAGCGACAAGACCCTGCGTCGAGGAGTCGTGGCTCGCGGCGCTTTCCTTGCCTTCGATGACAGGCAGCAGGCCGGTCGCCAGTTCCTTGCCGAGCTCGACGCCCCACTGGTCGAAGGAGTTGATGCGGAACAGCACGCCTTCGACGAAGACGCGATGCTCATAGAGCGCGATCAAGCGGCCGAGCGCATAGGGCGTCAGCTTGTTATAGACAAAGGTGATCGACGGGCGGTTGCCGGCGAAGACACGGTGAGGCGCGATGAAATCGGCCTTCTTGCCCTCCATGCCCTTGTCGGTGAGCTGCTTCTTGGCTTCGTCGAAGGTGCGGCCCTTCATCAGCGCTTCGGACTGGGCAAGCACATTGGCCATCAGCAGCTGGTGCTGGTGACGCAGCTCGGGCTCGAAGGCGTTGGCGGCAATCATGAATTCGGCCGGGATGATGCTCGTGCCCTGATGGATCAGCTGATAGAAAGCGTGCTGGCCGTTGGTGCCCGGTTCACCCCAGACAACAGGACCGGAATTGCCCTCGACCGGAGTGCCGTCGATCGTCACGCCCTTGCCGTTCGATTCCATATCGAGCTGCTGCAGATAGGCCGGGAAGCGCGACAGGCGCTGGTCATAAGGCAGCACGGCGCGGGTCGGATAGCCGAGAACGTTGCGGTGATAGAAGCCGATGAGGCCGAGCAGCATCGGCAGGTTTTCGGTGACCGGCGCCTTACGGAAATGGTTGTCGACGGCATGGGCGCCATCGAGGAACTTGCCGAAATTGTCGGGGCCGATGGCGATCATGATCGGCAGGCCGATGGCCGACCACAGCGAGTAGCGGCCGCCGACCCAATCCCAGAAGCCGAAGACGCGCGCGCTGTCGATACCGAATGCGGCGACCTTGTCGAGCGCCGTGGAAACGGCCGCGAAGTGGTGCTGAACGGCGGCATCGCCGAGAGCCTTGGCGATGAACTGGCGCGCCGTCTGCGCGTTGGTCATCGTCTCGACAGTGGTGAAGGTCTTCGAAGCGATGATGAACAGCGTCGTTTCCGGCTGGACCAGCTTCAGCGTATCGGCAATATGCGCGCCATCGATGTTGGACACGAAATGCGCCCGCGGGCCGTCATGAAATGGCGCCAGCGCAAGTGTCGCCATGACCGGACCGAGATCCGAGCCGCCGATGCCGATATTGACGACGTCGGTGATCTTCTTGCCGGTGGCTCCCTTAAGCGTACCGGAGCGGATGCCATCTGCAAACTTGCCCATCGCCGCCAGCACGCCGTTGACGTCAGGCATGACATCCTTGCCATCGACGAGAACAGGTGTGTTGGAACGGTTGCGCAGCGCGGTATGCAGCACGGCACGATCTTCAGTGAAGTTGATCGCTACGCCGGAGAACATCTCGTCACGCTTCTTGGCAACGCCGCCTTCTTCGGCGAGTTTTACGAGAAGCGCCAGGATCTCGTCGTTCACCGCAGTCTTCGAGTAATCCATCAGGAGATCGTCGAGGGAGGCGGTGAAGCGCGAGAAGCGCTTGGGATCGGCAGCGAAGGCAGCGCGGATATCGGTTGCTTTGGTGGCGGCCGCAGTGCTCTTCAGCTTTTCGACGATGGCATTCATGGGAGGCTCCTTTGGAGACGGAGAAGGTTGCGGAAACTATTCGCTTTGTAGGGCGCAAATCAAGTTCAGCCACAGGCTGCCTGCAAAAAATGACACGAGTTGTGCCGCGCTTGATGAAAAGGGGGAGTGCGGTTATATTTGGGGAGTGGCAGACCCCATCACATCACCTCCGTTTTGAAAGACAAGGCTCTTGCCGAAGTCGGTGCGGTCTATCTTCACCGATAAGCCGGCTGGTTCCGGCTTCTGCTGCTTCTGTCTCAAAACGGCAGAACGAAATCACATCTTATGGTTGCTTTCAATTATACGTGAGTTTACCCGCGAAGATCCTTGCGCAAGATCTTTCCAACAGGGCTCTTCGGCAGCTCGGTGCGGAATTCGATGATCCGCGGACGCTTATAATTGGTGAGGTTTTCAGCGCAATGCGCCTTCACCTCGGCTTCGCTCAGGTTGGGATCCTTGCGAACGACGAACAGCTTCACCGTCTCGCCTGAGTGGCCATCCGGAACGCCGATCGCGGCGGCCTCGAGAATGCCGGGGTGCATTGCGGCCACTTCCTCGATCTCGTTCGGATAGACGTTGAAGCCCGAAACGAGGATCATGTCTTTCTTGCGGTCGACGATCTTCGTATAGCCGCGCTCGGCCATAAAGCCCATGTCGCCAGTGCGGAAATAACGGTCCGGGGTCATCACCCGGGCCGTTTCCTCCGGCTTGTTCCAGTAGCCGGCCATGACCTGCGGCCCGCGGATGCAGATCTCGCCGATCTCGCCGAGCGGCAGCGAATTGCCGTCTTCGTCCCGGATATCGAGTTCCGTCGAGGGGATCGGCAGACCGATCGAGCCAGTGAATTCAGGAGAGTCGAAGCGGTTGGCAGTCGCGACCGGCGAGGTCTCGGAGAGGCCATAGCCTTCGGTGATGTGCGAGCCGGTCATCTTCAGCCAGCGCTCTGCCACAGGCCGCTGCACGGCCATGCCGCCGCCGAGCGACATGACGAGCGACGAGAAGTCTAGCTTGGCAAACTCCGCATTGTTCATCAGTGCATTGAACAGCGTGTTGAGCCCGGGGAAGATATGGACATTCGCCTTGCTGAATTCTTTCACGAAGCCCGGAATATCGCGCGGGTTGGCGATCAGGATGTTATGGGCGCCCAGCGACATGCCCATCAGAGAATTCACCGTCAGCGCGAAGATATGGTAGAGTGGCAGGGCGCAGAGGAAGTTCAGCACCTCCGGCTGCTTCTTCTTGTCGAAGGCCGATTTCAGCCACAGCTGCAGCTGCAGCTTGTTGGCAAGCAGATTGCGGTGGGTCAGCATTGCACCCTTGGCAACGCCGGTCGTGCCACCGGTATATTGCAGGAAGGCGATGTCATCGCCGCTGAGCGCCGGACGCTGCAGCGACCGGCCTGCGCCTTCCGACAAGACCTGCTTGAAGGTCTTGTGCTGCGGGATGGACCATGAGGGCACAAGTTTCTTGACCTTGCGCACCACCAGATTGACGATCAGGCCCTTGGCGCCGAGCATCTCGCCGAGCGAGGTGACGACGACGTGGCGCACGTCTGTCTTGACAAGAACCTGCTCCACGGTGCGGGCAAAATTCTCCAGCACAAAGATCGCCTTCGCGCCGGCATCGCGTAGCTGATGCTCGAGTTCGCGTGGGGTATAGAGCGGATTGACGTTCACGACGGTCAGGCCGGCGCGCAGGATGCCGTAGACCGCGACAGGGTTCTGCAGCACGTTCGGCATCATGACGGCGACGCGATCACCCTTCTGCAGTCCGAGCCCCTGTAGCCAGGAGGCGACCTTGCGGGTCTGCACTTCCAGCTCGCGATAGGTCAGCGATTTGCCCATGCTAGAGAAGGCGACACGATTGGCATAGCGCTCGCAAGACTTTTCCAGCAGTTCGGCCAGCGAATCATATTCCAGTGGCGGCAACTCGGGGGGCACGATATCCGGATAGGTGGCAAGCCAGGGCCTTTCCCGCTTGTCGCCGCCAGGATGGACGGAAATGCTGTTCATCGTGTCTCTCTCCCTATCCGGCCACGAATGCCGGTTTGCGGCTGCCGGCGGACAATCCTCCATCATCCTTGCGGGCAGCTTATGCCAATGGCCGAATGGTTCAAGCCGCATTCAGCGTTACACTAACTTTGACGTAAACGTCAATAATATGCAATCGCGCATTTGCGATAAGGCTGGGAACAATGACTCTGGCGTGGCGTTGTCCCATCATGAAAAACAGCAAAGGAGCTGACAATGCTTAATCAGGATACAGACGCCAGCCGCCGTGATCCCAACGTCAAGGACACGCATTCGCTGATTGCCAGTGACCGCGTGGAAGGCACCCGCGTTTATGGTGCAGATGGCAAGCATATCGGCTCGATCGAGCGCTTGATCATCGGCAAGCGCGATGGGCGTGTTGCATATGCCGTGCTGAGCTTCGGCGGCTTCCTCGGTATCGGTCACGATCATTACCCGCTGCCGTGGGAAAAGCTGAATTACGATACCCAGTTGGACGGCTATCGCATCGATCTGACGAAGGAACAGATCGAGGGAGCGCCGAGCTACGCGGATGATGACGACACCTGGTACAACGACAATGGTCGCCGTGTTTATGACTACTATGGCGTGCCGCCTTACTGGATGTAACTCTTTCTTCGGGACGAGCCGGAAGAGGCCCCGCTGTTTGCGGGGCCTTTTGTGTTTTAGTGGAGGAGATCGTTGGCGCAGCGAAGAACGATGCCCGGAGTGATATCCTGAGCCTTTAATGTCTTGCTGGTCTTGATCGCGAAGGTATGGCTTTCGCCCGGCAACAGCGTGATCAGCATGCTATCGACGACAGCAGCTGGATCCAGCCGATCCGCCATCAGGCAGAGATCCTTGAGAAAAGTACCCGCCGTGACGATGACATCGAGACCATCGGCGGTCGCATTGATCGAAACCGTCATCTCGGGCTTCGGTAATTTCAGATCGATATCTTCGACAAAATAATGGAAGGCGCGCTTGTCGAGCATCTGCACCACCACGACCTCATCCGCCGCTTTGTCCGGCGTCGCAATGTCATCAGCAAGTTCGAATTCCTTCGCCTCGAACCGGTCGCAGAGCAGCCGCCAGAACTCGAACTCCGCCAGCACAGTGCCGTCGAGGCGCATGCGCCTGCCCGATATCTTCGATCGCCAGAACAGCGTCCGTTCATTGACGGCGACTGCCGCCAGCTTGCCGCCGCGCGGCTGAATGGTCAGCAGGCGCGGATCGAAGGCTTGCTGCATCGCATACCAGAGCGGCTTGCGGCGGCCGGCGGAATCGAGCGCTGCCCAGGAGGTTACCGGCCAGCAATCGTTGAACTGCCAGACGATGGCGCCCTTGCAGATCGTCCGGTGCGAGCGCATGTGCTCGACTGCGAAGCGGATCGCCCTTGCCTGATTGAGCTGTGTCGCGAAATGCCAGTCATTCATCGTCTCAGGCACCGGCAAGTGGCCCGAGAGGCCGCGGATCAGCTTCTCATTGCCCTGCGTTGCCTTCTGGTGGTGGAAGACACCATGTGACTGCGGCGTCAGCGGCGCATCATGGACGCTCTCTTCCAGAGTTGCCCAGTTCGGCGGCGCCTGCCAGCCGAATTCGGAACAGAAACGCGGAATGTAATTCCTGTAGACTTCCCAGCCAACATCGTTCCAGACGTCCCAGATGTGCTTGCAGCCGTGCCGGTCATCGTTCGGCTCGATATCCATGCTGCCGGAATAGGGGCTGCCGGGATAGTACGGCCTATCAGGATCAAGCGCGGCGCAGAGCTTCGGCAGAACATCAAGATAGTAGCCGAGCCCCCAGCTGACGCCCTCCTTGATGATCGGCCGCCAGCCCCACTCGTCGAAGCCCCAGATATTCTCGTTATTGCCGTTCCAAATCATCAGCGAGGCATGTGGCATCAGCCTGACGACGTTGTCGCGAACCTCGGCTTCCACCTCGCCACGCAGCGGCTCCTCTTCCGGATAGGACGCACAGGCAAACAGAAAATCCTGCCAGACCATCATGCCGGCGCGGTCACAGGCCTCGTAGAATTCGTCCCGCTCGAAGATGCCGCCGCCCCAGACGCGCAGCATGTTGATATTCGCCGCCTTCGCCTCATCGATCCGCGCGGCGTAGCGTTCGGCAGTCACACGCGACGGAAAACAATCGTCGGGGATCCAGTTGGCACCGCAGGCAAACAGCGGCACGTCATTGACGATGAAGGTGAAAGCCGAGCCGTGCTCGTCCGGCGCAGTGTCGAGACGGACGGAGCGGAATCCGATCTCTTTCGAGTAGCAGTCGAGCACACCGCCATCGACATCGCGCAATTGGATCGACAGCGGATAGAGAGGCTGTGCGCCGAGATGGTGCGGCCACCAGATCTGCGGGGAGGCGACCGTCACCTCGAAGCTCGCGGTACCGGAACCATCGACCGGAACACTCCGCGTGACGCCGGCGATCTCGGCAACGACGGTGGCGCCGCTCACGCCATCGAGCGCAGCAACCTGCGCCCTGATCGTCACGCGACCATCACCGCCAGCAAGCGTCGCTGAAACACGTGTCTCCGCCAGCCGCGCCCGGTCCCAGCTCTCCAGACGCACCGGTTTCCAGATGCCCGCCGTCACCAGCGTCGGACCCCAGTCCCAGCCGAAATTGCAGGCCATCTTGCGCATCAGGTTGCCGGGGCCGGGATAATTGTTCGGCCGGTAGCCGTATTGCTTCTCCATCTCCGCGCCATAGGCATAGGCGGAGTGGAAGGTAACCGAGAGCTCGTTCGAGCCTGCCTTCAGGTGGCCAGAAACATCGAAGCGGTAGGTCCTGTGCTGGTTGAACGTCCGGCCGATCTCTTCGCCGTTCAACCGGACCGTCGCGATCGTATCCAGTCCATCGAAGACCAGTTCCTGGACCTTGGCCTCGTCGGGCACCGCGCCGAAATTCAGCCGGTAAACCCATTCGCAGCGGCCGATCCAGTCGTTGGTGATCTCGTTGACATCGAGATAGGGGTCGGGGATCAGGCGGGCGGCAAGCAGGTCGGTATGGACGCAGCCGGGCACGGTGGCCGGAATGTTCTCGGGCAGTCCTGGCCGACCTGTATCGTTGCAGGAAAGGGTCCAGCCGGTATGCAGTTCTGTCTTCTCGATCATCGGATGCTCTTACTGAAAACGGCCGTGGCGCTGCAGGACTTCGATCTTGTAGCCATCAGGATCGGTGATGAAGAAGAACAAGGCGAAAAGCTTGCCGTCGCGATTGAGCTCGACCAGCTTGCCGGGATTGAGCCCGGCCTTCTCCAGCCGCGCGTGCTCGACGGCGACTTCATCGACGGAAACAGCAAGATGGCCGTAGCCATCGCCGAGATTGTAGGGCGCGGTGCGGCCCTTGTTGACGGTCAGCTCCAGCTCGAAGCCGGTCTCCGGATTGCTCATGTAAACAAGCGTGAAGGTCTCGAAATCGACGCGATCGGCAACCGTGAGGCCGAACACCTTGCCGTAGAACTCGACGGATCGCGCCTCATCGACAACGCGGATCATGGAGTGAATCATCTTTGCCAAGGCAGCCTCCTCATGCCGTATCACGGCAGTCTTGGTAGCCGCCGGATCAGGCCGGGCGCAAGCCAATTCTGCGGGTTATCGCGCTTTCGACGAGACCCATGGCATCATAAATCAGCACCGCCATCAGGCCGACGATCAGGCCGCCCTGCAAGATGAACGCGGTATTGTCGGAGATCAGACCGGCGATAATGACCTCGCCGAGCCCCTTGGCAGCGACCGTCGAGCCGATCGTCGCCGTGCCGATATTGATGACGGTCGCGACCTTCAAACCCTCGAGGATCAAGGGCAAGGCGAGCGGCAGTTCCACCTTGAACAGCCGCTGCGTCGGGTTCATCCCCATGCCATCTGCGGCATCGAGAATGGTGGGATTGACCTGACGGATGCCGGAAACGGTATTTTCGAAGATCGGCAGCAGCCCGTAGAGGAAGAGCGCAATCAGCGTCGGCGCGGCGCCGAAGCCGGTGGCGGGAACCGCAAGTGCCAGAACCGCGACAGG
Organism: Rhizobium sp. 01N424; assembly: GCF_056399485.1. Lineage (NCBI taxonomy): Bacteria > Pseudomonadati > Pseudomonadota > Alphaproteobacteria > Hyphomicrobiales > Rhizobiaceae > Rhizobium > Rhizobium sp. 01N424. The sequence continues at coordinate 363,182 of NZ_JBFTRK010000001.1, forward strand.
CGGAAAGGTCTGCCCGGCATTGGCGATTGCACGCGATAGCGGCAGGAAATCCTCCCCACTCTTGCGGGTCACGAACACGCCTGCAAGGATCGCCAGAATGGCAGTGAAGACGATCGAGCCGATCACAAGCTCCAGATGCGCCAACGCCAGGGAGGGCAGGCTGTTTTGCGTGTAAACGGGCGGCGCATTGTTATTGGTCAGCGGCACGAGCATGAAGGAAAGCCACTCCGTCCTGAACAGCAGGATCAGAAGCAGCAGGAAGGCCGCCACACGGAAGATATTGGCGACGATGAACTTCATGCCTTGCGGCCCAGCTCGAGCAGCTTGGTCATCGATATCGATCCGACCGGTTTCTTTGCGCCATCCGTGACCGCAGCTTCGTCTGAGCCCTGCCAGATCATCTCGGCCAGCGCGTCCCGCAGGCTGAGCGACTGTGGCAGCGAGAAGCCGAGGCCGCTCTTGGCTGGCGCCATGCTTTCCTTCAGCGGCGAGAGCGACATCAGCTTGAGCGCCCGGTCGGAGGTGCCGGTCAGTTGCTGCACGAAAGGATCGGCGGGCTCGGTCAGGATCTTTTCCGGCGTCGAGCACTGCAGCAGCTTGCCGCCGCTCATCACGGCGATCTGGTTTCCGAGATGAAAAGCCTCGTCCATGTCGTGGGTGACAAGGATAACGGTGGTGCCGAATTGTTTCTGGATCGCCAGCAGGTCGTCCTGCGCCTTGCCTCGGATGACGGGGTCGAGCGCGCCGAACGGCTCGTCCATCAACAGCACCTCCGGCTCAGCTGCGAGCGCTCGCGCAACGCCGACGCGCTGCTGCTGGCCGCCGGATAGCTGGTGCGGATATTTCTCCGCAAAGGTCGCCGGGTCGAGATTGAAGAGGCCGAGCAGTTCATCCACCCGCTTGGCGATGCGCGCCGCATCCCAGCCGAGAAGCTGCGGAACCGTCGCGATGTTCTGCGCCACAGTGCGGTGAGGGAACAGGCCGTGTCCCTGGATTGCATAGCCGATCTTGCGGCGCAGTTCGGTCACTGGCACGTCCATGACGTTCTGCCCGGCGACGAAGATTTGGCCCTCGGTGATCGGCACCAGCCGGTTGATCATCCGCATCAGCGTCGATTTTCCGGAGCCAGAAGTGCCGACGATCACCGTGACCGATCCCTTCTCGACACTCATCGAAACATTGTCGACGACGGTGGCGGCGCCATAGCGCTTGGTGACGTTCCTGATCTCGATCATGGTCATGCGGCAGATCCCCGTATGCTGTCGATGACCGCATCCAGGATGACGGCCGATGAGAAGGCGAAGAAGACGGTTGGCACGGCGCCAAGCATGACGAGGTCCATCGCCGTCTGGCCGATGCCCTGGAAGATGAAGATGCCGAAGCCGCCGCCGCCAATCAGCGCAGCGATGGTGACGAGGCCGATTGCCTGCACCAGCACGATGCGGATGCCGGTGACGATGACGGGCAGCGCCAGTGGCAGATCGATCCCGGTCAGGATCTGGCGGCGCGTCAGGCCCATGCCCGCCGCCGCATCACGCACCGAGGGATCGACGCCCTCAAGGCCGACCACGGTATTGGCGACGATCGGCAGCAGCGAATAGAGCACCAGTGCGATCAGCGCTGGCGCTGTGCCGATACCGCGGATGCCGAGCTCGGCAGCCAGCGGCACGTGTGTTGCGATATAGCCGAGCGGCAGCATCAGGATGCCGAACAGCGCCAGGCTCGGAATGGTCTGGATGAGGCTGAGCCCCTGCAGCACGGCGGCGCGCAGTTTAGGCACCCAGAAACAGAAGATACCGAGCGGCAAACCGATGACGATGGCGATCGCCAGCGACCCGAAGGCGAGCAGCAGATGCGACCAAGCCTCGGACCAGAACTGCGCCGAACGTGTCGAGAATTCCTTCATGATCGACAGGCTGTCGAGCAGACCGGACGTGAGGCAGACCGCCAGCAACGCGCTGTAGGCGGCAAGTGCTGCCACCCGCATCCAGGGTGTCAGCCGGATTTTCACCAGCGCATCCGAGACGATCAGGCCGACGACGCCGAGCAGGATCCAGAAGCTGCCGCCGGGCGTCATGCGCGCCGCATTGCTGTTGGCGGGGGTGAAGGTTGTCGCGGCAAAGCCGATTGCGGCGATCAGTGCCGCCAGCGCCAGCGTGCTGATGGCAAGCCGCAGCACGGCATTTTGCAGGAAGAGCGCGGCAAAGGCGGTGGCGATGAGCAGGAGGGTGAGAATGATGGTGGCGGGCTGGTCGAGAAGCTGCGTGAGAAGCATCGGCTTGCCGGAGGCAATGCGGTTCGCCTTCACATAGATGAAGGGCAGAAGGGCAGCGGCAACAACGCCCGCGATCACCAACACCACGCCGAGCCGGTCCAGTTTGCGGACCGCTAAGGTTTCTTCCATCGATCCATCCCTGTCCGCAAAGAAGGTAGCTCCGCCCCGAAGGGCGGAGCCATGTGAATTACTTCAGGAAGCCTTTCTCCTTCAGGTAGCCTTCGGCAACCGACTTTGCAGGCTCGCCATCGACCTGGATCTTGGCGTTGAGCTTGCGCAGTTCGTCGGCGGTCAGGCTCTTGAAGATCGGGGCAAGCACTTCCTCGATCTTCGGATTGGCCTTCAGCACGTCTTCGCGGATGATCGGCGTCGGTGCATAGACCTGCTGCACGCTCTTGTCGTCTTCGAGAACGACGAGCTCGGCAGCCTGGATCGCGCCGTCCGTGCCATAAACCATGGCAGTGTTGACGCCGTTGGTCTGGTCGGCAGCGGCCTTGATGGTCGCAGCCGTGTCGCCGCCAGAGAGCACCACTTCCTGATCGGCCGTCAGCTTGAAGCCGTAGGTCGTCTGGAAGGCGGGCAGGGCGCCAGCCGAGTTGACGAATTCAGCAGAAGCCGCAAGCTTCGCAGCGCCGCCGCCGGCAACCCATTTGCCGAAGTCCGACATGGTCTTGAGGTTGTTGGGACCGGCGACATCGCTGCGAACGGCGAGCGCCCAGGTGTTGTTGGCAGGCGAGGGTGTCAGCCAGACGATCTTGTTGGCGTCATAGTCGAGCTTCTTGGCCAGCGCATAACCCTGGTCGATATTCTTCCAGGCGGCGTCATCGGCCTTGTTGAAGAAGAAGCCGGCATTGCCGGTGTATTCGGGATAGATGTCGATTTCGCCGGCGGTGATCGCCTTGCGCACGACAGGCGTTGCGCCAAGCGCGATGCGGTCCTTGGTCTTGATGCCGTTGGCTTCCAGAGCGAGCGCGATGACGTTGCCGAGTAGCGTGCCTTCGGTATCGATCTTCGACGAAACGACGACGTCTGCAGCATGGGCCGCACCCGCCGCAAAGGCGGAAATAGAAACGGCAAGTGCGAGTTTCTTCAGCATGGAGTGTCCCCTTGGTTTGCACCGTTTTCAAGCGCTAGGGCCCTGGCGGAGCCCTTCACGTGTTAAGTCCCCCGGCTCGAGCGAAAACCGCCGTCATGCCGGACCTGCGAGCATCATGGAAATAGTGTGCGTTCTCGAAAAATCGATGCAACCCCTCTCCAGTATTTGCGATCGCGGCGCGATTATCGCCGTGAAAGCAGTCCCGCGCGCGCAATTGCATTCCTTTATGCAATGCTGGCGGGATTTGTTTTTGTTCCCTTGCGTGTTTCCACGATCATCGAGTGCTCAACGGCTTCATCAGCCATCGCCCCGCTTTTCTTGTCCGGTGACGATAGCCTGCGAATTCCGAAATGGGATATCTTTTTTCGTGAACACACAATAGTGTCTGATTTTCAGTGACTTCCGGAGACCCGCGCATTGCATCTGGGTGCCCTTTTCATCGCCAGCCACGTCCTGTCATCGGGGTCCGTCAGAGAGACCGCGCGGCGCTTCACGTTGGCTGCCTCGACGGTATCGGCGGCTGTCTCCAATCTCGAAAGCGAATTGGCGCTGAAACTGACGGAACGCAGTTCCGGCGAACTGGTGACGCTGATCGCCAGCAGCAAGGTGGGCGAGGGATTGGTGCCTGTTCTGGAGGCGATCGGCCAACTCGCCGATCTCTCGGGTGAGGCACCGGAAGACGTCGAAGGCTGGGCTGCCCGCATTCCGGTGAAGGTCGCGACCATGGAGCGTTTTCTCGAGGTCGCCGATCAGGGCAGCATCAACCGTGCTGCCCGCCGTCTTGGCCTCGGTCAGCCGCAGCTTTCGCTGCAGATCGCCAATCTGGAGAAATTCACCGGCCACAAACTGTTCGAACGGCAGGCGCAGGGCTCGGCGCTGACCGAGGAGGGCCGACGCGCCTACGCCATCTTCTCGGCGATCAGCCAGGCGTGGAACGACCTGAAATCGGCCGCCGACGAGCGCTATCAGCGCACAGCCCGGTCGCTGAGGATCGGCTCGATCATCCCGACCGGCGCCGAAAGCTGGGTGGCTCGCTGCCTCGGCGCATTGGTGGCAGACTGGAATACCGGCCGTAACAAGAATGCCATCTCGCTGATCTCGATGACCGCCGATGATCTGCGCGAGGCGCTGAAATCCGGCCGTATCGATGTCGCCATTCTCGATTCCGTCTTCGGTCTCGAGAGCTTCCAGAACCGCGAACTGCTGCGCACCGATCTTGTCGCCATCGCCCCGCCGGAGAGCACGGAGACAGATGTCGCCGCACTGGTCGCCGCCCATCCGATCTGCACCCCAAGTGAGCGCACGGGTCTCGGCGATGCTGCGACGGCGCTCAGCCGCGCCGGCATGGTGAGCCGCCGCTTCCGCAATCAGGATATCCGTGCGGCGGATTCGCTGCCCGTGATCGTCGATCTCGTCGCCAATCACGGCTATGTCTCGTTCCTCGGCCGCGTCAGCGCGCTGCCGATTGCCGATCGCGTGCGGATCGTCGATCTGGCCGAGCATATCCCGATTTCCTATCATGTCGCCTTCAATCACCGGAAAGCCTCCGCCGATGCCTGCACGATGATCATCGACGCCGTACGCAAAATCGTCGGCCAACCCATCGCAAAATCGCCGGTCATGGCGTAGAGCGTTCGGCGCGCCAATTCGGGAGATGAGAAATGCCGGTTTTGCTAGAAGTATGCGTGGATAGCGCCAAGGGGCTTGCCGCGGCGATCGAAGGCGGCGCCAACCGCATCGAGCTCTGCTCTGCGCTTGAACTCGGCGGGTTGACGCCGGTTGCAGGCATGATGAAAGCCGCAGCCGCAGCGCCGATCCCTGTTTACGCGATGATCCGCCCGCATGCCGGCCCGTTCATCTTCGATGCGGCAGACGAGGCGTCGATGATGGCGGATATCGATGCCGTCAGGGCTTTCGGCCTCGCAGGTGTCGTCATCGGCGCCAACCGGCCGGATGGCACGCTTGACATGCCGCTCATCCATCGCCTCAAGGCCCATGCGGCAGGTCTTGGCTCCACGCTGCACCGCGCCTTCGATCTGGTTCCGGATGCCGATGAGGCGCTTGAACAGGCCATCGAACTCGGCTGCGAGCGCATCCTGACCTCGGGCTGTGTGCCGAAGGCAATGGACGGCCTCGAAACGCTGAAGCTGCTTTCGGCCAAGGCCGCTGGCCGCATCTCGATCATGCCGGGCAGCGGCGTGCGCCCGTCCAATGCAGCCGAAATCCTGCGTGCTACCGGCGCCCGGGAAATTCACGGCTCCTGCAGCTCGGCGGTGGCCAGCATGGACCCGCGCGCGGTTGCCTTCGGTTTCGAAGCGCCCAGCTCGAACCAGACGGATACAGGCATCGTCCGTCAGATGCGTCAGGTCATCGACGCGGTCTGATCAACCGGCGACCTTGATCACGGCCTTGATCAGACCGCTCTTCTCATGCGCCCAGCGGGCGAGATCGCGCGGCGCGTCCGCGAGTGTCGTGCGGTGGGTGATCAGCTTGTCGACTGGCACGAGGCCTTTGGCGATCGAATCCGCCACATGTTCGAAATCGATCCGTGTCGCGTTACGGCTGCCGATCACCATCATTTCGCGCTTGTGGAACTCAGGATCGGAGAAGCGGATATCGTCCTTGACGACGCTGACCAGCACCAGTGCGCCGCCATGGGCAACGAAGGAGAAGGCCTTTTCCATCGACGGGCCGTAGCCGGTGGCATCGAAAACCACATCGAAACAATCGCCATCTGTTGCAGCCTTCACTGCATCGGCGGTTGCCTCGTTCGCGACGATACCCGACTGGAAGCCGAAACGATCGGCGGCCATCTGCAGACGCTCGGCGCTGGTATCGAGCAGCGTAACCTCATGACCGGCGATACGGGAGAAGATGGCCGCCCCGAGCCCGATCGGGCCGGCACCGATGACGAGCGAGCGCGAACCGGCGGCTGCCATCGACCGGCGAACGGCATGCGCGCCGATCGCCAGGAACTCGACGGTCGCCGCGGCTTCGAGGCTGAGACCCTTTGCGGCATAGAGATTGCCGGCGGGCACCGTGATCTCTTCGCAGAAGGCACCATCGGTATGGACGCCGAGAACCTTGATGTTGGTGCAGCAGTTCGGCTTGTCCTTCCGGCAGGCAACGCAGGTGCCGCAGGAAAGGTAGGGATTGACGATCACAGGCGTTCCGACCGCCATCGCCACACCGTCGCCGGTCTCGACGACGGTGGCCGAGATCTCATGCCCCATGACGCGCGGATATTCGAGAAACGGATGCTTGCCTTCGAAAATGTGATAGTCCGTGCCGCAGATGCCGACATGGCTGACCGCCAGCCGCACCCAGCTGGGCGCCGGCGTGCCGGGGGAAGGGCGCTCGACGATTTCGAGCACACCGGGCTTCTGGCAAAGCACTGCTTTCATCTTGTTTCTCGCATTCAGAAGTGGAGAAGCCGGTCGATGACCGGCTTCGCTTTTCGTCTCAGACGCTCCGGCGGCGGCGCAACTGGTCGAAGTAGACGATCACGATGATCAGAAGACCGGTGATGATGCGCTGCCAGAAGGAGTTGACGTTGAGCAGGTTCGCGCCGTTGTTGATGGTCGCCAGGATGAAGGCGCCGATCAGTGGGCCGTGAACCGAGCCGACCGCACCGAAGAGCGACGTGCCGCCGATGACCGAGGAGGCAATCGCCTGCAGCTCCCAGCCGTCCGCCTGTGTCGCGTTGCCGATGGCGATACGCGAGGCCAGCAGCACGCCGACGAAGGCGGCGAAGGTGGCCGAGAGAATATAGGCGAGGAAGATCATCCGGTTGACATTGACGCCGGAAAGGCGCGCGGCTTCTGCATTCGAGCCGACCGCGAAGAGATAGCGGCCCCAGCGGCTGAGATGCAGGAACACGAAGCTCGGCACCGCGACGAGGATCACCATCCAGAACAGGCTCGGAATGCCGAGGAAGTCGGCGCGGGCAAAGTTCGAAAAGTCCTCGTTGACGATATTGATCGACGAGCCATTGGTGATCAAAAGGCCGATACCACGCAGCGATGTCAGCGTTGCCAGCGTGATGATGAAGGGCGGCAGGCCCATCTTGACGATGCCGAAGCCGTGAAAGGTGCCGATCAGCACGCCGAACAGCAGGGTGAGCAGGATAGCCGCCCAGACCGGGACGCCTGCCTGCAAAAGCCAGGCGATAATGACCCCGGCAAAGCCGACGATGGCGCCGACCGACAGGTCGATACCCGCCGTGATGATCACGAAGGTCTGCCCGAGAGCCAGGATTGCCGTCATCGATCCCTGCCGCAGCAAGTTGCTGATGTTCAGGGGCGTCCAGAAGCTGGCGGTGAAAATTCCGAGCATCAGCCAGAGGAAGAGCAGCAAGCCGATCAGCGTCAGGCCGAACAGAATGTTGACTTTGCGGCGTGGCGGCGGAGGCGCAATTTCGGTGGGGGTTGCAGTCACTGTTCTCTCTCCCTCTTATTCTTCTTGCTCAGACGCCGATCGCTTCGCCAAGGACTTCTTCATGCGACGCTGCGTGGAAATCATGGCTGGCAACAAGCTTGCCGCCGCGGAACACATGCAGCCGGTCGGCAAGCTCATAGACTTCAGGCAGGTAGGAGGAGATCAGGATGATACCCGCGCCTTCCTTCAATAGCTTGGCAAAGAGCCGGTAGATTTCCGCCTTGGTGCCGACATCGACACCGACAGTCGGCTCGTCGAAGATGAATAGCCGCGCGCCGTGGCTCAGCCACTTGCCGATGACGATCTTCTGCTGGTTGCCGCCAGACATGCTGGATGCATTCACGCGGCGGCTCGGCGTCTTGATGCTGAGATCGCGGATCTGCTTGTCGGCGTTCGCGGTCTCGACGGTATGATTGATGACGGGCCCGCTGCTCAGCCGCTTGAAGACAGGCAAGTTGATATTGAGGCCGATCGGCAGGTTGAGGCAGAGCCCCTGGTCGCGGCGGCTTTCCGGCGCCAGTGCGATGCCGAGATCCATGGCCGCGCGCTCGTTCTTGATGTCGACCTTCTTGCCCATCCAGTGAATTTCACCTGATGTGGCCTTTTCCCGGCCGTAGAGCCCGAGTGCGAATTCGCTGCGGCCGGCGCCGATGAGGCCGTAAAGGCCGACGATCTGTCCCGCCTTGACGCTCAGCGATACGTCCTCGAAACCCGGTCCGGAGAGGCCCCGGACTTCGACGATCGTCTCGCCGATCGCAATTTCTTCCTTGTGGTAGATCTGCTCGATCGAGCGATTGATCATCAAGGCGATCAACTCGTTCTCGTTGGTCTCGCCGATCAGGCGTGTGCCAACATGGGTTCCGTCGCGCAGCACCGAAACGCGGTCTGCGAGCTCGAACACTTCTTCCATGCGGTGGCTGATATAGACGATCGTCACACCTTCGCCCTGCAGCCTTCGGATCAGCTTGAAGAGCTGGGCCGATTCCTGGCGCGTTAGATAGGCCGTCGGTTCGTCGAAGATCAGGAACTGCGTGCCGCGCATTGCGGCCCGCGCGGTGGCGACAAGCTGCTGCTGGCCAATGGTCAGATCACTGAGCAGCGCACTGGCGGGCAGCCCGAAGCCAAGATCGTCGAGCACGGTCTGCGCCATGTTGACCATCTGCTTCTTGCGCATCAGGCCGAACTGATTGACCTCGTCGCCGAGGAAAAGGTTGGCGGCCACGGTCAGGTGTGGGCAGAGGACCACTTCCTGATGGACGGCGTTGATGCCGCGGGCGATCGCCTCGTTCGGCGACGACAGGCCGACGGGGTGGCCGCACCAGAGAATTTCACCGGCCGTGCGGGTGATGACCCCAGTCAGAAGCTTGATGAGGGTGGATTTTCCGGCACCGTTTTCGCCGACGATCGCATGAATTTCACCGGCCAGAAATGTCACCGTCGCTGGTTTCAGCGCCTGGACGTAGCCGTAATTCTTCTGCAATCCCTTGAGTTCCAGGATGGGCGAACCTGCCGGAATACGGCTTGCCTCTTTCAGCGTGGCACTGTCATCGTGGCGATGACTGACCTCTTCCAGTCCGTCCATGGACCTCTCCTCCCATATGCGAATTCCTGTTTCTCCACCCAGGTTCCGCGCTCCCACGCGGACGATAACACAGGTGAAGAAAAGGCCGCGCGGAATTTCTTACGCGCGGCCTCGACTGAAGATTACTTGATCTTCGGGTTCAGAAGAGCGTCGATCTTCGGCTCTGCCATGTTGGCCTTGGTGACCAGGTTGGCGCCGGTGTCGACGTTCTGTTCGACCTTCTCACCCTTGGAGACGGCGAGCGCGGTCTTGATGCCGTCGTAGCCCATACGATACGGGTCCTGCACCACGAGACCGGCCAGTGCGCCATCCTTCAGGAAGCCGACCGTCTTGTCGTCGCTGTCGAAGCCGATGACCTTGACCTTGTCGCCGAGCTTGTTTTCAGCAATCGCCTGGCCAACGCCCTGCGCCATGATCAGGTTGGACGCGAAAACGCCAACGATGTTCGGGTTGGCAGTGATGAGGTCGGTCATCATGTTGAGGCCGGTGGTTGCCTGGCCGTCAGCATACTTGTCGGCGATCACCTTCAGGCCCGGATACTTGGTCTTGACCTGATCGAGGAAGCCTTCGCGGCGCTGTTCGAGCGAACCTGCACCTGCAATGCTGGTGATGATGGCGATTTCGCCTTCTTCCTTGCCGGTGGCGCCCTTGATGGCAGCGGCAAGACCGTCGGCAGCGATGCGGCCGCCCTGGGTATTGTCGGTTGTCAGGAACGACTTGAAGGCCTTCGAGTCAGCGCCGGAGTCGATACCGATGATCGGAACGGACTTGGCAGCTTCGTCGATCGGCTTGCCGAGCGCCTTGAATTCGGTCGGCGAGATGACGACAGCGGCCGGCTTGCCGGCAACAGCGTTTTCGAGAATGCTGATCTGGCCGTTGACGTCGGATTCAGACTGCGCGCCGAGTTCCGGCACCTTGACGCCGAGATCGGTACCGGCCTTGCGGGCGCCGGCCAGAACGATCTGCCAGTAGAAGGACGTGGTGTCCTTGACGATGATCGGGATCGTCACTTCGGCAGCGAAGGACGGCATCGGCATCGCCGTTGCGATAAAGGCTGCACCTGCGAGAGCGCTAAACGCCCGGCGGGAAAGGATGGACTTCATGCTCATTGTGGGTTCTCCTCCCAAGTTGCGTTCTCCTCCAGAAAACCAGACCGCTGAACGCCGGCGGACGATTTTTATCGATAAAAAACATTTGCCGGATGAAGCTAGCTGAGGCTTTTTGAAATTGCAAGTGGGGCAATTTCGCCTTTTTCGCTTCCTTCAATCCTCCTTAAGCTGATGTTTTTCCATCAATTCAAAGATACTCTAAAATTGTCGTCAGCCGCGATAGACCTCTTCGGGAAGAACGACGCCCTTCTTCAGGATCAGATTGCCGTAGAGCCGGAATTCGGTGGTCGCGACAATATAGGCGGCCTTGCGCGACCGTTCGTAGAAGGCGAAGCGCTCCAGCGTGGCGATGCGGAAGCTGTCACCCGCCTTGCGATCGACGATCGCCTGGAACTCGGCGCAGACTTCGGGCACAGCTGCCGGGTCACCGACGACTTCCATACGCCATGCACTTTCCGGCACGAAAGTGTCGAGCGGGAAGTGGGTCAGGATCGCTTCGGCCATATCGGTGGCGCTCACGCCGTCGGCGCGGATCATCTCCGGGCCCATGCTGGCGGACGGGAAGTTGGCGTCGGCAATGACGATCTCGTCGCCATGTCCCATTCTGGCGATCGCCAGAAGCAGGTCGGGGCTGAGGACGGAGTGGATACCCTTAAGCATGCGTGGCTCCTACATACGAACGGCATCGCTGCCCAATGGCTTGGCAACGAGCGTTTGGCTTTCGAATTCCGGGAAGATGCTGTCGGGCAGGCGGGGCTCGAAGAGCTGCATGTTGCGCTCCAGGCTGGATGCCCTGGCCGTACCGATCAGAACCGATGAGACGAATGAATCGCGAAGCGGGAATTGCAGCGCAGGCGCGGCAAGCGGAACGCCGTGGCGCTTGGCGATCTCTTCCATCGCGGTCACCTTGGCAACGACATCAGGCGTCGGCGCCATATAGTCGAAATGTGCGCCGGGCACTGGCCCGGTCGCCAGGATCCCCGAATTGAAGACGCCGCCGACCACAAGGCTCGTGCCCTTCTGCTGGCAGAGCGGAATGAGCTCGGCCACCGCGGAACGGTCGAGCAGCGTATAGCGCCCGGCCATCAGGATCACGTCGATATCGGCATTGCGCATCACGTCGAGGCAAACCGGCACTTCGTTGACACCAAGGCCGAAGGCCTTGATCGCACCGCTCGATTTCAGCTGCTCCAGCGCCTTGATGCCGCTGTCGAGAAACTGCTTCAGATGGACGGCATTCTTCGCGGCGCCATGCGTATAACCGCCGATATCGTGCACATAGAGAATGTCGATGCGATTGAGGCCAAGCCGCGCATAGCTGAAATCGACCGAGCGCATGATGCCGTCATAGGAATAGTCATAGTCCGCATCGAAGGAGAGCGGATCGACATAACTGTAGTCGGGAACGGTGCCCGTCGGCACCGGCCGCAGCAGACGGCCGACCTTTGTCGACAGCACGTACTCGGCTTCCGGCTTGGCCCGCAGGAAGTCGCCGACAGTGCGCTCGGCGAGGCCGAGGCCATACCAGGGCGCCACGTCAAAATAGCGGATACCGGCATCCCAGGCCGCATCCAGCGTGCCCATTGCCTGCTCGCGCGGGCAGGCGCGGTAGAGGCCGCCGAGAGCTGCAGCACCGAAGCTGATTTCGGTCACCTGCAGATCCGTCTTGCCGATCCTCCTCGTCTTCATCATTCCTCCTCTGAAGACTTGTCTGTCTGTATCTTAGAGCGTTGCTCCAAGATGCCACGGCACGAATTCGTTATCGCCGTAGCCGAACTCTTCGCTCTTGGTCTTCTTGCCCGATGCGGTGTTGATGATGAGCTCGAAGATCTCGCGGCCCTTGCCCGAGATCGTCGCGTCACCTGATGCGATCGTGCCGCAGTCGATGTCCATGTCCTCTTCCATCGCCGCATAGAGCGCCGAGTTGCTCGACAGCTTCAGCGATGGAGCGGGACGACAGCCGAAGCAGCTGCCGCGTCCCGTCGTGAAGGCGATCATGTTGGCGCCGCCAGCGACCTGGCCGGTTGCCGAAACCGGGTCGTAGCCGGGCGTATCCATGAAGACGAGACCCGGCGCCGTGACGCGCTCGGCATAGCCATAGACGGCTGTCAGAGGCGAGCGCCCGCCCTTGGCAACGGCGCCAAGCGACTTTTCGAGAATAGTTGTCAGGCCGCCGCGCTTGTTGCCGGGCGAGGGATTGTTGTCGAGCGATGCGCCATGCAGGCCGACATATTTTTCCCACCAGACGATTTTCTCGTCGAGCTTCCTTGCCACATCGTCGCTGACGGCACGGCTGCGCAGCAGATGTTCGGCACCGTAGATTTCCGAGGTTTCCGAGAGAATAGACGTGCCGCCGGCTGCCGCCAGCAGATCGGCTGCGACGCCGAGCGCCGGATTGGCGGTGATCCCGGAGAAGCCGTCCGAGCCGCCGCACTGCAGGCCGATGATGATGTCGCTGATCGGCAGCGCCACGCGGCGTTCCTTGCCGACATCAGCGGCGATTTCGCGCAGCATACCCATGGCCCGCTCGACGGCACGGCGCGAGCCGCCGGCATCCTGAATGTTGAAATGACGTTTGGTGTCGCCGGCACCGCTCTGGCCGTAAAGCGTCAGCTGATTGACCTCGCAGCCGAGGCCGATCATCAGTACGCCGCCGAAATTGACGTGGCGCGTATAGCCGGCAAGCGTGCGGTGCAAAACGGCCATGCCGTCGCCGGTCGAACTCATGCCGCAGCCCTGGTCGTGAACGATCGGCACGAAGCCGTCGATGCCTTCATAATGCGGCAGGATCGTCCGGTTTGCCTCGTCTGCAATGGCGCGGCAGACGGTGGTGGAACAGTTCACGCTGGCGATGATGCCGATATAGTTGCGGGTCGCCGAGCGGCCGTCGGCGCGCTTGTAGCCCATGAAGGTGCGGGCCTTGTCTTCCGCTGTCGCCGCTTCCGGCGCGGAATTGGCGGTCGCCGCCAGGCGGTCGTTTTCGAAATGCAGATTGTGGCTGTGGACGTGGTCGCCCGCCTTCACCTCTGAGGTGGTGCGCCCGATCGCCTGGCCATACTTGACAACGGGCGTGCCGAGCGGGATGTCGGCGATCGCGACCTTGTGGCCCGGGTCGATTTTCTGCCGTGCGGCAACGCCGGCAACAATGGCTCCGGGCTCGATGGCCGACGTGGCGACGGCGACATTATCTCCGGCCGAAAGGATGAGCCAAGGAAGTTTGTCCAATTGTCTTCTCCCTGAGGAAAACGCTCGCTGCATTGGCGAAATGCGCATTGATTTTGTTTTTTATCTACAATAAACATTTTGAAGTCAACGGGAATATTGTTCCTGTGGACGAGGGAGGCAAACAGCCGCAAGCAATCCAGAATAATATAAGGATTGCAATGGATAAGCCCCCGGCGCACTGGCCGCACGATCGCGTGCGGGGTCTCGGCGCACGGGAAGGAGCGGGGTGGCATGGCAAGACAGAATACCGTCTTCAAGGAAGCGTACAACAGGTATGCGGCCGCACTGCGTCCGGATGCCGCGCTGCCGTCGGAACCCGAAATTGCCGCCCAGCTGGGCATCAGCCGCAGCACCGCGCGGGCGATCCTGACACGCCTGAGCGACGAGGGGATCATTCGCTGGAACAAGCGTCAGAAGATCGTGCTCAGGGCGCCGACCGCCACGGATCTCTTCCCCTCCGAGGAAACGGACTCGCTGCACGACATCATCGAGCGCAGCTTCATGCAGCGTATTCTCTCGGATGACGCCGCACCCGGCATGCAGATCAACGAGCTGGAGCTCGCCCGCGAGATCGGTACCGGGACGACAAGCGTTCGGGAATTCCTGATCCGCTTCTCCCGTTTCGGGCTGATCGAGAAGCGTCCGAACAGCCATTGGATATTGAAGGGCTTCACCCGCGAATTCGCGCTGGAGCTCGCCGATGTGCGCGAGATGTTCGAGCTGCACTCGGCTGCCGATTTCGGCCGTCTTCCGAAGGATCATGCCGCCTGGCAGCATCTGGCCGTCATCAAGCAGGACCATCTCGATGTGCTCGCCGACATGGATCGCCGCTATAAGGAGTTCTCGGCACTCGACGAGCGCTTCCACCTCCTGATCCACCGCGCTTCGAAGAACCGTTTCATCGCCGATTTCTACGATGCCATCGCCATCGTCTTCCACTATCACTACCAGTGGAACAAGGCGGCCGCCCGCCAGCGCAACGAGCGCGCCATTCACGAACATCTCGATTACATCGCCGCGCTAGAATCCGGCGATCAGGCGCAGATTGATTTCTCGGCCCGCCTGCACCTGCGCTCGGCCCGCCAGACCCTGCTGCAATCGCTGCCGCAGAATCCGGCGGAAGTCTGATCCTTAGTGCGATGCTGCCTCGCTGGCGGAAACCGTCGTCGTCTTGCGGCGATGATCGCCGACCGGGATGAGCCAGGTCGAAACCAGCGTCATCACCGCCACCACGACAATGCCCCAGAAGCTCCAGTGCAGCGACGCATCGAAGATGCCACGCACAACGGGATCGCCTGCGAGCTCGGTCAGCCCGGTCGGCTGGTTCAGCACGTTGTGCAGGTTCTCGGCGGTATCGCCGCTGGCATAATGATTGATACCGGCATTGAGGATCGCCCCGAGCACGGTGGCGCCCAGCGTGTTGCCGAGGCTGCGGGCGAAGATGATCGAGGCCGTGGCGCTGCCGCGCATCGACCATTCGACGCTGTCCTGAACCAGCGCAATGCTGGTGAGGTTGATGAGGCCCATGCCGAAGCCCATGAAGAACGAGCCGGCACCGGCAACGATCGGTGAGCTGTCCGGCGTCAGGAACAGCAGGAAAAGCGCACCGAACGGAAACAGTAGGCTGCCGAAGCGCAGTGTGTTGCGAATGCCGAAGGCCTTGAACAGCTTGCTCGACATCATCACCGACAGCGGCCACCCGACAACCAGCATGGTCAGCGTGAAACCGGCCACGATCGGCGAGCGGCCAAGCACGCCCTGAATATAGACAGGGAGAATGGTGGAAAGCCCGATCAGCGCCATCCCGGCAAGCAGCATGCAGATATTGCTCGTCGCGACGAGACGCCGGCTCCACAGCGCGATCGAGATGATCGGCTCGGGCGCGCGTTTCTCCTGCCAGAAGAACAGGGCGCCCGAAATGACGAAGACGGCGGCGAGCGAGAGCAGGATCCAGGCGCTGGCATCCGTCTCGGTCAGGATCACCAGCACGGCGATGATGGCAATCGAAAACAGGATCGCGCCGAGATAGTCGATGCTGGCCTCCTTGTGCGCCACGGTTTCCTTCAGGAACAGCGAGAAGGCGATGATCGAGAAGACGCCGATCGGCAGATTGATCCAGAAGATCCACGCCCAGGAGATATTGTCGACGATCACGCCGCCGGCGAGAGGCCCGACCACCGCCGAAGTTGCCCACACCGTTGCCATGATGCCTTGGACACGGCCGCGTTCCTCAAGCTTGAAGAGGTCGCCGATGATCGTCATCGTTACCGGCTGGATGGCGCCCGCGCCAAGCCCTTGCAGCAGGCGGAACACGATCAGCGAGGTCATCGACCAGGCAAAGCCGCAAAGCAGCGAGCCGATCAGGAACACAACGATGCCGCCGATCAGCACCGGCTTGCGGCCAAAGATGTCGGAGAGCTTGCCGTAGATGACGGTGGTCGTCGATTGCGCCAGCAGGAAGGCCGAAAATACCCAGCTGTAATAGCTGAAACCGCCAAGCTGGCCGACGATGCGCGGCATTGCGGTCGCCACGATCGTGGCTTCGATCGCCACCATGAAGGTGGCAAACATGATGGTCGCGACAACGAGAACGCGGTTCGAGCGCTGGGCCGTATCAGACATGACTTACCTTTCAGGATGCTTCGCTATGCCGTCATCGAAGGCGGCTCGGCAGAAAGGGGCAAGCGCCGGCGCGAAGTGCTGCTTTGGTTTTTAGGCCCTTGCTGCGGGCTCTGTAAAGCCAATTATCCTTCCGGTTACACAACGCAAAACCGCCGCAGCGATGGTTTCGCTGCGGCGGCCATGGTCAATCCCGTTACTGCCTAGAACGACGCTCCGCGCCAGATCGGGCCGTTGCTCTCTTCGTCCTTAAGACTGGTCGAGCCGAAGTGATAGCGCATGCCGACGAGGAAGTTGTTGGAGATGTCGCTGTCGCTGCCGAAGTCGTCGACAGTGAGCTTGGCATGCTCGAAGCGGTAGCCCGCATAGAAGGAGACCGGCGTGCCATCTGGCCGGTAGTTGCCGATCGCAGAGATCTTCCAGATATCGGCCGTCTCGACGTCATCCTGGTAGCGGTCGAATGCAGCTTCGAAATCGGCGCGGATATTGTCGGTGAAGAAATAGCGCATCCCGGCACGGCCGGCATAGTGATCATAGTCGAAGCCGCCGATATCGGTCGTGCCGAGGCCAGCCTGACCATAGATGGTCATGTCGGTGCCGAGCCATGCGGCTTCCAGGCCGCCCAGATAATCACGCGCGGTCGTATCCGGCAGGAAGCGCGATTCAAACCGTCCGGTCTGGCCGAAGACGCCGAACGCATAGTTGCCGTCAGGCCGGTAATAGACATGTAGCGTGCCGCCGATATTGTCGTTCCAGCCGTATTCCTGGAGATATGAATGCGCATAATCGGCATCCGCCTGCAGGTTGAGCCCGGTGTCGGAACTCGCATTCATCGATCCGCGCAACCGCCACGAGCGGCTGTCGAGCTCGGTGTCGCGCGATGTGCCTGTCTCGAAGCCCCCTTCGATATATCCGGTAAACCGGCCCGCCGTTGCCGGTACTTTTTCCGGTTCGTCGAGCAGAAACTTCGGGATCATCAGATCGTTAGGCGCCAGATCGGCAGCCATCGCCCCGTGAACACCAACGACCGAAAACGCCGACGCCAAAACCGCGGCAGCCAAACCTTTCATGGAAACTATCCCCCAAATCACAACTGGAGGAAAGGATATCAATCAAGGGTTAACCATGTATTTCAATCATTGCGTAACTATGAAAAAGCTTAACAAAGCCATAGGCTGTGTTTTTAGCGGTATCGAAACGGTTGGGAAAAGCAAATGGTGCCGCTTGCAGGACTCGAACCTGCGACCCCATCATTACGAATGATGTGCTCTACCACCTGAGCTAAAGCGGCAATCCGTGCGGCCGAACCAGGCGGCCCGCGATTTGCATGGCGCTGATACAGCCATTGTTTGAAGATTTCAAGCGCCGTCTGGCGGCTTTGGCAAAAAAGACCGGCGCTGTGGAAATCGTCCTAGAGGCTGAGGCGGGCGCGGGCGGCACGGTATTCGCTGTCGAGGCGATCGACGAGCTTGGCAACCGGCTCGACAGCCTTGATGGCGCCGATGCCCTGGCCGCTGCCCCAGATATCCTTCCAGGCCTTGGCGCCGCCCACCGCCTGTTCGAAATCCATCTTCGAGGGATCGGCGACGGGCAGGTTGTCGGGGTCGAGGCCTGCGGATTTCACCGATGGCTTCAGATAATTGCCATGCACGCCGGTGAAATAGTTCGAATAGACGATATCGTTGGCCGCCCCGTCGACGATTGCCTGCTTGTAGGCCTCCGTCGCCCGGGCCTCCTCGGTGGCGATGAAGGGGGTGCCGATATAAGCCATGTCGGCGCCCATCGCCTGGGCCGCGAGGATCGCTCCGCCATTGGCGATGGCACCGGCCAGCAGCAGCGGCCCGTCGAACCATTCACGGATTTCCTGGATGAGGGCGAAGGGCGAAAGCGTGCCCGCATGGCCGCCGGCGCCGGCAGCGACCGCAATCAGCCCGTCGGCGCCCTTGCGGATCGCCGAGTTGGCGTGGCGGTTGTTGATCACGTCATGCAGCACGATGCCGCCATAGGAATGCACGGCGGCATTCACCTCCGGCACGGCGCCGAGCGAGGAAATGACGACGGGTACCTTGTATTTCACGCAGAGCATCAGGTCGTGCTCCAGCCGCTTGTTCGACATATGGACGATCTGGTTGACCGCAAACGGCGCGGCCGGCCGGTCCGGATTGGCGGCATTGTGGGCGGCAAGATCCTCGGTGATCATCGCCAGCCATTCGTCGAGCTGGCTTTCCGGCCGGGCGTTGAGCGCCGGAAACGCGCCGATGACGCCTGCCTTGCATTGCGCCAGTGTCAGGGCCGGATGCGAGATGATGAACAGCGGCGAGGCCACCACCGGCAGTCGCAGGTTCTTCGTCAGGATTTCGGGCAGGGCCATGAGGTCACCATCAATTGACGTTTACGGAAGCGTCAATTTGATAACAGAGTTCCATTGCGCCGAAAAGGCCACCCAACTGGGCAGGCTACCGATTTTGCGATTTTCGGATATTCTGAAAGGCGGCGTTTTCCCCTGCCGATCGGCCGGGCAGCGTGCCGGAGGCTTGCGGTTTGGCGCTGTTGCCGCTACCGGATTTTGTTAGGCATTTGTAAAGATTTGAGCGGAATGCCGGTTTCAAGAGTGAAGGATCGCACGTGAGCGGATTAGAAACGGCCATCAGAACGGCGCTTGGCAATTCCGATCGCGACAATCCGGAGATCCGCGCCAGAATCTATCAGTCCGCGCGCCAGGCGCTGGAGGCAGGGCTGCGCAAGCAGGACGTCACGGATCGCGAGGCCATCGCCCATCACCGTCACCGGCTGGAAGCCACGATCCACATGATCGAGGCCGAGGAGCGTGAGCGCATGCATCCGCGCCAGGGGCCGCCGGAGGTGCCGGTGCCGCCTGTTGTCGAAGTGCCCGAACCCTATTATCATGAAGCCCCGTCGCCCGAGGCGGCCGCGCCGGAATTGGCAGGCGAGACGCGCCATGCCGAAGAGCCGCGCAGCGCCTATGACGATGCGAGCCTCGACGGCGTGCATGCTGGTGCTGCCGATCACTTGGGTGCTGCACCCGCTGCGGAGGAAGCCTTTGCCGCCGAACCGCGTCCGGCGGCCAAGGCTGCGGCTCCCGGCAATATGGATTTCCGCCCGGAAGGGGCGGCCAAGCGCCGAAAGCCGCGCAAGTTTTTCTCCAGGCTTCTGGTCTGGTGCGTGCTGATCGCCTTTATCGGGATGGGGGCTTGGTGGGCGCATAAGTCAGGCCTGCTGCTGACGGCCGCGGAGCGCGACAGCAGCGTTGCCAATCCGCCCGCCAGCACCCAGCCTGAGGATTTCGACGGCAGCCAGAACGAGACGGCAGATAATTCCGGCAGCCACACCGACGAGCCTGTAACCATCGACCCGCAGAACAGCTTCTCGGCCGAATGGATCGAGGTCTTCAAGCCATCCGATGCCAACAAGATCGCCAATGGTGCGCAGGCGCATACGGAAAACGTGACGGAGAACGACGCGGCTGCCGTCCGGCTGATTTCGCAGAGCAACGGCGCCGATGGCAATATCGGCATCACCGTGCCTGCCGCCGTGCTGCAGCAGCTCGCCGGAAAGTCGTCGACCATCGCCATCACCTTGCAATCGACCACCGACGAGCCGACGCAGATCACCGTCGAGTGCGATTTCCAGACGCTTGGGAACTGCGCCCGTCACCGTTTCAGCGTCACGCGGGAAAAGTCGGATGCGCTGCTGCAGGTCAGATTCGACCGCTCTCTGGCGCCGAGTTCGGATGGCAAGCTGCTGATCAACAGCGATGTCGATGGCAGGGCCCGCGGGATCAATCTCTACGCGGTGCGTATCCTGCCCGGGCAATAAGCGGGCTCGATCAGCTGCCGGCGGGTGCCTGGCTGAGCAGGATCGAGAGGTCCCGCGGCGTATCCTCGACGATACCGTCGAAGCCGCAGCTTTCACGAACGATCTGCGCCGGTGCCCCGCCGGAAAGCCGCAGGCCAACGATCACGTTGGTATAGCCGTCCCAGATCTGCGGCGCCGGTTTGTATTTCCGCTCCCAGCGCGCCTCGATGATATGAGGCTCGACGCTCTTGCCGGTGAGCACCTGCTCGATCTCAAGACGGAAGAGCGCGTCCTTCTGCTCCGGACGGCTCTGGTAGCCGACAACTTTCGCCCTGACGATCGTATCTGAGCGATAGAGCACGCTGTAATCGACGTCCTGCAGCAGCACGCAGGCATGTGCCTGTGCGGCGAGCCCAAATACTGTCAAAAATCCGCCGATCGCCGCTGCAGGCCGCATTAACCCATCCTATTTCAGAAAGCCGGGACCCGAGCCGATGATCTTCTCGTCGAGTTCACCGAGCGCGCTTTTGTCCTTGCCGTCGTAGTCCATCGTCTTCAGCATGTGGCGAAGCAGGTTGATCCGTGCTCTCCGCTTGTCGTTGGCGCGGATGACGGTCCAGGGCGCGAATTCGGTATGCGTCGCTTTCAGCATCCGGTCGCGCTTGTCGCTGTAGTCGCCCCATTTCGTCAGTGCTGCGATATCCATGGACGATAGCTTCCAAACCTTGAGCGGGTCGTGTCGGCGGTCGTGAAAGCGCTTCAGCTGCATCTCGCGGCCGATATCAAGATAGAACTTAAAGAAATGAATGCCTTCGTGGGCAATTACCTTCTCAAGTTGCGGCGCCTGCTCCAGGAAATCCTCGTATTGCTTTGGTGTGCAGAAACCCATGACCGGTTCGACACCGGCGCGGTTATACCAGGAGCGGTCGAAGAGCACGAATTCGCCGGCGGTGGGGAACTGGCTGATATAGCGCTGGAAATACCATTGTCCGGCTTCGCGTTCGGTCGGCTTCGCCAGCGCGACGACGCGGGCGAGGCGTGGGTTCATGCGGGCAGACGAAGCGGAAATCGCGCCGCCCTTGCCGGCGGCATCCCGGCCCTCGAAGAGCGCCATCACCCGCTTGCCGGTTGCCTGCAGCCAGAACTGCACCTTGACCAGTTCGATTTGCAGCTTCTCGAGGTCTTCGAGATAGTCTTCTTCCTTCAGCTTCTTCTTGTAGGGAAAGTCGCCGGATTCGAGCGCGTTGTCGCTGATCCAATCGGGCAGGACCGGATCGTCAACATCGAAGACACGCTTCTTGCCCCTGATCTCCAGTTCGACTGCGCGGCTTTCGACATCCTCGCCCATGATTTCCTCCAGCAACGTCGGCTTTTGAGCAGGCGATCATATTTCGTGTGAAAAATCAAATCTCTCGGGGAATTCAGAAAAAGCTGTGTGTTTCCACGGCTTGTTTCGTGGCTGGTGGCCGCAGCCGAAAACTTCTGTCATGAATCAGCGCTATCAGGCAAAGTTTGAAGCGATAAACAGGACCCGATGCGGGCGAGGGGCACGTGGAAGAGGAAACGCCGTGGACATCGGGGCTGATGGCCCGCATCAGGCAGGAACGGCCAGTGCTTCTGGCCGCACTCGTCATCGGAATGGTGGCGCTGGCGGCAGGCATGAACAAATGGGGCGTCCTGGCCCTTGTTGCCCTCATGCTGCTTGTCGTCATCATGAATGCCGAGCCAGCCGTGCAGGCAAAGCTCGCCGAACTGCCCGTTCCTGAACCGGAAGCGCCGAAAAGCCGTCTGCCGGAGGTTTCGGCAACGCTTGCCGGACTTGATATTCCCGTCATGGTGCTCTCGGGCGATGCCTCGGTGCTCTTCCAGAACCGGGCGGCCGAGAAGGCCTTCGGCGAGATGATCATCGGCGCCCATATTTCAGCTCGTCTCCGTTCGCCCGGCATTCTCGACATGGTGCGCGAAACCATCGTCACAAACGCACCGAACCAGATTGAGCATTCCGAGAGGCTTCCCTCCGAGCGGGTCTATATCGTCCGCAGCGCGCCGATCGATCTTGGCGGTGGCGAAAATGCCGAGCATTTCTTCATCCTGTCCTTCCGCGATATTTCCGAGGTGCGTCGTATCGACCGCATGCGCTCGGATTTCGTGGCCAATGCCAGCCATGAGCTGCGCACGCCGCTCGCCTCCCTGCGCGGCTTCATCGAGACCATTCAGGGCCCGGCGAAGAACGACGCAAAGGCGCAGGAGCGCTTCCTCGGCATCATGTTCGATCAGACGACGCGCATGAGCCGGCTGGTCGATGATCTGCTGTCTCTATCGCGCCTCGAGCTGAAGTCGCATATCGCGCCGGATGAAAAGGTCGATCTCGTTCCGTTGCTCGGTCATGTCCGGGATTCGCTCGCCCCTTTGGCGAAGGATGTCGGCGTCGAGATCAACCTTCATCTGCCGGAAGGTCGGGCCGAGGTGCTCGGCGATCGCGACGAACTGGTGCAGGTGTTCGAGAATCTAATCGAAAACGCCTGCAAATATGGCCAGGAAGGCAAGGCCGTCGACGTGACGGTCAAGAACGGGGCTGGGCAGCCGGTCGAAGTCACCGTCGCCGACAAGGGGCCGGGCATCCCGGCCGAGCATGTTCCGCGTCTGACGGAGCGCTTTTACCGCGTCAGCATCGAGGACAGCCGGTCGAAAAAGGGCACCGGCCTGGGGCTTGCCATCGTCAAGCACATCCTCACGCGCCATCGTGCACGGCTGATCGTCAAGTCCGAGGTTGGCAAGGGAACGGCCTTTACGGTGCGATTTTGACATAAAGCCGCAACACATCCATAACATCCAAAATTTTTATTATTTCATTTCAATAATTTAACCTGTCACAAATGTTTCACCAAAGTGACATAAAAGCTCTGTGCATCAGGGGCTAAAGAGTGGCTGCCGATGAAAAAAGGCAATGCGAGGGCCCTGGGGGGCCTGCCCACACAAAGCCCAATGCCGGGAGATTTTTTGATGAACACGCTTAAACTTACCGTTGCCGCTCTTGCCGCAACCGTTGCTTTTGCAGGCGCTGCAGCCGCTCGCGACCAGATCCAGGTTGCCGGCTCGTCCACCGTTCTGCCTTACGCAAAGATCGTCGCTGAATCCTTCGGCGAAACCTTCACCAACTTCAAGACGCCGGTCGTTGAATCCGGCGGCACGGGCGCTGGCCTCAAGGAATTCTGCAAGGGCGTTGGCGAAGACACCATCGACGTTGCAAACGCTTCGCGTCCGATCAACAAGAACGAACTGGAAGCCTGCAAGACCGCTGGCGTCACCGACATCCAGGAAGTGAAGATCGGCTACGACGGTATCGTCTTCGCAACCGACTCGTCCAACCCCGACGTCGCCTACGTTCCTGAGGACCTCTACAAGGCTCTCGCTGCGCAGGTCGTCGTTGACGGCAAGCTCGTTGCCAACCCTTACAAGAAGTGGTCGGAAGTCAATCCGAAGCTCCCGGCTGTTGATATCGCTGCCTACATCCCGGGCGAAAAGCACGGCACCCGCGAAGTCTTCGAACTGAACGTTCTGGCCGCCGGCTGCAAGGCTTCGGGCGCACTCGACGTCATCGCCAAGGAAATCACCGACAAGGCCGCTCAGCAGAAGGCTTGCGTCGCAGTCCGTAAGGACGGCGCTGCAGTCGATATCGACGGCGACTATCCGGAAACGCTGGCACGCATCGCTGCCAACAAGACCGGCGTTGGCGTCTTCGGCCTCTCCTTCTACGAAAACAACGCTGACAAGCTCAAGGTTGCTTCGATGAGCGGTATCGTTCCGTCGACCGAGACCATCGCTGACGGCACCTACCCGGTTTCCCGCCCGCTGTTCTTCTACGTCAAGAAGGCACATCTCGGCGCCGTTCCGGGCCTGAAGGAATACGTCAACTTCTTCGTATCCGACCAGATGATCGGCCCTGACAGCCCGCTCGTCGAATACGGCCTCGTTGCTGCTCCGGACGCCGAGCGCGAAGAGATCCGCAAGGCCGTAGAAGCCGAAAAGACGATGTAACCAATGAGCCGGCGCGGTGCCTTGGGGGGTGCCGCGCCGGTTTTCGACTGAGGTACCCTTGCCCGGTCAGGCGCAAGGTTTCGAGTTTCTCCATGATTGGGAAGCCGGCGGCGATATCGCAGCCTGTGCTTTTGGGGCCGAGCGCCTGGGGGCGTAAAGAATGAGCACATCCATTATACTCTTGTGTCTCGTGGTGCTTGGCGCGCTGGCCTATGTGGCCGCCCGCAGCCGGGCCACGGCACTTGCCGGGGGCAAGTCTTCCGTGCTGCATTCGCGGCCGGGTTATTACGGCGCTTATGCCGCCATCTGGGCCATCCTTCCGGCCCTGATCGTTCTCTGTGTCTGGCTTGCTGCCAGCCCAGGCATCATCGAATCCACCGTCCGCAAATCCTTTCCTGACGATGTGAAGGCGAAGACCACTGCCGAGCAGGATCTGAGCTACAGCATGGTCGCGACCGTCGGTCGTGGCCTGAACCTGCTCACATCCGAAGAAGTCACGGCAGTCGGTTCCGACACCAAGGCAGTTCAGGCCAAGCTCAACGAGAAGGGCGTTCCGCTCGCCGGTGAGCCGCAGCCCTACATGCTCGATGCCGCCAAGCTGCTGAATGCCGAAAGCGCTTCCAGCCGTCTGATCATGAGCGCGATCGTCCTCGTACTTGCTGTCGGCGGCGCGCTTTACGCCCTGCGCGGCGTCAAGCCACGCTTCAGGGCCCGCAACCGCGTCGAGCGCGTCATGCTCTGGGGCCTGTTGCTGTCTTCGTCGATCGCCATTCTGACGACCATCGGCATCGTTCTGTCGATGCTGTCGGAAGCCATTCGCTTCTTCGCCAGCGTTCCCGCCGCGGACTTCTTCTTAGGCACCGTCTGGGATCCGCGCTTCGCGGGTGCCGGCAGCTCGTCCTTCGGTCAGTTCGGCCTGATCCCGCTGTTGCTCGGCACGCTCTATATCGGCGCCGTCGCCATGCTGGTCGCCGTACCGGTCGGCCTCTTCGCCGCCATCTACATGGCCGAATACGCTTCGCCGAAAATTCGTTCGCTTGCCAAGCCGCTGCTCGAAGTTCTGGCCGGTATCCCGACCATCGTCTACGGCTTCTTCGCGCTCGTCACCGTCGGCCCGTTCCTGCGCGATCTCTCCTCGCAGGTCAGCGGTCTCCTGACCGGCGACTACACGAACTTCATCCAGGCACAGAGCGTTCTGACCGCCGGTATCGTCATGGGCATCATGCTGATCCCTTACGTGTCCTCGCTGTCCGACGATATCATCACCGCCGTGCCGCGTGCGCTGCGTGACGGTTCGCTTGGCCTCGGCGCAACGCGCTCCGAAACCATCAAGAAGGTCGTGCTTCCCGCCGCTCTTCCGGGAATCGTCGGCGCGCTTCTAATGACCGCATCGCGGGCCATCGGCGAAACCATGATCGTCGTGCTTGCGGCCGGTGTTGCCGCCCGCATCCAGATCAATCCGTTCGAGCCGATGACGACGGTCACGGTCAAGATCGTCAATCAGCTGACGGGTGACCTCGAGTTCACCTCGCCGCAGACGCTGGTGGCCTTCGCGCTCGGCATCACGCTCTTCTTCATCACGCTTTGCCTCAATATCTACGCGCTCTACATCGTGCGCAAATACCGGGAGCAGTACGAATGACGAATATTGTTTCTCCCGTTGCAGGCATCACTGTCTCCAAGGCTCCGGCACGCCGCGACATCGGCATCAAGCGCCGCTATGCCGCAGAACGCCGCTTCCAGGCCTATGGCATCGCTGCCATATCTTTTGGCCTGATCTTCCTGGCGATCCTGCTCTCGACGGTCATCCGCCAAGGCTACACCGCCTTCCAACAGACGGCGATCACGCTTCCGGTGGAATTCACCGAAAAGACGATCGACCCGAGCAACAAGCGTGCGACCGATCCGTCGGTCCTCGTCTCCGCCAACTACGGCGCATTGCTGCGTGACGCCATCGTCAAGCAGCTGAACGTCAACGCCGCGAGCCGTCCTGACGTGCGCGATGCTTCGGCCATGCTCTCCAAGGGCGCTCCGATCCAGCTGCGCGATATGGTCGTCTCCGACCCGTCGATCATCGGCAAGACCGTCAATGTCACGGTGCTTGCCGACGCCAATATCGATAGCGCCAGCAAGGGCCAGATCGATCTCTCTGTCGATGAGAAGAACCGCAAGGTGAACGACAAGCAGGTCGGCTGGATGAACGAGCTTAAGGCGAGCGGTGCTCTCTTCAAGCAGTTCAACACAGGCCTGTTCGTCAATGGCAATTCCAGCCGTCCGGAAGCAGCAGGTCTGGGCGTTGCGCTCATCGGCTCGCTCTACCTGATGCTGATCGTTCTGGTTCTTGCTCTGCCGATCGGTGTCGCCGCCTCGATCTATCTCGAGGAGTTTGCGCCGAAGAACAAGCTGACCGATCTGATCGAGGTCAACATCAACAACCTCGCTGCCGTTCCGTCGATCGTTTACGGTCTGCTCGGCCTCTCCGTCTTCATCAACTTCATGGGTCTGCCGCGTTCCGCGTCGCTGGTCGGTGGCCTGGTGCTGACGCTGATGACCCTGCCGACCATCATTATCGCCACGCGTGCTGCGTTGCGTGCCGTACCGCCGTCGATCCGCTCGGCCGCTCTCGGTCTCGGCGCATCGAAGATGCAGATGGTGTTCCACCACGTTCTGCCGCTTGCCATGCCGGGCATCCTGACCGGTACCATCATCGGCCTTGCGCATGCGCTCGGCGAAACCGCGCCGCTTCTGCTGATCGGCATGGTCGCCTTCGTTGCCAATGCGCCGACCACGCCGCTCGATCCGTCCACGGCACTTCCGGTCCAGGTCTATATGTGGGCCAACGAAGCCGAACGCGCCTTCGTGGAGCGTACCTCGGGTGCCATCATCGTCCTGCTCCTGTTCCTGATTGTCATGAACATCGGAGCCATCCTCTTGCGCCGTCGCTTTGAGCGCCGCTGGTAAACGGAGTAGAAACCCATGAACATGTTGACAGAAGCAGCAGTTGAGAAGGCTCTGGACCAGAAGATGAACAGCATCCCTTACAAGATGATCGGCCAGGACGTTTCCGTCTATTACGGCGAAAAGCGCGCTCTCTTCGACGTCAAGCTGAACATCCGCGAAAACACCGTGACTGCGCTCATCGGCCCGTCCGGCTGCGGCAAGTCCACTTTCCTGCGCAGCCTGAACCGCATGAACGATACGATCGACAATTGCCGCGTCACCGGCAAGATCACGCTCGATGGCGATGATATCTACGATCCGGATATTGACGTCGTCGAACTTCGCGCCCGCGTCGGCATGGTGTTCCAGAAGCCGAACCCGTTCCCGAAGACGATCTATGAAAACGTCGCCTACGGCCCGCGCATTCACGGTCTCGCCAAGTCGAAAGCCGACATGGACCAGATCGTCGAGACCAGCCTTCAGCGTGCCGGCCTCTGGAACGAGGTCAAGGACCGCGTGCATGAATCCGGCACCGGCCTGTCTGGCGGCCAGCAGCAGCGTCTCTGCATCGCCCGCGCCGTCGCCGTCAGCCCTGAAGTCATCCTCATGGACGAGCCTTGCTCGGCGCTCGACCCGATCGCCACTGCAAAGGTCGAGGAGCTGATCCACGAGCTGCGCGAAAGCTACACGATCGTCATCGTGACGCACTCCATGCAGCAGGCAGCCCGCGTCTCGCAGCGCACCGCCATGTTCCACCTCGGCAATCTCGTCGAGGAGAACGATACCGACAAGATGTTCACCAATCCGGACGATCCGCGTACCCAGGACTACATCATGGGCCGCTTCGGCTGATCTTTGGCGTCACGACTTCCGATAGAGACACTCAAGGACATTTCCCATGGCATCGACACATATCTTTTCAGCATATGACGAAGATCTGAAGTTTCTGACCCGCCGCATCTCCGAGATGGGCGGTCTGGCGGAACAGATGGTCTCCGACGCTGTGCGCGCGCTGGTCAATGGCGACGGCGCACTGGCGCAGAAGGTCATCTCCGACGACGTGATCCTCGATCACGCCGAGCGCGAGATCAACGACAAGGCGATCGTCACCATCGCCCGCCGCCAGCCGATGGCGTCGGACCTGCGCGAGATCATGGGGTCGATCCGCATCGCCGCCGACCTCGAGCGCGTCGGCGATCTCGGCAAGAACACCGCCAAGCGCGTCATCGCCGTGCAGAGCACCGGCGTTCCGCGCAAGCTCGGCCGCGGCCTGGAGCATCTCTCCGAACTGGCGCTCGTCCAGCTCAAGGAAGTGCTCGACGTTTACACGACGCGCGCCGCCGACAAGGCGAAGTCGATCCGCGAGCGCGACGAGGAAATCGACGCGATGTACACCTCGCTGTTCCGCGAGCTCCTGACCTACATGATGGAAGATCCGCGCAACATCACCAGCTGCACGCATCTCTTGTTCTGTGCCAAGAACATCGAACGCATCGGCGACCATGCCACCAACATCGCAGAAACCATCTACTACATGGCGACCGGCGCCCAGCCGGAGGGCGAGCGTCCGAAGGACGACACCGCCAACACCGTCGGCGCGGTCACGGAATAATATCCGGACCGGGCCTCAGGAGACAGAACAGAATGATCCCGAGAGTTGCAGTCGTTGAAGACGAAGAAGCACTGAGCGTGCTTCTTCGTTACAATCTCGAAGCCGAAGGTTTCGAGGTCGACACCATCCTGCGCGGCGATGAGGCGGAAATCCGCCTTCAGGAGCGGACGCCGGACCTTCTTATCCTTGATTGGATGCTGCCTGGCGTATCAGGCATCGAGCTTTGCCGCCGGCTGCGCATGCGCCCGGAGACCGAGCGCCTGCCGATCATCATGCTGACGGCGCGCGGCGAGGAAAGTGAACGCGTTCGCGGCCTCTCGACCGGCGCCGACGACTATGTCGTCAAGCCGTTCTCGACGCCCGAGCTCGTCGCTCGCGTCAAGGCGATGCTGCGCCGCGCCAAGCCCGAAGTTCTCTCGACCGTGCTGAAGTGCGGCGATATCGAACTCGACCGCGAGACGCACCGCGTTCATCGCAAGACCCGCGAAGTGCGTCTCGGCCCGACCGAGTTTCGCCTGCTGGAATTCCTGATGGCCTCTCCCGGCCGCGTCTTCTCGCGCTCGCAGCTTCTGGATGGCGTCTGGGGTCACGACATCTATGTCGACGAGCGCACCGTCGATGTCCATGTCGGCCGTCTGCGCAAGGCGCTGAACTTCTCCAATATGCAGGATGTCATCCGCACCGTTCGCGGCGCTGGATATTCGATGGAAGCTTGAGCTTTCGGAATTGAGACACAAAAAAACGGGCCGTAAGGCCCGTTTTTCGTTTGTGCTTACCCGGCTCAGTTTGCTCGCGCTGCTGCCCTGCGGCGCTCGTTGACCGGCTGGTAGGCCAGGCGCTGGTGGTAGGTGCAGTAAGGCGAAGAATCCGGGCTTTCGCAGCCGCAGAAGTGGAAATCGTCCTTCAAGGGATCGCCGACCGGCCACTTGCAGGTGCGCTCGGTGAGCTCCGTCAGGCCGAGACGGCGGGAAATCGGGACGATCACGTTCTTGGCGGGACGGTATTCCATCTCCTCCATGACGTCGATCTCGATCTCTTCCTTCAGCATCGTCGCGCCCTGCTGGCGGGTGACCGTACGGGTCGTCGCCAGACGCGATGCGTAGGTTGGGGCGCGGGGTGCTGCCGCCGTACGCTTGGGAGCGCGGGCAGCCGTGGCGTTGCCGCCGGCCTTCGCACGGCCCGGCAGCGCCAGACGGTGAACCTTGCCGATAACGGCGTTACGGCTGACGCCGCCAAGCTGGGCAGCGATCTGGCTCGCGCTCAGCCCTTCGGACCACAGTTTCTTGAGTTTCTCGACCCGCTCGTCTGTCCAGTTCATGCCCTGTGTCTCCGCCGTTTAAGCGTTGCGAAGGCAGAATCCCTCACTGTTTGCCCCGGACGAATCCGGCACAAGAAACGCTTGACTAATTTTGGTGACTAGTTCCGCCGCATGCAGTCTAGTAATTGAGTTTTAACCTAGTGTGAGGCTGACTCCGTGACAAGAGTCGCAGGAATCCGGATGAATCGAATTCGGGGTTTTCCCCAACTTGCTTCCCCTGAGAGTCATTTCTGCAACATTAGCTGTTGATAAAACGCGACATTGCTTGAGCGTCTCTCAGAAGCCACGAAAGCCGCAGTTTTGTTGACATTGCAGTGCGAAAAGTAAATAGTGCCAGTCGCCGCCGAAAGGCGGCATTTTTAATTTTTCGGACCTGGTTTTTTAGCCGGAGTCCGGTTGCCCGTAACGCTGACAGGAGACCGCGCCATGGCTGAAGCCGCGCCGCTATATGATACCTATTCTCGTGCCCCATTGCGGTTCGAGCGAGGTGAGGGCGTGTGGCTGATTACCGAAAGCGGCGAACGATATCTGGATTTCGGTGCCGG
Source organism: Rhizobium sp. 01N424 (assembly GCF_056399485.1). NCBI lineage: Bacteria > Pseudomonadati > Pseudomonadota > Alphaproteobacteria > Hyphomicrobiales > Rhizobiaceae > Rhizobium > Rhizobium sp. 01N424. The sequence goes on from NZ_JBFTRK010000001.1 coordinate 393,794, forward strand.
CGTTGCTGTGACCTCGGTCGGCCACAGCAATCCGCATGTCGTGGATACCCTGAAGGCGCAGGCCGACAAGGTCTGGCACCTGTCCAACATCTATGAAATCCCCGGTCAGGAACAACTCGCCAGGCGGCTGACGGAGGCGACTTTCGCCGACAAGGTGTTCTTCACCAATTCCGGCGCGGAAGCCCTCGAATGCGCGATCAAGACCGCACGCCGCTATCAGTATTCGAAGGGCCATCCCGAGCGTTTCCATATCATCACCTTCGAAGGCGCCTTCCACGGCCGGACGCTGGCGACGATCGCTGCCGGCGGGCAAGAGAAGTATCTCGAAGGTTTCGGCCCCAAGGCCCCTGGCTTCGACCAGGTGCCCTTTGGCGATATCGACGCTGTGCGCGCCGCAATCACCGATGCGACCGCAGGCATTCTGATCGAGCCGGTTCAGGGCGAGGGTGGCATTCGCCCGGTGACCACTGAGTTCATGAAGGCGCTGCGCGCGCTCTGCGACGAGAAGGGCCTGCTGCTCATTCTCGACGAGGTCCAGACGGGCGTCGGCCGTACCGGCAAGTTCTTTGCCTATGAGTGGTCCGGCGTGACCCCTGACATCATGGCTGTCGCCAAGGGTATCGGTGGCGGCTTCCCTCTCGGCGCCTGCCTGGCAACGGCGGAAGCTGCGTCCGGCATGAAGGCCGGCACCCACGGCTCGACCTATGGCGGCAATCCGCTGGCCATGGCCGTCGGCGGCGCTGTGCTCGACATCGTCCTTGCCGAAGGCTTCCTCCAGCATGTCCGTGACGTCGCTCTGGTCTTCCGCCAGGGCCTGGCATCGCTCAAGGACCGCTATCCGGACGTGATCGAGGATATCCGCGGCGAGGGTCTGCTGCTTGGTATCAAGGCCGCTGTGCCCTCGACCGAACTTCTGGCTGCCATCCGCGGTGCGCATCTGCTTGGCGTACCCGCCGGCGACAACGTTGTGCGTCTGCTGCCGCCTTTGGTCGTCACGGCGGAGGAAGCCCGCGAGGGTCTGGCCCGCATCGAGCAGGCTGCCGAAAGCATTCGCGCATCGAAGGCCAAGAAGACGGCTTGAACGGATAGATGCCTTCCGGGGCAAACAGGTAAGGACGACATGGCTTCCCCCAAACACTTCCTCGATCTTTCGGCGATGAGCTCTGCCGATCTGCGCGTCATCATGGACGACGCGATGCTGCGCAAGCAGGCGTTCAAAGCAGGCAAGGGCGATAAGCCGCTGGCCGGCAAGATGCTGGCGATGATCTTCGAAAAGCCTTCCACCCGGACGCGCGTCTCCTTCGACGTCGGCATGCGCCAGCTGGGCGGTGAGACGCTGTTCCTGTCGGGCACCGAGATGCAGCTCGGCCGCGCCGAGACGATCGGCGACACAGCCAAGGTTCTGTCGCGCTACGTCGACGCGATCATGATCCGCACCACCGAGCATCACCGCATGCTGGAGCTTGCCGAACACGCCACAGTGCCCGTCATCAATGCGCTGACCGACGATACGCATCCCTGCCAGATCATGGCCGATATCATGACCTTCGAAGAGCACCGTGGCCCGATCAAAGGCAAGACCGTTGCCTGGACCGGCGACGGCAACAACGTGCTGCATTCGCTGGTCGAAGGGGCTGCCCGTTTCGGCTACCGCATGAACATGGCGGTGCCCCTTGGTTCCGAGCCGAAGGATCACTATCTGAACTGGGCCCGCAATGAGGGCGCCGAAATCATGCTCAGCCATGATGCCGACCGTGCGGTCGAAGGCGCCGATTGCGTGGTAACCGATACCTGGGTCTCCATGAATCAGGAACATCGGGCTCGCGGTCACAACGTCTTCCAGCCCTATCAGGTCAATCAGGCTTTGATGGCGAAAGCAGGCAAGGATGCATTGTTCATGCATTGCCTGCCGGCCCATCGTGGTGAGGAAGTGACGGACGAAGTGATCGATGGCCCGCAATCCGTGGTCTTCGATGAAGCGGAAAACCGTCTTCATGCGCAGAAATCGATTCTTGCATGGTGCCTGGGCGCGATCTGAACCATATTGGACGCCACATCCGGCCTGATGGCCTGGTGGCCGCGCGAGCGGGAAGACAGCTTGGTCTACCGCTCTGACGACTAGGAGTAAGACCATGGCAGACACAGCCGCCGCTCTCAACGAGCTTCATTTCGCCGGCGATGATCACGTCGTCCCATTTCAGGTTGAAGGCCTGGATGTGCGTGGCCGCGCCGTCCAGCTCGGCCCGATGCTCGACGCCATCCTTGAGCGCCACCACTATCCCGCACCCGTCGCCCGGCTTCTGGCCGAAGTCGTGGTCCTGACGGTTCTGCTCGGCACGTCGCTGAAATTCGAGGGCAAGTTCACGGTGCAGACCAAGGGCGATGGCCCGGTCGACCTGCTTGTTGCCGATTTTGCCACACCCGAGAACGTACGCGCCTATGCACGCTTCGATCAGGCGCTGCTCGATCAGGCGATCGCCGCCGGGCAGACCGAACCCGAACAGCTGCTCGGCAAGGGCGTGCTGGCCTTCACCATCGATCAGGGTAAGTTTAGCCAGCCCTATCAGGGCATCGTCGAACTCGACGGTACCTCGCTCGAGGATATCGCCGGTGTCTATTTTCGGCAGTCGGAGCAGATCCCGACGCGTGTCCGTCTGGCGGCTGCCGAACTTCTCGACCGCGACAGCAGCGGCAAACCGCGGCATCGCTGGCGGGCAGGGGGGCTTGTCGCTCAGTTCCTGCCGGAAGCGCCCGAGCGCATGCGCCAGCCGGACCTGCATGGCGGGGATGGCGACGAGCTCGCGGCGGGCGTCAAGGAAGACGATGCCTGGGCAGAAGCCCGCGCCATGGTCGAGACCATCGACGCCGACGAGCTGACGGATCCGCTGGTCGGAACCGAGCGGCTGCTCTATCGCCTGTTCCACGAGCGCGGCGTGCGGGTTTTCGAGGCCAAGCAGGTCTACGACCGCTGCAGCTGTTCGCGTGAAAAGATCGGCGGCGTTCTGAAGGGCTTTTCGGCGGAGGAGATCGAGGCCAGCCAGGAAAACGGTGAGATCGCCGTCACCTGTGAATTCTGCTCGACCACCTATCGTTTCGAGCCGGCAGAGCTGCAGCCGGCCGAATGACGGTCAGTTCAGCACTCTGAGAAGGCCGGGCGAATCCAGGGAGAAGGCGGGTATCTCGACATCGAAGAGCTCGCCTTCGTCCGTTTCCATCTGGTAGTGGCCGAACATCAGCCCCGATGGCGTATCGAGCGGGCAGCCTGACGAGTATTCATAGGTATCGCCGGGCTCCAGCCGCGGCTGTTCGCCGACCACACCCGGTCCCGTTACCTCGTCGACCACACCGTTCTGGTCCGTTATGTTCCAGTAACGGTTGACGAGTTTGACCGATAGGCCGGAATTGTTGCTGATGACGATGCGGTATCCCCAGACATAGCGATCGTCGTCCGGATCGGATTGCTCCTCCAGATAAAACGGCTCGACAACAACTTCTATATCGCGTGTGAGGGCCCGGTACATGCCTTACACCTTAGTCGGGATATCTTACTCGTATCTTATACGGCATTGGCTCCGTCAAGAAATGCCACCGTATCATCAGCCAAATACAGGCGATTGCACGCCGTTTTGATTGTTAATCCTAACATTCAAAGTTAATGACTCTAATAAAGCAGAGCTGACTGAAGCTTTAGGTGGGGCGGGCCGCCGGACCGGCAAGTCCGGCGGCTTGTTGCTTAAGCCGGGATCTTCGACAGAGCCTGGGCGAAATCTTCAAGCAGATCGTCGGTATCTTCGATGCCTGCCGAAAGACGCACGGTGCCGGCCGAAATGCCGAGTTCGGCACGCGCCTCGTCCGAGAGGTTCTTGTGCGTTGTCGTCGCCGGATGCGTGATCAGGCTGCGCGTATCGCCGAGATTGTTGGAGATCGTCACCACATCGAGTGCGTTCTGCAGCTTGAAGGCAGCTTCCTTGCCTCCCTTCAGCTCGAAGCAGACCAGCGTCGAGCCGCCGGTCATCTGCTTGGCGATGATATCGGCCTGCGGATGGTCCTTGCGGCCGGGATAAATGACGCGTGCAACCTGCTTCTGCTCGGCCAGGAAATCGGCAATCTTTGCGGCATTCCTGGTCTGCTGAGCCACACGCAGCGGCAGCGTCTCGATGCCCTTTAGAAGCGTCCAGGCGTTGAACGGCGACATGGCCGGGCCGGTGTGGCGGAAGTAGTCGTGCAGGTGCTCGTCGATCCACGCCTTGTCGGACAGCACGACGCCGCCGAGGCAGCGGCCCTGGCCGTCGATATGCTTGGTCGCCGAATAGATGACGATATGGGCGCCGAGCTCCAGCGGCTTTTGGAAGAGCGGCGTCGCAAAGACGTTGTCGACCACGACCTTGGCACCGATCTGGTTGGCGAGCTTGGCAACGCCGGCGATGTCCACGATCTCGAGTGTCGGGTTGGTCGGGCTCTCCAGGAAGAACACTTTGGTCTTCGGCGTGATCGCTTTTTCCCAGTTTTCCAGGTGCCGGCCGTCAACCAGCGTGCATTCGATGCCGTATTTCGGCGCCAGCGTCTCGACCACCCAGCGGCAGGAGCCGAAGAGGGCACGAGCAGCAACGATGTGATCGCCAGCCTTCAGCTGGCAGAGGATTGCGGCCGTGACGGCGGCCATGCCGGAGGCCGTGGCGCGTGCATCTTCCGCACCCTCGAGTGCGCACATGCGCTTCTCGAACATGTCGTTGGTGGGGCTGCCGTAGCGGGCGTAGATGAAGCCTTCGGTCTCGCCCTTGAAGCGGGCCTCGGCCGCCTCCGACGTGTCGTAGACGAAACCTTGCGTCAGGTAGATTGCCTCCGACATCTCGCCATATTGCGAGCGCAGAGTGCCTCCGTGAACGAGTTGGGTTGCAGGGCGCCAGGACTTGCTCATGCCATCACCTCAAAAACAAAAAAACCGGCCGCAAAAGCAGACCGGTTTCATACCCGGTCTTTTTAGCCACTTATTTAACGTGGCTGCAAGCCGACCGGCCAAATCACCACGGGATAAAGCTGCAATACTGCCGTTAGCTGCTTGCGTCAATTCCCCGTATTTGGTTTTGTCGGCCACGAACTATGGATGGAGCATGATGGCTCGCGAAACTGGAATTTTGGCCGACCGTGCCATTGCCGCGTTGTTTGAGACCGGCCGACTGATCTCCGAACGGGAACTTGACCGTGACCAGATCCAGCCGGCAAGCCTCGACCTGCGCCTCGGCGCCAAGGCGTTCCGGGTGCGCGCCAGCTTCATGCCCGGCCCTTCGCATCTGGTGTCGGACAAGCTCGATCGCCTGAGCCTGCATGTCATCGACCTCTCCGAAGGGGCTGTCCTCGAAACCGGCTGCGTCTATATCGTTCCCCTGATGGAGCGTGTCGATCTGCCTGCCGGCATGTCGGCCTCCGCCAACCCGAAGAGCTCCACCGGCCGCCTCGATATCTTCACCCGGGTCATCACCGATTACGCGCAGGAATTCGACAAGATCCCGGCCGGCTATTCCGGCCCGCTCTATCTCGAAATCTCGCCGCGCACCTTCCCGATCGTCGTGCGCCGCGGCTCGCGCCTGTCGCAGATCCGCTTCCGCGTCGGCCATTCCATTCTCGGCGAACCGGACCTTCAGGCGCTGCATGATAGCGAGACGCTGGTCGCCAGCGCCAAGCCGAACGTCTCAGGCGGCGGCATCGCGCTGTCGATCGATCTCGCCGGCGACAAGGAAGGCCTGATCGGCTATCGCGGCAAGCACCACACTGCCGTCGTCGACGTCGACAAGAAAGCCCAGCACGATATCTTCGATTTCTGGGAGCCGCTCTATAGCCGCGGCCGCAACGAGCTGATCCTCGACCCGGACGAATTCTATATCCTCGTCTCGCGCGAAGCCGTGCACGTGCCCCCGCATTACGCCGCTGAGATGACGCCCTTTGACCCCTTGGTTGGCGAATTCCGAGTCCACTATGCCGGCTTCTTCGACCCCGGCTTCGGCCACGCACCGGCAGGCGGCCGCGGCAGCCGCGCCGTCCTCGAAGTGCGCAGCCACGAGGTCCCCTTCATCCTCGAAGACGGCCAGATCGTTGGCCGCCTCATCTACGAGCACATGCTGGAAAAACCCGAAAGCCTCTACGGCTCCGGCCTCGGCTCCAACTACCAGGCCCAGGGCCTGAAGCTCTCGAAACACTTCCGCATCTGACAGCCTTGACACCGCCTCCCATCTGTTGGAAGGCTTCGGCCACGCGGGTGTAGCTCAATGGTAGAGCAGCAGCTTCCCAAGCTGAATACGAGGGTTCGATTCCCTTCACCCGCTCCAATCTTCTCTACACTGAAAATGAAATGAGCGGCCGGAGCCGCTCATTTGACGTTTTGATTTCCCGTTGCTCAGAACTCTGTCCAGTCGGCTTCCTTGCTTTCCGCCGCCGGGCTGCTCTTGCCAAAGGCGCTGGCGAGTTTCTGGCCGAGTGCACGCGCCGGTGATGCGGCGGGCCTTGCGGTTCCTTCGTTGGCGACGCGGATCGAGGCCGGGCGCGGGTTGGCTGCGCGGGCCGGTGCTGGGCGGGGTGCTGCGGCCGGGCGGGGAGCGGAATGTGAGGCGGGTGCAGCGGCGGCAAAGCCACCGGTTCCGGTCAGCCTGAACTCCGAAAGAAGGTTATTCAACGATGCCGCTTCGGTTGCCAGGCTGTGGCTGGCGGCGGTGCTTTCCTCGACCATTGCGGCATTCTGCTGCGTGCCCTGGTCCATGGTGTTCACGGCCGTGTTGATCTCCTGCAAGCCGGTCGATTGCTCGCGCGCGGCCTCGGCGATCGCGTGGACGTGCTGGTTGATCTCCTGCACTTCCTGGACGATCGCATCCAGCGCCTTGCCGGTCTCACCGACAAGCGCCACGCCGGTTTGCACATGCGTGCCGGAATTGGTGATCAGTGCCTTGATTTCCTTGGCAGCATTGGCCGAACGCTGGGCGAGTTCACGGACTTCCTGGGCAACGACCGCAAAGCCCTTGCCGGCTTCCCCGGCACGCGCCGCCTCGACACCGGCATTCAATGCCAACAGGTTGGTCTGGAAGGCGATGTCGTCGATCACGCCGATGATGTTGCCGATCTCCACTGACGACTGCTCGATCTGCTGCATCGCGCCGACGGCCTTCTGCACGATGGCGCCGGATTTTTCGGCGCCGCTGCGCATGCGTGTCACCAGCTCACTGGCTTCCTGAGCACGGCGGGCGGCATCTCGTACCGTTGTGGTGATCTGCTCGAGCGCTGCGGCCGTCTGTTCGACGGAGGCCGCTTGCTGTTCGGTGCGGCGCGACAGCTCGTCGGCCGAGGAGCGGATTTCGTTGGCACCTGCGCCGATGGCGCGGGCATTGGCGCCGACGGCGTTCATCGTGCCGTTGAGCTTGCTGACCGAGTTGTTGAAGTCGGCGCGCAGGCCTTCGAGATGCTCCGGGAAAGGAGTCTCGATATGGGCGACGAGATCGCCTGATGACAGGCGCTTCAGGCCATTTGCCAATTCGTCCACGGTGCGGGCGAGTTCGTTGGCTTCGCGGATCTTTTCGGCTTCGCGCTGGCGGCGCTCGTTATCGCTGAGATTGCGCTCGCTCTCGGCGCGTGCCTCGATCTGCTTGCGCTCGAGGGCGTTGTCGCGGAAGACGGCAAGTGCCGCTGCCATCTGGCCGACTTCGTCGCCACGATCGAGGCCGGGCACGTCGCGTTCCGTCTCTCCTTCGGCAAGCAACGTCATGCGCTCGCGCAGCTGCACCATCGGCCCGGCAATACCTGCCTGGGCGATGTAGAAGCCCAACGCCATCGCACCGGCGATCGATGCGGCAATGACGGCGAGGCAGATGTTGATCCGCGTGCGAACGGCAACGGAGAGCGCATCGCCGCCGTCGTTGAGCATCGACATCATCGCGTCGTTGTTGGCGGTCATTTTCGGTGTCAGGGCGTTCAGCTTTGTCGTCATCATGACAGCTGCCAACTGGGCGCTGGTCATGTCGCCGGATTTTCCAGCTTCGACGACTTTCGCCGACAGGGCCTCGATTTCGTCGATACCCTTCAGGAGCTCATCGATCGCGCTCTTGCGCGCCGGAACCAGATCGGAGGCCTGTTGCAGACGGTCGCGGGCCTGCGGGATCTTGCTGGGCACCGACAGAGCCGTCCTGAAGGCCGGCGTATCCGGCTTCATGTTCGAGAGCGTGGTTGTCTGAAGCACAGAGGAAATCAGCGAGGCGCTTGCGCGCGAGCCCTGCATGGCCGCCAGTGCCTCATGATCGATGAAGGCACTGTAATTGGCGTCGGCGCGGAGGAATTCGGAGATGATATATCCCACACCGGCGACGGTGATCACGCCGAGAAGCGCGATGACGGAAAGGATCTTGGTCCGGATTTTCAGATGTTTGAGCATGGAAAAAGCCCGTTGCGTTCGGCGCGGCCTGTTGCTTGCCGCAGCGCGTTTGAAATCAATGTGTGAAACTCAGCGAAATCTGCTGCGGTTCTTGCGGCATTCCGAAATACCTCGGAGAGGCTCGACAGCGCGCATCATGCAAGCGGCGGGAGGGGGCCGGTGTCGTCGCCGGCGATAAGAATCCAGATTGCTTAATGCTGCCCTAACGCCGCGGGGCAAACCACAGAAAAGATGGCAAGCAATGCGCGGCGGGCAAATGGCCCGGGCGGTCTATGCAGGTTTCCGGCAGGGCACGTGCGGGGTTTTGTCCCAGAAAAACGGATTGCTGCGAAGCTGCCAGACGGCACGCCACGCAGCCGCCGAGAGCATCAGCCAATAAAGCGGCAATGCCAGCCAGCGCAGCCTGAGCGCCCGGCGCTCCCAGCGCGTCATCGCCTTGCGCCCAAGCAGGACGAAAAGCACGTAGCTGGCGATGACGTTGCAGCTATCGACGGCAAGAAGGATCCAGTGGACCAGATCTTTCGCACTGTTTCGTTCGGCGAGGTCGAGCAAAGCCGCGCTTATGAAGAACAGCATCCACGGATGCGCGAGCGCAGACAAAAGCATTCCGGCGATCAGCAACTGAAACACCGCAAAGCCCGCGGGGCCCATCTCCCGCATAAGCAGCGCGGGATCGCGCATCAACACCAGCCACGTCTGCAGCCAGCCCTTGAACCAGCGGGTGCGCTGGTGAAGCCAGGTCGCGGCAGTGACAGGCGCGTCTTCCAGCGTCTGGGAACTCAGCACGCCGCAGCGATATCCCCTGCGGTAAAGCCGCATGCCGAGGTCGGCATCCTCGGTCACATTGTGCGGATCCCAGCCGCCTGTTTCTTTCAGGATGCTGGTTTTGAAGTGGTTTGAGGTGCCGCCGAGCGGCATCGGCAGGCGCATCAGGGCCAGCATCGGCAGCAGCATGCGGAAGAGCGCGGAATATTCGAGCGCAAACGCAGCCGATATCCAGGAGTCGCGGGCATTGGCGATGATCAGCGGCGCCTGCAGGCAGACGACGTCATCAGGGGAAGCCCGGAAGGTCGCATAGGCCTCGCGCAGCTGGTCCGGATGCGGCCGGTCTTCGGCATCGTAAACGGCGAGCAGCTCGCCGCGTGCAGAAGCGAGCGCATAGTTCAGCGCCTTCGGCTTCGTTCGCGGCCGGGCAGGCGGAACCTCTATGATTTCGAATTGCGTGCCGAGTGCCTGCGCCTTCAGCGCTGCGATCGTCTCGCGATCGTCAGCCTCGCAGACAAGCTTGATATCGAGTTTCGAGACCGGCCAATTCAGCCGCTTCAGGCAGGTGATCAGCTGCTCGGCGACCGCCGCCTCACGGTAGAGACCGACCATGACCGTATAGACAGGCAGCGGATGACCATCCGCTGTGCGGAGATTGAAACGCGGCACCGGCTTCTTGAGTGCCATGAAACGGATCAGCATCGATGCCAGATAGAACAGCGAAACGAAGATATGCGCTACGAGCAAGACATTGGCATTCGCCAGAATTCCAGCAGCAAGGGCCGTCACGGCTACACCGGCAATGAAGCCCTGCTTTCCAAGCAGCACGATACGCGCGCTCACATCCGGGTCACGCTCGAAAAGCGTATTGACGCTCTGCTTTACCCGTCGCTGGGCGCCACGTTCCCAGATCGCCCTGCGCATCTCCGCCGGGGTCGTAATCAGCAGCTGCTCGCGCAAATCCGGGCGAGCGGCGAGCCGCGCCTGCAGGGCTGGAATCTGACGGGCTTGCGGGACGATCGCATGGGCATGCTGCGGCAGGTATTGGAGCTTGAGAACCTTGGTCTCGATAAGCTGCGTATCGAGGACGTCGCTGTCGTGAATGAGTTCCGGATTTAGCCGGTCGATAAACTCCAGCCGGAGCAACCGCGCCAATCCGGCATAATAGTTCTCAGCAAGAATCCAGCCGCTGGACAGCAGTTCTTGCTCGATCGTCGTCCCGTTTTGCCGCGCCAGTCCGGCGGCCTCGGCGATCATCGGTTTCCCGATGCCAAGTTCCTGCAGAACGCGAGCCTCTGTGCGGAAAAGCTCATCGTCCTCAGCCTCAAGGACGAGCCGGTCATTCTGGCTGTGATTTGTTCGCAGGCGGTCGATGGCGCCGCCCGGCGCATATTCCCCGATACGCATGACTCTGATACACCGTCACCGAAGCGGCGACACCCTGCCCCTGATCCGAGGCTGGATAGTAATGACACAATCCTCAATTGCATCCCTAGCTTTTAAGGGATTGTTAACTTTTTGGTTGTCGCTGGTTGTGTTTTTTCCTGTGACGGCCGGGGCGCAGCAGGCCTCGCCCTCTCTGCCGCTACTTTTCGATTCCCGCGAACGCCTTGCCAAGCCGGACCTCTCATCGCTGGTGCGGCTGCGATTCTTGACATCCGTGGATTTTCCGCCGTTCAACTTTACCGATCAAAACGGAAAGCTGTCGGGTTTTAATGTCGATCTGGCACGCGATATCTGCAATGAACTCGAGATTGCGGATAAATGCGAAATCCAAGCCTTGCCCTTCGCCGATCTTGCGGAGGCGCTTGCAGCGTCGCAGGGCGACGCGGTTATCGCAGGCCTGGCGGTGACGCCGGATCTGCGCGGCAAGTTCACATTTTCACGGCCCTATCTGATGCTTCCGGCCCGCTTTGCCCGAAACGGCAAGGCAGAGATCAAGGGCGATACGGCAGCGGCACTGGCAGACAAGCCGGTCGGTGTTGTCAAGTCGACTGTCCATGAAGCGATGCTCGCCGCCTATTTCCCGGCCATCAAGGCGGTGCCCTTTGACAACAAGGAAGCGCTGCTGACGGCTCTGAAGGACGGCAAGGTAGATGCCGCCTTCGCCGACGCGCTGCAGCTCTCCTTCTGGGTGTCGTCACAGGCCTCGGCAAAATGCTGCTCGCTGTTCGATGGCCCCTATCCCTCGGAGCAGTTTTTGGGCGAGGGGATGACGATCATGCTGCGCCGGAACGATGCGATCCTGACCGCTGCACTCGATCATGCCTTGGCGGCACTGTCTCGAAACGGCCGCCTGCAGGAAATCTACCTGCGTTATTTCCCGAATGGTCTCTACTAGCCCTTGCGGAAGCGGGCGATCGCGCTGCGCTCGATGGCGGCGCAGGTGAGCTTGTCGAGACCCAGCCGGTCGCGCAGCATGCTGAGAAGGCGCAATTCCTCGGCCTTGACCGAAAGGTCGGCCGACGCCACTTCGACGGCCAGCGCATAAGCGGTGTCGTAGAGCTTTGCCGGCAGCGTATCCTTGACCGTCTCCAGCACCACATCAAGGCCCTCGGGGCCGGAAAGCAGCGAAGCGCAATCGCGGGCGATCGGGATCAGCTTGTCGTCGTCGAAATCCCGGAAGACCGGCAGAAAGCCGATCAGCTGGCCGATACGCTCCATCTCCCGGTCGTTCATCGTGCTGTCGACGGCGGAGGCCATCACCATCACGTAGATCAGGGCGTCATGGGCGGAAAGCGGTTTGTTCATTCGGTCATTCCCTCTGTTCTCCCGAAGTTTAGGAATTGGTCTGTGTCATTGCAAGGGATCGTCAGGTCGGATCGAGGGGATTGTCGTCAGGCGGCGGATCGGCCGGCGGAGCGATCGGCGCACCCTTGCGCGGGTCGTCGCCGAAGATGCCTTCTTGTCCGCCCTGGCCGTCTCGGACACTGCAGCAAAGGCGGAGCCCGGCGCTGCTTCCGCCCAGCCGTTTTCGGCAAGCCATTCCGAAAGATCCTGCGTGCCGATCTTGCAGCTAGCCGTCGCCGTGCCCTTCCAGTTGGCGTCGTCGAGGTCGCAGGTCACCGAGCGCAGGCGCAGGAACAGCCGGAAATTCGTCTTCGCCAGCATGCCGCAAGGCCAATCGCTGCCATCGTCATCCTTGCAGCTCTTGTCATCAGGTGTCGGCACGATACCGGCAAGAGCAAGCTTCCGGTCGCCGAAGGCAAGCACCCCGGCGCTTTCGGCAACCGGCCGCGGCAGCACGGCACCCTTCTTTGGTTCGGGTTTCGGCTTTTCCGGCTCGGGCGCCGCAACGCGTTCCAAAGGTCTTCCATCGACCTCTGCCGGATAGAACTGGCTGCCGTTGTCGACAGGTCTGGCATTCATGCTGACTTCGGGGGCAGGCGGCTTCAGAGCAGGCGGCGGTGCAGCACTTGCGGCCTCTGAGGCAGCCGGAGCGGGCGCTTCGCTTTCTATTGCCGCGGCATCAGCCGCGGAAAAACGTTCCCGCCCGGCTGTCAGCATGCCCGCAACAATGGCGATCCCCGCAACAGCTGTCAGAAGTGCCGCAGGCCGCATGGAAGATTTTCCTATTGGCTAGCCCAGATGATGCGGGCAATCCAATCCACATCGGAGAGCTCGAATATCCGGTTCGGGTGTTCGGGGTTGAGCGACATCAGCTCGATGGAGCGCGGGCTCTGGCGCAAGAGCACTTTTGCCATCACCTCGCCCTCGCGCGTCTTGACGACGACGCGGTCGTTGCGGCGCACCTGCGCGCCGGGCTCGACGATCAGCACGTCGCCGTCGCGGTACAGCGGCATCATGCTGTCGCCCTGGACTTCGAGCGCGTAGACGCCGGCCTTTTGCGAGGGAGCGGCCGGGAATTCCACGACGTCCCAGCCTTGACCGGCCGGAAAGCCGCCATCGTCGAAAAAGCCGCCTGCACCCGCCTGCGCGAAGCCGAGAAGCGGTATCGAACTGCCCTGAGCCGGGAAAGCACCCTCCGGAATGCCGGAAAAGCCGGTGGCCGGGCGCATGAAGGTCAGGAAATGCTCCATAGTCGCGCCGGTCGCATCCAGCACCTTGGCGATGGATTCGGTCGAGGGCCAGCGCATCCTGCCGTCAGTGGAGAGACGTTTGGACTTGTTGAAGGAAGTGGGGTCGAGCCCCGCACGGCGGGCAAGACCCGAGGGCGTCAGGTCGTGCCGTTCGGCAAGCCTGTCGATCGCTCCCCAAATCTGCTCGTGTGACAGCATCGTGCATGATCCTGCGCGCTGAGCGCTACTCTCCAGTCGGCGCAAAGATTAACGCCAAGCGTGAGGAGAGTAAAGAGCAAAGAGGAATAAAATCCTGTTTTGGATCAGGCGACCATCGCCATGTTGATCTTGCCGAGCTGGATCACTGCCTGGGTACGGCTATCGACATTGAGCTTCAGCAGAATAGCCGAAACATGCGCCTTGATCGTCGCTTCGGAGACGCCGAGTTCATAGGCGATCTGCTTGTTGAGCAGGCCTTCGCCGAGCATGGTCAGAACGCGGCTCTGCTGCGGCGTCAGCGTATGCAGGCGGTGGATCAGATCGGCAACGTCAGGATCCTGTTCCTGCCCGTCGCGGTAATTTTCAGGTGTGGCGATATCGCCGGCCAGTACCGTCTGGATGCCACGGCGGATATCCTCGATGCCTGACGACTTGGAAATGAAGCCCGAAGCGCCGAGTTCCAGCGCCCGGCGGATCGTCGTCGCGTCGTCGGTGGCCGAGATGATGACGATCGGCAGGCTGGCAAATTCCGAACGCAGCGACATAAGACCGGAAAATCCGCTGACCCCCGGCATGGCCAGATCGAGCAGCATCAGGTCGGCATCGGGATGATCGCCGGCGGCAGCACGCGCCGCGCTGAAATCACCGGCCTCGATGATGGTTTGCTGCCCGTCCATGCCGGATACGGCCTGACGCAGCGCATCCCGGAAAAGCGGGTGATCGTCCGCAATGATGATCGTCTGTTCGTGCATCGATCACTCCCTCCCAAGAGCCGATCCAGTCCTCCCAAATGCGGCGGCGGGCGCCACACATGTCTCCATTCTTATATGACTATATCAAATCAGGTCTTTTGCGGAAGGGGCGCCGTCTTCTCATCCTCCTGGAATTGCTTCACGACGCCCATGAAGCTCTTCATCATCCTTTCCATGATGCTGATCGAGCGGTCGATCTCGGCATCCGAGGGAAGCGCCTTGTTGACGATGCTCTTGTTCTCGAGCGCGCCGACGCGCTCTGAGAGCCGGTCGAGTTCATCCTCGTAGGCGGCCCGCTCATCGGCGGCCATACGGCAGACAAGCGATCCCTCCTTCTCCTCGCAAAGCGACATCGCGCCGGTCTGCTTGTCGAGACGGATGAAATGGTCGCCGCTACGCTCCAGCTGGAAACGCGACGCGTCAGGTTCGGCGGCAGAAAGTGCGGCGGGGATAAGCAAGGCTGCAAGTCCGATTGCGATCGTCTTCATCAGATCATCCTCCGGATTTTCGATGCGGCTGTCGTTTTTCGCCTGCGGGCCGTGGACATCGCCGTCTCTTTGCGGCAAAGCGCTGGCAACCAGGATCAGCCATTCGTGAGGCCATCATGACCGTGACACCGGCCGTTTACAAGATCGTGACGGAAATGCTCTGGCAGCAGGCGCGGGAAGCAGGCGTCTTCCGCGGCGCCGGTATCGATCTCAACGACGGTTTCATTCACCTCTCGACCGCCGCCCAGGCACGCCAGACGGCGGCGCTCTATTTTGCAGGGCAGACGGGGCTGATGCTCGTTGCGATCGACAGTGCAAGGCTCGGCGACAAGCTGATCTTCGAAGCCTCGCGCGGCGGTGATCTCTTCCCGCATCTCTATGGCGAGCTGCCGCTTTCGGCGGTGATCTGGGAGAAGCCGCTGCTGCTCGATGAGGCAGGTAATCACATCTTTCCGGAGCTTATCTGATGATGGACCTTTTCAAGCAGGCCACCCGCAAGGGCCTCTTCCTCTTCGATCCGGAAACGGCGCATGGCATGTCGATCGCCGGGCTGAAATCCGGTCTCGTGCCGGCTTGCCGCATTCCCGCCGATCCGCGGCTCGCACAAACGGTCGCCGGCCTGACATTCGCCAATCCGCTCGGCATGGCAGCCGGTTACGATAAGAACGCCGAAGTGCCGGAAGCCCTGCTGAGGCTCGGCTTCGGCTTCACCGAAATCGGCACGGTGACGCCCAAGCCGCAATCTGGCAATCCGCGCCCGCGCATCTTCCGCCTGGTCGAAGACAATGGCGTCATCAACCGCCTCGGCTTCAACAACGAAGGCCACGAGGCGGCCTTCCAGCGCCTCTCGGGGATCCGCGGCGATGGCATCATCGGCGTCAACATCGGCGCCAACAAGGATAGCGAAGACCGGATCGGCGATTACGTCACCGGCATCCGCCGCTTCTATTCCGTCGCCCGCTATTTCACCGCGAATATCTCCTCGCCCAACACGCCAGGCCTGCGCGATCTGCAGGCGCGCGAAAGCCTTGCGGCACTTCTGTCCGCCGTGCTTGCCGCTCGCGACGAGGAAGCGAAGAAGGCTGGCCGTCGCGTGCCGGTTTTCCTGAAGATCGCGCCTGATCTGACGGAAGAGGGCATGGACGATATCGCCGCCGAAGCCCTGGCGCATGCGCTAGATGGCCTGATCGTGTCCAACACGACGCTCGCTCGCGATGGCCTGAAGGATCAGCGGCAAGCGAAGGAGGCTGGCGGCCTTTCGGGCGCACCGCTCTTTGCCAAATCGACGGTGGTTCTCGCGCGGATGCGCAAGCGCGTCGGTCCGTCCCTGCCGATCATCGGCGTCGGCGGCGTGTCCTCGGCGGAAACCGCGCTTGAGAAGATCAAGGCAGGTGCCGATCTCGTGCAGCTCTATTCCTGCATGGTCTATGAAGGCCCGGGTCTGGCTGCCGACATCATCCGCGGTCTCTCGAAGCTCGTTGACCGCGAGAAGGTCTCGTCGATCCGCGAGCTGCGCGACAGCAGGCTCGATCACTGGGCTGCCGCGAAGGTCTGATCGGCCCGCGGTTTCACAAGCATCGCCAGGAAGATGCCGCGAAACAGCAGGAAGGCGTTCATCGCGAGCCAGAGTCCGTGATTGCCGAACAGTGGTACGAAGACCGCCAGCGCCGCCAGGTATCCGGCGAAGGACATCAGCATGCGATTGCGCATGTCTGAGGACCAAGTCGCGCCGATGAAGACCCCGTCCATCAGAAACGCCAGCGCGCCGGTGAGACCTGTGATCGCCGCCCAGGGCATATAGGTGTTGGCCGCCTCGCGAACATCGGGGGAGGTGGTCAGCACCGAGATCAGCCACGGCCCGGCGGCAAAGAAGAACGCCGAAACGGCGGCCGCAAGTCCGAACGACCAGATCGCCGTCAGCTTCAGGCCGCGATCGAAGGCCGGACGGTGGGCTGCGCCGATTGCCCGGCCGGTGATCTGCTCGGCAGCATTGGCAAGGCCATCGAGATAATAGCCGGACAGTAGAAAGAAGTTCATCAGCACCGCATTGGCCGCCAGCGTCACAGCGCCGAAGCTGGTGCCGATGCGGGTCATGATGGCGAAGGAGCCGATCAGCACGAAGGTGCGGATCAGGATATCGCGGTTGAGCGCGAAGAGCTCTGCCAGCCGGTGCCGCGACAGGATTTCGGCACGTTGCGGGCGCTGACTTCCTATGAAGCTGCGCAACACGATTGCCAGACCGGCGAGCGCGCCAATCGTCTCGCCCACCATCGTGCCCCAGGCAACGCCTGCGACACCCCATTCAAGCTCCAGACCGAGATAGATGGCGAGTACGATGTTGATGCCGTTGATGAGGATTTGCAGCGAAAGCCCGATCGTGCCCTGGCCGCGTCCGAGGACGAAGCCGAGAATGGCATAGTTTGCCAGCGCGGCAGGCGCCGCCAGGATGCGGATCGAGAAATAGGTGCTGGTCGCTTGCGCCACGGCCGCTTCCGGCCCCATCAGCTTCAGTCCCGCTGCCAGAAGCAGCGGGGACAGACAGAGCAACAATACGCCGCAGCCGATCGCCGAAATCATCGCCCGCCAGAACACGCCCTGCTGCTCCCGCAGATCACGCCGACCAAGCGCCTGCGCAGTCAGGCCGGTCGTTGAGGCGCGGAGAAAGTTGAAGCTGCCGAGGAGGAGGTCGAACAGCATGGCGCCGATGGCAAGACCGGCAAGCGCGTCGGGTTGGCCCATATGGCCGACGACGCCGGTATCGACAAGGCCGAGCAACGGCGTCGTCATGAAGCCAAGGGTCATCGGGATGGCAATCGACAGCACCAGCCGGTGCGTCACGTCGAATGCCAATGGGGGGTGGTCTTCAGTCCTGCTCATGCCTGCCTCGAAACGGGAGGCAGAATCGCCTCAGTTCGAGAGCACCATGGCCCAATAGGGCCAGTTGTTGGAAGATGCATTATGCGCGACGGCAACGCCGACGCCGCTATAGCGGCCGAGCATGTTTTCCAGATGATGCGGCGAGTTGATCCACGCCTGAACGATGCCATCGACAGACTTCTGGCCGACGCCGATATTCTCGGCCGCCGGAAGCTGCACGCCGCTCGCCTTCACACGGGCGCCAAAACTGTCGGACATGCCCATGAGATGCGCCATCTTGCCGGCGCTCGCCATGCGCTTCGCCTGGAAGATCGCTGCAGCACTTGCCGCCGGGTCGATGCTGAGCGGCGGCAGGCCGTTCTTGGCACGCAGCTGGTTGACGAGCGGCAGAGCGGCCGCCGTCTCATCCTGACCGTCCGAGGGCGTCGACGACATCTTCGGTGTGGTGGTGCAGCTTGCAACGCCCGCGACAAGTGCAAGGCCTGAGAGGCGCAGCAACCCGCGCCGGGAAACGATTGTGAAGCTCATGATCAGCGGCGATAGTTGAAGAGACGGATGATGATGAAGATCGGAATGACGATCGTGGCGCCGAGCAAGAGATAATCGCCGACGCGGCCGAGGGCCGAGAAGCCGCGATACCAGATTTCCCGGATGAAATCGCGAATGCCGTAGACGATTTCATAGGGCGTCCAGCCGAAGATCGTCATCACGAAGCCGACGATCAGCGAAACCACCAAGAGCTTCACCAAAGTTCGGCCGAGCGAGTCGCCGAGAAACTTGTTCACCTGATCGGACATTCACATCTCCTGTTTGCCCTGAGATACGGTCGCGAATCATTGCTCGCAAGCCTTTTCCAGAGCTGTCCGCCCCGCCTCTGAAATAGGACTTGAGTTTTTTTGTGGCCACCGCCAAATGCGCGAGCACTCAAAAGGTCCCATTATGCAGCAGAGCCAGCTCTCTTCAGGCGACGTCATTGCCGACCGCCGCGCCGATTATGCCAAGATGCTCGATGAGGGCGGTGAGCCGGAGGCTGCGGCGGAACTCATGGAGCAGGCCCTGGAGCTGACGCCTTCCTGGGCGGCCGGCTGGTATCGGCTGGCGACCTATCGCGAAAAGGCCGGCAACGCGGCCGGCGCTGCCGATGGCTACAGGCAGACCCTCGCGCTCGACCCCGAGGATATCTTCGGCGCAGGCCTCAAGCTCGCGCTTCTCGGCGAAGCGGCCACACCGGACCAGCCGCCGAGCCGCTATGTCGAGCGTCTCTTCGACGACTATGCCGGTCGTTTCGAGACATCGCTTGTCGAAAAGCTCGACTATTCAGTCCCGCAGAAGCTGGCGGCCCTCGTGGCATCCACCGGCCGCCGCTATGCGCTGGCCGTCGATCTCGGCTGCGGCACGGGTCTCCTCGGGCCGGAGATCCGCGAAGCTGTCGATGCGCTTGAGGGCTATGATCTCTCGCAGAACATGCTGGCCAAAGCGGAAGAGAAGGGGATCTACGATCATCTCGCTCAGGCCGATCTCTCGCTCTCCCCTGAAAGATCCGGCGTCTTTTCAGGCAGAAGCGAAACCCGCGCTGACCTGATCACCGCGGCCGACGTGCTGATGTATCTCGGCAATCTCGAAAGCGTCTTCCTGATCGCGGAACGGCTTTCCGCGCCGGGCGGCGACTTCGCCTTTTCCGTCGAGGATGCAGGCGAGGGCGATGGCTTTCATCTGGCGCCTTCGCTGCGCTATGCCCACACGGAAACCTATGTCCGAGCTCTCTGCGCTCGCCATGGCTTCGACGTGCTGAAAATCGAGAAAACCACCATTCGCAAAGATGGCGGAAAACCGGTTTCCGGTATTCTGTTCCTTACGCGCCGGGGGAAGTGAGCGCATAAATCTTGCGAATTTCAAATAGGTCAGCATTGCTTACATATTTCGCTTGCTCGCAAGTGCGAAAAGCCCAATAATTCCGCCATCAGCCGACCGGCGCCGCGATCGAAAGCAGGAACGCCCCGGCTCTCTCATCATAGCAAATCCATCGCGCAGGAGTGTCTCCGGCGCTCTTGAACTCGTCTGCCGTTTGGAGATTAGCGACATGACCCAGCTCATCAGTGCCCTCGGTTTCTGGAACACCAGCGCCACGCGTCACACGGCAGTCGAAGATGTCCAGGGCATCTTCACCGGCAGCCTCGTCTCCGCGCTCGGCCTTTACGTTCTCGCCAGCGCCGGCCTTCTGACCGGCAGTACCGCGGGGATCGCCTTCCTGCTCCACTACGCGTTCGGTATCAATTTCGGCTTGGCCTTCTTCTTCCTGAATGTGCCGTTCTTCTATCTCTCCTGGAAGCGTCTCGGCATCGCCTTCACGCTGAAGACCTTCATCGCCATCGGCCTCACCTCGGCGCTGACAAGCCTGCAGCCGAAGGTCATGGCGATCGCCACGATCCAGCCCGCATGGGCGGCCCTTCTCGGCGGCCTGCTGCTCGGCTTCGGCCTTCTGGCGCTTTACCGCCACCGCGCCAGCCTCGGCGGCGTCGGCATTCTCGGTATCTATATGCAGGAGCGTTTCGGCATCCGCGCCGGTCTCGTTCAGCTCGCTATCGATATGTGCGTGCTGGCGGCGGCCTTCTTCGTCACCACGCCGCCGGTCGTCTTCTATTCGGTGCTGGGCGCGGTGGTGCTCAATCTGTTTCTGACGATCAACCATCGCGCCGATCGCTACATCGCGCTGTGAGCGCGCGTGAACAAATCGTAACTTGCCTCATCCATGCTGCAGCGCGAAAATGACCTCGCGCCGGAAATGATGAGGTGACGATATGTCAGAACTGGAAAAGCTTGTCAGACGCCGCATGAAGGAAGAATACGCGAAGGGTGCCTCAGCCGAGGAAATCTCCCAGACCCTCCGCCAGGTCTTCAACAGCGTCGATCCCTCCGCCGAACGGCCGGTCCAGACCGCACCCAAGACGAATTGATGAATGAACCCCTCTCCCCGTTTGGAGAGAGGGGCTCGTAGCCTCAGGCAGCCTTTGCCGGCTGGTCGATCGGGTGCTGTGCCCGGAAGGTTCCAGACATTGATCGCGCCGATCGCCACGGTAATCTTGGTGATTTCTTCTTCGTCGAAATGCGCCTTCAGCGCTTCGTAATCGGCATCCGGAGCGCCGGTCGAAGCGATGTTCGTGACAGCATCGACCCAGCCGAGCAGCGCACGTTCCCTGGCATCATAGACCGGCGATTCACGCCAGACGCACATAAGGTTGATCCACTGTTCCGAGAGACCGTCGTGGCGCGCTTCCTTCACATGCATGTCGACACAATAGGCGCAGCCGTTGATCTGTGAGGCGCGCAGCTTGATCAGGTGGATGAAGCGGCGCTCGAGACCTGAGGTCTGGACATACTGCTCCAATGCAGCGACGGCCTTGTAAGCATCAGGGGCAGCTTTGGCGAAATTGAAACGGGGTTGCATCGTCATTCTCCTTTGGGGGTAAGGCTCATCGAGCCGCTTTGCGTTCGTTCAAGTCCATGAAGGCGCAGCCGCGGGCGGCGATGCCTCCGTCATCATCGGCGGCAAGGTCCGCCAGAATGTCTGTGATCTTTGTCTTGGCGAGTTCGGCGCGATAGGCGCGCTCGGCTTTCAGCATCGCCGCCGTGACCTGGCACGGCTTGGTGAAATAGCGCTGCGGCAGCGGGTTCGGCCCGCGCTGGCGGATTTCGCTGCAGCGGAAGGCGGGCGCCGGGCCTTCTACCGCCAGCACGATATCAAGCAGCGAAATAGCATCGGGCTTTTTCGCCAGCCGGTACCCGCCTTTCGGCCCCGGCACGGTGCTCAGCAGCCCGGCACCCGAAAGCGCCTGCAGATGCTTCAGGAGATAGCTCGTCGAAACGCCGTGATATTCGGCGAGTGCGGCGGCCGAGAGCACGCCTTCGGCAGAAAGGCCGGCAAGCACCGCTACGCAATGAATGGCCTGCTCGACACCGTCGCTGAGTTTCATCGAAGTCGCCTCCTCAATTCATGGATAAAAAATATCCATGATTATCACGGGAGTCAAGCGTGTTGTTAAACGGGAGCAAATTTCAGCCGCGAGGCGGGATTTGCTTGTCGAGCCAGGTCGAGAAATAGCCCGGCCATGCCGCCGTATCGGTGCTCGGCACGCCCATGCCGAAGCCATGGCCGCCACTCGCCAGCCGGTGCAGCTCGACCGGCACACCTGCCTTCTCGCAGGCGGCTTGCATGATCAGCGTATTCTGCGGATCGGAAATCGGATCGTCTTGCGCCTGCACGAGGAAAACCGGCGGGCAATGGGCCTTCACATGATCTTCCACCGACCACTCCGAAGTAAGGGCTGCACCCGGATCGCTGCCGATCAGCACCTTTCGCGTCGAGGTATGATCGAAGGGCGGTTTCAGGGTGATGACGGGATAGATCAATGCCGCAAGATCCGGCCGCGCCGAAGGCCTGTCGGCCGCATCGATCGGCTCGTAGGAAGCGAAAGCCGATCGCGTTGCCGCCAGACCGAGAAGGTGGGCGCCCGCTGAAAAGCCGAGGACGCCGAGGCGGTCAGGGTTGATCTGGAAGGTTCCGGCATTCGCCCGGATCAGCCGCAGCGCCCGCTGCGCGTCCTGCAGCGGCGCCAGTGGCCCGGCCTCCCAGCCTTCGGCCGGAAGCCGGTAGGAAAGCACGAAGGCGGTGATGCCGCGGTCGTTCAGCCACTGCGCGGCCGGTAGCGCCTCGCTCTGCATCTCGATGCGCTTGTAGCCGCCGCCCGCCGCGATCAGGAAGGCCGTCCCATTGGGTGTCTCTGGCGCAAAGACATCGATCTTTGGGATGGCGATGTTGCTGACCGCCCCCTTGGAATTCTGCCGCACATCGCCGGAAGAGCCACCGCCGCCCGGAGGAGAACCCGGCCACAGCGTCAGGCTGGCGGGAGCCGCGGCTTCCGCTCTCGATATCCGGGGAAGAAGGGCGAGGGCGCCGATGGCGGTAAGGATCGAGCGGCGTGTCGGCATCTTCTGTCTCTCTTCTGTGTCAGCCGTCAGGCCGCTCCAGCAATGCGGCGAAAATGCAGATCGCTGACTGGGACATCTTGCCAAGTGGCTCCGTCAGGATAGAAAGAGCCAAACCGGGAGGGGGAAAATAATGGCATTCACAGGCGTCTTGAACTCTTCGGCAGACCGCCACTCGCTCCTTGACGATGCCCAGGGCCTGGTTGCCGGAAGCATGCTTGCGGTGCTCGGCGTCTCGCTGCTTTCAGGCGCCGGCCTTCTGACGGGCGGCACGGCCGGCATGGCCTTCCTGTTGCATTACGCCACCGGCTGGAGCTTCGGCCTCTGCTTCTTCGCCGTAAACCTGCCCTTCTATTATCTCGCCTTTCGCCGCCTCGGGCCTGCCTTCACGGTCAAGACCTTTATTGCGATCGCCATGACCTCGGCACTGTCCGAGGTTGCGCCTCGCTTCATCAGTCTTTCGCATGTCGATCCGATCGCCGGTGCCCTCTTCGGCGGCCTGGTCATCGGCGCGGGCATGCTGGCGCTCTTCCGCCATCGCGCCAGCCTGGGCGGCGTCGGCATTCTGGCGCTCTATATCCAGGATCGTTTCGGCTGGCGGGCAGGCCTCGTGCAGCTTGGCTTCGACGGCATCATTCTGGCGCTGTCCTTCTTCGTCGCCAGCCCGTTCATCATCGCCTGCTCGGTGCTTGGCGCGGTGGTCCTGAACCTCACGCTCGCCATCAATCACCGCAAGGACCGCTATATCGCGATGTGAGATCGCGCTCTTCTCTTTCGGCCTGATTTCACTACCTTTATGGCGTGGACCAAGTCGATACCGATAGCAGCCTTGCCCTGCCTGCCCCTTTTCTCCGCTGGTTTGCGGAAAAGGGCTGGCGGCCGCGCAAACATCAGCTGGAATTGCTGGCGCGCTCCGAAGCCGGCGAAAGCACGCTGCTGATCGCCCCAACGGGCGCCGGCAAGACGCTCGCCGGCTTCCTGCCGGCGCTGACCGATCTGACCCGCCGCGGCAAGATCCCGCCAGGCTCGGCCTTCACCGGCATCCATACGCTGTATGTCTCGCCGTTGAAGGCGCTCGCCGTCGATATCGAGCGCAACCTGACCAAGCCGGTCGAAGAGATGGGCCTGCCTGTCAGCATCGAAAACCGCACCGGCGACACGCCGAATGCCAAGCGCCAGCGCCAGAAGCTCAACCCGCCCGATATCCTGCTGACGACGCCGGAGCAGGTGGCGCTGCTGCTAGCCAACAAGGAAGCCGAACGCTTCTTCAAGGACCTGAAATATATCGTGCTGGACGAGTTGCACTCGCTCGTCACCTCCAAGCGCGGCCACATGCTCTCCCTCGGCATCGCCAGGCTCCGCAGGCTCGCCCCCAACCTGCAGACCATCGGTCTTTCCGCCACGGTCGCCGAGCCGATGGACCTGCAGAAATGGCTGGTGGCCCAGGAAGAGGGCGAGGAGAGACATGCCGGTCTCGTCACCGTCGAAGGCGGCGCGAAGCCGGATATCTCGATCCTGAAGACGGAGGAGCGCATTCCCTGGTCGGGTCACTCCGCGAAATATGCCATTCCGGATGTCTATAAACAGCTTCTCGATCACCAGACGACGCTGCTCTTCGTCAACACCCGCTCGCAGGCCGAAATGCTATTCCAGGAACTCTGGACGATCAACGAGGACAACCTGCCGATCGCCCTGCATCACGGTTCGCTCGATGTCAGCCAGCGGCGCAAGGTGGAAGCGGCGATGGCCGCCAATAAGCTGCGCGCCGTCGTCGCCACCTCGACGCTCGATCTCGGCATCGACTGGGGCGACGTCGATCTCGTCATCCATGTCGGTGCTCCCAAGGGCGCCTCGCGTCTCGCACAACGCATCGGCCGCGCCAACCACCGGATGGACGAACCGTCAAAGGCGATCCTCGTCCCTGCCAACCGCTTCGAGGTCATGGAGTGCCAGGCGGCGCTCGATGCGAATTACATCGGTGCGCAGGACACCCCGCCGGTTGGCCGTGGCGCGCTGGATGTGCTGGCCCAGCACGTGCTCGGCATGGCCTGCGCCGAGCCGTTCGACATGCTGCAGCTCTACGATGAGATCCGCACCGCGTCCCCCTATGCCGATCTGCCCTGGGAAACATTCGAGCAGATCGTCGATTTCGTCGCCACCGGCGGCTACGCGCTGCGCACCTATGAGCGCTACGCCCGCATCCGCAAAACCAGCGACGGTCTCTGGCGCGTCTCCAATCCGCAGGTCGCCCAGCAATACCGGCTCAATCTCGGTACCATCGTCGAGAGCCCGATGCTGAACCTGAAGATGGTCAAGCGCGGCGAGGGCGGCCGTATCGGCCGTGGCGGCGCGGTGCTCGGCAAGATGGAGGAGTATTTCTTCGAGCAGCTGTCGCCGGGCGATACCTTCATCTTCTCCGGCAAGGTGCTGCGCTTCGAAGGCATCCGCGAAAGCGAGGCGCTCGCCTCGCAGGCCTTCTCCCTCGATCCCAAGATCCCATCCTACGCTGGCGGCAAGTTCCCGCTCTCGACCTATCTGGCCGATCAGGTCCGTTCGATGATCGCCGATCCTGACCGGTGGCACCATCTGCCGGATCAAGTGCGCGACTGGCTGTCGCTGCAGAAGGACAAGTCGATGCTGCCGAAGCGCGACGAGCTGCTGATCGAAACCTTTCCGCGCGGCAGCCGCTGCTACATGGTCGCCTATCCCTTCGAAGGGCGCCTGGCGCACCAGACGCTCGGCATGCTGCTCACACGGCGGCTGGAGCGGGCAGGTGCCAAGCCGCTCGGCTTCGTCTGTACCGATTATTCGCTCGGCATCTGGGGTTTGGAGGATATGGGCCAGATGATCCAGAACGGCCGCCTAAGCCTCGCCGATCTCTTCGATGAGGACATGCTCGGTGACGATCTGGAGGAATGGCTCAACGAATCCTTTCTTTTGAAGCGCACCTTCCGCAATTGCGCCGTGATCGCAGGCTTGATCGAGCGCCGTCATCCAGGCAAGGAAAAGAGCGGCAGACAGGTCACCGTCTCCGCGGATCTGATCTATGACGTGCTGCGCAGTCACGAGCCTGATCACATCCTGCTGCAGGCGACCAGGCAGGACGCGGGCACAGGGCTTTTGGATATTTCCCGGCTTGGCGATATGCTGAGACGAATCAAGGGTCACATCACGCATCGTGCGCTGGACCATATCTCGCCGCTCGCCGTGCCCGTCATGCTCGAGATCGGCAAGGAGGCGGTGCCGGGCGAAGCCCATGATGCGCTGCTGGCCGAAGCGGCAGACGACCTCATCGCCGAGGCGATGACCTGAAGATTTAGGATAGAAGACCGCAATGAACCGCCTGGCGCTGGCGCGCGAACTCAACGGACTGGTCCCGATGCCCGGCGTGGAAACGTCGGTTGCAGGCGTTGCCGCCGTCTGCGATCCGCTGGGCGCTCTCTACCTGCCAGAATCAAGCCTGCTCGTCGTCTCCGACCTGCATCTGGAGAAGGGAGCCGCTTTCGCCCGCCGCGGCATGATGCTGCCGCCCTACGACACGCTGGCGACGCTCACCGTCCTCTCGGCCGTCATCACCCGCTATAACCCGAACATCGTCGTCTCGCTTGGCGACAATTTCCATGACCGCGTCGGCTCGCAGCACCTGCCGGAACCCTTCCGCATGCTGATCTCGGATATGGCTCGCGGCCGTGAATGGATATGGATCAACGGCAACCATGACCCCGACGGGACCGTCGATCTGCCCGGCATCTCAACCGACGAGATCCACTATGGCGGTCTTACCTTCCGGCATGAGCCGAAGGGCGGATTGCAGCAGGGCGAAATCGCCGGTCACCTGCATCCGGCCGCCACCGTCCGCCGCCGCGAAAAATCGATCCGCCGTCCCTGCTTTGCCACGGATGGTTCGCGCCTGCTGATGCCCGCCTTCGGCGTGATGAGCGGCGGCCTCGATATCGGTCACAAGGCGATGAGGGGCCTGTTCGATCACGCATCGCTGGTCGCCCATCTTCTGGGCCGCGACCGCATCTATTCCGTCAGGTTCGGAAACCTGCGCGGCTAAGCTCGCGCCTCAATCGCACCCATTCAGCTGCTGCTGATAGGTCGCGGCCATATTCGCAAACTTCTGCGCCGTCCTCTGCAGCTGGCCGTTCGAGCGCCAGTCGCCGCGCTTGTATCCGGTCGGACCGGAGTAATAGGCGAGATAGAGATTGTAGGCGTCGTTGCGCTGGATGCCGGTCGCCTGACTGTTGCTGTAGTGGTACCAGGCGATGAAATCGATCGCGTCGGCGAAGTTGGTGCGGCGGCCGGTCCAGTTACCTGTTTCGGACTGGTAATGGCTCCAGGTGCCGTCAAGCGCCTGGGAATATCCATAGGCGGTCGATTGCCGCGTCCAGGGAATGAAGCCGAAGAGTTTCGTGCGCGGCGGACGGGCGTTCGGCTGGAAGCCCGATTCCACATACATCGTCGCCATCAGGATCGGCACCGGAATGCCGTATTTCTTCTCGGCGCGCTCGGCCTCGCGCTGCCAGTTGGTGAACAGCCCATCGCGCTGGTCGAAGACCGCGCAAATATTTCGTGTCTGACGGGGCGCCGTCGCACAGCCGGCAACAAGTGCCAGCAGCACCAGGGCGAGAAGTGTACGGATACGCAAAACTGAACCTCTCGTTTCGAGAGATTACTAACTCGTAAATCTTAAAGACCGGTTTTTATTCAAAGGCGAAGTTGTGTCCCTCAAAAGGCGGGATGTGGGCGCGCTGGCGCGGCCAGGGATTGGCGCCATCCCGCAGCCACAGAACCGCCTCCAGCCAGAAGCCGGCTGCGTGGCGGGAGTGAAACAGGCTGAAATGGCCTATTCTATCGAAGCACAGATCGGCGGGCGTAAGAGTCAGCTGTTCGGCTGCTTAGTGACACCCGCCTTCTCGGCCACAACATCAACGAAACTTAAGCCGCTTTCGGCACCTCGTAGCGCAGAATAAGGCCGCCGTTCTTGGTCGCCGTGCTCTCGATAAGCGTCAGGGCGCGCTGTTCGCTGGCGGGCTTGAAATGGGGATTGCCGCTGCCGAGAATGACCGGCACGAGGCAGATGCGGATTTCATCGACCAGCCCGGCCTTCAGCATTCCGTCGGCGAGTTCGGCGCTGCCGAAGATGAAGATCGTCTTGCCATCCTGCTGTTTCAGCTTGGTGAGCTCGGCAACCGGCTCGCTGACGAGGCGCGTGTTGTTCCAGGTCGCTTCGGTCAGGGTGCGGGAAACGGCGATCTTGGCGATGCTGTTCATATAGGGCTTGATATTGTCTTCGTCTTCGGTCGTCGTCCAATAGGCGGCCATGCCCTCGTAGGTCTTGCGGCCGAAGACCAGCAGGTCGCCTTCCTTGCCGAACTGCTCCGAATAGGCTTCCAGTTCCGGCCCCCAGACCAGCGTATGGAAGCCGATATCCCAGGGCTTCGTGCCCTCGAAATAGCCATCAAGCGTCATCAGATTCCAGACAACGAGCTTGCGCATTTGCATTTCCTCCCTTTGAACGTCTAAATCTATCATAGTCAAAACCGATTGCGAAAAGCAACCGGTTGAGCACGGGGTAAACCACCGGCAAAATGCAATCGGTTTTGGGGGCTGGGAATGAATGAGTTGCACCGCTCGGGTTGCCCGATCAATCTGACGCTCGAGGTCCTCGGCGACAGATGGAGCCTGATCGTCATCCGCGACATCATGTTCGGCAATCGCCGCCATTTTCGCGAGCTGCTGCAGAATTCGGTCGAGGGGATCGCCTCGAACATCCTGGCAGACCGCCTTCGCCGTCTCGTCGACAGAGGGTTGCTTACGAAGGAAGACGATCCGAGCCACAAGCAGAAGTCGGTCTTTAGCCTCACCGAAATGTCGATCGATCTCGTGCCCTTGTTGGCGCAGATGGGCGCCTGGGGGCGAAAGCACATGCCTGTTTCAGAGGAGCTGGCGATCCGCGCCGAACTGCTGGAAAATGGTGGGGCGCAGCTGTGGAACGATTTCATGGATGAGCTGCGCGCCAAGCATCTCGGCATGGAGCTTCCACCGGGAACGCCTTCGGTCCTCGGGCGGCTGACAGAAGCCTATCTCGAGGTCGTCGCGCGGAAGAAAAGCGCCTGATCAGTCCTTGCGGAAGACGATGCTGGCCAGCCAGCCTGTGATCAGCGCCAGGAACACGGAGAAGGCACCGTAAAGGATCGGCTTCTCGTGCGCTGCATCGGTGATCATCTGCTCGATGCCGGTTTTGATGACGCGCAGCGGCACGGATTTCTGCGTCACCAGCTTTCCGCTCTTGAACAGGTAGGCGCGCACCGTATGCACACCGTTCGGAATGTTGGCCGGAAGCCGCAGGCTCGCCTTGAAGAGGTTGGAGCTGACGAAGCGGACCCCCGAGGGATCGCGCTCATAGAGGCCGCCGCTCTGCTGCAGGCGGCGGAAGGATTCGCGGAATTCGCCCAGACTGCTGCCATCGCCGACATAGCCGACCGGCGTCAGCGGAATGTGGTCGATGCCGATCCCCTCGTCGGTGAGGTCGAGCGGCGTCGTGACATCATCGATCGCCCGTGAACTCGACATCGAGTAGGAATGCGGCACGGCCTCGAAGGTCATCGAACTGGTGTTGATCCAGATGCCGAAGACGCGTTGCTTCTTGCGCACCGTGGCGTTCTCCCGCGGCCCCTCCAGAACGACGACCACGTCATATTGCCCGACGGCCAGCAGTAGCTGGTCGGTCTCGGTGACGGCGCCGAAGATCGTCAGGTCCGCACCGCGGAAATCGGAGGTGATGGCGATTTCGCTGGTCGAGGTGCCGATCTCCAGGCCTTCGCGGGAGCTCTCGGAATTCTGCCCGGGCAGCAGCATCTGTGCAGATGCGAGGCCGGGCAGGAGGAGGGCGAGCAACAGGGCGAAGGCTGGAAGGCAGCGCATCAATTGCCTCCCATCACGATCGAGTAGATATCGGCGGGTGTGACGACCAGCGAAATCGCCAGACGAATACCAACGGCAAGAACCAGCAGGCCGAGAAGGGCGCGCAGCTGTTCGCCGCGCAGCTTCTGGCCGACCCGCACGCCATATTGCGCGCCGATCACGCCTGCGACCATCAGGATGAAGGCCAGTACGATATCGACGGAAAAGTTCGTCGCAGCCTGCACGATCGTCGTGTAGGCGGTGACGAAGATGATCTGGAACAGCGAGGTGCCGACGACGACATTCGTGGGGATACGCAGCAGATAGATCATCGCCGGAACCATGATGAAGCCGCCGCCGACACCCATGACGGATGTCAGGATGCCGATCCCGAAGCCGAGCGCGATCACCGGGATGACGCTGAGATAGATCTTCGATTTCTTGAAGCGCACCTTGAAGGGCAGGCGATGAACCCAGTGATGATGCCCGGGTTTACGCGGCGCCGGCGCCTCGTTCTTGGCCGCGCGGCGCATGGCGTTGACGCTTTCGAGCAGCATCAGCCCGCCGACGGTGCCGAGAAACACGACGTAAAGCAGGGAGATGAACAGGTCGAGCTGGCCGAGACGGCGCAAGAGCGAGAAAATCCAGATACCGACGGTCGCGCCGGAAAGGCCGCCGATCAGCAGCACCGATCCCAGTTTGACATCGAGCGTGCCGCGCCGGAAATGCGTGATCGCGCCGGAGATCGACGATGCCACGACCTGGTTGGCGCCGGTGGCGACGGCAACGACGGGCGGGATGTTGTAGAAGATCAACAGCGGCGTGATCAGGAAGCCTCCGCCAACGCCAAACATGCCCGACAGGAAGCCGACCGCGGCGCCCATGCCAAGAATGATGAAGATGTTCACCGACAACTCTGCGATGGGCAGATAAATTGCCACAACCGACCCCGATTACTCACTGCCCCCGCCGGGCAGACGCGCTTGTCCTATTCGAATGGCGCATCATACTTGGAAATCGTTGCCAGAGGCTTTCGAGAAACGACATCCGTTCCGCACATTCCGCGGCGATAACTCCCGAATAATCCGGCTTTTTTCAGGATTTATGACAGGCCTTCGCGAAGTCCTGATGTTTTCTTGCCCGGCACCTGTCTGTGGCGCCGAGTAAAGACCATCTCTTGCCTAGAGACCGGCCCGTGCCAGCCCATGTTCGACAAGCCGGTCGATGACCTCGGGATAGCTGACGCCGCTTGCCGCCATCGCCTTCGAATACATGCTGATATCGGTGAAACCGGGGATCGTGTTCACCTCGTTGATCAGGAAGGTCGTGTCTTCGGTCAGGAAGAAATCGACGCGAGCCATGCCGTCGCAGCCAAGCGCGCGGAAGGCGAGTGCCGCGGTCTCGCGGATCTTTGCCTCGATCTCCGGCGGCAGCTCCGCAGGAACTTTCAGTGCCGCGCCGTCCTCGTCGATATATTTGGCATCGTAGCTGTAGAAGCCATGGCTTTCGGCCGGGATGATCTCGCCGGGGCGCGAAACGAAGAGCCCGCCCTTGGTGTCTTCAAGCACACTGCATTCGATCTCGCGGCCGCGGATGAATTCTTCGGCGAGCAGCTTCCGGTCATGCTTGAAGCCTTCGGCGAGCGCGGGGCCGAATTCCTGGCTGCCGGAAACCTTGCGGACACCGACCGACGAACCCTGCCGCGCCGGTTTGATGAACAGTGGCAGGCCAAGTTCGCCTTCGAGGTCGCCGAATGCGGGTGCCTTTCCCTCATGGATGGTCACCGCCCGGGCAACCGGCAAGCCAGATGCGCGCAGCAGCTGCTTGGCGATATCCTTGTCGAGGGCCGTTGCCGAGCCAAGGATTCCACAGCCCACCAGCGGCACGCGGGCGACCTCGGCCAGTCCCTGTACCGATCCGTCCTCGCCA
This sequence comes from Rhizobium sp. 01N424, assembly GCF_056399485.1. Taxonomy (NCBI): domain Bacteria; kingdom Pseudomonadati; phylum Pseudomonadota; class Alphaproteobacteria; order Hyphomicrobiales; family Rhizobiaceae; genus Rhizobium; species Rhizobium sp. 01N424. Next base: position 425,145 of record NZ_JBFTRK010000001.1, read on the forward strand.
TGGATCCCGTGAAGCACCGGAAACAGAATGTCGATCTTGCCGGCATCGCTCATCTTGCCTGCGTCAATCGCGATCATCCGTCCAAATCCGCCCGGCACAAGCGCCAGCTCGGTGCCGCTGAGAGGCTTGGTCAGGTTTCCATTCTCGAAACGGCTGAGCAGCCATTGGCCCTCGTGGGTGACGAAAACAGGAACCGCCTCGTATTTCGAAGGCTCCAGCGCCCGCATCACGTTCGTTGCTGATAGCACCGAAACGTCATGTTCCGCCGAGCGGCCGCCGAAGAGCACGGCGATGCGCAGCTTGCCGCGGGAAGATGTCATGAAAACCTCCGGAATGATCTGGTGTTGAAATGGTCAAAAGCCGACGGCGATGCCGCGATTGGCGAAGAAGCGGTCGAAGACGGCAAGCGGCAGCGTAGCGTCGGCCTGGCTCGCGGCATCGTGACCGGATGGATTGTGGAAGCGGACCGTCTCCGGCGAGGCCGCCGTGACCAGAACCAAGTGTCCGCCCTTTGACGGCGGCATGCGGTCCGGCCAGCGAATGCCGCTATGGACGGAGGCGATGAAGAACGGCCGTTCCGCCAGAAGCGCCGGGATAGCTGATGTCTGAACGCCGGTCATCGTCTCGGCGATGAGTCCGAAATTCTCGCGCACATAGGTTACGAAGGGCGCATAGATCAGCCCCTTGATCGAGGCGTCGAGCTCGTTGACGACATAGCCGCCATAGGCGGTGCAGGCCCGCGCCAATGCCAGCGTCGGGTGGATCTCTCCGCGGGCGGCCAGCACCATCTTCAGGCAGGCCATGCCGCAGACGTTGATGGCCCAGCGCGCGTATTCCTCTACAGTCTCCGCGCCCGACCGTTGCCAGAGCGGATCGCGCAATAGCGCCGTAGAGCCCTCGGCAAGTACGGGCAACGTCATGTCAGCCGTTTCCCACTGGCTGAAATAGGGCGCGCTGTCCCGCTGAATGCTCACGAATCCCCCGGCTGGCAATCAATCACGGTGGCGAAACTCCAAAAGCAAAACGACCCTTTTGCGGCGAAGGCAAAAGGGCCGTTCCGATTTCACGCTTTTACGCCGGCGTTATGCCTTGGTGGCGTTCTTGGCGTTGCGCTCCAGCAGAGCCTTGACGGTGTCGTCGTTGATCTTGCCGGAGGGATCCTGGCCGATCGACTTCTGGAAGCTCTTGATTGCCGAGACGGTCTTGGCGCCCATCTCGCCGTCAGGCGTACCGGCGTCGAAGCCGTTATTGTTCAGGATCGCCTGAATGTTGCGGATCGCCTTCTTCATGTCGACGCTGGAGGTGCTGGTGCCCTTGCCGGTCCAGGCATCAGGCACGTCGATGCCGTTGGCCTTGTTGTCGAGTTGCTGCGGCTTCCAGGCGTCGGTGGTGGCGCGCGCCTTGTCGAGATCGGCAGGCTTCATCGCCTTGGCCACTTCGTCGCGCTTGGCACCAGCGTCCTTGTCGCCACCCTTGGCGGCGATCGCGAACCACTTGTAGCTCTCGCCGAGATCCTGCGTCACGCCATTGCCGCGGGCGCAGAGGATGGCGAGGTTGAACTGGCTGTCGGTGATGCCGAGATTGGCAGCCTTGGTGAACCAGTTCGCCGCCGTCGCATAATCCTGCTGTCCGAGCGCGCCGGAGGCGTAGAGCACGGCAAGATTGTGCATGGCGCTGGCATTGCCCTGGTTGGCCGCCTGCTCGTAATAGTCCTTGGCCTTGTTGATGTCGCGGGCGACACCGGTACCCTTTTCATAGATGCTGCCGAGGCGGTACTGCGCCGGGGCAAAGCCCTTGTCCGCAGATAGCTGGTACCACTTGACGGCATCGGCTTCGCTGACCGTCACGCCGTTTCGGCCTTCGCTGTAACGGGCAGCGATTTCGAACAGGGCGAGCGCATCGCCAGCGCGCGCCGCGTCGGCAAGTGCCGCCGGCTGGATCACGTCAGGAATGGTCAGGCCCGGCTGGGCCGGCGCTACGTTGGTCGAGGCCGGGGCATCCTTCGGCGCGAAGGCCGTGGCGTCCTGCGTCGGGGCGCCCGGGGTCAGGGTCGCAGCGCCTTCGCCGTCGAGCGGTGCCGCATCGGTCAGGTGCTCGGTTGGTGCAGCTGGCGGAACGGCGGCCTGAGGCGCAGCTTCGGGAGCAGCCGGTGCTTCATTCTGGGCGGCTACAGGTGCATCGGCCTGCGGAGCAGCCGACGTGTCGGCCGTTGCTGGAGTCTGCGTGGCATCGCTCAGCACGGCCACTTCGGCTGGCGGTGCGCTTTGGCCGGATGTCAGCGTCCGGGCAAGCGGGAACGCCATGATCGCCAGAAGAACGGCGCCGACGGCGAGAAGCAGCGGACGGCGGAAGCGCGAGAACGAGCTCGCGCCACCGGCAGGCTTCGGAGCCTTGGCTTTCTTCTCACCCTTGACCGGCTGTGCCTTCGGGTCGGATTCGATTGCGGCAGCCTGTGCCGCGCGGCGGGCGGCCGCGATATAGTCGGCGCGATCGTTTTCGGTCGCGGGCTTTGGATTGGCACGCGCTGCACTCTGGCTGGCGCGAACCCGCTCCAGGATCTTCTTGACGTCAGGGGCGCCGGAGCCCGGCTCCAGCAGCTCGTTGGCCTCTTCGGACGGCACGACATCGACAGGATCGATCGACGGGACCGGATCGATGATGGTGCGCTCGCCGGCCTGAGCCTTCGGCGCCTTCTTGCCCGGCATCAGCTTCTTGCCGAGCGCCAGGAACAGGCTCTTGCTCTGCTTGGCGTCAGCGGCGGGCTTGGTAGCGGCCTCGATGGCGATTGCGCTGGTGTGGCTGACGGGAGGCTGCATCGGCTGCGGCGCAGCCGGTTCGCTGACGGCGCGGGCAACGGGTGCGGCAGCGGCAGTCTTCGTTCCAAACACCGCGGGCCTTTCGGCCTCGGCGCCAGCCGGGATCAGCGAATAGGGATCGACTTCGAAATCGGCGTTGGCGGCCGGCATCCGCGCAGCCGGCCTGCTGTTGCGCGTTTCCATATCGTCAAGCCGGTCGGCAATGTGGACGAGCGTTTCATGCAGGGCCTGGAACGTCTTGTGGGTGCGTTCCTCGCCGCTGCGGCTCAGATCCTCGAGTTGGCGAAGATCGGCGGCAAGGGCGTTCAGGGCCGACATGTCGGCCGCAGGAACGGAACCTGCCTGCAGGTTGCCATTGCGGGAATAGGCGTCGACCACCGCTTCGGCGGCCTGGCGTGCGGCTTCGATGATATATTCGTCGCTCGTTGCCATGTAATCTTCGATCGCGCCCATGCGACGGTCGAGATCGATCGACAGTCCCTCGTTGCCGCGCGGTTCGTGCAGCAGTGCGGAGAGATTGGCGATCTGGTCTTCGAGGCTCTTCAGTGCTCGCGAGTCGGTTGCCGGTGCCGCCGTGCTTTCTTCCAGCCGGGCGGCGATGTCGCTAAGGCGGCCCTCGATACGGCGGAAGGCGCTGTCGTCAACAGGCGCCTGGGCCACCGGCGCAGGCTGCATTTCAATTTGGTCGATACGGCGGGCGAGATAATCGAGACGCTCCGCCAGAACATCGTTGACCGCACCGCTTTCGAGCGCATCGATCTTGCGGGAAATATCGGCCAGCGCGCCGTTCAGTTCAGGCTGGGCAGCGGCCTTGTGGGTCCGCTCCAGCATGTAGGACAGCTGTTCCAGCCGTTCGTCCAGGCGCGAGCTTGCCTTGGTGTTTGCCAGTTCCTCGACGCGGCGCGTCAGCATTTCCAGCCGGTCGGCCATGCCATCGGCAGGGTTCGAGCGGCTCTCGACGCTGCGGCCCATCAGGTCGATCTGTTCGGCCAGCGCGTTCAGGCGGCCCTCGAGGCGGTGCATCAGCGCCGGATCGCCGCTGGTGGCATTGCGGCTGCTGGCGGCGATCGCACGGCTGATTTCGTCGAGGCGCGTATCCATTGCCGCGAACTGCTCGGACATTGCCCGGTCATGCGGCTGGATCATGCTGCCGAACTGTTCCATCGCGCTGGCAATGGAGATCAGCTTGTCTTCGAGTGCTCGCACGGCCGGGCTTTCGCCCATGCCGCCGATGTGGCGCTTGATATCGTCAAGGCGGTAGGCGAGCGTCACCAGCTCTTCCTGCAGGCCCGCCGTGTCGAGCGCGTGCAGCTGGTTTTCGAAACCATCCCAGCGGCTTTCCATGTGACGCACGGAATCTTCGCGGGCGAGGCCGTCCATCAGCGAGCGCAGTTCGTCGAATTCGCTGCGCAGTCCCGCAGCTTCCGGACCGGCAGAGCGGTGCGACAGCTGGTCGATGCTCTCGGCCAGGCGGCCCATGTCTTCGCGGATGTCGTCGGCAAAGCGGCGGTCCTGCGCCGATGACTTGAGGTCGCGAAGCTCGCTCCGCAGCGCGCTCATCTCGCGGGTCACGCCTTCGGAAATGTCGCGCTTGAGATCTTGGCGCAGGTTGACGAGCGCCTGGGCGATCTCCGTCATCGTGTCGCTGGAGGCGCCATAGGCGGGAGCCGGCGCTGCGGCCGGTGCCGGAGCGCGGATCGCGGGTGCCGGTTCACGGTAGGCGGCAGCAACTGCTGCGCGTTCGGCGGCGGCGCGTTCGCGTCCCTGTTCCAGCATGCGCTGGCGCTGGCGGATTTCGGCGAGCGGATCGGGACGTGCTGCTGCGGGAGCGGCGTAGGCCGGTCGCGGCTGCTCGTAGGATCGCACATAGGCGTCACGCTCCGGCGGCGCGTTGCGCGGCGCAACGTCGCGCGGGCCATTGCCGCCCATCAGTCCTTCGATGCGCGCCTCCAGGCCTTCGATCGTGCGATTAAGCGCGTCGAGAGACGACCTTTCGGGGCTCCGGGGAGAATTTGATCGCGATCCGTTCATCTTCTTGCTCGCTTCGTCTGCCTCAACCCTCGTCAGGGTTCGGCTATTGGCTTGAGAGACCGTACATCCGAGTTTAGTTTTTTAGACTTTCCTCAAGCTGGACGGCGTAGCGGCATTCCGAAGAAACGCGAGACTTGAAAAAGGAATGCGGATTACCACTGCTCACCGCGCATCTTTCACGAAACGTGGTAAACAACCCGTTAACTTGCGTGAGAATTTTTTAACGTTTGGATCTTTGCTGCGCTTTTCCGGGGCTTAGGAGCGCCGCGCCTTGATCGTGTTCATCACGAAGCTCGTCTCGATCGTATCGACGCATTTCAGCTTGGCGATCTTGTCCTTGATGAAACGTTCGTACTGTTCAAGCCCGGCACTCATCACCTTCAGCACATAGTCTTTCGAGCCGGTGACCAGGTGGCACTCCAGTACTTCGTCCCAGCCGCGTACTGCATTCTCGAACATCTGGATCTCGTCCTCGTGCTGGCGGCTGAGCCGGATCGAGGCGATCGCCGTCATCGTCCAGCCCTCGACGGCGGGATCGATCAGCGCCGTGTAACCCTTGATCACGCCGGTCTCCTCGAGCCGCCGCAAGCGCCTCAGGCAGGCGGAAGCCGATAGCCCGACGCGCTCGGCCAGCTCGTTGTTGGTGATACGTGCATCGGCTGCCAACTCCCGGAGGATACGGCGATCGATCTCGTCGGCAATTTTCTGCGTCATGCTGATGAAACTCCGCAATAAGTTGCTCTGTGGAACATCATACCGCGCGAAATAGCAAGAAAGTGCCGCCGCATTTGATATAATTTGCGGTGCGAAAACCGTGACATCGATCGAGGAGACATCCGATGACTGCGCCGCACCCTTCGAGAACCCATATCGGCAATCATGCCCTGCATCCGGAAACCCAGATGCTGAATTATGGCTATGATCCCGAACTCTCCGAAGGCGCCGTCAAGCCGCCGGTCTTCCTGACCTCCACCTTCGTCTTCAAGTCCGCCGAAGATGGCCGCGACTTCTTCGACTATGTCTCCGGCCGCAAGGAGCCGCCGGAAGGCAAGGGAGCTGGTCTCGTCTATTCGCGCTTCAACCACCCGAACAGCGAGATCGTCGAAGATCGCCTTGCCGTCTATGAGCGGACGGAAAGCTGCGTGCTGTTTTCATCGGGCATGTCGGCGATCGCCACGACGCTGCTGGCCTTCGTTCGCCCCGGCGATACAGTGCTCCACTCCCAGCCACTCTACGGCGGCACGGAAACGCTGCTCGCACGGACCTTCCTCAATCTCGGCGTCTCGGCCGTTGGATTTGCTGATGGTGTCAGCGAAACCTCGGTAGAGGCAGCAGCCGAAGAGGCCATGGCCAAAGGCCGTGTTTCGGTCATTCTGATCGAAACGCCGGCCAATCCGACCAACAGCCTGGTCGATGTCGCAATGATCCGCCGCGTCGCCGATGCGATCGGCAGGAAGCAGGGTCACACCCCGATAGTCGCCTGCGACAACACGCTGCTCGGCCCGGTCTTCCAGCGGCCGATCGAGCATGGCGCCGATATCTCGCTTTATTCGTTGACAAAATATGTCGGCGGGCACTCGGACCTGATCGCCGGTGCCGCCCTTGGCCGCAAGGCTGTGATGAAGCAGGTGAAGGCGCTACGCGGTGCCATCGGCACGCAGCTCGATCCGCATTCCTGCTGGATGCTCGGGCGGTCGCTGGAAACGCTGCAGATCCGCATGGAGCGGGCAAACAGCAATGCCGAGGCGGTTGCCGGTTTCCTGCGCGATCACCCGAAGGTCGAGCGGATTCACTATCTGCCCTACAATGACGCGCAGTCGCCGGTTGGGCAGACATTCGCCACGCAATGCAGCGGCGCGGGTTCGACCTTCTCTTTCGACATCAAGGGTGGCCAGCCGGCCTCGTTCAAATTCCTGAACGCCTTGAAGATCTTCAAGCTCGCCGTCAGCCTCGGCGGAACGGAATCCCTGGCCTCTCACCCGGCAACGATGACGCATTCAGGCGTTCCGGCAGATGTGCGTCAGCGCATCGGCGTACTGGAATCGACGATCCGGCTGTCGATCGGCATCGAGCATCCCGACGACCTGATCGCCGATCTGGCATTGGCGCTCGACGAAGCGTAAGGGCGGGCGGCCTCAGGCCGCCGCTACCTCCCTGACGTCATCGAGGAGAAAATGCACGACGACATATTTCGTCGTGTAGTGCCTGCCGCTATCCGACGTCAGGTCGGCGCTGCCGCCGTCGGCCGGATGCCAGGCGTGATAATGGGGGTTGGTGGTGATCAGGGTAATCGCCTTGCCGGCAAATCGGCCGTCGAGGCGATAACGGGCCTCGGCCAGAGGCCAGATCCGCTCGTAGTCTTCCTGTGGAATACGAACCTTCAGCGCGTTGCGACGGGTGGCGGCGCCATGCGTCCCATCCTCGTGGGTCACCGCTGGAAGGTCCAGCACCACTTCCTCCGCATCCTTGAGAACGAAATTGAATTCCTCAGGCCACATGCGTCTCATGAAATCGCTCCTCCCAAGCTCATTCTTCGGTTAGCCAGCGAAATGTAACGCGTCTGTCGGCGGAAGCAACAGCCGGTTATGAAAGCCAGTCCGGAAAGTCGTCGCCGGCGGGGACCCGGTCCCATGCCTGGGCGGCAATCTTCCAGCCGTCACTGCCCTTCACCAGCAGCATCATCTCGACATTGTTGCTGCGATCCCGTCCATTCTCGATCGCCTCGCAACTGGCAACGGCGACGGCGATATTGCCGAAAACCAGGATCTTGCTTGCAGGACAGCGCTCGGCAAAGGCCCGAAGGGAGGTTTGCGACAGGCCTTCCATGCGCTCGAGAAACTTGGCTGCCGTCTGCGCTCTTGCCGGGCGCGTCGATGCGAATAGCTGGGCATCCGGATGGAAGTCCTCCATGAAGCCATCGGCATCCGGCCCAGCACCGTAAGTCCAGCTCAGATGGGCAAACTGGCGTGCGATGAGATCTGCAATGGCGCGATGGTCGTCCATGCGCTCCTCCGGTTGCAAGTGCAGTTCAAGTTTACCAGCTTTCCGGGCCAATGTCCGCTGTCGGAGATTGCTGCCAGCAAGGCCTTGTTAACATTCGTGGAACTTCAGCACTTGCGTTCGCGAACCATGGCATAATGTTTAAGCAGTTCGTGACTGACGACGGAGGTTTGGAATGGGACAGGTTGTCCGGCTCCCCGCCAATGAAGCTGAAAGATTGCTCGCTGTTCGCGCCTTGAATGCCGCGAGCCGCAGTCCGACGCCGGAACTTGCCGCCCTGGCCGAGCTCGCCCGCGGCGTCTTCGGCACGCCCTTTGCGGCCATCAACATCATCGACGAGGATTGGCAGCGGATCGCCGGCCAGGCCGGAATGCAGCTCGCCGAGTGCTCGCGCGATCTCTCCATCTGCACCCGCGTCGTCTACGCCAACGATCTTGTCATCGTCCCCGACCTGCAGCGCCATCCGGAATTGTCGCGCATGCCCTATGTCGAGGGTCATCCGCATTTTCGCTTTTACGCCGGCGCGCCGATCGAAACCGATGACAGCCTCGCCGTCGGCGCCTTCTGCATTCTCGACACCAGGCCGCGGGATCTCTCGGAAGTCGAAATCGACAGCCTCCGCCGCTTCGCGCTGGTCGCAAGCGCCTTGCTCCGCCTGCAGAAGGCCAACATGATCATGGGCCTTGCCGAAACCAGTCTCAGGGCTGCGGCGATGACCGATCCGCTCACCGGCTTCTACAATCGCTCGGCTCTCGCGGCGCTGGTCGATGGCGAACTCGACAGGTCGCTTGCAGCAGGCCAGACCTTCGGCGCTCTCTATCTCGATATGGATGGCTTCAAGGGCATCAACGACCGTCTCGGCCACCATGCTGGCGACGAAGTGCTGCGCGAAGCCGCAAACCGCATCCGCGCCGTCGTCCGGGCAGGTGATATCGCGGTGCGCATGGGCGGCGACGAGTTTGCGCTCTTCGTTCCCAATCCGCCGAATGCAGCCGCTCTATCCTCGGTCGCCGACCGGCTGGTTGCGGCCTTCCGCCAGCCTTTCGAGGTCGAGAGCCAGGCCGTTTCTGCCCGCCTCAGCATCGGTGGGGCCTTGGCGCCGCAAGCAGGGACGAACCGTATCGATCTTCTCAAGGTCGTCGATACCGCGCTCTACCAAGCGAAGGCTGCGGGCCGTGACCGCTACCTGATCGCAGGCATCTGACGGGCCGTTTTCAGCGCCCTCTCCAGCGATTGGTAGATGCGCGGATCATCGCATTGCGCCGCATTAAAGCGCAAATAACTGTTCGATGTCTGCGACAGGCTAAACGCATTGCCGGGAGCGAGCACGACATTATCGGCAAGGCAGGCCTGCGCGATGTCTCCGGCATTGATGCCATCAGGCAGGCGGCACCACAGGAAGATCCCGGATCGGGGCCTGATCCACGGCTCGATGCCGAGCGCAGCCAGCCGGCCGATCGTGTCGTCCATGGCCTTGGAAAGCCGGACCTTCAGCGTATCGAGATGCTTGCGATAGCTGCCGTCGGTCAGAAGCAGCAGTATCAGTTCGGCATTGAGCCTGCCGCCGCCAATGCTCGTCACCAGCTTGAGATCAATCAGCGGTTCGACCCATTCCGGCTTCGCTGCGATGAACCCGCAACGCACCGAAGTCGAAATCGTCTTCGAGAAGCTGCCGACATGCACGACCCGCTCCAAACCATCGAAAGCAGCCAGCCGCGGCGAGGGTTCATGCTCCAGGTCGGCGAAGATATCGTCCTCGATGATTGTCATGTTGGCCCGCTCTGCCAGCTTAAGCAGCTTGTGCGCGACAACGGCGGAGCAGGTGGCTCCGGTTGGGTTGTGGATGGCCGAGTTGGTGATGTAGAGCCGCGGCCGGTGCTGTTCGATCGCCTGTTCGAAGGCCTCGATATCGGGGCCATGCGGTGTCATCGGCACCGCGACGGCCCTGGCGCGATTGGCTCGCAGCAGCGCATGAAAGTTGAAGTAACAGGGATCGTCGACGATGACCGTATCGCCCGGCTCAATCAGGAACCGGCAGACCAGATCGATCGCCTGGGTGCCGGATTCCGTCAGGATGATGTGATCAGGGGAGGCCGGGATTCCGCGTTCGTTCATCCGCCGGGACAGCAGTTGCCGCAGTGGAAGCTGGCCGAGCGGCGTTCCGTAATTGGCAAGAACGGCATCCTCTCCGCGGGCAATGGTCCGCAGCGCCTTTCGCATCGCATCGACGGGCATCCAGCTTTCCGGCAGCCAGCCGCATCCGGGCTTCAGCAGGGCCGGGCTGTCTTCCAGCGATTGCCGGTAGACCCAGAGCGGATCGATCGCCCGGTCGAGTTTCGGGCCGATATCGGAAAGAGTCAGCGGTGCTGGTGGGCTTGACGCGTAAAAGCCCGATCCCGGGCGTGAGCGAATAAGGCCTTCGGCCGCCAACCGCTCGTAAGCCTCGACTACAGTCGAGGCGGAGACATGCATGGTCTTGGCGAAGGCGCGCACCGAAGGCAGGCGCGAACCGGCCACCAGTTCCCGCCCGGAAATCCGCCTGCGTATCTCCGCCATCACGGCGCCGATGCGCTTGCCGCTCTCCTGATTCTTGATCGCCTGATCCATCTGTACTGCATCCGTGTCCATAACAGTTTGTGCGAACTGTACCGCACTGTTGCTGGCAATGCCATGTCCTCGGGTTCATAGCAGGCGAGAACAGGAGCATGCAGATGGACAGAACGGCAGCCGGTTGGCTCAGTGGCTTTGTGGGGATCCTCATTTTCAGCGGCTCGCTGCCTGCGACACGTGTTGCCGTGGCGAGTTTCGACCCAGTGTTCCTCACTGTCGCGCGCGGCGCGATCGCCGGCATTTTGGCTGGCGGGCTTCTGCTTCTGTTTCGCGAGAAACGCCCGCAGCGTGGTGATCTGCTGCCGCTCGTCGTCGTTGCCCTCGGCGTCGTCGTTGGCTTCCCGCTGCTGACGGCGCTGGCGCTTAAACATATCACCTCGGCGCATTCGACCGTCTTCATCGGCCTGTTGCCGCTCTCGACGGCGATCTTCGGTGTTCTGAGGGGCGGCGAGCGGCCGCAACCGGTCTTCTGGCTGTTCTCCTGCCTGGGCAGCGCCATCGTTGCCGGTTTCGCCCTGATCCAGAGCGACGGCGCAATATCACCAAGCGATCTCTTGATGCTTGCCGCGATCATCGTTTGCGGTCTCGGTTATGCCGAGGGCGCGCGGCTTTCCCGCAAGCTCGGTGGCTGGCAGGTGATTTCCTGGGCACTAGTCCTCTCTCTGCCGCTCATGCTGGTACTCTCGGTCGTGGCCATGCCTCAGACCCTTCCCTCTATAAGCAACCCATCCTGGCTTGGTCTCGCCTATGTCTCGCTGTTCAGCATGCTGATCGGCTTCATCTTCTGGTATCACGGCCTGGCGCTCGGCGGCATCGCCGGGGTCGGCCAGCTGCAGCTGCTGCAGCCGTTCTTCAGTCTGGTGCTCGCCGCAACTCTGCTTGGGGAAAGTGTCAGCTGGGGCATGCTGGCGGCAACGCTCGCCGTCGTTGCCTGTGTTGCCGGCGCGAAGAAATTTGCCAAGGCCGCACCGCCGCTGGCGCAGCCCGCGCTCAGCGCCTGAAGGCTCGCCTTTAGCGGGGCGTGATCACACATTTCGCTGCCGCTTTGCCTGCGTCAGAATAACGCTCAAAAACCGGTGTCCAGCAGGAACTCCGGCCCTGCCTTCCGCGTTGATATGACGCCTTGAAGGAGGGCATTCCCATGAGCTCGCATATCGACCCCAAGATCACCTCGCTGCTCGATGCCAGAAAAGTGTGGAGCGTCAGCGATTTCGCCCGCAAACAGGGGTTGGACAAGAAGCAGGAGCGCGAGCTCGTTCAGCTGTTCGGGCACTTCGCCACGAAGCAGGAGCTGATGGCAAATTGCCTGCGCCCGCGGCTCACACGATAGCGTTACAAAAGCCGGATATGGTGAGCCAGCTCACGGGGACCATTTCTTGTTTACAGACCTGATGTCCGAAATCCGGCATGCGCAGAAAAACATCGTCAACATGCATCGCTGGCAGCGCCGCTCGCTGATCCGCAAGATCGTCGATGAGCTTCATACGCTCCGCGACGACGATCTCTGCGACGGCGTCTTCGACCGCAACGACAATCTCGACAAGTTGATCTTCAACGCCTGCACCTCCGTCAGCGCTCTGGCGGAGACGGATGACGCCTATTTCGGTCTGGTGCTCGAGGAGTTTTCCACTCTTCTGAAAGCCATGAGCGACGTGATCCGCAGGCAGTCCGCCCTCTCGGCCGAGCTTCACTGACGTATCGGCGCTTTCAGGTTGAAGCCGGATCGCCTCGGCATCTTCACAAATTCGCGCGAATGCAGAATTTGACGTTTACGCAAACGTCAATATTTTGTAAGACACTGCCATGTGCCGGTCTCGGTCCGGTCTGCGAATTGGAGGAATTCGAACGATGCCAGTCTACAAGGCCCCGGTTAACGACACGCTCTTCGTGCTGAACGACGTGCTGGGTCTGGAGCGTTACAACAATCTCCCGGGCTTCGCGGACGCCACGCCTGACATGATCGAGGCCATTCTTGGTGAGGCCGCAAAGGTCGCCGAGGAGGTGCTTTTCCCGCTGAACTATTCGGGCGATCAGGAAGGCTGCAAGCGCGCCGACGATGGCTCCGTGACCGTCCCCAAAGGCTTCAAGGAAGCTTACGACGCCTATTGCCAGGGCGGCTGGACCGGCCTTGCCGTGCCGGAAGAGTTCGGCGGCCAGGGCCTGCCCTACACACTGCACGCCGCCGTCGGCGAATATACCTCCGCCGCCAACATGTCGCTGATGATGTATCCAGGCCTGACCCAGGGCGCGATTGCCGCGATCCTCGTCCATGGCTCCGACGAGCAGAAGCAGACCTACCTGCCGAAGATGGTTTCCGGCGAATGGTCCGGCACCATGAACCTCACCGAACCGCATTGCGGCACCGATCTCGGCCTGCTGCGCACCAAGGCCGTGCCGCAGGGCGACGGCAGCTACAAGATTTCGGGTCAGAAAATCTTCATCTCCGCCGGCGAACACGGCATGACCGGCAATATCGTCCATCTGGTGCTCGCCCGCATCGAGGGCGCGCCTGAAGGCACCAAGGGCATCTCGCTCTTCATCGTCCCGAAATTCATCGTCAAGGAAGACGGCGCACCGGGGGATCGCAACGCCGTTTCCTGCGGCGCCATCGAGCACAAGATGGGCATCCACGGCAACGCCACCTGCGTCATGAACTATGACGAGGCGACCGGCTATCTTATCGGTGCCGAGAACCGCGGCCTCAACGCCATGTTCGTGATGATGAACGAAGCTCGCCTTGGCGTCGGCCTGCAGGGCCTGTCGATCTCCGAGATCGCCTATCAGAATGCCGTTAATTATGCCCGCGAGCGCATCCAGGGCCGTTCGCTCTCCGGCCCCAAGGCGCCGGAAAAGAAGGCCGATCCGATCATCGTCCATCCGGACATTCGCCGCTCGCTGATGACAATCCGCGCCTTCAACGAGGCCGGCCGCGCCTTCCTGCTCTGGACCGCGCTGAAATCCGACATCGCCCACCGTTCGGCAGACGACAAGGAACGCCAGACCGCCGACGATATCCTCGGTCTGGTCACCCCGATCCTCAAGGGTGTCTTGACCGACAAGGGCTTCGACCACGCCGTCATGGCGCAGCAGGTCTTCGGCGGTCACGGCTATATCGAAGAACACGGCATGAGCCAGTATGTCCGCGATGCCCGTATCGCCATGATCTACGAAGGTGCCAACGGCATCCAGGCGCTCGATCTCGTCGGCCGCAAGCTCGGCCTCAACGGCGGCCGTGCCGTCATGGCGCTGTTCAAGGAGATCGGTGACTTCTGCGAGGAGAACCGCAACGACGAGAAACTCGCCTTCTTCACCAAGCACCTGAAGAAGGGCTTGAACGACGTCCAGGCGGCAACCATGTGGTTCATGCAGAATGCCATGGCCAAGCCCGACAATGCCGGTGCCGGCTCGACCGACTACATGCACCTCTTCGGCCTCGTGGTCCTGGGCTACATGTGGGCGAAGATGGCCAAGGCCGCCGAAGATGCGCTTGCGAATGGCGATAGCGCCCGTGCCGATTACCTGAAGAACAAGCTCGTCACGGGCAAGTTCTACATGGAGCGTATCATGCCTGAGACGGCGCTGCGCAAGGCCCGCATCGAAACCGGCGCCGACACGATGATGGAACTGGCCGCCGAGGCATTCTGAGATTCCCTTCTCCCCAGCGGGGAGAAGATGTCCGAAGGACAGATGAGGGGGTGAGCGCAAAGCGCGAACGGCCGCAAGGCCGAGCCCTGGCCCCCTCATCCGACCCCTTCGGGGCCACCTTCTGCCCGCGGGGAGAAGGGAGTTAGGTTTACCGGCGCCAGGCGCCGCGAGGGAGATGAAATAATGACCGACGTATTCATTTACGACCACGTGCGCACGCCGCGCGGCCGCGGCAAGAAAGACGGCTCGCTGCATGAAGTGCCGTCCGTGCGCCTTGCCGCCAAGACGCTGGAAGCGATCCGCGATCGCAACGGCCTCGATACCAACACCGTCGATGACATCATCATGGGCTGCGTCGATCCGGTCATGGATGCTGGCGCGGTGATCCCGAAGGCCGCTGCCTTCGAGGCCGGTTATTCCACCAGGGCGCCCGGCATGCAGATCTCACGCTTCTGTGCGTCGGGTCTCGATGCCGTAAACTTCGCGGCCGGCAAGATCGCCCAAGGCGCCGATGACATCGTTATCGCCGGTGGCGTCGAGAGCATGTCGCGCGTCGGCCTCGGCATGTCCGGCGGCGCCTGGTTCATGGACCCTTCGGTCAACTTCCCGGCCTATTTCATGCCGCAGGGCGTCTCTGCCGACCTGATCGCCACCAAATATGGTTTCAGCCGCGACGACGTCGATGCCTATGCTGTCGAAAGCCAGAAGCGCGCCGCCAATGCCTGGGAGAAGGGCTACTTCAAGAACTCGGTCATCCCGGTGAAGGACCAGAATGGGCTGACGATCCTCGCCCATGACGAGCACATGCGCCCGGGCACCGACATGCAGGCGCTGGCTTCGCTGAACCCGTCCTTCCAGATGCCGGGCGAGATGGGCGGCTTCGAAGCTGTCGGCATCCAAGCCCACCCCGAGGTCGAGCGCATCAACTACGTCCACCACGCCGGCAATTCCTCCGGCATCGTCGATGGCGCCGCTGCCGTCCTGCTCGGCTCCAAGGCCGGTGGCGAAAGCCTCGGCAGGAAGCCACGCGGCCGCATCAAGGCCTTTGCCAATATCGGCTCCGATCCGGCGCTGATGCTGACCGGCCCGGTCGACGTCACCGAAAAGCTGTTGCAGCGCACCGGCATGTCGCTTGCCGATATCGACCTCTTCGAGCTCAATGAAGCCTTCGCCGCCGTCGTGCTGCGCTACATGCAGGCCTTCGACATTGCCCACGACAAGATCAACGTCAATGGCGGTGCCATCGCTATGGGCCATCCGCTCGGCGCCACCGGCGCGATGATCCTCGGCACCGTGCTGGACGAGCTGGAGCGCCGCGATCTGAATACGGCGCTGGTCACCCTCTGCATCGGCGCCGGCATGGGCACGGCAACGGTGATCGAGCGGGTTTGAGAAATGAAGACGTCTCGTCCCTCATCCCTGTGCTTGTCACAGGGATCCAGCCAGCCCAAGTCTTTGGGCTGAAAGAGTCTTTGCGTCGCGGACGCGACGCTGCTGGATTCCTGTGACAAGCACAGGAATGAGGGTGGGAAAGCCGGTCCAGGGAAATTTAGGGAAGAGGAATCCCCATGAGCAATTACCAGAATTTCACCGTCGCCACCGATGCCGATGGCATCGCCCTTGTCACCTGGGACATGCCCGGCAAGTCGATGAACCTCTTCACCACCGAGGTGATGGAAGAGCTCAACGCCATCGTTGATGCCACCGTCGCCGACAGCGCCGTCAAGGGCGTGGTGATCACCTCGGGCAAGTCGACCTTCTCCGGCGGCGCCGATCTGTCGATGATCAAGGCGATGTTCACCTTCTACAACGACGAGAAGGCCGCCAACCCCGATATTGCCGCGCAAAAACTGTTCGATCTCGTCGGCCGCATGACCGGCCTGTTCCGCAAGCTGGAGACCTGCGGCAAGCCGTGGGTCTCGGCGATCAACGGCACCTGCATGGGCGGCGCGCTCGAGATGTCGCTCGCCTGCCACGGCCGCGTCGCCTCGAATGCCAAGTCGGTGAAAATCGCGCTCCCCGAGGTCAAGGTCGGCATCTTCCCGGGCGCCGGCGGCACGCAGCGCGTCGCGCGCCTTGCCGATGCGCAGTCCGCCCTGCAGATGATGACGACGGGCCAGTCGCTTTCCGCCTCGCGCGCCAAGGCAATGAATCTCGTGCATCAGGTCGTTGAGCCGGATCAGCTGATCCCGGCCGCCAAGCAGATGATCAAGGATGGCCTGAAGCCCGTCGCCCCCTGGGACGAGAAGGGCTTCAAGGCCCCAGGCGGCGGCATCTGGACGCCTGCTGCCGCGCAGCTCTGGCCGGCCGCTCCGGCGATCCTGCGCCGCGAGACGGCGGGTAATTATCCCGGTGCGCTCGCCATCCTGAAATGCGTCTATGAAGGTCTGCAGGTACCCTTCGATACGGCGCTGAAGATCGAGCAGCGCTATTTCACCCAGGTGCTGCAGACCACCGAAGCCTTCTCGATGATCCGCTCGCTGTTCATCTCGATGCAGGAACTCGGCAAGGGCGCCCGCCGCCCGGCCGGTCAGCCAAAGACCGAGCTGAAGAAGATCGGCGTCGTCGGCGCTGGCTTCATGGGCGCCTCGATCGCTTACGTCTCGGCCGCCGCAGGTCTCGCGGTAACGCTGATCGACCGCGATATGGACGCTGCGAACAAGGGCAAGGCGACAGGTGAGGGATTGGCGAAGGACTCGGTTGGCAAGGGCCGGCTGACGCAGGATGAAGCAGTAGCGATCCTCGCCCGCATCACGCCCTCCGCCGACTACGCCGATCTCAAGGATGCCGGCCTCGTCATCGAAGCCGTCTTCGAAGACCGCGACGTCAAGAAAGCCGTCATCGAGGCCGTCGAGGAAGTGCTGCCCGAAGGCGCGATCTTTGCCTCCAACACCTCGACACTGCCGATCTCGGGTCTTGCGAAGAACTCCAAGCGCCCCGCCGATTTCATCGGCATCCACTTCTTCTCGCCGGTCGAGAAGATGATGCTGACCGAAGTGATCCTCGGCAAGGAAACCGGTGACAAGGCGCTTGCCGTGGCGCTCGATTATGTCGCCGCGATCAAGAAGACGCCGATCGTCGTCAATGATACCCGCGGCTTCTTCGTCAACCGCTGCGTCCTGCGCTACATGGCCGAAAGCTATGACATGCTGATTGAGGGCGTACCGCCGGCGATGATCGAGAATGCCGCCAAGATGGCAGGCATGCCGGTCGGCCCGCTGGCGCTGAACGACGAAGTGGCGATCGACCTGTCGCTGAAGATCCTCAAAGCCACCGTCGCTGACCTCGGCGACAAGGCAATCGACCCGCGTCACATGGAGCTTGTCTCCCGCATGGTCGAGAAGGAAGGCCGCTTCGGCCGCAAGAATTCGAAGGGCTTTTACGACTACCCGCCGAAGCCTGCAAAGAAGTCACTCTGGCCGGAGCTGAAGACCTTCTATCCGCAGAGGAAGGCCGATGAACTGGACGTCGAGGTGCTGAAGCAGCGCTTCCTCGTCACCATCGCGCTGGAGGCCGCGCGTACCGTCGAGGAGGGCATCGTCACCGATCCGCGCGAGGCCGATGTCGGCTCCATCCTCGGCTTTGGTTTCGCGCCCTATACCGGCGGTGCGCTGAGCTATATCGACGGCATGGGCGCCAAGGCCTTCGTCGAACTGGCGGAAAAGCTGGCGGCGAGCTACGGCCCGCATTTCAAGCCGACGCCGCTGCTGAAGGACATGGCCGCCAAGGGCGAGACCTTCTATGGCCGGTTTGATCCCTATCGTGAGGAGAAGGAAGCGGCGTAGGCCGCCTCTGACAGGGTGCCCGCACTAAGCAGCCACCCACTACGCCGTCATGCTCGGGCTTGTCCCGAGTATCCACAACGGCAGGCACGGCGTAAGACGGTTGCGTAGATCCTCGGCTCAAGGCCGAGGATGACGTCCCTCTCTGGAGGCGCCCCTCAAGCGATCACCGTAATCTCTAGCTCCTGATCGCCGACCATGGCAAGATCACCCACGCCCTTGCCCATCAAGCCTCGCGCCACCGGCGAGACAAATGAAATCGACCCGGCCTTCGGATCCGCCTCGTCCTCGCCAACAATCCGGTAGGTCTGCACCCGGCCGTCATCGCGGCTGAAGGTCACCTTGCTGCCGAAGGCGACGATGTCGATCGAGGCGGGCGCCGGCATCACCTGCGCGGTGCGCACGCGCTCGGCAAAATAGCGGAAATCGCGCAGCGGAATGGCGGTCTGCCGCCGCTTTTCATTGACGTCCTCGATCCCGGCGGCGGCTTCCACGCCCTCACGTGCCAGCTGCAGCTGCTCTTCCAGCGCCTTGAGGCCGGCTTCGGTAACGAGGTTGGGGTGTGGCGAGATCGGGCGGTCGGGCAGATGGGTTTCCGCAGCCGTTTCCGCGCTCTCTTCCTTGACGAAAGCGGTACTCAATTCTCAAACTCCATTCAGGCTGGCGCCGTCATCGGGCGCAGGCGGGCGCGTGATCCGCGCCCATCCCCTCAGCCTGCCTGATCGGACCCGAAGCGGTCAACATCGAACTCGGCTTCGTCGGTTTCCTCTTCGTCGTCCATGACCTCGTAGGCCATGCTGTGATCGGCAATGATCGCCCGTCGGATGATCCGCGGCGCGCTCATGCCGAGCTCGCGGCCATTGCCATGCAGCGCCCAGCCGATCAGTGCCTCGTCGGAGATGGCGGAAACGCCGCCATCGAGCTCGGGTGACTTCGCCATCGGCAATGCTGCCATCAGCTCGGCCCGGGCGCCGGGCATCGAACTCGGCTTCAGCGAGGCGAGCGCGCTGGCGCCGAAGGAGGGCACGGAAGGACGGATCTCGGGCCGGATAGCAACGGGATCGATCGACGCCGTCTGGACCGGATCGACCGGTGCCGCGGCGCTCTCGCTGCCCGGCCGGAAGGCCGGCAGCGGCACGCTCAGCGAAGCAAGATTGGTGAAGGTTTCAGCAGCAGGCTTTTCCGGCACAGGCGCCGCTGCCAGCATCGGGATCTCGCGCCGGACGCTGCGCGGCGTCGGCACCAGCGCCGTCGCCAGCTTGCTCGGAAGCGTAGCGCTGCTGCCCGTATCCTCATCGTCCTCGGCCGAGGCGATCTCGACGGTCTTCACGCTGCCGCGCTTCTTGTATTCGGCCACCGCCTGGTTGTAGCCCGGCAACGGCCGTCCGTCCGCCGGCACATGCATGGTTCTGCCGCTTGGGAAGATGCGCGCCAGCTCCTGGCGCGACATGCGCGGCCAGGCGCGTACCCGGCCGACATCGAGATGCACGAAGGGCGAGCCGGATTTCGGATAATAGCCGACGCCGCCGCCCTGCATCTGCATGGCGATGCCGCGCAGCTTGGAAAGCTGTACACCCGGAATATAGAAATCCATCGCCTTGCCCAGCATGTGCTGGCTGTTCTTGGCAACGCCGGTGAGCCGCGAGCGGGTGCGCAGCATGTTGTTGGTGGCGGGCGAACGGTAGGCGGAAACGATATGGATGTAATCGCGCCCGCCGGCCTTCTGATAGACCTCCCAGACGAGATCGAGCAGCCGCGGATCCATGCGCGCCGGCTCGTTGCGGCGCCAGTCTCGCAGGAAGCGGTTGATCTGCGTCAGCCCGCGCTGATCGAACTTGCCGTTGCGCTTGAAGGTGATCGTCGCCTTCTCGCCGGTATGGGTGAAATAAAGCTTCAGCGCCCGGTCTTCGGCCGCCGCCCCAACCTCGGAGCCGAGAAAGGCTGGCACCGCCAGAAACGCAGCCACGAGAGCCCGGGCCGCACGCCGCGCCAGCGCCGAAAGGAAGCCAAGCCCCTCGCGCTCCCCAACCACCCGCGTTTCCGCCGCATATTCCATCATGACCATCTCCGTCTTACGCGGGAACAAAGGCAGCAGAGGCCCGATGAACGCCTACAATACCGCGCCTTAAGCGGCGATTATGGTCAATAAAGGTTTAACAAGGGGTTGATGGGGTGCGGGTGACGCGCTCGATCTCAATGGAGCTCGTGTCGTACGCGCACTAACAGGCTTGGCGGCGCTTGAAATCGCTAGCTTGATCTCCCTATATGGTTGTGGCG
Organism: Rhizobium sp. 01N424; assembly: GCF_056399485.1. Classification (NCBI taxonomy): domain Bacteria; kingdom Pseudomonadati; phylum Pseudomonadota; class Alphaproteobacteria; order Hyphomicrobiales; family Rhizobiaceae; genus Rhizobium; species Rhizobium sp. 01N424. The sequence continues at coordinate 445,306 of NZ_JBFTRK010000001.1, forward strand.
CATTTTGGGAGGGGATGAATGTATCTTACTATAAAATTCGAAGGTGGTTTGGCCGATCAGCATAAAATTCCCGCCTACGATGGTACAAAGTCATTGGAGGGAATGACGAGATCAATTTTGATCATTTCAAATTTCCTCGTTGAAGGACGCGTACGTCGTCGAGAGTTTGGCGCTGTTCCTCTGACTTTTAACATAGTCGCTCAACAGCCCGGAAGTTTTGAAACTATTCTTGAGGTCGGGTACGGCGCCGCCGTGATTGGAGGGCCAATAGTGGGAGGGCTCGCGGCCGGTGTGGCAGGAAATCTTCTTACAGATCTTATTAAGGTTGTGTACCGTCGTGTGAGCGGCGGCGAAGATGATGAAGTTTTGCCGGAGGCGGTGGCGGAACTTGAGGATGCGCGGCCAGGCGACATCGGGGCTCTAGTTGAAGCTGCCGAACCAGCCATCCGACTTGGCCACAATGTCATCAATCATGGCGTCATAAATATCAACTTGCAACAAATCACACAGGCCGCCCCAAATTCTCTAGCAACATTGACGCCAGCAACGAAAAATTACGTTTGGGAAAACGTCATAAACAACGGTATTCGTGCCAAGCTGTTCAGCATTGGAAGTTTTAACGCGAACCAAGGGACGGGACGTGCGTTCGACCTCGAGGCAGGTCGTTCGATTCCGTTTGAGCTGACCAATGATGCCGATCGCCAGACAATTGAGACGTTGTTGGCGAGTATCAGTCAATACACGCGCCGACGCCGACTTGGCGACAATCTCGCATCAGCGGTCGCCTTGCTTTACACTTCGGTTGATGCAATCGATGGCAGGATAAAGAAAATTCGTATTATGAAGGCGCGAAATGAAATAAATCAGCTTGAACAGTGAGAAGCGATTGTAGCCAATAGCCGTTGGCATTGCCTTTAGAATGCGACAACTGAATTTTGACACCGCATATGGGTATGGACCACGCCGCGCAACTCTCACGTCCTCAAGCCATCACCTCCATCTCCCGATGAAACTCCAGCGACCGCCTGATCCCCTCCTCGAGGCTCACCTTCGGCGCCAGCCCGAGCCCCCGTTGCAGCGCCGTATCCCCGCAGCGGTAGAACACGCCTTCCGGGCGGCTTGCCGTGCCGCTCACCTTCGGTGACCAGCCGAGCTGGCGGCTGATGCGTTCGGCGAGTTCGATGAAGGAGGTGGCGTCTCCGGTCGAGAGGTTCAGGGTCGCGCCCGAGGTCATGGCGTCCATTGTCTCGATCACGAAGCCGACGCAGTCGGAGATGTGAATGAAGTCGCGGCACTGGTGGCCGCTGCCCCAGACGGAGACTTCGGGGGCGCCGCGTTCGCGGATCAGGCGGCGGCAGATGGCGGGGAATGGGTAGGCGAGGTCCTGGTCTTCGCCATAGCCGCTGAACGGGCGGTAGGCGACGGCGCGGCCGTCATAGCGCTCGACATAGAGCTTCATCAGATATTCGCCCGTCAGCTTCGTCCAGCCATAGCTGAGATCAGGCACGCCGATCGGCCGGTCGAAGGAGATCATGTCCTCGGAGAGGATGGTCTGCGCCTCGAAGGTCTGCAGCGAGACGGGATAGGCCGCACTCGAGCTGAAATAGACGACATTGCCGGGCCGGTTTTCGCCCGCCCAGCGCCAGAGCGCGGCATCGACGGCCAGATCCTCGGCAACGAGCAGTGTCTGGTTCTCGAGCGTCATGCGTCCGCCGACGAGGGCGGCGAGGTGGAAGACATAGTCGAAATGCTCGCGGCTACGGTCGAAATAGCTGCGGCAATCCTCCTGCAGGAAGGTGAAATGGCGGTTGGCGAGCTGTTTTTGCGACGGCGCAAGCGCGCCGGTCCCCGGTTTCAGCAGGTCGACGGAGACGACGTCCATTCCCTCGGCAAGCAGCCGCTCGCTCAGATGCCGGCCGACAAAGCCGCATCCCCCAGTCACCAATGCACGCGCCATGATCCCTCCTAGGCCGCAAGAAAGGCATTTTCCCCCGTGTAGATCGCGATCATCTTCCGGTCCCATTCCTGGCGGGAGGGTGCGATCTTCTTTCCGAAGGCGCGGGCGCCCTCGGTGAGTTTTTCGACAAGACTGTCGTTCTTCACCTTGCCGAGCGCGTCGGCCAGCGAGGCGGCATCGCCACTCTTGAACACCAGCCCGGCGCCATTCGCCGCGATCTCTTCGGAGATCAGCGCATTGCTGCTGACGATCAGCGGTATCCCGCTCATGATCGCCTCGGCGGCGACAAGGCCATAGGGTTCCGGCATGCGCGACGGCATGATGAAGACGCGCGCTTCGCCGGCAAGCCTGGCGACGGTGGCATCATCCAGCCAGCCGGGAACCCAGCAATGCGGCAGGGTCTTCTGCATCTCTTCGAGCAGCGGCCCGCGGCCGATCAGGGTCGCGGCCTGGCCGGTCATCCTGAGCGCATCGCCGAGCGTGCGCACACCCTTTTCCCAGGTCATGCGGCCGAGAAACATGATGCGCTCGCGAAGCCACGGCTCGGTCGGCTGGCGGGTCAGTGGTTCAGTTGGCGTGCGCAGCGTCTGGAAATGCTTGAGCGGCCCGGGCGTCAGATAGGCTTCCATGTTTTCATGCGCCAGGATCACCTCGATCCGCTCCCAGAAGGCCTCGCCGACACCGGCCTGCGCCAGCGTGCGGCGGAAGCGCCAGAGCTTGTGCAGATAGTTGCGCTTGTCGCAATTGGTGGTCAGGCAGCCGAGAGACATCGGCGTCACGCCGCAGATCTCGCCGCTCTTGTAGTTCAACAGGCCGCCATTCGGGCAGTTGAGGAAAAAGTCATGGGCGGTGATGATGACACGCGCGTTGCTCTGTGACAGCGCGTGGAAGATCGAGGGCGAGAGGATTTGGTTCCAGCCGTGAACATGGACCACCGTCTCGTCGGTGGATTCCTTGAGCAGCCCGGAGAGCGCCTCATAGGCCCGCTTGTTGAAATGCCGGTCGAAGATATTGGCGATCGCAGGGCCGTCGCGCAGCGGCTTCTCGCCGAGCGCGATGGTGCGCACATCAAGCCCGTATTCCTTCAGCCCCGCCCCGTCGTCACCAACGAAGAAGGTGCAGTTGACTCCGGCATCGACACAGGCTTCCAGGCATTGGATGGCAACCTTGGTGGCGCCACCCCGGACAACGGAAACGTCATTGACGACAATCAGGCGCATATGTGGAACCAAAGCTTTGCCAGGGGTCCAGGGCGGACCCGTGTCGATGAGGATAGAAGATTGTTGCCCGGCTCAATGAGGCGATGGATCGCACGCTATTGCAATTCAGCCTTTTGCATTAGCCTACCATTGCGGGCACCGGCGGCGATCTTTTGTACAACCGCTGCGCTTGCGTTTTCGCGCATGGCGACGACGGTCCGGCAGGCAGGTTCTCTGGGGAGACTTCATTCCGCGGCTGCTCGCTTCTGGCCCGAAATCTGCGTGATGAAGGCGCGAAGTGCGGCCGGGCGCACCGGCTTGTGCTGCACGGCAATCCCGTGGCGTTCTGCTTCAGCCCGGATTTCGAGTGTCCGGTCGGCTGTCAGAAGCAGTGCCGGAAGCTCGGCGCCGAAGCGCTGGCGCAGATCGAGGATCGCGGCAATGCCGGTCCCGTCGTCGAGGTGATAGTCGGCGATCACCAGGTCGGGTGTGGGCGCGTGGAAGTCCGCCACTTCGGCGAGTGAAGCCAGCGATTGCACCTCGCAGCCCCAGCCCGAAATCAGAAGCCGCATGCCCTCGATAATATTCGGTTCGTTGTCGATGCAGAGGATCTTGAGGCCCCGGAGCGTCTGCGCTTGGCGTTCAGTGCTGACAGCCGCAACCGGCGCTGCCCCGAGCTTCGTCGTGTCGAGCGGCATGGCGATGCGGAAATCGGTTCCCTTGCCGTGCGTCGAGTGCAGTTCCACCGGGTGGTTCAGAACGCGGGCGATGCGATCGACGATCGAAAGCCCGAGCCCGAGCCCGGTTGCCGTCCTGGCGCCTTCGTCGAGGCGGGCGAACTCCTTGAAGACGGTGCGGAATTTCGAGGGCGGAATGCCGATGCCGGAATCCATCACCTGGATCACCACCTTGTCGCCGCGCCGGCGCACGCCGACCAGTACCTTGCCGGTCAGCGTATATTTGATGGCATTGGAGACGAGGTTCTGCACCAGGCGGCGCAACAGGTTCGGGTCGGAGCGCACCTTGAGGGTGGTCGGCATCACCACCAGCTTCAGCTTCTTCTCGCGGGCGATCGGCGCGAAGTCGGTCTCGATCCGCTGGAGAAGATCCGACAGCGGCACCGTCGTCAGCCGCGGCCTCATCGCGCCGGTATCCAGCCGCGAGATGTCGAGCACGGCGCCGAGAATGGTCTCGACCGACTCGAGCGCCGAGTCGATGTTGCGCACGATCGGCCCGTTGTCGGATTGCGCCATGCGCTCGACCAGTGCCGATGAATAGAGCCGCGCGGCATTCAGCGGCTGCAGAATGTCGTGGCCGGCGGCGGCAAAGAAGCGGGTCTTACCGATATTGGCCTCGTCGGCCGAGGCACGCGCTTCGCCGAGCTCGTGGTTGACCCGCGTCAGCTCGGCGGTGCGTTCGGCAACGCGCTGCTCCAGCGTTTCGTTCGCCTGTTTCAGCGCCCTGTCGGCCTCGACACGCTGGGTAATGTCGGTGAAGGTGGCGACGATGCCCTTGTCCGGCATGGCGTTGGAGCGCACTTCGATGATGCTGTCGCCGCCGCCGAGCACCAGCGAGAACGGTTTGTCGAGCGTCTGGAAGTGGCGCACGGTCTGTGCCAGATCGGCCGCCGGGATGTCGCCGCGCTGGCCGAGAATGGCGACGATCTCCGACAGCGGAAATCCGACCCGGCCGACATCTTCAGGCAGGTCGAGCAGCTGGCGGAAGCGCCGGTTCCAGATCGTCAGCCGGTTTGAACTGTCGAAGACGGCGATCCCCTGATCCATCTGCGACAAGGCCGTCTGCAGCATGTCCTGGTTATATTGCAGCGCCTCGCTCGCCTGGTCGAGCAGCCAGGCCGTATCCGACGACGCATCCTCGATCTTCTGCAGGATCAGCGACAGCACCAGCCTTGCCGAAGACGAGCCGATCGCGCTGCCGAGCAGCTGTTCGCTGAAGTGGATCAGCGCCATGTCGGCCGGCTGGTCGTCTTCCAGCTTGCGGCCGGAGCTTTGCTCGTAAGTCGCAAGCGAGCGCTGCATCCGTTCCTCGCCGAGATAGCGGGCGATGGCGGCCTTCAGATCGCCGACGCTGATCCGCGTCTTCCAGCCGCGTGTCGCAAATTGCGAGCGCGACTGCCGCTTGACGAAGATGCCCGCCTGGATGCGCTCCAGCGGCCGGGCATTGCGCGTCATCGAGCCGACGATGAAGAAAGCCGTGTTGACCAGCAGGCTCATCGTCGTTGCGTTGACGAGAGGGTCGGCATCCGGCGCTGTGAACACGGTGGTGCCGGGAAACAGGAAGCCCAGGAAGCCGCTGGCGATATAGGAATAATCGGGCCCGCCGAGCGACGGCAGGAACAGCAGATAGAACCAGATGACGAAGCCGGACGTCAGCCCGAGGATCGCGCCGCGCGCATTCGCCCGCCGCCACACGAGGCCGCCGAACAGCGCCGGCGCGATCTGTCCGATCGCCGCAAAGGAGAGCAGGCCGATCGAGGCGAGACCCGCCGTACTGTCGGTCGAGCGGTAATAGGCATAGCCGAGCAGCAGGACAGCGAAAATGGCGCTACGGCGGATGTTGAGCAGCGTCTTGGCAAAGTCGTCGCGCTGGCTGGCGCGTCCAGCGAGCTTCCGCCGCAGGAAGATCGGCATGATGATGTCGTTCGACACCATGATCGACAACGCCACGGAATCGACGATCACCATCGCTGTTGCCGCCGAGAAGCCGCCGATGAAGGTGATCAGCGACACCATGGGCATCTGCCCGGCAAGCGGCAGTGAGAGCACATAGAGGTCGGCATTGCCGGCGCCGCCGAAGGTCAGCAACCCGCCGATCGCCACCGGCAGCACGAAGAGATTGATGGCGACGAGATAAAGCGGGAACAGGTAGCCCGCGAGCCTGAGCTGCTTGGCCGTCCTGTTTTCGACGACGGTCACATGGAACTGCCGCGGCAGCATGATGATCGCAAAGGCCGAGAGCAGCGTCAGCACGATCCAGCGGCTGATCGGCGTCTGGTAATCCAGTGCTGCGGTCACCAAGGGGTTCGCCGCACTTTTCTCCCAGAGATCCATCGGCCCGTCGAACAGGAACCAGATGACGCAGATGCCGGCTGTGAGAAAGGCGATGAGCTTGACGACGGATTCCATCGAGACGGCGAGGATCAGCCCGTCTTGATGCTCGGTCGCATCCGTGTGGCGGGTGCCGAACATCACCGCGAAACAGGCAAGCATGAGGGTGACGATCAGCGGCAGGTCGAGGAAATAGAGATTGCCGCTGCCGATGCCGTAATCCTGCGGGTTCACGACAACAGAAACGGTGCTCGAAATCGCCTTCAGCTGCAGCGCGATATAGGGAATGACGCCGACCAGCGAGATCAATGCAACGATCGTCGCGACGGTTGAATTTTTCCCGTAGCGCGCCGCTATGAAGTCGGCGACCGACGTCAGCTTCTCGGCTTTGGCAAGCTCGATGATCCGCCGCAGGAGCGGCATGCCGAGCGTGAAGACCAGGATCGGTCCGATATAGATCCCGGCAAATTCGAGGCCGTGCTGCGAGGCAAGGCCGACACCGCCGAAATAGGTCCAGGACGTGCAATAGATCGCCAGGCTGAGCGCATAGACAACGGGCCAGCCGCCTTCCTGCGTGCCAAGCCGGCGGCTTTTGCGGTCGCCATAGCTCGCGACGGCAAACAGCAGCAGCATGTAGCCGAAGGCAGACGCGATTATGACCCAGCCAGGAAGCATCGATCCTCCACCGGCGAGTTGTTCGCCGGGCCCCTTGAGTTTCAAAGATTAGGGGAAATGCCGCCCTTTGGAAATCGGGGCGGTCTAGACCTTAAGTCCAAGACGCCGGAAGAAGTGGTTATTCAAAATTAACAATTGAATAATTATGGCGGACATGTAGCTAATAAAGCACGGACTGTCAGTGAGTGCGCATCAGAGGGAGACAGATCGGATGCTCAACGAATTCAAAGCGTTTATTGCCCGCGGTAACGTCATGGACCTGGCGGTCGGTGTCATTATCGGCGGCGCTTTCGGCGGTATCGTCAAGTCGCTTGTCGACGACATCATCATGCCGATCGTCGGTGCCATCTTCGGCGGCTTCGACTTCTCGAACTATTTCATTGGTCTCTCATCGGCCGTCAACGCACCGACGCTGGCTGCCGCCCGCGCGCAGGGCGCCGTCTTTGCCTATGGCAATTTCATCACCGTCCTCATCAACTTCCTCATCCTCGCATGGATCATCTTCCTGATGGTCAAGGCCGTAAACATGCTGCGCAAGCAGATCGAGCGTAACGAGGAGAAGGCTGCGGAAGACGCGCCGCCGCCGGCAGACGTGGCGCTGCTGACGGAAATCCGCGATCTTCTGGCCAAGCGTCCGGCCTGATTTCAGTGCCTTTGAGCCCTGCCATCAGGCAGGGCTCGATCCATCACGAAAATCGATGTGACATCACGCTTTCTCATTGGGATTTGCGCCGGGTTTTGTTCTATGAAGTCCAAAACCGGAGTCCTTCATGTCGATCGTCAATAGCCTCAGCCCGCGCGCCATCACGGCACCCGAAAGCGGGATCGTCGAAGTCGTCAATTACGCCCGCGGCCGCGAAGGTCTGCTGCCCCTTTGGGTCGGTGAGGGCGATCTTCCGACCCCTGATTTTATCAGCAAGGCGGCGATGGATGCACTGGCGGCCGGGGAAACCTTCTACACCTGGCAGCGCGGCATACCAGAGCTTCGCCAGGCACTCTCCGATTACTACGCCCGCCATTTCGGCGTGACGCTCTCGCCGGAACATTTCTACGTCACCGGCTCCGGCATGCAGGCGATCCAGATCGCCGTGCAGGCGATGACCTCGCCGGGCGACGAGATCGCCTATCTGACGCCCGCCTGGCCGAATATCGCAGCCGCACTCGAAATCGCCGGCGCCCGTTCGGTGGGCGTCGAGCTTCAGTTCGAAGGCGGCAAATGGGCGGTTGATCTCGACCGGATCGAAGCCGCGATCACGCCGAAGACCAAGGGCCTCTTCGTCAACACACCGTCGAACCCGACGGGCTGGACGGCGACGAAGCAGGATCTGGCACAGATTCTCGAGATCGCCCGCAAGCACGGTCTCTGGATCATGGCCGACGAGATCTATGCCCGCTACTTCTACGCCGGCGGCCGCGCGCCTTCGTTCTTCGACGTCATGGAACCGGGCGACAAGATCTTCTTCGTCAATTCCTTTTCTAAGAACTGGTCGATGACCGGCTGGCGCGTCGGCTGGATCGTCGGCCCGCCGGAAACCGGGCAGGTGCTGGAAAACCTGATCCAGTATTCGACCTCGGGCGTTGCGCAGTTCATGCAGAAGGGCGCGGTCGCAGCGCTCAACCACGGCGATGATTTCGTCGCCGCCAACATTCGCAAAGCCACCGAAGCCCGCGATATCCTCTGCGACGCCCTGATCGCCACCAATCGCGTCGAGACGCTGAAGCCCGATGGCGCTCTCTATGCGTTCCTGAAGATCGACGGCGTCACCGACAGCCGCAAGGCCGCGATCGATATCGTCGACAAGACCGGTGTCGGCCTGGCGCCGGGTGCGGCTTTCGGCGCGGGCGGCGAACTCTTCCTGCGTGCCTGTTTCCTGCGCGATCCGGCCCAGGTTCGCACCGCCGCCGAGCGCCTTTGCGACTACATCATGAGCCGCTGAGATCGGAATGCCCGGCGCCATCAGCCGGGCATCTGCCCCGTATTTGGCCGGTTCGATAAAATTGTAGCGAAAGCCGAAATCGGCCTCTAACCACAGCCGCAAACTTAGCCGCCGGAACGGCCCAAAACGGGTCTTTGATAAGAAAATCCGAAAGGGAAAACCCGTCTGATGCCCCTGTGCGATAAAACAGGGAATGCGGGACATGGCAATCTTGGTGACGGGCGGCGCTGGCTATATCGGCAGCCATATGGTCTGGACGCTGCTTGAGGCGGGTGAAGAGGTGGTCGTGCTCGATCGCCTATCGACCGGCTTCCGCTGGGCGGTTGCGCCTGCGGCCCGCTTCTATCTCGGCGATGTTGCCGATCCCGATATTCTGCGGACGATCTTTATCGAAAACGACATCGAGGCGATCATCCATTTCGCCGGTTCGGCCGTCGTACCGGTGTCGGTTTCAGATCCGCTCTCCTATTACGACAACAATTCCGGCAAGACGCGCGCGTTGCTCAGCGCGTCTATCGAAGCCGGCGTACGCCATTTCGTCTTCTCATCGACCGCTGCTGTCTATGGACCGCAGCCGAATTCCGATCCGGTCAAGGAGACCGCCAGCCTCAATCCGGAAAATCCCTACGGCCAGTCGAAGCTGATGACCGAGTTCATGCTGCGCGATGCGGCCGCAGCCTATGACTTCGACTACGTGGCCCTTCGCTATTTCAATGTTGCGGGCGCCGATCCCGAGGGTCGCGCCGGCCAGTCCACCAATGGCGCGACGCATCTGATCAAGGTCGCTTGCGAAGCGGCCCTCGGCAAGCGCGACAGCGTCGCCGTCTATGGCGTCGACTATCCAACGCATGATGGCACCGGTGTGCGCGACTACATCCATGTGACCGATCTCGCCGAGGCGCACCTGAAGGCGCTACAGCACCTGCGCAAGGGCAAGGGTTCGTTGGTCGCCAATTGCGGTTACGGCTCGGGCTATTCCGTTCTCGATGTGCTGAACATGGTCACCCGCGTCCACGGCCACTCGTTCAAGATCCACATGGCGCCACGCCGCCCGGGCGATTCCGCCAGCGTCGTTGCCGATGCAACGCTGGCGCGACGCCTGCTCGATTGGGCTCCGAAGCATGACTCGCTGGAAACCATCGTTCGCAGCGCGCTTGATTGGGAATTGGAACTGACCCAGCGCCGCGTCGGCGATCTCCAGGGCATCTACCGCGAACTCGCCGCCGCATCGTTCTGATCGCGCTAACATGGTGTTTACCATCTGTCTGAGGATAGAGGGCTAGCGCTGGCGTAAATAAGAAAAAATCAAGCTTTCCCTGGCTGTTTTATGGCCAAGGGAAAAGGGACAATGAAAAGCTTCATCGCTTCGCTACGGCTGCAAAAAGACAACCCGAAGTTCTTGATGGCACAGTTTCAGGCTCTGTCGACACAGATCCCGATTCTCTATGTCCTGCTGATCATCAATTCGCTGGCCGTCGCGATCACCCACATCAAGACCGCGCCGCTCTGGCTGTCGCTCTATATCCCGACCGGCCTCAGTGTCGCCTGCCTGTTCCGCCTCTGCTGGTGGGAGATCAACGGCAAGGAAAACGTCACGCCTGAACGCGCCTACAAGGTGATGCGCGTGACGATCGCCGGCTCCTGCATTCTCACCATCGCCTTCGGCGCCTGGGCCGTCGCGCTCTACAGCTACGGCGATGCCTACCAGCAGGGCCAGATCGCCTACTTCCTCGTCGTGACAGGTATTTCCTGCGTCTTCTGTCTCATGCACCTGCCGGTCGCGGCGATGATCACCACGGTCATCACCTTCACGGCCATGGTGCTGACCTTCCTGTCGTCAGGAAATCCTGTTTTCATCGCCACCGCCGTCAGCGGTCTGTTCCTGATCCTTCCGTTCCTGCGGGTGATCAACAGCTATTTCCAGAATTTCGCCGGTCTCGTGCAGATGACCGAGGAGCTGGAGAAGAAGCAGGCCGAAGCGCATGAGCTGAACCTCGTCAACAGCCGCAACGCGCTTCAGGATCAATTGACCGGCCTTGCCAATCGCCGCAGCTTCTTCCTGTCGCTGGAGCGCATGCTGCAGGAGCAGCCAAAGGAGCCGCCGGTTATCGGCATCATCGACCTCGACGGCTTCAAGCCTGTCAACGATATCTTCGGCCATTCGGCGGGTGATCTCGTGCTCAAGGAGACAGCGCGCCGCTTCACCGCGCTTGCCGGCAGCGAGGCTGTCGTTTCCCGTCTCGGCGGCGATGAGTTCGGTATCATCTTCCCGCAAGGTATCAGCCGCAGAGCGACTGCCGATCTCGGCCAGGCTCTCTGCGCCTCCGTTCACGAAGCCTTCGAAATTCCCGACGGTTCGGTGCGCGTCTCCGGATCCTGTGGCATCGTCTATCCCGAGGGTGGCGATCTCTCCGCCGAAGATCTCTACGAGAAGGCCGACTTCGCGCTCTATCAGGTGAAGAGCAAGCGCCGCGGCGGCGTCGAATTCTTCTCGGCTGAACACGAGAAGATACTGACCCAGCGCTACCTGATCGAGCTCGAACTGCAGGCCAACGATTTCGCCAGCGAGCTATCGCTTGAATACCAGCCGATCATCGAGCTCAAGAGCGGCCGCGTCGTCGGCTACGAGGCCTTGGCGCGCTGGGACAGCGCCCGCTTCGGTCGCATCAGCCCGGATGCCTTCATTCCAGCCGCCGAGCGCACGGCCGTCATCGGCCGGATGACCCGCGTGCTGTTCGGTCAGGCGCTCGACGCGCTGAAGCAGATCCCCGATCATCTGCGCCTGTCGTTCAACCTTTCGGCCCGCGATATCTGCGACCACGAGACGTCGATGGCTCTCCTGGCCATGATCCATCGCTCCGGCGTCGATCCAAAGCGTATCGAGTTCGAGATCACCGAGACGGCGCTGCTTTCCGATTTCGACACGGCCGACCAGGTGATCGGCGTGTTGCGCGCCGCCGGTATATCGATCGCGCTCGACGATTTCGGCACCGGCTTCTCCAGCCTCAGCCACATCCATCGTCTCGCCTTCGACAAGCTGAAGATCGACAAGGCCTTTGTGATGAATTTCGATCGCGACATCCGCTCGATGAACATCACCCGCTCCGTCGCCAATCTTTGCCAGAACCTCGGCATCGCATCGGTTGCCGAAGGCGTGGAGAGCGAAGAGGTCGCCGACGGTCTGCGGGCGATGGGCGTGCGACTGGCGCAGGGCTACCATTTCTCCCGGCCGCTGAAACTCGACGCGGCGATCGACTATGCGCTGCAGCGCGACGGCCTGATGATCGGCCAAGAGCCTTTGCACGCGATGCTGCCTTACTGATCCCACTGGAACGAAGTGCCGCGCCTGTCTATTGATATCTGATCAACAAAGGCGTGGCGACAATGCATAAAACATCCGACCGGGAAGTCTTCATCGAACGGCGCGGCAGCGCGGGTATCATCCGCCTCAACCGTCCCAAGGCGCTGAATAGCCTGACGCTGATCATGGTGCGCATGCTGGACGCGGCGCTCGACGAGTTCGAAGCTGATCCTTCGGTTGCGAGCATCGTCGTCACAGGCGAGGGCGAGCGCGGCTTCTGCGCCGGCGGCGATATCCGCGCCCTCCACCAGAGCGGCCTTGCAGGCTCGGAGGAGGCCGAGACCTTCTGGCGTGAGGAGTTCGCGCTCAACCATCGCATCGCCAATTTCACCAAGCCCTACATCGCGGTCATGGACGGTATCACCATGGGCGGCGGCGTCGGTCTTTCGGCGCATGGCCGCCACCGGGTTGTAACCGAGCGCACGCGGCTTGCCATGCCGGAAACCGGGATCGGCTATTTTCCGGATGTCGGCGCCACCTGGCTGCTGCCGCGCATGCCCGGCGAAACCGGCACCTGGGCAGGGCTGACCGGCCTGGAAATGAATGCCACGGACGCGCTCTATGCCGGGCTTGCCGACGTCAAGATTGCCTCCGCCCGCTTGCCCGAGATGATCGATGCGCTGGCCCGCATGCCAGTCGGATCGTCGTCGACCACCGTCGATGCCATGCTGAAACATCTCGCCAATCATCCCCATGCCGGCCATCTGGAGCACAACCGGGCGATCATCGACCGCGCTTTCCGCTTCGACAGCGTCGAGGACATTCTGGCGGCACTGGAGGCAGAGGATGGAGCCTTCGCCGCCGAGACGCGCACCGTCATCGCCAAACGCTCGCCGACCAGCCTGAAGCTGACGCTGCGTCTGCTGCGGGCGGGCAGGGCGAGCGCCAGCCTGGCAGAATGTCTGAACCGGGAACTGGCTGCCTGCATGCAGATCCTGAAGACGCCCGACTTCTATGAGGGCGTCCGCGCCGCCGTCATCGACAAGGATCGCAATCCGAAATGGAAACCGGCGGATGTCTCGGCGGTCGGCCCTGAAGCCCTCGCGCCGTTTTTCGGCCGCGTCGAGCCCTTGGCCCTTTAGCGCCACATGCCGCGCATGCGTGCGCCGACATCGATCCGCACCTGGCGCGCCTGCTGGCTGGCCGCCGTTTCGGCCTTCGCTTGCTGCCAACCGCAGACCTCGAAGAATTGCAGCAGCGTTGCCGGGATGAAGCGGGTGCGGGAGGCATAGACATGCCGGTCACCCTGCGCATTCTGTCCGTGGGTGAAGAAGCGCTGCGGCACGACGAGATCGAGATTGTCCTTGGCCCGCGTCATCGCGACGTAAAGCAGCCGCCGTTCTTCCTCGATCTCCGCACTGCTGCCGACTGCCAGATCGGATGGTATGCAGCCATCCACGACGTTCAGCATGAACACCTTGGTCCATTCCTGCCCCTTGGCCGAATGGATGGTGGAAAGGATCAGGTAATCCTCGTCGAGCAGCGGCACGCCGGCCTGGTCGCTGGTCGCATCCGGCGGATCGAGCGTCAGTTCCGTCAGGAAGCGCTCGCGGGAAGGATAACCCGCTGCAATCTGCTCGAGCTGCAGCAGGTCGGCTTGACGCGTCGAGGCATCCTCATGCAGCCGTTCCAGATGCGGCTGATACCATTCGCGCACCAGCCCGATTTCGGCAGGCCATCCGGCCTTGCCGGTCTTCAGCTCCTGCATGACGGACACGAAAGCCGTCCAATCGTCGCCCGAGCGCGGCGGTGCGGCCAGTTCGGCAAGCGCCTGGATCGGGCTCGGATCGGCGGCCATATGATCGAGCGTCTTCTGCGCCGTCGAAGGGCCGACACCTGGCAGGATCTGCATCAGCCGGAACCCGGCGACGCGATCGCGCGGATTGAGCGCAAAGCGCAGCGCCGCGAGCATGTCCTTGACATGCGCGCTGTCCAAAAACTTCAGCCCGCCGAATTTGACGAAGGGAATGTTGCGCCGGGTGAGCTCCACCTCCAGCGCGCCGCTGTGATGCGAGGCACGAAACAGCACCGCCTGGCTCTTCAGCTTGACGCCTTCCTCGCGGTTCTCCAGCACCTTGTCGGCGACGAAGCGCGCCTGATCGGCCTCGTCGCGAACGGTCACCAGGCGCGGCCGCTCGGCCGATTGCCGCTCCGTCCAGAGGTTCTTGGTGAAACGCTCAGAGGCAAGGTCGATGACGGCATTGGCGGCCGCCAGGATCGGCTGTGTCGAGCGGTAATTCCGGTCGAGCGTCACGATATTGGCGGCAGGCGTGAACGAGGCCGGGAAGTCGAGAATGTTGCGCACCGTCGCGGCGCGGAAGGAATAGATCGACTGCGCATCGTCGCCGACGACGGTCAGTCCCTGTCCGCCCGGCTTCAGCGCCAGCAGAATGGAGGACTGCAGCCGGTTGGTGTCCTGATACTCGTCGACCAGCGCATGATCGAAGCGGCTGCCGATATCCTCGGCAATCATTGGCTCTGCCACCATCTGCGCCCAGTAGAGCAGCAGGTCGTCGTAATCGAGCACGTTCTGCGCCTGCTTGGCCTCGACATAGGCGCCGAAGAGATCGCGCAGCTGGTTCTCCCAGGTCGCGCACCAGGGAAAGGCATCGCGCAGCACCAGCGGCAGTTCACTCTCGGAATTGACCACCCGCGAATAGATCGCCAGGCACGTCCCCTTGGTCGGGAATCGGTTCTCGGTCTTCGAGAAGCCGAGATCGTGCCGGATGATGTTCATCAGATCGGCGCTGTCTTCCCGGTCGTGGATGGTGAAAGCCGGATCGACACCGATCTGCTCTGCATAGTCGCGCAACAGCCGCGCGCCGATACCGTGGAACGTGCCGCTCCAGGCGAGCGCATCGGCCATGATGCCGGAATTGGCGCCGAGCACTTCGGCGCAGATGCGCTCGACGCGCCGCGCCATCTCGGAGGCGGCCCGGCGCGAGAAGGTCATCAGCAGGATGCGGCGCGGATCGGCGCCCTTGACGATCAGATGCGCGACACGGTGCGCCAGCGTGTTGGTCTTGCCGGAACCGGCACCGGCAATGACCAGCAGCGGTCCCGCGACATGGCTGCCCTCGGTGAGGGTTCCATGCTCCACGGCCATGCGCTGTTGCGGGTTGAGCTTCTCGAGATACATCCAGCCGTCCGGTTGGCGCCCGCGCGGCAGAGCGGCACGGACAAATAAAACGTTCCTTGAATGTTCTCGATAGTGATTCCTGTCAAGCGCGCGTCAGTAGACGAAGTCGGAAACCACTTCCTGGCGTGTCAGTTTCAGTGTCCTGTCCGGCTGCAGGATATAGGTCTCCTGCACCTTCTGGCCGCTCGAATTGTAGAAGCTGTTATAGACATAGCTGCCGGGTGGCGATTTCGTCAGCTTGGAGCGGGCAGGGCCGCCATAGGTGAGGCTGCCCGGAATAGGCGTCGGCCCGGCGCCGCTATTGGCAGCGCTACAGGCCACCAGCATGGCGGCGGCGGTGAAAACCGGAACGATGACCTTGAACATGACAGTTGCCCCTTCAGCCCCTTCATTGATATGGCGCCAGAGATCCGCTTCGCCAAGTAGAGAGCGTTGAAATTTGCGATGGGGCAGAGTGGTGCGCTACTTCGGCTCCGGCTGCTGTATCGTTTTCGGCGGCGTGTCACCGTTGCTGCCGCCCTGCTCGAAGGGCTTGATGACGAGAATACTGAGAACGGATGCCACCATGAGCGCGACGATGATCAGCATCAGTGTTTTCATGATTAATTCTACTTCGTCCGGTCACGTTGTTCTCAACCCTATTGAACAGACCGGCTGCCCGAAAAGTTCCGGCAAGTGCGCGTGAAATCGTGCGAAGAAAAGCGGGGAACCAAAGCCGCCCTTCAAGGGTTGATTGGGCGGATTTCAACGCTGGAGAGAGTCATGAGGACGTTTATCCGTATGGGGGTTCCAGCCCTTTTCATTGCCTCCGCCGCATTTGCCATTCCCGCATCCGCCTCTTTGGAAACCGATGTCGATTATTACTCGGCTCTGCCGCAGGATCAGATCGCGCTCAACGAATATACCAGCACCGTCGCCTGCCAGCCGGCCGAGGCGCATTACGTGCCGTCCTTCATCCGCGCACCTGACGGCACGATCATGGGCGTCGGCTATGTGGAAGTCGAAAGCCAGAGCGATACCGGCTGTTGAAGGAGTGAAATATCCGAAGTATTTCCGAAAATTATCTCTGTTCGAGGCTCGTCTGCATAAGCAGAGGGTGACGAGCCTCTGACCATCATCATGATGGCTGCCGATGTTTTATTGTCGGCCTGCGCCGGCGCGCAACGTCAATACTTGGGCTATCCAGCCCGTCCTTCACCGTTGGTTAAATGAAAATAAACAGCCGTCCCGTTCCGGCACGCAGCCGTCAGGGTCGCTGTTTAGGGCCGAAGCTGTCGCCGGTCAGTGAAGCCTGAGCTTCGCCTCTTCGGCCGCTGCCACAAACTCCAGCCGCGCCTCTTCCGCCGTCTTCCGGCCGTCAAGCGCTGCGCGGCAGGTGCTGCGGGCTTTCAGATAACGCAGACCGCGCGCCGCGGGCCAGAGATCGGCAAGGCACTTCAATGCATCGAACGGACCGTTAACGGTACGGGCATCGGTATCCTCGAAGCCGACCTTGACCGGACTATCCCATCTGTCAGTTGCCATAGGCGTATTCCTCCAGTGTTTACGCCAAACGCGCACAACGCACCTCGTGTTCCTCCCGAAGGGCTCGTGCTGAGGGTATATTAGCGGGTTATTCATCGGTCGCAATGGGGGATTTGAACTGAACTCGGCCAGATCGGCCACCTCACATTGGAGGAGATGCCGAGGGCGAACGTGTGGCCGTGCCCCGTGCGGGAATTGTGGCCCGGCAAAAGCCGGGCCCCGGATCCTAGAAGACAGCTAGGTATTTCAGCAGCGACACGATACCGATGATGATCACGATAATCTGCACGATCTGCCGTGTGCGGCCATCGATCGGCAGGCGTTGAACCAAGTACAATACGAGAATGATGACGAGAAACGTGATCAGAATACCGATCAGTATCGAAGCACCCATTTATCCCCACTCCTATCCAAAAAGCCTTTCGGCGACAGGGATTTAACTATGGGGCAACAAGTCAAAGAAAAGGGGGAGGTCTGAAACTTGATAAATTGCTCTGTTGGAGCGGTGCCGCCATTCATGTTGGCGACGGCACATTCCAGGTAACTGTGCAGGATCGGCGTAAGCTGGGGATGCGTGAATTATCTGAAGAAAAGCTGGTGCTGCCGAGTGGGATTGAACCACCGACCTCACCCTTACCAAGGGTGTGCTCTACCACTGAGCTACGGCAGCAGGACCAGGAACGCTTCGAGCCATCAGGCTGTGTTGCGTGGACGGGGCGCCTATTGCCACAGGTTCCGGACAAGCGCAAGCCGCAATTTCGAACTTCACGTGGATTAACGAGGAAGGCCTTTTGGCGGGAGCGGGAATCCGCTAAGCAGAATGTATGGAAGACAATAGCGAAAAGCCTGTAAATGGGCGCAAGGCGGCAATCGAGGAGCAGGCGCGGCTGCGGCGCGAGCGGGCTGCGGAAAAACTCCGGGAAAATCTTTCGAGGCGCAAGCAGCAGGTCCGGGCGCGCCGTTCCGGGCAGGCAGACGAGACGATTGGCCTGCCTGCCGCAAAAATGGACGAATCGTAATGTTGGCTCCGCGGCGAATTGAAGCGTCGCGGGAATTCGTCTAAAGACCCCCATCCCTTTTAAAGGCAGAACTTTCAGGAAAGGCGGGCGCAGCCCGTAAGCCCCCATGGATCGTATCAGAATTGTCGGCGGGAATGAGCTTAACGGCATCATCCCGATTTCCGGCGCCAAGAACGCCGCACTGCCGCTGATGATCGCGTCTCTGCTGACCAGCGACACGCTGACGCTCGAAAACGTGCCGCATCTGGCCGATGTCGAGCTGCTCATGCGCATCCTTGGCAATCACGGCGTCGACGTTGCCGTCAACGGCCGCCGCGAGCGCCAGGACGACGCCTATTCGCGCACCATCCATTTCACCTGCCGCACCATCGTCGATACGACCGCCCCTTACGAGCTGGTCTCGAAGATGCGCGCCTCCTTCTGGGTCATCGGTCCGCTTCTGGCGCGCGAGGGACAGTGCCGCGTTTCTCTGCCGGGCGGTTGCGCCATCGGCACGCGTCCTGTCGATCTCTTCCTCGAAGGCCTGACGGCGCTCGGCGCCAACCTGGAAATCGACAGCGGCTATATCAACGCGACGGCGCCGAAGGGCGGCCTCATCGGCGCCAAGTACACCTTCCCGAAGGTCTCGGTCGGCGCCACCCACGTGATGATGATGGCGGCAACGCTTGCCCGCGGCACGACGGTGATCGGCAATGCCGCTCGCGAGCCTGAAGTCGTCGATCTCGCCAACTGCCTGATCGCCATGGGTGCCAAGATATCAGGTGCCGGCACGCCGACGATCACCATCGAAGGCGTGCAGTCGCTCTCGGGCGCCCGCCACCGGGTTCTGCCCGACCGTATCGAAACCGGCACCTATGCCATGGCCGTTGCCATGACCGGCGGTGACGTCGTTCTCGAGAACACCGATATGGCGCTGCTCGAAACCGCATTCGAAACGCTGCGCCGCGCCGGTGCCGATGTTTCGGCGACCAACAGCGGCGTGCGCATCAAGCGCAATGGCGCCGGCATCAAGCCCGTCGACGTGGTCACCGATCCCTTCCCGGGCTTCCCGACCGACCTGCAGGCGCAGTTCATGGCGCTGATGACCCGTTCGTCCGGCGTCTCGCATGTCACCGAAACCATCTTCGAAAACCGCTTCATGCACGTGCAGGAACTGGCCCGCCTCGGCGCCAAGATCTCTCTGTCCGGCCAGACGGCGAAAATCGAAGGCGTTCAGCGGCTGAAGGGTGCGCCTGTGATGGCAACCGATCTGCGCGCTTCCGTCTCACTCGTCATCGCCGGTCTTGCGGCTGAAGGCGAGACCATGGTGTCGCGCGTCTATCACCTCGATCGCGGCTTCGAGCGCCTGGAAGAAAAGCTCACCCGCTGCGGCGCCATCGTCGAACGCGTCAGCGAATAAGGGAAGGGCGGTTTTCCGCCCTTTGCTTTCCCCTGCCGGCATTGCCGCATAGCTGTTGCGCATTGCCCTCAGGCGTCCTATTTCCCTTGTCTAACGCATCGCCATACCGGCGGTGCGGTATCATCGACCGGGGGTACAGTCTGCATGACCGATCTGAAGCTTCTTGCACTCGACAGTGAAGACCTTGCTGTGGTCTCCGCGCATCTGCAGGACGCCGTTTTCAAGATCGGCGACATCGCCTGGTCCCCCAAGGATGGCCAGTTCGCCTTTGCCGCGAACCGCTTCGTCTGGGAAGAGGCAAACGGCAAGCGCAAGGGCTTCGAGCGCCGCCGCGCTGCCCTCGTTTTCAAGCGCGTTCTCGCCGTCCGCTCCACCGGCATCGACCGCAAGCGCCGCGACGAAGTGCTTTCACTGCTGTCGGTCGTTTTCGAGCCGAAGGGCGAGGGGCCAGAGGGCACGATCGAAATCACGCTGTCGGGTGCGGCCGAGATCGTTCTCGATGTCGAATGCATCGAAGTTCAGCTTGCAGATATCGGCGGAGCATGGGAAACCGCCTCCAAGCCGCGCCATCCAGGCGCCTGACGATCGTCTCTGCGCGGTTTGATGTTTAGCGTTGGTTTGGAAGGAAATTGAGCGTGGCAATCTGGCTGGATCAGGCATCGGATGGTTTCGAGCAGCGTTTCGCCGCTTTTCTGACGACCAAGCGCGAGGTCTCCGAAGACGTCAACATCGCGGTGCGTGCCATCATCGATGACGTGCGCGCCCGCGGCGATTTCGCACTTGCCGAATATTCGAAGAAATTCGATGGCATCGATTATGCCAAGGTGCCGATGCGCGTCACCGAAGCTGAGATCGACGCTGCCGTCGAGGCAGTTCCGGCCGAAGTGCTGGGCGCGCTGAAGGTCGCCGCCGTCCGCATCGAATCCCATCACGCCCGCCAGCTGCCGAAAGACGATATCTACGAAGACGCCATGGGCGTCGGCCTCGGTTCGCGCTGGACGGCGATCGAAGCCGTCGGCCTCTATGTTCCCGGCGGTACCGCGAGCTACCCCAGCTCGGTGCTGATGAATGCCGTCCCGGCCAAGGTTGCGGGTGTCGATCGCATCGTCATCGCCGTTCCGGCAACCGGGGGCGTCGTCAATCCGGCGGTACTGGCAGCTGCGAAGCTCGCAGGCGTCTCCGAAATCTACCGTGTCGGCGGCGCACAGGCGATCGCCGCACTTGCCTATGGCACGGAAACCATCGCGCCCGTCGCCAAGATCACCGGCCCCGGCAATGCCTATGTCGCGGCCGCCAAGCGCCATGTGTTCGGCACTGTCGGCATCGATATGATCGCCGGACCCTCGGAAGTGCTTGTTATTGCCGACAAGGACAACAATCCGGACTGGATCGCCGCCGATCTGCTGGCCCAGGCTGAACATGACGCGAGCTCACAGGCGATCCTCGCCACCGATGATGCTGACTTCGCCAAGGCCGTCGAAGCCGCCGTCGAGCGCCAGTTGAAGACGCTGAACCGCGCCGAGACCGCTGCCGCCAGCTGGCGCGATTTCGGTGCCGTCATCCTCGTCAAGGATCTGAAGGACGCCATCCCGCTCGCAAACCGCATCGCCCCTGAGCATCTGGAGCTGGCGGTCGTCGATCCCGATGCGCTTCTCCCGGGCATTCGCAATGCCGGCGCGATCTTTATGGGCGCGCATACGCCTGAAGTGATCGGCGATTATGTCGGCGGCTCCAACCACGTGCTGCCAACGGCGCGTTCGGCGCGCTTCTCGTCCGGCCTTGGAGTGCTCGATTTCGTCAAGCGCACATCGATCCTGCGCCTCGGCCCGCAGCAGCTGCGCGAGCTTGGCCCGGCGGCGATCGCCTTGGCTGTGTCCGAAGGCCTCGACGCTCATGCGCGATCGGTCGCGATCCGCCTCAATCTCGAAAGGTGAGGCATGGTGAAGGGCGACTTCCGGCTTTCTGATGTCGTCCTTGACGACACGATCGGCCGTTCGACGCCCGATGTCGAGCACGAGCGCGCCGTCGCTATCTTCGATCTGATCGAGGAAAATACCTTCGAGCCCGCCGGTCATCCGGGCGGGCCCTACAAGCTCAACATCTCGCTTGTCGACAGCAAGCTGGTCTTCGTCATCAGGACGGAGGAAGGCGGCGATGTTGCCACCCACATCCTGTCGCTGACGCCATTCCGCCGCATCGTGAAAGACTATTTCATGATCTGCGAAAGCTATTACGAAGCGATCCGTTCGGCTTCGCCGAGCCGCATCGAAGCGATCGACATGGGCCGCCGCGGCATCCACAACGAGGGCTCGCAGACGCTGAAGGACAGGCTGAAGGGCAAGATCGACGTCGATTTCGACACGGCCCGGCGCATCTTCACGCTGGTCTGCGTGCTCTACTGGCGCGGATGACCGGGATGGAGCCTGCTCCGCTCACCGCAGAAGGCAAGGCGCCGGGCGCGATCCTCTTCATGTGCGGCATGAATGCCATCCGCTCACCGATGGCCGAGGCAATCGCCCGGAGCATGCTGCCTGCCAACATCTATATACGCTCGGCGGGCGTTCGCGCCGGCGAGCGGGATCTCTTCGTCGATGCCGTGCTTGAAGAGATCGGCCTTTCGCTCGGCCGCCACCTGCCGAAGACGCTGGACGAACTCGAGGACGACTACTTCGATCTGATCATCACGCTGTCGCCGCAGGCTCATCACGCAGCGCTGGAACTGACGCGTGCCAACGCCGTTGAAGTGGTGTATTGGCCGACCATGGATCCGACCGGCGAAACCGGCAGCCGCGACCAGATTCTCGATGCCTACAGAGAGGTGCGGGATCACATTGCGGCGCTGATCGAGAGCCGGCTACTCAGACGAAACGGCATTGCCGCGCAATCGGCCTAAAACAAAAGGAAGAAAGCCCGATCAACAAGGTTCACAAATGACCGTTGATTGTGTAGTTTCCGCCCAAATTTTAAGGTGGCGCAAGTCCGCCATCTCAACCGACAGGAAGAAAAGCCTTATATGCCTAAAGAAGAAGTCCTTGAATTTCCGGGTATCGTGACCGAACTTCTGCCGAACGCGACCTTCCGCGTGAAGCTTGAAAACGAGCACGAAATCATCGCCCACACGGCCGGCCGCATGCGCAAGAACCGCATCCGCGTTCTGGCGGGCGACAAGGTTCTTGTGGAAATGACCCCCTACGACCTCACCAAGGGCCGTATCACCTACCGTTTCAAGTAAGCTTGGGCCGCAAGCCCTCGAGGCTTCCTTTCCGGTCGAGGTTCCATGGCGCTCACATACAAGCTCATCCTGGCTTCCGGTTCTCCGCGACGTGTCGACCTGCTCAATCAGGCAGGCATCGAACCGTCGCGCCTGATGCCGATGGATATTGACGAGGCGCCGAAGAAATCGGAGCATCCGCGCTCGCTGGCCCGCAGGCTCTCGACCGAGAAGGCCGAGGCGGCGCTGTCGGCGATCAAAGGCGATCTGGCCTGGAAGGGCAGCTATATCCTCGCGGCCGATACGGTCGTCGCCGTCGGCCGCCGCATCCTGGGGAAGGCCGAGTTTGCGGATGAGGCTTCTGCCTCGCTCAATCTGCTCTCCGGCCGCAGCCACTGGGTTTATACCGGTGTCTGCCTGGTAACGCCCGATCGCAAGGTCCGCCAGAAGATCGTCGAGACCAAGGTGCGCTTCAAGCGCCTCTCCGGTTTCGAGATCGAAAGCTATCTGGCCTCCGGCCAGTGGCGCGGCAAGGCGGGTGCCTATGGCATCCAGGGTCTTGCCGGCAGCTTCGTCCAGAAAATGGTCGGCTCCTACACCAATGTGGTGGGCCTGCCGCTTTATGAAACTATCCTCCTGCTGACCGGTGAAGGCTTCGATGTGCATAGCCGGTGGCCTGAGGGCTAAGCCGGGGGCATCGTCATGTCCGAAGACGAGAATAGAACCACCGCCAAGGTCGAGCCGCTTCGGAAGACGCGGCCCTGCCCGGAATGCGGCAAGCCATCGCATCGCGAACATTATCCGTTCTGCTCGAACCGTTGCCGCGAGGTCGATCTCTCACGCTGGCTGACGGGCGCTTACGCCATACCCGTTGCCGACGATGAGAAGAAAGCCGAGTACGACGACGAGGAATAGCCTGTAAAACCACCGGCGAAGTCATTCAATTCACTCAGGAATTTGGAAAAATTCCACAAGCCTCAAAAAACTGTCATTTGACGCTTGCCATGTCCCGACAAGATGCTATAACCCCGCTCGCTTCCGGGGCACACCAAACCCTCCGGTTCTTTCTTTGAAAGAATGCAGGCCGAAGCAGGAATGCCCAGATAGCTCAGTTGGTAGAGCAGCGGATTGAAAATCCGCGTGTCCGTGGTTCAAATCCGCGTCTGGGCACCACTCTTTTCCTTAAGAAAAGCTTGATCATCGCCTCGCGTTTCGTGGCAGTTGCATGTCGCGGATTAGCCCATTTTGTACTTTTGGCTGAATTGCGCCTGCCCGCCATCGGCCTACCCTTCGCCCATGAACAAGATGCTTCTCGTGAGAGTGGCCGCCTGGCTGTCGCTGGCCGCCGTTATATTTGTGACCGTGTGTCCGATCGAGTACCGGCCGCACGATATCATCGACGTCGACGTCGATCGCGCCATGGCCTTCATGGTGATGGGCATTCTGTTCGTCACCGGCTATCCGCGGCGGGTCGTTCTGTGTGCGGTGCTGCTGGTCATCGGTGCCTTCGCGCTGGAGACGCTGCAGTTCCTGTCTCCGACGCGTCATGCGCATTTCGAGGATGCCGCGACCAAGAGCATGGGCGCGCTTTTCGGCGTCTTCCTGGCGGAGGTCGTCAACCGCATCAGAGGTATCCGGCACAAGACGGGATAGGCGCGGGCCGTGTTCAGTCGCGGTCCAGCCACGCAAGCATGCCCTGCGCTGCCGCCTTGCCTGTCGCCATGCATGCCGTCAGCAGATAGCCGCCGGTCGGCGCTTCCCAATCCAGCATTTCGCCGGCGGCGAAGATGCCGGGGATGGCCTTCAGCATATAGCCGTCATCGATAGCATCCAGCGCAATGCCTCCGGCCGACGATATGGCTTCGGCAATCGGCCGGGTTGCGGTCAGCGGGATCGCCAGCGCCTTGATCCGCGCAGCAAGTTGCTGCGGGGCCTTCAGCGCGTCGTCTCCTGCAAGCTCCCGGATCATCCCGGCCTTGGCGGGGTCGAGACCGGCGCCCTTGCGCAGCCGGTTGGAGAGGCTTGCCTTCTTGTCCTGCCTGGCGAGGTCTGCTGCCAGCCGTTCGACCGATCGCCCTGGCGCGAGATCGACAAGCAGCGAGACGGCACCATCACGCTGCAGATCGTCGCGGAGGGCCGCCGCATGGGCGTAGACAAGGCTGCCCTCGATCCCATGCTCCGAAATGACGAATTCACCGGGAAATGTCCCGGCCGCCGAAGTGGCTGTCACCGCCTTCAACGGCGCCCCGGCAAAGCGCTCGCGAAACACTCCGCTCCAGTTGACATCGAAGCCGCAATTGGCCGGGCGGAAAGGGGCCATATCGACGCCTCGCTCACGCAGCCACGGCACCCAGGCGGCATCGGAACCGAGCTTCGGCCAGCTCGCGCCGCCGAGTGCCAGCAATGCCGCGTCCGGGTGGATGACCTTCCGGCCTTCCCGGGTTTCAAGCACCAGGCCGCCATCAGCAAAGCCGATCCAGCGGTGGCGTTTCGCGATGACCACGCCTTGCGTCTCCAGACGGGCGAGCCAGGCGCGAAGCAGCGGCGAGGCCTTCATGACCGTCGGGAAGACGCGGCCGGATGATCCCACGAATGTCTCGGTGCCGAGTTCGTCCGCCCAGCGGCGGATATTGTCGGGCGTCAGTGCGTCAAGCGCCGGGCGAAGGCGGCTGGAAGCGCTGCCGAAGCGGGCGGCGAACTGCGCGTAGTCTTCGGAATGGGTGATGTTCAGCCCGGATTTCCCTGCGAGCAGAAATTTTCGCGCCACGGTGGGCATGGCGTCATAAACGGTGACCGCGTGGCCGGATCCCGCCAGCGTTTCCGCCGCCATCAGGCCCGCCGGGCCGCCGCCGATGATCGCGATCTGTTTTTTCTTCATGGGCTGTCTGATACAGCATTCAAATGCGTCCGTCTCCGGATTCGAGAGAAGCCGTTTCGTTGCGTGTTGCGGCCAAACTCACTATCTCAATGCCATCTCAAATGGAGTGTCGCGGCATGGCCGATCTCAAAGCAAGACCCAGACCCACAGGCGCCAAGGCCGTCCTCGGCCGGACCGGATTTCCGCATGTCACCTCGGCGACGAAGGGCGAGATCGATATCGTCACCAGCCCGTCGCAGCCAGGCTTCAATCCGCTCGATCTTCTCTATTCATCGCTCTCGGCCTGCCTGGTGCTGAGTGCCCGCATCGCCGCCAGCAATCTCGGCGTCCTCGACAAGATCACCGAGATCACCGCTGACGTCACCGGCGAGAAGGCTGCTGAAGGCCTGTCGCGGGTCCAGAAGTTCAACATAGCCTTTTCGATAAAGGGCGAGATCGACGAGGAAACGCGGCAGAAGATCGCGCATCTGGCCGAAGACGAGATCTGCACGGTCAGCAACACGATCCGCGGCAACCCGGAATTCTCGACGGTTATTTCCGGTTGAGCTTTTGTGTCGCGGGTGTCGTTCCCGCGCTATCCTCTTTCGGTTCGATCTGATAATTCGCATCCCGGCTGGCGTCTCAATCATGGCTGGCCGGGAAAGCATAGAGATCATGTCGCAGGCCGCCGCCCCTTCCACCGAAGCCGCTCCTTCACAACGTTTCGCGCTGACGGCGCTCATCCTTGGCGGCGCCGCCATCGGTGGTTCGCCGATCTTCGTGCGGCTCTCCGAAGTGGGGCCGATGGCAACGGCCTTCTGGCGCGTCGCGCTGGCGCTGATCCCGATCTTCATCTTCTCGCTGATCAAGAAGGATTCAGGCCCGAAGCCTGAAAAGCTCTCCGATTATGCCATGCTGATTCTGCCGGGCGTCATCCTCGCGGCGGATCTCGCGGCCTGGCACCTGTCGATCACCATGACCTCGGTTGCCAATGCGACGCTGCTCGCCAACCTCGCGCCCGTCTTCGTCACCGTCATCGGCTTCGTCGCCTTCCGCGCGCCCGTTTCGCGCATTTTCGTGCTGGGGCTGGCATTGGCTCTGGCGGGCGTGGTGATCCTCAAGGGCGGACCGGCGGCACTCGGCAACGGCGATCTGCGCGGCGATGGCGTGGCGATCATCGCGGCGATCTTCTATGCAGGCTACATCCTGGCAATCGGCCAGCTGCGCAGCCGTTTCGATACGATCCGCATCATGCTGTGGAGCACGGCATCGGCCGCCATCTGCGTCTTCCCGCTGGGCTTCTTCTTCGAGGCGCATATGCTGCCGCCGACGGCCTATGGCTGGGCGATCGTCTTCGGCCTTGCCTTCATCAGCCACGCAAGCGGCCAGGTGGCAATCGCCTTTGCGCTCGCCTATCTGCCGGCCGCCTTCTCGTCGCTGACGCTGCTGCTGCAGCCGGTCGTCGCAGCCATCCTTGCCTGGGTGCTGCTCAACGAGGCGATCGGCCCGATGCAGGCGATCGGTGGTCTGGTGGTGCTCGCCGGGATCATGATCGCCCGGCGAGGCTGAGCGTCAGGCGACGGCCGCCGGCTGCATGCGCCGCGCATCGAGAATGCCAAGCGCTTCGTCGACGGTTGCCGCGATCGCGGCCTTTTCCGCATTGTTGCAGGTGCCCCACGCCTCGATGAAGCTGCTGGTCTTGCCGTAGCTGTTGTCGAGCACGCAATGATCGGCACCGATCAGCACGCACATGATATGGCCGTGCATGCGGTCGGTGATCACCTGCCGGGCAGAACCCAGCAGCGCCACGCCGCGGTCGAAACGCTGCTGCGCCCGCTCGCGATAGGCAAGCTCGGTCATCCGGGCACGTCCGCCGATGCGGCCGGAGAGCAGCCCCTTCAGGATCGCGGCACGCTTCGTCTGCTTCTGGAAATCGGCAGGCTCATCCGGCCAGTCTGATTTCACCGTGCCCGGGCGGCTGGTCGCCGCCGTCAGGTCTTGCGGCGCACCCACTTCCTGGTCCTCGCGCAGATTGAGCAGAAGCTCGTGCTGCGGCGCCGGGCGGGTGACCGGGCCGATGCAGAAGGCCATGTCGGGGCAAAGCCTGACATCGCACTGGAACCAGCGCTTGGCGAATTCGAAGCTCTTATGGTCGCGCACCAGCAGCGTGAAGTTACCGTGCTTCTCGATCGCGCGGGCGGTGCTGTCGATACCAGCCTGTTCCCTGAAATGGATGGTCTGCGGCATCTGAACGATTGGCCGGCCCTTGTACTTCGTCAGCATGTCCTCGCGGAACTGACGGTAGCCCGCCCAGATATCCCCAAAATTGCCGCCACCATGCAGGAAGATGCGGCCATCGCCGATCGCTGCCAGCATGCGCTCGTCGTCATAGGTGGGAATTTCGGTCACATAGGCCGGTCGCGTCTTTCGGCGGTCGAAATAGGCAAGCTCCCCGAGCCAGATGGCGCTGTCACCGATATTGTAGTGGTTCGGGAAATCGAGCAGCGCAAAACGCTCGGCCGGATCGACGAGGTCGGAAAGGCAATTTGCGATCAGTCCCTGAAGGCGGTTGATGATCGTAATGTTGGTTTCCTGCATATAAGGCTCCTGTTGAAGAGTCTGGCCCAGCCCCGGCGGCTAGGCCTCGGCCCGCTTTCCGAACGGCAGCAAAGACTTGCCGAGCGCGATGTAAGGGCGGATGGCGGATCTGCCGAAGACCGGCAGAAAGGCGAGATAGACGACGGCGCCGAGACCGATGCTGAGACCAAGCGACAGCCAGCGGCTCTGCAGGTGTTCGACGATGAGGGGATGTGCAAACCAGACGCAGACCGCCATGACGGCGCTGCCGCAGAAGGGCAGGGCGACCGACTTGAAGGTGCCGAGCGAGTCGATGCCGGCATAGCGATGCAGCACATATTGCTGGTAGGGCATGGTCAGCCAGGCGCGCAGCACGTAGCCGGCGGCAACGGCGAGGATGCCGTAGGGCACCAGCAGCCAGGTCAGTAGCAGGGTCGCGGCAAACTGCAGCGCCGCGACCGAGAGGATCGATTCTGCACGATTGACCGCCGACAGCGCCGACGAGGCGAAGAAGTTGGTCACGAACGGCACCGACATCAGGACCAGCACGGTGGCGATATCGCCGGCATTGCCCCACTTGTCGCCGAACAGCAGGGCGATCATGTCGTTGGACAGCGCCCCGAAGCCGAAGAGCAGCGGAATGGTGCCGAGTGCGGCGGCGCCGACGATCTTGTTGTAGGCGTTGCGGAAGGCAACGCGATCGTTCTGCAGGCGTGACAGGGTGACCAGCGAGACGCTGCCGATCGGCGCCAGAACGGCCTGGCCGATCAGCTCGATC
Source organism: Rhizobium sp. 01N424 (assembly GCF_056399485.1). Taxonomy (NCBI): domain Bacteria; kingdom Pseudomonadati; phylum Pseudomonadota; class Alphaproteobacteria; order Hyphomicrobiales; family Rhizobiaceae; genus Rhizobium; species Rhizobium sp. 01N424. Next base: position 474,007 of record NZ_JBFTRK010000001.1, read on the forward strand.
AGCCGCCAGGCGATACGGTAACGGCCGACTTCGACGGCGCCGTACCAGCGCGAGATGAAAATGTCCTGGACGCGGGCGAGCAGCATCCACATCAGCTGGGTGACGACGAGGCTGACGCTGAACAGGAAGACCGAACGGAACTTCGCGACATTGAACCGCAGGCGCGGCATCCAGGGATAGGCGACCCAGCCGAGAACGACAGTGACCGCCGCGTTGACGGCCGTCTGGGCGACCAGTGCCCAGATGCCCCAGCCGAGATAGGCGCAGACGACGGCAGTGATGCCGGAGAGCAGGCTGGCTGCGATGCTCTGCGCCGCAAGGTTCTTGTGGCCGAATTCGCGGGCGAGACGCGCATTGTGGATGACAGCCAGCGATGAAATGGGCAACAGCGGCGCGAGCCAGCGGAGAATGCCAGACACGGATTCGTCGCGCACCAGTTCGCCGTAATAGGGCGCGAACACGAAGACCACGGCGGCAATGATGGCGCTGAACGCAACCGTTGCCCAGAAGCAGGTATCGGCAAGCTCCTCATCGAGATCCAGCTGCCGGGTGATGGCATCGCCAAGCCCGGCATAGGCTAGCACGCGGCCGATTTCGACGAACAGGCTGGCGAGCGCGAAAGTGCCGAAGTCGCCGGGTCCGAGAATGCGCGCCAGAATGACGAAGATGATGAAGGTCGCAATCGTGCTCCAGGCCACACGGACAACCGACCAGAGCACGGATAGTGCCGTCTTCTTCTTCAGATCGGCATGCGCAACTGCATGTTCTGCCATTCATCATCCTATCGATTGCGGCCGAAGCTTGGGTCGTCGGCGCAAAGAGTGTGCGGGTGTCAGGTGCGGATTGCGCTGGGCGACTTGCGGCGGGTGCTCTGCCAGTAGGCGATCATTCCCGTCAGGTTGTCCCGGAGCTGACGGCGATAGGTCAGCCCCATCTCCTTGCTCATCGGCTCGCCGCCGATCGCTTCGCGGACAGCCTGGCGGATATCCCAGCGCAGCATGCCGCGCATGTTCGAGCGCTTGTCGAACAGATATTTCGCGTAGAGCGCACCGTTGCCGAAGGCATAGCCGGCGTGCAGGCGGTGGATATCCTCGATCTTGCGGCGGCCGTGGAAATGCTTGACTACCAGCTCGGGCACATATTCCACCCGGATGCCGGCATTGAAGGCGCGGTGAATGTAGTCGGTATCCTCACCGGAGCGGAATGCGGCGCCAGCACCGAAGCGCGGATCGAACTGGCCGACGCGATCGACCAGTGCGCGTGGGAAAACCATGTTGCAGCCATGAATGAAGCCGCCGGCATGCAGCTCGTTGTTCAACACGGCCGGTTCCAGCTCCGTCTTGATGGTGACGGGGAGGTCGCGGGCATCGCCGAGCTCGACCCTGCCGCCGCGCATGACGATCGCATCGTCGGCGTCAAACAGAGCCGCGATGGTGGTGAAGTAATCCGAAAACACCTCGCAATCGTCATCCGTGAAGGCCAGCAGACGGCCGGTTGCCGCCGCGATGCCGGAATTGCGGGCATTGGCCAGCCCCGGCAGCGTCTCATGGACAAGATTGGTGTGAAGAGGCGCGACAGCCGCCCACCGGCGAAAGACCTCGGACGTATCATCCGTCGAGCCATTGTCGACAAACACGAGCTCCAATTGCAAATCGCCCGCCTGCCGGGCGGCATTCGCAATGGCATCCAGGCAGTTCAACAGGCCGCCAGCCCGATTTCTCGATGAGATAATCAGGCTGATATCAACGGGCCGAGGAGGCATGCAATTTCCCCTTCTGCGATCGATGTCCGGGCCAAGATAGGTCTGATATCAGAACTCGGCAAGGACTTTTTGCAATGCAGCAAAATAGAACAGGCGCAGAAGAAACAGAAAGAATGAGGTAATTTATAGGCGAGTGAATTTTAGGCAATTAAATGCACGAATGTATTGTCGATCTATTGTAATAAATCGTGATAACTATGGTTACAATTGCTGATTTGATATTTTCGCTATCGTTAGTCATTGAAATTATCGTGTAAGTACGCAGGAATTCTGCTGTAATATAAATAGAAATATGAGAATTTTACATGACGAGAATGCCGTAAAATATCTCCCTTTCTTCGATGCCGCTTTGCGCTGCACAATAGAGAGTTGCAGCCGGTGAAGGCCGAAGATTTAGCGCATGGCGCGCAGTGTAAGCCAAGCTTTCCGCCGGTGATCGCACCGGAAAAGCTTCCGCAAGAGTAGGGATGAGAGAACAAATTCCGTCATCGCAAGTCTTTCGCGCTGCGGCTTGCTACTGGCTTTCCTTCAACAGCCATTGCTGAATGATCGGCACATCGGCATCGCCGAGATCGTGGCCGCCGGGGATGACGTCCGAATCGACGGTGGCGCCCGAGGTCTTCAGCCGTCCCTCGAGATCGTTGGCATATTTTCCATAGGCGTCGGTCTTGCCGCTGATGACGAGCAGGTCTGTGCCTTTGAGATCGGCATGCGGATAGTTCGTTAGAACCGGCATGGAGCGCAGCAGAACCGCCTTATGGATCAGCGACGGGTGCAGGTAGATCAGCGAGTTCAAAAGATTCGCGCCGTTGGAATAGCCAACGAAGACGATCTTCTTCGGATCCAGTCCATAGGATTTGACGGCGCCGTCGATGAAGGCGGCAAAGGCTTCGGCTTCGCTCTTGATGTCGTCCTGGTCGAAGGAGAAAGGTGTTATCCGCTTGTACCAGCGCGGAAAGCCTTCTTCCGTCGCCCGGCCGCGCACACCAAGCAGCGTTGCCCGCGGCGCGACCTTGTGCAGCAGCGGCATCAGCGTCGTCTCGTTGCCGCCGGAGCCGTGGAGGAGCACGAAGACGCTGCCATCCGGATCCGGCGGCGTGTAGAAGCGGTGCACGAAGGGCAGATCGCGGTAGTTGACCCTTGGTTCGCCAGGCATCGAGAACTGCGGCAGAACGACCTTGAGATCCTTCAGATCCTTGATCGAATCCTTCGGCGGCAGAAAAAGCTTGGTGCCGAGCGTCGGCGCCGGCTCATCCACCAGCATGCCCGGCTTGTCGGTCGCAAGCTCGATCAGCGTGCCGCCCGGTTCGCGGACATAAAGCGATTTGAAATATTTCCGGTCATGCATGTTGGTTGCCGAGTCCGTCGACTTGGCAAGTGTGTCATGAACCGATGTCAGCTCAGCCTCATCCGCGGCGCGAAAAGCAACGTGATCGATCGTCCCCGTGCCCGGCGCACCGGACCAGAAGCCTTTTGCGTTGCGCACATCCACGACATCGCCGGAATCCGAGACCAGCCTGTCGATGGCGCCCTTGTTTGCCTGGAAACGATAGCCGAAGTGGCTCTCGATGAAGGCGCGGCTGGCATCGGGCGTTTCGGTCAGCATCGTCGCGCCGCGGATCCGCTGTACCGCATGTTCGATCGGAACCGGTCCGTCCGCCCAGGCCGCAGCGCTTTTCAGGTCCTTGTTTCCGGCAATCTTCAGGATGATGTTGTCGGGATCCTTGAAGCGCAGCACCGGCTCCCCGAATTCATCGGCCGGGCCTTCCATGCGGATCCCGAAGCTCATAGCCCGCGTCAGCCAGTAGCCGATGCTTGTCGGGTCGATCGCCAGCGCGATCTCGCTGATCTGGCCGAAACCGGCGCGCCCCTGCGAGCCGTCTTCCCACGCGAGGAATGTCAGCAGTGAGCCGGGTGTACCCTCGCCATCGCCATAGAAGAGATGCAGCTGGGTTTCGTCCTCGAAACCGGCGGTCTGCTTGACGAGCCGCATGCCGAGAAAACCGGCATAGAAATCCACATTCGCCTGCACTTTGCGGGTGATGGCGGTGATGTGATGTATGCCAGAAATCATCGAAAGCGGTCCGGATTGCATGGGAGTGGCGAGAAGCGCCAGAACTAATGCGGATACTAAAGTCATACCAGTGCCGTTGGAGATTGCCTCGATTGTTCTACACAAAGAACTAGGGCATCGCCGCGCGGCTGCAATTCCAAACTGTCGACATCTGCCAGCGCCTGCTCCAGCTGCTGCAGCGTCGGCGGCTTGATCATATAGGCAAGAGCGCCGAGTTCCTTGGCCCTCTGCATGTCGCTCTCGTCGCTGGATGTGCTGAGGATGCAGACCGGTATCTGCTTCAGCCGGATATCGGCCGAAAGCGCGTTCAGCACCTCAAAACCGTCCATGATCGGCATGTTGATATCGAGCAGCATCAGGTCGATCGGCGGCTGGCTGAGATCGATCGCCCGCTCCTCCAGAAGCCGCATGGCCTCACGCCCGTTGGTCGCCACATGCAGGTTGAAGCTCACTTTCTCCCGCCGCATCAGCTTGAGCTTCAGAAGCTGGATGTCGGCGGGGCTGTCTTCGACGAGAAGCACTTCGGCAAGACGGCCCTTGGCTTCCTGAGGCTGTTCTATTGCCCGGACCGCCTGCGGCCCCGTCTGCGCTGCAGCCTCGGCGGACATGCTGTTTGCGAGCGGCAATTCGAGCACAAAGGTCGCGCCGCGTCCGGTCTTCGCCTCGCACCAGATCGAGCCGCCATGCAACTGCGCAATGCGGCGGCAGATCGCCAGCCCAAGCCCCGTTCCCTCGATCCCGCGTCCGACCAGCCGTTTGAAGGGCTGGAAAATCAGTTCGCGATGATCAGGATCGATGCCCGGTCCATTATCGCTGACCAGCAGGCGGCAGAGCCCGCTACCGGCGGCCTCGGCGCTGACATGCACCTGAGGGCGCTGGTCTTCGCAATAGCGGATCGCATTGGAGATCAGGTTTTGCATCAGCTGGATCAGCAGCGTCCCGTCGCCCATAACCTCCGGCAGATCGCCGCTGACGATGGTTGCCTGCCTGCTCTCCATCTGCTGGTGCAGATTATCCTCGACCTGCCTCAAAACGGCGGTGAGCGAGATGGGTTTCAGTTCCAGTTCCCCGGAGACATCAAGCTTGGTGAAGCCCGAGACCTTGACGATCAGGTCTTCCATATGGTCGGCGGCACTCAGGATATAATCGAGAAGCTCGCGGTCCTCGGCTGGCAGCGAAGCCGAGCCGTGCAGGATCTTGCTGAAGGACTTGATGGTGCGCAGCGGCTCCTTGAGGTCGTGCGCCATCGCTCGGGTAAAGATCTCGAGCGATTGCCGCTTCTGCTCCAGCTTCTTCTCCAGCGCGCCATGCATAACGGCATTCTGGACGCAGCGGTGCAGCGTCTCGGGCGAAAGCGCATCCTTGGTCAGGTAGTCGCGTGCCCCGTTCTTCATCACCTCGACGGCGACAGTCTCGTTGCCCTGTCCTGTCAGCATGATCACATTGGCGGCCGGATCGAGCTTCAGGATTTCGGCAAGCACCCCAAGTCCGTCGCGGCCGGGCAGCGAATAGTCGAGCAGGATGCAGCTTGGCCGCTTGCTGGCGGTAAGCTCCAATCCTTGGTCGCCAGTCTCGGCCTCGGCTACCACGTAGTTCGTTCCGGCGACGCGCGACAGCATTCGCCGGTAGACTTCGCGGTCGTCGATATTGTCGTCGATGATCAGTACCAGGCAGTCTTCCGCCAATCGTTCAATCCTCGTGCGGCAGGATGGCAATCTCGAACCAGTATTCCTTCAGCCGCTGAATCGCGGAGAACAGTCCGTCGAGATCGACAGGTTTCTGCACATAAGTATTGGCGCCGAGTGCATAGCAGCCTTCGATGTCACGCTCGTCGTCCGATGTCGTCAGAATAACCACCGGGATCTTGCGCCACTGCGGATTGGATTTGATAGCCTCAAGCGTCTTGCGGCCGTCGAGGCCCGGCATGTTGAGATCGAGCAGGATCAGGCCGGGGCGCGGGTTCATGCCGGCAAGCTCATCGAGCGCATCCTGGCCAGAAGCGGCCCAGCGGATCGGGTTGCGCAGGTTGGTGCGCTTGAAGGCACGCATCGTCGCCTCGAAGTCGTCCTCGCTGTCTTCGACAATCAGGATCGGCTGCATATCACGCGGCTGCATTGTGGCCCTCTCTGTTGCTTCCCAGCGTAAAGTAGAATGTGGTGCCTGCACCCATCTCGGACTCCAGCCATATCTCGCCATTGTGGCGGCCAATGATCTTTCGCACGAAGGTCAGTCCGGCCCCGGTTCCATCATCCGAATCCTGCGATTTTTCAAGCCGTTTGAAAATCCGGAAAATGTCCTCGTAAAATTCCGTCGCGATGCCCTTGCCGTTGTCCTTGACGAAAAACACGCCGCGCGCCGTTGCACCATCTTTGCCGGTGTATTGCTCCAGATAGCCGATGGTGACCAGCGGCTCCGGCTTGTCGTTATATTTGACGGCGTTGGTCACCAGGTTCCGGAATACCTCGGTCAGCCGCGTCGCGTCGCAGACAACCTCGGGAAGCTCGCCGTCCACCACGACCCGCGCGTGCCGCTCCTCCAGAAACACTTCCAGCGTCGCCACCACGTCCTTGATGACGAGATTGATGTCGGTGCGCTTGACGGCTAGCTGCTGGCGTCCGATGCGGGAGAAATAGAGAAGATCGTTGACGAGCTTCTCCATCCGCTGACTGAGCCGCACCAGCCGGTTGAGGCGGCGAACGCCGTCCTCGTCGAGCTGGTTCTCGTAGTCCTCGAGCAGGAAGCGTGAGTGATTATGAAGCCCGCGCAACGGCTCCTTCAGATCGTGCGAGGCGATATAGGCGAATTCGTCGAGGTCCTGGTTGCTGCGCTCCAGATCGGCCGTATAGGCTTCGAGCTGCGCCAGAGTCGTCTTCAGCCGCTCCTGCTGCTGCACCCTGTCGCTGATGTCGCGCACGATGCCGACGAATGTCCGCGCGCCGCTTGTCGGAACCACGCTGACGGACAGATCGAGCGGAAACACCACGCCATTCTTGCGGCGGCCGGACACCATGCGCGTCGTGCCGATGATCCGTTCCTCGCCGGTCTCATGGTAGTGCTGCAGGTAATGGTCATGCTCGGAGTGATAGGGCTCCGGCATCAGCATGTTGATGTTCTTGCCGAGCGTTTCGGATGGCAGATAGCCGAACATCTGTTCGGCCGCCGGATTGAAGCTGGAGATAACGCCGCGCTGGTCCATGGTGATCACGGCATCCGGCGTGTTGCGCACCAGTGAGCTGAAGCGGATGCGTTCGGTCTCCAGGCTGGCGCTATTGCGCATGTAATTGTGAACGAGATAGCCGATCAGCCACAGCAGGCCGATAGTGATCGCGCGGTTGGCAGCCTCGGGCCAGACGACCGTGTCGCTATGGTTGACGGCGAAGAAGCCGAGAAGGATGAGGACCGTGCAGACGAACGCCAGGTAGAGCGGTGCGTTGCGATTGCCGAACCAGAGGGCGGTCAAAATCAGCGGCACGTAGAGAATGCCGTTCGCCACCCCCAGCGGCGTATAGAGGTCGGCGAGCAGTCCGGTGAAACAGACGACGCCCGGGATCCAGAGCGGCACGCTGGCGCTGCCCTGCGGCTGGCGCCACCAGGCGGCGGCCAACAATCCGCCGCCGAAGAACGTCACCCCGATCGACGTATGCAGCGCCATCGCCGCATAGGGACCCCAGCGATAACCCTCCTCGGCGCTGGTGACGTAAGCAGCGAAGGCGACCATGCCGAGCGTGACGATCACATAGCCCGTCAATTCCTGGAGAAGGGGAGCCCTGTCATCCTTCCAGTTCCGGCCGGCAAGCAGCGCAAGATTGCCGATCAGGAAGCAGAGCGTCGTATTCGGCCCCATGCCGCCGCCGATCAGGTCGGAAAATTCCCGCGAGACGAGGAGGTTGGTCAGCACGCGATCGACCATATGCGAGGTGCGACCGAGCGAGATGATCTCGGCAAACCGCGTCACGGTGATTGCCGCCACACACAGCGAGATCAGGGACGCCGCAATGTTCAGACGCCGCCGCTTCGATACCGATCCCGCCAATGCCAGACCGGATAGCACGAAGCAGAGCGCCGTATTGAACGCCATCGCCGGAAATTCCGGCACGACGGAGACGATGACCTCGACTTCCAGCAGCCAGCCGGTGATCGCGCAGATGCCGAGAAGCGTGATGAGCGTTCCGATGGCAATCGCGGCCACGCGGTAGCGGCCCTTCTTCTGCGCTTCGTCCCTCAAGCTGGCGGCATTCCACACGCGGTCGATCCTCCTCAATTCGGGTCATCTTTTCCGAAATGACCGAATACACAATAGGAAACGTAAGGTTGTGTACGTCTTTCCTCTGCCGATTCAGGGGAGGTTGATAACGATTCTTAGCGAAGTATCTTTATTGTCGCATCGCGAAACAGGCGGGACATCGCCGGTGGCGACTGGGTGAAGCAGCTATGCCTTTGATATTCTACATCGATGATAGCAAGGATGATCTCTTCTATCTCGAATACATGCACCGGAAGGGCGCCTTCACCGCCGAGCTTGTGTCGTTCTCCCAGGCGCAGCCAGTCTGGGAGATGCTGGAGGCGCGTCATGCCACGGGCGAGCCGCTTCCCGATCTGCTGATCGCCGATCTCTACATGCCTCTCGACGACGGCCTTGCTTTGGTGCGCAAGGTCAGCCTCGATCCCCGCTTCGCATCGGTGAAGCTTGGCATATGCAGCGGTTCGGATGCCGATGAGGACCGGGAGCGCTCGATGGAAGCCGGCGCCCATATCTACCTGCAGAAGCCTTTGAATTTGAACGATAGTCTTCTCAATCAACTGGTGTAGGCGCCAGTGCCCGGACAAGCGGCAGCGCGCTGAAACGCCAATTGACAAGGCTTGTTCAGCGTCCCAAGATACAACCAAGAGGAAGAGGAGTGATTTGAGCGCTGAGAGAGCCGACTGACCCATATTCGCCGCCACGAACTTCAGCCAACCCCTTAGCTGAATGGATCTATCGGCTCTCTCGCGCTTACTTCCGGCACTTTTCCCGCTACTCATGAGATCATGAACAACGAAAAATGCGATACCTAGGTAAGACTACGATTTCAGTATATCTGCCTTTGCATCACTTGCGGTTGAGAAATTGATGGGCTTGTTTGCCTTGGGATACTGGGAAGTCCCCGTCCCGTTATCCCCATCAACTGTCTCGGTTTTTTTGTAACTGTTCGCGTTTAGGACGTATATCCCAAGATTTCGGGATGGTGTGGAGTGACTTCTGGAAGTTTCGAGGTAAGGTTGCCGGAATGACCAATGCTGCGGCTGTTCCTTTTCATACTGGGCCCGAGCTGAACCGGGCCATCAACCGGACCGATTTCTTCCGCTTGTTTAAGGCGGCGGCACACCACTACCATTTCGACAATTTCGTTCTGGCAAAGATTTCCGAGGCGGCAGCGCCGTTCGGAGAGCGTGAAATCGTCATCACCAACGTGGCGGAGCGGCGTGCGACGCTGTTTATCCGGACACTGAAGGAGGCGCTGGGGGCGATCAAGGCGAAATCCGCGCAGTTCCTCACGTCACCGGTTTTCGGCAAGAGCGCGCAGCTGGAAGGCTATCCCGCCGATCTGGTGTTCAACGAATTCAACGGCAACACGTTTCTGTTGATTCCGCTCTTTACACCAGAGGGGCGGCGATACTGTCTGGTGCTCAGCGGCGTTCGCCAGGAGCCGGACCAGAGCGAGATCGCCGACGTCCTGCTTGACGTCATGCGTATCTTCGACAAGCTGTACGAGGAAATCTTGACCCAGGAAATGTCTGGACGTCTGACGCAGCGCGAAGCCGAGATCGTCAAGTGGACGAGCGAAGGCAAGACCTCTGCTGAGATCGCCATCATTCTGGGTTTGTCCGAGCATACGGTGAATTCGCATATTACGGCGGCAGTCAGAAAGCTCGACGCGGTCAACCGCGTACACATGGTAGCCATAGCGCTCCGGAACGGGCTCGTTTCGTGACCGGAGGGGATGGTATGGCAGCCGATACAAGCGCCGGGCGGACCGTTAAGGTCCTGTTCGTGGACGACGAGTTCATTGAATTCCGTTCACTGAAGAAGAAGATCGGCAGCCTCTCGGAGCCGGCCGTCGATGTCGAATACGCCCAGTCGATCGGTGACGCCCTCGAGAAGATCAAGGCTGCGCGCTATGATCTGATCCTGCTCGATAACCGTCTGCTTCCGAATGCCGATTTCCGCGAGACGGTGCCGGAACTGCGCGGTATCGGCTATACCGGGCCCATCGGCGTGATCTCGACCGATATATCGGACGGGTACTTCCAGCAGTTCCCGGATTACGGCGTCGATTTCCGCATCGGCAAGGATGAGATGGATGCGCGGACGCTGCAATATATCATCCGCGAATACGTGACCTACGACGTCCCGGATTTCTGGAAGGACGACTATACGATCTGACGGCTCAGGCAGGCAGACGGACTTCGAACCGGCTGCCGCTGGCGGATGATGCCGCAAGCGTCACCGTGCCGCCGAGAGCCGCGGCCAGCTCACGGCAAGCCGTCAAGCCAAGTCCCGGCCCGGGAACTCCTCCGGCTTTTGGCAGCTTCCAGAACGCCTCGAAGATGCGGGCCTGATGCGCGGGATCGATACCCCTGCCGTTATCTGCAACGGAAATTAAAAGTTCTCCACCATCCCGCAGCGCTGCGACCTCCACCCGAAGGTCCTCTCGCTCGCCATGGGCGATCGCGTTGACAAAGAGCTGCTTCAGCACGGCCGTCAGCAAGGTGGGGTCGGTTCGCAGTTCCGGCAGCCCGCCGTGAGCCAGCAGGGCTTTGCTCTCTGGAAACTCCGCCGTGGCTTCAGACCACGCGGTCTCAGAAGCGATGGTCAGATCCACATTCTCGCGTGCGGCTTGCGGGGTGCCTGATGCAAAAGTCATCAGCGCCTTGGTCAGCTTCTGCGCCGTTTGCACCTTTTCGAGAATGGTCGTCAGGCTTTGCTTCTCGTCGGCGCTGATCCGGCCTTCGAGATCTTCAAGCAGGATTTCCGAATACATGGCGATGTGACGGAGCGGCGACTGCAGGTCATGAGAGGCCACGGCCAGGAAGCGGCGGATCCGCTCCTCGGCGCTTTTACTCTCTTCCGGCGTCGTGCTGGATGACATGGCGGTATCTCCCCTCGACCTCGGGAGCACCATAGAAAGCGGGCGCCGGTTCTGCAACTGGCGCCCGCCTCAAGCTTTTGTTAGCAACCAGTTTTTAGCCGATCGACTTGCGCGGCTCTGCCGGTGCCGGAGGAATGATCTCGGCTTCCGGCTTGGCATCCGCTGCCGGCTTGGCGTGGCGGCGGCGCCAGTCGCCAAGGAACAGCAGGATCGGGGCCGCGATGAAGATCGACGACGCGCCGGCAACGAGAATGCCGAACACCATCGGGATCGCGAAACTTTCGACGGCACTGCCGCCCCAGATCGCCATCGGCAGCAGCGCGAGGAAGGCCGTCGCGTTGGTGTAGAGGCTTCGGGCCAGCGTCTCGTTGATCGAGCGGTCGATGATCTCGCGCAGCGGCATCGACTTGTAGAGACGCATGTTTTCGCGCATGCGGTCGTAGACGACGACCTTGTCGTTCACCGAGTAGCCGACCAGCGTCAGGATTGCCGCGATGGCGGTCAGGTTGAAGTCCAGTCCGGTCAGCGCGAAGAAACCGATCGCCTTGGTCACGTCGAGAACGAGCGTGACGATGGCGCCGACCGCAAACGGCCATTCGAAACGTGCCCAGATATAGGCGAGCATCGCCAGGCTGGCGATGACAACAGACAGGATGCCTGCCCATGCGAGTTCGCCGGAGACCTTCGGGCCGATGACGTCGGTGCCAGTCACGGTTGCCGACGGATCGATCTTGACGATCTCGTTCTTCAGCTTCTCGACAGCCACGGTCTGGGCTTCCTCGCCACCGTCCTGGCGCTGTGCGCGCACGGCCATGGTGTTGTTGTCACCATAGGACTGCAGGGAGACTTCACCGAGGCCAAGGCTGTTCAGGCCTTCGCGGAACTTGCCGAGATCGGCCGCCTCGGTCGTCTTGACCGACATCTGGATACCACCACGGAAGTCGACGCCGTAGTTAAGGCCCGGATGGATGAAGAGGATGACGGATGCGATCGACAGCAGCGCCGAGACGCTGACGCCGAAGAAGCGTGCCTTCATGAACTGGATGTGGCGGCCGTAGGGGTTGAACATCATCGGCAGCAGCGGCTTGATGTTCAGAACCTTGAGTTTCTGGCGGCGGGTAATCTCGATCATCGTGACGCGAACGAAGGCGACCGAGGTGAACATCGAGATGATCAGGCCGAGAGCCATGGTGACGGCGAAGCCGCGGACCGGGCCGGAGCCGAACCAGAACAGGATGGCGGCGGCAATCAGCGCCGTCATGTTGCCGTCGATAATCGTGGAGTAGGCGCGGCGGAAGCCGGTGTCGATAGCGGCAAAGGCGCTCTTGCCCTTGCGCGTTTCTTCACGGATGCGCTCGTTGATCAGAACGTTCGCATCAACGGCCAGACCGATGCCGAGCACGATACCGGCAATACCCGGCAGCGTCAGCGTCGCGCCGACCAGCGTCAGGGCGGAGAAGGTCAGGATCGTGTGGATCAGCAGGGCGAAGTTCGCGAGGAAGCCCCACTTGCCATAGAGGACGAAGATGAAGAGGGCGACAAGGACGAAGCCGACGATGCCCGAATAGATACCCATGCGGATCGCATCGGCGCCGAGGTCGGCACCGACGGTGCGTTCTTCGATGACGGTCAGCTTGGCGGGCAGGGCGCCGGCGCGCAGCATGGCGGCAAGCGTCGTTGCGGTATCCGCCGAGAAGCTGCCGGAAATCTGGCCGGAGCCGCCGGTGATGGGTTCGCGGATGACTGGGGCGCTCAGCACCTTGTCGTCGAGAACGATGGCGAAGGGGTTGCCGACATTCTGGCGGGTGATATCGGCAAAGCGGGTTGCGCCGGCGCTGTCGAAGCGGAAGCTGACGATCGGCTCATGCGTGTTCGGGTCGAAGCCGACGCGGGCATCCGAGAGGCGGTCGCCGGAGATTTCGACGCGGTCTAGAACCGGATAGCTCTCGCCCTTGTCGTCCTTCAGCATGGTCACACCAGGACCCGGCTGGTTGTTCGGGGCAAGCATGTGGAACGACATCTTGGCGGTGGAGCCGAGGAGCTGGCGCAGACGCGACGGATCCTGCGCGCCCGGCAGCTGCACGAGAACGCGGTTCGCGCCGATGCGCTGGATCGTCGGTTCGGCAACGCCAACCTGGTCGACGCGCTGGCGGATGACTTCAAGGCTCTGCTGAACGGCGGAATCGACATGGCTTGCGAGACCGGCCGGCGAGAAGGCGACGATCACGTTGCCACCGTTGGTCGTGACCGAGAGATCGGACTGACCAGCGCTGAGGCCTGTGCTGATCGGGTTGCCGAGCGTCTGCAGCTGGGTAACGGCTGCGCCGCTCTGTTCCGGATCAACAGGGGTGACGACGATCTGGTTGTTGTTGAGAACGATCGACTTCGTCTGGATGCTCTTCTCGCGCAGAACGCGGCGGGCGTCCTGCAGCAGGGTCTGCAGCCGTTCCTTGGTCAGATCGGCTTCGTCGACTTCGAGAACGAGGTGCGAGCCGCCGCGAAGGTCGAGGCCGAGGGAGACCTGGCTATGCGGCAGCCAGGCCGGCAGCTTGCTGAGGGTGCTTTGCGACAGCACGTTCGGCAGCGCGATGATGAGGCCGAGCACGATGATCACCGAATAGGTGAACACCAGCCATGGTGAATTGCGCATTCTATCTGATCCTTGAATAAAAGTAGGCCGGCGCAAGGCGCTGGCTGTGTCTCTGCATGTTCTTGAAGCGCGAGTGGCGCGGAAAATCAGGCGAGCGGCGGTGCGCGAGGCTGATGGGCCGCCGTGGCGGCGGGCCGGGTGGCCGTATCGGTGACGCCCGCAGTCGCAGGTGCCGGCCATTCGGCGAATTCGAGATGTGGAAGAAGCGGCAACGCGGCTGCATCGGAATCGTGCAGCGTCTGCTTTGGCGCGATCTTGCGGTCGGTAGCAAGCAGCCCGCGAACGGCTTCACGCGCCGTCAGCTGCAGCGGCTGTGTTTCCTTGCCCGGTGCGCTCAACGCATTGTTGGTCTGGGAATCGGGTCCGAGAATAAGGTTGCCGCCAAGCAGCAGGCCAAGATAGGCAAAGATTGCAAGCACGAGGGAAACGGCAATGCGAGCGCTCAGGCGGCGCGCATCCGGCATTCCCTCATCATTCCTTGCGATCTCGCTCTCAAACCGGCTCAAAAGCGCAAAAACCCGTCATTCTTTCGCTGGCGGCTCTGTGACCGCTGGCGGAATTGTATCAGTCTCCGGCCCATCTTCATAGGCTGGACTGTCATGATGCACTTGAGCCAGCCGGTCAACCATTCCCATGGCGATTTCTCGTTCGCCCATGATCACGGTATCGGCGCCATACTGCTTTAACGCCTCGACCTCTGCATCCGAATGGGCACGTGCAACGATGAGGATCGACGGGTTGACCGCACGGCCGAGCTCGGCCACGTGGCAGGCCTCGAAGGCGTTCGGAATGGCGATGACGAGGCTGCGGGCGCCCGTCAGGTTGGCAAGATCGAGCACTTCGCGGGCGGCGGCATTGCCCATTACTGTTTCCACGCCCTGTGCCTTCAGCTCCTCGATCCGCTTTTCCGCATCCTCGATGACAAGGAAAGGCGTACCCGAGGATTTGAGGTTCTGACCGACGATGCTGCCGACGCGGCCATAACCGACGAGGATAGCGTGGCCGGACAGTGCCGTTGGAAGGACCTCGTCTTCGGGCTCGGCGGGTTCGGCCGGTGCAGCCTCTACAGGTGCTTCCTCGCGTTTCGGCCGCTCCAGCAGTGGCTTGATGCGATCGCAGAGATAGAAAAGCGCCGGATTGAGGATGATCGAGATGATCGCACCTGCAAGGATCAGGTCGCGGCCTTCTTCCGGCAGCAGGCCGAGATCGACGCCGAGAGCCGCCAGAATGAAGGAGAATTCGCCGATCTGACCAAGGCTTGCGGAAATCGTCAGCGCGGTGCTCACGGATTTCCGGAACAGCAGCACGATCAACAAGGCCGCCACTGATTTTCCGATAACGATGATGAAGACGGTGGCCAGAACCGGCAACGGCTTTTCGATCAGGATGTTCGGATCGAACAGCATGCCGACGGAAACGAAGAACAGAACCGCGAAAGCGTCGCGCAGTGGTAGGCTTTCCTGGGCGGCGCGGTGGCTGAGCTCGCTTTCGGCGAGAACCATGCCGGCGAAGAAGGCGCCGAGCGCCAGCGAAACGCCGAACATCTTCGAGGCGCCGAAGGCCACGCCGAGCGCGATGGCGAGAACGCCGAGGCGGAAGAGCTCGCGCGAGCCGGTATGAGCGATGCGATGCATCGTCCAGGGGATCAGCTTTCGACCGAAGATCAGCATCAGCGCCACGAACAGCGCTACTTTGACCAGCGTCATGCCGATAATGCCGCCAATGCCGAGATCGAGGCCAAGCAGACGGTTGAGACCAGCAGACAGCGGCTCCACCGTCGCATGCTCACCGCCGCCGATGCTGGCGGCAGCAGGGATGAGAACGAGCGCCAGAACCATCGCAAGGTCTTCGACGATCAGCCAGCCGACGGCGATCTTGCCGCGTTCCGTCTCGACGAGTCGCCGCTCCTGCAATGCTTTGAGAAGGACGACTGTCGAGGCGACGGAGAGAGCGAGACCGAAGACCAGACTGCCGCCCGTCGGCCAGCCCATCAGCCAGCCCAGACCCCAGCCGAGCAGTGTCGCAAAACCGATCTGCACGATCGCGCCGGGAACCGCGATGCCGCGAACGGAGAGGAGGTCTTTCAGCGAGAAATGCAGACCGACGCCGAACATCAGCAGGATAACGCCGATTTCGGCAAGTTCGGGCGCGAGGTTCTGGTCAGCCACATAGCCCGGCGTATGCGGGCCAACGAGGATACCGGCGAGCAGGTAACCCACGAGCGGCGGCAATTTCAGCCTGTTGGCAATGGCGCCGAAGATAAACGCCAGCACGAGACCCCCGACAATTGTCGAAATCAAAGGTGTATCGTGCGGCATCGCAATCTCCCGATCTGGCATTCCCGTTCAAAACATGACATATATGGCTTATGTTGACCAATATGGGTGACTTAAAATCATGGGTCAAGGCGCGAAAGAAACAATTCTGACGCCTGCTTTATGCCGCGCAGCACGTGGCCTGCTCGATTGGACGCAGAGCGACCTTGCAGACAAGGCCGCGGTCTCGCGCAGCACGATACGCGACTACGAGGGACGGCACCACGAAATCCATAGGGCGACCGAGGCACAGCTGCGCCTCGCCTTCGAGGATGGCGGCGTGAAATTCGTCGATGTCGAGGGGGCGGGGACCGGCCTATGCCTGCCCCCGCGAAATGCCGGTTAAGCTATCTGCTAGGATTGCTCGTCAAAGCAGGTGCCCGGCGTCTTGTAGGCATAGATAGTCTTGCCGCGATAGTAGCCATTGGCGGGCTGCCAGCTCTTCACGAGCTCAGCGGTGCCGCCATTGGTGCAGGTGAGTTCGTAACGGCTGACGAACAGCACCGGCTCCTGAGATCCCGCCGGCAGGGCAAAATTCTGCTCGTAGTAGCTCTTCGGGAAATCGGCCGGCGGCCGGGCGTAGATCTTCACTGGATCGGCGCGCAGCGTGTGGAACATGTCGGCGATGAAATCGCGGTTGTCGGTGACGATTGCCGCGGCGCCCGCCTGCTTCGCCAGCTCGGCGGCCTCGCGGCTGATATCGGCACGGCCGAGATAGCGTTTCATGATCTCATTGCCGCCGGGCAGCACCAGTTGATGCGCGAAGATCGTTGCCAGCGGGAAGACGATGCTCGCAAATGCGCCGATGCCGAGCGAGATCTTGAGGCCCTTCGGCCATAGCTGCGCAAGGATGGAGACGGCAAGCACGGTGCCTGCGACATAGGCCGTGACGCCCCAGTTCGCCTCGGCCTTGGCGACGAAAGCCTGCAGCGTGATCAGGAAGACGACCGGCAGCGAAAACCAGACGAGCAGTTTTTCGGTTTCGCTGCTTCTGCCTCTGATCATCCGCCATGCCGCCCAGAGCATCGCGAAGAAGATGATCGGTCCGACGACGCCGAATTGTGCGGCGAAGAACTCGCCGGCTCCGGCGAAGTCGAGCTTCATCTGGTCCCATTTGGCGATGTCTTCGGTGTGGCGTACGGTGGTCGCATCATGCGTGAGGTTCCACCAGAGGTTCGGCGCCGCAAAAACAAGCGCCGTCACCACGGAAATGAAGAAGTCGCGCCAGGCGATGCGCGCGGCCGGCACGAACAGCAGGGCGATGAGCCCGCCGGGAACGACGAAAAGGATCGCGTATTTGGAAAGGAACGAGCATCCGAACGCCGCTCCCATCAAAAGCGCCAGGCTGATCGACGGCTTTTTCGTCAGGCCCGCATAGGCCCAGAGGCCGATCGTCATGAAGAACAGCAGCACGACGTCAGTGGAGAAGAACACGGAAGACAGCGCCACCGCAGGCATCGTCACATAGATCGCGCCCGTCCAGCCTTCGATCTCGGGACCGGCGAAGCGCTTGGCAAGCTTCATCAGCAAAACGGCGGTTGCCGCATGCACGATCGGGCCGCCAACGCGCACCCAGAAGATATCGCTCGACCCGCCAAGAGCGGTGAAAGCGCGGATGAACCAGGCGATCATCGGCGGCTTCGAATAGTAACCGAAATCGAGATTTTGCGACCAGAACCAGTATTGCGCCTCGTCGACGAAGAAATCCGTCGTGTCGAAATGCAACGTCACAATGCGCCACAAGGTGACGGCAAGAATGATGAAAAGGCCGGTTCTGGCTGACATATGGTACTTCCGCTGGTTAAGGCGCCTGCCATACATCAGCCGGGCAGGGCTGCCAACAAGGGCAGCTCAGAAAGCCGCACTATGCCGCAGCGAAAGGCTTTTCAGAGAACGCGCAGATCGCTTGAGCCGCGGCGTGCTTCGATTTGATCGAGCAGGGCAACGGCGGCCAGCGTAGCGATTGCGATGAGGCAGGATCCCAGTCCGAGAACAATCATTGCTCTATCCTTAACGACATCATGTCATGTCTTAAGGGTGGGATATAACACAAAGCTTGCGCAGGACTTGTAGCATGCCTGCAACTCCTTGGGACTATTTCGTTTGTAGGCTCAGGAATGCTTTTAAAAGCTTGGCTGATTAAAATCCGCATTAACCTTCAAGCAAGGAATTAACCATAAACATTGCGATACACGTCGGAATGGGAAATGTTGCTCGTTCCCACCAGGCATGACGCCGTCCCGCCGTACCGGCTCGATCCGGTATCCATCTCTTTTCCGAAACAGATTTCTGTTGATGGGAGACGCCTGTTCTCCGGCCATATGCCGGTGACAAGGGCCTCCCTGCATTGTGCTCGTCGGATGGAGCAAAACGGTTTTTTTCACCGGACAAGGTCCGGATGTTGTTGGGGACAGGCATTGCGGCAGGATATGCCATCAGATCAGGCCAAGGGCGCACAGGCAGGCAGCCTCCGCGACCGCCTGCGCTTTGCCGGCCTCGATGCCGAGCAATGCGAGCTTGTCCGCCGTCACCGCCCGCTGCTCGAAGGCCAGCTGAAGAGTGGCCTGCGCGATCTCTTCCAGCGCTTCCAGGCTTTCCCTGATGCGGCAGAGAATTTTCAGAACGACCGCCAGCTCGACCGGCTGCACGACCTGCAATCATCGCACTGGGATGTGCTGACCGATGCCCGGTTCGATAGTCTCTATGCCGAGCGCGTCAAGGTTCTGTCCGATACCGAAAGCAAGATGGGCCTCGATCCGCGCTGGCACGTCGCCGGTCACGGCGTCATGCTGGAGCATCTGATCTCGGGCCTCGCGGGCGATCTTGTCGGCAAGCCGCTGCTTCCAGGTGCAAAGCGCCGCGCCAGAGAAATCGCCGGGATGATGACCGCGATCATCCGCCTGGTCATGGTCGATGTCGAAATCGCCGTGTCGCTTCGCTTCAATGCTTTGCGCGCATCGCAGGCACATCTGCTCTCGGAACAGCGCGCCAAGGACAAGGACGACGTCGCCCGCATTTTCGCCGATGTCATCGACGGTCTCGTCGCCCGCGATCTCACGGTGCGCGCACCTGTCGAGAGTGACGGCGCTCATGCCGAAATTGCCGCCGCTCTCAATGGTGCGCTCGACACCCTGCAGACAGAGTTCACGCAGATATCCGACCGGACACAGAGAGCAGAGCTATCGACGCGCTCGCTCTCCGATGTCTCGAAGGGGTTTGCTGGACGCGCCGCCGGGCAAGCTGACGAGCTGCAGTCGTCGGCCGCTGCACTACAGGCCATCGCCGAAAGCGTCCGTCAGGGTGCAGCGGGAAGCCACGCTGCCGAACAGGCCGCGGCCTCGACGCGTGTTGCCGCCGAGGAAAGTGGCGCTGTCGTCGGCCGGGCGATATCCGCCATGGCCGATATCGAGCAGTCGGCGGAAAAGATCGGCCAGATCATCGGCACGATCGACGAGATTGCCTTCCAGACCAACCTTCTGGCGCTCAATGCCGGTATCGAAGCGGCGCGCGCCGGTGATTCCGGCCGCGGCTTTGCCGTCGTCGCTCAGGAAGTCCGGGCTCTGGCGCAACGTTCGGCGGAAGCAGCCCGTGAAATCAAGACGCTGGTCTCTACCACCAAGGCGCAGGTCGATGCCGGCGTACAGATGGTCGGCCGCACGCAGGATTCGATCGGCAGCATCGTCCGCCAGGTCACCGGCATCAACGAGGCGATCACCACGATTGCAGCAAACACAGGTGAGCATGCGGCGAGCCTCGATGCGCTGACCGGTGACGTGAAAAGCCTCGGGGCCGATGTTGCGGCAAGCGCAGGCGTTGCCCGCAATTCGGCCGATGGCGCCGACCATCTGCATACCGTCATCCTGGAGCTCGGCCAGACGATCCGCGAATTCCGTATCGCTCGCGAAAATGCGCAGCCGGTGCGCCAGCAGATCGCCCGTCCGGCGGTCCAGCCGCGTGTCGAGATCGCTGCCCGGCCGGTGACGCTCGACGAGCAATACGACAACGAAGATTTCGGTTTTTCCCGCCAGGTTTCAGGCCTCGGAGGGCGGAATGTTTACTAACCTATCTGAATATGAGGGCCGCTCGCATTCGAGGGCGGGACACAAGGAAACAAGGACAGGCTGATGGCAGCGAAGAAGAGCGGCAAGACGCTTAATCTTGCAGCGATACTCGACCTCAATGAAGCGGCGCCACTGCGCGACAAGCTTCTTGCAATGCGCGGTAGCGACATCGTCATCGATGCGTCCAGCGTCGAGCGGGTCGGCGGTCTGTGCACGCAGGTATTGCTGGCAGCAGAGAAGACCTGGGATCAGGACAAGCTGTCGTTCAGCTTCTCGAAGATGTCTGATGCATTCGAAAAAACCATGCAGCTGGTCGGCGTCGATGTAGACCACCTGCTTGCCAAGGAGATCCGGCAATGAAGAAAAAAGTGCTTACCGTGGATGACTCACGGACGATCCGAAACATGCTTCTCGTGACGCTCAACAATGCGGGCTTCGAGACGATCCAGGCGGAAGACGGCGTCGAGGGCCTCGAAGTCCTCGAAGAATCCAACCCTGACGTCATCGTCACCGACATCAACATGCCGCGTCTCGACGGTTTTGGCTTCATCGAAGGCGTTCGCCGCAACGAAAAGTACCGTGCGATTCCGATCCTGGTGCTGACCACCGAAAGCGACGCTGAAAAGAAGAACCGTGCCCGCCAGGCCGGTGCGACAGGCTGGATCGTCAAGCCTTTCGACCCTGCCAAGTTGATCGATGCCATTGAGCGTGTAACCGCTTAAACCCAGGAACTTCTCCTATGGATATGAACGAAATCAAAGAGATCTTTTTTCAGGAGTGCGAGGAACAGCTCGCCGAACTGGAATCCGGTCTGCTGAAACTGAATGATGGCGATCGCGATCCGGAAACCGTCAACGCGGTGTTCCGTGCCGTCCACTCGATCAAGGGCGGCGCTGGCGCCTTCGGTCTGGACGATCTCGTCGCCTTCGCCCATGTGTTCGAGACTACACTTGATTGCGTTCGTTCCAACAAGCTTGAGCCTAACCAGGACGTCCTGAAGGTCATGCTGAAGTCGGCCGACGTTCTGGCGGATCTGACCAACGCTGCCCGCGACGGCGGCAGCGTCGACGAAACGCGCAGCCGCGGCTTGGTGAAGGAACTTGAAGCGCTGGCGCACGGCGAAATGCCGTCGGCCGCCGCTGCTGCCGAAGCCCCGGCCCCGAAGCCTGCCGCAAAGCCCGCTCCGGCACCGGTTGCTGCAGCGCCCGTACCGACCGACGACAGCGGCTTCCAGCCGATCCCGTTCTCCTTCGGCGATTTCGGCGATGAAGAAGAAACCGGTTCCGATCTGCCGGCCTACGAGATCGTCTTCAAGCCGCGCTCGGATCTCTACTCGAAGGGTAACGACGCCACCCTTCTGCTGCGCGATCTTTCCCGCCTCGGCGAGATGAGCATCTACTGCAACACGGACGCTCTCGTCGGCATCGACGAGATCGACCCGGAAGCGGCCTATTTCTTCTGGAACGTTACGCTCCGCACGGACAAGGGTGAAGACGCCATCCGTACCGTCTTCGAATTTGCCGAGTGGGATTGCGATCTGACGATCACCCCTGTCGAAGACGCCAAGGCTGCCGAAGCTTCCAACGACGAACTGCCGATGGTGCCGGTTCCCTTCGATCTCTCCGTTCTCGACGAAGGCGCTGAAGCACCTGCCGAAACGGCAAAGTCGGATGCCGCTGCTGCTGTTGCCGCCGCGGAGACGGCTTCCAACGTCACGCAAATGGCCGCTGCAGCTTCCCGCGTCGAGAAGAAGGAATCGGCCGCCGCTGCCAGCGCTGCTGCCGCAGCCGCTGCCCAGAACAACGCCGCTGCCGCCAGCGCCGGCCAGACGATCCGCGTCGATCTCGATCGCGTCGACCGCCTGATCAACCTCGTCGGCGAGCTCGTCATCAATCAGGCGATGCTTTCGCAGAGCGTCATCGAAAACGACGCGACCGGCACGTCTGCCGTCAACATGGGCCTCGAGGAGCTGCAGCAGCTCACCCGCGAGATCCAGGACTCGGTCATGGCGATCCGCGCGCAGCCGGTAAAGCCAGTCTTCCAGCGCATGTCGCGTATCGTCCGCGAAATCGCCGACATGACCGGCAAGTCGATCCGCCTGATCACCGAAGGTGAAAACACCGAAGTCGACAAGACGGTCATCGACAAGCTTGCCGAACCGCTGACGCACATGATCCGTAACGCAGTCGACCACGGCGTCGAGAGCCCGGAGAAGCGCACGGCGCTCGGAAAGAATCCGGAAGGCACGGTTCGCCTGACGGCAAAGCATCGTTCGGGCCGCATCCTGATCGAACTCGCCGACGACGGCGCCGGCATCAACCGCGAAAAGGTCAAGCAGAAGGCAATCGCCAACGAGCTGATCCCGGCCGATGCCAACCTGTCGGATGAAGAAATCGACAACCTGATCTTCCTGCCGGGCTTCTCCACGGCCGACAAGATCTCCGATATCTCCGGCCGCGGCGTCGGCATGGACGTCGTCAAGCGCTCGATCCAGGCGCTCGGTGGCCGTATCAACATCACTTCGAAGCCGGGCCATGGATCGGTCTTCACGATGAGCCTGCCGCTGACGCTCGCCGTCCTCGACGGCATGGTGGTCACGGTCGCCGGCCAGACGCTGGTCGTGCCGCTGACGGCAATCGTCGAGACATTGCAGCCGGAAGCGGCTGCGATCCACTCCTTCGGTGCAAGCCATCGCCTGATCTCGATCCGCAACTCCTTCTGCCCGCTGGTGGATGTGGGCCGGATCCTCAACTTCCGCGCCACCCAGGCAAATCCTGTCGAAGGTGTCGCCCTGCTGGTGGAATCCGAAGGTGGCGGCCAGCGCGCTCTGATGGTCGATGCCATCCAGGGTCAGCGCCAGGTGGTCATCAAGAGCCTGGAAGCCAACTATACCCACGTTCCGGGTATCGCGGCTGCAACGATCCTCGGAGATGGCCGCGTGGCGCTCATCCTCGATGTCGATGCGGTGGTCGGCGCATCGCGCGGCCAGGCCCTGAAGCAAGAAATCTCCTTGGCGGCGGCAGGTTAAGACAATGTCCTACGGCGTGAAAAATCTGAACCAAGGGGATAGCGAACTCATCGCCTTCCGCATCGGTGACCAGGAATTTTGCGTGAATATCATGTCGGTCCGCGAAATTCGCGGATGGACGCCTGCGACAGAAATGCCGCATGCGCCCGGCTACATGAAGGGTGTCATCAATCTTCGTGGCGCGGTCCTGCCGATCATCGATCTGTCAGCCCGCCTCGGAATGAGGGCGACCGTACCGTCGGCCCGCCACGTCATTATCGTGGCGCAGGTCAAGCGGAAGGTCGTCGGTCTGCTGGTCGATGCCGTGTCCGACATTCTGACGGTGACGGATGAAAACATTCAGCCGACGCCGGAAATCTCATCCGATATTCAACGTCAGTTTGCCCGTGGCATCCTGGCGATCGACAAGCGGATGATCTGCCTTATCGAACTTGAAGCCCTCTTCCCGGAAGCCGAAAGCGAAGCCGCATGACCGTAATGAGTGCAAAAGATGTGCGGCAGGGAAGTCCTGACGAGGTTCTGGCGAGCGGCGAATATCCGCTGACCCGCCGCGACCTCTCGGAGATCGCCGCCATGATCTACTCGGACGCGGGGATCTTTCTCAACGAAACGAAGGCGTCGCTCGTCTATTCGCGACTGTCAAAGCATATCCGCAGCCTAGGCCTGTCGGGTTTCCGTGAATACTGTTCTCTGGTGGCTTCGCCCTCGGGTGCTGCGCCGCGCCGTGAAATGCTGTCGCATCTGACGACCAATTTCACGCGTTTCTTCCGCGAGAACCATCACTTCGATCATCTGCGCGACAATGTCCTGCCGGAGCTCCTGCATCGCGCCAAGATGGGCGGCCGCGTCCGCATCTGGTCGGCTGCCTCGTCGGATGGTCAGGAGCCCTATTCGATCGCGCTGACGGTTCTGGCGATGATGCCCAATATCGCCGACTACGACTTCAAGATCCTGGCGACCGATATCGATCCTAAGATCCTGGCGATTGCCCGCCAGGGCGCCTACGACGAGAGCGCGCTGGAAACGGTGTCTCCCGCCATGCGCAAGCAGTGGTTCTCGGAAGTCGATATCCAGGGCCGCCGCAAATTCCAGGTCGATGACCGCGTCAAGCGCCTCATCACCTACAATGAATTAAACCTAATGGCGCAGTGGCCCTTCAAGGGCAAGTTCGACGTCATCTTCTGCCGCAACGTGGTGATCTATTTCGATGAGCCGACGCAGATGAAGATCTGGTCCCGTTTTGCCGAGCTTCTGCCGGAGGGTGGCCATCTTTATATCGGCCATTCCGAGCGCGTGTCCGGTGACGCCAAGAACGTCTTCGACAATATCGGTATCACCACCTACCGCTACACCACGAAGGGTGTTGGGAGGAAGGCATGAGTGCTCCTGCAAGGGTCCTCGTCGTCGATGATTCACCGACCATGCGCGGCCTGATTACGGCTGTGCTGAGCGCCGATCCGGATGTGAGCGTCATCGGCCAGGCCGGCGATGCGCTTGAAGCCCGCGAGGCGATCAAGAAGCTTAATCCCGATGTCGTCACGCTCGACATCGAAATGCCGAACATGAACGGCCTCGATTTCCTCGAAAAAATCATGCGCCTGCGGCCGATGCCGGTGATCATGGTTTCGACGCTGACGCATCGCGGTGCCGAGGCGAGCCTCGCAGCGCTTGAGATCGGTGCGTTCGACTGCATCGGCAAGCCGGCGCCCGGCGATCTGCGCCCGTTCGGCGATCTCGCCGAAAAGGTCAAGGCTGCGGCCCGCACCCAGCGCCAGTTCACCCAGCGCCCGGCCGCGGCTCCCGTCGCGCCGCCCGCGGTTGCCGATTTCCGCGTCGGCCGCAAGATCGTCGCGATCGGCTCATCGACCGGCGGCGTCGAGGCGCTGATTGCCGTGCTGCAGAAATTCCCGGCCAATTGCCCGCCCACCGTCATCACCCAGCACATGCCGCCGACCTTCACCAAAAGCTTCGCGGAACGGCTGAACCGCCTCTGCGCGCCTGTGGTCGAAGAGGCGACGGACGGCGCCCGTTTGGAAATTGGCAAGATTTATCTGGCACCAGGAGGTGAACGACACCTGCAGGTCGCCAATGTCTCGGCGCCGCACTGCCGGCTCGTCGAACGCGACCCTGTTAATGGCCATCGCCCTTCTGTCGATGTGCTGTTCGACTCCGTCGCAGAACTTGCCGGCCGTAACTCGGTCGGCGTGATCCTGACAGGCATGGGCCGCGATGGCGCGGCTGGCCTGCTGAAAATGCGCCATGCTGGCGCACGCACCATCGGTCAGAACGAAAAGACCTGCGTGGTCTACGGAATGCCCCGTGTTGCCTATGAGCTTGGCGCCGTTGAGCATCAGCTGCCACTGAATGCGATCGGCGAAGAAATACTGAAAATGACAGCCGCCCGGAAGGAAGGGACAGAATAATGTCGATAGCGGAGAAAATTAAGGTTCTGATCGTTGACGATCAGGTCACCAGCCGCCTGCTGCTCAGCGATGCGCTGACCCAGCTCGGTTTC
This sequence comes from Rhizobium sp. 01N424, assembly GCF_056399485.1. Classification (NCBI taxonomy): domain Bacteria; kingdom Pseudomonadati; phylum Pseudomonadota; class Alphaproteobacteria; order Hyphomicrobiales; family Rhizobiaceae; genus Rhizobium; species Rhizobium sp. 01N424. Next base: position 499,542 of record NZ_JBFTRK010000001.1, read on the forward strand.
AAGCAGATCACCTCTGCTGGTGACGGCGAACAGGGCATGAAGATCATGGCCCAGCAGCCGCACCACCTGGTCATCTCGGACTTCAACATGCCGAAGATGGATGGTCTCGGTCTGCTGCAGGCCGTGCGCACCAACCCGGCCACCAAGAAGGCAGCGTTCATTATCCTGACCGCGCAGGGCGACCGTGCATTGGTCACGAAGGCCGCAGCCCTCGGAGCCAACAACGTGCTGGCAAAGCCGTTCACCATCGAAAAGATGAAAGCGGCCATTGAAGCCGTGTTCGGAGCACTGAAATGACAGTCGAGGCAGCAGCCCGCCGTGTCCACATTATCCAAGGCGAATGGAAAGTCTTGAATGATCCGAACGCGGTTCTGACGACCATTCTTGGCTCGTGCGTGGCTGCTTGCCTGCGGGATCCAGTGGCAGGAGTGGGCGGTATGAACCATTTCCTTCTGCCGGGGACCGGAAACACGCCGATGACCGGCGGGGATGCGACGCGCTACGGCGTGCATCTGATGGAATTGCTGATCAACGGCCTTCTGAAGCAGGGCGCGCGCCGCGACCGCCTTGAGGCCAAGATCTTTGGAGGGGCGAAGACCATCTCGACGTTCTCCAATGTCGGCGAGCAGAATGCCGCGTTTGCCGCGCAGTTCCTGAGGGACGAAGGAATCCCCGTGGTCGGTTCCAGCACCGGCGGCGACCATGGCCGCAAGCTGGAATTCTGGCCGGTTTCCGGCCGTGCCCGTCAATACCCGCTGACTGGTGCTGAAACGCAAAAGACTGTGGCTCTCGAACAGCGTCCTGCTGCTCCGCCGAAACCGGTTGAAACTAGTATCGAGTTTTTCTGATACCGAGGATTTTTATATGACTTTTAGCGCCCCCATTGAACCGCCCTCGCCATTGGAGGCGTTGCCGGACCTTCTCATGCGCATCGTTTCTGAGCTGCATGATGTTGCCTATCTCATTGAACGTATCGAGCCGCAGCTCCTCGAAATCGGTGGCGCAGACATATTGAACGCCCCTGACAGCATGAAGGTGATGCAGGGCATGGATCTCGCTGTCCAGAAGACCCGCGGCCTTGCCGAATTCATCGACACGATCACCGGAGAAATCCCGCAGAACTGGACCGTCGACGTTGCGACGGCGCTCAGCCTCGTGAAGCTTGCAGAGATGCAGAAGGCGCTCGGTGGCGGCACGCGCCACGGCCATTCTCAGCCTCTCAGCAAGGCAGCAGGCGATTTCGACTTTTTCTAGTCTCTGCCTTCCAAGCATGCCCTGACGAAACGCTCGCACAAGTTTCGGTCTCTATCAAGGAATGAGGCAATAAGCCTGTTTTGTCTTTGACGGATCGTGCGAGAACAGAATGAATCTGTTAAATCAATTAGTTCAGGTCATGAAGAACCTCGGTTCGCTAGGCCGGACCCGCTTGCTGGCGCTTGCGGGTGTAGGTGTTCTTTCAATAGCAATTGTTTTGGCTGCGGCTCTTTTTGTTAATAAGCCTGCCCAGGAAACCCTTTACGTAGGTCTCGACAGCCCCGATCTCAATCAGATCAGCATGGCGCTGGCCGAAAACAACATGTCTTTCGAAGTCGGCACCGACGGCTCGAGCATCACCGTTCCGGCTGGGATGACGGGCAAGGCCCGTCTGTTGCTGGCCGAACGCGGTCTGCCGAACAGCGCCAATGCCGGCTATGAGCTGTTCGACAAGGTCGGCTCGCTCGGCCTGACGTCGTTCATGCAGGAAGTCACCCGCGTTCGCGCGCTTGAAGGTGAAATCGGTCGCACCATCCAGTCGATCTCGGGCATCAATGCTGCCCGCGTCCACATCGTCATGCCGGAGGTCGGAAACTTCCGTAAAGCCGAGCAGAAGCCGACGGCTTCCGTTATGATCCGTGCAAGCGCTACGGCGGGTCGAAGCGCTGCGAGCTCTATCCGTCACCTCGTCGCTTCGGCCGTGCCGGGGCTCGACGTCGATGACGTCACGATTCTCGATTCCACCGGACAGCTGCTGGCGTCCGGCGACGAGGCCGGCAACAACTCGCTTAATCGTTCTCTCGGGATCGTCCAGAACGTCCAGCAGGAAGTTGAATCCAACATCGATAAGGCCCTCGCACCCTTTCTCGGCATGGACAACTTCCGCTCCAGCGTCACGGCAAGCCTGAACACCGACGCTCAGCAGATCCAGGAAACGACATACGATCCGGAATCAAAGGTCGAGCGCTCCGTCCGTACCACCAAGGAAGCCAACCAGTCTTCCCAGAAGCAGTCCGACAACGCGACGACGGTCGAGCAGAACGTTCCGCAGGCCGCACCTGAGGCTGGCGGTACCGCAGGTCCGCAGTCGGAAGACAAGTCGGACAAGAAGGAAGAGCAGACCAACTACGAAATCAACAGCAAGACCACGGCCACGACCCGCAACAGCTACAAGATGGAGAAGCTGTCCATCGCTGTTGTCGTCAACAAGGGCCGCATTGCAAAGATGGTCGGCGAGCCCGCTGACCAGGCCAAGATCGACGCCTATCTCGCTGAAATGAAGAGCATTGTCTCGTCGGCAGCTGGTATCGACGCGAACCGCGGCGACGTCGTCACTGTGACGGCAATGGACTTCCTCGAAAACCAGCTTCTGGATGATGGTACCTCCGGCGGTGTCCGCGTCCTCGACATGCTGAGCCGCAACCTCGCGACGATCATCAATTCGCTGGCCTTCCTGGGTGTCGCCTTTATCGTGGTCTGGATGGGTATGCGTCCGCTGGCTCGCACGATCGGTGTCGGTGGGGCAGGCGTCATCGGCGACAGCTCGCCGGAATCGGCCGGTCTCGAACTGCCCGACTTCGCACCAGCCGGTGCAGCTGGCGGCGGAGGTGCCCTCATGGACGGCTTCGGTTCGGACTTCGGCTTCGACAGCACCGAGGATCTTCTCAGCCTCGGCGACGACGACGGCAACTTCAATCGCCGCGTCAAGGAAGGCCCGGAGCGCAAGCTGTCGCGAATGGTCGAGATCAACGAGGAGCGCGCTGCGAAAATCCTCAGAAAATGGGCGGTTGACAACGCCGCGTAAGATCAAAGGCCGGGCAACCGGCCTTTTTCTTTGTCTGTAGGATGCGTTGGTCGTCCCATGCCGGTCCGTCAGCTTGACTGACCTTTTTTGGGGGAATGCGTCCGTGACGCAAGCAGAACACATTCTGTCCGATTGTGGCAAAATGGCCTTAATCCCCAAGCAAAGCATATACTCTTGATTGCGTGATATGCGGAAATACACAAGAATATCGAAAGAGTTAATCTGGAGATATTTCAAGTATGTTCAGAGTTGTTATTGGAATTTTTGCTGACGATTATACGTTCCAATGGATATACATTATATATTGGTACGATATTTGGTCTTTTCTTCGCTCGCGTAAGGCGCGAATTGTGTTGCGACAAGGGGAGAATCAATTTAGTTTTACTAGAAATTAATCGAGCGATCACTGCCTGCGAATCAGCGCATGGAATGCGGCAAGAGTAAATCCCCAGAACTCGGAGATGGCGGTTTAGAGCGCTTCGCCTAGGCTTGAGTGATTCGTGTAAGGGTTGCCGTGGGCCGGCGTTGGACCTGCGCAGTTAGTGCATTTGCAGAGATTGGTTTCAGCCGCAGGACGCTGCCTATGGATATGCATATATTGCAGTCGCCTAAGGGCGAAAATCAGACGGCGAATTTCATTGGCCTTCAGGCCTCTAGCCTGTGTTCGCGCGACGAGCTGATCAAACAGCTCGGCGAGATCGCAGAAACCGGCCGGATGCAACCTGCGATGCGCACGCTGACCGATTATGTTGGCGCCTCCCACTATCTGCTTGCCCGCTCTGACCTTGTGCAAGAAGAGGGCCTGGATTTCATCGTGTCCTCCGATTGGCCCTTCGATCTCGTCAAGGATCTGGCCAGCGCCATCGTCGGCGGTTACTCGCGCACGACCGAGCTCGAGAAGTCGATGCAGCTTTTCCAGCCGAGCTTCGCTCTGCTGCCCGACAGTGCCGATGTGCCTGATGGCGCCAGCCGGCAGTACTGCTCGCTCTCCTTCAATGTCGGGCGTTCCCGCCTGTCGCTGATGTTCCTGTTCGACGACGGCTTCATCCTGTCGCCCGAGCGTCTTCGCGACGTCGGTCTGCTTGCCGGATACTTCGCGAGCTTCCTGCGCTGCGGCGGCACCAAGGCTGACCGCGATTTCGAACTGACCGAACGCGAACTCGAATGCCTGTTCTGGATTGCCGAGGGCAAGACCAGCGACGAGATTGCGATGATCCTCGGAATCTCGCGCAACACGATCAACAACTACATCACAAGCGTGATGCGTAAGACCGCTACCAAGACGCGGTCCGAAGCGATTGCATTTGCGGTCAGGAACAGTCTGGTCTGAGAGGGATACATGGGGCAGACGTCTACCAGAACGATGGGAAATGCAGAGCAGATAAGATCGATGCGGATGAGCAGGGTATCCAGCCGTTCGGATCTGTTTCCGCGCCTGGTCGCCATGCAGAAGATGGCCGACGCACAGAATTTCGGCGTCTACCGCGTCAGCGGATCGGGCGTACCGGCCAAGCAGCGGCTCGTCTGCGAGCTTGAGAACTGGGGACCATCCAGCGGGGCCGCGAAGGCCTTCGTCGATGCCTACGGCGATGTCCTGCTCGAACATATCGACAAGTCTCTGTTACCGCTAACATGGGCCGGCGGGCACGACCGCGCCGCTCCAGGGCCCGCAGCCTTCGCGCCGTTCATGACGCGCCTGAAGGACGGCCTGCTGCCGTTCTCGGGCATGGCCTTCCCTGTGCGCCTTGGCGCCAACGGTAACGGCTACGTAGTCTTCGTCGGCGACTACATGGAGCCCGGCAGCGACACGATCATCGAGCTCCACGGCCGCAGCAGCCATATCATGATGGACCTGCTGTCGCTGGACGAGCGGCGCGCGGCAGTCGCCGAAGCATTGAGCGAACGCGAGATCGCCTGCCTGCAGCTCGCCGGTGACGGCCGCATCAGCGAAGAGATCGCCGATAAGCTTGGTCTGTCGGTTCACACCGTCAACGCCTATCTCGGCTCGGCAACGATTAAGCTGGATTCGGTCAACCGCATCCAGGCGATCGCCAAGGCGATCCGCCTCGGCTACATCAGCTGAGAAAGAAGTGCCCGGCGCGAACATGCCGGCCGGGCTGCGTTTCGATCAGATAAAGGACTAGCCTGCGAGGGCGTGAAGCGCCGGACGCACGTTGTAGCGCGACTCGTTGAGGCTGCGCTCCAGATATGCCGTGTTCTCGTCCGGATCGGCAGACGGATCCTGGAAGGCGATGTGGTTGATCTCGATGCCGGCATGGTCTTCGGCAAGCGTCAGCTGTGCGTAGACAGTGACGCCGCGCGGCTTGATCTCCAGATCGAGCACGACTTCGGGCTTGCCGCCCCATTCCAGCGTGTAATTGCCGCCAAGGCCGAAATTCACTGTGCCTGGATGGAAAAACAGCTCGGCAGCAGACGCCACCAGATCGGCGAGATTGCCGTAATACTCGAATCGCAGCAGCGAAATCAGATCGGAGGCGTCAAGAAGCCGAAGCTCCGTTGCAACCGGGCTGATCGCCTCAGCAAGAATTCTTTCACGCTGCGAGGAGTAAGGGCATTTCTTCATTCGACTTATCTGACCCGCTTGTTCTTGGCTTGTGCGGCATACACCCGGTGGATGAGCTCCGCGACGGCCTTGTAGAAGACTGACGGGATGACACTATCTATCGAGACTTGCGCAAACATGGAGCGTGCAAGCGGCGGATCTTCGAAAACCGGGATTCCGTTCTTCTCGGCTATCTCTCTGATTTTCAACGCAATGAGGTCTTGACCCTTGGCAATGACGACGGGCGCGTCGTTTTCTTCGCGCACATAGCGCAGCGCCACGGCAAAGTGGGTCGGATTGGCGATCACCATCGTCGCGCGCTCCACATTGGCGATCATGCGGCGGCGGGCGCGGTCGCGCATCAGCGAGCGCTGGCGTCCCTTGACGAAGGGGTCACCCTGCGACTGCTTGTTTTCTTCCTTCACTTCGTGGCGCGTCATCTTCAGCTCGCTGAACCAGTGATGGCGCGTCCAGAAGAAGTCGGCGATGGCAACGAAGGCGGTTGCAAAGAGCACGATCAGCACGATCTTGCGCATGATCGTCATGGCCCGATCGAAGAACGTCTGCGGGTCCGAGAACATCGAGTCGATCGAGCTGAAATATTCGCTCTTCAGCACGAAGAACATGACGATGCCGACGATGACGACCTTGAACAGGGATTTGCCGAATTCGATCAGACCCGGCAGGCTAAACATGCGCGACAGGCCCTTGGCCGGCGACAGGCGCGAGAATTGCGGACGAATGCGCTCGAGAACCAGGCTCGGAAGGTTCTGGCTAAGCGAGGCGATCAGGCCGAACGACATGAAAAGCAGCATGGCCGGGGTCAACAATACGGCGCTCACCCAGCCAAGATGCACGAAAAGCGACAGCGCATCCGGCCCGGTTTCGATCTTCCACTGGTCCGGTTGCTCGAAAATATCGCGTAACTGCTCGCTGACGGTACTGATGCCGTCCGGCAGGTAGAACGTCAGATAGACATAGGTTGCGAGAACAGTCGCAAAGATCGGCACCTCTCGCGAGAAAGGCGTATTACCTTTCTCGGCCGCGTCCGACAGCTTTTTGCCTGTCGGGGCTTCTGTTTTGCTGTCCTTGTCGTCATCGTCAGCCAAGTCAGCCGCACTCCCTGAACGCAAAAGGCCGCGACAGATCGCGGCCTGATGTTCGAAGGGTAGTCCCCCCGGGCATGGCGATCAACCGCGCAGCGCCAGGAGCAGAGATTTGTCAACAGCTCCGATGGCTTAGGCCGCCGCCGAAGCCTCGCCCTCGGTTTCCTTGAGCTGAATCTGGCCGGAATTGGCCAGACGAATCGCTTCCTGGGCAACGGCGCGCCGGGCAATCGCGATTTCGCGCGGATTGATGCCGGCGGTGCCGCTCTGCAGGTCCGATTCGATCATGCGGCGCTGGCGCGGGCTGATCGAAGCGAGAACCGATTCGCGGATCTCCGGAGGAGCGCCGCGCAGAGCCATCGTCAGAATGTCTGCCGAGATGTCGTTGAGCAGCATGACGCGGCTGCGCTGCGGCATGTAGAGCAGATCCTCGAAGAGGAAGATCTTCGGACGAACCTTGTTGACCGCTTCGCGGTTGATCGATTCGAGCGAGGTGAGCAGCGTATCGACCTGCGGCTTGTCCATCTCGTTCATCAGCTCGGCGACCTTGTTGGAGCCGCTCGAATTCTTCTCGGCGTCGATCTCGGCCAGCAGCGTCATGACCTGCTTTTCGATGATCTGCGCCGCCTTGGGGCTGACGGTCTTGAGATTGACGGTACGGTTCATGATGTCGGCACGGCGGCTGTCGGGCAGCTGCATTAGCACCTTGGCGCCGAACGACGACGGCATCATGGAGAGGATATAGGCGATGGTCTGCGGATGTTCGCGCAGCAGGAACTTGCCGATGAAGGCCGGGTCGCCTTCGCCGAGACGATCCCAGATCGACGTCTCATAGGCCTGGAACGCCGTGCGGCGTCCGAGCAGGCTGTCGACTTCGTCGGGGGTGAGGCCTTCTTCAAGAATGCTCTCGATTGCCTTGGCATTGTCCATCAGGCCTGCGCCTTCGGTGAACAAGTCCTCAAATTCGGCAACGAGGCCAAGCAGTTCATCCGGCGGAATCGCGCGAAGCGCCTGCGCCGAAGAGATGATCGTCTGTAACTCAGCCTGCGTGAAATATTTTAACAGCCGGCCAGCGACGCCCTTTCCCATTGCGAGAAGAACAGCCGCTGCCTTTTCAGCCTGGGTCAACGGTTTCCCGGCAATGGCGCCGCTGAAATCGTCAAAGTCCATCATGGTCTAACCTCTCCGTCCCTAAAACCGGGATCAGGCTTTTTTGGTACTTAAAACTTCTATCAGTTTAACGCCGAAACGCGTGTCGTCATTCTCAAGAACGGTGATTTCGCCGCGCGCAATCTTGCGGCCATTCACCATGATATCAACCGGCTCGCCGATCCTCTTGTCGAGCGCGATCGTTGCGCCCTCGTTGAGGTTCATCAGGCCGGAAACCTGCATGCGGCTGCTTCCGAGCATGATCTGGACATCGATCGGAATGTCCATGATCAGTTCGAAATTCGAAGACAGCGCGCTGCCAAGTGGAGCAGGTTCGCCGCTCGATGCCGAGAAACCGGTATCACCGAAATCCGAGTCGCCGCCGAAGTCACCGCCGCCAAATGCCGGAGCTGCTTCGTCTTCGCCACCGAAGTCGCCAAATGCCGAAAGATCCGTGCCGGTGCTGAACGCGTCGGCGTCGCCGCCGAAATCAGCAAGGCCGCCGTCGGAATCCTGCTTCAGGACCCCGCGAAGATCATCGATCGCCTGATCGAGGTCAGCCTCGTTGCCCGGAAGCTCCAATGACAGATCGTCGTTCTGCTGTGTTTTCTTCGTAGCCATGAAATCACTATTCCAGTTGAAACTTGCCTCAAGCTGCCGTGGCAGCCAAAATGGCGGGAACCGATTAATTCATTAAGTGGCGGATGAGCTCGTCGTCGGAGCTCATCGTATCCTTCACCCGGACGGTATAATTCTCGCCGGAACGCCCGAACTCGCACACATACAATTCCTTGCTATTGGCGCTGACTTCGACGCGGACATCCTGCTCGTCTCGGAACGGAATGACATCGCCGGCAGCAAGCTTGGAAATCGTGCGCAGCGTCAGATCCTGAAGGCGGATCTTGGCTTCGAGCGTCACATGCGAGCGGCGGACCTGGTGCCCGATCTGCTCGGCCCATTCCGAGGACTTCGACGACTGGCTCTTCGCCTTCGGCGCCGAAATCTGCGTCTTGAGCAGCGCCGACTGCAGCACGATCAGCGAAAATTCCGACGTCATCCCGGCAAGCGTGATCGACATGTTGATCGCCGCCGCAAATTCGTCTGGCTTGTCTTCGGAAGGCTTTGCGCGATTTTCCAGTGCATGTGGCAGTTCCAGCATCGGCTCGAAGCCGCCAGGCGCGTTGACCGCGGAGCGCAGCACGCTGGCGATCTTGTCGAACACCATGACGCCAAGTTCCAGCTCGATCACCGAAAGCAGACGGTCGGCTGGCTGCTCGATCGTTTCGGGTGCGGCGCCCAGCAGGCTTTCCATCAGCGTGATGATGAAGCCGTTGCCGCAGGAAAGCGTGATATCCTGTGACCAGTTGCGCAGCGTTGCATCGACGAGTGTCGAGTTGGCGCCGAGATCGGCAATCAGGTCGTTCTTGTAGCCGGAATCGCAGCCGAGATAGCCGATCGTCACTTCGAGGCCCGTCTCGCTCTTGAAGATGTCGGGCATGAATTCGATGTAGACGTCCGCAAAGGCGGCACAGAGTTTGTCGATGGTCGCCTTGTCGCCGAGACGGCCAGTAAGCTTGGCCAACAGTGCGGCATTCATTGCCGGTTTCTCTAGTGCAACGTTGTTCATGGTCGCTTAGGCCGCCTTGTTCTCGCCACCCGGGTTCATCATTTCCTGCTCGACTGCATCGATCGACGGACGCTCGTAAGCCGAGATCGTCTTGCGGCCGTATTCCAGAGCAACCTGCGGCACCGAGCCGTTCATGTAGGCGAGCAGCGTCTGCTTCACGATGACGTAGAGACGGTGCTGCTTGGAGCGAACGATCTTGATCTGCGAGCAGATCGGCGAGCAGACGCAGTAAGAGAGAAGAATACCAAGGAAGGTACCGACAAGCGCCGAACCGATCAGGTGACCGAGAACTTCGGGCGAGTCGTTGATGTGCGCCATGGCCTTGATAACGCCGAGAACGGCCGCGACGATACCGATAGCCGGGAACGCGTCACCCATGGTCTGGATCGCGTGATAGGGCTTCAGCTTGTCGTGCAGGATGGTGTTGATTTCTTCGTCCATCAGCGCCTCGATCTCGTGAGAGCGGGCATTGCCGATAATGATCAGGCGGACGTAGTCACAGATGAACGCCGTCAGCTCCTTGTTCTTCAGCACCGTCGGGGCGGTCTGGAAGATCGAGGATTCGGCCGGGTTGTCGATATGCGCTTCGATTTCGTTGCGCGACTTGGTGCGCAGGTCGCGCATCAACGAGTAGAGCACACCGAGCGTATCGAGATAATTGCGTTCCTTCGGAACCGTATGCTTGAAGGCTTCACCGAGCGCCTTGCCCGAATCCTTCACGACTTTCATGGGGTTACCCATGATGAAACTGCCGAGACCGGCGCCGCCGATGATAACAAGCTCGAACGGCTGAAATAGCGCTTCGAGATGGCCACCCATGGCCATGAAGCTGCCGATGATGCAGCCGATCGTAATCACAAATCCGATAATGATATTCATCGTCAGTCACACCTGATCGTTATTTTCAGCTGATGGGATAGGGTTGCTGGCTTGCGTGAGGCTGATGGTTGTCCCTGCTGACAGGATTTTCGCGTGCCAGTTTCGCACAAGGAACTGCTGTCAGATTGGAGATGACGAATGGGCGAACTACGCCCGTTTCTGAGATGCCGCCTCAGCGGAAATCGGGTCGCACACCAGGGAACCCGATCTTCGTACCGTTCATCGCCAATGCCAGGAGCTTACCCCGATGCAATCCGGTCTTTATGTTTCTTTGTCATCACAGATGGCACTCGAAAAGCGTTTGACGACCATCGCGGACAACATGGCAAACGTGAACACGACGGGCTTCCGCGGCACGGAAGTGAAGTTCAACCAGATCCTCAGCAACACCGACAACAAGCTGAATGCCAAGGTTGCCTTCGTCTCGCAGGGTAATGACTATCTTTCTGGCGACACCGGCGAGTTGCAGCACACCGGCAACATGCTGGATTTCGCCATCAAGGGCGACGCCTGGTTCTCACTCGATACGCCAGCCGGTCAGGTTCTGACCAAAGACGGCCGCTTCACGATGAAGGACACTGGCGAGCTGGTTTCGATCCGTGGCTATCCGGTTCTCGATGCCGGCGGCGCGCCGATCATCCTCAACACGGCCGGCGGCGAGCCGAAGGTCGGCGCCGACGGCGGTATCTATCAAGGCAACCGCCAGGTTGGTTCTATCGGCCTGTTTGAGGCCGATATCTCCAAGGGTTACCTGCGCTATGAGAACAGCGGCGTCATGACCACGGAAACGCCGCGCGCCGTTACCGACCGCTTCAACGTCGGCGTCGAGCAAGGTTATCTGGAGAATTCCAACGTCAACGCGATGCGCGAGATCACCCAGTTGATCGAGGTCAACCGCGCCTTCGAAAGCATCGCATCGCTGACGACCGATAGCGAAAACTCGTTCAACGAGGCGATCAAGACGCTTGGTGGCAGCCGCTAAGCGGAAGGTCTGAGACATGAACACCGTGCCGCTGACAAAAGAAGCGCTTTCGCCCAAGCTTGAGCATCTCGCCGCTCTCGCCGCCCGTTATACGAAGCCGGAATTTTCCGTGGCCCATGGCGGCCATGTGCAGACCATCGCGGCAGGCCACTACACGGTTACCGGTCTTTCCAGGCACGTGCGCCTCGGCGAATTCGTGGCGCACAAGTCGGCAACCGGCATTCATCTCGGCGAGGTTGTCCGCGTCGAACCGGATCTCGCCTATGTCTGCCCGATCGAGCCGGGCGAGCCGATCGGCATCCACGATACCGTCATCCGCAAGGGTGCATTCCGCATCGCTCCCTCCGACAGCTGGTGCGGCCGGACCATCAATTCGCTCTGCGAGCCGATCGATGGTCTGGGTCCGATCACGGAAGGGCTTGATCGCCGTTCCATCTCCAACACCGCGCCGCCGTCGATGACCCGAAAGCGCGTCGACAAGGGCTTCAAGACCGGCGTACGCGCCGTCGATATCTTCTCACCGCTTTGCCATGGCCAGCGCCTCGGCATCTTCGCCGGCTCCGGCGTCGGCAAGTCGACACTGCTCTCGATGCTCGCCATGGCCGATGCCTTCGACAAGGTCGTCATCGCGCTGGTTGGCGAACGCGGCCGCGAAGTGCGCGAATTCATCGAAGACACGCTCGGCGAAAACATGAAGAAGTCGATCGCTGTCGTGGCAACCAGCGACGAAAGCCCCATGCTGCGCAAAATGGCGCCGCTGACGGCGGTGACGATCGCCGAGTATTTTCGCGACCAGGGCCAGAACGTCCTCCTGATCGTCGACAGCGTCACCCGTTTTGCCCACGCAATCCGCGAAGTGGCGACCGCATCGGGTGAGCCGCCGATCGCTCGCGGCTATCCGGCCTCGGTCTTCACCGAACTGCCGCGGCTTCTGGAGCGCGCCGGCCCGGGACCTGAAGGAACCGGCACGATCACCGCGATAATCTCGATCCTCGTCGATGGCGACAATCACAACGATCCGATCGCCGACTCGACCCGCGGCATTCTCGATGGCCACCTCGTCCTGCAGCGTAGCCTGGCTGAAGAAGGCCGTTATCCGCCGATCGATCCGCTCGCCTCGATCTCGCGTCTCGCCCGCAAGGCCTGGACGCCGGACCAGGAGAAACTGGTCTCGCGTCTGAAGTCGCTGATCCACCGTTTCGAAGAGACACGCGACCTGCGTCTGATCGGTGGTTACCGTCCGGGCGCTGACCCGGATTTGGACATGGCGGTCAAGCAAGTACCAATTATTTACGATGTTTTGAAACAGTCGCCGGGCGATTCGGCGTCGCCAGACGCCTTCGCCGATCTGGCCACTGCCCTTAAGGCGGCAGCCGGAATGCCGAACCAGCCAGGGGCTCCGAGAAGAGGTTGAACGTGACCGGGTTTGAAGACGACGACGAGCGCATTGCTCCGCTGAAGTCGAATCAGAAGCGGCAGTCGATGATGCTCGACCGCCTGCTGACCGTGACAGGTCTCGCGCTCGCGGGCGCCGCTGCGATTTTCCCCTGGTATGTCTTCTTCAACGAGGACAAGTTCAGCATCAATGTTGCCCAGGGCGATCGCACGCGGGATCTTCCCGACTGGCCGGCACGCAACGTTTTCAGCGTCTCGCCGCTTGCCATGGTCAACAAGAACGAAGTCCAGAACAAGCCGGAGCCGCTCGACCAGCTGACCACCGCGACGGTCTCCAGCGTCGGCAAGGAAGTCGAAAAGGGCCTGATGCCGGAAGACCAGCCATTCCCGGCCAGTTCCGGATTCAAGCTTCTGCATGTGGCGAACGGCCGGGCGCTGATCGAGGATACGACCGGAATGTATGTCGTTCGCGTCGGATCGGTCCTGCCGGACGAAAGCCGCCTCGCGACGATCGAGCAGCGCGACGGCAAATGGGTGATCGTCACCTCCAAGGGCGACATCTACCGCTAATTCCAGACTGCAAAGCTTAGAGAATGAAGAAAAGCCCCGGCCGCACCTGGGGCTTTTTTGTTGATGCCCGAGGCATAACGGACACGCAGGCCGAAAGCCGCGTTCTCCGTAAGTCTGACGCAAGATTACCGCCCTAGGGTCCTCTTAGTAAAAACGGAGAGTTCCCATGCAACCGATTCAACTGTTCGACTTGGCCTCGCGGCAGGCGGAATGGCTGACAGTCCGTCAGGAGGTTGTGGCCGGCAACATCGCGAACGCGAACACCCCGAAGTACCGTGCGAAGGACGTCTCGCCCTTCCAGTCGGTCCTCGAAAACGCTGATGTTTCCATGGCGCGCACCAATCCTGCGCATTTCAGCGGCAACGATTTCAGCACCAGCGGCAGCATCGACGTCAAGGAAGCCGCACTCGATCAGGAGATCGGCGTGCAGGAATCCGGCAACACTGTCGGTCTCGCTGAAGAACTCTCCAAGTCAGGCGAAATCAAGCGCCAGTACGAGCTGAACACCTCGCTGGTCGGCTCTTTCAATAGAATGATGTTGATGACTGTAAGGAAGTAAAATCGTGGATCCTTTATCAGCAGCCATGAAGATTGCTGGGTCGGGGCTTGAGGCTCAATCGACTCGTCTGCGCATTGTCTCGGAAAACATCGCCAACTCGCGGTCGACTGGCGATACGCCGGGCGCCGATCCCTACCGCCGGAAGACGGTAACCTTCGGTGAGCAAGTCGATCGTGCCGGGGGCGTCACAACAGTTGGCGTCAAGAAGCTCGGTGTCGACGAGACGGAATTCACCACCGAATACGATCCGAGCAATCCTGCAGCGGATGAGCGTGGCGTGGTGAAGATGCCAAACGTCAACATGCTGGTCGAAATGGCCGACATGCGCGAAGCGAACCGGTCCTATGACGCCAATCTGCAGACCATCAAGCAGACGCGCGATTTGATCTCCTCCACCATCGACCTTCTGAAGAGCCAATAATGATCAGCAACGTACAGAGCATCGGTTCGCTTTCCGGCACACGTGGCCTTGGAAGCATCACGGACGAAAATTCATCGTCGCAGGTCACTTCGGCCGCAGAAAGCGCAAAGGCCGGCCAGAGCTTCTCCTCGATGCTCGGCAACATGGCGACCCAGGCCATGGACTCGGTCAAGGGCGCGGAATCCATGTCTTTCGCAGGCATCAAGGGCACGGCAACGACCCGTGAAGTCGTCGATTCCATGCTGCAGGCCGAGCAGACACTTCAAACGGCAATCGCCATCCGGGACAAGGTTGTATCGGCCTTCCTCGACGTCACCAAGATGCAGATGTAACCGGATAAGGACGAACAGATGAGAGCGCTTGCCATTGCGGCTACGGGCATGGATGCCCAGCAGACCAATCTCGAAGTCATCGCGAACAACATCGCGAACATCAACACAACAGGTTTCAAGCGCGCCCGCGCCGAATTCACCGACCTGCTGTACCAGACCGAACGCGCAAAGGGTGTCGCAAACCGCGCCAACCAGGCAATCGTTCCTGAAGGTGCAAATATCGGTCTCGGCGTTCAGACCGCCGCCGTTCGTAACCTGCATATCCAGGGCGAACTCAGCCAGACCGGCAACGACCTCGACGTCGCGCTCGTCGGCCGCGGGTTCTTCCAGGTTCAGACACCTGACGGCACGACGCTCTATAGCCGCGCCGGCGCGTTCAACAAGAATGAGACCGGCCAGCTGGTCACCACCGACGGCTATACGGTCGTACCCGGGATCACCATTCCCACCGGTTCGACGCAGCTGACGATCAGCCGCTCCGGCGAAGTGTCGGCGGTGCTCGCCGGCCAGACCGATCCGACCACTCTTGGCCAGTTGACGATTGCCGATTTCGTCAACGAGGCCGGCCTGACGCCAATGGGCGACAACCTCTTCCAGCAGACGCCGGCCTCCGGCGAAGCTGTCGTCGGCACCCCCGACGAAGAGGGCTACGGCTACATGAAGCAGGGTTACCTGGAATCGTCGAACGTCGACCCGGTGAAGGAAATCACCGAGCTGATCTCCGCGCAGCGCGCCTATGAAATGAACTCGAAGGTCATCACCACTGCCGACGAAATGGCCTCCATCGTCAGCAAGAACCTGAAGTAATCAAGGAAAGGGCCGAACATGATGTTTCGCCGGGCGAGAAATACCGTCGCTCTGACGGCACTGGCTGCGATCGCATATGGCGGTGTCCTTGTGACATCGCCGGCAAGCGCAGGCATGGGTTACGCGGTCGTCCCGACCGCGACGATCTATCCCGGAGAAACGATCAGCGCCGGCCAGCTTCAGGAAGTCGAAGTCACGAACCCCAACCTCTCAGGCGACTACGCGAAGTCGATCGACCAGGTTCGGGGAATGATCTCTAAGCGCACGCTTCTTCCCGGCCGGACCATCAATGTCTCGGCGCTGCGCGAAGCCTATACGGTGACGCGCGGCTCGCAGATCCGGCTTGTCTTCAATCTTGGCCCGATGACCATCTCCGCGGCCGGTTCGCCGCTCGAAGATGGCTCGACCGGCCAGGTCATCCGCGCCCGCAACATGGATTCGGGCGTCATCATCAGCGGCACCGTGCTGGCTGACGGCACCATCCACGTGGCGGCAAAATGAAGATCGTCTCTCGCATCCTCGCCGCGCTCGCGGCTCTTTCCATGTGCATGACCACCGTGACGCCTGCCGTCGCGATGTCGTCGCGCATCAAGGATATCGCTTCGCTGCAGGCTGGCCGCGATAACCAGCTGATCGGCTACGGCTTGATCGTCGGCTTGCAGGGAACGGGCGACGGCTTCCGCGCCTCGCCGTTCACCGAACAGTCAATGCGCGCCATGCTGCAGAATCTCGGCATCTCGACGCAGGGCGGCGAATCCAACGCCAAGAACACCGCAGCGGTCATGGTCACCGCCAATCTTCCGCCGTTCGCCAGCCCCGGCAGCCGCATCGACGTCAATGTCAGCTCGCTGGGCGATGCCTCGTCGCTGCGCGGCGGTACGTTGGTCATGACCTCGCTCTCGGGCGCCGATGGCCAGATCTATGCCGTTGCCCAGGGCTCCGTCGTGGTATCAGGCTTTCAGGCGCAGGGTGCTGCGGCAACCGTTACCGAAGGCGTGACCACCGCCGGCCGCGTTCCCGGCGGTGCGATCATCGAACGCGAACTGCCATCGCGCTTCAAGGATTCCGTTAATCTCGTCCTGCAGCTTCGCAACCCGGACTTCTCGACCGCCGTGCGTATCTCCGATGTCGTCAACGGCTATGCGTCGTCACGCTTCGGCGGCCCCGTTGCCGAAGCCAAGGACGCCCAGGAAGTCATCGTACAGAAGCCGCGTGAAGCCGACCTGACGCGCCTGATGGCCGATATCGAAAACCTCGTCGTCGAGACCGATACGCCTGCAAAGGTGGTGGTCAACGAGCGAACGGGCACGATCGTCATCGGCGCCGACGTCCGGGTGTCACCGGTTGCTGTCAGCTATGGTACGCTGACGGTCCAGGTCACCGAGACGCCGCAGGTCATCCAGCCCGAACCCTTCTCCAAGGGCCAGACGGCCATACAGCCGCAGACCGACATCGCCGCGCAGAAATCCGGCGGCCGGGTGGCAATGCTTGATGGTCCCGATCTGCGCACCCTCGTTGCCGGTCTCAATAATATCGGCGTGAAACCGGACGGCATCATCGCCATCCTCCAAGGCATCAAATCTGCAGGTGCGCTGCAGGCGGAGCTTGTGCTGCAATGATCAGGCTGAACAAGGACATGACGGTTGCCGAACTGTTGCGGCGCTCGGCGCTGCCGGCGGCAGCCGTGCTGCTGCTTTCCATTCCTGGCGCCTTCGCACAGGAAGCGCAGAAGCCGGAGGGCGACATCACCTCCGAGGACGAAATCAAGCAGTTCTGCACCAACATCGCCGATCCGGCCCGCGACCAGCGTTATCTCCTGCAAAAGCAGGAGCTCGAGAAGCTGCGCGCCGACATCGATACGCGCGT
Source organism: Rhizobium sp. 01N424 (assembly GCF_056399485.1). NCBI lineage: Bacteria > Pseudomonadati > Pseudomonadota > Alphaproteobacteria > Hyphomicrobiales > Rhizobiaceae > Rhizobium > Rhizobium sp. 01N424. The sequence goes on from NZ_JBFTRK010000001.1 coordinate 516,856, forward strand.
CGCGGAAATGGATAAGCGCAAGGCCGAATACCAGGACTGGCTGAAGCGCCGTGATGTCTTCCTCAAGCAGGCCGAAGCCGGCCTGACGGACATCTACAAGAACATGAAGCCGGATGCTGCTGCACTGCAGCTCGAGAAGGCCAAGACCGAGATTGCGGCCGCCGTGATCATGCGGCTTGGCCCGCGTCAGTCGAGCCTGATCCTCAACGAGATGGACCCTGAGAAGGCCGCCGTCATCGCCAACATCATCGCCAGTGCATCCGATCCCAATACGTCGAAGGATCCCTCATGAACAAGCGTTTCCCGGCTGCCATTGCCGCCGTCGCCCTTCTCGCCGGCTGCCAGTCGCCGCAGTCCGTGAGGGAGATCGGCCGGGCACCCGCCATGAGCCCGATCGGCAGCGGCCTGGCTTACGGCCAGACGCCGCAGATGGCACTTTATCCGAAGCAGCCACGCCAGGTCGCGCAGGGCTATTCGCTCTGGAGCGATAGCCAGGCCGCGCTCTTCAAGGACGCACGCGCATTGAATGTCGGCGACATCCTGACGGTCAATATCCAGATCAACGACAAGGCGAAGTTCGAGAACGACACCAGCCGCAGCCGCACCAATTCCAGCGGCATGAACTGGGACGTCAATGCCAATATTCTCGGCTGGAATCCGGCTTCGAAGACGGACCTGACCTACGGCTCCGACACGAGCACCGACGGCAAGGGCAAGATCGACCGGTCCGAGACGCTGAAGCTCATGGTCGCCGCCGTCGTCACCGGTATTCTCGAGAACGGCAACCTTGTTATCAGCGGTTCGCAGGAAGTTCGCGTCAACCAGGAAATCCGCATCCTCAACGTTGCCGGTATCGTGCGGCCGCAGGATGTCAATTCCGACAACCAGATCTCCTATGAGAAGATCGCCGAAGCCCGCATCTCCTACGGTGGCCGTGGCCGCCTGATGGAAATGCAGCAGCCGCCGCGCGGCCAGCAGGCCGTCGATCTCTTCTCACCGCTTTAAGGCCGGAACCATGGCAGACGAAGAAGCAGGCGAAGCCAAACCGAAGAAGAAATCGGCAGCGATGATGACGATCGTCGGCATCGCCATCCTGACACTTCTCGGCGCCGGCGGCGGCTGGGCCGTGGGCACGATGATCGCCCCGAACGTCAAGAGCGCCGAGCAGGCGAATGAGGCAGCTGCCGAACCGAAGCCCGCCGGCGGCGAGAAGAAGGAAGGCGAAACCGGCCTCCCGCATGTCTCGACCGAAGCGAACAACGTCGTCCAGCTCGAGCCGATCACCTCCAATCTCGCTTACCCCTCTGAAAACTGGGTGAGGCTAGAGGTCGCACTGCTCTTCAACGGGCCGCCTGATGGGAAGGTCGCTGAAGATATCCATCAGGATATAATGGCTTACATCAGAACGGTTTCGCTGCAGCAGATCGAAGGTCCGCGCGGCTTTCAATATCTACGGGATGACATCCAGGAACGTGTTGACCTGCGCTCTCAGGGGCGCGTATCCAAGGTCATGTTCAGGACCTTTGTCATCGAATGATTCGATTCATAATTTTCTTGGCCGCCATGATGGCGGTACCAGAATTGGCGGTGGCTCAGCAGCTGCCGACAAATCTGTTAAATCTTCCTGTCGATGGTTCGGTCGCTGCCTGGATCATTCGCACATTCGGCCTTTTGACCATTCTTTCGGTCGCGCCGGGCATCCTGATCATGGTGACGAGTTTTCCTCGCTTCATCATTGCCTTCTCGATTCTGCGCACCGGTCTCGGCCTCTCGTCCACGCCATCCAACATGATCCTGCTGTCGCTGTCGCTGTTCATGACCTTCTACGTCATGGCGCCGACCTTCGATAAGGCATGGCAGGACGGCGTTCAGCCGCTTCTCGCCAACCAGATCCAGGAGCAGGAAGCGGTCCAGCGCATTGCCGAGCCTTTTCGCACCTTCATGGCAGCCAATACCCGCGACAAGGATCTGGCGCTCTTCGTCGATCTGGCCCGCGAGCGTGGGCAGAACGTCCAGACAGGCGCGCTCATCGACTACCGCGTCCTGCTCCCGGCCTTCATGATTTCCGAAATCCGCCGCGGTTTCGAAATCGGCTTCCTGGTCGTCCTGCCGTTCCTGGTCATCGACCTGATTGTCGCCACCATCACTATGGCCATGGGTATGATGATGCTGCCGCCGACGTCGATCTCGCTGCCCTTCAAGATCCTGTTCTTCGTGCTGATCGACGGCTGGAATCTTCTGGTTGGCAGCCTGGTCCGCTCCTTCAGCTGATACGCTCACGATCTTTCATTCGTCCGCATAAAGAAAACCCGCCGGGAGCAACTCCGGCGGGTTTTGCATGTCTCCGGTCTCGGGCCGCTATTATGCGGCCGGGAACGGTTCGGTCCGTGCCGGCAGGGCAGGGACGTCGAAGTGATCGGGTGCTTCGCCTTGCTTGGCGCGTTCGGCCATCGTCTCGTAAGCCTGTTCCAGATGGCGGCAGAAGCGCTCGGCGTCGAAGAGCGGGGCGATGTAGCGCTGTTCGGCAAGATGCGCCTTGTAACCGGCGATCTTTTCCGGCTGCGCCGCCAGCTCGACTGCGAGATCTTCGTAGCCCTGCAGGTCCGCACCGACGAGTTCGGGCAGGCCAATGGCATTCAGCAGGCTTTCGCTGACGCGTGAGGCGAAGTTGGTGCCCTTCATGGTGAGAACCGGCAGACCGCCCCAGAGCTGCTCCGACGTCGTCGTATGGCCGTTGACGGGGAAGGTGTCGATGCCGATATCGGCAGCCTGCAGACGGCTGATATGTTCCTCATAGGCGCTGCGCTTGCAGAAGACGATCCTGTCGGTGGGCACGCCCTCTGCCTGGAAGGCCTTACGCAGGTTGCCCTCGTTGCGCGGAGAGGTCGTCATCAGCCACAGCACGCTGTTTGGCGCACGCTTCAGAATGCGGGCCCAGCTCGCAATCGCTTCCGGGGTGATCTTGCGATTGCCGTTGAAGGAGGCAAACACGAAGGCGTCTTCCGGAAGACCGAACTGGTCGCGGGTGACCGGACGCGGCTGCGGACGGTTCGCAGGGTCGTTCGGCTGGTAGCTCTCCGGCATCCGGCAGAACTTCTCATGATAGAACGGCTTGGCGACGTCAGGCAGCACGAAGTGGTCGCCGATGACATAGTCGAGATCGATGCCGAGGGTGCTTCCGGGGAAGCCGAGCCAGGCGACATGCACCGGCGCCAGCGGCATGTTGAATGTGTGGGCGCGGCTGTCGGCCGTGTGTCCCTTGAGGTCAACCATGATGTCGATGTTGTGGTCGCGAACGACCTGCAGCACGTCCTTGTCGGCGATGCTGTGAATATCGACGACGGTACCCCATTTGCTGCGATCGGTCTTGTTGGTCTGCAGCGCCAGCGGTCCGCTGTGGTCGAACAGCACGATCTCGAACTTGTCGCGGTCGTGGAGTTCGAGCACGCGCTGCATCAGCTTCATGGTCGCGTGGTTGTCCCAGAAGTCCGAGGACATGTAGCCGACGCGGATCTTGCCGGCCCACGCATGCGGCAGACCGCGGCGAAGTGCGATCTTTTCGGGATCGAGTTTCGGCACGCCGACCGTCGGGTAGCGATTGTGGTCTTCGTTGCCGCACCAGTGAAGGTGATAGAATGGGTGATCCTTCTGCAGGACCTCCGGCCGTCCGCCGGCAACCAAGTCGTCGACGACCTTCTGGTGCTTCTGCGCCTCTTCGTAATCGTTGAATTCGCGCAGGAAGATCAGATAGAGGAAGCGTGCCGAATAATCCTTCGGGAAGCGCTTGAAGATATTGCGGGCGAGAAGCTCGTTGGAAGCGTCGCTGAGATCGTTGGAAACCAGCTTGGCAGCGGCGGCAAGGTGCTCGCGGTTGCTGCTCTCGGAAAGGACGTTCTTCAGCGGCTGGATCAGATCGCGCTGCTGGCGGCCGAGGAATACGGAGACGAGAATAAATGCGAGGTCGGGGTCGCGCTGCGCCTTTTCGAAGTTGCGCATGCAGATCACCAGAGCCTCGTCCTCCTCGCCGCATTCGAAATGCAGCCGCGCGGCGAGCTTGTGATACTCGTAGGAGTTCAGGCCTTCGGATTTGGCCGCAAGAGAATAGGATTTCGCCGCGTCCGACTTGAAACCAAGCTGAAGCAGGTTCTTGGCCAGCAGCGCGTAGGTCTTCGCATCTTTCTGGACGTCGATCAGCTGGTTCAGGGTTGCGAGAGACTTTGTGTAGCGCCCCATCTGGTATTCACGGGATGCCACCGAAAACGAGACTTTGCTGTTCAAAACCGAACTCCGTTTGGAAATGCTCTGATCAAAACGCCGATGCAGCCGCGGCACAGAAGACCGTCACCTCGAAATGGAACGAGTTCACCTGCTTCCCGGCTTTGCCATACTCGCACGCGAAGCCTGCTCGAAGCTGGTGGCGCAGGGGCGGCGGGCGCTCGGTGAGTGCAACCGAAAATATCTTGCGGAAGATTTAACTATACTTGGCATGGGTCCTGTCGGCCCCCGCACATTTAAGGAGTTGGCAAGCATTGGCTGCGAGATTGCCCTGGACATGACGGGTTTGGGGCCACACAGAAAAGGCGCCCAGTAGCATGAAGCGCATCCGCCATCGCCGGTAATCACAGTCCGGTATGTCCTCGTTTTTGTATCTAGTTTTCTAGGGGACAGACTTATGACAAGCATTAATACCAACACTTCCGCAATGGCAGCACTCCAGACGCTGCGTAACGTCAACCAGAACCTCGGCAAGACCCAGGATCACGTTTCGTCGGGTCTGCGCGTTGGCAAGGCTGCCGACAACGCAGCTTACTGGTCGATCGCAACGACGATGAAGTCGGACACGAAGGCCCTCGGCGCCGTATCTGACGCTCTCGGCATGGGCGCTGCCAAGGTTGACACGGCTTACACCGCTGTCGAAAGCTCCATCGACGTCGTTTCCGAAATCAAGTCGAAGCTCGTTGCTGCGACTGAAGACGGTGTCGACAAGTCGAAGGTTCAGGACGAAATCACCCAGCTCCAGGCGCAGCTGAAGAGCATTTCTTCTTCCGCTTCGTTCAACGGCGAAAACTGGGTTGCCAACTCGACCGGCGAAACGATGAGCGTTGTCTCCTCCTTCGTCCGCAGCAGCTCTGGTTCGGTATCGGTCACCACGTCCGAATACACGGCCGGTGCAACCGATCTGCTCTACACCGATGCGACTGCCGGTACCGGCGGTATTCTCGGCACGGCCGGCGCGTCTTCGGGCAAGTCGATCACTGAGTTCACGATCGACTCCTCCACGACCAAGGGCGGTATCGACAACCTGCTGAGCGACGTTGAAACCGCTCTGAAGGACATGACCTCGCTCGGTTCGAAGTTCGGTTCGATCTCCTCGCGTATCGACATGCAGTCGAACTTCGTTTCGTCGCTGAGCGACTCGATCGAATCGGGTGTTGGCCGCCTCGTCGACGCCGACATGGAAGAAGAGTCCTCGAAGCTGACCGCTCTGCAGACGCAGCAGCAGCTGGCCATCCAGTCGCTCTCGATTGCAAACTCCTCGTCGCAGAACATCCTGTCGCTCTTCCGTTAAGAGCTGGCAGCAAGTACCGAAAAATCGAAATGGCCGGTGTCTCACCGGCCATTTTTGTTATTAAAAATGGATTAACGAGATTTAACCTAAGTTACCGATTTTTAACGATTTTTTTTAACCGTGTTTAGCTTCTTTTAACGATGATGCTGTTTTCTAAGCACATCGAAACGGCGGTCGGTCAACAGACGATCGGCAGGCATGACGCTGAGCGCCGTTCCCGGTGAGACCGGAATGCCCTTCATCACGTAGCCAATTAGGGGCACATTTAAATGACCAGCATTCTTACCAACAATTCCGCAATGTCCGCTCTGCAGACCCTGCGTAACGTCAACCAGAACCTCGCCGACACCCAGAACCACGTTTCGTCGGGTCTGCGCGTTGGCAAGGCTGCCGACAACGCAGCTTACTGGTCGATCGCAACGACGATGAAGTCGGACAACAAGGCCCTCGGCGCCGTTTCTGACGCTCTCGGCATGGGTGCTGCCAAGGTTGACACGGCTTACACCGCTGTCGAAAGCTCCATCGACGTCGTTTCCGAAATCAAGTCGAAGCTCGTTGCTGCAACCGAAGACGGCGTTGACAAGTCGAAGGTTCAGGACGAAATCACCCAGCTCCAGGCGCAGCTGAAGAGCATTTCTTCTTCCGCTTCGTTCAACGGCGAGAACTGGGTTGCCAACAACGCCGGCGAAACGATGAGCGTTGTCTCCTCCTTCGTCCGCAGCAACACCGGCGCTGTATCTGTTACGGTCACCGAATACACCGCTTCCGACACCGATCTGCTCTACACCGATGCGACTGCCGGTACCGGCGGTATTCTCGGCACGGCCGGCGCGTCTTCGGGCAAGTCGATCACCGAGTTCACGATCGACTCCTCCACGACCAAGGGCGACATCGACGGCCTGCTGACCGACGTTGAAACCGCTCTGAAGGACATGACCTCGCTCGGTTCGAAGTTCGGTTCGATCTCCTCGCGTATCGACATGCAGTCGAACTTCGTTTCGTCGCTGAGCGACGCAATCGAATCGGGTGTTGGCCGCCTCGTCGACGCCGACATGGAAGAAGAGTCCTCGAAGCTGACCGCTCTGCAGACGCAGCAGCAGCTGGCCATCCAGTCGCTCTCGATTGCAAACTCCTCTTCGCAGAACATCCTGTCGCTCTTCCGCGGCTAATAGGATTAGCGATACAAGCCCTCCGGCATTGTCCGGTCGGCCCAGGAAAACGAAGCCGCGCCTTAACGGGCGCGGTTTTTTGCTGTCCGCGTTAACGTTTTGTTAACCATTTTGCCGTCTTCTGCGCTCAACGTAACGGTGAGTTAACCAAGTTTAATCCCAGGTTAACAGGCATGAGCGCTGGTTCCCGTTCCCGGTAGGCCGGAATGTCCCTTCTCGACGTATTGCCAATAAGGGGCACTTTTTCATGACGAGCATTTTGACGAACGTCGCAGCCATGGCTGCGCTTCAGACACTTCGTACGATTAACAACAGTCTCGAAACCACCCAGAATCACGTATCCTCCGGTTACCGTGTCGCCAAGGCTGCCGATAACGCCGCCTACTGGTCGATTGCGACGACCATGCGCTCTGACAACAAGGCGCTTTCCGCCGTGTCCGACGCGTTGGGTCTTGGCGCAGCAAAGGTCGACACCGCCTATTCGGCGATGGACAGCGCCATCGACGTCGTCACCGAAATCAAGTCCAAGCTTGTCGCCGCAACCGAAAAGGGCGTCGACCGCACGAAGATCCAGGAAGAAGTGAAGCAGCTTCAATCACAGCTTCTGAGCATTGCGCAGTCCGCATCGTTCTCCGGCGAAAACTGGGTGGCGGGCAACGAAACCAAGAGTGTGGTCTCGTCTTTCGTTCGCGACGGCAACGGCAACACTTCGGTCACCACCACCGAATATGTGCTGAACTCCGCTTCGACCGGCAACGTGCTGTTCGGCACCAGCAACGGATCGATCGATACCTCGACTGGCATCATCGGTAGCTCCAACGGCACGATCGGCTCGATCTTCTCGTTCGACATCTCCAACCTGTCGACGGATGACATCGGCCTCGCCCTGAATGCTGTGGAGGCAGGTCTTGAATCGATGACGAAGGCGGCTTCGCAGCTCGGTTCGATTTCGACACGCATTCAGTTGCAGGAGAATTTCGTCTCGTCGCTCAGCGACTCCATCGACTCGGGTGTCGGCCGTCTCGTCGATGCCAACATGGAAGAGGAATCGTCCAAACTGACTGCGCTTCAGACACAGCAGCAGCTGGCGATCCAGTCGCTGTCGATTGCGAATTCGAGCGCGCAGAACGTTCTGACGCTGTTCCGCAGCTAAGCCGGAAATTGAAGCTGGACCGAATCTTGCGGCGCTGTTTTCAATCCGTCAAAAACGCACAGAAATCGCGCTCGAAAGGCGCGATTTTCGTTTTAAAAACATGTACTTAAATTCGTTTTCAAGTTTCGGCGTCCCGAGGGGCGTCAACCCTTGAAACTATGCTTAAAGTTGGGTTAATTTCACCAACGAGTTGATTTGTTACTGCGACGCACCGGCCGCTTTGCCGGGGGCATGAAGCCATAATCTGTCGCTACCGGTTACCGGTCTGTCCCTTTCCCATTCATTCAAGAGATCGACAGATGGCCTATACCATTCAAGACCCGGCTGCCCTGACCGCACTGAACATCATGCGGGGCCTCGGCAAGGACTCCGATAAAATTCAGCAGCAGATCTCATCGGAACTGCGGGTCCAGACTGCTGCGGACGATGCCACATACTGGTCCTACGCGCAGACCCTGCGCACCGACGGCAGCTCGCTGAAGACAATCGATGATGCGCTTGGCCTTGGTGCGGCGAAGGTCGATACGACCTATACGACCATGGACTCGCTGATCGACCTGGTCAGCAATATCAAGGCTACGCTCGTTTCCGCCGCTGACCCGGCGAATGACCGTGACAAGCTGAACACCACACTGCAGCAGTATCTGTCGCAGCTCCAGTCGGGCGTTACCGGCACCAGCTTTTCAGGCGAGAACTGGCTCTACAACAACAACTCTGTCATTCCCGATACCCGCTCGGTGATTGGCGGCTATATCCGCGGCGCCAACGGACAGTTCTACCCGCAGAACATCAGCTTTCCGTCATCGAGCCTGGTCATGATCGATACGCGCGATGCGTCAAAGGGTCTGTTGACCAAGGACATCGATCCGGGCACCGGCAGCGGCAACCAGTATTTCCTTCTGAACGCAAACTCGACGAACCCCGCGACCGGCAGCCAGATATCGCTTTCTGACAGCACGACACCGCAGAATCTGGCGGACATGCAGGCTGTAGTTGAAAAGGTCCTCTCCGGTCTGAACACCACAGCAGCCGGTCTCGGCATCATGAAGAACCAGGTCGATGCCCGGTCGGACTATGTGAACAAGATGATGGACTCGCTCGACACCACGGTGGGTGCGCTGGTCGATACCGATATGGATGAGGCATCGACTCGTCAGACGGCAATCCAGGCACAGTTGAACATCGCGACCGAGGCGATGAACATTCTCAACAATTCCGCCGGCAACATCCTGATCCTGCTCGAATAGCAATCTGTCTCAGCTGGCGGGCAAGTGCCCGCCATTCATCCTCGCGCAAGTTTGACTTTCTAGGTTCCAGGCAAGGCTGCCTCAGTTCTGTGAAGCGGCGGTCAGAATTGGTTTGAACGGGGCGCAGGCATGCCGCAGCTTTTTGCAGATACCGGGTGTGGTCGATGAGCGCGATGCTATCCCGCTATCTCAAGGATTTCAGTGATATCAAGCCGGTCGCCTCGGCGCCCGAAGCGTCCGACTTTGCCGAAGAGGCGTTTGGGGGCTTTGCAGATTTCGCGGAAGAACCTGCAGTCGATCTCGAGGCTGAACGCCGCTCTGCCTATGCCGAGGGCCACGCCGCGGCAACGTCTGCTCTCTCCAAGACCCACGCGGACCAGCTGCGGGCTGCCGAGCTTGGCTATCAACGGCAGCTCGATGAGCTGAAAGAGAAGTATGAGCAGGAACTCGCGGTCCTTCTCGCTGCCAGATTGTCGGGCATCGCCTTCGAAGTGGCGGAACTTGTCAGCGCCGCCGCAGCCAAGGCGATCGCGCCCGTTGTGACGGAGGCTGTCGCGGAGCAGGCTGTCGCAGATCTTGCGGTGCTTCTGAAAGAGGCAATTCTCGATGGCGCGGCCGGCGTGGTGATCGTCAAGGGTCCCGCCAATCTTTTCGCATCGCTGGAGAAGGCGCTCGGAGAAAAGTCCGGCCTTCTGCGGCACATTGAGACGGATGACGTCGACCTCATTGTCGAGGTTGATGGCTCCGTTCTCGTTACACGTATTTCTGCCTGGTCTGCCAGCTTGAAGAAAGTTCTGGAATGAGTGAGAGCGAAAATCACCACCACGGCAAAAATGAAGTCATCATCATCAAGAAACATGGTGGTGGCGATCATGACGGCGCGCATGGCGGCGCCTGGAAGATCGCTTACGCCGACTTCATGACCGCCCTGATGGCGTTCTTCCTCGTCATGTGGCTGGTCAATGCTGCAAACGAGGAGACGAAAGCCTCCGTTGCGACCTATTTCAACCCGATCAAGCTTGCCGACGAAAAGCCCACCGAAAAGGGGTTGAAGAAGCCTGTCGATACGGCTGAGGGCGAGGAGACGAAGGACAAGTCGAAGCAGAAGGAAGAGCAGCAGACGCAGGGCGCCTCTGCCGCCAGCGGCGACGACCAGACCTCGACGTCAGGTGACCAGACGAACTATTCCGAAGCCGACTTCTTCGAAAATCCCTATTCCGTTCTGGCCGAAATCGCCCAGGAAGTCGGACAGCAGGCTAACGTCAGCGCCAAGGGCGAGGGCGGTGCGGCCGATTCCGGCCCTGCGACCGGCGCCGATGGTGGCGAGGCCTATCGCGATCCCTTCGATCCGGATTTCTGGACCAAGCAGGTCGAGGTAACGCGCGCCGACAATCCCGGCAAGACGCCGGCGACCAAGGACGCCAAGGAGCAGCCAGATGCTACAGAGCTCGCCAAGCTCGAGCAGCAGAAGCCTGAAGACCAGTCTGCCGATGCCAAGCCTGCTGATCAGACTCACGAGAAGGCGGCTGACAAGCACTCCGATCAAAAGCCGGCAGATACCGCGGCCGACAAGCAGCAGGATGCGCAAAAGCAGGCCGAAGAGCAGAAGCAGGCCGATGAGCTAAAGCAGGAAATTGCCAAGCAGATCAGCGGCGTCGGCGGCAAGCTCGCCGAAGGCCTGACGGTAACCCCGTCCGAAGGCGGATTGCTCGTCAGCCTTTCCGACCAGGGCAATGACTCGATGTTCAATGTCGGCTCGGCCGTTCCCCGCAAGGAAATGGTGCAGGTCATGGAAAAGCTGGGCGAGATTCTCAAGGCGCGCCAGGGTGCGGTGGTGATCCGTGGCCATACCGATGGCCGTCAGTATAAGGGCGCAGACAACGAAAACTGGCGCCTGTCGATGGATCGCGCTCAGGCCGCCTATTACATGCTCGTTCGTGGTGGCTTGGGCGAGCAGCGCGTCTCGCAGGTATCCGGCTTTGCCGATCGTAAGCTCAAGCTTCCGGATGATCCATTGAACGCCGCAAACCGCCGTATCGAAATCCTCGTTCAGGCGGACCAAGGATAAACCATGGCGCGCAGCAAGCCCCATCATCTTCTCTCCCTCATGCTCGGACTGGCGCTTGCAGCGCCGGCCGTAGCCGTTGCGGATGAGCAGGAGGATCTGGCGCCCTACAAGATGCTGCGCTCGCTGCAATTCGTGCAGGATTCCGTCGTTCTTGGCGATCACTCCGCTGCCGAAATGCAGCGCTTCATGCTGGGCACGATCGATCAGCGTCTGCGCTCGGTCGATGCGTCGGTCTATGACGATGATCGCAACGTTGATGCGGCGCTCGTCTACGCGATGAGCGGCGGCAATCCGGCGACGCTGGAATACCTGGTGTCGCGTGACGTCAACGGCTATTTCGACAATCGTGTCACCGACGTGTTGCGGAAGTATCTGAGCGGCAAGGGACTGCTGGTTGCCAAGACGCTGGTCGAAACGGCCAACGAATACCGCGACAAGAAAATTGGGCCCTATCTGTCGCTGGTTGGCGGCAATGTCATGGTGGCGCGCAGCCCGCTCGAGGCATTGAAGCTCTACGACCAGGCGCGGCTGTCTGCACCCGGCACCATTGTCGAGGAGGCGGCCTTGCGCCGCTCGGTGGCGATCAGCGTCGAGGCCGGCTTGGTCGACAAGGGCATGGCTTATTCGCAGCGCTATGTCCGCCGCTTTCTGCATTCTCCCTATGCGAGCCAGTTTGCCGACCTGTTCGTCAAGCTGATCGTCGATCACGAGCATGACGTGAAGCCCGAGGACGTCGTCAGCATTCTCGGTTTCATGGATGATGCGCGTCAGCGCGAGGTTTATCTGCGTATCGCCCGTGCGGCCGGTATCGCCGGCAAGGTGGAACTCGCCAAGACCGCGGCCGAGCACGCACAGACTCTGTCTGGGGGGGACACCGATCCGCTTGGCGCCCTGGCAAGCTTCTACGGCAACATGGCGTCGGTCTCGACGCCGGATGTCGATTCGGCCGCCCAGCATATCGGCAAGGTCGCAGACGGCGATCTCTCGGATCGCGACAAGGCTCTGCGCGCCGCAGCCCGCTCGGTAGCCGAACAAGTATTGAAAGCGCCTGACCCTGCAAGCTTGACGCAAGCCAAGGATTCTACTTCTTCTAATGAAGAGAATACTTCAGAACAGGCAGCTGTTACTACGGACGCCGAATCGCAGTCGCCGACCACCCCATCGGAGGTGGTTGACGATGGCGCGGCGCAGGCACTCCCGGCAGACAGCAGCCAGGATCAGCAGAATGCCGATCCTGCCTACAAATCCTTTATGGCTGCGAGCCGGTCCAAACTTGACGATATCGACAAGTTGTTGAGCCAAGAAAGCAATTGAGATGATGGATATCAGCGTTTCGGGGGGAGCGGCACCGGTTGAGGCGCCGTCAGCGAAATCCAATCGCCCGGTTGGGAAAGACGACGACGGCCGCAAGGGCGGCGGCTTTTCCGACGTGCTTTCGAAGGCCGGTGACAACGGGCAGAATCCGAATGATGCCAACGCTGCGTCGAATGCAGGTGGGCCCAGTGAGGCCGATGCTGCCGCACTTGCCCGCTCTCGCCCCCATGCCAAGCCCGTTATCGATCTCAGCGACGCGTCGCTGAAGGAGCAGGCGGCGGTGAAGCCGGAAACGGTCGCCATGGGCAAGCCGCTGAAGGACCAGGTCAAGGATGCGCTGGATCAAGCCAAGGACGCCATCAAGAAGGATGCGCCCGAGAAGCTTGCCGACGACGCGCTACCGCATGCTGCGAAGGGTACGAAGCCTGCCAAGGGCGACGAGACGAAGAAGGCGGATAAGGGTGACGGCGAGGACGCTGTAAGCGATGCGCTGGGCCTTCTGCAGAAGGATGGCCCGCAGGTGCCCGCCGCCATCGCTGCAGCCGCGCAAGGCGCGGCTGCCAAGGCAAAGGATGATGGCGCCGTCGTCAAGGACAGGAAGGCCGATGCCATCGACGCTGGCGGCAAGGCTGCGTCGCATGTCAGCGATGCTCTGGCTGCCGTTGGTGTTACGAAGGCAGCCGGTGACACCGTTCCCGGCACCGAGGGCGCCGAGGCTGCCGATGGCAAGACGTTCCGCCTGAGCCGTGCCGATGGCCGCGGGCAGTCGATGGATATCCACATCGGCACCGAGGACCGGAGCGAACAGGGTGTGAAGAGCAAGGGCGATGTCGAAAACGTCACCGTTCTCGAATCGCGCCGTTACCTCGGCCTCGCGCAGAATTCCGCTTCCGTCACCGCGGCAATCAGCGGCGACAAGGAATGGGCGCAGGCCATGCAGCCCGGTTCGGCGCTTTCCAATGCCGCCGAATGGACCAGCACCGGCAAGGTCGTCAACACGCTGAAAATCCAGATGACGCCGATTGATCTCGGTCTGGTTACGGCGACGATGCGCCTGTCCGGCGATGCGCTGAATGTCGATCTCAAGGTCGAATCGGGAGCGGCCTACCGTCAGCTCAAGGAGGATCACAGCAAGATCCTCGAGTCGCTGCGCAGCCAGGGCTATACGGTCGACAACGTGACGATCAGCATGGCGCCTGTCGAAAAGGCCGATACCGGCACTCAGGCAAACGCACAGAGCCAGTCGGGTCAGCAGTCCCTGCAGCAGGGCCAGGGCGGCGAGGCGCGCGAGCGTCAGTCGCAGACAGCACAGCGAGGGAATGGAGGCTTCGATGGCGCAACTGAGACCGGTGTGGAAGACGTTGCTTCTGGCGCCGCTGGCAGCGGCAGCTCTGGCAGCGTTTACCTCTGAAGCGGCTGCCTATAACGGCGCCTGCGAGAAGGAAATCCAGTCGGCCGCGGCCAAGTACGGTATCCCCGAAGGCATTCTCTATTCGGTGGGTCTGACGGAGACGGGACGCAAGGGATCGTTGTATCCCTTCGCTCTCAATATCGAAGGCAAGGCGGTGTTTCCGCCTTCCGAAGAAGATGCCATGCGGCAGTATTATTCGGCCACCAAAGCGGGCGTCAAACTCATCGATATCGGCTGCATGCAGATCAACCATTACTTTCATGGCGAAAACTTCCGCTCTGCTGAAGAGATGTTCGACCCGCACACCAATGTCGAATACGCAGCGAAGTTCCTCCGCAACCTTCACGATCGTCACGAGACCTGGACGATGGCGGTAGCCAGATACCACGCCGGACCCAACAACGACCCCGCGCAGAAGCAGTATGTGTGCCGGGTCATCGCCAATCTGGTCGCCACCGGCTACGGCAAGTGGACTCCTAATGCGAGCAACTTCTGCCAGAATTGATGCAATCAAAAATAGCAAAAAGAGAACAAAGCGGAATCGTGTCAAAATGTGGCAGGAATCCGCCAGAATCTGGCCACGCAAGACCTAATTTACCGGTCGTTAACTTTTCCACGAAATTTTTGTGTGCATAACTGAGGTGGCCTACTATATGTAGAGCAAATCGGGACACAAAAGTTAATCAACTATTAATTCCCGCCATTAACTTCCAACACCTTGTTCCAGATTCACGCGATTCGTACCCATAGATCATTGAAGTGCCACACTGATTCGGAGGCGGACGAATGATCGTCGTGGTTGATGAGCGAGAGCTCGTTAAAGATGGATATACATCTCTATTTGGCCGGGAAGGCATCCCTTCGACCGGTTTTGATCCAAGCGAATTTGGTGAGTGGGTACAGACGGCGGCGGATTCGGATATCCAGGCCGTCGAGGCGTTTCTGATTGGCCAGGGCCAGCAAACCTTCGAGTTGCCGCGGGCCATCCGCGACCGTTCGCAGGCGCCGGTGATTGCAGTCAGCGATCAGCCGTCGCTTGAAACGACGCTTGCACTTTTTGATTGTGGCGTCGATGACGTGGTTCGCAAGCCCGTCCATCCCCGCGAAATTCTCGCCCGGGCCGCGGCTATCCGCCGCCGCCTGAAAGCGATTGCAAGCCACACCGATATCGGCGGCATCCGCGTCTTCTCGGACGGCCGCGATCCCGAGATCCACGGTGAGGTCTTTGCGTTGCCGCGCCGCGAGCGCCGCATCCTCGAATATTTGATCGCAAACCGCGGCCGCCGCGTTACGAAGACCCAGATCTTCAACGCCATCTACGGCATCTTCGACGAGGAAGTCGAAGAGAACGTCGTCGAAAGCCACATCTCGAAGCTGCGCAAGAAGCTGCGTAAGAAGCTCGGTGTCGATCCCGTCGATTCCAAGCGCTTCCTCGGTTACTGCATCGACTGGAACTGATTTCAGCGACGGGCCTCGCCGCGCGGCAGCGGTGCTTAAGATTTCCAAAGCACCGCCCGCACCAGACAGCTTCACGCAAGGCCCGCCAAATACTCTCCGGACTATCAAGGAAAACGAGGTTTTCAGATGAGCATTTTTGGCAGCATGAAGACGGCAGTGTCCGGCATGAACGCCCAGGCGAACCGCCTGAGCACCGTCGCCGACAATATCGCGAACGCAAACACCACGGGCTACAAGTCGGTATCGACGGCATTCTCGTCGCTCGTCCTGCCCTCCACGGCCGGGAACTACAATTCCGGTGGTGTTCAGACGTCCGTCCGCCAGTCCGTGACTGCCCAGGGTGACCTCTCCTACACGACTTCAGGCACCGACCTCGCCATTTCGGGCGACGGCTTCTTCATCGTCCAGAGCCCGGACGGAACCTCGGTTCTGACCCGCGCCGGCGATTTCACCAAGGACAAGAACGGCAATCTGGTCAACGCCGCCGGCTTCACGCTGATGGGCTACCCCTACACGGCCGGCCCGCCGGCAGTCGTCGTCAACGGCTTCGATGGTCTGGTTCCTGTTAACGTCAACCAGACAGGTCTGACCGCGATCGAATCCACGTTGGCAACGTTCTCTGGCAATCTGAATTCTGACATGCCCGTCGTTGCTGCAACCGATCTGCCAAGCGCCAACCAAGATCCGGGCGCTACGGCAGCCGGCGTGTCCAACACCTTCAAGACCTCGATGGTTGTGTTCGACAAGCTTGGCGGCAAGGTTCAATACGACTTCTACTTCACGAAGTCCGCCGCAGCGACGGCTGCCGACAATACGACGACTCCGCCGACATCGGCGACATCTGGCACTTGGGACGTTGCTATTTATCGTAAGGATGGCGCAGCAGCATCGGGCACGAGTTCGTTCCCCTATTCGCCGATGCCCGATTCGCTGGTCGCTTCTGGCACAATGGCCTTCAACGCCACCGGCGGTCTGATCACCGACGCTGCGGATCCTGCTGCCGGCACGATCACCGGCAATCTCGCAATCGCCGATACAAAGAGCGATCTCAACATCGATCTCGATCTCGCGAAGTACACACAGAAGGCTTCTGCCAGCAGCGGCACCGGTTCGCCGAATGGCCAGGCCGCAAGCGAAGTAACCGGTGTCACCATCGACAAGGATGGTACGGTCTACGCGAACTACAAGGAAGGCGACCCGAAGCCGGTTTTCCGCATTCCTCTCGCAACCGTTGCAAGCCCGGACGAGCTGACGCTGCTTAGCGGCAACGTTTATCAGGCGAACGGCCGCTCCGGCGTCACTGTCACCGGCTTCCCGCAGACCAACGGTCTCGGCACCCTCCAGGCCGGCGCGCTCGAAGGCTCGAACGTCGACCTCGCCGGCGAGCTGACCGAAATGATCGAGTCGCAGCGCAGCTACACGGCCAATTCCAAGGTCTTTCAGACGGGTTCGGACATCATGGACGTCCTCGTCAACCTCAAGCGATAAAATCAGGGTAACCGGTAAGCCATGTCGCTCACGTCAGCACTTAATACGGCACAAAGCATCTTCAACAACACGGGCACGCAGAGCGCGACCGTGTCGGGGAACATCGCCAATGCCGGCAACAAGGACTATGTGCGCCGGCAGGCGATGATCACCACGTCGTTGAACGGCGCATCGGTGGTCAAGATTGATCGGGCGCAGGAGGATGCTCTCCTAAAGCAGTACCTCGCCAGCAATTCGCAGGACAGCGCCCAGCAGACTCTGCTAAATGGTCTGGAAGACGTGAAGAGCGTTCTCGGCGGCAACGACTACGAGACCTCTCCGTCTGAATATCTCAGCGCCTTCCAGAAGAAGCTGGCCGCATTTCAGACGTCGCCGAACAATGTCGTCGCCGCGCAGGGTGCGATCAATGCGGCGCAGGATCTCGCCAACTCGCTGAATAACGCTACGGCTTCCGTCCAGAACACCCGGGCCGCTGCCGACAAGTCGATTGCGACCCAGGTCGACACGCTGAACTCGTTGCTATCGCAGTTCGAGACGGCCAATAACGCCGTCAAGAACGCGGTGAACACCAATTCCGATCCGTCGGATGCGCTCGATCAGCGCGACAAGCTGCTGAAGCAGATCTCCAGCATCGTCAGCGTCAAGCCGGTATCGCGCAATGGCAGCGATATGGCGCTCTACACCTCCGATGGTGTGGTCCTTTTCGATACCATTCCCCGCGAGGTAAAATTCACGGCGACCCCGACCTATCAGGCGAGCGACAAGGGCAACGGCGTCTATATTGACGGCGTGGCGCTGGCTATGGGGCAGGGCGGCACGACCTCCGGGCAAGGAAGCCTCCAGGCGCTGCTTCAGATCCGTGACGATGTCGCGCCAAAATTCCAGAGTCAGCTCGACGAGATCGCCAAGGGACTCGTCAACATGTTCGCCGAAACGAAGACCGACGGCAGCTCGACGACGCCGGGACTATTCGTCTGGACGCAGTCTCCAAGCGGTGCTGCGGGCGGAATGCCGACCGTCGATCCGGTCACGGGGCAGTACGCTATCATCAATGGGATGGCGGGATCGATCAAGGTAAACTCGGCAGTCATCACCTCTCAGGGTGGCGATCCGATGAAGCTGCGCGACGGTTCGATCAACGATCCGGACCCTATGCCGGCGATTCCTCCTTACGTCCCCTACAGCACCAATCTTTCGGGCAACGGCGGTTATACGGATCAGCTCGACACGTACTACAATGCCATGGGCGCCAAGATAGATTTTGATCCTGGCACCGGTGTCTCTGGCTTCAACACGGGCTCGGGTCTCGATTCCAACGTCAGCATCATGGATTTCGCCGCCAACTCCATCGGTTGGCTCGAGCAGTACCGCAGCAGTGCAAGCGATGCGTCCGAAAACACCTCTGCTGCCCTGGCGCGCTCCGATCAGGCCTATTCCAACGAGACGGGCGTCAACCTCGACGAAGAGCTGACTCTGATGCTCGACATCGAGCAGTCCTACAAGGCGGCAACGAAGATTTTGAACGCCGTCGACGAAATGCTGAAGTCATTGCTGGATATTGCGAGTTAAAAAATGAAAAGCTCTTTTATTTCTAGTTCAGCCATTCAAAACGCCATGCGGCTGACGATCCGTCAGTCGCAGAACCAGATGGTGCAGTCGGCGGTTGAGGCCAGCACCAAGATGTACGCCGACGTCGGTGTTGCGCTCGGCGTGAATACGGCCAAGAGCGTCGATTTCAACCGCGAGATCGACCGCATCAAGTCGATCAAGGATAGCAATTCGGTCGTCAATCTTCGTCTGGAGATGTCGCAGAACGGTCTCGACGCAATGAACGGCGCTGCCGATGACCTTGTTGCCAAACTGACGGCCCTGAAGGGAAGCCAGAGCGCAGACACGATCACCGTCACGCTGCAGCAGGCATCCAGCGCGTTCTCGCAGCTGATGGATACCGGCAACTCGCTGACGAACGGCGAATATTTGTTCTCGGGCATCAACACCGATGTCGCGCCGCTGACCGACCAGAGTGCTGCGGCAATGTCGGCGATGCAAACCAATCTGAAGGCCTATGCCAGCGCGCTGACCGATCCGGTGACCGGCAATCCCAAGACCGTTGCCGACCTCGATGCCACGGACATGAAGAACTTCACCACCATGTTCGTCGAGCCGATGTTCATGCAGGATACTTTGCCTACAGGATATCCCGTCGGTGCTCCGGCTCCGACAGGTGGCCTGACCTACGACACGACGCCACCGGCTTGGGGCAACTGGTCGTCGGCATCCAACCAGAACATGACGAGCCGCATCAGCAACTCGGAAGTCGTCACGTCTTCGACCAATGCCAATTCGGACGGTATGCGCTATTTCGCCATGGCGACGGTCATGACCAAGGCGCTGACCAATCAGGGATTGGGTACGGCAGGCATGTCGGGTCTCTCCGACGCCGCCATCGACTACGCCGGCCGCGCGACCACCGGTATCACCGGCCAGCAGAGCCAGCTCGGCCTGTCGCAGGAGCGCGTGACCAAGTCGAACGCCGCACTCGACGCACAGTCCAGCATTCTGCAGGGCAAGCTTATCGATCTGACAGGCGTCGACCCGGTTGAAGCCACCACGATCGTCAAGAACATGGAGACGCAGCTTCAGACCTCTTACACGATCATCTCGAAGATCCAGCAGTTGAGCCTTGTAAATTACCTTTGATGATCAAAGGCGCGCATTACAAAGAAGGATGCATGAATGTATCAGTTCTCTTATGCCGAGGTCATGCAAGACTCGGTGACCGATGCGAAAGAGAGAGAGCGGCAAGTTCTCGATCGGTCTATCGAAATGCTTGCTGCGGCGCGCGAGAAAACAAAATACGGCCGGGAAGCCATTGAGGCTCTGTTTTATACCCGCCGCGTTTGGGTGAGCTTTATCGAGGACCTGAAGCACCCCGACAATCAGCTTGAAGTCGAACTGCGTGCCAACCTCATCTCCATCGCGATCTGGATTCTCAAGGAATGCGACAGGATCAGACGGCGTCAGTCCGATAACTACCAGGGCATTATCGACATTACCATCATCATCAGGGATGGACTTAAATGAAAAGTACACTTCGCATTTCGCTTAAAGCCGGAGAGAGAATCTTCATCAACGGCGCGGTCTTGCGCGTTGACCGCAAGGTCGCGCTGGAATTCCTGAATGATGTGACATTCCTTCTCGAAAACCACGTCCTGCAGCCTGAAGACGCGACGACGCCTCTGCGCCAGCTCTACTTCATTGCCCAGATGATTCTGATCAATCCTGAGGGCAAAGAGCAGTCGACGGTGATGTTCCGCAAGTCGATCACCATGTTGCTGAGCTGCTTCCGCAATGAAGAGATCCTTGCTGAGCTGAAGCGCATCGACGGTCTGGTCTCGACAGGCCGCGCGTTCGACGCTCTGAAGGCCATCCGCTCGATGTACACGCTTGAGGACAGCATCCTCAACAACCAGGAAATGGCGCCGGCGATGGTCGAACAGATTCGCAAGGAGATTGCACCATGGCGGTAGACGCACTCTCGGGCGTAGGCTCTTCCGCGTCGGGCAACACGTCTTCCGCGCAGCAGAAGGCGACGTTGAACTACGACAACTTTCTGCAGTTGCTCATCGCGCAGATGAAGAACCAGGATCCGACGGATCCCGTCGATGCGAGCCAGCAGATGGCGCAGCTTGCCAGCTTCTCGCAGGTCGAGCAGACGATCCAGACGAACACCAAGCTTGACACGTTGCTGTCCAGCTCCAGCCTCACCCAGGCCGGCAGCTATATTGGCAAATACATGGAGAGCGCCGACGGCAGCGTCAAAGGTGTCGTATCGTCGGTCAAGGTTTATTCCGACGGCATCATTGCAACGACGAAGGATGGCGGTAAGATTCTGGTACAAACCGGTGTCACCATCTCTGATTCGGCACCAACGACGCCGAGCACTGATACCGGCAGCTCCACCTAGTCGAGCTCGCTTGAACAATGAAGACCTACAGTCCGGTTTGTGTCGGGCTGTTTCTCCAAGGCGATATGAGGTTGCCTGATGAATGAAGCTGACGCACTCGATCTGTTCCAGGCAGCCATCTGGACCGTGCTGGTTGCGGCTGGCCCGGCAGTTGCCGCTGCCATGGTCGTCGGTCTCGTCATCGCTCTTTTTCAGGCACTCACGCAGATCCAGGAAGCGACACTGACCTTCGTCCCGAAGATTGTCGCCGTCCTGATTACCGTCGGCATCTCCGCGCCCTTCGTCGGCGCGCAGATTTCGATCTTTACCGACATGGTATTTTCGCGCATCCAGTCCGGCTTCTGAGCCACCCTCGCGCAAGCTTCGCCATTTAACTGTCGATCCGAATAGGGCGGGTCCCGGTATCCGCCTCCTCTCATGAAGAGACGGAACCAGTTATGGCGCAACCACCTGCACTACCCCTTCCGAAAGTCGCACCGAGTTTGCGCGATGTCGGTTTTGCCTTCGGCATCATCGTCATCATCTGCATACTCTTCCTGCCGATACCGCCATTTCTGATCGACCTCGGCCTGGCATTCTCGATCGCCTTCTCGGTGCTGATCCTCATGGTCGCGCTGTGGATCAAGAAGCCGCTGGAATTCTCGTCCTTCCCGACCATCCTGCTGATCGCGACGATGACGCGACTGGCGCTGAACATCGCGACGACACGCGTCATTCTCTCGCACGGCAACGAAGGCCACGATGCGGCCGGTGGCGTCATCGCCGGCTTTGCCAGCCTCGTCATGTCCGGCGACTTCGTCATCGGTCTGATCGTCTTCCTGATCCTGATCACCATCAACTTCATCGTCATCACCAAAGGCGCGACGCGTATCGCCGAAGTCGGCGCGCGTTTCACCTTGGACGCCATCCCCGGCAAGCAGATGTCGATCGATGCCGATCTTTCGGCCGGTATCATCGACGAGCGCGAAGCGCAGCGCCGCCGTAAGGAGCTGGAAGAAGAAAGCTCCTTCTTCGGTGCCATGGACGGTGCGTCGAAATTCGTTCGCGGTGACGCGGTCGCGGGTCTTCTGATCACCGGCATCAACGTTTTCGGCGGCATTATCATCGGCTATTTCCGCCATGGCATGCCGATCGGCGAAGCTGCCGACGTCTTCGTGAAGCTGTCGGTCGGTGACGGCCTGGTGTCGCAGATGCCGGCGCTTATCGTCTCACTGGCCGCCGGTCTTCTCGTCTCCCGCGGCGGCAATGTCGGCTCCACCGATGAAGCGGTTATCGGACAGCTGTCCGGTTATCCGCGCGCTCTTTCGGTCTCGGCGGCACTGATGTTCATTCTCGCCCTGATGCCCGGTCTGCCGACCATGCCCTTCACGCTGCTCGGCGGCCTGATGGCCTTCGGCGCCTGGTTCATCCCGCGCCAGATCGAGGCGGAGAACAAGGTTCGCCGCGACCAGGAAGAAAAGAAAGTCGTCGCCAACAAGGAACTGGAGAAGGACTCGGTCAAGTCGGTCCTTCGCACCTCCGAGATCGAGCTCGCGCTCGGCAAGATGGTCTCGACCCGCCTGCTCGGCGCCCACCAGGAGCTGGCTTTCCGCGTTGGCAAGATGCGCAAGAAGTTTGCGACGCAATACGGCTTTGTCGTCCCCGAAATCAAGGTTACGGACGATATCGCCATTGCCGAGAAATCCTACCAGATCCGAATTCACGGAACGACGATCGCCGCCAACCAGCTGCGTGTGGGCGAAGTGCTCGTCGTCACCGGCTCTGGCCGCAAGCCGCGCATCCCGGGCGATGAAATCCGCGAACCCGCTTTCGGCATGCCGGCTGTTTCCGTTCTCGAGGCCTTTACCGAGGATCTGAAGCGCGAGGGCTTCCAGCCGATCGACAACGTCTCCGTCGTCTTGACGCATATGAGCGAAGTCATTCGCAACAACCTGCCGCAGCTTCTCTCCTACAAGGACGTCAAGGTTCTCATCGACCGGCTCGACCCGGAATACAAGAAGCTGGCGGACGAGATCTGCACCTCGCACATGTCCTATTCGGGTCTGCAGGCGGTCCTCAAGCTGCTGCTTGCTGAGCGCGTCTCGATCCGCAACCTGCACCTCATTCTGGAAGCCGTCGCCGAATTGGCGCCGCATGTCCGCAAGACCGAACAGATCGTCGAACACGTCCGCATCCGCATGGCGCAGCAGATCTGCGGCGACCTTGCCGACAACGGCGTGCTGCGCGTGCTGCGACTCGGCAGCAAGTGGGATCTGGCCTTCCACCAGGCTCTGAAACGCGACAACAAGGGCGAAGTCGTTGAGTTCGACATCGATCCGCGTGCCCTTGAAGAGTTCAGCGAGCAGGCGACGAAGGTTATCCGTGAATTCATGGACCGCGGTCTGCCTTTCTGCCTTGTCACATCGCCGGAAACGCGCTCCTATGTGCGCATGATCATCGAACGTCTGTTCGCGACGCTTCCGGTTCTGTCCCACGTCGAGTTGGCGAAGGGCATCGAGATAAAGATTTTGGGCTCGGTTTCATGATAACAGACCCGCAGGGCACCATCCTTGCGCTCTTTCTGATTTTTTGCCGGATGGGTGGCTGCGTCCTGGCAATGCCGGGTTTTTCCTCGGCGCGCGTGCCTGAAATCCTGCGGGTCTTTGTTGCTGCCGGTCTGTCGCTTGCCGTTCTGCCGCTGCTCTGGGATACGGTCTATCCCGCGGTCAGCGGTACCAGCGCCAGCTATATCGGGCTGATTTTCAGCGAATCGCTGATTGGTGTCATGTACGGCCTCTTGGCGCGGCTCTATACGATGGGCTTCCAGTTTGCCGCCACCATCATTGCCATGATGGTCGGCTATACCTCGCCGGGCGGCCAGGATGTCGTCGAAGATACGCCGGAAACCAGCCTGTCCGGCTTTATCACTTTCGCCGGGATCATGATCCTGTTCCTGATGGACTTTCACCACATCGTCTTCAAGGCTCTGATCGATTCCTACACGACGATGCCTTTTGGCGGCTTGACCGATGTGCGCGCCAACCTCATCTCGCTGACGGACACGCTGGTCTCGACGACCTCCATCATGCTCAGGCTTTCTAGCCCGTTTCTGCTCTACAGCATGATGTTCAACGTCTCGATCGGCTTCATCAACAAGCTGGCGCCGCAGATCCCCGTCTACTTCATCTCGACGCCATATCTGATACTTGGCGGGTTGTTCCTGTTCTATTTCTCCGTGGCCGCGCTGATCAGTCAGTTCGCGGAATCCTTCCCGTCCGTCTTCATAGGCATGTAGCGAAATGGCGGAAAAATCCCGTTCGCAGAAACTCAAGCGCCTTGTCGCAGTTCAGCGCCACCTCGAGCAGATGGCCGAGTACGACCTTGCCGAAACCACACGGCAGCGTGCCGAAGTGAACGAATCGATGGATACGGTCATCATAGCACTTGGCTCGGTCGATCCGATCCACCGGGTATTCTCGCAGAATTACGCCGACCGTTTCGAGCGCCTCAGCACCAAGGACAAGCAGCTGACGGGCATCCAGCAGCTGCATGAGATGCGTCTGCAGCATGAGCGGGCTAAGGGCGACCGGCTGGAGGAGGGCATGAAAGAGGCCCAGGAATCCGAACGCCGCGAGGCGGATGACAATGCCGTCTACGATATCATCGATCAGAAGTTTGCAACGCCAGCCTCCAGCAAGCTTCAAAAATAATAATCGCCGCAACCTTACATTAGAGGATTGTGACGTTGGCTATTTCGCCCCCTAGTGATCTCGTCCTGGACGTTGTCAAAGCTGCGGACCCGACCGAGGTTCAGGCTGCCCAGGAAAAACTCATGGCGACGCGCGCCGCCTTCAGGGCAAACAGCCTTGCTGATGCCGGTAACGGCTTTTCGTCCAAGGTCGATGTTCTCGAAAACGCTGCCGCCAAGACCGGTCTCAACGACGTCAAGAATCGCACCAAGACCGAAGAGATCCCCGAGACCTATCGGAAGTTCGAATCGATGGTTCTACAGAACTTCGTCAAGAACATGCTGCCAAGCGATAGCGAGCAGGTCTACGGCAAGGGCGCCACGGGCGATATCTGGAAGGGCATGATGGCCGAGCAGCTCGGCAACGTCATGTCCAAGGGCGATGGCATCGGTATCGCCAAGGAACTTTATCACGACGCTCTTCGCAAGAAGGAAGGCGCCATCGTCAACGCTAGCGCAGATCAGAACGACCGCAAGGTCGCCTTCAGCATGGTCGACGAGTTCCAGCGCAAGACATTTGGCACCCCGACTGCGGATGCCAAGACCAATAATGAAGCATAACCGAGGATAAAATGGAAATAATCTCAAACGAATATCGCATCAAGTCGGTCCTCGGCCGCCTGGAGATGATCATCGACAACGAGAACACGCGGATCGGCAACGACCCGCAGTTCGATCTCAAGGTCTCCAACGCGCACAAGAGCCGTTGCCTCTATGAGCTGTCGATGTTGTTCAGCGATACCGATCCGGCAGAGCTTGCCGCTTCGCATCTTGAGCAGTTGCATGGCCTGAAGAAGAAGCTGACGCTGAACGCGCGCCGTGTCGAGGCTCACCTCGAAGCCGTTCGTGCTGTCGCCGATATTCTGAAGAACGCCGTGCAGGATGCGGATGCCGACGGCACTTATTCCCAGGAACAATTCGTCGCGCGTGATGCCTGATGCTTAAACTCGTCTTCACAGGCGTCTGGGTCTGCGCGATCACGCTGGCTTCGGTCTATTTCTCGGTGAAAATGGCCACCGCGCCGGCACCGCCGCCGGATGATTCCAAGCAGGCGCAGCTCGAGCTTGTCAAAGGCGAGACCGTCACCATCCCGATCATCGGCGATGGCGCCGTCACCGGATATTTCATCGGCCAGCTCTCCTTCATGATGAACAAGGATGTCGTCAAGGGAGCCACTTTGCCGCTGACCGAGATGACCACCGATCAGCTCTTCACGCTGCTCGTCGGCAACAAGATGGTCGATATCAGCAAGGTCAAGTCTTTCGATCCGCAGGCGTTCCGTGATGCGATCAAGAAGGGCATGAACGAACGGCTGGGCGGCGAATACATTGCCGACGTTATGCTGCAGCAGCTCGACTATCTGTCCAAGGAAGATCAGAAGGCGGCGACATCGGGCCAGCAGCCGAAGATGGGCAAGCCGGTCAAGATCGTCGAAGCGGCGCCTGCCGCCGATGCGGCGGCCGCGCCGGCGCACTGATCACATTGACAGTCAGGATCAAAATGGCGCCCTCGGGCGCCATTTGCGTTTGGGAGCTGACGGTTAACCAATGCTTTCTCCGGTTCCCGCAATGCAACGGATTTTCCTAAAGGTTGTTTGAAGTCAAGCTGATATACCCTCGGTTAGGACAGTTTTGGCGAGGTGCCCGGGATGGCGGGTATCGTCATGACAGCCACACGCCGGCGGGCAGCTGCCGGTTCGGATATTTGTCGCTCGTTTTCCGGGATGCTGGGCGCATGAAGCACCCCTTGCAGGAGGTTGGGATGAATTTGATCGCGAATTTCGCGGTTATGGCCTCGCGCCGCACGATTTTCGACGTGCCGGTCTGCGATCTCGGATGGGACGATGCCCTCGTCTTCATCAACGAGCTGGCGTCACTGCCGGTTGGCCAGACGGTCATCTCCTTCGTCAACGCGCACAATATGCTGATGACGCTGCGCGACCCTGAATATCGCGAGATCCTCGAACACAACCTCGTCCTGCCTGACGGTATCGGGCTCAACATCGCCTCGCAGGTCTCGCATGGCGGTCCGTTCCCGGCCAATCTCAATGGCACAGATTTCGTGCCAGCTCTGCTGACGTTCATGGAAACGCCGCGGCGTGTCGGCCTGATCGGCGGCAAGCGCGATGTCGTCGAGCGGGCGGCTGAGAACTTTGCCAGACACGCGCCTTGGCACGAGTTCATTGTCATTTCGGATGGCTATTTCGACAAGGATAATCCGGTCGATGTCATCAGCGAACTCGATGCCCAGCAAGTCGACATGCTGATCGTCGGCATGGGCACGCCCCTTCAGGAGAAGTGGGCGCATCGCCATATCCGTCCGGAACATGCGCGTCTGGTGCTGACGGTCGGTGCTCTTTTCGACTTCGTCTCGGGCGAGATACCGCGCGCGCCTGATACCATCCGCATGATGCGCCTCGAATGGGCCTACCGGCTTGTTCAGGAGCCGTCGCGCCTTTGGCGCCGCTACGTTGTCGGTATCCCGGTCTTCCTGTTTCATGTGCTGCAATACCGATTCAGCCGCCGGGAGCGGATCATGAAGCTGGAAGGCGACCGCAGCAGTCAGCTGCCGCTTCAGAAGCGCAGCGGCTCACAGCGCTGACCGCGACCTTGGTCTTCTGTTAACCATTTCTTTGCCATGAATCTTTAGGCTGGATTAATACTCGCGCGAGTGCGGGCAACCAGCCGGATCATCACGTGCATGAGAAATGGCGTCCATGTATGACAACAAGGCATTGAACGGCAGACGAGCCAGCGCGCCGGATCTCCGCGCGTCACCGCATGCGCCAAATTCGGGCGCTGCTGTCCTTCCTTCGGAAGCCGAGCTTCTTCGTGTCATCGAAAAGGCGCTTGACGAGCAGCGCCGCGCGCGGGCAGCAGCTGCAGCGCCGCTGACAAGCCGCATCGAAGCCATTCTCTCCCCCCGGTTCGAAGCCGCCAACGATGTCAAGACGCCGCCGCCAGCTGCGCCGGTCGTGACGCAGCCGGCATCGGTACCGCACGAACCGGCCTTCATTCCCGCCAATACCAACGATATTACCTTCCTTGAGATCGGTGATGCGCCGCGCCGCCTTCCGGTCAAGCCGGTGGCGTTCGCGATGCTCGGCCTGATGCTGGGCGCCGCCTTTCCGCTGATGATGCCGCAGGCGCCGGTACGCTATGTTGCCGAAATGGCGTTGCGTGTTGCAGCCGATACCGCCACACGCCCGGCGCTGACATCGGCTGCGGCCAAGAAGCTCGTCTCGGCGCCGGCCATTGCCGCCACGGTCGCCGCCCTGAAACTTGACCGGGATCCCGAATTTGCAGGCGACCAGCCAAATGCGGTTGGCATCGCTGTCGATCTGCTCTCTGGCAGCGGTGCTGCGGCAGACGCGGCATCCCGCGCAGAAACGGCCGTCGCCGCTGCGATCGACGCAGTGCCGGATGGCAGCACTGGTCTTGTGACGCTCAGGATCTCCACCTTGGGCGCCGAAAAATCCAGGCAGATCGCCAACCGGCTCTCGACAATCTTGACCGGCGCACCGGCAGGCAATGTCATTGAGGCCAATGCCACACTTCGCAACGCCTACGATCAGGCGCGCGCCGAACTTGATGCCTTCACGGCCAAGGCCGGGGAGGGCAATGTCAAAGTCGCCGCCGATCTTCAGCAGCGCATCAATCAGCGCGATGCCGATCTCAAGATCGCCGAGCAGCGTATCACCATCTCCAAGGAACGTGCCGATCGTCTGAAGACTGCAAAGGCAAACGACGTGATCAACGGCGTCTTGCCTGCGGAGATGATGTCACCGGTCCTGCTGGATGCACGCGACAGATATGCGGTCGAAAAGGCGTCGCTGTCGCAACTCTCCATCGATCTCGGCCCCCGCCATCCGAAGCTGCTTGCGCAACAGGCGATCGTCGATGGTCTGCGCGACAAGCTCACCCAGGAACTGTCGCTGCAAGCCAAGGATGCTATTGCGGATGCCAAGGCCGCCGTCGATGCGCGTCGCAAGCTCAGCGACGAGCGCAACGGCATGATCGCCCAGAGCCGTGACACTGGTGTCGATCTGGCCAGGCTGACGGAACTGCGCGACAAGGCCGGCGCCGCCAAAGCCCGCCTCGACAATGCCTTGCCATTAGGCACATCGCCGTCCGCATCGGTCACGGTCCAGAGCCCGCCGAAGGTGACTGCGGCGCAGGCTGGCTACGCAACGCCGATGCGCTGGGCAATCGGCGGCGGAATCGGTCTGCTTGTCGGGCTCGCCACCTCGCTGGCATTGTCGCTCGTGCGCAGGCGCGACGAGGATGCATTCGATATTCCGGTTCTGCCGGAGACGGTAGAGCCTGTGGTGCTCCATGAGCCACAGGTCGAGGAAGCGGCGGCGGAGCCGGATGAGCTCGAGCGCCTGCGTGCGGAGCTTGCAGAACTGCGCAGCAAGTTCCAGACCTATGCGGCAAGTGGCCGCTGACCTTCATCTTCTTGGCAACTGGCAGCATCATTGCCCTTGCAATTGCCGCTTTTAAACAGGATAGGGCGTTCTGAGGCAAACGGCGCTGCTGGCAAAGTCCTAGCTTTGCGCACGAACGCACAGGCGGGAGAGACGCGTGACGACAGTGATCGATGGCAAGCAGGTAGCCGCTTCGGTAATCGAAACCGTGAAGATGGCAGCGGGATCGCTTGAAAAGCAGAGTGGCGTGAAGACCGGTCTTGCCGTGGTGATTGTCGGCGACGATCCGGCCAGCCACGCCTATGTCAATTCCAAGAGCAAGATGGCCAAAGAATGCGGCTTCAAGTCGGTGCAGTACACGCTGCCGGCTGAAACGAAGCAGGAAGAATTGGCAGCCCTCGTCGCATCGCTCAATGCCGATCCGTCGATTCACGGCATCCTGGTACAGCTGCCGCTGCCGAAGCCGCTGAACAGCGAGCCGATCATCCAGTCGATCCTGCCGGAAAAGGATGTCGACGGCCTTCACGTCGTCAACGCCGGCAAGCTCGCCACCGGTGATCTGGAAACCGGCCTGGTTTCCTGCACACCCGCCGGCGCCATGGTTTTCGTCCGCCGCACCCATGGCGAGGACCTTTCCGGTCTCAACGCGGTCGTCATCGGCCGCTCCAACCTCTTCGGCAAGCCGATGGCGCAGCTGCTGCTCAATGCCAACGCGACGGTGACCATCGCTCATTCGCGGACCAAGGATTTGCCTGCCGTCTGCCGCAACGCCGACATTCTCGTCGCCGCAGTCGGCCGTCCCGAGATGGTCAAAGCTGACTGGGTCAAGCCCGGCGCGACTGTCATTGATGTCGGTATCAATCGCATTGCCGCACCCGAGAAGGGCGAAGGCAAGACCCGCCTTGTCGGCGATGTCGCATTCGCTGAGGCAGAACAGGTCGCTGCGGTGATTACACCCGTCCCCGGCGGCGTTGGTCCAATGACCATCGCCATGCTGATGGCGAATACCGTGATTGCAGCGCACCGCACTGCCGGCCAGACGCCGCCGAAGTTCTGATCAGGGCTTCGGGGCAGGGCCCGTCGACCCCCTGACGATCAGCTCGGTCTTCCAGAGTTCCTGCTCCGGGAAACTCCCGGTCTGCTTGACCGTTCCGATCAGCCGCTGCGCAATGCGCGCGCCGGCGGATCGCAGCGACGAACGCGTCGTCGTCAGCGGCACCGAGAAATTCTCGGGCTTCAAGAGCGGCAGCACGTCGTCATGGGCGATCAGCGAAATATCCTCGCCGAGCTTCAGTCCAGCCTGATTGACGGCA
This sequence comes from Rhizobium sp. 01N424, assembly GCF_056399485.1. NCBI lineage: Bacteria > Pseudomonadati > Pseudomonadota > Alphaproteobacteria > Hyphomicrobiales > Rhizobiaceae > Rhizobium > Rhizobium sp. 01N424. The sequence continues at coordinate 547,166 of NZ_JBFTRK010000001.1, forward strand.
CGGATGGCGCCGAGCGCCAGAACCGTACTGGAACACAGGATCGCGGTCGGGCGGTCGGGCAGCTGCAGGAACTGCTCCATCGCCACCAGTCCCTGCTCATCGGTCATCAGCGTATGGCTGATACAGTCCTCGTTCAGATGCAGGCCGCGCTCGGCAAGCGCCGACTCCAGGCCCTGTTTCCTGCGGATCGCGAAATCCAGATGTTCTGGGCCATTCATCAGCGCAAAGCGCTTGTGCCCCAGCTGGAGCATCAGCTTGGCGGCATCGTAGAACGCCGCTTCATTGTCGATATCGAGATAGGGATAATCTGGCTCCGTCCCGTGCGAGCGGCCATGGACGACGAAGGGCGTCGACAGTGATTTCAGCATCGGCAGGCGAGGATCGTGTCCACGCATGTAGGCAACGAACAGCGCGTCGACATTGCCGCTGATCGCCAGACGCCTGAGTGCAGCGACCTCGTCGTCCGGATCGGCAGGCATGATCACGAAATGGAAGTCGTGGCGTACAGCCTCTTCGCCGAGACCGGCGAGAAACTCGCCGAAATGCACGTCGGACTGATGCCCCGGAGCGGTCGGCATCACCAGGCCGAGCGAGCCGGCCTTGCCGGTGGCCAGACGCTGCGCCGCCTTGTTCGGTCGGTAGCCGGTTTCCCGCACAGCTTGCAGCACGCGCTCACGCGTCGCCTGGTTGACTTCGGGATAGCCATTGAGGGCGCGGCTCACAGTCGTCTGTGAAAGACCAAGCAATTCCGATAGCTGTTTGAGATTCACGTGTTATGCTTCCTCCCAGGATCAGCGCACGCTGCGGTTTCTCCCAGACCGCCCAAAGCGCTTTCAAACTATGTAGCACCTGGCGTGCTTGACTCAAGAAAAATCGCTCCATATTCCCGTTTAAGCGTTGCTGCACCGCGATATTTGCGTCTCTTTTAGCGGTATTCGCGAAATGGCTTGACTCCTTTCACGCGAGAGTGAGATGAGTTGTTTGTCAAAGCGCTTTGAAGTCCTCCGGTGAGAGGTTGAAAGTGCCGTTGGGATTGTGATGGGAGGTTGATCACATGAAAAAGACTTTCTTGATGAGCGTCGCCGCGGCGGCGCTTTTTGCAGGTGGTGTTTCTGCCGCTGATTTGAAATTTGCTCCGGGCGAAGACGCCAAGTTTAATTGGAAGAGCTACGACGAATTCAAGGCATCGCATGCCGACCTGAAGGGTCAGCCGCTGACCATTTTCGGACCGTGGCGCGGTGAGGACGAAGCCTTCTTCCGCAGTATTCTTGCCTACTTCACCGAAGCGACTGGCATCGAAGCCACCTATTCGTCTTCGGAAAACTACGAGCAGCAGATCGTCATCGACACTCAGGCCGGTTCGCCGCCGAATGTCGCGATCCTGCCGCAGCCGGGCCTCTTCGCCGATCTGGCCAGCAAGGGCTTTCTGACGCCGCTCGGCGACGACACGGCCAAGTGGGTCAAGGACAATTACGGCGCCGGCGACAGCTGGGTCGGTTACGGCACCTACAAGGGCAAGGACGGCAAGGAAGGCTTCTACGCTTTCCCCTACAAGGCCGACGTGAAGTCGCTGGTCTGGTATGTTCCTGAAAACTTCAAGGAAGCCGGTTACAAGGTTCCGACCACCATGGAAGAACTCCATGCGCTGACGGATCAGATCGTCAAGGACGGCGGCGTTCCCTGGTGCATCGGTCTCGGTTCCGGCGGTGCGACAGGCTGGCCGGCGACCGACTGGATCGAAGACATCATGCTGCGCACGCAGAAGCCTGACGTCTACGACAAGTGGACCACGAACGAAGTGAAGTTCACCGATCCGGCCGTCGTTGCCGCGATCGACGAATTCGGCAAGTTCGCCAAGAATGAGAAGTATGTCGATGGCGGTGTCGCAGCCGTGGCTTCGACCGACTTCCGCGATAGCCCGAAGGGTCTCTTCGCCGTTCCGCCGAAGTGCTACCTGCACCACCAGGCTTCGTTCATCCCGTCCTTCTTCCCTGAAGGCACGAAGCTCGGCACCGATGCCGACTTCTTCTACATGCCGACCTATGCTGCGCACGCCGATCTCGGCAAGCCGGTTCTGGGTGCCGGCACGCTGGTGTCGATCACCAAGGATTCGAAGACGGCTCGCGCCTTCGTCGACTTCCTGAAGACGCCGATCGCTCATGAAGTCTGGATGGCACAGTCGAGCTTCCTGACGCCTTACAAGGGTGTCAGCACCGCGGCTTATGCCAACGATCAGATGAAGCGCGAAGGCGAAATCCTGACGACGGCCACGACCTTCCGTTTCGACGGTTCGGACCTGATGCCCGGCAAGATCGGCGCTGGCGCCTTCTGGACCGGCATGGTCGATTTCGTCGGCGGCAAGTCTGCCGAAGACACCGGCAAGGAAATCCAGGCTGCCTGGGACGCCATAAAGTAATCATCCTTGAACGCTGCTGCGGGTTTCCCGCGGCAGCCCGGAATGCAGGGCCGGATTCGCAAAAGGATCCGGCCGGCACCGGAACTGTGGTCAAACGCCTTGAAGAAGTTGACGCAGGCCGGTGTAAGCCCTTCAGATAGACTAGGGTAGCAGGGGAGGGACGAATGCTATCGCAGATAGTTTCCGCTTTGGGCGTGGTGGTCGTGGCGGTTTTCGCCTGCTCGGCCTATTTCTATTTCTCGAACAAGATTTTGGACCTGGCGCTGCCGGTCAGGGATGGTGATATCCATTCCGCCGCGCGCAATCTCAATCTTCGCGGCATGATCCGCCCCTGGCTGTTTCTCGGCCCGGCGCTTTTCCTGCTGATCGTCTATCTCGTCTATCCAGTGATCGCGACCTTCATTCTGTCCTTCTATGACAGATCAGGTTCGAATTTCGTCGGTTTCGCCAATTACACCTGGGCGCTCAGCGACCGCGAATTCCGCCAGTCGATTTTCAACAACATTCTCTGGCTCGCCGTCGTGCCGGCCGCCTGCACCTTCTTCGGTCTCGTCATCGCCGTGATGACCGACCGCATCTGGTGGGGCAATATCGCGAAAAGCATCGTCTTCATGCCGATGGCGATTTCCTTCGTCGGTGCTTCGGTCATCTGGAAGTTCATCTACGAATATCGCGGCGGCAACGACGTGCAGATCGGCCTTCTGAATGCCATCGTCCAGATGTTCGGCGGCACGCCCGAGGTCTGGATCTCGGTGCCTTTCTGGAACAATTTCTTCCTGATGGTCATCCTCATCTGGATCCAGACTGGCTTCGCCATGGTCATCCTGTCGGCCGCCCTTCGCGGTATCCCGGAGGAGACGATCGAGGCGGCTGTCATCGACGGCGCCAATGGCTGGCAGATCTTTTGGCGCATCATGGTGCCGCAGGTCTGGGGCACGATCGCCGTCGTCTGGACCACCATTACCATCCTCGTCCTCAAGGTCTTCGACATCGTGCTGACGATGACCAACGGCCAATGGCAGACCATGGTGCTGGCGAACCTGATGTTCGACTGGATGTTCCGCGGAGGCGGGGATTCCGGCCGAAGTGCGGTTATCGCGCTGATCATCATGCTGGCCGTGACGCCGATCATGGTCTGGAACGTCCGCCGCGCCAACCGCGAACTCGGAGGCCACTGAGATGACCTTGTCAGGAAGCTTCTTCAAGATAGGCCCGGCCCGTCTCTTCGTTCACGCCTGCGTTCTCCTGATCGTCATCATCTGGTTGATCCCGACCCTCGGCATCTTCGTCAGCGCGCTGCGCGACAAGGATCAGATCGTCGTGTCGGGCTGGTGGACGTCCTTCGTCGGCTCCACCCGCACGGTGGCCGCCCGCGTCGGCGCCGCTGCCGATCAGAAGCAGGAAGGCCCGCTCTACGTGATCGCCGGCAATGTGTTGCAGGGCGATCTGGCCGGCCGCGCGATCAGCGCCTTCGGAACGCGCATCCAGCAGCCGTCGGCCTACAAGGTCGGCGAGAATGCCGATCTCGGCGATGGCCTCAACCTGCAGGTCAACACCGACGGCACCTACCGCTATACCAAGACCGCAGCCTTCACCGATGACGATGCGGGCCGCCGTGTTTACGTCGCGATCTCGACCCCGCCGGAATTCACGCTTGATAACTACAAGACGGTTCTGACGGGCGAGGGCATCGGCCAGTCCTTCATCAATTCGCTGACGGTGACGATCCCGGCGACGATCATCCCGATTCTCATCGCGGCCTTTGCGGCCTATGCGCTGAGCTGGATGGAGTTTCCGGGCCGTGCGCTGATCATCGCGCTGGTGGTGGGCCTCATCGTCGTGCCGCTGCAGATGTCGCTGATCCCGCTGCTCCGGCTCTACAATATCGTTGGCGCGGCGCTCGATGCGCCGTCCAAGACCTATCCCGGCATCTGGTTGGCGCATACCGCCTTCGGCATGCCGCTCGCCATCTATCTGCTCCGCGCCTATATCGCGGGGCTGCCCAAGGAGATCATCGAATCCGCCCGCGTCGATGGCGCGACCGATTTCGAGATTTTCGTCAAAATCGTTCTTCCCTTGTCCTTCCCGGCACTCGCGTCCTTCGCGATCTTCCAGTTCCTGTGGGTGTGGAACGACCTGCTCGTCGCCATGGTCTTCCTCGGCACCGACAGGCAGCATCTCGTGCTCACCGGCAGCCTCAATGCGCTGCTCGGTTCGCGCGGCGGCAACTGGGAAATCCTGACGGCCTCGGCCTTTGTCACCATCATCGTTCCACTGCTCGTGTTCTTCGGGCTGCAGCGATATCTGGTGCGTGGCCTGCTGGCGGGTTCGGTCAAGGGCGGCTGATCCAATCCCAAGACCTGACTTCGCATAGGAAAAGACATGAGCGTGGCATCTCAACCCAATTTGGCTGACGACAAGGACTGGTGGCGTGGCGCGGTGATCTATCAGATCTATCCGCGCTCCTACCAGGACTCCAATGGTGACGGCATCGGCGACCTGAAGGGCATCACCGCCCGGTTGCCGCATGTCGCTGCTCTGGGCGCCGATGCGATTTGGATCTCGCCGTTCTTCACCTCGCCGATGCGCGATTTCGGCTATGACGTATCGGATTACGAAAACGTTGATACGATCTTCGGCACGCTCGTGGATTTCGACACCCTGATCGCCGAGGCTCACCGCCTCGGCATCAAGGTGATGATCGATCTCGTCATCTCGCATTCGTCGGACCAGCATCCCTGGTTCGTCGAAAGCCGGTCGAGCAAGACCAATGCCAAGGCCGACTGGTATGTCTGGGCCGATGCCAAGCCCGACGGCACGCCGCCGAACAACTGGCTGTCGATCTTCGGCGGTTCCGCGTGGGCGTGGGATCCGACGCGCATGCAGTATTACATGCACAACTTCCTGACGTCGCAGCCGGATATGAACCTCCACAACCCGGAGGTTCAGGACCGCCTGCTCGATGTCGTGCGTTTCTGGCTGAAGCGCGGCGTCGATGGTTTCCGTCTGGATACGATCAACTTCTATTTCCACGACAAGCAGCTGCGCGATAACCCGGCGCTGGCGCCCGAGCGTCGCAATGCGTCCACGGCACCGGCCGTGAACCCCTATAATTTCCAGGAACACCTGTACGACAAGAACCGCCCTGAGAATATCGACTTCCTAAAGCGCTTCCGCGCCGTGCTCGAAGAGTTTCCGGCGATCGCTGCCGTCGGCGAAGTCGGCGACAGCCAGCGCGGCCTTGAGATCGTCGGCGAATACACGTCCGGCAATGACAAGATGCACATGTGCTACGCCTTCGAATTCCTCGCGCCCGATCCGCTCTCGCCTGAGCGGGTTGAAGAGGTGATGAAGGATTTCGGCGCTGCGGCGCCCGATGGCTGGGCCTGCTGGGCTTTCTCGAACCACGACGTCATGCGCCATGTCAGCCGCTGGGGCTCGCTGGTGTCGGACCACGACGCTTTCGCCAAACAATACGCATCACTGCTGATGACGCTGCGCGGTTCCGTCTGCCTCTATCAGGGCGAAGAACTCGGCCTGACCGAGGCTGACCTTGCCTATCAGGATCTGCAAGATCCCTACGGCATCCAGTTCTGGCCGGAGTTCAAGGGCCGCGACGGCTGCCGTACCCCGATGGTATGGGACAGCCAGGTCGGGCAGGGCGGTTTCTCCACTGTCAAGCCATGGCTGCCGGTTCCCGTCGAGCACATCTTGCGCGCCGTCAGCGTGCAGCAGGGCGATGAGAACTCGGTGCTCGAGCACTACCGGCGCTTCCTTGCCTTCCGCAAGCAGTTCCCGGCCTTCGCCAAGGGCGAGATCGCCTTTGAGGAGCCGCAGGGCGACGGCCTGATTTTCACGCGCGAATATGGCAACGAAAAATTACTCTGCGTGTTCAACATGGGTGCTGCTGAAACGCTTGTTACGTTGCCGGATGGTGACTGGCAGGCGTTGACGGGCCACGGCTTCACCAGCAATAACTATGGCGGAAAAATCGATATTCCGGCGTGGGGCGCTTATTTCGCCCGGCTCGCCTAAAAATCAGAGGGAGGCACTGATGACAGGACTGTCGCTTAAGGAAATTCGCAAGTCATATGGTTCCGTGGACGTTCTCCACGGCATCGACCTGGAGATCAAACAGGGCGAATTCATCGTCTTCGTCGGTCCCTCCGGCTGCGGCAAGTCCACGCTGCTGCGCATGATCGCCGGCCTCGAGAACATCACTGGCGGCGACATGTATATCGATGGGCAGCTGGTCAACGATGTGCCGCCGTCGAAGCGCGGTATCGCCATGGTGTTCCAGTCCTATGCGCTCTATCCGCATATGACCGTTTACGACAACATGGCCTTCGGCATGAAGATTGCCGGTGAGAACAAGCAGGAAATCGACCGCCGCGTCCGCGCTGCCGCCGACAGCTTGCAGCTCGGCAAGTATCTCGACCGTCTTCCGAAGGCTCTGTCCGGTGGCCAGCGCCAGCGTGTTGCCATCGGCCGTGCCATCTGCCGCAATCCGAAGGTCTTCCTCTTCGACGAGCCGCTGTCCAACCTCGACGCCGCGCTGCGTGTTGCCACGCGCATCGAGATCGCCCGGCTCAACGAGCAAATGGCCGATACGACGATGATCTACGTCACCCACGACCAGGTCGAGGCGATGACGCTGGCGGACCGCATCGTCGTGCTCTCGGCAGGTCATATCGAGCAGGTCGGGGCACCGCTGGAGCTCTACGAGCGTCCGGCAAACCTCTTCGTCGCCAAGTTCATCGGCTCTCCGGCCATGAACATCATCCCGGCAACCATCGCGGAAGCCGGTAGCACGACGACGGTCACTCTCACCGGCGGCAAATCGGTCACTCTCGACATCCCGACCGCCGCTTCCGAAAAGGGCAAGTCCGCCAGCTTCGGCGTCCGCCCTGAGGATCTCGAGATCGCCAGCGGCGATGCCTACCTCTTCGAAGGCGAAGTCTCGATCGTCGAAGCGCTCGGCGAAGTGACGCTGCTTTACATCGAAGGCCTGGTTCCGGGCGAGCCGATCATCGTCAAGCTGCCCGGCACGATCGACATCAAGAAGGGCCAGAAAATGCGCTTCTCGGCCGATCGGCAGAAGCTGCATCTTTTCGATGCCGAAGGCCGCACCTACCGTCGCTGACAGCCAAAATTGGGGGCTTTTTCACGAAGCCCCCGAAGCCCTCCATTCGACACTTTCTGTTAAGTCGGCGCTGCTAGCATTTCCCCATTGTATCGAGTGGGGAATAAGGTCGTGGGTGTATCAAATCCATCGCCATCAGGGCATTTTTTGAACAAGGAAGAATCCTTCATGTATGACCGCGAACAGCGGTTCAAAATGGAGGACACGATGAACGCGGCGCGTCTCGAATATACCGAGAAAGGCGTCATGCACATGGCCTCGCGCCGTTGCGATATCGTTCGCATCTCGATGAGCTCGGCGGTTCTCGCCATCCTGACGCAGTTCAATCTGCCCAAGCAGTTCTATCTGGACATCCCGGACGCGCGCATCACCAAGGTCGGCTGCATGCTGATGCGGGTGAATGCCAACAACACTGTGGAAGTCCGCTTCCTGCGTCTGCTGACACAGAAGGAACTCAACAAGATCTTCGTCTACAGCACGCATCCGGCGCATCGCGACTACGTCCTCGACGTTCGCGGCTGATCGAGCTGCAGGACCTGAAAAGAGAAAAGCCCGCGAGATGATCGCGGGCTTTTTCGTTTAGTGGAAGAGGACGCTCGCTCCGTGATCGGAGGCGCCGACCGCGCGGCGGAACGGCGCGAAGAGCTCGCGGCCCATACCCCATTCGTTTTCCGAAAGATCGGCCGTCACCGGCTCGCGTTCGGCCATGGTTGCGGCATCGACAAGCACCTCAAGCGTGCCGCGGATGGCGTCGAGACGAATGATGTCGCCATCCTGGATGCGGGCGATCGGACCGCCTTCGACGGCCTCTGGCGTCACATGGATCGCTGCCGGAACCTTGCCCGATGCGCCGGACATGCGCCCGTCGGTCAAAAGCGCGACGCGGAAGCCGCGGTCCTGCAGCACGCCGAGCGGCGGCGTCAGCTTGTGCAACTCCGGCATGCCGTTGGCCTTCGGACCCTGGAAGCGCACGACGGCGACGAAATCGCGGTTGAGCTTGCCTTCCTTGAAGGCGTCCTGCAGCTCCTGCTGGCTGTGGAAGACGATTGCCGGGGCCTCTATGATATGGCGATCCGGCTTTACGGCCGAGATCTTGATGACGGCCTTGCCGAGATTGCCGCGTAGCATCTTCAAGCCGCCATTCGCCTGGAAGGGCGTCTCGATGCTGGCAAGCACCTTCGGGTCGTGACTCTTTTCGGGGGAGGGCTCGCGGACGACCGTGTTGTTGTCGCCGAGACGGGCATCGATCGTATAGGCTTCGAGGCCCTGACCGGCGACGGTGCGCACGTCACCATGCAGCATGCCCTGCTTCAGAAGCTCCTTGATCAGGAAGCCCATGCCGCCGGCAGCGTGGAAGTGGTTCACGTCGGCGAGGCCGTTCGGATAGACGCGGGCAAGCAGCGGGATTTCTTCCGAGAGCTCGGCGATATCCTGCCACGTCAGCTGAATACCGGCGGCACGCGCCATGGCGACGAGATGCAGCGTGTGGTTCGTGGAACCACCCGTCGCATGCAGGCCGACAACGCCGTTCACCACCGACCGCTCATCGATCATCTCGCCTGCCGGCGTAAATTCGTTGCCGAGCGCGGTAATCGCCAGCGCCCGCTTGGCGGCTTCGCGCGTCAGCGCTTCACGCAGCGGTGTGCCGGGATTGATGAAGGAGGAGCCGGGCATATGGAAGCCCATGATCTCCATCAGCATCTGGTTGGAATTGGCAGTGCCGTAGAAAGTGCAGGTGCCCGGGCCGTGATAGGACTTGGATTCGGCTTCCAGCAGTTCTGCGCGGCCGACCTTGCCTTCGGCATAGAGCTGGCGCACGCGCGACTTCTCGTCGTTCGGCAGTCCCGTCGTCATCGGCCCGGCGGGCACGAAGATCGACGGCAGGTGGCCAAAGGAAAGCGCGGCGATGACAAGCCCGGGAACGATCTTGTCGCAGACACCGAGGAAGAGCGCCGCGTCGAACATGTTGTGCGACAGGCCCACACCTGCAGACATGGCGATCAGATCGCGCGAGAAGAGCGAAAGCTCCATGCCCGGCTGGCCCTGGGTCACGCCATCGCACATGGCAGGAACGCCGCCTGCAACTTGCGCAATGCCGCCAGCCTCGGCAGCCGCCTCACGGATGATTGCCGGATAGGTCTCGAACGGCTGGTGGGCCGAAAGCATGTCGTTATAGGCGGTGATGATGCCGAGGTTCGGAACGCGGTCGCCGGCGAGCGCATCCTTCTCGGCGGGGGAACAGACCGCAAAGCCGTGCGCAAGGTTTGCGCAGCCGAGGATAGACCGGACGGCACCCTTCGATGCCGCGCCGCGCAGGCGCTCCAGATATCGCTCGCGTGTCGGCTTCGATCGCTCGACGATGCGGGAGGTAATCGCAGAAATGCGTGCGTTAGCGGACATGGGAGTTATCCTGCCTTGGTTGCTGTTCAAATTGTCTGTTCGCGGCTCGCCCGAAGGCTTGGTCTTACGGAGCCCAGTAGATATCGACAGGCGTTGCCGCCCGCCGCAGCACGGCCCGGATCGGCATCTCTGCCTCGTCTCCGGCGCCTTCAGCCTTCGTCAGCACGTCCTTCTTGCCCTGGCCTTCGATATGAAGCACCAGGAGCTTGGCGTCCTGAAGGCTGGAGAAGGTGAAGGTCAGGCGCGGCTCGCCGGCATCCTGCGCTTCCATGGTGATGATACCGCGCGGCGTCTTCGGATCGAGCGCGACCGCAAGATTGTTGCCGCCCGGGAAGAACGAAGCCGTATGGCCATCGCCCCCCATGCCGAGGATGACGATATCGAACGGATTGCCGACCGATGCCGTCTCCGTGGTGGCAAGCTTCGCGGCTGTTTCCGCGGAGCCCGTGTCGTGGAAGAGCGGCAGGAACCGCGCTGCCTTTGCCTTGTTCTGCAGCAGGTTGCTGGCAACCAGCAGATGGTTCGAGCGGTCGCTGGTTTCAGGCACGAAGCGCTCGTCGACGAGCGTGATCGTTACCTTCGGCCAGTCGAGGTCGCGCGTCGAAAGCGCCTGGAAGAAGGCTTTCGGCGTGGAACCGCCGGAAACGGCGATAGTCGCCGTTCCCTTCGCTGCAATCGCCTTGGAGAGCGTGTCCGCAACCTTGTCTGCAAGGTTGGCGGCCAGTTCCGCGGCATTGGCAAAAGCATGCATGGTCGCTGCCATCGCTCTCAATCCTAGATGTTGTCGTGCCAGGTGCGGCCGTCGCGCTCGATCAGCGCGATAGCCTGGCTCGGGCCCCAGGTGCCTGCGGTGTAACCCTGAACCAGCTGGCCGGTGGATTCCCAGCCCTTCAGGATCGGGTCGACCCAGTCCCATGCCGCCTCGACTTCGTCGCGGCGCATGAACAGCGTCTGGTTGGAGCGAATGACGTCCATCAGCAGACGTTCGTAGGCGTCCGGGTTGCGGACATGGAACGCTTCGGCAAAGCTCATGTCGAGCGAAACGTTGCGCAGGCGCATGCCGCCCGGGCCCGGATCCTTGATCATCAGCGACTGCTTGACGCCTTCGTCAGGCTGCAGGCGGATGATCAGCTGGTTCTGGCTGATGCGGCCGGCCGACTGGTCGAACACCGAGTGCGGGATCGGCTTGAAGGTGATGACGATTTCCGACATGCGGCCGGCAAGACGCTTGCCGGTGCGGATGAAGAACGGAACGCCGGCCCAGCGCCAATTGTTGATCTCGGCCTTGATGGCGACGAAGGTTTCCGTGTTGGAAACGCCGCCTTCGAGTTCCTCGAGATAGCCCTTGACCGGGCCGGTGCCGGAGGCGCCGGCGCGGTACTGGCCGCGAACCGTCATCTGCTCGACATTCGAGGCGTTGATCGGCTTCAGCGCGCGCAGCACCTTCAGCTTCTCGTCGCGCACCGCTTCGGAATCCATCGAGGAGGGAACTTCCATCGCGGTCAGGCAAAGCAGCTGCAGGATATGGTTCTGCACCATATCGCGCAGCGCGCCTGCCGTATCATAGTAACCGGCGCGGCCTTCGAGGCCGACGGCTTCGGCAACCGTGATCTGTACGTGGTCGATGTAGTTGGCGTTCCACAGCGGTTCATAGAGGGCGTTGGCAAAGCGCAGCGCCATCAGGTTCTGCACCGTCTCCTTGCCGAGATAGTGGTCGATGCGGAAGATCTGCTCTTCCTTGAAGGCCTTGCCGATGCTGTCGTTCAACGACAGCGCCGATGCGAGGTCGCGGCCGATCGGCTTTTCAACGACGATGCGGGTCGACTTGGTGATCAGCTTGTGTTCGTGGATCTTCTGCGAGATGTCGCCGAAGATGCCAGGAGCAACCGCGAGGTAGAAGGCGCGAACGCGGTCCTTGCCGTCGTCGAGCAGCTTCTTCAGCTTGTCCCAGCCGGCGTCCGAACGGGCGTCGACCGATACGTAATGCAGACGCTTGCAGAACTTTTCGACTTCCGCTTCGTCATATTCGCCCTTCTTAAGGTGCTCCTTGAGAGCGTCCTGGGCGAACTTGCGGTATTCTTCGTCGGTCAGCGGGCTGCGCGAAGCGCCGATGATGCGCGTCGGCTCGGTGAACTGTCCCTCGATCTGGCGGTGGTAGAGGGCGGGCAGGAGCTTGCGCTCGGCAAGGTCGCCGCTGCCGCCGAAGACGACATAATCAAAGGGTTCAACGGGAATGATCTGGCTGCTCATGAGCTTTTCTCTCAATCAGTCTGGTTGGCGGCCGTTTTAATCTAATCGATTTAAAAAAGCCAGTGTGCGATGCAATGAATCTCTCGGGTCCCGGTTTTAAAGCGAATTGACCCGAGAGGAAATCCCGCAATCGCCCTAAAACTTGTCGCGCAGCGCGAACCAGGACAAGGCTAGGAAAAGCAGCGGTGCCCGCATGGCTGGTCCGCCGGGAAAGGCCGGGATATCGAGCCCTTTGAAGAGGTCGAGTTCCCCTGATTTTCCAAGAACCGTTTCTGCATAAAGTTTGCCGCAGTAATTTGACAGCATCACGCCGTGGCCGGAATAACCGCCGATCGATGTCACATTCGGCATCACTTCGCGCACGAAGGGCTGCCGCGGCAGGGTGATGCCGACCGAGCCGCCCCAGGCATGGGTGATCTCGACGTTCTTCAATACGGGGTAGATCTCGGCGATCTGGCGGCGGATGTGCTCCGTGATGTCGCGCGGGTTGTCAGAGGTATAGGCCTCGCGCCCGCCAAACAGCAGCCGCCCGTCCTTCGACTTGCGGAAATAGCGCACGACGAAGCGCGAGTCGGCAACCGCTTCGCCGCCCGGCAGCACGGAGGGGAAGTTTTCCAGCGGCGCGGTGGTGCCGATGAAGGAGCGGATCGGCATGACGTGGCTGGCCGTCACCGGCTCAAGGTTGCCGATATAACCGTTACAGGCAATCAGCGCCTTGTCGGCGGTGATCGTTCCCTTCGCTGTATCGATCTTCACCTTGCCGCCGTCATTGCGGACGGCGATTGCCGGCGTCATCTCGAAGATCTGAGCGCCGGCATTGGCGGCGACGCGGGCAAGCCCGACCAGCAGTTTCAGCGGGTGGATATGGCCGGTGCCGGTGTCGCGCACGCCACAATGATAGCGCTTCGACCCCAGCCGCTCCTGCGTCTCTTCCCTGTCCATGAAACGCACATGCGGATAATCGTAACGAGAGGCTGCGATCTCGGCATTTTCGGCATAGGAACGCTTGTAGCTCTCCTTGTGCGCCACGTTCATCTGCCCGGGCATGAACTCGATGTCGATCTGATGCTCGTTGGCGAAATCGAGCAGGTGCTTCTTTGCGCCCTCCGCCAGGTCGAACAGCGCCTTGGAGCGCTCGTAGCCGATCTTCTCTTCGAGTTCTTCCGGCCACCAGCGCTGGCCGGTACCGAGCTGACCGCCATTGCGGCCGGATGCACCGTCGCCGAAGCGGTTGGCATCGATGAGTACGACCGATACCCCCGCCTTGGCGAGATTGTAGGCCGCCTGCAGCCCGGTATAGCCGCCGCCGACAATGGCGACGTCACAGGTTCTGGATCCGTCTAGCTCCGGATAGGTCGGGCGCTCCCCCGCCGTTGCCTGATACCAGGAAACGCCGGGCGCGATCGGGCTCTGCCAGTCTTGCTTCACCGCCATGAGGAATGCCTCCTCACACGTTGAGCAGCAGGAACTCGCGCTCCCAGGGGCTGATCACTTCCATGAAGGTCTCGAACTCGCCGCGCTTGACCCCGGCATAGAGCCCGATGAACTCCGCGCCGAACACCTCTTCGAAGGCCGGCTCGTCTTCCATCAGCGCCACGGCTTCCAGCAATCCGCGCGGCAGGTCGATCGAGCCTTCGTTGGCGGCATCTTCTGTCGGTGCCGTCGGCTCGATTTCCTTCATGATCCCCAGCAGACCCGAAGCCAGCGAGGCCGCCAGCGCCAGATAGGGATTGGCATCCGAGCTCGGCAGCCGGTTCTCGACGCGGCGTGCCTGCGGATCGGAAACCGGAACGCGGAAGGCCGTCGTGCGGTTGTCGTAGCCCCAGGCGTTGTTGACGGGGCATGACATGTTCGGCGCCAGGCGGCGGTAGGAGTTGACGTAGGGCGCCAGCATCGCCAGCGCACTCGGCACGTATTTCTGCATGCCGCCGATGAAGTGGAAGAACTCCTTCGAGGGTGAGCCATCCGGATTGGAGAAGACATTCTTCCCCGTCTCTTCGTTGACCACCGACTGATGGATATGCATCGCCGAACCCGGCTGCCCCTGCATCGGCTTGGCCATGAACGTCGCGAAGATGCCATGCTTCAGCGCCGCTTCGCGGATCGTGCGCTTGAACATGAACACCTGGTCGGCAAGCTCGATCGGATTGCCGTGGCGCAGGTTGATTTCGAGCTGCGCCGGACCTTCTTCATGGATCAGCGTATCGATCTCGAGGCCCTGCTTCTCCGAGAAATGGTAGATGTCGTCGATCAGCTCGTCGAACTCGTTGATCCCGGCGATCGAATAGCCCTGTCCGCCGAGGATCGAACGGCCCGAACGGCCCTTCGGCGGATGCAGCGGATAATCGGGGTCATCGTTGGTGGCGACCAGATAGAACTCGATTTCAGGTGCGACAACCGGCTTCCACCCGCGGGCACTGTAAAGGCCCATGATCCGCTTCAGGACGTTGCGCGGCGTGTAGGACACTTCGCCGCCATCGGAATTGACGATATCGCAGATCACCTGCGCCGTCGGGTCGGTTTCCCATGGCACGACGGAGAGCGTCGAAAGATCGGGAACGAGCTTGAGGTCGCTGTCGCGCGGCTCATAGCGGAAGCTTTCCGTCTCTTCGGGATAGGCGCCCGAGATTGTGTGGCGGTAGATTGCCGAAGGCAGTGCAAGCGAGGTGTTCGAGGTGAATTTCGATGTCGGCATCATCTTGCCGCGCGGAACGCCGGCGAGGTCGGGGGTGATGCATTCGATGTCTTCGATGCCGCGTGCCCGTAGCCACTGTGCCGCTTCCTTCCAGTTCGCTACGCCGCGCGACGACCCAGGGTCAGGGGGAGTCTTGATCGTGAGGCTAACGTTCTTGGCAGGCTTAAGCGTTGTCTTTTTTGGAGACATGACACACCGGTTACGTTGATCGGAAGGCCATAATAGCCAGAGTTTGGCAATTGGCGAGGGGGGTAGAGGCGTTGACTTTCGCCATTTGATAGAAAAAGAAGGCACCCTTTACGGAAGGAAACCGGCTTGAGACGGAAGAGCGATGTAATCGTCATCGGCGCGGGCGCCGCCGGCATGATGTGTGCCATCCGCGCCGGCCAGCGTGGCCGCTCCGTTCTGGTTCTCGACCATGCCAAGACCCCCGGCGAGAAGATCCGCATCTCTGGCGGCGGGCGCTGCAATTTCACCAATATCCATGCCGGGCCGAAGAATTTTCTCTCCGCCAACCCGCATTTCTGCAAATCGGCCCTCGCTCGCTTCACCCCCGCCGATTTCGTCGCCATGGTCGACAGGCACAAGATCGCCTGGCACGAGAAGACGCTCGGCCAGCTGTTCTGCGACGACAGCGCCAAGGACATCATCCATATGCTGCTCGACGAGATGCGGGCGGCCGGTGCCGAGTGGCAGTTGCGCACGGAAATCCTCGGTGTCGAGAAGACTGACGAAGGTTTTCGCGTCGATACCTCGGAAGGCGCCTACGAGTGCGCCTCGCTGGTAATCGCCACCGGCGGCAAGTCGATCCCGAAGATGGGCGCCACCGGCTTTGCCTATCGCATCGCCGAGCAGTTCGGGCTTGCGATGACCGAGACCCGCCCAGGCCTGGTACCGCTGACGCTTGATCCGGTCCTGCTGGAAGCGATTGCACCGCTCTCGGGCATCGCCGCCCCGGCAGAAATCCGCCACGGCAAGACGGCATTCCGGGAAGCGCTGCTTTTCACCCACCGTGGCCTCAGCGGTCCGGCCATCCTGCAGATCTCGTCCTACTGGCGCGAAGGCGAGGGGATCACCGTCGATATCGAACCCGATGTCGATCTGCTCCAGCATCTGAAGAAAGCCAAGCAGACGAATGGCCGCCAGTCGGCTCAGACGGCGCTGGCGGAAATCCTGCCGAAGCGTCTCTCCCAATATCTGGCCGAGCGCGAAGGCATTTCCGGCAACATGGCCGACCTCTCCGACAAGGCGCTGGCGAGGCTTGCCGATGCCGCCCAGAACTGGACGGTCAAGCCGTCCGGCTCCGAAGGATACCGCACGGCGGAAGTGACGCTCGGCGGCATCGATACATCAGCGCTAGATTCGAAGACCATGGAAGCCAAGACGGTTCCGGGCCTCTATTTCATCGGCGAATGCGTGGACGTCACGGGTTGGCTCGGCGGCTATAACTTCCAATGGGCCTGGGCCTCGGGCTTTGCGGCAGGTGAATCTTTATAGGCTCGAATCCGGGCAAATAGATTCAAGACTTCTTAAGCCGGGTGCGCCATCGTGTCTCAATGGCAACGATGGAACAAGCTTCCCATTTAAAGCTTTACCGCACAGCCATTTTGATGGATTGTTACAGTATTGAGAAAAGTGAGGTCCTTTAGATGAATAGGAACACACGCCGCGCCCGCGCCATCGCAATCGCCCAGGCAAAGCCTGACACGAAACTCGCGACGCTCCGCTTTCTCATGCTCGCCACCGGCGCAACCGCTGCGATTATCGCCTTGGTGATCGCGCACGCCGTCTGACCTTTCCGAATTATCATATAATTTGCGGTCTGCCCTTGGCGTGCAGCCGCATGGCCTTGATCGGAAAGGCCATTTCAAACGATTTGGCTTATCCGAAAATTAATATCTCTTCTGTCACACTTGCTGAAACTATGGGCATCCCGTTTCGCGCGGCGATGACTTGGCAATGATTGCCGCCTGAGCCCTCGGGTTTCCCATTATTCCAAAAAAGTCAGCTCGATGCACTCGACCGGCGCCGCAACAGCAGCCGGTGGGAGGAGTGGTGTATGGAAGGCCGGTATAGCCATGTTCATTGATAAGATCCTGTCGCGCTTCAAGATCAAGACGAAGGTCCTGATCTTCGTTCTGCCTTTCGTCGTCGCCATCTCGGCGGTCGGCCTCACCGGCCTTTATGCCTCCGGCATGCTGCAAGGGCGCATGGAGATTTCGAACAGCATTCTGCAGTCGCTGAGCGGCTTCAAGGATCTCTACGGCTCCATGGATGACTTCCTGCAGAACACCAACGAGCAGGCTCGCGACAAGCTCTACGCGGATATTAAGACACAGGGCGAAACTTTGAACGCCACCCTGTCTCAGATCGGCGAGAATGCCGGCCGCGACAATCTGCAGGCTGCGATGGACGGCACCAGCGCCATTTCGGGCACCGTCGGCAAACTCTGGACGCTGCATGACCAGGAAGTCGCGCTTCGCAAGCAGATAGACGACGCCCAGAAGGTGATGATCACCAACCGCTTCAACGTCAGCTACGACGCGCGTCAGCTCGAAGAGAGCGTGCGCACGGACGAAGGCAACGCGACTGCAACGCTTCGCGCCGCCGACCGTCTGCTGAAGGGCGGCGATACGCTGGCAACCGCCATGAACGACTTCAACAAGGCGCAGCTTCCTGCCGACAAGCTGAAGGTCGTGACGACGGCGCTGCCGACGATCATCAAGGCTCAGCGGATGATCGAAATCTCGGTTCCGCAGAACCAGAAGAGCATGACGCAGTCGATGGCCCAGACCATCAGCGATCTGAAGACGCAGGCCGCCGCACCCGATGCCGGCTCCGATGACGGCGTTGCCAATCTCGGCCGTCTCGTTTCCCGCTTCCGCCAGATGTCCACCTACACGCAGCTGACCGCCACGCAGATGATGCGCGAAGCGACGACCACCTTCGTTCAGCTCGACAGCCGTATCGCGCAGACCAATTCGGTTCTGGAAGACACCCGCCGTCTGGAAACGTCGATCTATTCGCTGCAGCTGGTGCTCGCCGATTTCAGCGCCAAGCCGACCAAGGAGAACCGGGTTCGCCTGAACCAGGAAATCTCGACCCTCAACACCATGCTGAACACGCTGCAGGCCAGCGCCAAGGGCATGGACTTTGCCGGTGACATCATCTCGGCGATTACCCCTGCACTCGTCTCGATGGACAAGGACGCGCAGAGCCTCGTCGATGTCATCAATCAGCGCATCAGCGATTACGCCGCTGCCCGCCAGGAGCTCGACAGTGTCTGGGGTCAGCTGACCAGCTTCGCCGAACTGCAGAAGCAGACGGCCGGCGCCGAGCGCGAGCAGGCGAACAGCATCTCCGTCGGCACCACAGGCCTCGGCATTCTGGTCTCGATCATCGGCGGCATCGCCCTGGTTCTCACCCTGCAGCGCCCGATCGGCCAGATCACCGCCGCGATGCGCCGCATCGCCGATGGTGCGCTCGACACCAATATCTCCGGTGAACAGCGCTACGACGAAATCGGCGACATCGCCCGCGCCCTCGGCATCTTCAAGGAGAATGCGATCTCCAAGATCCGCATCGAGGAGCAGAGCGACGAGGAGCGTCAGGCTGCCGAGCACGAGCGCCAGCGCAACGATGCCGAAAAGCGCGAGATGGACCGTCAGATCGAATATGCGGTCAACGAACTCGCCGCCGGTCTGCAGCGCATGTCGCAGGGCGATATCTCCACGACCATCGACACGCCGTTCATCGGCCGCCTCGAACAGCTGCGTGAAGACTTCAACGGCTCGATGTTCCGTCTCCAGGAGACCATGAGCCAGATCCGCGATAATGTGCAGATGATCCAGGGCAACGGCAACCAGATGGCCCAGTCGGCCGAGGATCTCGCCAAGCGTACGGAGCAGCAGGCTGCCTCGCTCGAAGAGACCGCCGCCGCCGTCGACGAGATCACCGTTACCGTCCGCTCGTCTGCCGAGCGCGCCAAGGATGCCGACCAGATCGTCCGCCAGGCCAAGCGCAGCGCCGATGACTCGGCGACTGTCGTCGGCAAGGCGATTGATGCCATGGGCCGTATCGAGGATGCGTCGCGCCAGATCGAGCAGATCATCGGCGTCATCGATGAGATCGCCTTCCAGACCAACTTGCTGGCGCTGAACGCCGGTATCGAAGCTGCGCGCGCTGGTGAGGCGGGCAAGGGCTTTGCTGTCGTCGCGATGGAAGTCCGCGAGCTTGCCCAGCGCTCCGCCGCTGCCGCGCAGGAGATCAAGGGCCTGATCAACAAGTCGACGACGGAAGTCAGCTCCGGTTCGCAGTCGGTGCAGGAAACCGGCACAGTGCTGGCGAAGATCAGCGCGCAGATCGTCACCATCAGCCAGCATGTCGAAATGATCGCCCGCGCCAGCCACGATCAGTCGGGCGCGCTGCAGGAAGTCAACGCCACCGTCAACTCGATGGACCAGATGACCCAACAGAACGCCGCCATGGTGGAAGAGACGACGGCGGCAAGCCGCGAACTCGCTTCCCAGGCAGACAGCCTGCTTACTCTCGTGCAGCAGTTCAAGATCGAAGGCGAATCGCACACGGCCTATTACCGCGCTGCCTGATCCCAGCCGAAAACCAGATGAAGAAAACGGCGCCGCGAGGCGCCGTTTTCTGTTTGTCGAACAACGTCAATGACTTGGAAAATATCCGCCATGGTTGTGTTCCGCCCGCGGCAGGCCACATTTTCTACCGATGTGGGAAAAGACATAGGTAAATTATCATACTTATGAAATTTATTGCATTTTTTCAGATAATTAGCGGAAAATTTTCTTTAACGTTTAACGCATAGAGTATCTGCAATTCATCTTGCAGAGGGCCCTCATGCTGCGCTTTTTCTCGACATCCATCGTCCGCCAGGCGGTCGCGATCACACTCAGTCTGCTTGTGGTCAGCACCGGCGCGATCGTTGCCGTGACCTATTACGACCTCAGCCGCTATGTGATGGACAACGCCGTCTCCGATGCCAGGGACGCAAACCGCACCATGGCCATCCTCTATGGCGCAGGCGATCAGAGCGCCACCATCACGGTCACGGATTCGCAGCTCGCCACCGTCACCGAAGAAAAGATCCCCGCATTCACCGACCACTCGCTGGTCGATCGTACCGCTCAGTCGATCGCCGGCGTGGCGACGATCTTCGACAAGCAGGGCGGCGACTATGTGCGCGTCTCGACCAATGTGAAGAAGGAAGACGGCAGCCGCGCCGTCGGAACCAAGCTTGCCGCCGATCATCCGGCGCAGACGGTGCTTGCCAAGGGCGACGCCTATTACGGCCCGGCTGTCTTGTTCGGCAAGAACTACATGACCGGCTATTTCCCGGTGAAGAATGCCGCCGGCGCCAATACCGGCATCCTCTTCATCGGCATTCCGATGGAAGTCTATTTCGCCCGGCTGCAGCATCTGCAGGTCCTCGTCATCGGCGCAGGTGCTGCCGTCATGCTGGCCGTCAGCCTGCTTGCCTTCTTCGCCATCCGCCGCACGGTCAGCCCGCTCCAGGCGCTGACGAAGACGGTGCATGCGATCTCCTCGGGCAATCTCTCCGGCGCCATTCCCTGCGTCGACAAGCGCAACGAATTCGGTGAGATCGGCCGGGCGCTGGAAGCCTTCCGCGACAGCGCCAAGGCACGCCAGGATCTGGAAACCCAGGCTGCCGAACAGCGCGCGCTGACGGAGGCCGAGCGCACCCGCAACGACGCTGACAAGCGCACGCTCGACGGCCAGATCGACTTCGCTGTCAACCAGCTCGCCGCCGGTCTCGGCCGTCTGGCGCAGGGCGATGTTTCGGAAACCATCGAAACGCCGTTCGTCGGCCGCCTCGAGCAGCTGCGCGTCGATTTCAACAGCTCGCTGCTGCGTCTTCAGGACACGCTGTCGAGCATCCGCGACAATGCCAACGCCATCCAGCGCAACAGCGGCGCGATGCTGGCCTCTGCAGGTGAGCTCTCGAAGCGCACCGAGGCGCAGGCCGCCAATCTTGAAGAGACGGCTGCCGCTGTCGAGGAAATCACCGTTACCGTCCGCTCTTCCGCGGAGCGGGCCCGCGAGGCCAACAACACAGTGGCGCTGACCAAGAAGACCGCCGACAGCTCCGGCGCCGTCGTCGGCGATGCCGTGGCCGCCATGGGCCGTATCGAGGAAGCCTCGCAGAAGATCGAACAGATCATCGAAGTCATCGACGACATCGCCTTCCAGACCAATCTCTTGGCGCTGAATGCCGGTATCGAAGCGGCCCGTGCGGGTGAAGCGGGCAAGGGCTTCGCCGTTGTCGCGCAGGAAGTCCGCGAACTGGCGCAGCGCTCGGCCGATGCCGCCCGCGAGATCAAGGGCCTGATCGAGAAATCGACCCGCGAAGTGACGGCAGGTTCGGAGCTGGTACAGAAGACCGGCAATGTTCTCGCCTCGATCAGCCAGGAAATCATTGTCATCAGCAAGCATGTCGAGACGATCGCCACGGCCAGCCAGGACCAGTCGGCGGCTCTCCAGGAAGTCAACGGTTCGGTCAACGCCATGGATCAGATGACCCAGAAAAACGCCTCGATGGTCGAGGAGACGACGCAGGCAAGCCGCCAGCTCGCCGACGAAGCCGACGCTCTGATGGGCCTGCTCCAGCAGTTCCGCATCGGCAACGGTGCCGCAGCTCACCGTCCGGCAAGACGGGCCGCCTGATCGGCATGCATTGAATGAATGTTTCCGGGCCGCGCCTCATCAGCGCGGCCTTTGTTTTTCATGCCAATCTCCGTCAGCCAGGTAACGGCACGGACGATCCGCGAATTGCCATACTCCTCGTAGAATGCATCTTCGGATGAAGGGCGGGAGATATGTGCGGCCTGCGATAGGCCAAGCATGTTTGCGATGGTGATCTGGTCGATCATGGTGATGTCCTCCGTTTCAAGAGACATCACTTCAGATACACATCAAAAATCGCTTCTTAAACAGGTGAAATCGGCATACGATTTTCACCGATGAAAAACACGACCTGGGATTCCTATCAGCTTTTCTTGCAGGTGGCGCGCCTCGGCGGGCTGACGGGCGCGAGCGGTACCAGCGGTCTCAGCCCGGCAACGGTTGGCCGCCGCATGCTCGAACTCGAACAGGACACCGGCCGGACGCTGTTTGTCCGCAGCCAGACCGGGTATCGCCTGACCCCGGACGGACAGGCATTGCTCGACCATCTGCAGGAAATGGAAGCCGCTGCCCGCAAGATCGATGCCTGGCGGCAGTCGGGCGAGGGTGGGGCAACGGTCAGGGTGGCAGCCGGAACCTGGGTGGCCTGGCTGCTGACCGAGAATTTTTCAGCGATCCGCATGCCTGGCGATCCGTTCTCCGTCTCGCTGACAATCGGCGAAACGCGGGCCAATCTCTCCTACCGCGAAAGCGATATCGGCATCCGAGCCTTCGAGCCCGAAGAGGCGAATCTCGCCGCCCGCCTGCTCGGCGAGGTCGCCTATGCCGTCTATGTCAGGCGCAATGCCGCCGAGGCCGCCGAGCAATGGGTGGCCGTTGCCGAAGACGAGGCGATCTCCGGCTATCTGCGCTGGCCCTATCGCAACGCATCCGGCCCGATCGCCGCCACCGTCAACCGGCCGCGATCGCTGCCGGATCTGGTGCGGGCGGGTGCGGGCAGGGCGGTCCTGCCCTGTTTCGTCGGCGATCTCGATCCTGAGCTACAGCGTCTCGGCGCCGAAATCCCGGAGTTGCGGCATCGCCAGTGGATCGTCATGAACAATGAAGACCGCCACCGGCCGGAAATCCGCGCGGTTGCCGATCGCATGACGAAGCTGTTGAAGAGCTATTCCGACCTCTTCGCCGGAAAGCGCGCCAGCCGCAGCTAGCGTTAGGGGATCAGCCGCCGCACCAGCGCCACCTGGCTGTTGACGCCAAGCTTGGAGAAGATGTTCTTCAGGTGCGAGCGCGCCGTCTCGTAGCTGATGTCGTTGAGCTTCGCCGTATCGCGCAGCGACAGGCCGCTGGCGATGGAGGAGGCAATGCGCAGTTCGGCCGCGGTCAGGTGCTCGTTGCCGTTCAGCCTGTCGTTCAGATGGGCGCAGGTGCCTCCGGAGCGTTCGATGATCAGCGCTGATGTCGGCTCCTGCAGGAACTCGCTCATGAAATCCGATTGCAGCCGAACCAGCGTATACTTCACATTGCCGATACGCCCGCTGCAAACCGGCTGCAGCGGCTCGCTGGAATGGCCGGTCGCGCGCAGCTGCTCGTTGATACCGGCGTCGTTGACATTGAGCCGCCCGGTCGGCGTGACACTGATGCCGCAGCCTTCGGTGAGCAGCCTTTGTGCGGCAGCATTCATCGAGCGCACCTTGCGCTCCTCGCCGAGATAAATCAGCCCGACGCCGATCGCATCGAGTAGCGGCTTGCCGCCTGCCTCGTTGCTTCGCTCGCGGCGCAGGTAATCGAAGGCCCGCCGAAGATGCGGGGCAAGCTCGGTCAGCACCTGCGCATTGCTGCGGTTATAGCCGGTGTCGGTGCTTGAGGTGAGCGTCGAGAGATTGAAGGACCGGCCCTTCTCCCGCATGATCGTCACGCCGATGCTGCTGCGGCAATCGATGCTGCGCAGGTAATCGTGATAGAATTCGGTTTTCAGCAGCTCTTCATGCGGCAGCATCTGATCGGCGATCACGCCGAGCCCGACTGGGCGCACGGCCGCCTTCGCCATCCACGGGTTCACGGTGCTGAAATGCGTGTTGTAGGCTTCGGCTGCCGAGCCATCGAGACCCGACGAAAGCGACAGTCCGCCGGAGCCGAGAACGGCATCGTGAAAAAACAGCGTCGATTTTCCATCCGGCATGCGCGTGTTCAGCGTATCCAGAAAATCCTGCCAGCTGGTTTCCCCGAGCAGTGCCCCATAGACCAAGTCGGTCAGGGACTGCACGTCCGCGCGTATCATTGCAGGCATATGATGTCCCATAAGAGCTTGAAGACATTATGCTCGCCTTTGCCGGGACTGACAATTGCGTCAAATGACGCAGAAGGCGCCGGTTTTTCCGGCGCCTTCTCCTCCTTTAGGCGCGGTTGGCAACGACAACCGGGATCATCAGATCGCCCCAGTTGCCGTCGCCCCCGTGATGACGGGCGGACCGGACAAGCTCTACGGAAACTCCGGACTCGACCGCCTTCATGACCGACGCGTTGAGCCGGTGCAGATCGTTGGCCAGCATGCGGATCATGCTCTGCTGGTCCGGCGTCATCGTCGATGCCTGCTCTTCCGCGCGTTCGCGGACACGTGAGATGGAAGCCATTGTCTTCTCCTCCTGTTGCGCGGTCATTCCGCTGCGGGTTTGAACTGTGCGTGTTCGGTCGATTCTCGCATCGCTGTCGTCGAGGACAGGCCGCCGGTGATGGCGAGCGATACGGCATCGAAGTAACCGGTGCCGACCTCCCGCTGATGCTTCGTCGCCGTATAGCCATTGGCCTCGGCGGCGAATTCCGCCTGCTGCAGCTCGGAATAGGCCGCCATCTGCCGGTCCTTGTAGCCGCGCGCCAGCTCGTACATGCCGAAATTCAGCTGGTGGAAGCCGGCAAGGGTGATGAACTGGAACTTGTAGCCCATGGCGCCGAGCTCGCGCTGGAACCGGGCGATCGTCGCTTCGTCGAGGTTCTTGCGCCAGTTGAAGGACGGCGAGCAGTTATAGGCGAGCATCTTGCCCGGATGCACCTTGTGCACGCCCTCGGCAAAGCGCCGTGCCTGCTCGAGATCCGGCTTCGATGTCTCGCACCAGATGAGATCGCAATAGGGCGCGTAGGCCACGGCGCGGGCGATGCAGGGCTCTAGGCCGTTGCGCACCTGATAGAAGCCCTCGACCGTGCGTCCGGCATCGTAATCGACGAAAGGCTGGTCGCGCTCGTCGATATCCGAGGTCAGGAGCTTGGCCGCCTCGGCGTCGGTGCGGGCGATCACCAGCGTCGGAACGCCCATGACGTCGGCCGCCAGACGCGCGGCGTTGAGGTTGCGGATATGGGCCGCCGTCGGGATCAGAACCTTGCCGCCCAGATGGCCGCATTTCTTTTCTGATGCCAGCTGATCCTCGAAGTGAACGCCGGCCGCACCCGCCTCGATATAGGCCTTCATGATCTCGAAGGCGTTCAGCGGCCCGCCGAAGCCGGCCTCGGCATCGGCAACGATCGGCGCGAACCAGCTCTCGACCGACAATCCCTTGTTTTCCGAGGTCTCGATCTGGTCGGCGCGCTGAAGCGTGCGGTTGATGCGCTTGGCAAGCTCGGGGCCGGCATTGGCAGGATAAAGCGACTGGTCCGGATACATCGCGGACGCCGTGTTGGCATCAGCCGCCACCTGCCAGCCGGAAAGATAGATCGCCTTCAGCCCGGCGCGCACCATCTGCATCGCCTGATTGCCCGAGAGGGCGCCGAGTGCATTGACGAAATCATCCCGGCGCAAGAGCTCCCAGAGCCTGTTGGCGCCGATCTCCGCCAGCGAATGGCTGATCGCCACGGAACCGCGCAGACGCCGGACGTCCTCTGCAGAATAGGGGCGCTCGATACCGTCGAAACGGCCAGCCGGTGCGTTGCGGATCAGCTTGTCAAACTCAGTCACAGTATCCTCCTTTGGCGTCGTTTGCCTGTGTGACAGAATTTACAAATTACGCGAAAATGGCTAGAAAATACTTGATTATTAGGCATGGAAAGAGGTTACATTGCCTCGGGTTTTACAAGGTCGCTCTGTCAAATTGTAAAGATTTGTAAAAGGTTGGCATATGGAACGGAAGATCTTCGCGGGGCCGAAAGTCAGGCGTATCCGCAACGGCCTGGGCGTCACGCAAACGGCGATGGCCGAGGCGCTCGGCATCTCGCCCTCCTATCTGAACCTGATCGAGCGCAATCAGCGGCCGCTGACGGTCCAGCTGCTGTTGAAGCTCGCCTCGGTCTACAAGGTCGATCTCGACGATCTCCAAAGCGAACCCGGCAACAATCTCGCCGGATTGCGCGAGGTCTTTGCCGATGCGCTGCTATCGGGTGAGCTGCCGGGCGATCAGGAACTCGTCGAAATCGCCGAGGCGGCGCCGAACGCGGCAAGCGGCATGGTGAAGCTCTACCGTGCCTATCGCGAACAGGCGGCGCGGCTGTCGGACCTGAGCGCCCTCATGGCCGGCGACGCGCATGTCCCTGCCGCCGGCGCCAGGCTTCCGGCAGACGAAGTCCGCGATGTGCTGGAGCGGCGCCCGGCCTATTTCGCCATGATCGAGGATGCCGCCGAGCAATTCTTCATGTCGCTGCCATCGGGCGATCTCCAGCAGGTGCTAAAGGACTGGCTGCAGAAGGACCGCGGCATCACCGTGCGCATCATGCCGGTTCATGTCATGCCGGACCTGCGCCGCCGTTTCGACCGGCATTCGATGCGCCTTTTCATCTCCGAGCGGTTGTCACCATCCGATCAGCTGCAGGAAATTGCCATCGAAGTGGCAACGCTGGCCCTGCGTGCCGCGATCGGCAAGGAGCTCGATGGTCTCGGCCTTTCCACACCGGAGGCCCAGCGCATTGCCCGCTTCGAGCTGGCGCGCTCGGCGGCGCTGGCGATCATGATGCCCTATGAAGCCTTTCTCGCTGCTGCGAAATCGGTGCGCTACGATCTCGACCTGCTGCGCAGCCGCTACGGCTGTTCGTTCGGGCAGGCCGCCGCCCGGCTGATCATGCTACAGCGTCCCGGCAATGCCGCGGTTCCGTTTTTCCTGATGGAGGTCGATGCCGCGGGAAACCGTCTGCGCCGGGCAGGTGCTGCCGGTTTCCCGCATGCCCGCTTCGGCGGCGGCTGTCCGAAGCTCGGCATACACGCCGCTCTGCTGCAGCCGGGACAGATCATGGCCGAAACGGCTGAAACGCCCGATGGCTCCCGTTTTCTCACGGTGTCGAGAACGCTCGAAGGCCCTGCCGCGCCCTTCGGCGAACGGATCAGGCGCACCGCCGTGCTCGTCGGCTGCGACGCGCAGTTCCGGGATGCGACCGTCTACAGCCAGGCCACGTCATCTTCGCCACATGCAGTTGCAATCGGCCCAGCCTGCCGCCTTTGTGAGCGAAAAGGCTGTCTTGCCCGCGCCGAGCCGCCGGTCACTCGCCCGCTTGGGCTAGACGAGATGGTGACCGGCCTCAGCGCCTTCGATTTCCAGTGACCGGTGAAATCATTGCGAGCACCCGGATTTAGCGCTTGTCGCCTCCCAAATTCCTTTCTAGTCTAGCCAAAAATCCAGAGGGAATGGGTGTTCGGGGGCGTGATACCTAATAATTATAAAGGCACAGGAGAGATTATGAGGTCAGTCATCGCAAAGCTCGCGGCAACAGCCGCCGTGGCTATTTTTGCAGCAGCGCCATCCTACGCCCAGGAGCGTGTCGTCAATGTCTACAACTGGTCCGATTATATCGACAGCTCGATCCTAGAGGACTTCACCAAGGAAACCGGCATCAAGGTTGTCTACGACACCTTCGATTCCAACGAGACGCTGGAAACCAAGCTMCTGGCAGGTGGCACCGGCTATGACGTGGTCGTTCCGACGGTTTCCTTCATGCAGCGCCAGATCGCTGCAGGCGTCTATCAGAAGCTCGACAAGTCGAAGCTCCCGAACCTGTCGAATATGTGGGACGTCGTCATGAAGGGCGTTGCCACCTTCGATCCGGGCAACGAATACAGCGTCGACTACATGTGGGGCACCACCGGCATCGGCTATAACGTCGACAAGGTGAAGGCCGCCCTCGGAACGGACGAGAAGCCGAACTGGGACGCGCTCTTCGATCCGGCAAAGGCTGCCAAGCTCAAGGATTGCGGCATCTACATGCTGGATTCGCCGACCGACGTCATTCCGTCTGTGCTTGCCTATCTCGGCCTCGATCCGAATAGCAAGAAGCAGGCCGATCTCGACAAGGCGCAGGAAGTTCTGCTCGCGGTCCGTCCGTTCGTGCGCAAGTTCCACTCGTCCGAATATATCAGCGCGCTCGCCAACGGCGATATCTGCATCGCGCTCGGCTATTCCGGCGATATGTTTCAGGCGCGTGACCGCGCGGCGGAAGCCAAGGCTGGCGTCACCATCGACTATTCGGTTCCGAACCAGGGTGCGCAGATCTTCTTCGACGTCTTCGGTATCCCGAAGGACGCACCGCATGTCGAAGAGGCACATGCCTTCATCAACTACATGATGAAGCCTGAAGTCGCCGCCAAGGCATCGAACTTCGTCTATTACGCCAACGGCAACAAGGCGTCGCAGCAGTTCCTCGACAAGGCCGTCATCGACGACACGGCGATCTACCCGACGCCTGAAGTCATGGCCAAGCTGTTCACGGTGCCGCCGCTCGATCCGAAGACGCAGCGCATCGTCACGCGAATCTGGACAAAGGTCGTTACCGGCCAGTAATCGAGACTTCGGCCCGGACGGCAACGCCCGGGCCTTTTATTGACGTGCCGGCCGTCGGGGGAGCGCCGGTTTTCAAATCATAATTTCGGGGAAAACCATGAAGTCTCTTGGCAATATTCGCCGCTCCTTCGCGCCGTGGACCGATCCGGCAGCAAAACCCTTTATCTCCTTCAAGAACGTCACCAAGCGCTTCGGCGATTTCACCGCCGTCGATGATCTCAGTCTGAATATCTATCACCGCGAATTCTTCGCGCTGCTCGGCGCATCCGGCTGCGGCAAGTCCACGCTGCTGCGCATGCTGGCCGGCTTCGAACAGCCGACCGCGGGTGAGATCATTCTGGATGGCACCGACATGGCCGGCACGCCGCCCTACAAGCGCCCGGTCAACATGATGTTCCAGAGCTACGCGCTCTTCCCGCATATGACGGTCGAAAAGAACATCGCCTTCGGGCTTCGCCAGGACGGCATGTCGAAGGATGCGATCGGCGAGCGCGTGTCTCAGATGCTGAAAATGGTGAAGCTCGAGCAGTTCGCTTCCCGCAAGCCCAACCAGCTTTCCGGCGGCCAGCGCCAGCGCGTCGCTCTCGCCCGCTCGCTCGCCAAGCGCCCGAAGGTGCTGCTGCTGGATGAGCCGCTTGGCGCGCTCGACAAGAAGCTGCGCGAGGAAACCCAGTTCGAACTGATGGACCTGCAGCAGAATCTCGGCCTCACCTTCGTCGTCGTCACCCACGACCAGGAAGAGGCGATGACCATGGCAGACCGCATCGCCGTCATGAGCCATGGCAAGGTCGTCCAGGTCGCGACGCCTGCCGAAATCTACGAAGCGCCCAACTGCCGCTTCGTGGCCGACTTCATCGGCGATGTGAATATCTTCGACGGTAAGGTGGTCTCCGCCGATGGCACGAGCGTCGAGCTCGCTGTCGATGCCGGCCTCACCATCAAGGTCGCAACATCGGATATGCCCCCAAAGGGCAGCAGCGCCGGGTTCGCGATCCGTCCCGAGAAGCTCAGGGTCACCCGCCAGCCGCCTGCAAATCCCACGGTCAACGCATCCTCGGGCGAGCTTTGGGACATTGCCTATCTCGGCGACATGACCGTCTTCCACGTCAAGCTGAAGAACGGCCAGGTGGTCAAGGCGTCGTCGCTGAACGCGCAGCGCGCCGTCGACGATCCCTTCACCTACGATCAGGACGTCTGGGTCACCTTCGCCGAAGATGCCGGCGTGCTGTTGAAGGATTGATCATGGGCAAGCTCGGTTCAGCCGTCTACAATCGCCTGGTGATGATCATCCCCTATGCGTGGCTTCTGATCTTCTTCCTGGCGCCGTTCTTCATCGTCTTCCGCATATCGCTGTCTGCAACGGCGATTGCCATGCCGCCCTACGAGCCGTCCTTCTCGTTTGCCGACGGCTGGAGCGGCATCCTCGACAAGATGTCGACCTTCTCCTTCGACAATTACAGCTACCTGATCGACGATCCGCTCTATTTCAACGCCTATATCTCGAGCCTTGTCATCGCCGGGATCTCGACCTTCCTGACGCTGCTGATCGCCTATCCGATCGCCTATGGCATGGCGCAGGCGCCGCGCAGCATCCGCCCGACGCTGCTGATGCTGGTCATCCTGCCGTTCTGGACGAGCTTCCTGATCCGCGTCTACGCCTGGATCGCCATTCTCAAGCCGGAAGGGCTGCTGAACCAGGTGCTGATCGGCACGGGGATCATCGATACGCCGCTGATCATCCTGAACACCAACATCGCCGTCTATATCGGCATCGTCTATTCCTACCTGCCGTTCATGGTGCTGCCGCTCTATTCCTCTCTGGAAAAGATGGATGGCACCCTGATCGAGGCGGCGCAGGATCTCGGCTGCACGCCGATCCGCGCCTTCTGGCGTGTCACCTTCCCGTTGTCGCTGCCCGGCGTCGTTGCCGGCTGCATGCTGGTCTTCATTCCCGCAGTCGGCGAATTCGTCATCCCCGATCTGCTCGGCGGATCGCAGACGCTGATGATCGGCAAGACGCTGTGGAACGAGTTCAATTCGAACCGCGACTGGCCGGTCTCCTCGGCGGTGGCAACCATTCTTCTCTTGATCCTCGTGGTGCCGATCGTGTTCTTCCAGAATGCCCAGGCCAAAGCCGATGAGCAGGGGAGATAAGACATGCTACGCTGGACACGCTTCAACATTATCTCCGTCACGCTCGGCTTCGCTTTCCTCTATTTGCCGATCGTGCTCCTCGTCATCTTCTCTTTCAATGAGTCCAAACTCGTCACCGTCTGGGGCGGATTCTCGACCAAATGGTATGTGTCGCTGATGCACAACGACGCGCTGCTGGATGCCGCCTGGGTGACAGTCCGCGTCGGTGTCCTGTCGGCGACGGCGGCGACCATTCTTGGCACGCTGGCGGCCATCACGCTGGTGCGGCACACGCGCTTTCGCGGCCGTATGCTGTTTTCGGGCATGGTCTACGCGCCGCTGGTCATGCCTGAAGTCATCACCGGCCTGTCGCTGCTGCTGCTCTTCGTGGCAATCGGTCTCGACCGCGGCTTCTGGACGATCACGCTTGCACACACCACGCTGACCATGTGCTTCGTGGCTGTTGTCGTTCAATCCCGCCTGATGACCTTCGATCAGTCGATCGAGGAAGCGGCACAGGATCTCGGCGCCCCGCCGGTCCGCACCTTCTTCGAGGTCACGCTGCCGATCATCGCACCCGCCGTCTTTTCCGGCTGGATCCTGGCCTTCACCCTGTCGCTTGACGATCTCGTCATCGCCAGCTTCACCTCCGGTCCGGGGGCGACGACGCTGCCGATGAGAATCTATAGCCAGGTGCGATTGGGCGTGACGCCTGAAATCAACGCGGTCTGCACCCTGCTGATCGCGGTCGTCGCCGTCGGCGTCATCGCCGCTTCGGTGATCACCAAACGCCGCGAAGTCCAGCGGGAGCGCGATGAGCGCGCTGCCGCCAATGCGCCCTGATTACTGCGCGTTCGGTGCCGGCTGGGTAACCACCGGCACCGGTGAGATCACCGGATTGGGCCAGGAGCCGCCGATGAAGAAGGGTAGCAGCGGAAGCTCCGCTGCCCGCGTATCGTCGGTCGCCTGCAGCGAGCCGGAAAGCGCGAGCCCGCTGGATTGCAGAGGAATGAGACCCGACAGGCTGAGCGTTTCGACCGTGCCCTGAACCCGCACGTTCTCAAGATCGGCGGATCCGGCGGAGAGGTTTGCCGTCAGCTCGGCCCGCGTGAAGGGGAAGGAGTGGTCACCGGCAGCATTGAGCGGAAAGAACCTCTGCTGCGCCGCCTGATTGCGGATCGCCTCCACATCGAAGTTGGCGATCGACCCGGCCCCGGCCTGAAACACAACCTGTCCGTTGACATCCTCAAGCCCGGCCGTCCAGAGCGGCTTTGCGGTTTTCAGCGAAACGTCAAGCGAACCCGTGGTCAGCGGCAGCGGACCTTTCAGCTGCAGCCGCTCGACCAACGCTCCGAAATCCGCGCCGCGGATCGACATCTGCAGCTTGCCGCCACCGTCGAAGTCGCCACGCGTTGCTTCCAGATGCGCCGACATCTCGCCGCCTTCGAACTGGCTGTCGCCGATATCGAACTTCGCCTCGTTGCTGGATACGATGATGCTGGCGCCGACATTCGATAGGGCGAATGGTTGAAGCTGCATTTCCTTGGCCGAGAACCGCAGGTCGAGATCCAGCCGTTGTAGCGGCCCGCCATCGGGCGTCGCTCCCTCTTCGCCCGCTGCAAGCCGCAGCGCGAAAGCGTCGAAGAAGGGCTTGAGGTTCATCGTGTCGAAGGCAAGCGTGCCGCCAAGCTTTGCCCGGTTGTTACGGACGTTTGAGACATCCATTACGCCGCTTGCGGTAGAGCCGTTGAGCCCGAGCGTGACGTTGTTGAAACGAAGCCCATTCGCCGCCGAAATCACGTCGCTGCTGATCGAAAAGGACTTGAGGCTCTCGGTCCCGGGGATCGACTTGCCCGACCATGCCAATAGGGCAGGGACATCGGCAATATTGGCCGTGACATTCCCTGACAGGCCGTCGAGCCTTGATATGCTTCCGAGTCCGGAGAATGCCGCCGTCATCAGGCCTGATGTCAGCGACGCTTTGATCTCTGCGGTCTTGCCATCGAACACCAGCAGCGGCGTGCGCGACGAGAAGTCGATCTTCAGGTCCTGGCCGCTGGTACGCGCGATCAGCACGGCCGACATTCCGCTAGACAGTCTTGGCCAGTTGATATCGGCAGTCACGCCATCGAAATGGTAGGTCTTGGCCGTCGAGAGATCGGCGATGTTGAATGTGCCGTCCTCGACAGTGATCGCGCCGACCTCCGCGTCCAGCTTCGGATCGAGAAGCTCGGCATTGCCATCCTGGTGGGCGCCATCGATCGCTTTGGCAAGCTGGCCGGCATAGGTCCAGTCGATTAGGCCCTGCTGGTCGCGAGTAAGCGACAGGTTGGGCCGCAGCAGATGGAATTCGTGGAAGCTTGCCCGGCCGCGCAGAGCATCGATCAGGCTGAAATCAGCCGAAAGGCTCTCGATTGTGCCGAGCAGTTTGTTGCCCGCGTTTGGCGGCTGCCGGATGGTGATCTGGTTCAGCGTGATGCGCGGCGTCGGCCAGAATTCCAGCCCCGGGCTGCCCTTAATCTCGGCCTTGTAGCCGGTCCAGCGCGACAGCGCATCTTCGATGCCGGAGCGCACCATGCCGGTCGAGACGAGGAAAGGTGCGGCAACGCGCAGGGAGACAAAGATGACGGCGGAAACAAGCAAGAGCATCGTCGCCAGACGTGCGATACCCGGCAGCCAGCGCGAAACGGGGGCCATCTTTCTACGCCACTTCGGTTGTCTTGACGTACTCATCAGCTCCGCCAGTCTTTTCAGTCGCTTACCGGTTATGCGCTGAGTTTGCCGGATATATGAAATACGCGCCATATGCAATTCGGCTGGCCGTGCAGTTGGCGCAATGCACGCTTTATAATGCAGTGCAGCATGTTATATAGCGAATAAACGGGAGGAAAATGCGATGAACGACATTGGGCCGCTCTGGACGCCGTCACGGGAATTCATTGAAGCAAGCCCGATGTATGCCTTCATGCAGCATTGCAACACCGGCTTCGGATTGGCGCTTGACGACTACGCCGGCCTGCATGCCTGGTCGATTGCCGAGCGCGAGAAATTCTGGGCAGCTCTCTGGGATTTCTGCGGCGTTCGCGGCGACCGGGGCGATCGTGTGCTTGCCGATGGCGATCTCATGCTGAAGGCTCGGTTCTTTCCCGATGCCAGGCTGAACTTCGCGGAAAACCTGCTGTCAACCGAGGGCGAAGGCGATGCGCTGATCTTTCGCGGCGAGGATAAGGTCGAGGATCGCTGGTCGTGGAACCGTCTCCATGAGACGGTCTCGAAGCTGCAGCAGGCTTATCGTGCACTCGGCATCGGCGAAGGCGATCGCATTGCCGCGATGATGCCCAACATGCCGGAGACCATCGCCTGCATGCTTGCGGCCGCCTCGATCGGTGCCATCTGGTCCTCCTGTTCTCCGGATTTCGGCGAGCAGGGTGTGCTCGATCGCTTCGGCCAGATTGGCCCGAAGCTGTTCATTGCCTGCGACGCTTATTGGTATTCAGGCAAGCTGCAGGATGTCTCCGCCAAGATCTCTGCCGTCGCCGCCAAGCTGCAGGCGCCGTCGATGATCGTTCACTATGCCGGTGATGCTGAGGCCGTGGCGAGAGCGACACCCGGCGCCAAGACCTTCGCCGAAATCCTTTCGCCCTATCAGGCAAAGGCGGTCGAATTCACACCGCTGCCATTCTCCCATCCGCTCTATATCCTCTTCTCGTCGGGCACCACGGGGGTGCCGAAATGCATCGTCCATTCGGCGGGCGGCACGCTGTTGCAGCACCTGAAGGAGCACCGCCTGCATTGCGGCATCAAGCCCGGCGACCGGCTGTTTTATTTCACCACCTGCGGCTGGATGATGTGGAACTGGCTGGCAAGCGGCTTGGCCGCTGGTGCCACACTCTGCCTCTTCGACGGGTCGCCTTTCGCGCCTGACGGCAACGTGCTCTTCGATTACGCTGAGGCGGAGAAATTCGCGGTCTTCGGCACCTCGGCGAAATATATCGACGCGTTTCGCAAGAGCGGCCTGACGCCGCGCACCAGCCACGACCTTTCGAGCCTCCGGCTGATGACCTCGACTGGCTCACCGTTGTCACCCGAAGGCTTCACCTTCGTTTACGAGGGTATCAAGGAAGACATCCAGCTCGCTTCGATCTCGGGCGGCACGGATATCGTCTCCTGCTTCGTCCTCGGCAATCCGCTGCAGCCGGTCTGGCGCGGCGAGATTCAGGGCGCAGGCCTCGGCCTCGCCGTCGATGTCTGGGACGACGAAGGCAAGCCGGTGCGCCAGGAAAAGGGCGAACTCATTTGCTCCAAGGCCTTTCCGTCCATGCCTGCTGGCTTCTGGAACGACCCTGACGGTGCCAAGTATCGCGCCGCCTATTTCGAACGCTTCGACAATGTCTGGTGTCACGGCGACTTCGCCGAATGGACGCAGCATGGCGGTCTGGTCATCCACGGCCGGTCCGACGCAACACTTAATCCGGGTGGCGTGCGCATCGGCACCGCCGAGATCTACAATCAGGTCGAGCAGATGGAAGAGGTGGCCGAAGCGCTGTGCATCGGCCAGGATTGGGATGACGACGTCCGCGTCGTGCTGTTTGTCCGTCTCGCGCCGGGGGTGTCGCTGAGCGAAGATCTGGTGAAGACGATCAAGACCCGCATCCGCACGGGTGCATCGCCGCGCCACGTGCCAGCCAAAATCATCGCCGTCACAGATATTCCCCGCACAAAGTCTGGCAAGATCGTCGAACTCGCCGTGCGTGAGGTCGTCCACGGCCGGCCGGTCAAAAACAAGGAGGCGCTTGCAAACCCGGAAGCGCTGGAGCTTTTCGCCGGATTGGCTGAACTAAACGGCTAATTTCAATAAAAGGCGCCCGAAACTACAAGCTTTCACCTTTGATAGCTTCCCCGCCGCGGCAACCCTTCGTTAAGAAAGGTTGGTCAAAGGTGAAGCAACTTGGAGCTGTGGATGATAGGCAGCTAGGAGCCCTTGGCTCCCGTGACATGACGTTGAGCGACTAAGCCCTTGTTGAACAGCACCAAACTCCAGGCAGCCTAGACCTCGGGCTGCCTTTTTTCGTTTTCGAGCAGTTCAATCCGACCGGGATACGCCTCAGCCCGCCAGCACCCGCTGGGACGGGAAGGTGATCTCCACCAGCGTGCCTTCGTTCGGCGCCGAATTGATCGCAAAGATCGCCCGGTTGGCATCAACCATCGCCTTCGTCAGCGGCAGGCCGAGGCCGGTACCGTCGCCGCGGTGGCGCGACTGCGCCGAAACCTGACGGAACGGCTTCATCGCCTGATCG
The DNA here is from genome assembly GCF_056399485.1 of Rhizobium sp. 01N424. Classification (NCBI taxonomy): domain Bacteria; kingdom Pseudomonadati; phylum Pseudomonadota; class Alphaproteobacteria; order Hyphomicrobiales; family Rhizobiaceae; genus Rhizobium; species Rhizobium sp. 01N424. The sequence continues at coordinate 582,915 of NZ_JBFTRK010000001.1, forward strand.
AGCTCGCTGCGTGTCATGCCGATGCCGGTATCGCGGACGCGCAGGACGACGCTTCCATTGCTTTCGTACGAGGTCGAAACGACGATCTGCCCGCCTGAAGGCGTGAAGCGGATGGCGTTGGAAAGGATGTTCAGGGCGATCTGCTTTACCGAGCGCAGATCGGCAACGACATTGGGCACCGAATGCGACAGCGCCGTGCGGATGATCACCCGTTGGCCGTTGGCCTGCGGCTGCACCAACGCCACGGCCTCCGAAATCGCATCGTTGAGTCCGACGGCGGCGAAGTCGAGATCCATCTCGCCGGCTTCGATCTTCGAAATGTCGAGCAGGTCGTTGACGATATCGAGGACGTGGCGGCCGGAGCGGCCGATATCGTTGGCATATTCGATGTAGCGCGGGTGGCCGATCGGTCCGAAGCGCTCGCCGGCCATCATGTCGGAGAAGCCGATGATGGCGTTGAGCGGCGTGCGGATCTCGTGGCTGATGCGCGCCAGAAAGTCGGTCTTGTGGGCATTGGCCGTTTCGGCGGCGCCCTTGGCGTTTCGCAGCTCGTCTTCGGTGCGCTTCCATTGGGTAATGTCGCGGATGACGGCGCAGTACCCGCTGGAGGACGTCAGCCGTCCCATCGTCATGAACAGCGGCACGAAACCGCCGGCGGCTTCGCGGGCGATCACTTCGCGTCCATCGTTCAGCACGCTGGCAACGCCATGGCCCGAAAGGCCATTGAGATAGTCGAGAACGGCCTTCTGGCTTTCATGTGCAAACAGCATGACGAAGGGTTTGCCGCGCGTTTCCTCTTCGTCGTAGTTGAACAGCGCGCTTGCCGAACGGTTCATCGAGCGGATATCGCCTTCGGCACCGATGACGACCACGCCGTCGGTCGCCGTTTCCAGGATCGAGCGGAGTTCTTCGACTTCGACCTGCAGCTTGGCAACCTTTTCGACCATCCGTTCGGAGCGGTTGTCGTGGCGCGTATCTTCGGCCTTTCCGGTTGGAGCTTCCTTGTTCTCGACCGGCATCAGCGCCAGCATCAGCGCACTGGCGTCTTCCCAGCGAACCGACTGCAGCCGGGCGGTAACAGGCACCACGCGGTCATCGGCGGTGACAAGCATCATCGCGCCAGGGCGGCCGGCATTCTCGTCCAGCTCGTGCCGCTGCAGCAATGCATCCAGGCCACCAACCTCGTTTAGCTCGCTGAGAGACGTGTAGCCGGTCAGGCGCATGAATTCGGGATTTGCATGGATCAGCGCATCGCCGGCATGGATCAGCACGGCGACCGGCAGTTGATCGACTGTCGCCGAGGAAAGCCCATCGACCATCTTCACACGCGGCGGGATGACGGTGCTCAGCATTTCCATCGGGCTGAAGGATGTTTCCGGCAGTCCTTCGGTGGCGTCGTCATCGCTGTCGCCGTCCGCTGCCGCCGCCGTAGGCTGTTCGCCGTCGCTGGCAGCTTCGGCGATCTCTTCGTCCGGCGGTACGGAATCATTTGCCGCAACCGGGATTTCTTCGACCGGTGTCACGGCTTCGACCGCGTCAGCACCTGCGGGCTCGTCTTCGGCGGAGCCGTCTTCACGCACGCCGAAGGCCTCGAGCCGCTTGGCGATTTCGCGGAAGTTGGCCTGTTCGGACGCGCTCAGTCCCGGTCCGGCATTGTGCAGTTGCACGATCTTGTCGGTCAGGCGGCGGCTCGGTGTTTCGGCAAGGCGGAGCGCCGGAGGCTCTTCGCGCGGCGCCGGCAATTCAGTTGGGGCGGGCGCTTCTTCGACAACGGCCGCCGCCACCGGTGCGTCCTCGGCGGGCGAGGGCGCCTCGGCATGAACGTCTTCCAATGGCTGGTCGAGACTTGCTGCATCGCGTCCGATACCCTCCGGCCCGAGCGTCAGCCCAAGGGCCAGCGGATCTTCAGCTGCATCTGAAAGGCGCACGACACCGAACCCGCGGAAACCGTCGAACTCGCGGTGGCGCGTGTAGGTCGGCAGCGCGGCGAGATCGACCGGCACGACGAGGCTTGTGCCTTCGATCGGCCAATTTATCGTCTTGCCGGACCAAGTATCGCGGCGCTCCAGCGCCTCGGCGATCTTGCCTTCCGGATCGAGATTGAAGAGGGCGGAGATATCGCTGAAGGCGACGCCGATGATATTGGCGGCGTTCGGGCCGACGGCCTCAGCAAACTCGTTCGATACCTCGCTGAAGCACCCCTGCGCATCGATCTTCCAGACGAAACGCGTCGCCCTGCTGTTCGGCTGAAACTTGAAGCCGGCAGCAGCAGCTTGTTCCTTTGTGGCGGCGTCCGTTGCCGCGAGGGCATCGGCGGCCGGTTCGTCTGCAATCCCTGCAGCGGCGGCTTCGACCGGCGGCGTTTCAGCGGGTTCCTCAGCCGGCGCGTCATCTGCGACTGCCTCGTCATGAAGCACGACGTTCGGCTGCGGCTCTATCGTAACAGGCTCGGCCTCGACGGACGGCTCCGGCAGCTCATCGGGCGTCTCGTCAGTCACATGCTCGGCGGCGGCCTGCTGTTCTGGCTCGTCCGCTGCTGTTTCGCTCAGCGGTTCGCTATCGATGAATTCCTCAGCGCGCGGATCTTCGACGCGCGCCTCTTCTGGCTCGTCAACGCTTTCCAGCGTCTCCTCGACCTCTTCGATCCCGGCGACAGCGCTCAGCGCCTCGTCGAATTTCGCGGGAGAGATATGGTTAATGGTGGCTGTGGATAAGCCTTCTTCCGGAGCCGCGGTGTCGATCGGATCGAGATGCCCGAGCACGGTCTCTACGGCAAAAAGCAGATTGAGAACCGGTTCGTCGCTCAGCTTTCCGACGGCGGCCGGGAGATATCCCTTGCCGGTGGCGACCGGCCGCTTGACGAGGCGATCGGGATGGCTGGATGCGAGTGCCGTCAGGGTCTTTGCCGTCTGCTGGGTGATCCCGAGCGAGGCGTATCCGGGGGAGGAAGCGATGACCTCGCCGTCCGCACCGATGACGGCCATATGCGTGTCCGGATCGTCGAGACCTTGTAGCATCTGCGCAGCCGAGGCGGTCGGGCTCAGCGCCTTGCCGGCGACGGGGACCGAAAACAGGATAGCGCGCTCGCCGCTCGAAAGCCCGATCAGCTCGGCATTTGCCTGAACCGGAACACGCTGGAAGCCTTTGACGATGCGGATCATCAGGCTGCGGCTGTCGCCGGTCGCGCTCAGTTGCCGCGCCGTCGTCTCCAGCTGCCGGAACGTGATGTCGCCGCTGCCGACGCCCTGGTCGAGCAGGTCATAGACTGCCGAATGGCCAAAAAGCTCGGCACCCGCGCCATTTGCCCAGAGCAGGCGGCTCAGGTCGGCGGAAAAAAGCACCAGGGCTTCGCCACGCGAAAAACGCTCCCGCACCCGCTGATGCACGGCAATGTCGATGAACGGGTACTGGACAGCGGGCATGGGGAACCTTGTTGCCTTAGGTCTCTTTTAATTAACGGTCTATTAATAACGATGCGCCGGAAAAGGGTCCAGCTTCAGGCCGCTATTTCGGGCGGAAAGGTTAACGCCTTGTGCGTCGCACAATTATGTTGCAATGCACAATAAGTTGGTCTATATAAGCTCTATCCAAACTAAAGGGCGTCAAACGCCCGGACTCAAGGAGCTCGCATCCAATGGCTACCATAAAGACCGACGACGTTTTTTCAATGGCCGCATTCGACCCGTCCAAGTTCGCAGAATCGTTCCGCGATTTTGCTGAAAAGGGCGCTCAGCAGTCGCGCGAAGCCTATAGCAAGATCAAGTCCGCTGGCGAAGACGCCGGCAAGACGCTTGAAGCCACCGTTCAGACGGCACAGGCCGGCAGCGTTGAGATCGGCCTCAAGGCTATCGATGCGCTCCGCACCAATGCCGAAAACTCTCTCTCGCACATGGAAGCGCTTCTTGGCGTCAAGTCGGTTGCTGAGTTCTTCGAACTCCAGACCACCTTCTTCCGCAAGCAGGCAGAGCTGACCGTCGAGCAGGCGAAGTCGATGCAGGAAACCTCCAAGCAGGTTGCCGAAAAGCTCGCAAAGCCTTCCAAGGAAGCCGCCGAAAAGGTCATGGCATCCTTCAAGGCTGCCTGATCGATTTCGGGCACATAGAACAAAAGGCTGGACGCTTCGTCCGGCCTTTTTGTACATTGAGGGGAGATAGGGCTTGAATTAATTTTCAAGTCCTCGTATGTGACCCCCGTCGCGCCGAGCGCGGCATTGTGCGGTTGTAGCTCAGTTGGTTAGAGCGCAGGTTTGTGGCACCTGAGGTCGGAGGTTCGAGACCCCCCAACCGTACCATTCTTCCTTCTATATATGATCCCGAAGCGGACCCTGAAGCACAGCAGGGACCATCACATTCTACCGGTCTTGCCGTCCGGGCCCGTCCGCCTATCTACCCGTACCGGCACAGGTAAACTTTCTCTTATATTGCGTTGCAAAATGTGAGCGGCAGTGCCATTTTGTGCCGGGGGTTACTTCAGAGCTGCTTATCGAAGGAGACTTCATGTCCATTTCTCTCAACAATCTGGATGAATCCAAGGCGACTGTGGTGTCTGCGATCAACGTCGCGGCCGAGGTCAAGACTGCGCGCGAAGCCGTTGGCTACAGCATCGACGATCTGGCGGTGACCTGTGGTCTCGTGCCGAGTGAAATTACGGAAATTGAAAATGGGGAAAACGCCGACCCCGCAAAGCTCAAGCGCATTGCCGCTGCCTTGCAGGTCCCGTTGTCTGCCTTCGTTCCGATGTAACTGACGCAGGAACGAACTAAAAAGCCGGTCGATCTGACCGGCTTTTTTCATTTCAGGGGCATGGTTCCATTGCACCATGGAACCGTCCGATCCTCCCAGCCGTTCTATCAGCGGACGGGAGAACGAGAATGTCGAAGACGCTTCTATATGGCGCGACCAAGGTCGATGAGACGAACGCCGCCTATGCGGCAATCGAAAGCCTTTCGCAATTTCAGTGGAAGAACCGCGTTCTGGTGATCTTCTCGGACAGCGACAACAGCCGCGCCGCCCGCCAGGAAAACCAGCTGCTTGCCGATCGTCCGGCGCTCGAAGAGCGCGACATGATTGTCCTCAAGGTGTCAGGCAACGCGGTGAGGGCCGTCTTCGGCTCGGCGGAACCGGTCGATGCCGGCGCATTGCGCGACGTGCTCGACGCACCTGATACCGGCACCTTTCACGCGGCGCTAATCGGCAAGGATGGCACGGTGAAGCTCAAGGTCAGCGAGCCGGTGAGCAATGGTGAGCTATTCGCCATTATCGACAGCATGCCGATGCGCGCTGCCGAATCCATGAAGCCGGAACATTGAAATCAACACGAGACGGAAGGAGCAGGATATGTCCGTACCCAACGAACCTATCCCCGATCAGCCGCCGATGCCGGGACCCGGCTGGATGCCGGAGCCGCCGATCAAGGAGCCGGAACCCGACAGGCTTCCCGACGAGGCCCCGAACCCCAATCCGGATGAGAACGAAGAGCCGGCGAAGCATCTATAGAAAGATGTGCCGCTCGGCACTGACCAGTTCCTGCAGGAAACCCGAGACGGTGCGCACGCGAACGAGTTCGCGGGCGCTTTCGTGGAATGTCGTCCAATAGGCACGGCGGATCGACGTATCGGGCAGGATGCGGACGAGTTCCTTGTGCTGTCGGGCGATATAGTCATGCAGGATGCCGATCCCCGCGCCGGAAAGCACCGCCTCCGTCTGCCCCGTCGCCGAGGAAATCTCGAAGGCCGCATCCCAGTTGCGCATCACTTCACCGGTGAAGTTCAGCGACTGCGAGAAAAGCAGATCTTCGACGTAGCCGATCCGCCTGTGCTGCTTCAGAGCCTCTGCATCTGCGGGCAGGCCGTTCTGCGCCGCGTAGCTTTTCGATGCGTAGAGACCAAGCGTATAGTCGGTCAGCTTCGCCGAAATCAACCGGCCCTGTTCCGGCCGCTCGAGCGTAATGGCGATGTCCGCCTCGCGCTGCGACAGCGAGAAGGATCGGGGCACCGGCACCAGCTGGATCTTCAGTTCCGGATGCCGCTCGATCAGCCGCCCCATGCGCGGCGCCAGGAATGAGACGCCGAAACCATCGGGCGCACCGACGCGCACGGTACCGGCGATTGCTGTATCCGTCCGGCCGAGATTGGCCTGCGCTGCCAGCATCTCGGTTTCCATCCGCTCCGCCGACGACAGGAAGATCTCGCCCTCCGCAGTCAGTTCGCAGCCATTGGTGCGGCGAATGAAGAGCCGCGTCTTCAAAGCTTCCTCCAGCGACGTCAGCCGCCTGGACAGCGTTGCGTGGTTCAGCCCAAGCCGCTTCGACGCGGCAAGGATCTGCCCGGTGCGGGCAACGGCGAGGAAGATGCGGACGTCGTCCCAGTTCATGGCTTGCTGCACATGATGATCGGCTCGACGTCGAGAAGCGTCAGCGACGTCACCATTCCCGCCGTCCCGGTCTTGTATTTCAGGAAATGCGGCGCCCGAAGATGGGCCTCGTAGGCTTCCTGGCTGGCATAGACCTCGAGGATACGGATCTTGTTCGGACTGCCCTTGATCGCTACCGCGTTCAGCGACAGGACACCCTCTTCGGCGGCAACCGATGCCGCAATCTCCTCGGCGAGCAATGCGCGGTAGGTCTCGAGATGCTGGGGATCGACCTCGATCTCGGCCATTCTGACGATACGATTTTCACTCATCGCTCACTCGCCTCCTCTGGGATGCCGGTTGCCAATGCAGAAGCGGACCTATCTATCGTTCACAAGGCCGCTTTCCAGTCTTGTAACTTCAATTTACGCACAACGGTTGCTTATCCCAGCTCATTGATTTGTGCAAATTGAAGTGCGATTGTTTGCCATCGAGAAAAATACAGGAGGAGCACTTCATGCGTCAGATCGGACATTTCATCGGCGGCAAGCAGGTCGCGGGTACCAGCGGCCGCACCAGCAACGTCTACAACCCGGCAACCGGCGAAGTGCAGGCTACCGTCGCGCTCGCCAGCGATGCCGAACTGGACGCAGCGGTTCAGAACGCCAAGGCTGCCCAGCCGAAGTGGGCTGCAACCAACCCGCAGCGCCGCGCCCGCGTGTTCATGAAGTTCGTGCAGCTTCTCAATGAGAACATGAACGAGCTCGCCGAACTGCTCTCCAAGGAACACGGCAAGACGATCGAAGACTCCAAGGGCGATCTCATTCGCGGCCTCGAAGTCTGCGAGTTCGTCATCGGCATTCCGCACCTTGCCAAAAGCGAGTTCACCGAAGGCGCCGGCCCGAATATCGACATGTATTCGATCCGCCAGGCTGTCGGCATCGGCGCCGGCATCACCCCATTCAACTTCCCGGCCATGATCCCGATGTGGATGTTCGCCCCCGCGATCGCCTGCGGCAACGCCTTCATCCTGAAGCCGTCGGAGCGTGATCCGTCCGTGCCGATCCGTCTTGCCGAACTGATGATCGAAGCAGGCCTGCCTGCCGGCATCCTCAACGTCGTCAACGGTGACAAGGGCGCGGTCGACGCGATCCTGACGCATCCGGATATCTCGGCCGTTTCCTTTGTCGGCTCCACGCCGATCGCCCGCTACGTCTATGGCACGGCTGCCCAGAACGGCAAGCGCGCCCAGTGCTTCGGCGGCGCCAAGAACCATATGATCATCATGCCCGATGCCGATCTCGATCAGGCTGCGAATGCACTGATGGGCGCAGGCTACGGCTCCGCCGGCGAGCGCTGCATGGCGATCTCGGTCGCTGTTCCGGTCGGCGAGGAAACCGCCAACCGTCTCATCGCCAAGCTGACCCCGATGGTCGAATCCCTGCGCATCGGCCCTTATACCGATGAGAAGGCCGATCTCGGCCCGGTCGTTACCAAGGAAGCCCAGGCGCGCATCATGGGCCTGATCAACAAGGGTGTCGATGAAGGCGCAAAGCTCGTCGTCGATGGCCGCAACTTCAAGCTCCAGGGCTACGAAGACGGCTATTTCGTCGGCGGCTGCCTGTTCGACAACGTCACGCCCGACATGGATATCTACAAGACCGAAATCTTCGGACCGGTCCTGTCGGTTGTCCGCGCCAAGAACTACGAGGAAGCCCTCGACCTGCCGATGAAGCATGAATACGGCAACGGCGTTGCGATCTACACCCGTGATGGCGATGCGGCCCGCGACTTCGCCTCACGCATCAACATCGGCATGGTCGGCGTCAACGTTCCGATCCCGGTTCCGCTCGCCTACCATTCCTTCGGTGGCTGGAAGTCGTCCTCCTTCGGCGATCTCAACCAGCATGGCACCGACTCGATCAAGTTCTGGACCCGCACCAAGACGGTCACTAGCCGCTGGCCGTCGGGCATCAAGGACGGCGCCGAGTTCGTCATGCCGACGATGAAGTAAAGCGCATCATCCTGGAAGACTTGGAAAACGGGCTCCTCGGCGGGCCTGTTTTTCGTTTGAGACGATGCGGCGAGGGGCCGCATAAACGTGACTCCGATTTTCATATTTTGGAATTGTTCAAAACTATCTTACCCACTATATAGGCTTCAGCCCCATTCGAGTCAGGAGACCGGCATGCGATTGACGAAGCAGACCAACTATGCGGTTCGCATGTTGATGTATTGCGCTGCCAATGACGGACACTTGAGCCGGATCCCGGAAATCGCCAGAGCCTATGGTGTGTCCGAGCTCTTCCTTTTCAAGATTCTGCAGCCGCTCAACAAGGCCGGCCTGGTCGAAACCGTTCGCGGCCGCAATGGCGGCGTGCGTCTCGGCAAGCCGGCAGCTGACATCAGCCTGTTCGACGTGGTCCGCGTCACCGAAGACAGCTTCGCCATGGCCGAATGCTTTGAGGACGGCGCCGTCGAGTGCCCGCTGGTCGATAGCTGCGGCCTCAATTCAGCACTTCGCAAGGCGCTGAATGCCTTCTTCGACGTATTGACCGAATACTCGATCGACGACCTCGTCAAGGCGCGCCCGCAGATCAATTTCCTGCTCGGCATCACCGGCGAGCAGCCTTATCGCAAGGCGGCGATACCCGCTCCGGCTGCTTAATATTTGAATAGTCGAAAGTCATCATGAAGCCATGGCTACCCTCGGTAGCCGTGGCTTTTTAGTTCCGGCTCACGCAGTGTTGATATATCACAGCGCGTTGAAACCGCTTCCAATGCCGTCCACAGACGCGAATTTATACCAAATGCGACAGAATCGCGGTCGAATGTGCCTCAATCTTGCAAATTCAGGCCTATTTTTGACCGAAAATTTCTAAAGTTGTTTTTCTGGAAAAATTTTCTGCCTACGCCGTTGCTTTCAGCAAATAAATATCGTTCCATCGGCCCGCTGATCGGGATAACTAGCGCCGATCTCCAAAGATCAAAAAGAACAAACCTGGGAAACAACATCATGAAAAAGTTCTCTGTCCTGCTGGCAGCGACTGCCCTGGCTTCCGTCATGGCCACCGCCGCCTACTCCAAGACGCTTGTCTATTGCTCTGAGGGATCGCCGGAAGGCTTCGATCCGAGCCTCTACACCGCAGGCACGACCTTTGACGCTTCCTCGCGTACGGTTTACAGCCGTCTCGTCGAGTTCAAGCATGGCGGTACGGAGATCGAGCCGGGCGTCGCCGACAGCTGGACCGTCTCTGACGACGGCAAGGAATACACCTTCAAGCTGCATCCGGGCGTCAAGTTCCAGACCACCGACTTCTTCACACCGACCCGCGACCTGAACGCCGACGACGTCGTCTTCTCGTTCGAGCGCCAGCTGCGCGCTGACAATCCGTGGAACAAGTATGTCGAAGGCGGTTCCTACGAATACGCTGCCGGCATGGGCTTCCCGGATCTCGTCAAGTCGATCGAAAAGGTTGACGACCTGACCGTCAAGTTCACCCTGAACCGTCCGGAAGCGCCGTTCCTGGCCGATCTCGCCATGGACTTCGCATCGATCGTTTCCAAGGAATATGCCGACAAGCTCGCTGCTGACGGCAAGATGGCTCAGCTGAACCAGCAGCCGCTCGGCACCGGTCCGTTCACCTTCGTTGCCTACCAGCCGGATGCCGTCATCCGCTACAAGGCCAACGAAACCTACTTCAAGGGCAAGGAAAAGATCGACGATCTCGTGTTCGCGATCACCACCGACGCTTCGGTTCGCGCTCAGAAGCTGAAGGCCGGCGAATGCCACATCCTTCCTTACCCGAACGCAGCTGACGTTTCCGAGCTGAAGAAGGACGAGAACCTGACCGTTCTCGAACAGCCGGGCCTGAACATCGGCTTCCTCGCCTACAACACGCAGATGGCCCCGTTCGACAAGCCGGAAGTTCGCCGCGCTCTGAACATGGCGATCAACAAGCAGGCGATCGTTGACGCCGTCTTCCAGGGCGCCGCAACCGTTGCCAAGAACCCGATCCCGCCGACGATGTGGTCGTACAATGATGCCGTCGTTGACGACAAGTACGATCCGGAAGGCTCGAAGAAGGCCCTCGAAGCTGCAGGCGTCAAGGATCTTTCGATGAAGATCTGGGCAATGCCGGTTTCGCGTCCTTACATGCTGAACGCACGCCGCGCAGCTGAACTGATGCAGGCCGACTTCGCCAAGGCTGGCGTCAAGGTCGAAATCGTCACCCATGAATGGGCCGAATACCTGAAGCTCTCCTCCGATGTGAAGCGTGATGGCGCCGTCATCCTCGGCTGGACCGGCGATAACGGTGACCCGGACAACTTCATGGACACGCTGCTCGGCTGCACCGCTGTTGGCGGCAACAACCGCGCTCAATGGTGCAACAAGGACTACGACGATCTGATGAAGAAGGCCAAGCAGACGGCCGACGTCGCAGAACGTACGAAGCTCTATGAGCAGGCTCAGCTGATCTTCAAGAAGGAAGCTCCTTGGGCAACGATCGACCACTCTGTCGTCTTCGTTCCGATGAGCAAGAAGGTCACGGGCTTCCACATGGACCCGCTCGGCATCCACCGCTTCGACGGCGTGGACATTTCCGAATAATAGAAAATCTGTAAACTGTCCGGTGAAAGCCGGGCTTGGCCGGCGGTCGGGATCATCCTGACCGCCGGAAACTATTGGACACCTGCCATGTTACGTTTCTTCATCGGCCGCCTTGCGGTGCTGATCCCAACGTTCCTCGGCGTTTCGCTCATCGCCTTTTCGTTTATCCGCCTGCTACCGGGCGACCCCGTCATGCTGTTGTCGGGCGAACGAGTCATGGCGCCTGAACGTCACGCCCAGATCATGCATGATCTCGGCTTCGACAGGCCGATGTATGTGCAGTATTTCGATTACCTCGGTAAGGTCTTGCACGGCGATCTCGGAACCTCGATCGTTACCAAGCGCCCGGTTCTCGGCGAATTCTTCACACTGTTCCCGGCCACGCTCGAGCTGTCGCTCTGCGCCATCATTCTGGCGGCCGCACTCGGCATTCCCGCTGGTGTCTTCGCCGCGGTCAAACGAGGGACGTGGTTCGACCAGAGCGTGATGGGCGTCGCCCTCATCGGCTATTCGATGCCGATCTTCTGGTGGGGCCTGCTGCTCGTCATCTTCTTCTCCGGCTATCTCGGCTGGACCCCCGTTTCGGGCCGCATCTCGCTGATGTATTTCTTCAAGCCGGTCACCGGCTTCATGCTGATCGACAGTCTGCTGTCCGGCCAGGCCGGCGCCTTCAAGTCCGCCGTCAGCTATCTCATCCTGCCGACCATCGTTCTCGCCACGATCCCGCTTGCGGTCATCGCGCGCCAGACGCGTTCGGCAATGCTCGAAGTGCTTGGCGAAGACTATGTGCGCACGGCACGCTCCAAGGGCCTGAAGCCCCTGCGCGTCGTCGGCGTTCATGCGCTGCGCAACGCCATGATCCCCGTTATCACCACGATCGGCCTGCAGGTCGGCGTGCTCCTGGCAGGCGCGATCCTCACCGAGACGATCTTCTCCTGGCCGGGTATCGGCAAGTGGATGGTCGATGCGGTGTTCAAGCGTGACTATGCGGTCGTCCAGGGTGGTCTCTTGCTGATCGCCGGCATCATCATGCTGGTCAATCTGCTCGTCGATGTCACCTATGGCTTTATCAACCCGCGTATTCGTCATTAGGAGCGGCTCATGAGCACGGTAAGCACAAAAACCGGCCAGCCATCCGTCCTTGCGGAGTTCTGGTACTATTTCTCGCGAAACAAGGGCGCCGTCATCGGCCTCTTCATCTTCCTCTTCATCCTGGTCATAGCCATCGGCGCACCGATCGTCGCGCCGCATGCCCCTGATGAGCAGAACCGCCAGCTGCTGCTGTCGGTGCCGTTCTGGATGGACGGCGGCAGCTTCACCTATCCGCTCGGCACTGATGCCGTCGGCCGTGATATCCTGTCGCGTCTGATCTATGGCGCACGTTTCTCGCTGTTCATCGGCGTCGTCGTCGTCACTCTGTCGGTTGTCGCTGGCGTGCTGATTGGCCTTGTTGCCGGCTATTTCCGTGGCCGCGTCGATATCGTCATCATGCGCCTGATGGACATCATCCTGGCCTTCCCGTCGCTGCTGCTCGCCCTCGTGCTGGTCGCAGTCCTCGGCCCGGGTCTCACCAATGCGATGATCGCCATCTCGATCGTCAACCAGCCGCATTTCGTCCGCCTGACGCGTGCTGCCGTCATGAGTGAGCGCGAGAAGGAATATGTCGTAGCTTCCCGCGTTGCCGGTGCCGGCACGCTGCGGCTGATGTTCAAGACCATCCTGCCGAACTGCCTGGCTTCGCTGATCGTTCAGGCAACGCTTGCCTTCTCGGCGGCCATCCTCGACGCAGCCGCCCTCGGCTTCCTCGGCATGGGCGCACAGCCGCCGACACCCGAATGGGGTACGATGCTTGCCGAAGCGCGTGAATTCATCCAGCGCGCCTGGTGGGTGGTCACTTTCCCGGGTCTGGCGATCCTCATCACCGTTGTTGCCATCAACCTCATGGGTGACGGCCTGCGTGATGCGCTCGACCCCAAGCTGAAGAGGTCCTGATATGGCACTTCTCGAAATCGAAAATCTCGTCGTCGAGTTTCAGACGTCGACAGGTGCTTTCCGCGCCGTGGACGGCGTCTCGCTGAAGGTCGATCCGGGCGAAGTTCTCGCTATCGTCGGCGAATCCGGTTCCGGCAAGTCGGTCTCGATGCTGGCTGCCATGGGCCTTCTGCCCTGGACCGCCAAGGTCACCGCCGACAAGATGGTCTTTGACGGCCAGAACCTGCTCGGCATGTCCGGCGCCCAGCGCCGCCAGATCATCGGCAAGGACATGTCGATGATCTTCCAGGAACCGATCGCCAGCCTCAATCCGTGCTTCACGGTGGGCTTCCAGATCGAGGAAGTTCTGAAGATCCACCTCGGCCTCGATAAGGCCGCGCGCCGCAAGCGTGCGATCGAACTGTTCGAAGCTGTCGGTATTCCGAACCCGGCGGAGCGGCTCAACCACTTCCCGCACCAGATGTCGGGTGGCCAGTGCCAGCGCGTCATGATCGCCATCGCGATCGCCTGCAATCCGAAGCTCCTGATCGCCGACGAGCCGACCACCGCGCTCGACGTGACGATCCAGAAGCAGATCCTCGATCTCTTGATGCGTCTGCAGCGTGAGCACGGCATGGGCCTGATCATGATCACCCACAACATGGGCGTGGTCGCTGAGACGGCCGATCGTGTCATCGTTCAGTACAAGGGCCGCAAGATGGAAGAGGCCGACGTCCTGTCGCTCTTCGAAGCGCCGAAGAGCGATTATACCCGCGCTCTGCTCGCCGCTCTTCCAGACAACGCCACCGGTGATCGCCTGCCGACCATCGGCGAGCTTTTCAATCAGGGAGCGGCACAATGACGCCAGTCCTCGAAGCCAAGAATATCGTCCGCGACTACTATCTCCCGGGCGGCCTCTTCAAGCAGGCAAAGACCGTTCATGCCGTCAAGGGCGTGAGCTTCAAGGTCGAGCAGGGCAAGACGCTGGCAATCGTCGGCGAAAGCGGCTGCGGCAAGTCCACGCTTGCCCGTATTGTCACGATGATCGACCCTGCCACGGCGGGCGAACTGATGATCGACGGCAAGAAGGTCGATATCGCCGCCGGCGATCTGACGCCGGAAATCCGCCGCAAGGTTCAGATCGTTTTCCAGAACCCCTATGGTTCGCTGAACCCGCGCAAGAAGATTGGCGACATCCTGATGGAGCCGCTGATCATCAACACCAAGACGCCCGCTGCCGAACGGCAGGAACTGGCGATGGCGATGTTGAAAAAGGTCGGTCTCCAGGAGATCCACTTCAACCGCTATCCGCACATGTTCTCCGGCGGCCAGCGTCAGCGTATCGCCATCGCGCGTGCGTTGATGCTGAACCCGCGGCTTCTGGTTCTCGATGAGCCGGTCTCGGCCCTCGACCTCTCGGTGCAGGCACAGGTGCTGAACCTGCTCGCCGACCTGCAGGACGAGTTGAACCTGACTTACGTCTTCATCAGCCACGACCTCTCGGTCGTTCGCTACATGGCAGACGACGTGATGGTGATGTATTTCGGCGAAGCCGTCGAATACGGTAGCCGCGATCAGGTCTTCAGCGATCCGCAACACAGCTATACCAAGACGCTGTTTGCGGCGACGCCGCGGGCCGATGTCGAAACCATCCGGGCGCGTCTGGCCCGCAAGGCTGCTGCTGCCTCCTGAGGCATAAAAATAGCCGGAACACAGAGGATCAGAGATGCCGGAGAATGACCGCAAGCCCCATGCCATCATCGTCATGGGCGTCAGCGGCTCCGGCAAATCCTCGATCGGCGAGAAACTGGCGGAGGCGTTGAGCCTCCGTTTCGTTGAAGGCGATGCACTGCATCCGCGCTACAATGTCGAGAAGATGTCGAAGGGCATTCCGCTCACCGACGAGGACCGCATGCCCTGGCTGGATGTGATCGGCCAGACGATCAAGTCCGCGCTCTCAGAAGGCGAGGGTGTCATCGTTTCCTGTTCGGCGCTGAAGCGCATCTACCGCGAACGGCTTCGCAGTGCTGCCGGCGGCAATCTCTTTTTCGTTTATCTGGAAGGTTCGAAGGAACTGCTGATGGACCGCATGGGCCATCGCACCGGCCACTTCATGCCGGCATCGCTCTTGGAAAGCCAGCTTGCAACGCTTGAGGTTCCGACCGGCGAACCCGGTGTCGTCACCGTCGATATCGACGGCACGGTCGACGCGATCGCGGAAGCGGCGCGAATGAAGCTCGCGCCGCTCGGTATTTCCTAGCCGTCGATGCGGCGCAGGTTCTTCTTCTCCAGGAAGAAGAACGGACGGAACTTCACGCCGACGATATTCCCCGCAAAGGCAGAGAACGCCCAGAGGTAGCCATGCAGGCTGCCGGATGCGATCCCGGAGAAATAGGCGCCGATATTGCAGCCATAGGCGATGCGCGCCCCATAGCCCAGCAGCAGACCGCCGACGACAGCGGCAACGACCGAGCGCAGCGGAATATCCCAACTCGGCGAGAAACGGCCGGCGAGCGAGGAGGCCAGCATCGCGCCGGCAATAATGCCGAAATCCATGACCGAGGTGATATCGGCAAAGACGCTGTCGGAAAGCGCCTTTGCATTGGCAGGCGTCTGCCAGTAGGCCCAGGCGGTCGGATCGATGCCGAGCAGCAGCGCACCCTTCGCACCCCAGAGCGCAAAGGCCGACGTGATACCCCACGGACGGCCAGCGATGGCCAGCGTCAGGAAGTTCAGCAGCGCCAGTGCCACCGCACCGAGGACGAGCGGCCAGGGACCACGCAGGAAGCGCGAAAGGCCCTGGCGCGGCGAGGGGGCTGGTTGCTCGAGCGAGCCGTGCCAGCGCTTCTCGACGATGACGCTGATCCAGGCGACGGCTGCGAAGATCGCCAGCGATACTGCGATACCGCCCACAGCGCCGAAGCTCTGCACCAGCGAGGTCGGCGGCAGCGACGGCAGGCTCACCCACCAGTCGAAATTGACCGTGCCGAGCACCGAACCGATGATGAAGAACAGCAGCGTGATCAGCATGCGGGCGTTGCCGCCACCGGCGGTGAACAGCGTGCCGGAAGCGCAACCGCCGCCGAGCTGCATGCCGATGCCGAACATGAAGGAGCCGACGATAACGCCGAGACCGGCCGGCGAAACCGAGCCTTTCACTTCATGGCCGAACAGCGTGCCGCTTGCCAGGAACGGGAAGAACAGCACGACGGCGATCGCAAGCAGGATCATCTGCACCCGCAAGCCCCGGCCGCGCCCATCGAGGATCAGCACGCGCCAGGCGGAGGTGAAGCCGAAGGCGGCATGGTAGAGCGCGATACCGAGAGCGCCGCCGACGAGGAAGAGGGCGCCTTGTGCCGGTCCGTAGAAATAACCGAGCAGCAGGGTGCCAAGAACGAGCACGATGATCGAGCCGAGCCCCGGCGTGCCGAGCGACGGCTCCTTGATGCCGGGGATGCTGGGTGAAGCGATAGACATGGGGTTCTCCTGAAATTCTAGCGCAATACTAGAACTTCAGGTGCTGGTTTTGGAGGAATCCCATTTCCTGAAAAGCCCCTGATGCGGATTCATCTGGCGGAAAAAGGCCAGTCTGCGCAAGTGCTTAAGGATTGAAACGCTGCGGCGAGTAGGCTGAGATATCGATAAACGGTTTTTCGCCGGTCATCAGCTCCGCCAGCACTCTGCCGGTGACCGGTCCGAGTGTCAGCCCGTGATGCGCATGGCCGAAGGCAAACCATAATCCATTATGCCGTGGCGCCTTGCCGATGATGGGCATCATGTCAGGCGTGCAGGGGCGCGCGCCCATCCAGGGTTCGGGGTCCAGCCGCTCGCCGAGCGGGAAGATCGTGCGCGCCACCCTCTCGGCGCGGTCAAGCTGCACCGGCGTTTTCGGGGCGTCGAGCGTCGCAAATTCCGCACCCGTCGTCAGGCGGATGCCCTTGTTCATCGGCGCCAGGAAGTAGCCGCGCTCGGCATCCAGTGTCCAGTTGTTGAGAACGGCATTGCCCTGCGCGGAGTAATGCATGTGGTAGCCGCGTTTGACGCCGAGCGGGAAGGAATAGCCGAGCCGCTTGGTCGCGACCTCGGCCCAGGGACCAAGTGCCAGCACCGCATCATCTGCATCGAGCGGGCCTTCTGCCGTGGAGATGCGCCAACCCGAGGCTGCCTGTCCGAGCGAGTTTGCATCGCCGCTGACGAAACGGCCGCCGATGCTTTCGAAATAGGCGCAGTAAGCCGCCGTCAGCGCATGCGGATCGAGAACCGACCACGGATCGCGCCAGCGCAGGCCGCCGGTGAAGTTCTGGATCAGGCCCGGCTCGATGCGCGCGACATCGGCTGAACTCAACTTGTCGTACTCGACGCCGAATTCCCGTTCCCAGAGTGCGGCTTCGGCAATCGCCTGGTCGTATTTCTCGGCGGTGCGAAACACCCGCATCCAGCCATCCTTGCGGATCAGCGCTTCGGCATGCGACGCCTCAATCAGGTCCTTGTGTTCAAGCACCGAATTCTCGATCAGCGGCGCATAGGCGCGGGTGATGGCGTCGTGCCGGCGGGCATTGGAATTCCACCAGTAGCGGGCGAGGAAGGCGACCTGCTTCGGCAGCGTCTTCAGGTGATAATGCGCGTCGATGCGGTTGTTCAGCGCATAGCGCAGCAACAGCCCCACCTGCTGCGGAAAACCGTAGGGAACGACGCCCTCGCGCTGGATGAGGCCGGCATTGCCGAAGGATGTTTCGTTACCCGGTGCCTTGCGATCAACCAGCACCGCCTGCCAGCCGCGGCGTTGTAGGTGGATGGCTGTCGAAACGCCGATGATGCCGGCACCAAGCACGATTGCAGTCTTTGTCATTTTTCCTTGCAACCCAATGAGTTCCCAAGCCCGAAAATGCCCTTAGGCTGGCGATGGTGCAAATGAAAAATCGCGTTTCATTTCAATTTCATTGCCCTCTCAACGCGGCATTTTCAACGCGGATGCGAACGGCAAGCATCATGGCGTTCAAAACCGAGAACAGGATTGCGTAGGCGGGCATGCCGAAGGCAAGCGGCAGTGCGGCAATCTCGCCCGCGACGATCACATAGTTCGGATGGTTGAGGAGCTTGTAGGGACCGGCTCTGACCAGCGTCTCGCCGGGCAGAATGATGATCCGCGTCGTCCAGCGTCCCCTCAGCGTGAAGAGCACCCAGATCCGCAAGGCCTGCAGCACCAGGAAGAGTGCAAGCCAACCCGCTTGGACCGGCTTGCCGGGCGCAAGCAGCCAAAGGCCGCCAAGCCATGCCGCATGCAGGGCGACCATGTAGGCATAATGATCCGCCCCGGCCTCCCGTGCGCCGCGGGCAAAGAGGGCAAGCGTGTTCCGCTTCGCAATCAGCAGTTCCGCCAGCCGCTGCAGCGTGACGAAAGCAAGAAGCAGCAAAGAAGCGCCCATCAGCCGATCCTCCGCAAGGTCACGCAGCTTGCCGAAAAGCCCGGCCCCATGGCGATCATCGCCGCGCGCTCCGGCAGACCGGCGGCAATCGCGCGCTCCAGCACGAAAAGCACTGTCGGCGAGGACATGTTGCCGTATTCCGAAAGCACGGCGCGCTCATGGTCGAGCGAACCCTGTTCGAGCCCCAGCGTCGCTTCCATAGCACCCAGAACCTTCGTGCCGCCCGGGTGGCAGATGAAGTGGCCGATATCGGCGCGTGCCAGCCCGTTGCGAGCGAGAATGCCGTCGATCGCAGGCCCCAGTTCGCGCTCGGCGAATGGCGGCAGCGATTGCGCCAGGATGATGCCGAAGCCGGTGTCGTCGATCTTCCAGCCCATGATGTCGAGCGTATCGGGAAACAGGTGCTCGCCTGACGATTCGATCTCGGCGATGCCGCCGTCTCCGCTCCGCAGGATGCAGGCCGCAGCGCCATCGGCAAAAAGCGCTGTCGCGATGATGTTCGGCCGGGTCAGTTCGTCCAGCCGGAAAGCCAGCGTGCAGAGCTCGATCGCGACGAAGAGCACCGTCTTGCCGGACCGCACCGCCGCCAGCCGCGCAGCGATGCCAAGCCCGGAAACGCCGGCCGCACAACCAAGACCGAAGACCGGAACACGTTCGATATCGGCGCGAAATCCGAGCTGCCGTGCCAGCCGAGCATCGAGGCTCGGGGTGACGATCCCCGTCGAGGAGACGGTGACGACGCAATCAATGTCGCCTGCCTCCAGCCCGGCGCCGGCGAGAGCCTTTGCTGCCGCTTCTGCAAAGAGCTGACCGGCAACCTCCGCATAGGCGGCCATCCTGTCCGGCCAGCCGTGATTGTCCTCGAACCAGGCAAGCGGCCGGGCCGCATGGCGCTTATTGATCCCGGCATTCTCGAAAACCCCGGCGAGATGCCTGAAATCCTTGAACCGGTGCGCAAAAAGGCGGGCTGACGTCGCCGCCGCCTCGCTTTGCGTGATGATGGCTTCAGGCACGGCAGTCGCAACGCTAAGCAATGTCACCCGTTCGTTCACGGAGTTCTCCTTTATGCACCCGGCGCTGGAGAACACTACTTAGAGCCGCTTTATTCGGCCTCCCGCCGTCACGAAAAGGTGATGCGAAAAAATGAATGACCCCGCCGAATAAAATCCCGATGACCGGTGTTCTCGGTGTGCAACGTCATTTTCCTGGAGATGTTCCCATGACGACCACAACTGTCCGTATCGCTTCTCTCGTCCTCGGCGGCTTTATCGCCGCGGCAGCACTTTCCGTCCCGGTCTTCGCCGCAGGCGACGACAGCGAGACCATGCCGGTCTGCAAGAAGGGCGAGGTCTACGACAAGAAGGCCAAGAAGTGCGTGAAGCAGAGCAGCGCCAACATCACCGATGAAAACCGCACCGACTATGCCTATTCGCTGGCAAAGAGCGGCCGTTTCGATGAGGCGCTCGCCATGCTCGACACTGTCAAGGATCAGAACAACGCCGAAGTCCTGAACTACCGCGGCTATGCCACCCGCAAGCTCGGCCGCACCGATGAAGGCATTTCTTATTACCTGCAGTCTGTGAAGCTCGATCCGCAATATGCCAAGGTCCGCGAATATCTCGGCGAAGCCTATGTCATCAAGGGCCAGCTCGACATGGCCAAGGACCAGCTGGCAACGATCAAGACGATCTGCGGCACGGATTGCGAAGAATACCAGGATCTGAACGCCGCGATCATCGACCCCTCGAAAATCTGAGGATCGGCACATGGGCGAAGCCGGCTGCAAAGGATTGCTCTGATGGCGGTCGCACACGCCCCGTTTCTTGCCTATAGTCGCGAAAAATCGGAGTCGCCGGTCATCCCGGCGGCGCCGCCGAAAACAGCATGCGCGGAGGCGGCCATCGCGAGCGAAGCGGATATCAGGACGGGCCTGACGGAGCACCTCTCCCGGCTCTGGCGTTACGGTCTCGTGCTGTCGCGCAAGCGGGATGTCGCCGAGGATCTGGTGCAGCAGACCTGCGTGCGGGCGCTGGAGCGTGCCGCGCAGTTCGAGCCGGGCACCCGGCTGGACCGCTGGCTGTTTTCCATTCTCCATTCCATCTGGCTGAACGAGATCAGGGCCAGCAAGGTGCGGCAGGGCCAAGGCTTTGCCGATGCCGAGGAAACCCTGGTTTTCGATGGGGCAGGGGCGACCGAAACGCATGTCGCCGCCGCCCAGTTGCTGCGCAAGGTCGATGCCTTGCCGGAGGCCCAGCGCAGCGCCGTCTTCCTGGCCTATGTCGAAGGGCTCGCCTATCGTGAGGTCGCGGAAATCTTGAACATACCGATCGGAACCGTGATGAGCCGCCTTGCCGCCGCCCGCGCCAGGCTCTCCGCCGAAACAGCCGAAGGAGGGCGCCCATGACCAGCAATATCCGCATGCCTTCCGACGAAGAGCTGACCGCCTTTCTTGACGGCGAACTGCCGCAGCCGGAGATGGCGCGCATCGAAGCCTTGGCCAATGAAGACGAGGAAGTGGCTGCCCGCATCGAGTTCCTGGCCAATGGCAGCATGCCGTTCAGCGAAGCTTTCGCGCCGCTGCTCGACGAGGCGCCGAAGCAGAAGCTCGAGGCGATGCTTGCCGCGATCCCGGCGCCCGCTGCTATGTCTGCGAGCGCGGAGCGCTCCACCATCACCCGCCGCGGCCTCTTCGGCGCGCTCGCCGCATCGCTTGCTGTCGGCATCATCGCCGACCGCGCCTATCTCGGCATCGGCCGCAGCATCGGCAAGGACGAAGGCAGCGAGTGGCGCAGCGTCGTCGCCGAATATATCGCGCTTTATACCCCGGATACGCTGGCCGGTCCGGTGCCGCCGGCCGATGTCCAGACCGCGCAGCTTGCCCGCGTCGATGGGAAGCTTGGACTGAACCTCTCGCCTGAAACGGTGGCCTTGCCGGGCGTCGATTTCAAGCGCGCCCAGCTGCTCGAATATGACGATCATCCCCTGGCGCAGATCGCCTATCTCGATCCCGAGAGCGGGCCGATGGCGCTCTGCATCATCCGCTCTGACAAGGGGGCGAAGCAGCCCGATATCGAGGGGCGCAAGGGCATGAACGTAATCTATTGGTCGACGGCCACCCACGCCTTCATGCTGATCGGCCATGCGCCGGTCGATCGGATGCGCGAAATTGCCGATGCGGTGAGGCCAAAACTGACGGCTTGAGGCCGTCTCGCCATCTTCATGCCGGTTTTGCGTGGTTTTGCCTGAGCCTCTCCTAATGAAGGGGCGCATCAGCGTGAACTGGATCAATCGTTATATCGACGAGCCGTTGCTGGACGGCGCGGCGAGCGTGCTCAGGGCATGGCATATCCGTACCGGCCAGGCGCCGGAACGGCTGGAGCCGGTCTGGAATCTCATCGTCATCTCGCTTCTGACGGCAGGCTGCTGGTATGGGCTGTCGGGCATGCCGCTGGCGCTCAGCCTCGCGGCTCTCCTGGCGCTCGCTCTGCCGTCGCTGCGCAAGCTTCTGCGGCTGAAGAAATCCAACCCCTATGACGCCCGCCAATACAAGTCGGCCCGCGCCCGCGCGGTTTCCAAGCGCGAGGCCGAATGGTCGCTACGCATGACAGTGCTTTCGGTATCGGGCGGCCTGCCGTTTCTGGCGGGCAGCGATGATCCTGTTGGACACGCCTTCATGGCCGGCGCCTGCGTCTGGTTCGTGCTGACGGCGCCGGTCAAGTTCTATCTGGATGCCGCCGAGCCGCCGGCGCCCGATCAGGGCGACCGCGCCGAACGCGCGCTCTTCAATTTCGGCTGACAGCTCACGCGAAATCTCATTCTGAAGCGGCCGCCCATGGAACTAAGTCCTTGGGCGGCCGTTATTATGTCAGTCCAACGCATAGGAGATCGCCATGCTGTATTACGCTCTGGTATTCCTCGTCGTGGCACTGATTGCCGGCGTGCTCGGCTTCGGCGGCATTGCAGGCGCTTCGGCGTCCATCGCGCAGGTTCTTTTCTTCATATTCCTGGTTCTCTTCGTCGTCTCGCTCGTCATGCGCTTGATGCGCCGCTGACGGCAGCGAACGAACAGGATCGCATCCCGGCCCGGCGGTGAAACGCCGGGTTTTCTGTATCTTTAACAAGTGCTTGCGTGCGAAAATGACACGCCCGTCCGGAAAATTCCGGCGTAAAGATTGGATTCAACATTTCCCGGTAAACTGCCGTTAGCCATTCATCCGGCCCCGTTCGGGCCTGATGAAGCCAATGTCGTTTTCTGTGTTGTGTACGGGTTCCATGCGTTTTTCGGCTGTTCCTGCGATCTTTCTTGCCTGCCTGACGATCTCGGGCTGCGCATCCAGCACGACCCCCGAGGGTCTGGTTTCCGGTGTGGTGTCGAAGGAAACGACGAGCTCGGTTTCCCCGCCGCCCGCTCCGGTTCCGGCCGCGCCCGTTTATGCGCAGGCCGCGCCCTCAGCCCCCATGCCGCATCAGGAAGAGCTGGCCTGGGCAGGCCAGGTGCCGCAGCCGCAGGCCTTCGAGCCCGTCAATCGCGTCGTCGGCGCCCCGGTTCCCGCCGAGCGCCCGGAAGCGCTGATGGCAGCACCGGTGCCGATGGCCGAACCCGCATTCGCCTCGCGCACCCGCTCGCGCATCTATGCCCACCAGTTCCGCGATGCCAAGCCGATCAATTTCGGCCGCGCATCGCCGCGCAAGCTCGCCGTCCACGGCGTCGATGTCTCGCGCTGGCAGGGCAATATCGACTGGGCGACGCTTAGAACCCAGGGCGCCAACTTCGCCTATATCAAGGCCACCGACGGCGGCGACCATCTTGATCCGATGTTCCGCACCAACTGGCAGCGCGCCAAGGCCGCTGGCATGAAGCGCGGCGCCTATCACTTCTTCTACTGGTGCCGCACCGCCGGCGAACAGGCCGATTGGTTCATGCGCAACGTGCCGCGCGATCCCGATGCCCTGCCGCCTGTCATCGACGTCGAGTGGAACGGCGAATCCAGCTGCAAGCGCCGCCCGTCACCCGAGCGCGTCGTCGAAAAGATGCAGGTCTTCATGGACAAGCTGGAGCGCTATTACGGCAAGCGCCCGATCATCTACACGGCGCCCGATTTCTACCGCGACAACCTGCGCGGCCAGTTCCCAAGCCACCCCTTCTGGCTCCGCTCCGTCGCCGCCCACCCGGCCCAAGTCTATCCCGGCCGCCGCTGGATGCTCTGGCAGTATTCGGGTTCAGGGCTATCGCAGGGTGTGGAGGGCAAGATTGACTTGAACGTGTTCCATGGGTCCGAGGCGGAATGGCACGAGTTTGCTGCGTCGCGGGAGGGGTGAGGGGGCGTCGACCATGCTTTCCGGTTGCACTCGAGATAGATGCAACAGTGGAGCTACTCTCCCGGGTAACGGTAGAAGTAGCATTTAAGAGCAGCATGAAGGCGCCGCGAAGATACCCTCATCATGGGGCAGCCCAGCAAGTCTGTTGAGAATTTCGCGCTGCAACTTTCGGTCCGAAGGCCCCCGCTATCATCGATTCTGCGCCAGCATTCCTTCGGCTACTGTGCGTTCATTAAACACGAATGAGCAGCCTACCGAGCTTTCTGGCCGGAGCATTAGGTGAAGCGTTTCATCAGAGACTTAAGGAGCGTCAGCCTCCCTCCAATTGAATCCGGTGACATGGGCATAGTCGCTTTTGCATTCAGGGCACTTCACTTGGCCCCGAGGACCAGCTGTCTGGACTAATCGATAGTACCTTCCAAGATTCTGCTCGCAGCGGGGGCAGAACGGCAAGCCTTGCGGCTGGCCGTCCCGGCCTTTCTCATACTTGTAGCCATTTCGTTCGATGAGATCTGCTTTCTTTTCGAAGTTGCCGCGTAGCTCAGCGATAGCTTTGTCCTTCGCCCTCAATTCTTCTTGTGCGTCGGCGAGCGCCATCTTCACCTCAGCCAGAGAGCCGTAAAGATCTGCCATCCGTGCTTTAAATTCGCCGGCATCGAAGCCTTTGTCGATCTCGCGTAGGTCCTTCGCAATTCCGATCGCTTGCCCCAAGAAGCCCAATGCAGCAGCAATATCGACCATCAGAAATTCCTCAGGCGACGTTGATATCCTCGCCATACTTGGTAGTCGGCAGGAATCACGCCATCGACACGTGCCACTTTCAGCAGGTACTCCCTTAACTCAGACCACGATTTCGCGTCCGGCATGTTCGGATCACGTCTAGCGTCCTTCGTGAAGTCGCCTGCTGGAGTGTTGGTTACGGCTCTCTGATTGAGATATTCCCTGAATGACATTGATCGCCCCCTCATCAGCTCTGCTAGTCCTAGCCAAGCAGAGGCACAGGCGATTGTCGATAGCCCTTCTCGAAGATCGCTCTTGCGTTGCACATGTCTCGCGGTGACTTTCAGCGGTTTCCCAATTGTAAGGGCGCCGGCAGACCGCGGTCCAACCGCTCAATGCCCTAAACTATCCCCGAAAATAGCTGTCGGCCCTCTATAGAAGAACTTGCTGTGAAGGGATGGGCTTAGCCCCGTACAACGAGGCATATCTCAATCGAAACGCCGGGCTTCCCGAGAGTGAAAGCCGGAAACTTAAAGCACGAACACGAGTCCCGAATCGTCACAAAATGTTCCGATACTACGATGGAAACGTCAGCCGGAAAAATTTGGCTGGGGAACCTGGACTCGAACCAAGATTAACGGAGTCAGAGTCCGTCGTTCTACCATTGAACTATTCCCCAGCAGGAGCGGCGCGTCGGCCGCTTCGCTGTCGTGCGGGGCTTATAACCAAATCGCGGCGGAATGCAAATAGCTGTTTTGAAAAAATTTCAGGGCATGTGGAGGATGCGTTTCAGGGGCTTCTAAAACTGTTTTCAAAAAGAATTTGGTGATTTTGGCATGCGCTGGTATTCTTGCGGCAACGCAAAAATCTAATGAGCGCCAGCAGCATACCGTTCAGGCCTTGCGCGGCGCGTGGAAAAACAACGTGGAAGACCCCGAAGGCGGCGCCAAGCCGCAATTTGACGGGGCGCCAGCGGCACAGCGCAAGGACGGCAAAAAGTCCAGGCGCCGCAAGGGAAAACGTGGCGGTCAGAACCGCAACGCGCCCCAGGCCGCTTCGCAGACCGCCTCCGGATCCTCTGGAGACGCTGCGCGCCCAACGGAAAACACCGCAGGGAATCCGTCCCGCAAGCGCAAGCGCCGCCGCCGTGGCAATGCTGTGCCGCAAACCGGCGTGGCACCGCAGGCCGCCATCCAGCATCAGAAGGTTGCCGACAGTGCGGCGAATCCATCTGGCGATTCGGAGCATGCCTCGCGCCGCAACCGGCGCAAGCATCGCGGAAAGCGCGGCCTGCAGGGCCGTCCGCTGACGCCGGAGAAGACCGCTTCCCAGCCATCGTCTGCTGCAAATCAGCCGTCCGCCCGGGCGAACAGTCATGCCGATGCGCGAAGCGGCGACCAGCCACGCCCGCATCGCGCCGGCGAACGCGAGCATCACGGCTTCGAACATCCCTGGCCGGACGAGCTCTATGCAGCGCTCGACCTCGGCACCAACAATTGCCGCCTGTTGATTGCCCAGCCGACACGTCCGGGCCAGTTCCGCGTCGTCGATGCCTTTTCGCGTATCGTTCGCCTCGGCGAGGGGCTGGCGGCCAGCGGCCGTCTCTCCGACGAAGCGATGGATCGCGCCGTCGATGCGCTTCGCGTCTGCGCCGGCAAATTGAAGAACCGCGAAATCCGCCGTATGCGGCTGATCGCCACCGAAGCCTGCCGCCAGGCATCGAACGGCGAAGCGTTCCTGGAGCGCGTCGTTGCCGAAACCGGTCTGGATCTCGAAATCATCGACCGCGAAACCGAAGCCCGGCTTGCGGTCTCCGGATGCTCGTCGCTTGTCGGGCGTGAAACCCGCTCAGTCGTGCTGTTCGATATCGGCGGCGGCTCGTCCGAGATCGCCGTCATCCGCATCGGCGAAAACCGATTCAGCCGTCTCGCGAATCACATCACCCACTGGACCTCGCTGCCGGTCGGCGTCGTCACGCTGTCCGAGCGCCATGGCGGCAGGGACGTGACGCCTGATGTCTTCGAAGGCATGGTCAGCGAAGTCGCGGGCATGCTCTCCGGTTTCGATTGCCCCGATATCGAGGTTGCCCAGTCGACCGATTTCCATCTGATCGGCACATCGGGCACGGTGACGACGCTTGCCGGCGTCCATCTCGATCTGCCGCGCTATGACCGCCGCAAGGTGGATGGTATCTGGTTGTCGGATGACGAAGTTTCGGCCATGCAGGCGAAGCTCCTGTCGTGGGATTTTGCAAGCCGCGCCGCCAATCCGTGCATCGGCCCCGACCGGGCCGATCTGGTTCTGGCCGGTTGCGCCATTTTGGAAGCCATCCGCCGCCGCTGGCCGAGCCCGCGCATGCGCGTTGCCGATCGCGGCTTGAGGGAAGGCCTGTTGACCGACATGATGGCGGATGATGGCGTCTGGCGCCGTCACCGCAATCGCCGCGGCCAGCGTGGAAGGTAAGAGAACAATGACCAAGGCACCCATTGCGGGCAACCGCACCGGCCGCAAGCTCGGCCAGCGCGTCAAGAACAAGAAGATGAAGGCGTCGTCGCGCCAGTGGCTGCAGCGCCATATCAACGATCCCTATGTGCAGCGCGCGCAGCTCGAGGGCTATCGCGCCCGCGCGGCCTTCAAGCTGCTGGAGATCGACGAGAAGTACAACATCCTCAAGGGCGCCCGCCGCATCATCGATCTGGGCGCCGCTCCGGGCAGCTGGTCGCAGATCGCCGCCAAGGTCACCGGTTCGACCGACGAGGATATCCGCGTCGCGGCCATCGACTTCCTGGAAATGACGCAGCTTCCGGGCGTCAAGGTTCTGCAGCTCGACTTCCTGGATCCATCGGCGCCTGAAGCGCTGATGGAAGCCGTCGGCGGCACGCCCGATCTCGTCATCTCCGACATGGCGGCGCCGACCACCGGCCATCACCGCACCGATCACCTGCGCACCATGCATCTCTGCGAGGTCGCAGCGCATTTCGCCATCGAGGTGCTGGGTGAAGGCGGTCACTTTCTGACCAAGACCTTCCAGGGCGGCACCGAGCGCGAGCTCTTGACCATGCTGAAGCAGCATTTCAAGCAGGTCGTCCACGTCAAGCCGGCATCGTCGCGCGCCGAATCGGTCGAGATGTTCCTGCTCGCCAAGGGCTTCAAAGGCCGTCAAAAACAGGTTGACGTTACGGAAGCTTGATCTTTCGGGTGAACTGGGGCGATTATGACAGTCCCAAGACTTGGAATATCACAGACCCATGCTTCTCTATCTGACCCTCGGAACCAATGACATCGAGCGGGCACGGCATTTCTATGATGCCATCATGCCGCCGCTCGGCTATCGCTGCCAGCGCTATTCGGAAGAAGAAATCGGCTATTCGGCCGATGGCGATACCCGCTGCCGGCTCTGGGTGGTCACGCCGTTCAACCGGCGCCGCGCGTCGAATGGCAATGGCACGATGACCGCACTGTCTGCGGCGAGCCGGGCCGATGTCGATGCCTTCTACGCGGCGGCGATCGCCGCTGGCGGCAAGGACGAAGGCGAACCGGGCCTTCGCCCGTTCCACGACAATTTCTACGCCGCCTATGTCAGGGATCCTGACGGGAACAAGCTCAGCGCCGTCTGCGAGTTGCCGGAATAGGCTATTTCACCGCCTGCTGCTCGGCCTCGATGGCGGCAGGCGTGATCGGCTTGCCACGATGGCCGGAGACCACGGCCCCGGCATTCCTGTCCATGCGGATGAACGGGATCATCGCGATGAGCGTCAGCGCGGCGATGACGTAGAAGGCGACGTGGAAATCGGCCACCTGCAGCGCTTCGCCGCGGAAATAGATGCAGGTTTCCAGGATCATGGCGGCAACGGAAACGCCGAGCGCCAGGCTGATCTGCTGCATCACCGAACTCATCGACGTCGCCTGACTGGCCTCCGAATCCTTGATGTCGGCAAAGGCCAGCGCATTGATGCCGGTGAAGATGAACGATCGCGAGAAGCCGCCGATCAGCAGAATGATGACGATCGCCAGATGCGGGGTCTCCGGCGTGAAGAAGCCCGTTGCGGCGGTGACAACGGTCGTCACGCACGCCGCAGTCAGCAGCGTCGAGCGGAAACCGGCGGCGGCAAAGACGCGGCGCGCCATGAACTTGGTGGTGATCGCCCCGATCGCCCCCGAGAAGGTGATGAGGCCGGATTGAAACGGCGTCAGGCCGAAGCCGAGCTGCAGCATCAGCGGTGTCAGGAATGGCATGGCGCCGACGCAGATGCGAAACAGCGTGCCGCCCGTGGTCGAGGCGCGGAAGGTGGCGTTCTTGAAGAGGTCGAGGTTCAGGATCGGCGCCGGGTGGCTCCTGGCGTGGCGGACGTAAAGCCAGCCGCAGATGAGGCCGATGATCGTCGCCGTGATGCCGATGACGGGCGGCAGCGCCGGCAGGCTGACGACCGAGAGGCCGAAGACGACGCCGGCCGCTGAGACGGACGTCAGGATAAAGCCGATGACATCGAGTTTCGGTGGCCGCGTCGCCTCGACATGCGGCAGAAAGATCGTCGCCAGCCACACGCCGATGACGCCGACCGGAACATTGATCAGGAAGATCCAGTGCCAGCTGAAATAGGTGGTGATGAAACCGCCGAGCGGCGGTCCGGCCAGCGGGCCGACCAGCGCCGGGATGGTGAGCAGCGCCATGGCTGAGACAAGATCGCTGCGCTGCGTCGTTCGCACCAGCACGAGGCGGCCGACCGGGGTCATCATCGAGCCGCCGATCCCCTGCAGGAAGCGGGCGAAGACGAATTCGACGAGATTGGACGAACTGGCGCAGAAGATCGAGCCGACGACGAAAACGCCGATGGCCAGCCGGAAGATGTTTTTGGCGCCGAACCTGTCGGCCATCCAGCCGCTGATCGGAATGAAGACGGCCAGCGACACCATGTAGGAGGTCAGCGCCAGCTTCAGGGTGATCGGGTTGACATGCAGGTCATTGGCGATCGCCGGCAGTGCGGTGGCGATAACAGTCGAATCCATCTGCTCCATGAAAAGAGCGACGGCAAGGATCAGCGGAACGATGCGGTTCATAGGCGAAAGCCTTGAATGGTCTTTGGGGGCGGCTGCTGTTTAGTCCCGGGCTCGGTCTCTGCCAATCCCGGAAATGCTGAAGTCTACACATCCGCTTCACGTCTGCGTGAGACGGCTTGTTCGACAACTTCTCCTTTCAACATTGACATATGCTTACGCCGCCGCGGCCAGAAATGCCCGGCAAGCACGTGGGGATGAGTGCGAATAGAGATCGCACGTTGCCGGAGGATGGATATATGGCAGTTTCATTGGGGATGAAGCGGCGCACGCTTTTTGCCGCAGGTCTTGGCCTGCTGGCGGCGCCGGCCATTTTGAGAATACCGGCCCAGGCGGCCGAGACCGGAGATAAAGCAAAGATGACGACAGCATTGCCAGAGATCAATCAATTCAAGCTGGGTTCCTTCAAGATCACCGCTGTCCGCGACGGCAGCAACGTGCTGGAGAAGCCGTTCGAAACCTTCGGCACCAATCAGGATCCGGAAGCAGTGAAGATACTGCTCACCGAAAACTTCCTGCCCGCCGACAAGTTCGTGAACAGCTATTCGCCCGCGATCATCGATACCGGTTCCGATGTGATCCTCGTCGATACAGGCTTCGGCGCCGGTGCCCGCGAGCGTGGCATGGGCAAGCTGCAGGATGGCCTGAAGGCTGCAGGCTATTCCGCCGACGACATCACCGTCGTGGCGCTCACCCACATGCACGGCGACCATATCGGTGGCATGATGGAAGGCGGCGCCCCGGCTTTCAAGAACGCTCGCTATGTCGCCGGTCAGGCGGAATATGATTTCTGGACCGACAAGGCCCGCGAGGGGACGCCGGCCGAAGGCGGCCACAAGGCTGTTCTCGCCAATGTCGTGCCCTTTGCCGAAAAGACCACCTTCATCAAGGAAGGCGATTCCGTCGTCAGCGGCATCACCGCGATGCTGGCGCCTGGCCATACGCCCGGCCACATGGTCTTCCATGCGCAGTCCGATAACAAGCAGCTGGTTTTCACCGGCGATACGGCAAACCATTACATCCTGTCGCTGCTGCATCCGGAATGGGAAGTGCGTTTCGACATGAACAAGGCCGAGGCCGCCGCTTCGCGCAAGAAGGTGTTCGACCTGATCGCCACCGACAAGATCGCCTTCCTCGGCTATCACATGCCGTTCCCGGCGGTCGGCTTCGTCGAAAAGCAGGGCGCCGGCTACCGCTTCGTCCCCAAGAGCTATCAGTTCGATATCTGATGGGAGACGGGAGCGGCCCACACCGCTCCCGTTTTTTCAACGCTCAGTCGCCCTGCCAGAAGGGCAGGGTGGTCCTTTTCGAGATACGGTACACGGCAGCCGGCGGAAAATTCTGGATCGTCCGTCCCAGGAACACCGCCTTGAGGCCCAGCCTGTCGAGGATCGGGCGTGGCACCGGGCAGCGCGGGCCGTAGGTGAACTGGTAGAACTTGCCCTGCCTGCCGAGATGCCTGAAGGCGCCGGCCAGGATCGCCATCACCTGGCGCGGCGGCATGGAGAGCAGCGGCAACCCGCTGACAACGGCGCCCGCAGGGCCGCCGATATCGAGCTGTCCGATCTTCGCTGCATCGCTTTCGACAATCGCCGCCTGCGGAAAACGCGCCGCCAGCATGCCGGTGAATTCGCGTCCTTTCTCGATCAGCACCAGATCGCTCTCAGCGACGCCGCGGCCGATCAGTGCGCGCGTGAAGACGCCGGTGCCCGGCCCGAGTTCGATGACGCGGCCGGCTGCCGGGTCGATCTCCTGGGTAATGAGCTGGGCCAGCGAGCGGCCCGACGGAATGGCAGAGGCGACGCGCAGCGGATTTCGCAGCCAGGCGCGCAGAAATAGAAACGTGTCGGAGGATGTGCAGGTGGTGTTCACGGCTTGCAGCTCCAGTGCCCGTTGGAATTGGCGGATGGTGTCGTCTTGAAGAGAATGCGGTCCAGCCCGTGGACACATGGGAAACGGACATGCCGGAAACAAGGCTGCGTGGCCTGGGAATGCGCCACATCGTCCTATTCCCTGGACGCGCAGCAGGCATTCGCGTTTTGCTATTCCCAACCTGTCATAGACGTGTTACCAGCCCTCGCCAACTTCCAAAGCAACCCTTGCACACCGCCGGTGCGGACGATTCGTTCCGGGTGGGGTCGCATTTTTCTTATTTGAAGGAAATTGGCCATGGCTCGCATCATTGAAACGCCGACCGGTTTGGACGCACTCACGTTTGACGACGTGCTGTTGCAGCCCGGTCATTCCGAAGTTCTGCCGGGCCAGACCAGCGTCGCGACACGTATCGCAACCGACTTCGAACTGAATATCCCGATCATTTCGTCTGCCATGGACACCGTCACGGAAAGCCGTCTGGCGATCGCCATGGCCCAGGCCGGCGGCCTCGGCGTCATCCACAAGAACCTGACGCCGGTCGAGCAGGCCGAGCAGGTCCGCCAGGTCAAGAAGTTCGAAAGCGGCATGGTCGTCAACCCCGTCACCATCGGCCCCGATGCGACGCTCGCCGATGCGCTGGGCCTGATGAAGATGTACTCGATCTCCGGCATCCCGGTCGTTGAGAAGTCCGGCCGCCTCGTCGGCATTCTCACAAACCGCGACGTTCGCTTCGCCTCCGATCCTTCGCAGAAGATCTACGAGCTGATGACCCGCGAAGGCCTCATCACCGTCAAGGAAAATGTCGATCAGCAGGAGGCCAAGCGCCTTCTGCACGCGCACCGCATCGAAAAGCTGCTGGTCGTCGATGGCGAAGGCCGCTGCGTCGGTCTGATCACCGTCAAGGATATCGAGAAGTCTCAGTTGAACCCGAACGCTTCGAAGGATGCGCAGGGCCGTCTTCGCGCTGCCGCTGCCGTCGGCGTCGGTGATGACGGTTTCGAGCGTGCCGAGCGCCTGATCGAAGCCGGCGTCGACCTTCTGGTCGTCGATACCGCCCACGGTCATTCGCAGGGCGTTCTCAATGCCGTGGCGCGCGTCAAGAAGCTGTCCAACTCGGTTCGCGTCATGGCCGGCAACGTCGCCACCTCTGATGGCACCAAGGCGCTGATCGATGCCGGTGCGGATGCGGTCAAGGTCGGTATCGGCCCGGGTTCGATCTGCACGACGCGTATCGTCGCCGGTGTCGGCGTTCCGCAGCTCGCAGCCATCATGTCGGCTGTCGAAGCAGCGCAGGCGCAGGACGTCCCTGTGATCGCCGATGGCGGCATCAAGTTCTCCGGCGACGTTGCCAAGGCGATCGCCTCGGGCGCATCGGCCGTCATGATCGGCTCGTTGCTCGCCGGCACCGACGAAAGCCCGGGTGAAGTCTACCTCTACCAGGGCCGTTCCTTCAAAGCCTATCGTGGCATGGGCTCCGTCGGCGCCATGGCCCGCGGCTCGGCTGACCGCTACTTCCAGGCCGAAGTCCGCGACACGCTGAAGCTCGTGCCTGAGGGTATCGAGGGCCAGGTTCCCTACAAGGGTCCGGTATCGGGTGTGCTCCACCAGCTCGCAGGCGGCCTGAAGGCTGCCATGGGTTATGTCGGCGGCAAGGACCTCAAGGAATTCCAGGAGCGCGCCACCTTCGTGCGCATCTCCGGCGCCGGTCTGCGCGAAAGCCATCCGCATGACGTGACGATCACCCGCGAAAGCCCGAACTATCCGGGCTCCGGCGTCTGATAATGACAGCGGGCAGCCGGATACCGCTCCGCATCATCGGGCTGCTCGCCATTCTCTGCATTGCCGCTTTTGGCTGGGCGCTCTTCGGTTTCGTCCTGCCCTTTCAGCACGAAACCGGCCGCGCCATGCTCGATAGCTATGTCGCAGGCTATGACGAGGCGACTGTCGCGGCCATGCAGGCCTTGCTGAAGGACAATGCCGCCGCCTATGGAATTCTCCGTTCCATGTATCTCGGCCCTGAGCTGGTGTTGCCCGCCTTGCTGGCGATGCTGCTCCTGAGTCTCATCCTCAAGCTCGAGACCACAGGGCGATATTTCGGCAAGCCGGTTCATCCGGCTCTTGTAAAAGCCGTCCTGGCATTGCCGCTCATCTATGTGTTTTCCGATTATGCCGAAAACATATCGAGCCTGATTGCCTTCGGCGGCAGCCCGTCTTCGGCCACCGCGGTCACCATCCTGCCCTGGCTGACCAAGCTGAAATTCGCCTCGCTCGCCGTTACCGTGATCGCCATCATCCGCTTCGCGCTGATCCGTTTCGGGCCGAAGGACGAAGCCTAGCGCGGCCAGCGCCAGGGCGGGTTAGAAAGCCGCGCGATCATGAATTCCGACAGTGCCTCGATCTTCGCCGGGCGTGCCCGCGCCGATGGCGTGACGAAATAGAGCGCCCCGCTCGGCAGCGTCCAGTCCGGCAAGATCGCCTTCAGCCGCCCGTCCGCCAGATATTCGCTGGCCAGGAACTCCGGAAGTTCGCAGATCCCGAGACCGCGCAGCGCCAGCGGCACCAGCGCTTCGGAATTGGTCGCTCTCAACGGCCCGCTGGGCGTCACATATTCCTCATCGCCCTGCCGGTTCTTCAGGCGCCAGACATCCTGCTTCGGCCGGTAGGAATAGCCGAGCAGATGATGGGCGGCGAGATCGCGTGGATGATCGGGGCAGCCGTATTTCTCAAGGTAGGCGGGTGCGGCCAGAATGAACGGCGCAACCGGCGCCAGCCGCCGCGCGACCAGCGATGAGTCGGGCAGCACGGCGATCCTGAGCGCCGCATCGAAGCCGTCGCCGACGAGATCGACGCTGGCATCGCTCATATGCAGGTCGATGCTGATGTCAGGGTATTGTTCGAAGAAATCGGGCAGGATCGGCGCGACCCAGCGCAGGCCGAAGGACATCGGCACAGCCAGCCGGATCAACCCGCGCGGACGGCTGGAGAGTTCGCGGGCGGCATTCTCCATCTCTTCCGCTTCGCAATAGATGCGCGATGCCCGATCGGATAGCCGGGCGCCGAACTCGGTCAGCGACAGCTGCCGGGAGGTGCGGTTGAAAAGCCGCGCGCCGAGCCGTTCTTCCAACCTGGCGACACCGCGCGAGACGGTGGCAACCGAGACGCCGAGCGTCTTTGCCGCGCGGGCAAAAGAGCGTTCCTCCGCCACCTTGGCAAACATTGCTAGACCTTCGAAATCGGGCAATTTCATTGTTTCAAATCTGCAATGATGACTTTCATTTCTTTCTATTCCGAAATGATCTGGTCGTCCATATCTCAGCATCAGTCGAACACAAGGAGACGACTGATATGACCCAGAGACTGAATGGAAAGATTGCCGTCATCACCGGCGCCACCTCGGGCATCGGCCTTGCCACCGCCAAACGTTTCGCCGCCGAAGGCGCACGCGTCTTTATCACCGGCCGTCGCGCCGATGTACTGCAGAAAGCCGTCGCTGAAATCGGCGGCAATGCCACCGGCATTCAGGCCGACTCGGCAAAGCTCGCCGATCTCGACAGGCTCTACGCGCAGGTGAAGGCGGAAGCCGGCCGCATCGATGTGCTCTTCGTCAATGCTGGCGGCGGCTCGTTCGCTCCGATCGGCGAAATCACCGAGGAGCAGTATGACGATACCTTCGGCCGCAATGTGAAGGGCGTGCTCTTCACCGTGCAGAAGGCGCTGCCGCTGCTCGCCAAAGGCTCCTCCGTTATCCTCACCGGCTCGACGGCAGGCTCGACCGGCACTCCCGCCTTCAGCGTCTATGCCGCTTCCAAGGCTGCGATCCGCAATTTCTCGCGCAACTGGATCCTCGACCTCAAGGATCGCGGCATCCGCATCAATACGCTGAGCCCCGGCCCGACCGAGACCACCGGTCTCGTCGAACTTGCCGGTCAGGACAAGGCGCAGCAGCAGGGCTTGCTCGATCTGCTGGCCGGTCAGGTCCCGATGGGCCGCGTCGGCCGCGCGGATGAGATTGCCGCCGCCGCGCTCTTCCTCGCCTCCGATGACTCGAGCTTCGTCACCGGTGCCGAGCTCTTTGCCGACGGCGGTATCGCCCAGGTCTGAATCTCATGCCCGCTGCGTCTTTTCGCGGCGGGCATTCCTCTGGCAAGCGCTTTCCTTTTCCTTTACTGCTCTGAAAAATTTGAATGAAGCGGAAAGGAAATGCCCATATGACCGGTTTCGAGATCTTCTGGCCGATCGTCGGCCAAGTCGTCCTGGTCTTCATCCTTTACGGCCTGCTCGGCTACCGCCGCCGCCGGATGGTGAGGCAGGGCAAGATCAGGATTTCCGAATACCGCGAAAACCGGGATGAGCCGCCCGAGAGCCTTTTCGTCAAGAACAGCATCGCCAATCAGTTCGAGCTGCCGGTTCTCTTCTATGTCTGCTGTGTGCTTCTCTATATCACCGAGGCCGACAATCTTCCGTCGCTCGTGCTCGCCTGGCTCTTCGTCGTGCTGCGCTATGCACACGCCTATGTTCACGTGACCAGCAACAACATGCGAATCCGCAGCCCGCTCTTTGCGCTCGGCTGTGCCGCTCTGCTCGGCATGTGGGCCTGGCTGATCGGCTGGATGGCCTTCAGCGGGTAACGTATATTTGTACACCGCTTGTTTTGCACTGACCTATCTTCCTGCTCGGGCATGGCACGGGTAGGGAAGAGGAGATCGATATGGACAAGCCGGAAATCACACAGGCGATGATCAGCGCCTATGATGAATACACACATCTGACATTGGACCGCCGCGGCTTCATGGACAAGCTGACGAAGCTTGCCGGATCCGCAGGCGCCGCCGCCGTCATCGCCCCGATGCTGGCGGCAAACAAGGCCGCCGCCGAAATGGTGCCGGCCGGCGACGAGCGGCTGACGGCGAAAGACGTGACTTATCCGGGCGGCAGCGGCGAGATGAAGGGGTATCTCGTTGAGCCGAAGGCCGTATCCGGCAAGCTCGGCAGCGTCATCGTCATTCACGAGAACCGCGGCCTCAACCCGCATATTCGCGATGTCGCCCGCCGCATGGCGCTGGAAGGCTTCATCGCTCTGGCTCCGGATTTTCTATCGCCGCTCGGCGGCACGCCTGAAAACGAGGATCAGGCCCGCGAGCTCTTCGGCAAGCTCGATGCCACGGCCACAGCGGCTAATGCCGAAGCAACGCTGAAATATCTGCAGACGCTGCCGAATGCGAATGGCAATGTCGGCGCCATCGGTTTCTGCTGGGGCGGCGGCACGGTCAACAACTTCGCCACCAAATCGCCGGAGCTCAAGGCGGGTGTCGCCTATTATGGCGCCCAGCCGAAGGCGGATCAGGTGCCCGGTATCAAGGCGGCGCTGATGCTGCACTATGCCGGTCTCGACGATCGCATCAATGCCGGCATCGATGCCTACAAGAAGGAGCTGGAGGCCAACGGTAAGAATTTCCAGATCTTCGTCTATGATGGCGTCAATCACGCGTTCAACAACGATACGTCGTCTGCGCGATATGACAAGAAGGCTGCTGATTTGGCCTGGAGCCGCACCGTGGATTTCCTCAAGAAGAACCTGGCCTGATCTTTCGGCTGCCAAGTCATCCACAGGGTTAGACATGAAAAATCGGGGCATTTTGCTCCGATTTTTGTCGAGTTTGACAGTTCGTTAAAATGCGAAGTTTTCCCTTCACGGCGCATGAAGACCTGCATGCCATATCGCTCGGATGCGCCGGTTTGAGACAGCTGCCGCCGCTCAAGAATAAGCTGTGGGGGCGGGTCGGCATGAGCATAGACAATGTGGATCGCATCGGCCTGCGCCGGAAACCGAAGCAAGAGCGCAGCATTCAGCGTTTCGATCTCATCCTGTCCGCTGCCGCCGAGATTATCGCCGAAAAGGGCGTGAGTGCCATGCGCATGACCGAACTTGCGGTCGCCGCCAAGGTGCCGATCGGTTCGGTCTATCAGTACTTCCCGGAAAAAGCGGCGATCGTCAAAGCGCTGTTCGATCGTCATGCCAGCGAGGTGCAGGCCAAGACCGCGCAGGTCTTCGCCAACGTCCACTCACTGGAAGACGCGCTTCATCTCATCGAGGGGATGATCGACTGGTACTACGATGCCTATCGCAACGACCCGACCTATCTCGGCGTCTGGATGGGCACCGAAACCGATCAGGATCTGTTGCGGTTGAACATCGATCACAGCAATCGGGTTGCCGATATCTTCTACGAAGCCGTCAAGCGCGTAGCGCCGGAACTCGAAGCGATCGACATGCAGGCACGCACCTATCTCTTCAGCCACTTGATCGGCGCCTCGATCCGTCTTGCGGTCAAGAGCGAGGAAGAACTGGCGCGGCGCATGCTCGGCGAATGGAAGCGCGTGATCCGCGCTTCGCTCTTCTCCAAGGCAAGCTGAAACTTACCAGCTCGGCACCATGTTGGCAGCCTTCAGCCGCGGGTAGTTGCGCGCATAGGCGGTCTTCAGATCGGCTTCCAGATTGTCGTCGACGACAGCAGGCGTGATGTTGTCGAGGCAGGCCGTGATGTGGGCCGTGATCGCATTCATCAGCGAGATGGAAACGCCAGGACGCTTCATGATGCCGATCTGAACCGGGGGCAGGGCGGGGAAGCCGTCTGCCTGGCTGAGCACCTTCATACCGGTTCTCAGCGCCGATTCCGGCATGACCGAGACGGCCATGCCCGCCAGCACGGCAGCAGCAACAACCGTGCAGGACCAGCTGGTGAACAGGATCTGATGCTCGCGTCCGACGGCATCGAGCGCCGAGCAGGCAAGCTGGCGCCACTGGCAGTCGCGGCGGCCGACGGCAAGCGGCACCGGCGCGTCGTCACGGATCGGATGGTTGGCCGAGCCGACCCAGCAGAGCGGTTCGGTTCTGACAACATCCGACATGCGTTCGCGGGGGTTATGGGTGACGAGCGCGATATCGAGCTCGCCCTTGTGCATGCGCTCGGCAAGGTCCACCGATGGTTCGCAAACGATATAGAGCTCGACATTCGGATGCGTCTTGGCGAAACGGCCGATGATCTCAGGCATGTAGCGGTCGGCATAGTCGTCGGGCGTGCCGATGCGCAGCATGCCTTCGAGACGATTGTCGTCGAAAGCCGCCATCGCCTCGTTGTTCAGACGGATGATCCGCCGCGCATAGTTGAGCAGCTTCTCGCCCTCGGCCGTCAGCCGGTTGCCGCGGCCGTCCTTGATGAAAAGTTGCTTGCCGATCCGCTCTTCCAGCCGCCGCATCTGCATCGAAACCGCCGACTGCGTCTTGTAGACGCGATCTGCCGCCTTGGTGAAGCTGCCGGAATCGACGATGGCGATGAAGGTCTGCAACTGGTCAATATCAAGAGGCGCTGACATGGGCTCACCTATAACGATCTCTGATAATAACCATTAGAAACATTCGTTGGACTGATCAATAGGGCTTTGGCATCTTCTGGCTGCAAATCAAGCAAAGTGAAGGACAGAGACCCTTCTGTCCGCCTTGAGTTCCAGCCCGCATGCCTTCCCGCTCGACCTCGCGGGAGGGGTGGGTTGTTGCGCCCGAAAGAAAGGAGAGTTCGATGCGCATGATTGACCAGACTTTAGAACTCGACTGTGCCAAGCAGCCTGTGAGCGTGTCCGCACGCCTTGCCGGCATCCTTGCGCCGCTCGCTGCTCTCTTTCGCGGCTACCGCAATCGCAGAGCAATCAACGGTCTTACGGAGCTTGATGACTATCAGTTGCGGGATATCGGCCTGACCCGCGCCGATATCGCCTCCGCCCTGCTGACGTCGACCTTCTTCGAGGACCCGTCACCGCAGCTGACCGACTCCGCCCGCCGCCGCTGGCGCCTGTCGATCTTCCGCTCCTATATCGATTAGGAGCGGACCCTTTTTCCCCGCAGGGTGATAGCCAATAGCCCTGCCTCTTAACCCGGTGACCGCTTTCCCAAGCCGTCTCCGGGTTTTTTTATGGTTTGGAGGAGGGGGAAGGTGCTTTCGGGCGGTAGGCGTCGAAGATCGATTCCAGGTTCTTCTGATAGTTCTTTTGCACTTCCAGCCCGCTGTCAAACATGGTGTTCAGCATATCCATGTAACCGGCAGCTTGTTCCTTCGGTGCGTCCTTGGCCGGTTCCGGGGCTTTCGGTTGTTGCGGGTTCATCCCCGCCATCATGTCCTGGAATGCCTTGGCGAAGGGATTGTCGAGAAATGGATTGGCTGCGGCCTTCTCCGCTTCAGGCTTCGGCACGCTGAACATCAGCTGCATCGCCTGCGTGAAGGGATTGTCGAAGATGCTCGGCTCGGGTGCGGCCTTCTGCTTCGGCGCAAAACCGGTGCTCTCCAGCCATGTCTGGATCGTCTCGCCCATCGCCGTGTTGACGAAGGGATTGACCGGCGATGACATCTGACCCATCGACTGCTTGAACAGCCCGCCCATCAGCGTGCTGGCGATCACCGGCAGCATCTGCTTGTAGATCTCCTGGCCGATGCCGGTCATCTGTGCCGCCTGAGCCGCAACGGCGCGGGAGACCTCTTGAGAGCCGAACAGTTGTGCGAGGACATTGTTGCCATCGGTCACGCCCTGCGGCGTGAAGGCCTTGCTCATGTCCTCGAAATATTTGCCGTAATTTCCCGAGGAAACCGATTGCATCAGCCCCATGAAATCATAGGGGTTGCTTGTGCTGCGTTTCAGTCCGGCGGAGAAGGCCGGCATCAGCGCCGCCATCGCCTTGGTCGCCTGTTCCTGCGCAAGGTTGAACTGCTTGGCGATGGCATCCATCGCCGCGCCATTCTGCGCCTGCATCATCATGTCGAAGAGTGGCAGCATGGGCAGTCCTTCCGCTGTTTAGTGCGTTTGAATCGCTACTATAAACGGAAATAGGAATGCGCAAACGGCTTTTTGCCGGAGACCTTAGTACTGATATTCCTCGAAGACGGGTTCGACGGAACCGTTCCACCGGCCGTTGAAGCGGGCGAGCAGATCTTCCGCGAGTGTCGCCTTCTTGGCCATCACCTCATCGAGCGGCGACAGGAAGATCGTCTCGTCCTGGCCTTCCTTGTTGAGGCGATTGCGCGACTTCAGGCCGGCCTTGGAAAGGGCGAGCACATCCTTCGCTGCGTCGAACAAGGCATGACCACGGAACGAAGCCTTCAGGCCCTCGGCCGGCACGGCATTACGCAATGCGACGACCTCATCGAACGTCCAGTCCTTGGTGAACTGATCGGCAGCTTCGAGCGCCGCTTCATCATAGAGCAGGCCGACCCAGAAGGCGGGCAGCGCACAGATCCGGCGCCACGGGCCGCCATCGGCGCCGCGCATTTCGAGGAAGCGCTTCAGGCGCACGTCGGGGAACAGCGTCGAGAGATGGTTGGTCCAGTCGCCCATCGTCGGCTCCCAGTCCTTGATCTCGCTCTTCAGCGCGCCGTTCATGAACTGGCGGAAGGTGACGTGGGTACAGTCCTTGTAGCGGCCGTCGCGAACGATGAAATACATCGGCACGTCGAGCGCCCATTCGGCATAGTCCTTGAAGCCGAAATCGTCGCGGAAGGTGAAATCGAGCGGGCCCGAGCGGCGGTTGTCGGTATCCGTCCAGATGTCGCCGCGCCAGGAGAGCAGGCCGTTCGGCTTGTTTTCGGTAAATGGCGAGGAGGCAAAGAGCGCGGTCGCGAACGACTGCAGCTTCATCGAAACGCGCATCTTCTTGCGCATGTCGGCTTCCGAGGAGAAGTCGAGGTTCACCTGGATCGTGCAGGTCCGGTACATCATGTCGAGACCCTTGCTGCCGACCTTGGGCATGTAGCGGGTCATGATGTCGTAACGGGATTTCGGCATGCGCGGCGTTTCCGCCAGCGTCCATTTCGGGCTGCCGCCGATGCCGAGGAAGCGGATGCCCATCGGCTCGG
The DNA here is from genome assembly GCF_056399485.1 of Rhizobium sp. 01N424. NCBI lineage: Bacteria > Pseudomonadati > Pseudomonadota > Alphaproteobacteria > Hyphomicrobiales > Rhizobiaceae > Rhizobium > Rhizobium sp. 01N424. Next base: position 624,142 of record NZ_JBFTRK010000001.1, read on the forward strand.
CGATCTCGCGAAGGACGGCGAGATGCTGGTTGGATTCTCTGCAGGTCTCGTGGATGGTTTCGAGCGGAGCACCCGACAGTTCGAACTGGCCGCCCGGCTCGATCGAGATCGCGCCCATGCCGTGCTGTTCGCCAAGGCCGATGATATTCTCACCGTCCATGATCGGCTCCCAGCCGGAACGTTCCTGCAGGCCCTTCAACAGCGCGGAAATGCTGGCATCGCCGGCATAGGGAACGGGGCTGTTGTCGGCGCGGAAGAAGGCGAACTTCTCATGCTCGGTGCCGATGCGGAATTTTTCCGTCGGCTTGTTCCCCGCAGCAAGATAATCGGTCAGCTCCTGAACCGAAGAGAGCGGTGTCTGGTCGGTGGTGTCGCGAGCCATGCAAATCTAACCTGTATTCTGGGGGAACGCCTTTTGGGCGCGGCAATGGAAGGGTGATTAGGACCGCTCTCAGGTATGTTGCAAGTGAAATTCTTTCAACGCCGGTTCAAAAAAATAGCATCCTGTATCTTGAGTGAATAGGCGCAAGGTTAATTCCAGTCGCCGATCGCTGCCTGGATGACGGCCATTGCCGCTACAGCAGCTGTATCCGCACGCAGGATTCTCGGGCCGAGCGGGATGGCGGTGACGAAATTGAGGTTGCGCAGCCGGGTGCGCTCCTCTTCCGAAAACCCGCCTTCCGGGCCGACCAGAAGCGCGAGCTTCTTTTCGGTGATCGCCGAGAGCAGCGGCAGCGGATTCTGCCCGGCATCGCCCTCGTCGCAATAGATGATCCGCCGATCGGCCTTCCAGCCGTCCAGAAGATCGAAAAGTCTCACGGGTTCGGCGACATCGGGAATGCCGAGAATACCGCACTGCTCTGCCGCCTCGATGACGTTGGCCTTGAGCTTGTCGAGATTGGTGATCTTGCCCTGCACATGCTGGGTCATGACCGGCTGCAGAACGCCGGCTCCCATCTCCACCGCCTTCTGCACCAGATAGTCCAGCCGCCCCACTTTCAGCGGCGCGAAGAGATAGTGAAGATCGGATGGCGCGGGCTGCGGCCGCGTCTGTTCGACCGGGGTCAGCAGGATGCGCTTGCGGGTCGGGAAGGCGAGGGTGGCTTTCCATTCCCCATCCCGGCCGTTGAAAACGAGAATCTCCGCGCCGTCGGTCAGGCGCAGCACATTCGCCAAGTAATTATACTGGTCAGAGCTGGCTTCGACGGCGGCATTGGCGGCAAGCGGTGCGTCGATGAACAGCCGCTGCATGCGGAAATTGGCGCGCATTCTAGATTTCCCGGTCAAACGAAGAGGGCGAACATAACCCAATAGAGCAGCGCCGCAAGCGCACCCGAGGCCGGAACGGTGATCACCCAGGCGGCGATGATCGTCATGAAATGCGACCGGCGCACCAGATAGCGGCGGCGGGTCTCATGCACATTCGGATCGGCCGGTTCGTCGATCGCCCAGCTCTCCGCCTTATGGCGCATATAGGCGATGCGGCGCTTCGAGTTGCGGGTGTACCATTCGCGGAAGAAGCCAACGCCGAAGACCGAGCCGACCGCGATATGCGTCGTGCTGACCGGAAGGCCGAACCAGGAGGCAAGAATGACGGTAAAGGCGGTCGACAGCGCCACGCAATAGGCGCGCATCGGATTGAGCTTGGTGATCTGTTCGCCGACGAGACGGATCAGGCGCGGGCCGAACAGCAGCAGACCGACCGAGATGCCGAGAGCGCCGATCAGCATCACCCAGAGCGGCGGGGCGATCTCCCCGTGAACGGGCAGAAGCGTCGTCGAGCGCACGATTGCCGAAAGCGGGCCGACCGCGTTCGAAACGTCGTTTGCACCATGGGCGAAGGAGAGCAGGGCGGCAGAGCCGATCAGCGGATATTTGAAGAGGATGCGCAACGAGCTGTTGCGGTTCTCGAGCCCCTCGGATTGGCGGCGGACGATCGGCCGGGCGATGAGCCAGCAGAAAACGGTTGTCGCCAGCCCATAGGCCAGCACCGTCGTTGCCGGGAAACGGTCCGGTGTCGTGAGTTGCAGGATCATATAGGCCGTAAATGCGCCGGCCATTGCCGCGATCAGCACAGGCACCCAGCGCCGGGCCGCCGCGATCTTGTCGTCGCGGTAAATGACGAAAGTCTTGACGAGGAACAGCAGGCCGGCGGCGATCACCCCGCCGATGATCGGCGACGTCACCCAGCTCGACGAGATTTCCGCCATCACCCGCCAGTTGACCGGCTCCGGGCCGACGGCAGCGATGCCGGCGCCGATGACGGCGCCGACGATCGCATGGGTGGTGGAAACAGGCGCGTTGAGCCAGGTCGCGAGATTGATCCACAACGCGGCCGCCATCAGTGCCGCCATCATGATCCAGGCAAGCAATCCTTCCGGAACCTGCACGGCATCGACGATGCTGGACGAAATGGTCTTCACCACTTCGCCTCCCGCGATGGTCGCGCCCAGGATCTCAAAGATCGCGGCAATCACCAGCGCCTGCGCCATCGTCATCGCGCGTGCACCGACGGCGGCGCCGACATTGTTCGTCACGTCGTTCGCGCCGATATTCATTGCCATGTAGGCGGCAAGCGCGGCAGCGGCGATGATCAGCACTGCACTCGGCCGGTCGAAGACGTAGACCCCGGCAAATAGCATCGCGAGACCGAGGAACACCAGGCCGATGCCCGGTGCGATCAGCTTGCGCGCAACGAATTTCGAGGCATCCTCGACGTGGCTATATTTGTCGAGGTCCTTGTCGAGCGTGCGTTTTGTAAGGACAGGTGTCTTCTCGGCCATGCTCTTTCCTGGAAGGAATCCTGCTTTAACGCTGTCATTCCTAACAGCGCAAGATGGCAGGAATCATTCCGCCGGAATCTGCTTGGCGCGGCTTGCCTGAAGATGTTCGTCGATGCGGCGCTTGAACTGCAGGAACAGGTCGCGAAGCTCCGGCTCACGGACCCGCTTGCAGGCCTCGTCGCAGGAAACCCACTCGATCGTGCGTTCGCCCTTTTCCTTGAAGTTCTTGGCAAGCTCGGAAACCTCGAGCGCATAAACCTGCACCTTGCAGCTCACCTTCAGTCCATCCTTCAGGACCTTCGGATAGCTGTAGGCGCCGAGCGTCTCGTGCTCGACGCTGCCGCGCACGCCTGCTTCTTCATAGGCTTCGCGGGCGGCGACCTCATAGGAGCACTTGCCGTTCATCGGCCAGCCCTTGGGAATGACCCAGCGGCCGGTATCGCGGCTGGTCATCAGCAGGACCTCGACGTCGTTGCTCTTCTTCTTCATCCGATAGCACAGCGCAGCATACTGCTGTCTCGGCGGACGCCGGAACATCAGCTGCATGTCGGAGGCTAGGCGGGAGAGAAGAGTCAACTGTCGGGTCACCTTTCGAGTCGTTTCAGAGAATCATTAATATTAGCATGTGCTGGAAAGCTTGCGCGATCCATGCGCCATTTAACGGTGCATAACGCGGCTATGGTTTTTAATAGGCAAATCTCACGCCGCAGCGGGTCGAAATTCCGGCAAAACCTGTTCTGTTTCCGCCTTTGCACAGGTGTTCAATATGGGGCCTTCTTGCCTTTCGTTCAATGCCCATATCAATCTGGGGATATCGTTTCCTGTTGATGACCGCCATGCGCCTTCCGCCACTCAATTCAATCAGAGCTTTCGAAGCCGTCTGCCGTAAGGGCAGCGTGCTCAGGGCTGCCGAAGAGCTCGGTGTCGTGCGCGGTGCGGTGCGTCTGCAGATCGCGGCACTCGAGAATTATTTCGGCGAGAAGCTCTTCACCCGTGAAGGCCGCCGCCTCGTGCCGACCGACCGGGCCAGGGCTTTTGCCGAAGCGGCAACGGCGGCGTTCTCCCTGTTGCAGCATGCCGCCGGTGACCTGCAGAAGGACGATAGCCGCAAGCTCCGTCTCGGCGTTCCCTCCGCCTTCGGCATCTGGTGGCTGATGCCGCGCATCGGCAGCCTGCAACGGGCGCTTGGCGATGCCGAGATCGATATCGTACCGATGGCGGTCGCCGAGCCGCTGTTGCAGCATCCGGAGCTCGATGCCGTCATCATGGGGGGCGAGTACCGCCCCTCGGCCGGTGTGGCCGCCATCCGCTTCATGGAAGACGAGTTCGGTCCGGTGGCAGCACCCCAACTTACCGCCACCTTCGGCAGCGATCCCATGGGCATGGCTACAGCTGCCATGCTCGTCAGCCGCAGCGTGCCGAAGCTTTGGGACGAATGGTTTGCCGAAAGCGGCACACCGGCAGTCAGCTTCGCCCGCCGTCAGGAATTCGAGGATCTGCTGCTGGCGCTCGGTGCGGCCCGATCCGGCCTCGGTGTGGCACTCGCTCCGCGCGCATCGATCGAGGATGATCTGGCGCGCAATATTCTGACTGCTCCCTTCGGCTTCATCCGCCGTCCGGCAGGCTATAGCCTCTGCTGCCGCACGACGGATCTTCGAAAGCCGCATTTCACCGCATTGCGCGACTGGCTGGTCAAGGCAGGCGAGGGAACCGAATAGGGCAGATTTACTGCCGTATCGGCAGCGAATTATCCATGCCGCGCGGTCGCGGTGGGCGTTATGACGGTCATCAGCGACAGGAGACCATCATGGAAAATACCGCCACCCGCATCGACTGGATCGGAAACAGCTGCCGTCTGCTGAAGGCAACGGCCGCCGAATTCAAACGCACCCGCCCCTTCGAAGGCCTCACGATCGGCACCGGTATCCATCTGGAGCCGAAGACGGTGGCGCTCCTGACGACGCTGCGTGCCGGCGGCGCAAAGCTCGTCTGCACCGGAAATCTGAACAGCACCCAGCCGTCGACGGTCGACTATCTCCGCTCCCAGGGCATCACCGTCTTCGCCACACAGACGACCGATCCTGCCGAGCATCACCGCAGCCTCGAAGCCGTTGTCGATGCCAAGCCCGACCTGCTGCTCGATAATGGCGGCGATCTTTTCGCCATCGCCGCGGAACGCCCCTATGCCAACCTGCTCGGCGGTACGGAGGAGACGACCTCGGGCCGCACGCGCCTGCTGCCGATGCGTGAAAAGCTGAACATGCCGATCCTTGTCATCAACGACAGCCCGATCAAGCAATTCGCCGAAAACAAGCATGCCGTCGGTCAGAGCCTGTTCGAAAGCTACATGCGCTTCACCAACCGCTCCACCAACGGCAAGCGCGTCACCGTCTTCGGCTACGGCGCCTGCGGCAAGGGCACGGCCGCCAGTTTCCGCAATGCTTTCTCGACCGTCAGCGTCGTTGATATCGATCCGGTGACGGCGTTGGAAGCGCATCTCGATGGTTTCGTTACCCCGCTGCGCCGGGATGCGATCCGCTCCGCCGACGTCCTCATCACCGTCACCGGTTTCCCGGGTATCGTCACGGTCGCCGACCTGCCGCTGATCAAGAACGGCGCGATCCTGATGAATGGCGGCCATTTCCCGCTGGAGATCGACGTATCGGGCTTCCGCGCCCATCCCGATGTCGTCGGCATCGACCGCTACGAGGCAGATGTCATGGAAACGCTGTATCTGAAGGACGGCCGCTCGATCCACATCCTCGGCGGCGGCCATATGGCCAACCTCGCAGGACCGCGCCCGCTCGGCAATTCGGTCGAATCCATGGATCTCGGCTTCACGCTGCAGGCCCGCTGCCTGGAACGCGTCGCCAAGCGCGGTGCCGGCCCGGAATCCTGCCTCGTGCCGGTGCCCAGGGATATTGATGCGATGGTGGCGAGCGCCTATCTCGATCTCGCGCGCTAGGCTCAGCCCTGGTGGACGATCGTCCCGATTGCGTTGACGAGCAGCCGCGCTGCCGTCAGCGCCGAAATCCCGTCGATATCGGCTGGCGGATAGAGTTCGACGAGATCGAAGCCAACGATCCTGCCACGGCGGCCCACGCCCGCGATAAGGTCGATAACCTGCGTGTAGGTCAGCCCACCGGGCGTGCGGGCCGCGACGCCTGGCATGACGCTGGGGTCGAGCCCGTCGCAGTCGAGCGTGATCACCACCTGCGCGCCTTCAGGAATATGCCGCAGCGCCGCCTCGACGCCCTGTGCATGAATTTCCCGGGCGGTGACGAGATGGCTCCCATAACGCTTAGCCGCCTCGACTTCCGCGCGGCGCGCACTGCCGACCCCACGGATACCGGCCTGCACCATGCCTGCGACATGCGCCATTTCGCTCGCCCGCCGCATTGGGTTTGAATAGCCCTGGCGCTCGCCATGCAGCTCATCGCGCCAGTCGATATGGGCGTCGATCTGCAGGATCCAGATCGGGCCGTGACCGGCGAAACCGGCAAGGAAAGGGATCGGCACGGAATCGTCGCCGCCAAGCAGGATCGGCACTGCAGACATCGCCAGCACCTCCCGCGTCTTCGCCTCGATCAGCGCCCGGTTTCCGGCATTGTCCCGGGCGTCGGTCGGCAAATCTCCGGCATCGACGCAGCAGACCGGCTTGCCGTCGAACAACGGCCCGCCGAGATCGAAATCCCAATGCTCGATCAGCCCCGCATCTTCCTGGCTGGCCGCGCGGATTGTGTTGGCCGAGCCCGCATAGCCGCTGCTGTCCTTGCCGGGATAGGTCGTGCCGTGACCGGCGCCGAAGATCACCATGCGCGGCGTTCCGCCGTCATCGAGACGGTCGGATAGGCCAAGGAAAAGAGGCGAAGCAGTCATGTCAGTCTCCAGATGTGATCGGCGGTGGAGGCGTCAGAGCTCCCAGTAGGGCACCGGCCCATAAAGCTCCGCCAGATAATCGATGAACAGCCGCACCTTGGCGGGCAGAAACTGGCGGCTCGGATAGACCGCGGAGAGCGCCACGTTCCGCGATCCCTCATATTCCGGCAGCACCTGCACCAGCTTGCCGCTCTTTAGCTCCTCGCCGATATCCCAGGTCGAGCGCAGCGCGATGCCCAGACCTGCGATCACCGTCTCGCGGATCACCTCGCTGGAATTGGTGATCAGCATGCCCTCCGGCCGCAGCGTCATCGCGCCATCAGGCCCTTCCAGCCGCCACACGTCATTATTATGCGCGGGCAGGCAGCGGTGGTTCTTGAGGTCGTCGAGGTTCGCGGGCATCCCATGCGCCTCGATGTAGGACGGTGCGGCGCAGAGCAGCCGGCGCACCGGCGCCAGACGCCTGGCAACCAGGCTGGAATCGGTAAGCTCGGCAATGCGGATCGCCAGATCGAAGCCGCCGCCGACAATGTCGCTGAACTCGTCTGTCAGCACCAGATTGATGGCCAGCTCCGGATGTTCTTCCATGAAGCGCTTCAGATGCGGGGCGATATGCATGCGGCCGAAAGAGGTCGGTGCCGAGATCTTCAGCGTGCCGTGCATCTGGGCCGAGCGGCCGGAAATATAATATTCGGCTTCCTCGAGCCCGGCCAGAATGCCGAGCACCCGGTCATAAAAACCCTGGCCCGCCTCGGTCAGCGAAATCTGCCGCGTCGTGCGCTGCAGGAGGCGTGTGCCGAGCCGGTCTTCCAGCCGCTTGATGCGCTTAGAGATGACGGCAGGGGAAAAACCGAGCGCCCGCCCGGCAAGCGACATGCTGCCGGTCGAAACGACCTTGGCAAATATCTCGAGATCACCCAGATTGGTCATGGTGCGGCACTGTTTCCCCTTTAGGCATAAGTGCTTAGCATTTGCGCCGGTTTCGGGAAAGTGTTAAGCCGATTGAAACCGGCTGCCACGGAGGACGGGCCGGCCTCGCTGCCAATCGGGAGGAAGCGCGCCATGTCCGACACCATTTCGTTCCTTGCTCCGCGCGCCGATGTGCTTGCCCGGCGCAGCCAGATCGTCAGCGATCTGATCGATCTGCTGCCGCCGGAATGTCTGGTGCACGAGGCGCGCGAACTGGTGCCGTTCGAGACTGATGCCTTCGTCTCCTATCGCCGCCTGCCACTCGCCGTCGCCCTGCCACGCTCGACCGCAGAGGTCGCGGCCGTGATGAAATACTGCCATCGCTACGGCATTCCCGTCGTGCCGCGCGGTGCCGGCACGTCGCTGTCGGGCGGCGCCATCCCGCAGGAGGATGCCGTCGTCATCGGCCTGTCGAAGATGAACAGCATCCTGGAAATCGACCTCGCAAACCGCGTCGCCGTCGTCCAGGCGGGTGTCACCAATCTCAACATCTCTGAATCCGTCTCTGCAGACGGTTTTTTCTATGCGCCCGATCCGAGCTCGCAGCTCGCCTGCACCATCGGCGGCAATATCGGCATGAATTCCGGCGGCGCCCACTGTCTGAAATACGGCGTGACGACCAACAATCTGCTGGGCGTCAAGATGGTGCTGACCGATGGCACGGTGATCGAGCTCGGCGGCAAGGCGCTGGATGCTGGCGGCTATGACCTGCTTGGCCTCGTCTGCGGCCATGAGGGACAGCTCGGCATCGTCACCGAAGCGACGGTGCGGCTGATTGCCAAGCCCGAGGGCGCCCGCCCGGTTCTCTTCGGCTTCGATACATCGGAGGATGCCGGTTCCTGCGTTGCCGATGTCATTGCCTCGGGTATCATCCCGGTCGCCATTGAGTTCATGGACAAGCCGGCGATCGAGATCTGCGAGGCCTTCGCCCATGCCGGCTATCCGCTCGATGTCGGCGCGCTCCTGATCGTCGAGGTCGAGGGATCGGAAGCCGAGATGGACGATATGCTGAAGAACATCGTCGAGATCGCCCATAGGCATCGGGTGAAAACCGTGCGCGAATGCCAGTCGGCGACCGAGGCCGCACTGATCTGGAAGGGCCGCAAATCCGCTTTTGGCGCGACCGGCCGCATCGCCGACTACATCTGCATGGATGGCACTGTGCCGCTCAGCCAGCTCTCCTACGTGTTGAAGAAGACCGCCGAGATCGTCGATCACTATGGCCTGCGAGTCGCCAATGTCTTCCACGCCGGAGACGGCAACATGCACCCGCTGATCCTCTTCAATGCCAACGACCCCGAGGATGCGGCGCGCGCGGAAGCGGCGGGCAACGAAATCCTGAAACTCTGCGTCGATGCCGGTGGCTGCCTGACCGGCGAACACGGTGTCGGTATCGAAAAGCGCGACCTGATGCGCCATCAATATTCCGAGGTGGATTTGGCACAGCAGATGTCCGTCCGGGCCGCCTTTGATCCCGGCTGGATCCTCAATCCCTCCAAGGTCTTCCCACTCGATGGACGGCCGGCGGCATGAGCGAATTCTTTCCTGAAACCGAAGAGGAAGCCGCAAGGCTGATCCGCGAGCACGCTGCGGAGGGTAAGCCGGTCGCCATCTCCGGCGGCGGCACGCGGGCCGGGTTGGGCAATGCTGTTGCGGCCGCAGACAGACTGCGCTCGACAGCCATGTCGGGCATCGTCGCCTATAACCCCGGCGAAATGGTCATGACCGCGCGTGCCGGAACGCCGGTCGCCGAGATCGAGGCCGCCCTTGCCGAGAACGGCCAGATGATGGCCTTCGAGCCGATGGATCACCGCGGCGTCATGGGCACCTCGGGCGAGCCGACGATCGGCGGCGTCTTCGCCGCCAATGTCTCCGGCCCCCGCCGTTTCGTCTCCGGTGCGGCACGCGACAGCCTGCTCGGCATCCGCTTCGTCAATGGCCGCGGCGAAATCGTCAGGAACGGCGGCCGAGTGATGAAAAACGTCACCGGCCTCGATCTGGTGAAGCTGCTGGTCGGATCGCACGGCACGCTCGGCTTTCTCACCGAAGTGACCTTCCGCGTTCCGCCGCGTCCGAAAGCCGAAGAGACAATCGTCATATCCGGCCTCAACGATGCCGAAGCCGCCAATGCCATGGCTGTCGCCATGGCGCTATCTGTCGAGGTCTCCGGTGCGGCGCATCTGCCGATGACGGTCACCTGGCGCTTTGCAGGCGGCAGGCTGCCCGAAGGCGAGGCAACCGTACTTCGTCTCGAGGGGCTGCCGGGTTCCGTCGAGGTGCGCGCCGAAAAGCTCGCCAAGGCGATGGCCGCTTTCGGCCCGGTCACCAAGCTCGATCAGCAGATGAGCCGTGGGCTCTGGCGCGAAATCCGCGATGTCTTTCCCTATGCCGATGGCACGATGCGCCCAGTCTGGCGCGTCTCCGTCGCGCCGTCCGCGGGTCACCAGCTGGTTGCCGCCCTCAGGCTCGAAGCCGGGGTCGATGCTTACTATGACTGGCAGGGCGGCCTCGTCTGGATGCGCATGGAGGCCGATCCCGAAGCCGGCCTGCTACGCCGCTTCATCAAGGCGCTCGGCGGTGGGCATGCAACGCTGATGCGTGCTTCGGAAGCGATGCGTGCTGACGTGGCGGCTTTCCAGCCGCAGCCGGAAGCGGTGGCCTTGCTCTCGGCGCGGGTGAAGGAAAAGTTCGATCCGGCCGGGATATTCAATCCGGGGAAGATGGGGTGGTGATGGCTGAGTTCGAGTATGCGGGGCACCCCCCTCTGTCCTGCCGGACATCTCCCCCTCAAGGGGGGAGATTGGCCAGAGGCACCCACTCGCCCCGTCAATTATCGCTGAGGGGGTGCTCCCAGCGGATCTCCCCCCTTGAGGGGGAGATGCCCGGCAGGGCAGAGGGGGGTGCCCCACCCGCAACCCCTCGACGGGACACCTCTAATGCAGACTAATTTCACCGCCGAGCAACTGACCGACCCCCATGTCGCCGAATCCGAAAAGATTCTGCGCAAATGCGTGCATTGTGGCTTCTGCACCGCCACCTGTCCCACCTATGTGACGCTCGGAAACGAGCTCGATAGCCCGCGCGGCCGCATCTATCTGATCAAGGACATGCTGGAAAACGATCGCCCGGCCGATGCCGAGGTGGTTACTCATATCGACCGCTGTCTCTCCTGTCTCGCCTGCGTCACCACCTGTCCCTCCGGCGTCGATTACATGCATCTCGTCGATCATGCCCGCGCCCATATCGAAAAGACTTACAAGCGGCCGTTCATGAACCGGCTGACGCGCGGCATCCTTGCCGCCGTCCTGCCCTATCCCGGCCGCTTCCGCCTGGCGTTGCGGCTTGCCCGTCTCGGCCGTCCGTTCCGCAGCCTGATGCGCGCCCCGGCGCTGAAACCCTTCGCCGCGATGCTGGCGCTTGCGCCGCGCACCGTGCCGGCACCGTCGGTCTATTCACGTCCCGGCAGCCATCCGGCCGAGGGGGCGAGGAAGGCGCGAGTGGCGATCCTCACCGGCTGCGCCCAGCCCGTTCTCGACCCCGGGATCAACGAGGCGACGATCCGGCTTCTGACCCGCCTCGGCGTCGAGGTCGTGGCGCCCGCGGGGGAAGTCTGCTGCGGTTCGCTGGTCCACCATATGGGCCGCGAGGAGCAGGCGTTGGCCAGCGCGCGGGCCAATGTCGATGTCTGGATGCGGGAGATCGAAAACGGCGGTCTCGATGCGATCATCATTACCGCCTCCGGCTGCGGCACGACGATCAAGGATTACGGCCACATGCTGCGCCTCGACCCCGCCTATGCCGAGAAGGCGGCCATCGTCTCGGGCCTTACCAAGGATGTCACCGAATACCTCGCCACCCTCGATCTGCCTTCGCATATGCCGAAGGGCGTCACCGTCGCCTATCATTCGGCCTGCTCGATGCAGCACGGCCAGAAGATCGCCATGGCGCCGAAGCAGCTCCTGAAGGCTGCCGGCTTCACCGTGCGCGATCCGGCCGAGGGCCACCTCTGCTGCGGCTCGGCCGGCACCTACAATATCATGCAGCCGGATATTTCAGCTGCGCTGAAGGCCCGCAAGGTCAAGAATATCGAGGCAACGAAGGCGGATGTGATCGCCACCGGCAATATCGGCTGCATCACCCAGATTGCCTCAGGCACCGGTATCCCCATCGTCCATACCGTAGAATTGATCGATTGGGCCTACGGTGGTCCTGTACCTCAAAAATTAATGGATTTGCATATAGCCTGAGTTCGGCCGGTTGTCGGCCGGTCATGGGATTCAGCGCTATGCGGCGTACACTTCTTTTGCTCTCTGTCTTTTTCGGTGCCGCAGGCACCGCGCATGCCGATAGCCGTTATTTCTGCTCGGCCGACGATGCAGCCACCCGCTTCACCGTAGAGATCGGCTTCAAGGCGGACGGCGGCCATGTGCTAAACCACTTCCGCGGCGGTCTGATGATCAAGGACGGCTCTGTGCCCGACCAGTTCAAGAAGCGCGTCTTCAATTCCAGCCACCTGACGAACCGCTGGTCGAACGGTGGCGAGCTGCGCATGGAAATCTATGATGACGGCGGTGACGATACATCCGGCCAGGCGCTGAACATGGTGGTCACGGCCGAAGGTGACGGCAAGGCCTTCAGCGGCACCTATGGGATGACTGTAACAGGCGGTTCCAAGCCGTTCACCGCAAGCGGCAAGGTCAGCTGCGGCTCGAAGTAAGCCTCATGCTTACCAGTGGAACGAAACGCCGAGATTGACGGCGTTGGTGAAGATATCGGTCTTCAGCCGGTCGCCGCTGTCGATCGGCACATCCACCTTGGAATAGGTCCCCTTGTATTCCACGAAGGTCGACCAGCGGTCGGTGATGCGGAAATCCACACCCGCCTGCGCCTGCAGCGTCACGCCGCCGAATTCGTAGTCGAAAGTCGTGCCGGATGGGCGCGTCACCTCGACATGCGGAATATTCACCCCGACGCCGGCGCCGAGATAGGGCGTCCAGCGCCCGCCGTCCTGCGGGAAGCGGTAGAGCACGTTCGCCGTCAGAAGGTTCAGCCCGTCGGTGAATTCGAAATGCGACCAGCCCGAAGCCGCCAGCGTCTTGTCGTCGGCATAGACCTTGTCATGCGTATAGTCGATCGACAGGCCAAGATTGGGATGGCCCAAATCCTCCAGCCACCACGTCACCCGCGCGCCGTAATAAGGCGGTGAACCGAAGGACTTGCCCTCCCAGCCTGCGGTGAAATGCGTCCCGTCCGACAGATCGACGCCGCTATGGGGCGCTGTCTGGTAGCCGCCATAGACGGAGAATTGCAGATCCTCGGCAAGGACAGGCGAGGCGAGACAGGCAAGGGCGGCAAGCCCAAACACGGACAGGCGAACGGCGCGGCGCATGGATTATCCCCGGATGGCAGTACCGCAAATCTATCCCGCGTTGTGTAACAGGCTTATTGCAGGGGCGGTGGGCTGTGAGATTTATGGGGTGCCTGCGCAAGCAGCCCCCTCATCCGCCCTTCGGGCACCTTCTCCCCGCTGGGGAGAAGGGATGTCAGAGCCGCAGCGCCAACGTCCCCTCTCCCCTGGGGGAGAGGGCAGGGTGAGGGGGCTCCGGGCGCAGCATCGCCGAAACAAAAAAGGCGCCACGAGGACGCCCTTTCACTCCTATCAACAGTCGCGGCTCACCCGCCGAACAGCGTCCTGAGAACATCGATGCCGCGGTCCTGGAAGGCGACGTTGCCCTGCTTGTTGCCGGGGCCGACGACGATCACCTTGGTGCCGACGGGGACGCGCTCGTAGAGATCCTGCACGTCATTGTTGACCATGCGGATGCAGCCGGACGACAGGTTGAGGCCAATCGTCCAGGGCTGGTTGGTGCCGTGGATGCGGAAAGCCGTGTCGCGGCCGCCCTGGTAGAGATACATCGCGCGGGCGCCGAGCGGATTGTCCGGGCCGCCGGGCTGGAAGGCAGGCAGCTTGTGGCCGGCCTTGGCTTCGCGGGCGCGCATTTCCGGCGGCGGTGTCCAGCCGGGCCATTCCGCCTTGCGGCCGACCTTGACCACGCCCGACCAGCCGAAGCCCTCGCGGCCGACGCCGATGCCATAGCGGGTTGCGCGGTTGTTGCCCTCGACGAGGTAAAGAAACTTGTTGGTCGTATCGACGATCACGGTGCCAGGCGCTTCGTCGGTGACGAGGCGGACGACGCGCTTCTTGAACTGCGGCTTGACCGTCTTCACCTGCTTGACGCCACGAACGGCGTCGGTTGCCGTCAACTGAGGCTCGGCATGCGCGAGGCTCATTGTGCAGGCCAGCGCAATCGCAGAGGCGGCCGCGAGCCGTATGATATGCTTCATTCTCAATTCCCCTCTATCCAGGATGACCGCCAAGCTAGCCAATTTGCCCCGGATTTCAAGCTTCAGAGGGGTTTGCGCGTGTTTTTGTGCCGCGGCGCGCCGTTCTTGCAACGGCCCGCCGCAGCCTTGCGATCTTTAGATCACGATCACGCGGGTGCCGACATTGACGCGCTCGTAAAGGTCAGTCACGTCCTCGTTGCGCATGCGGATGCAGCCCGACGATACGGCATTGCCGATCGTCCAGGGCGCATTGGTGCCGTGGATGCGATAGAGCGTCGAGCCGAGATACATGGCGCGGGCGCCGAGCGGATTTTCCGGGCCGCCGTCCATGCGCGCGGGCAGATAATGGCCCTTGGCAGCTTCGCGGCTGATCATTTCGGAAGGCGGGGTCCAGTCCGGCCATTCGGCCTTGCGGGTAATCCGGTGCTCGCCGGCCCATTCGAAGCCCGGCTTGCCAACGCCGACGCCGTAGCGGCGGGCCTTGCCATTCGCCATCACGAGGTAGAGGAAGCGGTTGTTGGTATCGATGACGATCGTGCCGGGCCTTTCCTTGGTGTCGTAATCGACCATCTGCGGCAGGAACTGCGGATCGAACTGCTCGCGGACAACAGGAATTGCGCCGGGGCGCACGACGGCAACCTGCTGAATACCGGCAGGCGCTGCGCGGCGCACGATGCGCGGCTGATACTGGAACAACCCGCGGCGCTGCGGCTGAATGACGGGGCGCTGATAGACGATAGGGCGCACGTTGCTGCCGCCCAGCTGGTTGAGCCAGGGCGCGGTCAGATCGGGGCTGAGAACGACGGGCGGGCGGGTCGCATAGCGATCGTCACCAAGGGCAGGCGAGGCAAGCAGGCCAATGAGGCTTGCGGCAATCAAAACGGATTTCATCATCGGACGGAACTCTCTACATATGACCGAAAATGCTGGGGCGGGCATTTCCGCCTGGCCGGATGCTGCCACCGCTCCGGCCAGCGAATGGTAAAGATCGATTCATTAAACTGCGAAGCACCGGATAAACTTTTCGTCAGGGTTACTGTTCGGTTTGGAAACGGGGTTTCTAAATGGTAAAGCCGCAATTGAAGCGTAAAATCAGCGGGGAAGCATGAGCGATACGGGCATCACGACCGGTGACGACGGAAAGAGCCGCTGCCACTGGCACGCCAATCTTCCTGACTATATGCGCTATCACGACGAGGAGTGGGGCCGCCYGGTTACCGACGATATCAGGCTGTTCGAGAAGATCTGCCTCGAAGGCTTTCAATCGGGCCTCTCCTGGCTGACGATCCTGCGAAAGCGGGAGAATTTCCGCGCCGCTTTTGCCGGTTTCGATTTCGAGAAGGTCGCGCTCTTCGACGACGCGGATATCGAGCGCTGCGTCGCCGATGCCGGCATCATCCGCCATCGCGGCAAGATCGTTTCGACGATCAACAATGCCAGGCGCGCCATCGCACTGAAACAGGAATTCGGCTCGCTTGCCCGTTATTTCTGGAGCTATGAGCCGGGCACTGGCGATCGTCCCGGTATGGTTGATCGCGCCTACATCGCCGCCAACCCGACGACGCCGGTTTCCGTCCGCATTTCCAAGGATTTGAAGAAGCGCGGCTGGACCTTTGTCGGCCCGACCACAGTTTATGCTTTCATGCAGGCGATGGGGCTCGTCAACGATCACGTCGAGGGCTGCTTCTGCCGCTCAGAGGTGGAAGCGATACGGAAGGCACTGGTGCGTCCATGAGAAAACTGCTTGCGACGGGCGCTCTGATGGTTCTTTCAGCGCTTCCCGCCTTCGCCCAAGCGCCGCAGCTCGATCCCGGCGAGAAGCTGGAGAAGCTTCAGTTTCCGGCCGTGACCATGCAGATCAAGGGCTGGACGAAGTTCGGCAACAGCCATGTCTTTACGCTACCTGTCAAAGCCGGCCAGCATGTAAAGATCAGCTTCACGACACGCAGCCAGTTTGCGTTTCTGGCGATCTTCGATTTGTCGAAGGGCGATGACGAGGCATTCTTCGGCACGGATGAGGACGGCTCTGTCCTCGATACCATTGCCAAGGAAGACACGACCTGGATGCTGCGCCCCTATTATTCGAAAGTCTCTCCCCGGCGCGGCCTCGGTGCTCCCTATACGCTGATGATCGAGCCTCAGGCACCCGGAACCGCGCCGCCTGCGGCCAAGCCTGAAGAGCCGCAGCGGCCGTCGCTGTTTCCGCCGAAATCAGGCGCGGACGAAGAGGAATAGGTCAGCCCAACTGATCGAGCAGCCCGCACAACTCCCCGAGATGCGGGATCTTGCGGAAACGCGGTGCGTCGGACGGCTCGTCGATATGCTCCAGCACCCAGGTCAGCTCATGCGGCACGAACACGCCGTAGCTCCCGGCGGCAATGGCAGGCACGATGTCCGATTTCAGCGAGTTGCCGACCATCATCGCCCGCTCCGGCCCGTCGCCCACCTTCGAGAAAATCCGCCGGTAGGTAACCGCCGTCTTGTCCGAGACGATCTCGACGGCATCGAAGAAATCGCCGAGGCCGGATTGCGCCAGCTTGCGCTCCTGGTCGAACAGGTCGCCCTTGGTGATCAGCACTAGCAGGTAGTTCCCGGCCAACGCCTCTAGTGTGTCCTGCACATGCGGCATGGTTTCGACCGGATGGGAAAGCAGATCGCGCCCGATATCGAGGATCTGTGCGATCACGCTCGCCGGGACTCTGCCGTCCGTCATCTCGATCGCCGTCTCGATCATCGACAGCGTGAAGCCTTTGATGCCGAAGCCGTAATGGGCGAGGTTGCGCTTCTCGGCTTCCAGCAGCCGTTCCGAAATCTTCGGTCCCTCGGCAAAATCGGCCAGCAGCTCGGTGAAGTGCGCTTCCGTCAGCCGGTAATATTGCTCGTTCTGCCAGAGCGTATCATCAGCATCGAAGCCGATCGTCGTCAGCGCGTGCTTGCTCATCGGATGCTCCTGCAATTCCCTCGCCCTGAATCTATCGGCGTGGCCGTTCGAGACAAGGGCTTTGTTTTTTGACGGACGGGATGCCGCATGCTGTTGAAATGCCGCCGGGCGCGCTTACGTAAAAAGTGCCTCATCAGCAGCCAGCCCGGCTGTGCCTGCCATGCAGGCCAATAATCAAAAGATTGCGTTCAGCAGTCCATGGGCACCCCCGCCTGTGGCAGTCACAAGGAAATTTCCTCATGAAATACAATCAGCTTGGAAATACCGGCCTTTTCGTTTCCGAAATCTGCCTGGGAACGATGACCTTCGGTGAAGCCAATGAAGGCAGCCCCTGGGGCGCCATCGCCGATGTCGATCAGGCCGCCGCCGACAAGATCGTCGAGCGCTCGCTGGCCGCAGGTGTCAATTTCATCGACACCGCCGACGTCTATTCCTTCGGCGAATCCGAACGGCTCCTCGGCCAGGCGCTGAAGAACCTCAACGTCCCCCGAAAGGACGTCGTCATTGCCACCAAGGTCTATGGCGTGATGGGCAGCAAGCCCAACGACCGCGGCGCCTCGCGCGGCCACATCATGGATTCGGTCGAAGCCAGCCTGAAGCGGCTGCAGACCGATCACATCGACCTCTACCAGATCCACGCGACCGATACCGTCACTCCGATCGACGAAACCCTGCGGGCTTTCGACGATCTCGTCGCCCAGGGCAAGGTGCGCTATGTCGGCGTCTCAAACTGGCAGGCATGGCGGATCGCCAAGGCGCTCGGCATTTCCGAACGCCGCGGTTTCGCCCGCTTCGAGACGATCCAGGCCTATTACTCGATCGCCGGCCGTGATCTCGAGCGCGAGATCGTGCCGCTGATGAACGAGGAGAAGCTCGGCCTGATGGTCTGGTCGCCGCTCGCGGGCGGTCTGCTTTCCGGCAAGTATGGTCCAGGCGCCCCCGGCAACGGCGAGGGCCGCCGCGCCACCTTCGATTTCCCGCCTGTCGACAAGGACCGCGCCTGGGCCTGCGTCGCTGTGATGCGCGAAGTCGCAGAGAAGCATGGCGTCAGCGTCGCCACCGTGGCGCTTTCCTACGTGCTGGCCAAGCCCTTCGTCACGACGGTTATCATCGGTGCCAAGCGGATCGAGCAGCTCGATCAGAACCTTGCGGCGACAGGCCTAAAGCTCGATGCCGAAGACCTGAAGAAGCTCGACGACGTCAGCGCGCTGGCGCCTGAATATCCCGGCTGGATGGTCGCCCGTCAGGGCGCCGGCCGGCGCCCCGAACCGTTCGAGCCGAAGGCTTGAGCCTTCGCTAGTTGAAGGCGACCGCGCTGATGAAGCGCGGTCGCGTGAAGGCTCGCTCTGCGAACGTCATCTGCCCGAAGCCGAGGATGTTGGAGAGCATCGTGTAGGTCGTGGCCCCCTCGACATAGATGATCGAGTCGCCGTCTGTGATCTGCGGCAAGGTCGAGCTGTCGAGTACCTGCGCCTTCAACAGGCTGACGGTGCCGCTCTCCTTCTTCCAGTCCAGCTTGTAGACGCCAGCGGTCTTCTTGATGCTGGAGATCCGGAGCGCGCTCGGCGCCGTGCTGTTCTGCTGCAGATTGGTGAAGACGCCGTAGATGTTGGAAACGAAGGTCGCGTCGATCGAGGTCTGGCGCGAGATGACATCCGCCACCACGCCATTGGCCTCGACGATGTTCTGATAGGTCCGGAACATGTCGAAGACGGCGACGCTGCTGATGAAGAAGAAGACCATCACTGGCGCCACGAAGGAAAACTCGATCGCCGAGGCGCCGGAGCGGTTCTGCAGGAAATTCTTGAAAGTGCGCATTGTCAGCCCGGCTCGTTCACGAAGGCGAAGCGCGAGGTGAGCCGCACGCCGCCAGTATTGTCCTTCGGCATCGCTAGGCCGTAGCCAAGCCCCGGCACGATCGGATCGACCACATAGCAGGCACGCGCGAAAACGATTTGCGAGCGCTGCCCGCCGGTGTAGGTGGTGACAGGGTCGATATTGACGCTCCGGTCAACGCAGGAGGTTTCGGTTGTCGGAAAGTCGGTCGATTTGCTGATCGGCGTGAATTCGATGCGGATCGACTTGAGGCAGTTGGTCAGAATGATCGCCTCGTCGCAGACCTTTTTCTTGAAATCATCATAGGTGAAATTCGAACCGGCGACCTGCAGCGCGCGCGAACCACGGCTGACGGCGCGGTCGAGCATGATCGATTGCGTCATGATCCAGCCCGCTTCGAAGGTCGAGAAAACAAGCGAGAAGACGATCGGCGCCAGGATGGCGAATTCGATCCCGGCCGCGCCGCCGCGATCACGTCTGAGACGATTGAGAATGCGGGTCACTGTGTCAGCCTCAGCTTCTTGATCGAGGTCGAGATCGACTTGAAGGCATCGCCGATGCCGGAGCCCGACGCCGGATAGTAATGGCCGGGGCTGGTGGCGCAGTTGGTCATCTGCGTCGTCGCATTGCCACTCACTTCGAAACCGATGGTGAAGACGGTGATGCCGTTTGTCTTGGCCGCGGTGCAGACCGAAGACAGCATCTTCGCCGTATCCGTGGAGTTGATGATCTGCTTGTTGTCAGGCGCTTGGCTGACCGGGCGGCTGTAATCCTTCGGGCGGTACTGCTCGGTGATCGCACCATCCGTCATCAGCACGATGACCTTCATCGTATCCGGATCGCCGAAGGCCGCCGGCCGGTTGGCGAATTTCGCATCCATCATCTTGGCGTCGATCGCGGCATTGACGATGGTCTTGGCACCCGGATTGAGCAGCATGTAGCCCCACTGCATGGCATTCTGCGTGCCGGTGCCATCATGCAGTTCAAGCTGCGTGATGCGGTTCTTCAGATAGGTCGCATCGTTGGAGAAATAGGTGATCGCCGTCGATTCCACCGGGCACCACCAGGGCTTCAGATCGGTACGGCCGTAGTTCCACTGGGTGAAATGCGGAACTTGCGCCGCATCCTTGAAGCTCGGCACGCCGCTGCCGAAACCGGTGGTGCTGAGCTCGACGCAGGAAGAGTTCGAGTGGTCGCGCTTGGCGCCGAGCTTGTCGAAAACAGCCGCGCCGATATTCACGTGTCCGGCATAGGGCACGATGGTGATCGTCGTATAATCCTTGGTCTCGTCGGTCAGCACCTGATCGATGAACTGCTGGGCCGCCTTCTTCAGGTTCTTGATGCGGTTGCCGTTCATCGAGCCGGACATATCCAGCATCAGCGACATCTCGATATTCTGCTTGGCTTCCTCGGCGGTGGAGACAGCCGCGACGCTCAGCTGACGGACGCCGACAAGGTGGATGAAGGTGGTATTCATCACATAGGCGGCGCTGGCATTGATCTTGCGGGAATTCAGCCCCTTCGTCTCAGTAAAGTTGAGGGCGATGTCCTGTGCGTAGTCGAGGTTCTTCATGAAGCTGCGCAGCGTGTCCTCGGGCTTCTCCTTCTGGGAAAGCGAAGCGGCAGCCAGCACGCCGCGATCGAGGCCATCCTGCATTTCGACGCGGATCGCTTCATAGCGCGCCAGATCGATGCCGGCACCGCCCATGGCAATCAGCGGAACGAGCAGCAGGGCGAAGACCATGGCGACATTGCCGTTGGTCTCGCGGGCGAGCCTGCGCGCTTTCGAAAGAAGATGTCTCATCGATTTCCCTAAGTTGATGAGACGATTTGTATTTTACATAAATTAGAATTTCGTAATCAAAACATTACTAAGTCGTTCTAAATAAAACGCAATAATAGCATCTTGATTGCGGAAGTATCGCTAAGCGCGAAATCTATGCGGCTAAGGCGCCAGTTTTAGAACTGGCGCCTCGCTTCATGATTGATTACTTGGTATTTTCACTCAACCATGCGTTCATCTCGGCAATTTCAGCTTCCTGAGCCTTGATGACGGCTTCGGCCAGTTTGCGGATCTCCGGATCCTTGCCGTATTGCAGTTCGATCTTCGCCATGTCGATCGCACCCTGATGATGTGGGATCATGCCACGGACGAAATCGACATCGGCATTGCCGGTCATCTCGACCATCATGTCCTTGTGCATCTTGGCATTGGCCTCGGCAAAGGCGTGACTGGAGGCGCCGTGGTCGCCCATCGGCTTGCTCATGTCCATCTGTATATCCTCGGCGCAGGCCGGAGCGGCAAAGGCGAGAGTGGAGATCAGAGCGATGATTTTCATAGACATGCGAGGTCCTTCCTCTGTCTGACAAAAGAGATTGCACGATCATGCTCGTGCGGCTGTATCGCGCGATTGTCAGATGAAACGGGGAGGGGGCGCCTGCGGGGCGGGACGCAGATCGGCAAGCGCCTTTGCTGCCGCTGGTGCGGGATACGCAAAGACATGCTTTCCGCCATCACTGATCATCACGGCGGCAGGCGTCACCACGCAGTAGGAGCAAATCGACATATGGCTTGGATTGCCCGGCGCGCACGGGTCCTTAGACATCTCGTGACCACTGTGCTCCGCCACCAAGTCAGGCATATCGGCCATACCATGCATGCCATGCTGCATCTCTGATGCCGATGGCTGGCTCATCGCTGCGCACATAGGACAGCCCGCCCAGGCGGACGCGCTGAACGTCAGCCAGCCGAATATCATCGCTATGATCGAAACGAGACGCATGACAGAGACATAGGTTATGGCAGGCGTTCAGCCAAGGGCTTCCGCCTAAAGCTTTGCGGCCTTGCGCAGCACATCGTTGATCCGCCCCTGCCAACCCTTGCCGGTGGCCTTGAAGGCATCGATGACATCAGGATCGAGCCGCAGCGAAATCTGCCGCTTCGGCTTCTCCATCACCGGCCGGCCGCGCGCCCGGCGAATGCTCTCGGCAAGCTCGGGAAACACTTCCGCGAAAGGCCGCGCATTCTTGAAGTCTTCCTCGGTCCATTCGGGATTGTCAGGGTCGTCGGCAATGCCGCGCTGAATCCGTGCTTCCTCCTCGTCAGTGAGGGCGGGAACTGTCCGTTTGGAGCTTTTCATAGAGCCTTCTCTCTTTCCGGCTCGCTGGGCGCATCGAGATGATTGAAATGCCTTCGCTGCCCAATGCTGCAAAGACAACTGAAAGGATGTCGCCGACAGCGAAGCCGATCGCCTTGAGCCGCCGGTCTCTGGCTTCAAGAATCACCGCGTCGGCAAAGAATTCGAGATCGAGCTCGCGAAAATCCAGACCGTGCTTGGTCAGATTTCGAAACCGCTTCGGCTCGTCCCAAACGATCTTCACCGCAATGATATCCGATATTAAAAGTGATACAATAAATCCTGGATTGTAACCAGAATAATCTGCATCTCAATAGACGGCAATCACCTGATGAACGATCTGGTAGTCGCGGCTTTCCTCGCCAAGCGGCGCCACCGGCCAGGCCCAGGATGCCTTGGTCTCCGCTGGCGGCTGAACGCCCTGCAGCAGATCGGCCGTCTCATGGGGTTTTCCGGTCCGGTCATTCACGGCATAGGAAATATCGGTCACCAGACAGGTGGCGCAGGGAAGCGCTTTCAATCCATCGATATGCGCCGCGATCAGCCGCTGGACGGTGTCCTCTGGCATGGCGCCGTCTTGCTCTGCCTCGAAGCGCCGCTTCACGCCGCGGCCGATCTGCGACAGCAGGTTCGCCGAAACCACGAAGTCCAGGTAGGGTACGCCGCGCAGAAAGCCGAGCGGCTCGGCATGGCCCGCCGTCTGCAACTCCCCATAGCCCGAAAGATCGCGCTCGATCAGGCGGACATTCCGGTACCCTTTCGCC
This sequence comes from Rhizobium sp. 01N424, assembly GCF_056399485.1. Taxonomy (NCBI): domain Bacteria; kingdom Pseudomonadati; phylum Pseudomonadota; class Alphaproteobacteria; order Hyphomicrobiales; family Rhizobiaceae; genus Rhizobium; species Rhizobium sp. 01N424. The sequence goes on from NZ_JBFTRK010000001.1 coordinate 646,796, forward strand.
TTCAGCCAGAAACGGACGGAGGCGAGGTGAACCAGATCGACAAGCACCACGGTATCGAAGGTCTTCGCTAGTGCCTCGATCGGCACGTCGCGCAGCAGGCCGGAGCCGAGCACCACTGCCGTGCGCTTCTGGCGGAGGCCGGATGCTGCGGCCAGCATCGCCGCCCGGCTCTTTTCCTCGTGCTCCGCCCATTGGCCGCTGCAGCGCCTCGCGCGGGACCAGAGGTTGACGGAATAGCGGATGAACTTGCGGTGCGGCTTTGCTGTCACCGGCAGCGTTGCTAGATAGAAAAGGGCTTCGATTATCATGAAGGTCTAACGGTAGATTTCGCGGCGATGACCGATCTCGATCACCAGGATGACGAGCCGGCTGTCCTGGATATCGCAGATAATGCGAAAGTCGCCAACGCGATAGCGCCAATATTGCCGGAGCCTGTCGCCCTGAAGGGCTGCGCCCAGCTGGCGCGGGTCGTCGAGTGCAGCAAGCCTCACGTCAAGAAACGCGCGGATACGGTCCCGGTCTTGTTTGCTGAATTTTTTGAGGCTCTTCTGCGTGGCGCGCAGATATTCAATCGTCCATGCCACGCCAGAACTCCTCAGCGCTGACGATTTCCTCTTCACCGCGTTCGATACGATCCATCGCCGCATCCGCTGCGGCAATGTCGTTAAGGTCTTCGAGATGCTGCTCGATCACTTCGAGAACATAGGCATCGGTCGCCGCGCCGGCCTTGGCGGCGTGCTCGGCGATCAGCCGATGAATTTCATCCGGCATTTCAATGGTGACGCGCTTGTTCATCGCTCGATCCTCAATCGGCCAATATATAACAGTTCGCCAGTGGCTTCGCCACCCTTCGCCCTTGCCGCTCCCCGCCCAATCCGCTAGGAAACCGCCACTGTCACACTGTGGAAATCCCCTGAAATGAACGACACCAAGAAGAAACCGCAAAAGCTCAAGGCCCGCCTGCCGCGCGGCTTCGTTGACCGCTCGGCTGCCGATATTCGCGCCGTCAACGAAATGACCGCGAAGATCCGCGAAGTCTACGAGCATTATGGTTTCGATCCTGTCGAAACGCCGCTGTTCGAATATACCGACGCGCTCGGCAAATTCCTGCCGGACGCCGATCGTCCGAACGAAGGCGTCTTCTCGCTTCAGGACGACGACGAGCAATGGATGAGCCTGCGCTACGATCTGACGGCGCCGCTCGCCCGTCATGTCGCCGAGAATTTCAACGATATCCAGCTGCCCTACCGCACCTACCGCGCCGGCTACGTCTTCCGCAACGAGAAGCCGGGCCCGGGCCGCTTCCGCCAGTTCATGCAGTTCGATGCCGATACGGTCGGCGCGCCCGGCGTCCAGGCCGATGCCGAAATGTGCATGATGATGGCCGATACCATGGAAGCGCTCGGCATCAAGCGCGGCGATTACGTGATTCGCGTCAACAACCGCAAGGTTCTCGATGGTGTTCTGGAAGCGATCGGTCTCGGCGGTGACGACAAGGCCGCCCAGCGCCTCAACGTGCTGCGCGCCATCGACAAGCTCGACAAGTTCGGTCCTGAAGGTGTCGCCCTCCTGCTTGGCCCCGGCCGCAAGGATGAGTCCGGCGACTTCACCAAGGGCGCCGGCCTCGACCAGAACCAGATCGACAAGGTGCTCTTCTTCGTTGGCATCAAGGACTATGCCGAAAGTGCTGCCCAGCTTGCAGAACTCGTTGCCGGGACCTCGAATGGTGGGGAAGGCGTCGAGGAACTCAATTTCATCGGCAGCCTCGTCACCAGCGCCGGTTACGGCAGCACCCGCATCAAGATTGACCCCTCCGTCGTTCGCGGCCTCGAATATTATACCGGCCCGGTCTACGAAGCCGAGTTGCTCTTCGATGTCACCAACGAGAAGGGCGAAAAGGTCGTCTTCGGCTCTGTCGGCGGCGGTGGACGTTATGACGGCCTCGTCTCGCGCTTCATGGGCCAGCCGGTGCCGGCAACAGGCTTCTCGATCGGCGTGTCGCGCCTGATGACGGCGTTGAAGAACCTCGGCAAGCTCGGCCAGAGCGAGGTGATCGAGCCGGTTCTCGTCACCGTCATGGATGGCGATGTCGATGCCATGGGCCGCTATCAGCGGATCACCCAGGAGCTGCGCGCTGCCGGTATCCGCGCCGAGATGTATCAGGGCAACTGGAAGAAGTTCGGCAACCAGCTGAAATATGCCGATCGCCGCGGCTGCCCCGTTGCCATCATCCAGGGCGGCGACGAGCGCGCCACCGGCGTGGTGCAGATCAAGGATCTGATCGAGGGCAAGCGCCTGTCCGGTGAGATCGAGGACAATGCCAGCTGGCGCGAAGCGCGCGTGGCGCAGGAAACCGTCGCGGAAGCCGATCTCGTCGCCAAGGTGAAGGAAATCCTGGCGGCGCAGGCGGAAGATCGGAAGCGGGCGTCGAATGCCTGAGCGGGGCGCACCCCCCTCTGGCCTGCCGGCCATCTCCCCCTCAAGGGGGGAGATCGACTCGTTGTTCGATCTGAGCCAAACAGTCAATGTGGAGCGGGCGTGTGAGCCCGGCCGATCTCCCCCCTTGAGGGGGAGATGTCCGGCAGGACAGAGGGGGGTATCCCCGGAGACTTCAACGCCATGCCTCTGACAAACCTCCCCGCCTTCTCAACCGATCTCCTCGCCGAGTTCGCCGCCCGCAACACCGAGCGCATCGACATGCCCGTCATCCAGCCGGCCGAACCCTTCCTCGATATCGCCGGCGAGGACCTCCGCCGCCGTATTTTCATGACGGAAAGCGAAACCGGCGCCAGCCTCTGCCTGCGGCCGGAATTCACCATTCCCGTCTGCCTGCGCCACATCGAAACGGCGACCGGTACGCCGAAGCGCTATTCCTATCTCGGCGAGGTCTTCCGCCAGCGGCGTGATGGCAGCAACGAGTTCTATCAGGCGGGGATTGAGGATCTCGGCGAGACCGATACGGCGAGCGCCGATGCGCGCGCCATCGGCGATGCCATCGCCATCCTGCAGCGGCTGATCCCGGGAAAGACGGTCTCGACCGTTCTGGGCGACCAGGCCGTCTTCGAGGCGGTTGTCCAGGCGCTTGGCCTGCCGCTCGGCTGGCAGAAGCGGCTGATCCACGCCTTCGGCAACATGACGCAGATTGAGGCGCTGCTGGCCAGCCTCGTCAGCCCGCAATTCGTCACCGGCCTCGATGACGACATTGCCAGGCTCGTTGCAGCCGGCGATGACAAGGCGCTCATCGCCCATATCGATCAGACGATGGAAGCGACCGGCTATTCGACCAATGCCAGCCGCTCGCCTGCCGATATTGCCCGCCGCCTCAGGGAAAAGCTGGTGCTGTCGGAAACAAGGCTCGATGACGATGCCTTCCGCGTGCTGGAAGAATTCCTGTCACTCAACGTGCCGCTGGCCGATGCATCTTCAGCGCTTGCAGGCTTTGCCGATGCCGCAGGGCTGAAGATCGGTGCGGCACTGTCGCATTTCGACAGCCGTCTGGCCGCGCTTTCGAATGCTGGCCTCGATCTCTCGTCGATGGATTACCGCGCCGCTTTCGGCCGCCCGCTGGATTATTACACCGGTCTCGTCTTCGAGGTCAGCGTCGAGGGCTCTTCCGCCGTGCTTGCCGGTGGCGGGCGCTTTGACAAGCTGCTGAACTTCCTCGGCGCCCGGGAGCGTATCCCCGCCGTTGGCTTCTCGCTCTGGCTCGATCGCATCGAAACGGAAAGGGCCGTCGCATGACTGTGACCATCGCACTGCCCTCCAAGGGCCGCATGAAGGACGATGCCTCCGCCATTTTCGAGCGCGCAGGCATGAAAATCACCGCCGTCGGCAACGACCGCTCCTATCGTGGCCGCGTCGAAGGCTGGGATGATGTCGAGGTCGCCTTCCTGTCGGCGTCGGAAATCTCCCGCGAGCTCGGCAACGGCTCGATCGATTTCGGCGTCACCGGGGAAGATCTGGTGCGCGAAGGTCTGGCCGAAACCGACAAGCGTGTCGAATTCTGCGCCCGGCTCGGCTTCGGTCATGCCGATGTCGTCGTCGCCGTTCCGGAGATCTGGCTCGACGTCGATACCATGGCCGATCTCGGCGACGTCGCGGCTGAGTTCCGCGCCCGCCATGGCCGCCGTCTGACGATCGCCACCAAATACTGGCGGCTGACGCAGCAGTTCTTCTCCAGCCAGCACGGCATCCAGCTTTATCGCATCGTCGAGAGCCTGGGGGCGACCGAGGGCGCACCGGCCTCCGGTTCGGCGGATGTCATCGTCGATATCACCTCGACGGGCTCGACGCTGCGGGCAAACCATCTGCGCGTCCTCAATGACGGCGTCATCCTGCGCTCCGAGGCCTGCCTCGTTCGCGCCCGCAAGGAAGGCCATGCGGCCGAGCCGTCGGTGGCGAAGATCGTCGCCGCGGTACGCGGCGCGCTCTGATTTCTTCCGGATTTCGGAAACGAAAAAACCCGCCGTCTCGCGACGGCGGGTTTCTTTATGCTTGGGAGGCCGATTTCGCTTAGGCAGCGACCGGATATGCGCCGCGGCGTGCATCGATCGAATAGGCGCCAGCGCCGACGGTGGCGAGCAGGATGTAGGCGCCGGCCAGCGTGAAGTTCTTCATGACCATGATCTGGTTCAGAGCGTTGATCCAGCCGTTTGCGCCGGCCGGGAAATCAGGAACGTTGACGGCAGGCAGGTGGAAGACGACGGCCGTGAAGATACAAAAGGCAGCCAGCAGCCAGCCGACGATACGCACCTGGAAGCCGACGAGAACGGCAAGGCCGGTCACGAGCTCGAAGAGCCCTGCGAGGTAGGTGAGGGCGGTGGAGGCGGGAAGGCCAGCGCCTGCGATCATGCCGGCAGTGCCAGCCGGGTCGGTGAGCTTGCCGAAGCCGGCGAGTATGAACATGAAGGACAGAAGAATGCGGGCGACGAGAACGATGATGTTGGTCGTATTCGACATGGAAGTAATCTCCGTTTGAATCACTGTGAGATCGGCTGATCTCGTTGACCCACTTGTCGCGCATTTTGTCGCAGCTGGAAAGATAAACGAAAGGGGACGGTTCGTTCAGTATTTTGAAACGATGATCCGTCTCCCGCCGCTTGTCTTGGCGCCGCCCGCCTGTCTATGGTCAGGGTCCAAACCCCATGGAGATTTCAATGGAAGACCTTTCAAGTTTCCCGATCACCAAGCGCTGGCCAGCAAAAAATCCCGATGTCATCCAGCTTTATTCGCTGCAGACGCCGAACGGCGTGAAGATTTCGGTGGCACTGGAGGAACTCGGCCTGCCCTACGAGCCGCACTATGTCGGCTTCGCCAATAATGACCAGAAGTCGCCGGAATTCGTTTCCCTCAATCCGAACGGCCGTATCCCTGCGATCATCGATCCGAACGGTCCTGACGGGAAGCCGATCGGTATCTTCGAATCCGGCGCCATCCTGCTTTATCTCGCCGAGAAGACCGGCAAGCTGATCCCCGCCGATGCGGCTGGCCGCTACGAAACCATTCAGTGGGTGTTCTTCCAGATGTCGGGCCTTGGCCCGATGCTTGGCCAGTTCGGCCACTTCTACAAGTTTGCGGCCGATAAGGTCGCCAACAATTCCTATCCGATGGAGCGCTATCGCGACGAGGCCAAGCGTCTGCTGGGCATCCTGGAAGGCCGTCTGCAGGGCCGCCAGTGGATCATGGGCGATGAATACACGATCGCCGATATCACGACGTTCCCATGGATCCGTGGCGCCGATCTGTTCTATGGCGGTGGCAAGGTTCTGGAATATGAGAAGTTCCCGGCCGTGCGGGCCTGGCTGGAGCGCTGCATTGCCCGCCCGGCCAGCGCCAAGGGGCTCAACGTTCCGGTGAAGCCGGAGTAGTAGCGCAAACAAAAAGGCCTGTCGCGAGACCGGCCTTTTTCATAGAGCTCTACCGTTTACTGGCGGCTGGCGGCCTGACTGGTGTTTTCAAGCTTGAAGCGCGGGAAGATGAAGACGCCGACCATGCTGCCGGCGTATTTCTCCTCAAGTCCGGCGGACTCGCCCATGCAGAACAGCGGCTGGCGGAAGCCGTTCGGCATGACGATCGTCGTCGAGAAACAGAAGGACGAGGAGAGCGTTGCTGCTTGTTCGAACAGCGCCAGGATATGGGCACGGTCCTTGACGTCATAACAGCGCATAAGGCTCAGCAGCCCGCATTCCTGGCCGGCCAGACCGTGAAGCATCGAGCTCCATTCGCCGAGCCGGATGATGCCGCTCGAAAAGTCACCGTTCCAGGCCTCGGAGACGGAAAACTGCGCCAGCATTTCCTGATTGTGATGGGTCAGATCAAAGGAGCCAGGCGTGAGCGGGGCGGCAACATTGGCTTTGGCGATCTTGAACAAATGGGGTTCCCCGTGTCGGGCGCAGTTCAATGCAGCGCACTCGTGCGGTGTGACGAAAACATCTTCATGCGCACCGGTCATCATGTCCGGCCGTGAGCAGAATTACGGCGCCGCCGGTGCGGAACCCTTTCATGCTCTTCTCAAAAATTCTGGCGCGGAATGCTCTGCAGCCGGTGTCATTTGCAAAATACGGTCTTCCGCTGGCGGGCGGAAAAATATCGTCATGCACTGCAATTCGCAGCGCGGATTTATAGGCAGTTTTTGAGAGGCGGCAAATGCTTTTTCGGGGGTAATCCGCAACGCGAAGGATGCGATATATTGCATGCTTCTATAAAAGGTAGCAGAAATCAAAGTAAAAAGTTGCCCGTTTCGCGAGATGTAAACGGTTACGCTTTGCAAAATTTTCACATTATCGCAGTGAAACCAATTTCATTAAGAAATATCAGCTGCTGATAAAAAACACAGCTTGGTAAGGCTCGCGAAAGCTTCAGAGTCTGATTTCGGTGCGGAATAGACGCTTAAACGTTTTATCGGTTCCGTCGTTGAGACTCTAAAAATTGGTAAGGCCGAATCGCTATCCGCCAAATGAAAAGGGCGGCCCGAAGACCGCCCTTCCGTAACTGAACCGGTTGGCTCAGATGTCAGACCCGAAGGTCTTACATCATGTCCATACCGCCCATGCCGCCCATGCCGCCAGGCATGCCACCAGGAGCGTCCTTCTTCGGCAGCTCGGCAATCATGGCTTCCGTGGTGATCAGCAGCGAAGCAACCGAAGCTGCGTTCTGCAGAGCCGTACGGACAACCTTGACCGGGTCGACGATGCCCATGGCGATCATGTCGCCATATTCAGACGTCTGGGCGTTGTAGCCGTAGTTGTCTTCGTTCTTGTCGAGGACCTTGCCGACAACGATCGAAGCTTCATCACCAGCGTTCTCAGCGATCTGGCGAACCAGCGACTGAAGAGCCTTGCGGACGATGTTGACGCCAGCTTCCTGGTCGTCGTTCACGCCCTTGGCAGTGATCTTCGTCGAGGAACGGAGCAGAGCGATACCGCCGCCGGGGACGATACCTTCCTGAACAGCAGCGCGCGTCGCGTTCAGAGCGTCGTCGATGCGGTCCTTCTTTTCCTTGACTTCGATTTCCGTGGAGCCGCCAACGCGGATGACGGCAACGCCGCCAGCGAGCTTGGCAAGGCGTTCCTGCAGCTTTTCGCGGTCATAATCGGAAGAGGTTTCTTCGATCTGAGCCTTGATCTGTGCAACGCGGCCTTCGATGTCGGACTTGGCGCCAGCGCCGTCGACGATCGTGGTGTTTTCCTTGGAGATCGAAACCTTCTTCGAACGGCCGAGCATGTCGAGCGTTACGGATTCGAGCTTGATGCCGAGGTCTTCGGAGATGACAGTGCCGCCCGTGAGGATAGCGATGTCCTCCAGCATGGCCTTGCGGCGGTCGCCGAAGCCAGGAGCCTTGACGGCAGCGATTTTCAGGCCGCCACGCAGCTTGTTGACGACGAGCGTAGCAAGAGCTTCGCCTTCGACGTCTTCAGCGATGATGAGGAGCGGCTTGCCGGTCTGAACGACGGCTTCGAGAACCGGGAGCATCGCCTGCAGGTTCGAGAGCTTCTTCTCGTGGAGGAGAATGTAAGCGTCGTCGAGGTCGGCGATCATCTTTTCCGGGTTGGTCACGAAGTATGGGCTGAGGTAGCCGCGGTCGAACTGCATGCCTTCGACGACTTCGAGTTCGGTTTCAGCGGTCTTGGCTTCTTCGACGGTGATAACACCTTCGTTGCCGACCTTCTGCATGGCTTCAGCGATGTCTTCGCCAACCTGCTTGTCGCCGTTTGCGGAGATCGTGCCGACCTGGGCAACTTCAGCCGAGGTGGAGATCTTCTTGGCCTTCGCCTGCAGGTCCTTGACGACTTCTGCAACAGCGAGGTCGATACCGCGCTTCAGGTCCATCGGGTTCATGCCGGCTGCAACAGCCTTTGCGCCTTCACGAACGATAGCGCGGGCCAGAACGGTTGCCGTCGTGGTGCCGTCGCCGGCGATGTCGTTGGTCTTCGAAGCAACTTCGCGGACCATCTGGGCGCCCATGTTTTCGAACTTGTCTTCGAGTTCGATTTCCTTGGCGACCGAAACACCGTCCTTGGTGATGCGCGGAGCGCCGAAGGACTTGTCGATAACAACGTTACGGCCCTTCGGACCGAGGGTGACCTGCACTGCGTCAGCGAGGATATCGACGCCGCGCAGCATCTTTTCGCGCGCAGAGCGGCCGAACTTTACTTCTTTAGCTGCCATTTTGAGAACTCCTGAAAAGGGGTGTCAGCGATAATCTGAACGGGATAACCGGCTGATTAGCCGATAATGCCCATGATGTCGGCTTCCTTCATGATCAGAAGGTCTTCGCCGTTGATCTTGACTTCGGTGCCCGACCACTTGCCGAACAGAACGCGGTCGCCAGCCTTGACGTCGAGAGCGACGACCTTGCCGGACTCGTCACGAGCGCCCGAACCGACGGCGACGATTTCGCCTTCCTGCGGCTTTTCCTTGGCGGTGTCCGGGATGATGATGCCACCCTTGGTCTTTTCTTCGGACTCAACGCGGCGAACAACGACGCGATCGTGAAGGGGGCGGAAGTTGGTGCTTGCCATTGTCTAATCCCTCGATCAAATGACATTCGCGGACCGGGGTCCACATGGATGAGTGTTAGCACTCTCCATTGAGGAGTGCTAGCGACGTGCATTTAGGGATGGCTCCAGAAAGAGTCAAGGAAACCATTCACGGATTTTTGCGCCGGAATTGTGGAGAGGTGAGGGGATTTGTCTGACGTGGTTGCCGAGCCCCTGCCACGGCCCGCTTTTTCCGAGGCATTTGCCGTCTGGGCGCGTATCGGCTGTCTGAGCTTCGGCGGTCCTGCCGGGCAGATCGCCCTGATGCACAAGACCGTGGTCGAGGAAAAGCGCTGGATCTCCGAAGACCGTTTTCTGCATGCCTTGAACTATTGCATGCTGTTGCCGGGTCCCGAGGCCCAGCAGCTTGCCACCTATATCGGCTGGCTGATGCATGGTGTGCGCGGCGGCATCGTCGCCGGCCTTCTCTTCATCTTGCCGGGCTTTCTGGTCATCCTGGTCCTCTCCGGTCTCTATGCCTATTTCCAGAACGCCGAGTGGCTGCTCGCTCTATTCTTCGGCCTCAAGGCGGCCGTGCTCGCCGTTGTCATCGAGGCGCTGATGCGGGTGGCCGGCCGGGCGCTGAAATCGAGCTTTCACTATTATGTGGCTGCTGCCTCCTTCGTGGCGCTCTTCCTGCTCAATCTGCCATTCCCGCTCGTGGTCCTTGCCGCAGGCATTGCCGGCTTCCTCGTCGAGCGTCGCAGGCGAAAGGTGGAGGGCGTGGCGCCAGCCGAGGCCTCTAAGCCCGCCAAGGGAATGCTGTCAGGGCTGACCAGCCGAAATATCGCCAGGCCGTTCCTGATCCTCGCTTTCTGGGTGATCGTCTGGCAGTTTCCGCTGCTGATCGTCCGCGAGATTCATGGTCCGCAGGATCTGATTGCCGAGGCGCTGAGCGGCGAGACCAATGTCTTCGCCGCCGTCTTTGTCTTCTTCTCCAAGATGGCGGTCGTCACCTTCGGCGGCGCTTATGCCGTGCTCTCCTATGTCGCGCAGGTGGCGGTCGAACACTATGCGTGGCTGCGCCCCGGTGAAATGCTGGATGGTCTTGCGTTGGCCGAGACGACGCCGGGTCCGCTGGTGCTTGTCCTCTGTTTCGTCGGCTTCATGGCCGGTTTCCGCAATGCGCTCGGCATCGATCCGCTGTTCGGCGGCGCGATCGGCGCCAGCCTCGCCGCCTGGGCGACCTTCGTGCCGAGCTTCATCTGGATCTTCGCCGGTGCGCCTTATGTGGAGAAGCTTCGCCAGAACAAGGTGTTGTCGGCGGCCCTGTCGGCGATCACTGCTGCCGTCGTCGGCGTCATCCTCAATCTGGCCCTATGGTTTGGCCTGCATGTTCTCTTTGCCGATGTCGGCAATATCGCGCTTCTCTCTCGCGCCACCGGCCTGCCGCTCGTCAGCCTGGCATGGCCGGTCTGGAGCAGTTTGAATATTGCCGCGGCGCTGATCTTCGTGGCTGCCTGCATCATGCTTTTCCGCTTCAAGCTCGGCATCGTCAGCATTCTCGGCTTCGCGGCTACAGCCGGGCTGGCTGTGCGCGGCGTCGAGTTGCTTCTCTAGCGCGCCCGGCTGTTTTTGCGCTGCCGGGGCGAAAAAACCTTGCCATCCCGCCGGGCCTTTGCAATGTCACGCCTGACTGAACGCAAATGGGATATCGGAATGGCCAAGCGCATCGGAAGTTTTGCAGAGATCACCAGCCAGTATGACGCGGTGTTCTGCGATGTCTGGGGCGTCCTGCACAATGGCGTCGATCCCTTCCCCAAGGCGGCTGCCGCCCTCGAAGCCGCCCGTGGCGAAGGCCTGACGGTCGTTCTCATCACCAATTCGCCCCGCATCGCGCCTCTGGTTGTCGATCAGCTGCGCCATATCGGCATCCAGGACGGCGCCTATGACCGGATCATCACCTCCGGCGACGTCACCCGCGGCCTGATCGCCGAAGGCCCGAAGAAGGTCTTCCTGCTCGGCCCCGAGCGCGACATCGCCATCATCGAAGGCCTCGGCGTCGAGCGCGTCGATGCGGCGGAAGCGGAATCCGTCGTCTGCACCGGCTTCTTCGATGACGAGAAGGAAGTGCCGGAAGATTACACCGAGATGTTGAAAGAGTTTCAGTCGCGAAACGTGCCGATGATCTGCGCCAACCCGGATCTCGTCGTCGAGCGTGGTCACAAGATGATCCCCTGCGCCGGCGCCATGGCCGCCTATTACAACCAGCTCGGCGGCGCCACCCGCATCGCCGGCAAGCCGCATACACCGATCTATGAAGCCGTGCTGGAAACGGCGAAGGAACTGCGCGGCGACTTCCCGAAGAGCCGCATCCTCGCCATCGGCGATGGCATGCCGACGGATGTGCGCGGCGCTCTCGATTACGGCCTCGACCTTCTCTATATCAGCGGCGGCATCCACGCCAAGGAATACACGCTGAACGGCGAGACGGACGAGGCAATCCTGCACGCCTATCTCGAGCGTGAAAAGGCAACGCCCAAGTGGTGGATGCCGCGCCTCGCATAAGAAGAAGCCCGCCGATGACCGTCTTTCACCGCAATGAAACTCGTGAACCGCTGCCAGCCCACCTGAAGGGCGGGGTGATCGCCATCGGCAATTTCGATGGCCTGCATCGCGGCCATCAATCGGTGCTGACGCCGGCATTGGAGATTGCCCGGGCGCGTGGCGTTCCGGCTCTGGTGCTGACCTTCGAGCCGCATCCACGCACCGTCTTCCGCCCCGAGAGCCCGGTCTTCCGCATCACGCCGGCGCCATTGAAAGCCCGGATTCTCGAAGCTCTCGGCTTCAACGCCGTCATCGAATACCCCTTCGACCGCGAATTCTCGCAGCGCTCCCCTGACGATTTCATCCACGGCATCCTCAAGGATTGGCTCGGCGCCTCGGAAGTCGTCACCGGGGTCGATTTCCATTTCGGCAAGGGACGCGAGGGCGGTCCAGCCTTCCTCATGGATGCCGGCCAGAAGTACGGCTTCGGTGTCACGCTGATCGACGCCTATCGCGATGAGAATGCCGATGTGGTCTCCTCAAGCCGTATCCGGGCGCAGCTGAAGAATGGCGAAGTCAGCGAGGCCGCTGCCCAGCTCGGCTATCACTACACCGTCGAGGCCGAGATCATCGGTGGTGAAAAGCTCGGCCGCCAGCTGGGCTTCCCGACCGCCAATATGCAGCTGCCGTCCGAAGTCGAACTCGCTTCCGGTATCTACGCCGTCCGCTTCCGCCTGCAGAACGGTACGCTCCACGACGCCGTCGCCAGCTACGGCCGCCGCCCGACGGTGACGGAGAATGGTGCGCCGCTGCTCGAAACCTACGTCTTCGATTTCAGCGGCGATCTCTACGGCCAGGTCTGTTCCGTCTCCTTCTTCGGCTATCTCCGGCCGGAGCTGAAATTCGACGGCCTCGACCCGCTCGTCGCGCAGATTAAGCGCGACGAGGAAGAGGCGAGGGCGCTGCTCTCAGGCGTCCAGCCGCTCGGCGAACTCGACCGCTTGCTCTGCTTCAGCTGACCTAATTGCCCGTAGCCCCCTCATCCGCCCTTCGGGCACCTTCTCCCCGAGGGGAGAAGGGAAGAGGGGCATTGCGGCGCGCTCTCTTCTCCCCAGCGGGGAGAAGATGCCGGCAGGCAGATGAGGGGGCCAAGTCCTCGACGCCAGCTAGGCAGCACCCAATGCAGGCGCCTGCTTCCCCCGCGGCAGCGGCGGAAAGGCGAGCGCGATCGCTGCCGCACCGAGCCCCACCAGCGCCGAGCCGATGAACAGCCACGAATAGTTCTGGTAGGTATCGAAGATCCAGCCACCGATCAGCGGCCCGAAGGCCATGCCGATGCTCGACAGCATCGTCGCCGCGCCGAACACCGTGCCGATCACCTTCGGCCCGAAATATTCGCGCGCCAGCACCGCGTAGAGCGGCATTACCCCGCCATAGGCGCTGCCGAAGATCACCGCGAGCGCATAGAACTGCCCTAGCTCGCTAACCGCAAGATATGTCGCCAGCGCCGCCGCCTGCACCAAGAGCCCGGCGACCAGAACCGGCTTGACGCCGAACCTGTCGGCAAGGCTGCCATAGAGCAGCCGCCCGCCAAGGCCGGCCAGTCCCTCGACGCTGTAGATGCTGACCGCCGCCATCGGCGCCACGCCGCAGATCGTCGCGTAGCTCACCATATGGAAGATCGGGCCGGAATGGGCGGCACAGCAGGCAAAGAAGGTGCCGCCCAGAACCAGGAACTGCGGGGAGCGGAAGATCTTGCCGAGCGAGGGCCGCTCGCCGCTTGTGGTTTCCACGGTGCCCGGATCGCTTGCCGGAAATGGCGCGCGGCGGATGAGGAGGGCTGCCGGGATCAGAAGGATCCAAGCGCCGATGCCGATCATCAGCATCGCGGTGCGCCAGTCGTAGGCGGAGATCAGCGCTCGGGCGAGCGGCGAAATCGTCATCGGCGCAACGCCCATACCGGCTGAAACCAGCGACACCGCCAGTCCGCGGTTCTCGTCGAACCATTCGGTGGTCGCCGCAATCATCGGCGCGAAGAAGGCGCTGGCCGAGATGCCGACGATGACGCCATAGGTAAGCTGGAATTGCATCAGCGATCCGGCGCGGCTCGCCAGAACCAGCGCCAGTCCGAGAAGCACGGCGCCGATCATCACCACCGGCCGGGGTCCGAAGCGGTCGCTCAACGCACCCCACATGAAACCGCCGATGCCCATGACGATGAAATTCAGCGTCATGGCGCTGGCAATGCCGGTATGCGACCAGCCGGTCTCGGTGGCGATCGGCGTCTGGAAAATGGCGAGAGAAAACATCGCGCCGAGCGCAACGCATGTCATCAGGGCGCCGGCGGCGACAATGACCCAACGATAGGAACTGCTCATATCCACTTCACTCCCTGTGGACCCGAGAAATGCGGGCGCCCGAGCGGCGGCTCGCATTCCAAGGACGGTCGAGATGCCGCCATTTCGACACTGCCACGAGATTTTTTCTTTGTCTGCAGGATCAGGCTGCTACACAGAGGGGCGCGACGCATGCCCGGCCGTCATGTCGTCAGCCCAAATCCCTCTTCCTTTTCCCGCCAAAAGCGCCTATGAACCGGCCCGATGACAAAATTCCGGCTGGCGATTGCGATACGAATTATCGGCCCGGCCTTCCGCGCGCGCTGAGCGGCCGGAAGGTCCGGGTTTTCAGCGCTTGCCGAGCAAGCGCTTCCGTCACCAACAATTCCACATCCGTTGCGCCTTCTGAGGCCGCCAGAAACGATTGCCAGACATGACCGACACAGCCGAAAAGATCGACTATTCGAAGACCCTCAATCTGCCCGAAACCGAGTTCCCGATGCGCGCCGGCCTGCCGCAGAAGGAGCCGGAGATCGTTGCCCGCTGGCAGCAGATGGGTCTGTACAAGAAGCTGCGCGCCTCGGCCGCCGGGCGCGAAAAGTTCGTGCTGCACGACGGCCCGCCCTATGCCAATGGCAACATCCATATCGGCCACGCGCTGAACAAGATCCTCAAGGACGTCATCAACCGCTCGTTCCAGATGCGCGGCTTCGACGCCAACTATGTTCCCGGCTGGGACTGCCACGGCCTTCCGATCGAATGGAAGATCGAGGAAAAGTACCGCGAGAAGGGCAAGAACAAGGACGAGGTCCCGGTCAACGAATTCCGTAGGGAATGCCGTGAATTCGCGTCCGGCTGGATCAAGACCCAGGCCGACGAGTTCAAGCGCCTCGGCATCGAGGGTGACTTCGACAATCCCTACACGACGATGGCCTTTCACGCGGAAAGCCGTATCGCCGGCGAACTGCTGAAGATCGCCAAGTCGGGTCAGCTCTACCGCGGCTCCAAGCCGATCATGTGGTCGGTCGTCGAGCGCACGGCGCTGGCCGAAGCCGAAGTCGAATACCACGACATCGAAAGCGACATGATCTGGGTGAAATTCCCGGTTGTGCCTCATGATCCACTGAAGATGTGGCATGACAAGACGGCAAACATGCCGGTCGCTGTGCCCACGGATTTTTCGGATCTCGCCGGAGCTTTCGTTGTTATCTGGACGACCACGCCATGGACGATCCCTGGCAATCGTGCAATCGCCTTCTCGTCGCGCGTTTCTTATGGTCTGTACGAAGTGATTGAGGCAGCAAACGACTTCGGTCCGCGTCCTGGCGAAAGGCTCGTCCTCGCCGACAAGCTCGCCGAAGACGCATTTGCTAAGGCCAAGCTGCAATTCAAGCGCTTGCGCGATGTCCCTGCCGACTATCTCGCCGCCATCACCTGCGCCCACCCGCTGAAAGACCTCGGCGGCGGTTACGAATTCGCAGTCCCTCTTCTCGATGGCGATCACGTCACCGACGATGCCGGTACCGGTTTCGTGCACACGGCACCCAGCCACGGCCGCGAAGACTTTGACGCCTGGATGTCGGCCGCCCGCCAGCTGGAAGCCCGCGGCATCTCGACCAAGATCCCGTTCACCGTCGATGATGGCGGCTTCTACACAGCGGATGCCCCCGGCTTCGAAGGAGCCCGCGTCATCGACGACAACGGCAAAAAGGGTGATGCCAACGATCGCGTCATCAAGGAGCTGATCGCCCGCAACGCGCTCTTCGCCCGCGGCCGCCTGAAGCATTCCTATCCGCATTCCTGGCGCTCCAAGAAGCCTGTCATCTTCCGCAACACGCCGCAGTGGTTCGTCTATATGGACAAGGAACTGGCTGACGGCACGACGCTGCGTTCGCGCGCACTGGGCGCGATCGACGATACACGCTTCGTGCCCGCCGCCGGTCAGAACCGCCTGCGCGCCATGATCGAAGGACGCCCGGACTGGGTGCTTTCGCGCCAGCGCGCCTGGGGCGTACCGATCGCCGTTTTCGCCGATGAACAGGGCGAAGTCCTGGTCGACGAAGCCGTCAATCAGCGTATCCTCGATGCCTTTGAACGCGAAGGCGCCGACGCCTGGTTCGCCGAAGGTGCCAAGGAGCGCTTCCTCGGCAATGACCACGACCATGCCAAGTGGAAGCAGGTCATGGATATCCTCGACGTCTGGTTCGACTCGGGCTCGACCCACACCTTCACGCTCGAAGACCGCCCGGACCTGAAATGGCCGGCCGATCTTTATCTCGAAGGCTCCGACCAGCATCGCGGCTGGTTCCACTCGTCGCTCTTGGAATCGGCTGCCACCCGCGGCCGCGCGCCTTACAACGCCGTTCTCACCCATGGTTTCACCATGGACGAGAAGGGCGAGAAGATGTCGAAGTCCAAGGGCAACGTCACGTCTCCGCAGGAAATTATGAAGGATGCCGGCGCCGACATCCTGCGCCTCTGGGTCATGACCTCCGACTATGCCGACGACCTGCGTGTCGGCAAGACGATCATCCAGACCAATGTCGATGCCTACAGAAAGCTGCGCAACACCATCCGCTGGATGCTCGGCACGCTGGCGCATGACAAGGGCGAGGTCATCGCGCTCGCCGAACTGCCGGAACTGGAACAGCTGATGCTGCACCGCCTGGCCGAGCTCAACGAGCTGGTGCGCGAAAATTACGATGCCTTCGACTTCAAGAAGATCGCCCGCGCGCTGATCGACTTCGCTAATGTCGAGCTGTCGGCCTTCTACTTCGACATCCGCAAGGACGCGCTTTATTGCGACGCCCCGTCGAGCCTGCGCCGCCGCGCCGCACTCCATGTCATCCGCAATATCTTCGATTGCATGGTGACCTGGCTTGCGCCGATGCTGCCCTTCACCACCGAAGAGGCCTGGCTGTCGCGCAATCCTGAAGCCGTCTCGGTTCACCTTGAACAGTTCCCGGCTATTCCGGTCGACTGGAAGAATGAGGCGCTGGCCGAAAAGTGGAAATCCGTTCGCGCCATCCGCTCCGTCGTCACGGGCGCGCTTGAGGTCGAGCGCAAGGACAAGCGTATCGGTTCGTCGCTCGAAGCCGCCCCGACCGTGCACATCGCTGATGCGGGTCTGAAAGCAGCGCTCGATGGTCTCGACTTCTCCGAGATCTGCATTACCTCGGATATCGCAATCGACGCGGGCGAGGGCTCTGCTGAGGCGTTCCGTCTTCCCGAGGTTCCCGGTGTCTCCGTCGAGCCGACGCTGGCCGAAGGTACCAAGTGCGCCCGTTCCTGGCGGATTACCAAGGATGTCGGGTCCGACCCTGAATATCCCGACGTTTCGGCCCGCGATGCTGTCGCTTTGCGTGAACTCGGACTGTAAATCCTCAAGAAAGTTACCGGGTGAATTGCTCTTTAGTGGTTCATCCGGTAAAAGCTGCCTGAAAATGGCCGGATTTTTGCGTCAGGGGGACGGACGTCCGGTTGGGCGATAATTGCACCGGCATGGCTGGAAGGGTTTTCATGTTAGCGACGCGTTGGTTCCGTGTAGGCGCTTGCCTGACGGTTGTTATGGCGGCAGGCTCGATGGCCACCAGCTGCACGAGCCCGACCTACGGTACCGGCACGAGCGCAATGGCCCAGCTTGGCGACGATATCGGCCAGTCCGTGTCGCTCGCGCCGCAGGAGCCCAAGAACAAGGGCGTCAGGTACCAGCCGCGTCCGACGCTTGTTCTCCCGGCCGACGCTTCCAAGGAAACGCTGGTCGAGCCGCAGCAGACGGTTGCCAGCAAGGACAATCCGGAATGGGTCGAGTCTCCCGAAGAGACCCGCGCCCGTCTCGTCCAGGAAGCTGACGACAACGAAGACAAGTCCCGTTATGTTTCGCCGCTCGCCAAGAACGGCATCGAAGGCGGCCGCAAGACGGCAGCCGAACAGGCTCAGGCATTCAGGGAAGCCCGCGCCGCGCAGAAGGGCGCCGGCGCTGTGACCGAACGCCGCTCAATCTCCGATCCGCCGACGGAGTACCGCCAGGCAGACGACCCGTCCAAGCTTGATGATCTCGGCGAGCCGGAGCTCAAGAAGCAGAAGCAGCGCAAGAAGGATGCCGCGGTTGCCGGTACCGGCAAACAGTGGTGGAACCTGCTGCAGTAAGCGCTTGCTTACATCTGCTGCACCGCTGCCCAGCGGCGCACGAGCAGAATATGGATGATCTGGCAGATCAGAAGAACTGAGCCGGTGATCGCGAAAATCGCGGTCATCCCGCTGGCCGCGAAGATCGCGCAGATCGCGATCGCGAGACCCGGCACGATGCTGAAAGCAGCCGCCCGCGGCGCTGACCAGTTGACCTCTCCCCGCAAGGACCATTGCATCGGTATGCCGGAAACGCCGGGCGCGACGCGCAGATAGGCGAAGGCGCCGATGGCGATCATCGCTGCAAGAATGGCGAGGTTCATGGCGTCTCCCTCTTTCCGGCAAAGAACGTCCTGAGGATATCCGCAGCTTCCGTCTCGTTCAAACCGGAATAGACCTCAGGCGCATGGTGGCAGGTCGGCTGCGCATAGAAACGCACGCCGCTCTCGACCGCGCCGCCCTTCGGATCCTCGGCGCCGTAATAGAGCCGGCGGATGCGGGCAAACGAGATCGCCGCCGCGCACATCGTGCAGGGTTCGAGCGAAACATAGAGATCAGCGCCCGTTAGCCGTTCCTGTCCCAGCGCTTCGCAGGCCATGCGGATCGCGGCGACTTCGGCATGGGCTGTCACGTCGTTGAGCTCGCGCGTGCGGTTTCCGGAACGCCCGACCACCGCGCCATCGAGCACCACGACGGCGCCGATCGGTACTTCGCCGCGTTTACCGGCCGCCCGCGCCTCTTCGAGCGCCATCTCCATAAACCGATTTGTCTTCACGATCCGGCAAATTCCCACTTAACCGCAGGGGCGCGACCTGATAGAGAAGCCCCAAAAGGCAGGCAAACAACAAATGACATTCAAAGACAAGCCAAAACGGCCGGGCGGCAAGCCCGCAGGGCGCGACACGCGACCGAAAACCGGTGACAAGCCGGCACGCAGCGCTGCGCCGAAAGCTGCAGCGGCCGAAACCGCAGGCGACGGCAAGGCGGAACGCATCTCCAAGGTCATGGCACGCGCAGGCGTTGCTTCGCGCCGCGATATCGAGCGCATGATCATGGATGGCCGCGTCACGCTGAACGGCAAGCCGCTCGAGACGCCGGTCGTCAACGTCACGCTGACAGACAAGATCGAAGTGGACGGTATCCCGATCCGTGGTATCGAGCGCACCCGTCTCTGGCTCTATCACAAGCCGGCCGGCCTGGTGACCACCAATGCCGATCCCGAGGGCCGCCCGACCGTCTTCGACAATCTGCCGGACGAACTGCCGCGCGTCATGTCGATCGGCCGTCTCGATATCAACACCGAAGGTCTGCTGCTGCTCACCAACGATGGCGGCCTTGCCCGTTCGCTGGAGCTGCCGACGACCGGCTGGCTGCGCCGTTACCGCGTGCGCGCCCATGGCGAGATCGATCAGGATGCGCTCGACAAGCTGAAGGAAGGTATCGCTGTCGATGGCGTGCTCTACGGCTCGATCGACGCGACGCTCGACCGCACCCAAGGGTCCAATGTCTGGATCACCATGGGCCTGCGCGAAGGCAAGAACCGCGAAATCAAGAACGTGATGGGTGCGCTTGGCCTCGACGTCAACCGCCTGATCCGTATCTCCTATGGTCCGTTCCAGCTGGGCGACCTGCCGGAAGGCCACGTCATCGAAGTGCGCGGTCGCACGCTGCGCGATCAGCTCGGCCCGCGTCTCATCGAGGACTCCAACGCCAATTTCGATGCGCCGCTCTACAACGCTCCGGCCGTTGCCGCAGCCGAGGAAGAAGAACAGGCCAAGCCGGAACGCCGCGAACAGCGCGCATGGAAGCCGGAAGAAAAGCGCGAGCGCCCGCGTGGCAGCCTCGACACCAAGCGCGATGACCGTCGCAACGATCGCCGCGATGACCGCAAGGATGATCGCCGGGACGGTGGCCGCGATGGCGGACGCAAGGATGACGACCGTCCGAAGCGCCCGGCGCTGGGCAGCCGCCGCAACGCCAATGTCTGGATGGCACCCGGCGCCCGTCCGCTCGGCGAAAAGGCAGCCGCAAAGGCCGAAAAGAATGCCCAGACCGCGCTGAAGCGCGGCGAGAAGCCTGGCCGCTCCAAGCCGCAGCCGGTGAGCTACGACGAAGGTCCGCGTGTCCAGATCAACCGTGCCCGCGATGAAGAGGGCGAATGGATCCGTTCCAGCGAAGTCAGCAATGACGACGGCGGCCGCAAGCGCTCCGGCGATCGTCCGGGTGGCGATCGCGGCGGCCGCGGCGACCGGCCTTTCGGTGACCGCCCCCGCGGCGAAGGTCGCGGTGAACGCTCCGGCGGTGATCGCACCGCCCGCGGTGACCGCCCGTTCGGCGACAAGCCGCGTGGCGAGCGCAAGCCCCGCGAAGATGGCGATCGTCCGCGTTCTTACGGCGACCGTCCGGCCCGCAGTGACAGACCCTATGGTGACCGCCCCGCCCGCAGCGAACGCCCGTCCGGCGATCGCCTGGCCCGTGGTGACCGTCCCTTCGGCGACAAGCCGCGCCGTCCGCGCGAAGAGGGTGACGAGCGTCCCCGGTCCTATGGCGACCGGCCGCGCGCTGCTCGCAGCGCTCCGGGCGAAGGCCGCTCCGAACGTCCGCGTGGCGAACGCTCCTTTGGCGACAAGCCGCAGGGCGACCGTCCGCAGGGTGACAAGCCGCGCGGCAAGAGCTTCGGCGCCAAGCCCGGCGGTGCCAAGAATTTCTCCGGCAAGCCGAGAGGCGACCGGCCCGATGGCGGAGGCAAGCCTTCGGGCGGGCCGTCGCGTGGTGGACCAAAAGGAAAGGGAATGACGCGCGGTGCGGATCGTCGGCGGTGAGTTTCGCGGACGGTCGCTCGCCGTACCCAAATCCAACGACATCCGGCCGACTGCCGACCGGACGCGTGAGAGCCTTTTCAATATTCTGAGCCATGCCTATCCGGAATGCGTCGATGGCACCCGGATACTCGATCTCTTTGCCGGGACCGGCGCGGTTGGCCTCGAAGCCGTCTCGCGCGGCTGCCGTCATGCGCTGTTCGTCGAAAACAGCGTCGAGGGCAGGGGGCTTCTCTGGGAAAACATCGATGCGCTCGGCCTGCATGGCCGCACGCGCATCCTGCGGCGTGACGCCACGGATCTCGGTTCGGTCGGCAATCTCGAGCCCTTCAACATGCTTTTCGCCGATCCGCCCTACGGCAAGGGTCTGGGCGAGAAGGCCATGGCTGCGGCTGTCAAGGGTGGCTGGCTGGTGCCGGGCGCGATCGCCGTGCTCGAAGAGCGCTCGGATGTTGCCGTTTCGGTCGATCCTTCCTATCTGTTCCTCGAAGACAGGATCTTTGGCGACACCAAGGTCCATTTCTTCCGCTATCAGCCGGTCTAGGCGGGGCGAAGCCACCGGGAGCGTTCAGTGCAGCAGGCAGGTATTGTGAATAGCGTCATACCTGCCACCGGCGGCACTATGCCCACCGTTGCGGTCGCCTTCGGCGGCGGCGGCGCCCGCGGCCTGGCGCATATCCATGTCATCGAAGCCTTGGACGAACTCGGCATCCGCCCGGTGGCGATATCGGGCTCGTCGATCGGCGCCATCATGGGCGCCGGTATGGCCGCCGGCATGAGCGGCGAGGCAATCCGCGAACACGCGCTGATGACCGTCGGCAACAAGACCGCCGTCGTCAGCCGCATCTGGGGCATGCGTCCCCAAACGGTGCGCGACGCCGTCGCCAAGGGTATCCGCATCGGCCAGTTCAATCTGGAGCGGATCCTGAAGGCCTTTCTGCCTGCCGACCTGCCGGATCGCTTTGCCGATCTTCTCGTGCCGATGCAGGTCATCACCACCGATTATTACGGCCAGAACGAAGTGATCATCACGGAAGGCCAGCTCTTTCCCGCACTTGCCGCGTCCTCGTCTATTCCCGCCGTCTTCATGCCGGTGCGCATGAACGACCGCGTCATGATCGATGGCGGCATCAGCAATCCCGTGCCCTACGAATGCCTGATGGATATCGCGGATATCGTCATCGGCATCGATGTCGTCGGCGCGCCTGAAGGCGACGGCACCCATATCCCGAACCGCATGGAAAGCATCTTCGGCTCCGGTCAGCTGATGATGCAGACGGCGATCACGCTGAAGCTGAAGATCCAGCCGCCGCATATCTTCCTGCGCCCGGCGGTCGGCCGCACCGGCGTCATGGACTTTCTGAAGGCGCGCGACGTGCTCGCCATGTCCGCAGGCGTCAAGGACGACCTGAAACGCGAGCTGGACCGCCAGTTCGAAGCGCGCCTTAAGGCCTAGGCGTCCGCTGTCACATCCGCCGGACCCGCCAGCGGATCGGCATCCATCTCCATCGAGCGCTTCGGCTTGACCAGCGGCTCCGGCCGGACCGGATGCGAAAACAGCATGTCGCGTCCGGCTTGCAGCCCTTCGGAAACCTGCAACACCAGCCGCTCCTCGTCGCGGCGGCGGATATCCTCGCCGATCTCATAGGCCTCGGCCTCGCCGACACCCAGCGCCTGCAGCGTCCGGCGGCCGAAGAGCAGACCTGACTCCAGCGTCTCGCGCAGTTCGTAATCGACATTCAGATTGCGCAGCGCGATCGAGTGGATACGGTCATAGGAGCGCACGAAGAGCTTGGCATGCGGATAGTCGGCCTGCACCAGCTCCACTACTTTGTCGGTGATTTCGCGCTTCTGCGTACAGACGACGACGATCTTCGCCTTGTCGATGCCGGCCGAGCGCAGCACATCCTTGCGGGTGCCGTCGCCGAAGTAGATGCGGAAGCCGAAGGATGAGGCCTGGCGGATGCGGTCGGCGGAAAAGTCGATGACGGTGACGTCGCGGCCGCCGGCAAGCAGGATCTGCGCGGCGATCTGGCCGAAACGCGAGAAGCCGACCATCAGCACGTCGGCATTTGCGCCTGCAAAATCCTCGTCCAGCTCCTCATGTTCGTCGCCGGTGAGCAGCCGCCTCGAAAGCGCCGAACCGATCGGCGTCAGCGCCATCGTCAGCGTCACGATGGCGACCAGCAGGGATGCGGTGCTGGATGGCATCAGCCCCGCGGTCGCCGCAGCGGTAAAGAGCACGAAGCCGAACTCGCCGCCCTGCGGCAGCAGGAAGGCGATGCGGATCGCGTCGTTATGCGGAGAGCCGGAAGCCCGGCAAAGCGCATAGATGACCGCCGCCTTTACCGCCATGATGATCGGCACGGCAGCGACGATGAACAGCGCATTGTCGACCAGCACCTGCAGCTCCAGCGACAGGCCGACGGCGATGAAGAAGATAGCGAGCAGCACGCCGCGGAATGGCTCGATATCCGCTTCAAGCTCATGCCTGTAGGAGGATTCCGCCAGCATGATGCCGGAGAGAAACGCGCCCATCGCCATCGACAGGCCGGCAAACTGCATCAGCGTCGCCGATCCCATGACCACGAACAGCGCCGCCGCAATCATCGCCTCGCGGGCGCCGGTGCGGGCGATCACCTGGAACAGCGGCGTCAGCAGATAGCGCCCCATGACGATCATCGCCACGACTGCACCGATCGCAATCGCGAAGTCGAGGAACGGCTGATCGCCGCCCTCGCTGCCGCCGCCAAGGACCGTGATCAGCGCCAGCAGCGGCACGATCGCCAGATCCTGCAGCAGCAGCACCGAGAACGAACGCTGGCCGTATTTCGTGTTCACCTCGCCGGTGCCTTCGAGGATCTGCATGGCAAAGGCGGTGGAAGAGAGCGCAAGTCCGAAGCCTGCAACGATGCTGCCGCGCCATTCCAGTACGCCGGAAAGATAGGCAAGCGCCGTCAAGGCCAGCCCGGTCAGCACCACCTGCGCGGTGCCGAGCCCGAAGATATCGCGGCGCATCTGCCAGAGGCGCGACGGTTTCAGTTCCAGGCCGATGATGAACAGCAGGAAGACGACGCCGAGTTCGGCAACGCCGAGGATCTGCTCGCCATCGGTAATCCCATGGAAGACAGGCCCGATGACGACGCCCGCGGCCAGATAGCCGAGCACGGTGCCAAGCCCCAGCTTCTTGAAAATCGGCGCAGCGACAACCGCGCCGCCAAGCAGCAGGATCGTCTCGGAAAAGAAGGCATTGGGGGCGGACATGCGTCGGAGTTTCTTTCAATGGCAGGAGGCGCGCAAGCGGCGGGAAAAAGAATCGCAGGCCACGGCCTTGATGCTTTCCGAACTGCACAATAAATGGAAGCCGAAGGAAAGGCCAAATCATGTCCTCAGAAATTGATTCCTCGACACTTCTTTCCCGTGCCAGCCAGCTGATCGATCTTGCCAGGAAAGCCGGTGCCGATGCCGCCGATGCGGTGGTCGTCCGTTCCCGCTCGCAATCCGTCAGCGTTCGTCTCGGCAAGGTCGAAGGCACGGAGTCGTCGGAAAGCGACGATTTCTCGCTCCGCGTCTTCGTCGGCAAGAAGGTTGCCAGCGTTTCGGCCAATCCGGGTTTCGACCTCACGGCGCTTGCCGAGCGGGCCGTCGCCATGGCCAAGGTCTCGCCGGAAGATCCCTTCGCCTGCCTGGCCGACGAAGCCAATCTCGCCAAATCCTATCCCGATCTCGAGCTTCTCGACCGCACGGAAGTGACGTCCGAGATGCTGCGCGAGGCCGCGCTCGCAACGGAAGCCGCAGCTCTTGAAGTCAAGGGTATCACGAATTCCTCCGGCGGCGGCGCTTCCGGCGGCATGGGCGGTCTCGTCCTCGTCACCTCGCACGGCTTTGAAGGCAGCTATATGGGCTCGCGCTTCGGCCGCTCGGTCAGCGTCATCGCCGGCGAAGGCACCGGCATGGAGCGCGATTACGATTACGACAGCCGGATCTACTACGGCGAGCTCGACGATCCCGCCGATATCGGCCGGCGCGCCGGCGAGCGCACCGTCAAGCGTCTCAATCCGCGCCAGGTGCCAACAGGCAAGGATGTCACCGTCGTCTTCGACCCGCGCATCGCCCGCGGCTTCATCGGCCATATCGCCGGTGCCATCAACGGTGCCTCGGTGGCGCGCAAGACCAGCTTCCTGCGTGACAAGATGGGCCAGCAGGTTCTGAAATCCGGGCTGTCGATCACCGACGATCCCTTGATCGTCCGCGGTCCGTCCTCGCGCCCGTTCGATGGCGAAGGCGTTTCCGGCGAAAAGCTTGTGATGATCGAGGACGGCGTGCTGAAGCACTGGTTCCTCTCCACATCGACCGGCCGCGAAATCGGCATGGAAACCAACGGCCGCGGCGTGCGCGGCGGCAATTCGGTGACACCGGCTTCCACCAACCTGGCGCTGAACCCCGGCGACGTCTCGCCCGAAGAGCTGATCCGCAGCGTCGGCAACGGCTTCTACGTGACCGAGCTGATCGGCCAGGGCGTGAACATGATCACCGGCGAATACAGCCGCGGCGCCACCGGTTTCTGGATCGAGAACGGCGAACTCACCTTCGCGGTCTCCGAGGTCACCATCGCATCGAACCTCAAGGAGATGTTCATGCGGGTGACCCCTGCAAACGACATCGACTACAAATACGGCGTCGCCGCCCCGACGCTCGCCATCGAGGGCATGACGCTCGCCGGGCGCTGAAGATTGGATTGACGAATGAGTGACGACAGAAGCGCCCGCTGGCAGAGCGATCTCGCATTGATCGCCGATGCCGCCCAGCAGGCGGGCCGCGTCGCGCTCAGCTATTTCAACCAGTCACCCGAGGTCTGGTGGAAGAACGAAGGCCGCTCGCCGGTCAGTGCCGCCGATTTCGCCGCCAACGAAACGCTCGAGAAGATCCTGCGCGCCGCCCGCCCCGCCTATGGCTGGATGTCCGAAGAGACCGAGGACAGCGCGGCTCGCCTTGCCAGCGACACTGTCTTCATCATCGACCCGATCGATGGCACAAGGGCTTTCCTTGCCGGCCAGAACCTCTGGTGCGTCAGCGTCGCTGTCGTCCACCGCGGCCGCCCGGTGGCGGGTGTGCTCTATGCGCCGGCGCTTGAAGAGCTCTTCGAAGCTGTCGAAGGCGGCACGGCACTGAAGAACGGCGAACCGATCGCGGTTTCGGCAAGCGGCCCGGGAATGGTCAGCCGGTTTGCGATTGCCGAGGACGTGCTGAAATCCTTCCCCGCTCCGTTTCGTGAGGGCATCGAGCGTGTCAAGCACGTTCCCTCGCTTGCCTATCGCATCGCCATGGTGGCCGATGGCCGCCTCGAAGGGACGTTCGTCAAGCCGAACTCCCATGACTGGGATCTCGCAGCTGCGGATCTGATCCTCGATCGGGCAGGCGGCCAGCTGACCGGTCTCGACGGCAAGCCCGTCATTTATAACCGCGCTGCCGTCAGCCACGGTGCGCTCTGCGGCGCTGCGGCACCCCGTCTGGCCGAGTTTCTGGAGGGGCTGGCTTCGATACGAAGCAGTTGACGTTTCCGTCAAAATCCCGCAGATGAAGGCGCGGAGGAGACCAGAAAAGAAAGAGAAGAAAATGACGGAATCCGGTGGCAAGAAGCAGCTGCTGCACCTCGTATTTGGCGGCGAACTGGAAAGTCTCGATGACGTTCAGTTCCGCGATCTGAAGGATCTCGACATCGTCGGTATTTTTCCCGATTACGCATCCGCACTGACGGCGTGGAAGGGCAAGGCACAGTCGACTGTGGACAACGCACATATGCGTTACTTCATCGTCCACATGCACCGCCTGCTCGATCCGCAAGACAAGACCGGCAGCAACTGATTTTATAGGCTTTTCAGCAGGGTAGCCGCCTTCGTGGCGGCGCCGTCTCCTGCCGGGGCGTTACGCCCCACCCCGTCGAATGACGCATTCTGAACAAATTAATCGGCCATTGCCGCCGCAACAATAATTGGGGAATGGGTTTGATGTCGATCATTGTCGATCGGAGACGTTTTAGATGAGTTCGCCAGGAGCGCGGTTCGCGCTGGGCGTCTACAGGACCGCAGGCATCGTGGCGACGCCGCTGGTCGGCGCCTATCTCGCCTATCGCACCGCCAAGGGCAAGGAAGAGCGCGCCCGCCGCACGGAACGTTTCGGCTATGCGAGCGCCAACCGGCCGCAGGGTCCGCTGGTCTGGTTCCATGCCGCCAGCGTCGGCGAAACCAATGCCGTCATTCCGCTGATCCGCGAAATCCGCCGCCGTGATATCCACGTCATCCTGACCACAGGCACGATCACCTCGGCCAAGGTCGCCGCCGACCGGCTCGGCAGCGAGGCGATCCATCAATATGTGCCGCTCGACCTGAAGCCGGCCGTCAGCCGCTTCCTCGAGTATTGGCAGCCCGATTGCGCCATCATCGCCGAGTCCGAAATCTGGCCGGCGACGATGATGGAGCTCGGCCGCCGCCGCATTCCGCAGATCCTCGTCAATGCCCGCATGTCGGACCGCTCCTTTGCCCGCTGGCAGCGCCGCCCGTCGATCGCCGAGGCGCTGTTCGAGAACCTGGCGCTCGTCATCGCCCAGTCCGATCTGGATTCCGAGCGCTTCCGCGATCTCGGCGCCCGTCATGTCATGACCTCCGGCAACCTGAAGGTCGATACCGACGCGCCGCCCTATGACGCCGCCATCTTCGCCCGCTACAAGCAGCAGATCGGCGACCGCAAGACCTGGGCCGCGATCTCGACCTTCGATGGCGAGGAGAATGCCGCCGCCGTCGTCCACCGGACGCTGAAGGAGCGCAACAACCAGCTGACGATCATCGTACCACGCCATCCGGAACGCTCCGACGAGATCGAGCAGATGCTGGTCGCTCAAGGCCTCAAGGTCGCAAGGCGTACCCGTGAGGATATCATCTCGCCTGATGTCGACGTCTTCCTCGGCGATACGATCGGCGAAATGGGCCTCTATCTGCGCCTGACCGAAGTGGTCTTCGTCGGCCGGTCGCTCTATGCCGAAGGCGGCCAGAATCCGCTGGAACCGGCCATGCTCGGCTGTGCGGTTCTCTCGGGCAGCAACGTCCAGAATTTCCGCGAGGCCTATCAGAAGCTCGCCCGCCGCGGCAGCGCCCGCATGGTGCGCGACACCGAGATGCTGGCCAAGGGCGTGCATTATCTGCTCATCAACGACGACGCACGCCGCAATATGATCGAGGCCGGCATCGCAGCCGTGCAAGAAATGCGCGGAGCACTGACAGCGACGGTGAAGGCGCTCGAGCCCTACATCAATCCGCTGACGGTGAAGGCAAGGCTGCTGCCGAAATCGGCGCAAGGCTGAGGGTTACAATGGCACTCGAGGGTATCAGGGGCATTCTTTTCGACAAGGACGGCACGCTCCTCGATTACGACGAGAGCTGGCTCCCTGTTAACCGCGAGCTCGCCCGCATCGCATCAGAAGACGATGCCGAACTTGCCGATCATCTGCTGCGCGAAACCGGCATGGACCCGATCAGCGGCCACATCGTTCCCGATAGCCTGCTCGCTGCCGGCAACACCCGCCAGATCGCCGAGGGCCTCGTTGCCGCCGGTTCGAAGGTCGAGGTCAGCGA
Organism: Rhizobium sp. 01N424; assembly: GCF_056399485.1. Classification (NCBI taxonomy): domain Bacteria; kingdom Pseudomonadati; phylum Pseudomonadota; class Alphaproteobacteria; order Hyphomicrobiales; family Rhizobiaceae; genus Rhizobium; species Rhizobium sp. 01N424. Next base: position 675,232 of record NZ_JBFTRK010000001.1, read on the forward strand.
GCTCACCATCAAGCTCGATACGCTGTTTTCCAACGCTGCCGAATTCTCCGTTCCGGTCACCGATCTCGCCGGTTTCTTCGCCCGCCTGCATGCCCGCGGCTTCAAGCTCGGTATCGCCTCCAGCGACAACGAACGCTCGATCCGCCAGACCGCCCAGCGCTTCGGCTTTGCCCAATATGTCGATTATATCGCCGGCTACGATAGCGGCTTCGGTAGCAAGCCGGAAGCCGGAATGGTGCTCGGCTTCTGCAAGGCGACAGGTCTCGATCCGTCCCAGGTCGCCGTCGTCGGCGACAACAATCACGACCTGCATATGGGCCACAACGCCAATGCCGGCCTCAAGGTCGCGGTGCTCACCGGCACCGGCTCGCGTGAATCGCTGTCCGCCGCATCCGACTACTGCCTCAACGACATCACCGAGCTCGAGCCGCTGCTGCCGGGGCTTCAACCGGCGTAGTCTAGGCAAAGGCTTGCTTTTTCTTCTGTTTTGCCCTTTCTTTGCCGCCAGTCGAAGGGGATAGCCGGTTGCCGTGGGTGCCGGAAGCACAGGGCAGGCACATCATGGTATCCGAAGCGCCGCCATTCTGGTGGACGAAAGCCGACTGGCGGGCCTGGACGCTGTCGCCCCTGTCGCTGATTTACGGTGGGGTCGCCGGCTATCGCATGAAACATGCGCGCCGCGCCTCCGTGCCCATTCCCGTCATCTGCATCGGCAATTTCACCGTCGGCGGCGCCGGCAAGACACCGACGGCGCTGGCCATCGCCCGCGCCGCCAAGGCCAAGGGCCTGAAACCCGGCTTTCTCAGCCGCGGCTATGGCGGTTCGCTCGATGTCACCACCGTCGTCGATGCCGCCCATCACCGGGCGATGGCCGTCGGCGACGAACCGCTGCTGCTCGCCCGCGAGGCGCTCACCGTCATTTCCCGGCGCCGCGTCGAAGGGGCTCAACGCCTCGTCAAGGAAGGCGCCGACCTGATCATCATGGACGATGGTTTCCAAAGCGCGCGGCTGGCGCTGGATTATGCGCTGCTGGTCATCGACGCGACGCGCGGTCTCGGTAACGGCCACACCGTTCCCGGCGGCCCGGTCCGCGCGCCGGTCCCGGTGCAGATGCGCCATGCCACCGCGCTCCTCAAGGTCGGCAACGGCAATGCCGCCGATGCGATCGTCCGCATGGCCGCCCGTGCCGGAAAGCCCTATTTCACCGCAGCACTAAAAACCGTCGGCACAAACGAGCTTGCAGGCCGCCGCGTTCTCGCCTTTGCCGGTATCGCCGATCCCGGAAAATTCTTCCGCACCGTCGAGACGCTCGGCGCCGAGATCGCTGTCGCCAAATCCTTCGGCGACCACGAACATCTGAGCGACGACGAGATCGGCAACCTGATCGAAATCGCCGCTCGCGAAGATCTGCAGATCGTTACGACGTCGAAGGATTTCGTCCGCCTCGCAGGTCATCATGGCCGGGCGCAGGAGCTGGCGGAAAAATCGAAAGTGATCGAAGTCGAGATGGCCTTCGAGGACCCGCAGGCACCGGGTCTCATCATCGACAGAGCCATCGAGGCCTGCCGCGCCCGCCGTTTGCGGGAAGCAAAGCAGAGCTAGCGTTCAGCGCCTCTGGTTGGGCAGAACGCCGGCGCGCTTGTCGGCTTCGAAGGAGGAGATCACGTCGGCATAAGGCTCCTGGCGCGCGACGCTCCAGTAGCGCAGCTCGTCGAGCGGGATGTGCTTGCCGGTCATGGCGCAGACGACGTAGGAGCCCGGCGACAGGATCTGGAAATCGGCGTCGAGATAGCGGATTTTCGCCTCGCGGTTTCCGTGACCTTCAAACAAGTTCATCCTGCTCCGTTCCTTGCGGCTCTGATCGTCCTGCCATAACGCGCAGGACGGCCGATTGCCAGTGTTTTCAACCTGGGCCGTCAGCTTCGTCCGAACAGCCGTTCGATGTCGGAAAGTTTCAGCTCGATATAGGTCGGCCGGCCGTGATTGCATTGGCCCGAACCCGGCGTCACTTCCATCTGCCTCAGCAGCGCATTCATCTCCTCCGGCCGCATGCGCCGGCCGGAGCGCACCGAGCCGTGGCAGGCCATGGTGGCGGCGACATACTCGAGCTTCTGCGACAGGCCTGAGGCCGTGTCCCATTCGGCGATCTCGTCGGCAAGCTGCCGGATCAGGCCGTTGGCATCCACTTCGCCGAGCATTGCGGGCGTCTCGCGCACGGCAATGGCGCCAGGTCCGAAGCGCTCGATCGCCAAGCCGAGTTCGCCGAGCCCTTCGGCATGCACCATCAGCCGGTCGCAATCCTCTTCCGGCAGGTCGATGATTTCAGGGATCAAGAGCACCTGCGACGGCAACCGTTTCGAATGCAGCGCCTTGCGCATCGCCTCGAACACCAGCCGCTCATGGGCGGCATGCTGATCGACGATGACCAGACCATCCTCGGTCTGGGCGACGATATAGTTCTCGTGGATCTGCGCCCGGGCAGCGCCCAGCGGGAAGCGCTGCGGCGCTTCCTCGCGCGGCGTTGCCGCCGGCTGCTGCCAGCTTTGCGGCTGCGGCTCGGAACGCGCCGTCGGCGTCACCAGCCCGTCGAAGGAGGCCTGCGGCCGTTCGGCAAAGCCTGTATTGGCAGCCTGATAAGGACGGGAAGGAGAGGTCTCCGTCGACCAGGGTGCCTGCGGCTGTGGCCGCTGATAGGCATTCGGCTGGAAGCCGGGACGGAAGGAGCGCAGCATGCCGTCGGCACCGGTCGTCGCGGCCCGGCTGCCGTCGCGGGCAAGCGCCTCGCGCACTGCGCCGATGATCAGGCCGCGGATCAGTCCGGGATCGCGGAAGCGCACATCGGATTTCGCCGGATGCACGTTGACATCGACAAGCGCCGGATCGAGCGTGAAGGACAGCACGGCCACCGGATAGCGGCCGGACGGGATGGTCTCGGCATAGGCGCCGCGGATCGCCGACAGGATCAGCTTGTCCTGCACCGGCCGACCGTTGACGAAGGCATATTGGTGGCCGGAATTGCCGCGGTTGAAGGTGGGCACACCTGCAAAGCCCGTCAGGCTCACATCCTCGCGCTCGGCGTCAATCTCGATGGCGTTGTCGCGGAAATCCTTGCCGAGGATCTGCGCCATGCGCGCCAGATGGTCGTCACCGGTGGCAGGCAGTTCCAGCGTGCTGCGGTCGGTGCCCGAGAGAACGAAACGCACGCCCGGAAAGGCGATCGCCATCCGCTTGACGACTTCGGTGATCGCCGCTGCTTCGGCCTTTTCGGTCTTCAGGAATTTCAGCCGCGCCGGTGTTGCGAAGAACAGGTCGCGGACCTCGACGATCGTCCCGGGGTTCGAGGCGGAAGGCCTCAGATGCAGGAACTTGCCGCCGGAAACCGCGATCTCGCTGCCGCCGGCGCTGTCCTTGCGGCGGCTGGAGATACTGAGTTTGGCGACCGAGCCGATCGAGGGCAGGGCTTCGCCGCGGAAACCGAGCGTGCGGATATCGTCGAGCGTATCCGAAATCTTCGACGTGCAATGCCGTTTGACCGCAAGTTCGAGATCGGCGGCATCCATGCCGGAGCCATTGTCGCTGACGCGAAGCAGGCCCTTGCCGCCGCCTGAGGTTGCGATTTCGATGCGGGTTGCGCCGGCGTCGAGCGCGTTTTCGATCAATTCTTTGGCCGCACTCGCCGGGCGTTCGATGACTTCGCCGGCGGCGATCTGGTTGATGAGCGTTTCGGAGAGCTGTCTGATGGCCATGCGCCATTTTCGTGGATTCGGCCGCCCGATGGAAGGGCAAAAAGCGCTCGTCCAGAGCCGCGCTTCCGACCCCCATATTTGGGGTGGCTTAATGTTAAGCCGCCGTTAGGAGAAAGCTGGCATTTTAATCGCATACCACCAAATAGCGCTATTAAATCGGATAGATGTGGGATTTTAGGGCATGAGTGCCGGCTTCGAAAAGACGGACGCATCATCCGTGAGCGACGAATTGCCGGTCGAACCCGATCTCCAGGCATCACTTTTCGATGCCGTCTCCGATGGCCTTTCTGCCGCACTCATCGTCTATGACAAGAACGATCAGATGATTTTCGCGAGCCGCCAGGTTCTCGACTTCTTCCCGATCGCGCCTTCGATGCTGAAAGCCGGTACCCGGCTGCGCGATTTTCTCGGCGCGGTCTTCGACACAGGCGTGCGCCAGCAATATTCCGCCAAACAACCGGGCGGTGTGCTCGGGCGCGAGGACTGGCTGTCGCAGAAGATTGCCTCGCATTGGCGCGAACGTTTCGAAATCATCGAGCGCCATGGTCCCGATCGCTGGATCCGGCTGATCAAGCGCCGGCTGCCGAGCGGTTACTGCGTCTCGATGATCTCCAACATTTCCGAGGAGCGGAAGCGTGAGGAACAGTGGCGCGCCGATCTGGAGCGCGTGCAGCTGACTGAGGACATCCTCGACAATCTGCCGTTCCCGCTGTTCGTCAAGGACCGCAATCTCAATTACGTCGCCGTCAACGTCGCCTTCTGCGAGAAATTCCAGACGACACCCGACGAGGTGCTGGGGCGCAAGAGCGGCGACCTTTTCTCCGCCGAGATCGCCAGCCGCTTCGAGGAAAGCGACCGCCATGTGCTGGAGACCGGCGAGATGTCGATCTCCCGCCAGCGCCAGGTTTCGCGCGACGGTTCGGAACGCGATATCGTCAGCCGCAAGCACCGCATCGGCAAGCCCGGCCGTTACTTCCTGGTTTCGACCATGCAGGATCTGCCGCGCGATGGCGCCGATCTTGACGAGTTCGACCGCGCCACTTCGGTCACCACCTCCAGCCACCAGTCCTACCGCCGGGCCTATGTGCCGCTGAACGGCGAGGCGACGCGGCGCGAGCCGGCCGCCATGGAAGCGATCGTTCCGGAGAATTTTTCCGGCCGCAAGATCCTCGTCGTCACCGGCGATCTCGCCGCCGAGACCGCAGCACTGCGCACTCTTGCCAAATACGGCTTCGAAGCCTGCGCCATCCGCGGCGAGGATGAGGAGGAGCATTTCCTGGAGATCGCTGCGTCTGCCGGAATCGATCTCGATCTGATCATCATCGACAACCAGATGGGCATGCGCTGCCTGGAGCTCGCAAATCAGCACGGCATTCCGGCGCTGATCATGGACGGCTTCCAGCTTGCCAACGAGCTTACCTTCCAGGTTGCCCGTCATTTCAACCGCAACAATCGCGCGGTCAGCGAGCCCGAAGCCGACTGGGAAATCTCCACTTCCGCAGATGGCGACGGCCTGCAGGTTCTGGTCGCGGAAGACAACGACATCAACCAGATCGTCTTCTCGCAAATCCTCGAAGGCCTTGGCTACCGCTACATGATCGCCTCCAGCGGCGACGAGGCTGTCAGGCTCTGGACAGAGCATAAGCCGCAAATCGTGCTGATGGACATTTCGCTGCCCGGCCTTAACGGTTTCGAGGCGGCGCGTATGATCCGCGGTATCGAAGAGGGCGGCATGGACAAGACCCCGATCATCGGCGTCCTGACCCAGGCCTTCGAGCGCGACCGCGCCGAATGCGCCAAGGCCGGCATGGACGATGTCATCATGAAGCCGGTCAGCCCGGATATACTGGAGACGATCTTCCAGAAACACTTGCAGCCCGAGCAGGTACGGGCTCTCGGCTGAACGAAAAGCTTGGTCAACTCCCTAGATTTTGGGGCGTCTGCAACCCGAAACATCGCCTTTCCACTATCGGTTTATTAAGACTTGGCCGCCATTCTCCCCGGAGGGAGTGAATTTCTCAGGTCAAATGATGAAGCCGGCGGACTTACCCTTTTTGCCCGTGAGCCAGAACGAGCTCCAGGCCATGGCTTACACCGATCCGTTGACCGGACTTGGTAATCGCCACCGCATGCGCGATCGGGTGACGCAGATCTCCGCCGAGCGCGCCAGCGATCCTGCGCCCTTCACCATCGGCATCGCCAATCTCGATTCCTTCAAGCCGATCAACGATCTGTTCGGTTCGGCCGCGGGCGACGAAATCCTGTGCCAAGTGGCTCACCGCCTGAAAGCCTGCATTCCTGACGGCGCACTTGTGACGCGCCATGATGGCGACGAGTTCGCCTTCGTGCTGCCGCTGATTTTCGAACGCGCCAGTGCCGAAAAATTCGGCCAGATGATCCGCGAAGTGCTGTCGGCACCCTACGATCTCGGCGACCGCAACGTCCGTCTCTCCGCCTCCTTTGGCTTCGCCATCTATCCCTTCGCAGGCGAGGAATTTGACGAGCTGCTGAAGAGTGCCGAAACAGCGCTCTACCGCTCCAAGCGCCGCGGCCGTAGCCAGATCACCGTCTATTCGCGCGAGATCGCGCAGGAGATGAAGCGCGCAACGCAGCTGGAACAGGCGCTCAGAAACGCCATCATCTCCGATGCGATCGATGTGCATTTCCAGCCGATCGTATCGCTTGCCAACAATCAGGTCGTCGGCTTCGAAGCGCTTGCCCGCTGGAACGATCCGGATCTCGGTTTCGTCTCGCCGGGTGTCTTCGTGCCACTCGCAGAAGAGCGCGGCTTTATCGATGCGCTCTCTGAAACGTTGCTTCGGAAGGCTGCAGAGGCAGCGCTTTCCTGGCCGCGCGAGCTTTTCCTGTCGTTCAATCTGTCGTCGGCGCAGCTGATGGACCCGGGCACCAGCGCCAATGTGCTGTCGATCCTTGGCCGCGTCGGTTTCGATCCGCATCGCCTGGAGCTCGAGATCACCGAGACTGCGGTCATGAGCTCGGCCGATACTGCCCACCGCATCATCTCCGACCTGCGTCAGGCAGGCGTTCGCGTCTCGCTCGACGATTTCGGTACCGGCCAGTCAAGCCTCGGACGCCTTCGCGACTTCATCTTCGACAAAGTGAAGATCGACCGCGCCTTCGTCTCGCGCATCAACAACGACCGCGCCTCCGAGCATATCATCAAGGCGATCCTGACCATGTGCGAGGGCCTTGACCTCGAGGTCGTCGCCGAAGGCATCGAAGACTATTCGGAAGCCGTCAAGCTCCGTGCCCTCGGCTGCGGCATGGGGCAGGGCTATCATTTCGGCAAACCGGCCGACAGCATCGCGACGCTGCGCTACCTGCACGAAAACTACGATTCCGCCGGCGCCGAACGCGTTTCCGCCTGATCCCTCATAAAAATAGCGGCGCCCCTGAGGACGCCGCCATCTACGCTATATTCACCGCGCGGTGTTACTTGGCCGTGGTCGAGCCGGTTGCCGTGCTATCCGTCGGCATTGCACCCGTTGCGGCCGGAGCCTTCTCGGCTGCCTGCATCTGCAGCGTCTTGAACTCCGGCGCAGCCTTCAGGCTATCGGCCGTTTCCGTGGTCGTCAGCTTGACGCTGCCGTCCTGGGTGTTCTGGGCAACCGTGATCTTGTCCATCGGCACGGCGACGTTCTTCTGGCCGATGCCAAGGAAGCCGCCGACCCCGACCACCGCAGCAACGAGGCCGCCATCCTTCTTCATGATCAGGTCGGTGACGTTACCGATGCTTTCGTTCTGACCGGTGTAGACCGACTGGCCGATATAGGTGTTGGCGCTGATCTGGTCTGCACCCTGTTCGGTCAGATAGGTGCCGCCAGCAGCCTGTGCCGTGTCAGTCGATGCAGCCGGAGCGGGCGCCTGTGCGGCATCTCCAGCCGGTGCCGTCACTTCGGGCATCTTCGGTGCGGTGGCATCCGCCGGGGCGGACTGGGTCGCATCGGGGGCCGCAGGCTGCGGAGCCGTCTGCGAGAAAGCTACCGGTGCGAAAGCCGTGGCAAACAGGGCGCCAGCGGCAACGGTCGTCAGGAGTTTGCGTGTCATTTCGTACCTACCTTTTTTATTCCCTAGTGTGATCTCTAGCGCGGCGACACCTCGTTTTCTGGCGTCCATGCCGTGCCGGTTCGAAGGGGAAAATGGGTGGGCAGGTTATTGGTTCCGCTGAAAAACTTGGAAAAACTCGCGATTTTTCGGGAACTTTTATCGCAAAGGCTGCAGATTTCCTGTCGCGGAACGAGAAAAGGGGCACTCGGCAAGGAATGCCCCTCTCATCAATTCTGACCCGTTTCAGACCACGAAGGCCGGGTCGAAGACGCCCCTGACGGTGACGCCGAGTTCGAGAAGCGCCCCGGCCTGCGGCTGCGAGGAGCGGGCCGTCTCGTCGAGACCTTCCCACGCCGTCGTTACCGCCAGGCGGTCGGCATCCTTGCCGATGAAGGCCGGGCAGGAGGGCTGGGCGGCGGGCACCTTGTACCGGGCGATGCGAAGACCATCCGGGCTGTAGCGATCGACAACGCCGGCACCCCAGCGGGCGTTCCAGATATAGCCGTCGGCATCGCAGACCGAGCCGTCGATACCGCCCGGATCCTCCATGCTGTCGACCATCACGATCGGCTCGCCTGCGGGCAGGCCGGTCTGGGGATCGACCATCACCCGCATCAGGCGGCTGATCCTCGTGTCGGTGTAATAGCCGATCGTGCCATCGGGCGAGAAGCAGATGGAGTTCGGAATGCTGATGCCGCTGAAGATCTTGGTGACGACGCCGCCCTTGGCGACGTGGTAGATCGAGCCCGCCTGGTTTTCCGCCCGCTTGCTCATCGTGCCGATCCACAGCGCGCCGGACTGATGTGTGCGGCCGTCGTTGGAGCGGTTTTCCGGCTGGTCGTTTTCGAGCGCCGCGTAGAAGGTCAGCTTGCCATCGGCGACATCGCGGACGAATAGGCCCTCTTCGGTCGCCAGCAGCTGCCGCTTGTCGTCGATACGGGCAAGCACGCTTGCCATGAACGGCAGCTCGTGAACCTTCTTCTTGCCGGTTGCAAGCGTCAGCTCATGCAGTTCCTTGCCGAGAATGTTGAACCACCACACGGTATCGGTGGACGGATCATAGGTCGGGCCTTCACCGAGTACGGAATTGGTGTCGCAAAGTGTTTTGCCTTCAAATTCATGAATAGCGGTCATAATGCCTATGCTCCTACGGCTGCGTCATAGGCTAAAATGGTCGCCTTGGCGCGCTCGGCAACCTCTGCAACGGTCATTCCCGGCTTGTAGATGCTGGTGCCGAGACCGAAGGCCTTGATCCCCGCATTGGTGTATTCGGCAAAATTCTTGTCCGAGACGCCGCCGACAGCCGCAATGACGAGTTCCGGCGGCAGGATGGCGCGGATCGCCGTGATGCCGGACGGGCCGAGCACGCTTGCCGGGAAGAACTTGAGACCGGTGGCGCCGGCGCGCGCTGCCGAAAGCGCTTCCGTCGGCGTGAAGACGCCGGGCATCGAAACCATGCCGTAGCCATGGGCGCGGATGATCACGTCAGGCTCGACATTCGGCGTCACCAGCAGCTTGCCGCCGGCATTGTGCATGTTGTCGACCGCTTCGACGGTCAGCACCGTGCCGCCGCCGATCAGCACGTCTGATGGCGCCATCTTGGCGGCGATCTCGATCGACTTGAAGGGTTCCGGCGAGTTCAGCGGGATCTCGATGGCTGTCAGGCCGTTTTCGATCAGCGCGCCAACGACGCCCGCCGTCTCCTCGGGCTTGATGCCGCGCAGGATGGCGATGAGAGGACGCTTCATGGAGGGGAAAGGAACACGGTTCATGGCTTTAACTTTCTTATTTTGGCCAGATGGCGGCAGCAGCGGCGGAGAGGCCGCGAAGCACCGCCGTATGGGCATCTATCGTCGTGAATTTAAGAGACAGGGATTTGAAGGCGGTTTCGTAAAGCGTCTGAAGGCGGCCGGAGGCGACGAGCGCGATCGGCGTATCGTTGGCGGCATCCGACAGCGCTCCGGCAATCTCCAGGCCGATCAGCGTGCCGGAGATCTTCGCCTGCGCGCCGGCAGCCGTCAGCCCATGCAGCAGCTGGCCGGAGCGGGCGGTAAACAGCAGGTTGGTCGCCATCGCCGGCTGGTGGAACGCAGCCGTCACCGAGGCCTTGAAGGCCGAGTTGTCTGATGGAGACTGGTCGGCGCCGGCAACGGCATGCGACAGGATCGTGTGTTTGGTGATCGCGTCGAAGAGTTCGCCGGTCATGAAGGTCGAGAAGCCGACGACTTCGCCATCCTGCACGTGCACCCATTTGGAATGCGTGCCGGGCATGCAGACCGCTTGCGCGCCGGTGCTCTCCGCGCCGAGCGCTCCCAGCAGCTGGGTTTCCTCACCGCGGATCACGTCAGGCGAGGCCTTGTCGCGCTGCGCGAGGCCCGGAAGAATGCGGATATCGCGGCTCTGGCCGGGAACGGAGACCGCACCCGTCAGGATCGAGGAAAGCGTTGCCGGAACGTCGGTATAACCGGCCTCGACCCAGCCCTGCTTGGCCCCGACCATGCCGCAGGCGATGACAGGGAGATCGGCCGGTGCCGAGACCTTGTCGAGATGCGCGGCCAGCACTTCGGCAAAGCCGGTCTTTGCCGCCACCGTCATGCCCTCGCTGCCACGGCTTTCGCCGAGCACGCTGCCATCGTCTGCGATCAGCCAGAGCCGGAAACTGCTCGTGCCCCAGTCAACCGCGACGTAAGCGGGATTTGCCATCAGAAAATGCCTCCATCGACAATCATGGACTGCGCGGTCACTGCGGCCGCGCAATCGGATGCTAGAAATAATGTGGGACCGACGATCGCATCGGCGTTCAGCACCCTTTTCAGGCACTGCCGCTCGACGGTCTTGACGATCCCGTCTTCGGTGAGCCAGAGCTTCATCTGCCGCTCGGTGACGATCATGCCGGGCAGGATGCAGTTGACGCGGATATTGTCAGGCCCAAGCTTGCCCGCCAGGCTCTTGGTCAACCCGATGACGGCGGCCTTGGCCGTGGAATAGGCCGGAAAGTCCGGCATATTCAAAAGGAAGGCGATTGACGACATGTTGATGATCGCCCCGCCGCCGGCTTCCCGCATCGACGGCGCCACGGCCTGCGCGGTGAAGAACACATGGCGCAGATTGGTCGCCTGGTTGTTGTCCCAGTATTCGGGGGTCACGGTATCGAAATCATGCCGGTCGTCGCGAGCGGCATTGTTGACGAGAACAGTGATCGGACCGGACTGAGCGACAACCGCATCGACTGTCTGCCTGACAGCCTCTATATCGCGCAGATCTCCCTTGAAGAAATGCACCGGGTGCTCGCTGTCACGGGACAGGCGCAAGGAAAGCGCGCGGCTCTCGTCCTCGGCGATGTCGATGAAGGAGACCTTGGCGCCCTGACGCGCGAAACCCTCGACGATGGCCGCGCCGATGCCCGATCCGCCGCCGGTCACCAGAACCGTCCGATCCCTGAATTCCGGAAACCGTGCCGATACACCCGTCACCGCATTCCTCCCGCAGTTCCATTATTTGGAACTTAATTTGACTATGTGGAATTATCGATTTACGTTGGCCTCTCTGTCAAGACCGCAGGCGGTCACAACGGTAGGCGATCGATGGTTCCGCGAAAAGGCACAGAAGGCGAAAACGACACCGGAACGCTCGGCAAACTCATGGTTCTGCTCGATCTGGTGACCCATGCCGAAAGGCCGCTGCGCTTCACGGACATATTGGCGCAGGCCGGCCAGCCGCGTGGCACGCTGCATCGCCAGCTCGGGCATCTGGTGGAGGAGGGGCTGCTGGAGCTCGATGCCGACGGCCGCTACTCGCCGGGACTGCGCCTGCTCGATCTTGCCGCCCGCAGCTGGGCGAAGAACGAATTCCGCCTGATCGCCGAGCCGCATCTGCGCGCCCTGCAGGCGATGAGCGGCGAGACCGTCCATCTCGGCGTTCTCCGCGGCACCTCGATCATCTATCTCGACAAGGTCGAGGGCCAGCAATCCGTCCGCATGTATTCGCAGATCGGCAATGCCTCGCCGGTCTATTGCACCGGCGTCGGAAAGGCGGCTCTGTCCGTCCTGCCGGAGGCATCAGTTGCCGCGCTTGCGGCCGCCATCCCGTTTCAGCGCTTCACCGAAAATACCCTGGCGTCAGCAGAAAGCCTGCTTGCCGAACTCGCCAGCATCCGCACGGAGGGCTGCGCTTTCGACCGGGAAGAACACGAGCAGGGTATCCGCTGCGTCGCCGCGCCGATCTGGACGCCCGATCGCAGCCTGGTCGGCGGCGTCTCGATCACCGGCCCCGCCTACCGGCTGACGATGGAGCGGCTGACGGAATGGGCAGAGCCCGTGCGCGAGGCAGCCGGAAGCATCATGGAAGGCATGCGCGTCAGGCTTGGTCCACGCCGGTAACGCGGGCGTGATGGTTTCATTGGGTGGACGCAAAAGAAGAGCATGCTTATGATGAGGACCATATTGAGATTTGCCGGCGAATCACACCAACTGCGATAGTTCGTCAAATAGTTACAAGTTTCGACCGGCCGCGCATTTTAAGGCCGGGAACCATATTTTTCTTTTTAGGTTTAGCAATTTAGCAGCGCAGTTGATCTGAACCGCAAGCTCGGGAAGATGAAGAATAGATGGCTTTGTCACAAGCGTCCGATCAGACGGACGGGTATGTCCAGGAGATAGCGGGTCTGAAGACCCAGTTCGATATCTTCCGCTTCATGAAGCGGGTAACGGACGCCTTCGGCAGCCGTGCCTTCATGGTTCTCAACCTGCCGCCGATCACGTCCTTCGAACTGCAGAGCACCACCGTCATCACCAGCTGGCCGGCAGAACTCCTGTCGCTCTACGATCAGGAAGGGCTGATGATGAACAGCCCAGTGCTGCGCCGGTTACGCACCTCGTCCATACCGTTCTTCCACGACACGTCAAAAGGCTGGGTGCGCGACGACGGCAAGTCGGCGATGGTCGCCGGGCTGTTCGAGCGTTTCCGGATGGTGCGTTGCGCCTATTTCCCGACGCATGAGCCCTCGGGTCTGCGCGGCGCGGTTTCCTTCGCGGGCGATCGCGAACCCTATACGCCGGAGGAGATGCGCAATCTCTCCTATATCGCCATCCATGTCTTCGACCGGCTGGCTGAGATCCGCAATCTCGACAACCGCCTGACCGATACGCTGACCGACCGGGAGGTCGACTGCCTCAATTGGACGGCTGCCGGCAAGACCAGCGCCGAAATCGCCGATATCCTCGGCCTCTCCGAGCATACGGTGAACCACTATCTGAACCGCGCGACGAAGAAGCTCGATACCGTCAACCGCACGCAGGCGGTCGCCAAAGCGCTGCGCATCGGACTGATCAAATAGCCTGCCGAAAAAATCATCACCGAGCTTCAAAGATGGGCAGCGCAATCAGCCGCTGTCCTTTTCGCGGGCATCGCCCCAATCGGCCCGCCGCGCCCATTTGAAAGCGGCCCCATCTCTTTTCGATAATGTCTGTTCCGCTGCACGTCCGTCGTCCTGGCAGAGTTTCAGTCTGATGACGCTGCCGGAGCCCTGTGGCGGGGCAATCACCCGTGCGTCGGGCAGCGCGACGGGGAAGCGGCTGGCGGCGATGAAGATGTATTTCTCATCCTCCCACGGCACCTCCGCATCCTTCACCAGCCGGTGGATCTTCGAGCGCGAAACGCGCCGGGAGAAGTGGCACCAGTCCGGTGCGGCGATCGGACAGTCGAGGGCGTGCGTGCAGGGCGCAACGATATGTGCGCCCTTGGAAAGCAGAACGTCGCGAGCCGCCAGGATCCTGTCCCAACCGGCCGGCGTGCCGGGCTCGATGATAACCAGCGTGTCGCCGGTCAAGGCCCAGAGCTTGCCGATCGATGGAGCGATCTGGTGCGGCTCGATCTCGTCGAGAACATAGGCAAGCGTGACGAGATCGGCAGGCGGCAGTGAGGGCAACTCCTTGAGAAGATTGCCATCTACCCAGTTTGCCGGGAAATCGAGCCCCTCTGAAAGGCTCTGTCCCGTCTGCCGGATCGCGGCGCTGGCTTCCACCATCGTCGCCTCGCCGATCCCAGTCCAGCAATCGGCCGCGGCCCAGAGCGCCGAGCCCGGACCGGCGCCGACATCGATAAATCGCTGCGGCTCGAAATCAGGCCGCACCCCGGCGATCATCTCGAAGGCAGCGCGTATCGCCGCGTAGGTGGCGGGCAGCCGTGCCGCGAGGTAGGCATGGGCCGCCAGCTGGTCGCTGATATGAAAGCTGCCATCCCGCAGCTCCTGCCGATAGCGGCTGGAAAGGCGTGCCGAGGCACGCTTCAGCGCATCCAGCGGCTGACCCTCCAGCATCGCTTCCACCCGTTCACGCAAGATCTTCGGCAGTTCCATCGTCGTCGCCTATTCTGGTCACCCACGCCATACAGCCGGGCTCGCGCAATGCCAAGCGCAGCACTTGGCATGCACCTTGCTTGTTATTTGGCAGAGGTCCAGAGGGGACTTTGAAAAGAGCGCCAAGAATGGCGCCGTTTCGGCCAGCCGCCGCCCACGATTGTAGATGCGTTTCTATTGCATCCGGTCGCTGGCGGTGGTTGTTGCTTTTATGTGACGGCGCCTTCGCCATCGTGCCCACCCCCCAATTATTAGTGTGATTTTGTCTCTGGTCATTTTTGGCCATTGCGCTAGGTCGGTCTGATCGCGCCGGTTCTCGGGGAGACCGTTGCGGCCATCGAGGCGAAAGCCTGGCGGACCAGATGGCCGCAACGGAATTCGATCGCGCGTTTTCCGTTCCTCATTGCCGATTTCGTTTGGCGAAGGCGCAGCCCTCCACTATCTACGTGTCTGCAAAGATACGCGTGAGGAATGCATGACTGAGGTCACCAAGGAACAGGTTCTTGAAACGCTGAAGACCGTGCGCGGTCCCGATCTCGAACACAATATTGTCGAGCTCGGCATGGTGTCCGACGTCTTCATTTCCGATGCCAAGGTCTATTTCTCCATCACCGTGCCTGCCGAACGGGCAAGGGAACTCGAGCCGCTGCGCCAGGCCGCCGAGCGCGTCATCAAGGAAATGCCGGGCGTCAAGGGCGCGCTGGTCACGCTGACCGCCGACAAGAAGGCCGCTTCGCAGTCCGCTCCCGCCGCCCGTCCCGCCGCATCCCATGCCGGCCACGATCACCACGGCCATTCCCATTCTCACGCCCCGCAGCCGCAGCAGCAGCGCAGCGGCAAGATCGGCGTGCCCGGCATCGGCGCGATCATCGCTGTCGCCTCCGGCAAGGGCGGCGTCGGCAAGTCGACCACCGCAGTCAATCTGGCGCTCGGTCTGCTCGCCAATGGCCTGAAAGTTGGCATCCTCGATGCCGATATCTACGGACCGTCGATGCCGCGCCTGTTGAAGATTTCCGGCCGCCCGACGCAGATCGACGGCCGCATCATCAACCCGATGGAAAATTACGGCCTCAAGGTCATGTCGATGGGCTTCCTCGTCGATGAGGAGACCGCGATGATCTGGCGCGGCCCGATGGTCCAGTCGGCACTGATGCAGATGCTGCGTGAAGTCGCATGGGGCGAACTCGACGTTCTCGTCGTCGATATGCCGCCCGGCACCGGCGACGCGCAGCTGACCATGGCCCAGCAGGTGCCGCTCGCCGGCGCCGTCATCGTCTCGACGCCGCAGGATCTGGCGCTGATCGATGCCCGCAAGGGTCTCAACATGTTCAAGAAGGTTGAAGTTCCGGTTCTCGGCATCGTCGAGAACATGAGCTATTTCATCGCTCCCGATACCGGCACCCGCTACGATATCTTCGGCCATGGCGGCGCCCGCAAGGAAGCCGAGCGCATCGGCGTACCGTTCCTCGGCGAAGTACCGCTGACGATCAACATCCGCGAAACGTCGGATGCCGGGACACCGCTGGTGGCTTCCGAGCCGAACGGCATCGTCGCCGGGATCTATAAGGACATCGCTGCTAAGGTCTGGGCAGAGGTCGGCGGACAGCCGCAGCGTCCGGCGCCTGCAATTGTCTTCGAGTAGCACAGACGCCGGATTCGGGCGGGCGCCGCATACCCCAAATTGCGGGGGAAATGTGGTGAAAACGCGCAGTTCACGTAACACGTCTTGATTATTTCGCCGCTTTCCGTCATATGCCCCGCCGTCGCCATGAGGGCGGTTTCTGCAGATGCTCGATGACGGCCGCCTTTGCCCCAGGGTTCCCGGCCAGCCTGCATGTTCGGAGTTGACTTGTCGGTTGAAGGATTGGTGACTGCGATGCGGTTGAGCACAATGCGCACCCGGCAAACGGCCGGACGCAGCCGGAGTTGTATGAACTTTTTTTATCCGTTTCCGTTAGTCTCCAAGGCTTGCAGCCTCAGCGCTGCCTTCTTGGCAGCCGCGTGATGGAAGGGCGTTCGATGATGGCGATGATGGCATGGCGCGAGCGCGGCTGGAGACAGGCCCGTTGATCACCGCCTATTGCTCCAACTGCAAGTCCGTCGAGATTCGTGATCTGTCGAAGATGGACGAGTTTCCGGATGACGTCGTGTGGATCGATCTGATCGAGCCGACGCGCGAGGAGGAGCTCTATGTCGAAAAAGTGATCGGCATCGAAGTGCCAACCCGCGACGACCTCAAGGACATCGAACCCTCAGCACGCCTCTACACCGAAGGCGACGACGTGTTCATGACCGCCTCGCTGGTCTGGCAGGCCGAAACCGCATCTCCGACGCTGACGGATGTTGCCTTCATTCTGTCGGGCAACCGGCTGATCACCATCCGCTACGCCCATCCGAAATCCTTCAAGCTGTTCATCGCGGCGCTTCATCGCGTGCCGGAACAGTGGCGCAATGGTGCAGCCCTGCTCGCCAAGCTGCTCGAAACGATCGTTGACCGCACCGCCGAGATCCTCGAACTGTCCGTTGCCCGCATCGACATTCTCTCGACCCATGTCTTCGGCGAACGCGCCAAGAAGGTGCGCAAGCCGTCGAACTATCTGGAAGAAAAGCTGCGCGACATCGCTGCGCACCACCGGCTGGTCTCCAAGGTGCGCGATAGCCTCGCATCGCTCTCCCGGCTTTCAAGCTTCTTTTATACGGTGCCTGCCGTCCAGCACGATCAGAACACCAAAGAACTCTGCCGCACGGTGTCGCGCGATATCCAGTCGCTCAACGAACATGCCTCGTTCATCGCCGGCAACATCACCTTCCTGCTCGATGCTTCGCTCGGCCTGATTAACATCGAGCAGAACTCGATCATCAAGATCTTCTCGATCGCATCCGTGGTCTTCTTGCCGCCGACCCTCGTCGCATCCATTTATGGTATGAACTTTGAATTCATGCCGGAACTGCACTTGGCCGCGGGTTATCCCTATTCGCTGGGCCTGATGGTCGTATCCGCCATCATTCCGTTTTTCTTTTTCCGATGGAAAGGCTGGCTCTGAGGAGCCTGTTGTAACTTCATGTCCGACGAAAGCCATTCGCACGATCGCCACATGACGCCGCGCAAACTCTTTTATCTTGCGCTCGGCTCCGTTGGCGTCGTCTATGGAGATATCGGTACCAGCCCGCTTTACGCATTCCGCGAAGCGCTGAAGCCGGTTGCCCAGGACGGTCTCACCCGTTTCGAAGTCATCAGCCTGATTTCGCTGATGATCTGGGCGCTGACCATTATCGTCACCCTCAAATACGTGCTGCTTTTGCTGCGCGCCGACAACGAAGGCGAAGGCGGCACGCTGTCGCTGCTCGCATTGCTGATGAAAACGGCGAATGGTCATACGGCGATCCTCGTCGCGCTCGGACTCACTGGCGCCGCGCTTTTTCTCGGCGACGCGATGATCACCCCGGCGCTGTCGGTTCTGTCGGCGGTCGAAGGTATCAAGCTCGTGGCGCCGAATGCCTCGCCCTATATCGTGCCGATCTCGGTGGCGATCCTTGTCGGGCTGTTCGCCTTCCAATCGCGCGGCACCGGCACGATGGCCCGCTTCTTCGGGCCGATCACCGCGATCTGGTTCATCGTCATGGCGCTGGTCGGCATCTCGCACATCTCGGATGACTACGGCATCCTCGCCGCCTTCAACCCATACTATGCCGTCAGCTTCCTGCTGAATGAAGGCTTCTACGGCATCGTCGTGCTAGGCGCCGTGTTCCTGACGATCACCGGTGCAGAAGCGCTCTACGCCGACCTCGGCCATTTCGGCCGCCGTCCGATCCAGTGGGCCTGGTTCGCACTGGTCTTCCCGTCGCTGACGCTGAACTATCTCGGGCAGGGCGCTCTCGTTCTCGGCAATCCGCTGGCGATGTCGGATCCCTTCTATCTGATGTTCCCGAAATGGGCGCTGCCGTTCGGCGTCGTGCTCGCCACCTGCGCCACCATCATCGCCAGCCAGGCGGTCATCACCGGTGCCTTCTCGCTGGTCCGTCAGGCGATCAACCTCGGCTTCCTGCCGCGAATGGAAATCCTCTTCACCTCGGAAACCAATACCGGGCAGATCTTCTTGCCGTCGGTCAACGCCGTCCTCTTCCTCGGCGTCATGTTCCTGGTCATCACCTTCAAGACCTCGGATGCGCTGGCAACGGCCTACGGTATCTCGGTCACCGGCGCGATGGTCGTCACATCGATCATGGCTTTCGAGTTCGTCCGCACCCGCTGGAACTGGTCGATCCCGGTTGCCGCGATCGTTTTGCTGCCGCTGCTTGCGCTCGAGCTGATCTTCCTCGGCGCCAACCTGCTGAAGATTCACGACGGCGGCTATATCCCGATCCTGATCGCCACCGCCTTCATCGTCATCATGTGGACCTGGCGCCGTGGCACTGCAATCCTCACCGAAAAGACCCGCCACACGGATATTCCGCTGGCCTCCTTTGTCAGCTCGATCGAGCGCAAGAGCGATCATTCGCCGGCCCATGTTCCGGGCACCGCGATCTTCCTGACCAGCGATCCGGAATCGGCGCCCGCGGCATTGCTTCACAATCTGAAGCACAATCACGTTCTGCACGACAAGAACGTCATCCTGACGATCCGTACCGTCAACAAGCCGCGCGTTCCGAGCATCGACCGCTACAAGGTCGAGCCGATTTCCGAGCGCTTCTCGCGTGTCGAGCTGCAGTTCGGCTTCATGGAAACCCAGAACGTCTCGCAGGCGCTGGCGACGCTTCGAAAGACCGGACTGAAGTTCGACATCATGTCGACTTCCTTCTATCTCGGCCGCCGCAAGCTGGTGCCGGATGCGAAGTCGGGCATGCCTTACTGGCAGGACCGCCTCTACATTGCGCTCGCCAATGCTGCGGCCAATCCATCCGACTATTTCCGCCTGCCGGCCAACCGCGTGGTCGAGCTCGGATCGCACGTCATCATCTGACCTCGCGCCAGATCGCAATTCAGGGAACCCGGCCTTCGTGCCGGGTTCTTGCGTTTCGCTATATGAAAAAATGCTCACGGATAGATTCCGGGACGGCGAATTAACCAAGCATCAAGGTTAATGAGAGATTTTCAATGCAGTGTTCATGCGTCCCGTGTTCCGGAGTCTGGCGTTGCGTCGACAGAGCGTTTTCAGCAGCAAGCTGCGTTATCTGCCCAAAAACTGGATCTCACCCGCGATCTTCGGTATCTGCGGGTGGCTCGCATTCCCCAGCATCGTGTCGCATGCGGATCTAGCCGCCATGCTCGCAGGTCTCGATGAGAGCCGCGAGAACTGGCGCATGGTGATGACCAATTCGCCGGCCGGCTCCATCCATCAGGCGGAACTCACCTTCGCCGATCCAATCGTTACCGGCACGGTCGCAGCCGGCGCCGGCATGGTTCTGCCCGATGGCCGAAAGGTCGCCTTCGTCGCCGAAGGGAAGGGGCATGAGGACACCACCGATGAAGAACGCGTCAATCGCAGCCTGAAGAAGGGCCGCGTCGTCGCCGTCGAGAAGATGCAGCCGCCGAAGGATTTCACTGCCGGCTCCATCCTCCAGCGCACCAAGCTGCTGTTCGAACCCAGCTTCAATCTCAAGGACAAGTCGGCTTTCGTGAAGCCGAAGATCAAGGGCAAGGAAATCGAGATCGCCACGGCCTTCTATAAGAAGGAGCCGGTCAAGGCGGAAACCGTGGTGCCGACCTTCCTCGCCGACCTCGTCAACAACGACAAGCCGGATGTGCTGGCAACCGCCTATGCGCCCGCCGCCCCGGACTACTCGCGCCAGTCGCCCTTCGATTCGATCCTCACCGACAAGAGCGCCAATGACGGCCGCTTCGTTCCGCAGATCGGTGCCAGGGATCATGCCTGGGCCGCCAGCATCCTGCCGCCGACGGTCTTTTCGGCGGCCGAGCAGCAGTGCCTGGCTTCCGGCATCTATTTCGAGGCGCGCGGCGAATCGGTGAAGGGGCAGGCGGCCGTCGCCCAGGTCATCCTCAACCGCGTCCGCAATCCGGCCTATCCGAAAACCATCTGCGGTGTTGTCTATCAGAATGAAGACTGGCGCAACCGCTGCCAGTTCTCCTTTGCCTGCGACAACATCAAGGACCGCGTGAACTCGCAATATCACTGGCGCATGGCCCGCGAAGTGGCGATGGCGGTGACAGCAGGCAAGATCTGGCTGCCGCAGGTCGGCTCCGCCACCCACTACCACGCCGTCTATGTCCGTCCGAAATGGGCAAAGACCATGGAGAAGGTCGGCCGTATCGGTCTGCACGTCTTCTACCGCACCTATGGCGGCGGCTGGAGCTGACCGGAAGCCGCCTAAGCTGTGGATTCTCTGCAGCTTGCAGCGCCTATAAAGCGGATTCTCCCGCTCGAATTTTGCCAGGCCGCCTAAATTGAGATCAAGTATTTGATCTAGCTCGATTATTTTATGTCTTAGCGCAGGCGCCCTATGCCTTGACTATACCAATCCCTAAAACTATGTTGCGCGCGACTTCAGAACGGGCCGAAAGGTTCTATATTCCATGTCTCTGACGTCCACAGGACCGGGGTAGCGGGATTGGGGATAGAGGCATAGGAGGAGGAACCATGTCGGATGACCGGGAAGAAAGTCTGGACAGGCGCCGCGCGCAGCTGGGAGCAGAGCTCAAGGCGAAGCGTGTAGAGGCGAGAGAGGAACAGGCGAGCGAGGCCCGCGCCGAGGAAAGCCGTAAAGGCTATGCCCAGGCGATGAAGCTTTCGAGCGAATTCATCTCCGCTATCATTGTTGGTGCCCTGCTTGGCTATCTCCTCGACCGTTTTGTCGGCACGGCGCCTTGGGGTTTGATTATTCTTCTGCTTCTCGGATTTTGTGCCGGTGTTTTGAATGTTCTCCGTGCCGCAGGCAAGGTTGCAAAACCCGAGCCCGGAAACGGAAACGGCAGCAAATAGGGCAGGGCGCGCCCGCGCTCCGCTCATTATGATGATCCCGCGCCCGCGGGCCAAAGAAGAGAGAACAAGCGGTGTCTAACGATCCGACTCATCAGTTCCTGATCCAGAAGATTGTGCCGATCGAAGTCGGCGGGATTGATTTCTCGTTCACCAATGCCTCGCTCTTTATGGTGGCCTCGGCAGCTGTTGCTGCTGGCTTCCTGTATTTCTCGACGTCGAACCGCGCCATCGTTCCTGGCCGCTCGCAGTCCGTCGCGGAAATGTCCTACGAATTCATCGCTTCGATGCTGAAGGAAGGCGCCGGAACCAAGGGGATGAAGTTCTTCCCGCTGGTCTTCTCGCTTTTCATGTTCGTGCTGACGGCAAACCTGCTCGGCATGTTCCCCTACTTCTTCACCATCACCAGCCAGATCATCGTCACCTTCGCGCTGGCGCTTCTCGTCATCGGCACGGTCCTGGTCTACGGCTTCTATAAGCACGGCTTTGGCTTTCTTAATGTCTTCGTGCCTCAAGGCGTCCCCGGCATTCTTCTGCCGTTGGTCGTGACGATCGAAATCATTTCCTTCCTATCGCGTCCGATTTCGCTCTCGGTTCGTCTTTTCGCCAACATGCTCGCTGGTCATATCACGCTCAAGGTGTTCGCAGGCTTTGTCGCCTCGCTCGGAGCCCTTGGTGCGCTCGGTATCGGCGGTGCCATTCTTCCTCTCATCATGACCGTCGCCCTGACCGGTCTCGAGTTCCTCGTCGCCTTCCTCCAGGCTTACGTCTTCGCGGTACTGACTTGCATGTACCTCAACGACGCGATCCATCCCGGCGGGCACTAAGGATAACGACATCGACGTCAAAGGGCGTCAGTCATTCGCCGCAACAACCATCTCAAGGAGTTCAACATGGAAGCGGAAGCAGCAAAGTTCATCGGTGCAGGCCTGGCTTGCTTTGGTATGGCCGGTACGGCTCTCGGCCTCGGCAACATCTTCGGCAGCTACCTGTCCGGCGCTCTGCGCAACCCGTCTGCCGCTGACAGCCAGTTCGGCCGTCTGGTTTTCGGCTTCGCCGTTACGGAAGCTCTGGGCATCTTCTCGCTGCTCGTCGCTCTCCTCCTGCTCTTCGCCGTTTAATTTCGGTGGATTGAAGGATCACGGCCTGCAGACTGCAAGCCGTGATCCTTTGCATTTGCAGTACACCTGGAGGTGAGCATGTTTTTTGTGACCCCGGCCTATGCTGAAGAAGCTCCGGCGGGAACGGCAGAAACGGGTGCAGCCACCGGTACGGATCCGCATGCCGCTCCGGCTGCTGGCGAGGTCCATACCGAAACCGGCGTTGCCGGTGGCGAGCATCATGGCGGCGTTTTCCCGCCGTTCGATACGTCGACCTACGCATCCCAGCTGCTTTGGCTGGTGATTACGTTCGCTGTTTTCTTCGTGCTCATGCAAAAGGTCATCGCACCGCGCATCGGCGGCATCCTCGAGCAGCGCCATAACCGGCTTGCGCAGGATCTGGACGAGGCAGCACGCCTCAAGTCCGAAGCCGACGCAGCGGTCGCAACCTATGAAGGCGAACTCGCCGCAGCCCGCTCCAAGGCCAATCAGATCGGCACCGCCGCTCGCGATGCCGCCAAGCTCAAGGCTGAAGCCGACCGCCGCGCTGTCGAAGCAAGCCTTGCCGAAAAGCTGAAGGCTGCCGAAGGCCGCATCGCCGATATCAAGGCGAAGGCATTCGCAGACGTCGGCACGATCGCTGAGGAAACGGCTGTCGCCGTCGTTCAGCAGCTGATCGGTGGCACCGCTGCCAAGGCTGACGTTGCAGCGGCTGTCGCAGCCGCCAAGAAGGAGGGTTGATCGATGGAATTTGCTCTTGATGCAACTTTCTTCGCCTTTGTCGGCCTCGTTCTCTTCATCATGCTGGTCGTCTACCTGAAGGTTCCGGGGATGATGGCGAAGTCGCTCGACGACCGCGCCGATCAGATCCGCAACGAACTGGCGGAAGCCAAGCGCCTGCGCGAAGAGGCCCAGCACCTGCTGGCCGAATACCAGCGCAAGCGCAAGGAAGCCGAAGCCGAAGCTGCGAACATCGTCGCTGCCGCCGAACGCGAAGCAGAGATGCTGACCGCTGAAGCCAAGAAGAAGACCGAAGAGTTCGTTGCCAACCGCACCGCGCTTTCCGAGCAGAAGATCAAGCAGGCAGAAGTCGAAGCGATGAAGGCTGTCCGTTCAGCCGCCGTCGACCTCGCCATCTCCGCTGCCGAGACCGTGCTGGCCCAGAAGGCCGAAGGCAAGGTCCAGGCCGATCTCTTCAAGACCGCCGTCGGCGAAGTGAAGACCCGCCTGAACTAAGGTTCAGCCGATAGAATTGAAAAGCCCCGCCATCGTGCGGGGCTTTTTGTTTTGGGGTATCGCGGTGGCGGCGGTTTGGCTAGCCTCGCAGCCTCTTGCGGCAGTTATTCATCGCGGAAAGTGCCTCTTACCGTTCAGCCAACGCGGTCGGTCAGGGATAGGCGAAGCCTCCTCAACCTCCCTCATTCCTGTGCTTGTCACAGGAATCCAGCCACGGCGCGTCTGCGCCGTGAATGAATCGCCATCTTGGTAAAAGTCTCCCGCGCCCATGGACATGGGCGCACTGGATTCCTGTGACAAGCACAGGAATGAGGGTGGAGAGGTCTGTGGCCGCCGCGCGAGGTGGCACCGGTGGTCGCGTCCAGGGGCAATCGCCACAGCTGGTCCACAGTAGCATGGGAACGCCTGAAGTATCAAAGCAAGCACCTGTGGCCCCTCATCCGGCCCTGCGGCTACCTTCTCGCTGAGGAGAAAAGCGAAGGACGAGTAAGCAGTTTTCCGGGGGAGGAGGTGCCCCAAAGGCTGATGAGGGACTGCGGGCGCACGCCTCTGGCGGTGGCGCAAACCCCTCAATCCCCAAGCATCTCCTGTGTCACCGCAAGCTTCACCCCATCCTTGCGCAACGGCCGGAAGGTCATCCGGTGCAGCGAACACGGGCCGTGCTGCTCGATCCCCGCGCGGTGCTGGGCCGTACCGTAACCGGCATGGGCGGCAAAGCCGTAGTCGGGGAAGACGAGGTGGGCGCGGGTCATCATCCGGTCGCGGGTGACCTTGGCGACGATCGAGGCGGCGGCGATCGAGACGGAGCGCGCGTCGCCCTTGACCACCGCCTGTCCGGGACAGTCGAGCCCCTGGGGCACGTCGAGACCATCGGTCAGCACGTAGGCGGCGGGAATGGAAAGGCCGCAGATCGCCCGGCGCATCGCGTCGAGGCTCGCCTTGCGGATATCGGTGACGTCGATGCGGGTGGCGCTCGACGAGGCGATCGAGACCGTTGCCGTCGCCAGGATTTGCACGAACAGCTCTTCGCGCTTGGCCGCCGAGAGCTGCTTGGAATCGTTCAGCCCCTCGGGAATGCGTTTGGGATCGAGAATGACGGCGGCGGCCACCACCGGACCAGCCAGAGGACCGCGCCCGGCTTCGTCGGCACCGGCAACCGGCCAGTGACCGGCCTTGCGGGCCTTCAGTTCCAGCTTGAAATCCGGAGTGAGCGGCGCGTCTTCGAAAAGCAGAGGAGAATCGGGTGGCGTGCGACGTTTCATGCGGCTGAACCTCGCACGCCAACCCGATTTCCTGCAAGCCCCCGGAACAGGGCGGCGGGCCGGGGGCTAGGACCGCGAAGGGGCAGGGGACCCATTCGCGGCGTGCAAGAGACCAGGGCGGCGGTCTCCTGCGGGTAATTCCCCAGCAGGCATTGTCTGCCTGCCGTTCGAAACGGACGTGCCGTTTCTCCTCGCGCCCGTGCCAGCGGGCGGGAAGTCTCAGAGCAGCGACAGCTGCACGCCGCTGCCATCGGGCGGCACGAAGAGATCGTCGCGCAGCGGCATGCTGCGCCTGACCATGCCGAGCCGCTTGGTGGCCATCTCGAAGCGCCGGGCAATCTGCCAGGCATAGGGGCCGGCACCCTTCATGCGCTTGCCGAAATCGGCGTCGTAATCCTTGCCGCCGCGCATCGAGCGCACCAGCGACATGACGTGCCGGTAGCGGTCAGGATAGTGTTGCAGCAGCCAGTCGCGAAACAGTGGCGAGACCTCCAGCGGCAGCCGCAGGATGACATAGCCCGCCTCGCGCGCACCGGCAGCATGCGCGGCATCGAGAATGCGTTCGATCTCGTGGTCGTTCAGGGCCGGGATCACAGGGGCAGCCATGACGGAGGTCGGGATACCGGCCTCGCTCAGAGCATGGATCGCTTCCAGCCGCCGCGGCGGCGTCGAGGCGCGCGGTTCCATGGTACGCGCTAGCTTGCGGTCGAGCGTCGTCACCGACAGCGAGGCGCGCACCAGACCGCGTTCCGCCATGCTCTTCAAGATATCGATATCGCGCATGATCATCGCCGACTTGGTGACGATCGAGACAGGATGATTAGCCTTGTCGAGCACTTCGAGGATCTGCCGCATGATGCGCCATTCCTTTTCGATCGGCTGATAGGGATCGGTATTGGTGCCGATCGCGATCACCCGCGGCTTGTAACCGGGCTTTGCAAGTTCGCGTTCCAGAAGCTTGGCGGCATCCGGCTTGGCAAACAGCTTGGCCTCGAAATCAAGCCCCGCCGAAAGCCCCATATACGCGTGGCTCGGCCGGGCGAAGCAATAAATGCAGCCATGCTCGCAGCCGCGATAGGGGTTGATCGACCGGTCGAAGGGAATGTCGGGCGACTCGTTACGGGTGATCGCCGTGCGCGGCTTTTCGATCTGCACTTCGGTCTTGAAGGGCGGCAGTTCTTCCAGCGTCTGCAAGCCGTCGTCGAAGGCCTCGCGGCTCTGCGGCTCGAACCGTCCGCCGGGATTGAGCCCGGCGCCGCGTCCGCGGCGGCGTTCGGCATCCACGCGCAGGCCAGACTGGGCGATCAGCGCTTCGGCAATATCTGCCGTGTTGGCAGGCGCGAATGCGGCCTGCCCTGCAAGGGACTGTTCGTTCATCGGATTCTCCCGCAGCGGAGGCGTTGCCTTCGCCCGTTCTTGATGATTAAATTCCTAATCAGAAAATTAGAACAATGCAAGAACAAAATGAGGAAAGTCGCGCTGGCAAAGTTTTGTGCGGCGCATTATAAATAGGCAATGTTGACAGTTGTTCTCGAGTGCCAGGATCAGGAACCGGAGCTGGCGCAGACGTTATCGGTGCTGGTTGCAGGCGCGGTCGAAGGCCTTGTCAGCGATGTCGTTGTGCTTGATCACGGCTCGCGCGACGGCACCTCGCGGGTGGCGGACGCGGCCGGTTGCCGCTTTCATTCTGAGTGGGATATCAACGACATACTGCGCTCGGCGCGTGGCGAATGGCTGCTCTTCGTCGAGCCGGGCGCGCGCCCGCAGGCGGGCTGGATCGACGAGATCGCCGAATATGTGGCGCTGAACAGATTACCCGCCCGCTTCACCGCCTCGCGCGCCTATCGCCGTCCGCTGCTGCAGCGTCTCGGCCGCTCGGTGCCACCGCTGGAGCTTGCCTATCTTGTCCCCAAGAAACAAGCGATCGCCTCGGCAAAGAGCGGCATGCGGCTGTCGGAATTTCCCAAGGGGCAGAAGCTCAGGCAGCTTTCCAGTGAATTGATTCCTTCCTGGGTGGCGCGCGCCGCCAGATAGAATCAGCCGCCGCGCTTCAGGTGCTCGTCGAGCCGCGGCATGATCTCCACGAAATTGCAGGGCATGTGCCGGTAGTCGAGCTGCGCCTTCAAGATCCCGTCCCAGGCATCCTTGCAGGCGCCGGGAGAGCCCGGCAGCACGAAGATGAAGGTGGCATTGGCAACGCCTGCGGTGGCGCGCGACTGGATCGTCGAGGTGCCGATCTTGTCATAGGAGATACGGTGGAAGACTTCCGAGAAACCGTCCATGCGCTTCTCGAACAGCGGCTCCAGCGCCTCGGGGGTCACGTCGCGGCCGGTAAAGCCGGTACCGCCGGTGGTGATGACGACGTCGATGCCGTCCGTCTCCGTCCATGCCTTCACGCGCGCGGCGATCGCCCGTTTGTCATCGGGCACGATGGCGC
This sequence comes from Rhizobium sp. 01N424, assembly GCF_056399485.1. Classification (NCBI taxonomy): domain Bacteria; kingdom Pseudomonadati; phylum Pseudomonadota; class Alphaproteobacteria; order Hyphomicrobiales; family Rhizobiaceae; genus Rhizobium; species Rhizobium sp. 01N424. The sequence goes on from NZ_JBFTRK010000001.1 coordinate 702,371, forward strand.
GGTCGACAAGCTTGTGGCCAGCCTCGGCGATGCGGGCGGCGAGCGTATCGCCCGATTTGTCGTTCTCCAGGCTGCGGGTATCGGAGACGGTCAGCACGGCAATGCCGACGGGGATGAACGGGCGGTTCTCGTCTATGCCAGGCATGTCACTCTCCCGCGGCTGTTTCCGTTGCCTGGAAATACCAGTCCGGCCGCTGGCTGTGAAGCTGCTGCTCGGCCGCTTCAGCCGCCGCAAGGGAGGGGAAGATACCAAAGCAGGTGGCGCCCGATCCCGACATCCGCACGAGCTCTGCGCCGCTCTTCACAAGCAGCGCCGAGATCGCGGCGATTTCAGGCGCCAGGCTGCGTGCCGGTGGCTCCAGATCGTTGCGGTTGGCGGCAATCGCCGCCATCCAGTCTCCGGCCGTAAGATCCAACGGCCGATTATTCTTCTCGGTCAGCAGCCGGAAGATTTCAGGCGTCGAGACGGCCTTCAGCGGATTGGCCAATACCAGATAGAGCCGTGGCAGGGCGATCGGCTCGATTTCCTCGCCGATCCCGCGCGCAATCAGCGGCCTGCTTTCCAGGCACATCGGTACATCGGCGCCAAGCTGCAGGGCGAGTGCCGAAAGGATATCGGCAGACACGCGCACATTCCAGAAGCGCTGCAAGCCGCGCAGAGCCGCAGCCGCATCCGCAGAGCCGCCGCCGATCCCCGAGGCGATGGGCAGGTTTTTCTCGAGATGGATGGAAACCGCAGGCGCGTGGCCACCCTGGGCGAAAGCCGCCTGGCGCAGGAGGTCGCGCGCCCTCAGTACCAGATTGTTGTCCGGCTCGCCGCCGATGTCAGCGGCAAAGCGCCCGCCTAACGTAAAGCCATCTCGATCGGCAGAGGTAAAGCTCAGCCTGTCGCCATGCGCCGTGAAGGTCACCAGCATGTCGAGCAGATGGTAGCCATCGTCTCTCTGGCCCGTCACATGCAGGGCCAGATTGATTTTCGCAGGCGCGTCTTCAGTCACCGTGAAACGGCGGCTCCCCGCATCCGGCATGCGCTATCAGGACTTCTTGTCGACGGGCGGCGGAGCGACCGGCGCTGGGTCCGGCTGCTTCTTGTCCGCAGACTTGGCGTCGTCGTTCTCCGGCTTCAGGCCGTTGGCGATCTTGTCCTTGATCTTCGGGATCTCGGCTTCCTCGGGCTGCGAGTTCAGCGCCCGGTTCCACTGGTATACGGCCTCGAGCTTGCGGCCGACATGCCAGTAGGCATCACCAAGGTGATCGTTGATCGTCGCGTCGCCAGCCTTGATTTCAGCGGCCTTCTCCAGCTCACCGACGGCATCGTCGAAGCGGTTGAGGCGGTAGTAGGCCCAGCCCAGCGAATCGATGATGTAGCCGTCGTCAGGGCGCAGATCGACGGCCTTCTTGATCATCGTCAGGCCTTCGTCGAGGTTCTTGTTCATGTCGATCCAGGAGTAGCCCAGATAGTTCAGAACCTGCGGCTGGTCCGGATTGAGTTCCAGCGCCTTGCGGAAATTCGGCTCGGCCTGATCCCACTTCTTCAGGCGCTCATAGGCAATGCCGCGCTGGAAGAACACAGTCCAGTCGGAGCGGCCCGGCAGCGCGCCGATTGCCTCGACGGCCTTGTCGTAATTGGCTGCCATCGCCGGATAGTCCTTGGCGTCCGAGAGGACGCTGCCATAGGCGAGGTAGCTGCGGATATCGCTCGGGTCGGAGGTGATCAGCTGCTGCAGATGCTTGCGGGCCTCGTCGACCTTGCCGCCCTGGGCGAGCGCCAGGCCGAGCTGCAGTTCCGAGATGCGGCGCATTGGCGAATCCGCCGGAACCTTCTGATAGAACTCGATGGCGCGGTCCATCTGTTCCTGCTTCTCGGCAATGCCGCCGAGCAGAACCAGCGTATCGGGGCTGTCGGGATCAAGCGCATTGGCCGTCTGCAGGTAGAGCGAAACGATGTCTTCGGCACCATCGCGGTTCAGCGCGGCGCCGACGGAGAAGAGCACGGCGGCCGCACCCTGTGCTGCGTTCTCGACCTGCTGCTTCGGCTTTTCGCCGCTTTCGATGCTCTGGCGCAGCGCCTTCAGCGGCGCGTAGTTCGGCAGCAAATTGTCGCCGACGGAAATGGCGTCCAGTGCCTTCTGCTTGTTGCCCTGCGATGCCTCGAGGCGGGCCAGCGCCATGATCGAGCGCATGAAGGTATCGGGCGCGGTCGCGCCGCCATCCTTGTCGAGCACGGCATCATTCAGGTGCTTGCGGGCAGACGAGATATTGCCGTTGGCGATGGCGATCGCGCCGGCATGGTAGTTCTGGAAGATGCGGAACCAGTCCGGTCCCTTCATCTTCTCGACCATCGCCAGCGCTTCCTTGCCGCGTCCGGCGCCAAGGCGCGACCAGGCCGACAGCAGGTCGTTCATCATCCGGTCCAGATCGTTCGGACCGTCATATTTCAGGATCGCTTCGGCGCCCTTGTAGTCGCCGCGGCTGACGGCATCCATGCTGCGCACGACCGTCGTCACGCGCTCGATGCTCGGGTCGAGCTTCAGCTCGTTGGCGTATTTGACGCCTTCCTTGAAATCGCCGCTGAGCAGCAGCGAGATCATCAGGCGCTGGCGAATCTCAGGGTTGCCCGGCTCGATCTGCAGCGCCTTCTTGTAGAGCTCGATTGCCGTCTTGTAGTCGTGATCGACATCGGCGGTGCGGGCAGCAAGGAAGGCACCGGAGAAGGTGGAAACCGTATCCGGATCGAACATCACGGTCGGGCTGGCTTCTTCCGTCTTCGCCGCGTCTTCGGCATGCGCGCCACTCAATGCGCCGAGCGAAAGGACAGCTACAAGGGCTGCGCTCGAAAGAAGACGGATGGCAAATCTCTGCCGCATTAGAAAACCTCTCTTCAATGCAGCCGGCAAAGCTCCGGCCGCGAAATCAGTGGCAATGACTGATTCACAACAGGATGGCTTTTTTGAAGCGGCCCTGCAACAAAATCAGCCCGCGATCAAAGACCTTTGATTAGTTCACGCGCTCGATGCAGAAGTCGATGACTTCCATCATGGCCGATTTCCAGGGCGTATCGGGAAGCGGCGCCAGGGCGTCGCGTGCGATCGTTCCATAATGGACCGCCCGGGCGATCGTGTCGTTCAGCGTGCCGTATTTGGTGATCAGGCCAAGCGCCTTTTCGAGGTTCGCATCGGTGCTGTTGCCGCCCTCGATCGCATCGCGCCAGAAGGCGCGCTCTTCCTGCGTGCCGCGGCGGTAGGCCAGGATAACAGGAAGGGTGATCTTGCCCTCGCGGAAATCGTCACCGACATTCTTGCCGAGATCGGCAGCCTTGCCGCCGTAATCCAGCGCGTCGTCGACCAGTTGGAAGGCAAGGCCGAGATTCATGCCGTAGGATTTCATCGCATTGCGGCCGGACTTGCCGGCCTCGGCAACGATCGGGCCGACTTCGGCGGCAGCGGCAAAGAGAGCCGCCGTCTTGGCGCGGATGACCGAGAGATAGTCGTCCTCAGTGGTTTCCATGTTCTTGGCGACGGAAAGCTGCAGCACTTCGCCCTCGGCGATGACGCAGGCAGCCGATGAGAGAACGTCGAGCGCATCGAGCGAGCCGACATCGACCATCATGCGGAAGGCCTGGCCGAGCAGGAAGTCGCCGACCAGAACGCTGGCCTGATTGCCCCAGATGGTGCGGGCGGTGGACTTGCCGCGGCGCAGATCGCTTTCGTCCACCACGTCGTCATGCAAGAGCGTTGCCGTGTGCATGAATTCGACCGAGGTCGCGAGCTTGATGTGGTTTTCGCCCTTGTAGCCGAACAGACAGGACGAGGCGAGCGTCAGCATCGGGCGCAGACGCTTGCCGCCGGAGGAGATCAGGTGGTTGGCAACCTCCGGGATCATCTGTACGTCGGAACCGGCCTTCGAAAGGATAAGCTGGTTCACCCGATCCATATCCGCCTTTGTCAAATCGACCAGCGGCTTGACGGATGCCAGTTTGTTTTTGCTTTCTTCAAGCGGTATGACCACGCCCAACGACCCGGACTCCTGTTCACTCATTGAGTTCGACAATAGAAAGGGGCGGGAGAAGCGGCAAGGGGTGAATTGTCGCGTAGCGCAAATTTGAAACGGAATTGACCGCAAATGCATGAACTTATCCGCGCCAACGATCCCGTCCTGCTCTCTTTTGCGGAGAGCCTGTTGAAGGACGCCGGAATTCACTGCTTCGTGGCCGATCAGGGCATGAGCATTCTGGAAGGTTCGCTCGGCATGCTGCCGCGCCGCCTGCTGGTTGACGATGAGCGCGCCGCCCAGGCCCGCCGCATCCTCACCGATGCCGGTCTGGCCGACGAGCTGCGCGCGGAAAAGTGAGCCGATGACGCCAGCGGTTTCCGAAACGATCGATGCCTTCCACCGCGGCGGCTTCCATATCGTCCAGCCGAAGGGCCGGGGACATCGCTCGGGCATGGATGCCATGCTGCTCGCCGCTCTGGTTGCCGACGACAGGACCATCAAGGTCGCCGATCTCGGAGCGGGTGCCGGGGCGGCCGGTCTTGCGGTTGCGTCGCGGCTGCCGAAGGCGCAAGCCGTGCTGTTCGAGCGTTCGCCCGAGATGGCCGATTATGCGAGGCGCAGCATGGCGCTGCCCGACAATGCCCATACGGCGGGCCGTGTCTCTGTGGTCGAAGCCGATGTGACGCTGACCGCCAAGGCCCGCAACGACGCCGGGCTGCTCGACGAGGTCTTTCACCACGTCATCATGAACCCGCCCTTCAACGATGCAGGCGACCGCAAGACGCCGGATGCCCTGAAGGCGGAAGCGCATGCCATGACATCAGGCCTGTTCGAAAGCTGGATCCGCACTGCCGGCGCCATCATGATCCCCGGCGGCCAGCTGTCGCTGATCGCCCGTCCGGAATCGATCGCCGAGATCATCGCCGCCTGCGGCCGCCGCTTCGGCGGCATCGAGATCACCGCAATCCATCCGCGTCAGGGTGAGATCGCGGTCCGTATCCTGCTGACCGCGATCAAGGGTTCGCGGGCGCGGCTTTCGCTGCGGGCGCCGCTGATCATGCATGAAGAGGGGAGCCACAAGTTCTCCCCTCTCGTCGATGATTTCAACAATGGCCGCGCGGCCTATAAGCGGCTTTAGGCGATCACGAAGTCCAGCAGCAGCTTGACGTTCAGCCCGGCGATGACGACGGCGATCAGGTAGGCGATTGCCGAGAGCCAGCGGGGCGCGACGAGTTCGCCCATCTTCGCCTTGCTGGCGGTGAACATCACCAGCGGGAAGACGGCGAAGGAAAGCTGCAGGCTGAGCACCACCTGCGTCAGGATCAGCAGTTCCGCCGTCCCCGCATCGCCATACCAGATGGTGACGAAGGCGGCCGGGATGATTGCGATCGCCCGGGTGACGAGGCGGCGCACCCATGGCTGCACCTTCATCTTGATGAAGCCTTCCATGACGATCTGGCCGGCAAGCGTTGCCGTCACCGTCGAATTCAGGCCGCAGCAGAGCAGGGCGATACCAAACAGTGTCGGGGCAATCGCAAGACCGAGCAGCGGCGCCAGCAGCGAATGCGCTTCGCCGAGTTCCACCACGTCAGTCTGGCCGTTGGCATTGAAGGCGGCGGCGGCCAGGATCAGGATCGAGGCATTGATCAGCAGCGCGAAACACAGCGCAACCGTCGAGTCGATCGTCGCGAAGGTCAGCGCCTCGCGCTTTTCCGGCAGCGTGTGGCCGAAGTCGCGGGTCTGCACGATGCCGGAATGCAGGTAGAGATTATGCGGCATCACCGTGGCGCCGAGAATGCCGAGCGCCAGATAGAGCATCTCCGGATTGGTGACGATCTCGGTCGTCGGGAAGAAGCCAGTCAGCACCGCGCCCCATTGCGGATCGGCGAGCAGGATCTGCACGCCGAAGCAGACGGCGATGACGCCGAGAAGGGTGATGATGAAGGCCTCGACCCAGCGGAAGCCCATCTTCTGCAGGTAGAGAATGAGGAAGACGTCGAGCGCGGTGATGAGCACGCCGAGTTCCAGCGGCACGCCGAAGATCAGGTTGAGGCCGATCGCTGTGCCGATCACCTCGGCAATATCGGTGGCGATGATGGCGATTTCCGCGAATGCCCAGAGTGGAATGGAAACCCACTTCGGAAACGCATCGCGACAGGCCTGCGCCAGGTCGCGGCCGGAAGCGATGGCGAGACGCGCGCAGAGCGATTGCAGCACGATCGCCATCAGGTTCGACAGCAGCGCCACCGTCAGCAGCGCATAGCCGAACTTCGAGCCGCCGGCGAGCGACGTCGCCCAGTTGCCGGGGTCCATATAGCCGACCGCGACCATATAGCCCGGGCCGGCAAAGGCTGCGATCCTGCGGAGTTTCGATCCGTCGCGTCTCGTGTTGACGCTGCGATAGACGTCGGAGAGCGAAGCCTCCTCGCGGTCGAACCGCCAGCCGCCTTTTCTCTGCGGATTCAAAACATCCATGTCATTTCCACCTGTTTCCTATTCTTGCACTATGACCGATTAGAATGATAATGCAAGTCATTCGCAACAAGAAATCGCAACAACGGTCATTCCCCTGCATTCCGGGTCTTTTCGGAACGCACCCATTGCGTTTGCCGTTCCGCTGCATACATGGATTGCGACGCCGAAACGCGAAGAAGGATTTGAAATGGCCGGATTTTTGAGAAAGCTGATGCCGAAGCGCTTCCGAAAGGAAGGGGTGGTTATTCCCGTCGTCAGGCTCCAGGGCGCCATCATGAGCGGCGGCAACCAGTTCCGCCCGGCGCTCAACCTGGCCTCGGTCGCGCCGATGCTGGAAAAGGCTTTCTCCGTCAAGGATGCGCCGGCTGTCGCGATCTCCATCAATTCGCCGGGCGGCTCTCCCGTTCAGTCGCGCCTCATCTTCACCCGCATCCGCGAGCTCGCCGGCGAGAAGCAGAAGAAGGTGCTGGTCTTCGTCGAGGACGTCGCGGCCTCCGGCGGCTACATGATCGCGCTCGCCGGTGACGAGATCATCGCCGACCCGACCTCGATCGTCGGCTCTATCGGCGTCGTCTCCGGCGGCTTCGGCTTTCCGGAACTCCTGAAGAAGATCGGCGTCGAGCGCCGCGTCTACACCGCCGGCGAAAACAAGGTGATCCTCGATCCCTTCCAGCCGGAGAAGGAAAAGGACATCGAATACCTGAAGACCCTGCAGCTCGAGATCCATCAGGTCTTCATCGCGATGGTGCGCGAGCGCCGCGCCGGCAAATTGAAGGATGACGAGACGGTATTCTCCGGCCTGTTCTGGACCGGCACGCGCGGCCTCGAACTCGGCCTGATCGACGGTCTCGGCGACATGCGCCAGGAGCTAAAGAAGCGCTACGGCCACAAGACCAAACTCGAACTCGTCACCGCCGCCCGCGGTCTCTTCGGCCGCCGCGTTCCCGGCATCTCCAGCATGTCGCTCGATGGTGCGGCATCCGGTCTCGCGACGGGACTTGTCGAAGCAGCCGAAGAAAAGGCATTGTGGAGCCGGTTCGGACTATAAGAAGGGGCGGAACGAGGGGGCAATGGCGCAGCTTTTTACTATTATCATCCTGATATGCGCCGGCTGGTGGCTCTACCGCCGCTTTATTTCCGACGCCCAGCGCCTGCAGGAAAAATCCCGCCGCGCCGAGAAGGAACGCCAGACGGGCGCTGTCGGCACGCTGGTGAAAGATCCGGTGACGGGGGAGTACAGGGTGAAGCGGGAGGAGGAGTAGGCGCGCTAGCGTCTCTCTTTGACGCGTGCGGCCCAATCCGAGCCGGCATAGCCGACTGCCAAGATCAAGACGGACTTGTCCGCATCGTCAACCGTAAAGCAGATGACCGCCTTTTCGGCAGCGGGCAAAACGCGAAGGCCGGGCTGCACTTCGTCTCGCGGCGAGGCCTTGTGCGGGAAGTCGGTCAGTCCCTTCGTGGCACGTTCGATCTCCGAGAGTTTGCGGTTGGCAATCTCCGTTCCGGCATAGTGCTCGATCAGCGTGAAAATCTTGATGAGATCATCGGTAGCGTCTGGGTGATAACGCAGACGATAGCGCTGACTCATCTGGCAGGCCGAGAAGCGAGACGCTTGCGCACGCGCTCGAACAGGTCGTCATCTTCCATCTTGATCCACTGATCCCGCGGCAATTCCATCCGCCGCCGGATTTCATCCGCCATTCCCGCAACCGGATCGCTGTCGCTCTCCTCCAGCCGCAGCCGGGCGAGCCCTTCGCCGATCACATCCGAGACGCTCGGAAAGCGTCCCGCTTCCACGAGTTCCTCGGCAAAGCGAAGGTCTTCATCCGATAGCGTCACGGTCGTCTTGACGTTCATGGCCTGCATCCGTTCGAAACCATTGCGATCATACGTTATCTATTGACCCTTGTCCCCCGCCGTGGCACCTGTCCCGGCAAAATAAGCAACCGGTGACTTCTAATGTCTGCATCGATCCCCGACCATATGAACCCCAAGCGCTCCTTCCAGGCGCTGATCCTCACCCTGCATAATTACTGGGCGGACAAGGGTTGTGCGGTCTTGCAGCCTTACGACATGGAAGTCGGCGCCGGTACGTTCCATCCGGCAACGACGCTGCGCGCGCTCGGCCCAAAGCCATGGAAGGCTGCCTATGTCCAGCCGTCGCGCCGCCCGTCCGATGGCCGCTACGGTGAAAACCCGAACCGCCTGCAGCACTACTACCAGTATCAGGTCATCCTGAAGCCGAACCCGCCGAACCTGCAGGAGCTTTATCTCGGCTCGCTGGCGGCGATCGGCCTCGATCCGCTGCTGCACGATATCCGTTTCGTCGAGGACGACTGGGAAAGCCCGACGCTGGGTGCCTGGGGTCTCGGCTGGGAATGCTGGTGCGACGGCATGGAAGTCTCGCAGTTCACCTATTTCCAGCAGGTTTGCGGTCTCGAATGCTCGCCGGTCGCGGGTGAGCTGACCTACGGCCTCGAGCGTCTCGCCATGTATGTCCAGGGCGTCGACAACGTCTACGACCTGAACTTCAACGGCCGCGATGGCGATGAGAAGATCAGCTATGGCGACGTCTTCCTGCAGGCCGAGCAGGAATATTCCCGCCACAACTTCGAATTCGCCAATACCGAGATGCTGCATCGCCACTTCATCGATGCCGAGAAGGAATGCCAGGCGCTTCTCGCCGCCGGCGCTCCGGGCGACAGCGACAATCACCGCCTCCACAAATGCGTCTTCCCGGCCTACGACCAGTGCATCAAGGCCTCCCACGTCTTCAACCTGCTCGATGCCCGCGGCGTGATCTCGGTCACCGAACGCCAGGGCTACATCCTGCGCGTCCGCACGCTGGCCAAGGCCTGCGGCGAGGCGTTTCTGCTGACGGATGCCGGTGGGGTCAATCTCGCGAAAGACGCCGCGTAAATCGCCGCTTTGGGGAGCTCACGATCGCGTGAGTTCCCGGATGACAATTCTTCGCAACATGCATAGTCTCGCCGCAACTCTATTTCCGTTGCGGGGGATTCGCGATGTATATAATTCTCGGCTTGATCGTCCTGATCGCCCTCTATGCGATTTTCATCTATAACGGCCTCGTCCGCGCCCGGCAGATGGCTGAAGAAGCCTGGTCCGGCATCGATGTGCAGCTGAAGCGCCGTGCCGATCTGATCCCGAACTTGATCGAGACGGTCAAGGGCTACGCCACCCACGAAAAGAGCACGCTGGAAGAGGTTGTCGCGCTGCGCAACAAGGCGCAGGCGGTTCCCGCCGGTGACGTAGCCGGCAGGGCGCAGGCGGAAGGGCTGCTTGGGGCCGCGCTTGGCCGGGTCATCGCGCTTGCCGAAGCCTATCCGGATCTGAAGGCAAACACGAATTTCGCCGAGCTCCAGACCTCGCTGGAAACCATGGAAAGCGAGATCCAGATGGCCCGCCGTTATTACAACGGCGCCGCGCGTGATCTGAACGTCAAGGTCGAGAGCTTCCCCTCCAATCTGGTTGCCGGTCAGTTCGGTTTCCAGAAGAAGGAATATTTCGAGATCACCAACGAGGCCGATCGCGCCGTCCCGACGGTCAAATTCTGACGTTTGTCTTTGCGCAAAAGCTGCTATGAGCAGGCCGGTCACGGCTTAAGCGTAATGGACGGAATACAATCGTCATGGGTACAGACAAGAAACTCACCATCATACCGGTCAAGGCGCCGCTCGAAGGCCGCGCGGTGCCTCCCGGTTCCAAGTCGATCACCAACCGGGCGCTGCTGCTTGCCGGCCTTGCCAAGGGCACCAGCCGGCTGACCGGCGCGCTGAAAAGCGACGATACCCGTTATATGGCCGAAGCCCTGCGGGCCATGGGTGTTCAGATCGACGAGCCCGATGACACCAGCTTCGTCGTCACCGGCAACGGCAAGCTGCTGGCGCCGAAGGAACCGCTGTTCCTCGGCAACGCCGGAACTGCCACCCGCTTTCTGACGGCTGCCGCCGCGCTCGTCGATGGCACTGTTATCGTCGACGGCGACCAGCACATGCGCAAGCGGCCGATCGGCCCGCTGGTCGATGCGCTGCGCACGCTCGGCATCGATGCCAGCACGGCAACGGGCTGCCCGCCGGTGACCGTCAACGGCACCGGCACTTTCGATGCTACCCGCATCGAGATCGATGGCGGTCTGTCCAGCCAGTATGTCTCGGCCCTCTTGATGATGGCGGCGGGCGGCGACAAGCCCGTCACGATCGAGCTGCTCGGCGAGGATATCGGCGCTCTCGGCTATATCGACCTGACGACCTCGGCGATGCGTGCCTTCGGCGCCAAGGTCGAGAAGACCAGCGAGGTCACCTGGCGCGTCGAGCCGACCGGCTATACGGCTGCCGACTACGTCATCGAGCCGGATGCCTCGGCCGCGACCTATTTCTGGGCCGCCGAAGTGCTGACCTCGGGCAAGATCGATCTCGGCGTTCCCAATGCCGCCTTCACCCAGCCGGATGCCAAGGCCTACGACGTCATCGCGAAGTTCCCGAACCTGCCTGCCGAAATCGACGGCTCGCAGATGCAGGACGCGGTGCCGACGCTGGCCGTTCTCGCGGCCTTCAACAACACGCCGGTCCGTTTCGTCGGCATCGCCAATTTGCGCGTCAAGGAATGCGACCGTATCCGCGCGCTATCGACCGGTCTGACGCAGATCCGAGCCGGTCTGGCACGCGAGGAAGGCGACGACCTGATCGTCAATGCCGATCCGAAGCTTGCGGGTCAGCACCTGCCTGCCGCGATCGATACCTTCGCCGATCATCGCATCGCCATGAGCTTCGCGCTGGCCGGGCTGAAGATCGACGGCATCACCATTCTGGATCCGGATTGCGTCGGCAAAACGGTTCCGGCCTATTGGCGCATGCTGGCAGCACTCGGCGTCACCTACGCCAACGAAAGTTGAGATAGCAAAAGCGGCAGCTGCCGCGATCGGGGAGGGGTGGAATGATCCTGCGGTCTTTGGGTGTGTGCCTGGCGTTGTTGATGGCGCTGACGGTGCGCACGGCACTCGGCGCGGAGATCATCTCCTCCTTCAATTCCGATATCCGGCTCGAAAAGAGCGGAGCGATGACGGTGGCCGAAACCATCACCGTCAATGCCGAAGGCAATCGCATCCGCCGCGGCATCTTCCGCGATTTCCCGCTGACCTTCACCGATGAGAACGGCCGCCTTCGCAGCGTCGATTTCGACGTCGTTTCTGTGACCCGTGACGGCAATGACGAGCCTTGGAAAACGGAATCGATCTCCGGTGGCATCCGCATCTATGCCGGTTCCGAAGACGTGATGCTCTCGCCCGGCCGCCATCAATATGTCTTCACCTACCGGACAAACCGGCAGATCCGCTATTTCCCCGATCATGACGAGCTTTACTGGAACGTCACCGGCAACGGCTGGATCTTTCCGATCATGGTCGCCACCGCTACGGTCAATCTGCCTGATGGTGTCAGCGCTACAGATACCAATTTCTTCACCGGCCCCTTCGGCGCGAAGGACAAGAACGCCCGCGTCTCCGGCAACAACACGCGCCCGGTCTTTTCCACGACGCAGCCGCTGAACGCCGAGGAGGGACTGACGATCGCCGTCAAGTTCCCGAAGGGCGCCATCGATCCGCCGAGCGAATCCGATCAGAATATCTGGTGGCTGAAGGATAACCGCGATTATTTCATCGGCTTCGGCGGCCTCATCCTGGTGTTCCTCTATTACACCCGCTCCTGGCTGAGGGTCGGGCGCGATCCGGCCCGCGGTGTCGTCGTGCCGCGCTGGGATGCGCCCGACAATATCTCGCCGGCGCTGGTCAACTACATCGATAACAAGGGCTTCTCCGGCCAGGGCTGGACGGCGCTGTCGGCGAGCGCGCTGAACCTTGCGGTGCGCGGCTTCGTCGTGCTCGAGGATCTCAAGCAGTCGATCGTCATCCGCCGCACCGACAAGCCCAATGTCGGGCAAAAATTCGAGGCGGGGGAGGCAAGCCTTCTCAATGCCGTCGGCGGCAGGGGATCGCTGACCATCGACAAGGCCAATGGCGAGCGGGTGAAATCCGTCGGCCAGAATTTCCGCTCCGCCATCGAGCGCGAACATCGCGGCAAATATTACAACGCCAATACCGGTTATATCGCCGGTGGCGTCATCCTCAGCGTCGCCGTGCTCATCATCCTGTTCGTCTTCGGCACGCTTGAGCCGGATATGATCGCGCTGATGATCATCCCGATCGCCGTGGTCGCTTTCCTCTCGGTCTTCGTTGCCGGTTTTGCCAAGTCATTCGGTCCCGGCAAATCGCTGGGCGCCAAGATCATGTCCGTCGTGGCGATCGGCACTGCCGGCTTCATTGGTTTCTCCGTCGTCTCGTCGCTGGCGCTGGCACTGTTTTCCTCGCTGATGGAGTTCCACGAAACGCCGATGCTTTTCGCCGTCGGCGGCATCGTCTTTCTCAACATGCTCTATGTCTTCATCATGGGCGCCCCGACGCCGCTCGGGGCCAAGATGATGGATGGCATCGATGGTCTCCGGCAATATCTGACGCTGGCCGAGAAAGACCGGATGAACATGGCGGGCGCGCCAGAGATGTCGCCGCAGCATTTCGAGAAGCTGTTGCCTTATGCGGTGGCGCTCGGTGTTGAGAAGCCCTGGAGCCGGACCTTCGAAACCTGGCTGGCGGCGGCAGCTGCAGGCGCGGCGGCCTATGCGCCCGTCTGGTACTCCGGCAATTTCAACAGCGGCAGTTTTTCGGATCGCATCGGCGGCTTCTCGTCGTCGATGGCCTCCACCATCGCCTCGACGATCCCGAGCCCCCCGCCATCGAGCTCGTCCTCGGGCTTTTCCGGCGGCGGCTCGTCCGGTGGCGGCGGGGGCGGTGGTGGTGGGGGAGGATGGTAGTTGGCTGGGCTTCGCCCTGACGTACTACCGCACCGCCCCCTCATCCGCCCTTCGGGCACCTTCTCCCCGAGGGCAGAAGGGGAGTTGCCGCGACGTTCCCGATCCCTTCTCCCCAGCGGGGAGAAGGTGGCCCGATAGGGCCGGATGAGGGGGCCACACGGCACATAGGAACCTATTAATCACCCCAACACTTGACCTTTCCCCCCGCTCCCCTTAACCGCCAAGCGGAAAACGGAAAGGGATCGCGCATGAAGGTTCTGTTGATCGGTTCGGGCGGCCGCGAGCATGCTCTCGCCTGGAAGCTGGCACAATCGCCGCTGCTGACGGAACTCCATGCGGCACCCGGCAATCCCGGCATTGCCGAGCATGCGGTGCTCGCCCCCATCAATACCGAAGACCAGGATGCCGTCATCGCCTTCTGCCGGGACAAGGCAATCGATTTCGTCGTCGTCGGCCCCGAAGCGCCGCTGGTTGCCGGATTGGCCGATAGGCTGCGTGCTGCCGGTTTCAAGGTGTTCGGCCCGTCCGCGGCCGCTGCCCAGCTCGAGGGATCCAAGGGGTTCACCAAGGATATCTGCGCCCGCTACGATATCCCGACCGGCGCCTATCAGCGTTTCAACAACGCGCCGAAGGCCAGGGCCTATATCCGCGAGCAGGGCGCCCCGATCGTCGTCAAGGCCGATGGCCTGGCGGCCGGCAAGGGCGTCACCGTGGCGATGACCGTCGATGAGGCGCTGGCCGCCGTCGATGACTGCTTCGAAGGCGCCTTCGGTGCTGCCGGTGCGGAAGTCGTCGTCGAAGCCTATCTCGATGGCGAGGAAGCCAGCTTCTTCTGCCTGTCCGATGGCAAGCATGCGCTGGCGCTGGCAACGGCGCAGGATCACAAGCGCGTCGGCGAGGGCGATACCGGCATCAATACCGGCGGCATGGGCGCCTATTCTCCGGCACCTGTGATGACCGAAGAGATGGTCGAGCGCACGATGAAGGAGATCATCGAGCCGACGATGCGCGGCATGGCCGAAAGCGGTTATCCGTTTCAGGGCGTTTTCTTTGCCGGTCTGATGATCACCGCCAAGGGTCCGGAGCTGATCGAATACAACGTCCGTTTCGGCGATCCCGAATGCCAGGTGCTGATGATGCGCCTGAAGAGCGATCTGCTGCCGCTGCTGCTCGCCTGCGCCGAGGGCACGCTGGATCAGGCAAGTGCCGAATGGAGCGACGATCCGGCGCTTACGGTGGTCATGGCCTCCAAGGGCTATCCCGGTTCCTATGACAAGAACACGCCGATCGCCTCGATCCCGGAAGCGGGCGAGGGGGCCAAGGTCTTCCATGCCGGCACGGCGCTGAAGGACGGCGAGCTCGTCGCCACCGGCGGCCGCGTACTCAACGTCACGGCAACGGGCACCAGCGTCAGCGATGCCAAGCGCCATGCCTATGCGCTGCTCGATCAGGTCGAGTGGAACAACGGTTTCTGCCGCCGTGATATTGGCTGGCGGGCAGTCGAGCGCGAAAATACGTGAGAGCCTGGCCCGAAATCGGGGCAGTTCGCTAAATTTTTACCCTTTCCCCTGACCGGATGGAAATAAAGACGCGCTATTCTCCTGTTCATAGTCAGACGGAGTAGCGTTCATGCGTCAGTTCATCCTCGGTGCGGCAATCGCCTTTATCGCCGGTTCGGCAATGGCATCGTCCATCGATGTCATCAAGCCAACCGCGCCTGAAGGCAATGGCAGCATTCTCAAGGAAACCTGCACCAGCTGCCCGCCGCTTGCCGTCGCCGAACGCAAGAAGGATTACACCGTTCCGACCCTGGCGTCCGGTTCGCTTCAGGCCAGCGAGCTGCGCGATGTCGGCGGCGAAAAGAAGCTCTACCGCACCGAAGGCTGGATGGGCGGATCGCCCGTGGTCTTCGTCACCAAGGCAACGCCCGAAGTCCTGCAGGCTTTCGACAAGAACGCCGCGCCCGCAGAAGGCATCGATCCGACCGCCACGACCTCGGTCATCGGCCTCGACGCCAAGCCGGCCACGGCAGGTATGACGGCAGAGACGGAACAAACCGCGCCGTTGGACATTTCCTCCTTCAAGCTGCGCATGTAGCAGCAAAAAGTTCCCTGCCCCTGACCCGGTCAAGGTTTGATCGCTGGGGTCCGCTTAGCGCGGATTGAATGCGCTCCTGAGAGAAGCAGGGGCGCATTCTTTATTTTGATTGAATGATAAATTACGCATACAACGCATGCGCTTATGCGAAAAAACGGGACTCATAATTGACCGTCCCGCGCGCCGATATCGTTAAGGCATCGTTTAGCCATTCACCATAATTCTAGCCACCGGAGGCCGGAGCGAGCATGATTGCGCTTGCTGAAAGTGCGTGGTGACACGTGCAAAGGACGGGAGTTTCCCGATCCGGTGTTTTATAAATTTCACCACTTTCGCGAGACAATTATGAAAAAGCTTAAAATTGCCCATCAGCTTTTTGCTCTTGTCGGTGTCCTCATGGCGGCCTTCGCGGTTGCCACCTATTTCCAGATCCGCACAACGTCGCAATCCATCTACGAAGACCGCTTCGATCTGTTGCGTACGCAGGTCGAGTCCGGCATCTCCATCCTGAACACCTATTATGAGCGTGAGAAGGCTGGCGAGATGACGCATGAGGCCGCCCAGGCCGAGGCGTTCAAGGTTCTCTCCAAGGTCAAATTCGACCCGAACGGCTATCTCTTCGGCTTCGACTACAATGTCTTCCAGCGCTTCCATCCAAGCCCGGTCAATATCGGCAAGGACATGAGCGGCCAGGTCGACAAGCGCGGCACCCATTTCAGCAAGGAAATGGTCGAAAAGGGCAAGGCCGGCGGCGGCGAGACGATCTATTTCTGGAGCAAGCCCGGTCAGCCCGAGACGGAAGTGTTCCTGAAGGGCGCCTATTCCAAGGCCTTCGATCCCTGGCAGCTGGTCGTCGGCTGCGGTGTCTATTTCGATGACCTGCAGGCGCAGATCGACGCGACGCTGTGGAAAGCCTTCATCGCTTGCGGCATCGTCTTCCTCGCCGGCATCGGCGCTGCGTTCTACTTCATCCGCGGCATCTCCAGGCCGCTCAAGGATGTTCACGAAGCACTCGAGGCCGTTGCCAACGAGCGCGTCGATGCAAAGATCCCGCATACCGAGCTTAACAACGAAGTCGGCATGATGGCCCGCGCCACACGGTCACTGCAGGAAAAGGTTCGCGAACGTCACGCCATGACCGAGCGTGAAGCGGTTCAGCAGCTTGAGCTCGAGAGTGAGCGCGAAAGCAACCAGCGCAGCCAGCGTGATGAAGCTCTGGCGCAGACACGTGTCGTTACCACTATCGGCCAGGCGCTGGAACAGATCGCTCAGGGTGACCTGACCGTCCGTTGCGGCGACATCGGCCAGAAATACGCAGCCCTCCGCGACAATTTCAACGAGGCTCTCTCGCACCTCGAGGCGGCCATGGCCAAGGTCAGTGCCAAGGGCGGCGATATCGGCATGGCGAAGGAAGAAATCCGCCGTGCATCCGGTGAACTGTCGCAGCGCACCGAGCGTCAGGCTGCCAGCCTGGAGGAAACCTCGGCTGCTCTCGACGAGCTCACGGTCGCCGTCCGCCAGACGGCCGAGGGTGCCCATGAAGCCAGCAAGCGGGTTCATGCCGTCAGCACCGAAGCCAGCCGCAGCGACGCGGTTGTCACCGAAGCGATCACCGCCATGAGCGGCATCGAAAAGTCTTCCGACGAAATCGGCAAGATCATCGGCGTCATCGACGAAATCGCCTTCCAGACCAACCTGCTGGCTCTCAACGCCGGCGTCGAAGCGGCACGCGCCGGCGAATCCGGTAAGGGCTTTGCCGTCGTCGCTCAGGAAGTCCGCGAACTGGCCCAGCGTTCCGCCGCTGCCGCCAAGGAGATCAAGGATCAGATCGCCCGCTCCTCCAGTCAGGTCGACCAGGGCGTCCGTCTGGTCGGTGAAGCTGGTGAAGCCCTGAAGCGCATCTCCGATCAGATCAAGTCGGCCAACGAAATCGTCGCCAAGATCGCCCACAGCGCGTCCGAACAGGACTCCACGCTGCGCTCGATCTCCTCCTCGATGAACCAGCTGGATGCGGCGACTCAGCAGAACGCAGCGATGGCCGAAGAGACCACCGCTTCGGCTGAAACGCTCGCTGCCGATACCGACGAACTGCTCGGCCTGATCCGCGGCTTCCGCATCGGAAACAGCCAGCAGGACATGGTCCGCACACGCCGCGCGGCCTGATTTCCCGCGCTCCAAAACACGCGATACCAGATGATCTGAAATCACCGGGCATTTGCCCGGTGATTTTGCATAACTATATGATTTAAAATGATTTTATTGTTCGGAAGACTTACTTTTTAAGGCTTTTTTAGTCGTTTTTATGCCATTGTCCTCTTGCCGGCCGCAGCATGTTCTTAAGCAGCGGTATAAGCGGTCTTCACGGACTCGCTCGCACAAGCGGTATCAGACCGCGCCGGAACCCTTTCGTCCTTTCCGCTGTGGGGCACCATGAAAAAGCTGAAGATTTCAAAACAACTGATTTTGCTGGTTACCGGATTGATGGTCGCCTTTGCGATCGCAACCACTCTGCAGGTCCGGTCCTCGGTCAATGCGATTTACAAGGAGCGTTATGACATGCTCCGGTCGGAGGTCCAGTCGGGCGTTTCCGTCCTCAAACAATACCAGGCGAAGGTCGATGCCGGCGAGATGAAGCTGGAAGACGCCCAGAAGCAGGCTTACGCCACGCTCAACGCCATGAAATACGATCCGGATGGCTATTTCTTCGGCTATAGCTACGACATCCAGATGATGTTCCACTACGACGCCTCGAAGGTCGGGCAGATCAACAAGGGTCAGCCGGACAGCAAGGGCAAGCTCTATCGCGAAGAGCTGGTCAAGCTCGGCCAGCAGGGCGGCGGCCTTGTCGAATACTATTCGACCGCCAAGCCCGGTCAGCCGGCAGGCGATTTCCGCAAGACGGCATATGCACTGGCTTTCGATCCCTGGAAGGTCGTGGTTGTCACCGGCGTCTATATGGATGACCTCGACGCCCAGGTGAATGACAAGATCCTGAGCGCTCTCTCCGGCAGCCTGATCCTTTCGCTTCTCGCCATCGTTGCGGCCTATCTGGTCATCCGCGGCATTTCGCTGCCGCTGAAGGATGTCCACCAGGCTCTTGAGGCCGTTGCCAACGAGAATGTGTCGATTGCCATTCCGCACACCGGCATGAACAACGAGATCGGCATGATGGACAAGGCGACGCAGTCGCTGCAGGAAAAGGTGCGCGAACGTCATGCCATGGCCGAACGCGAAGCGGTTCAGGCACTGGCGCTCGAAACGGAACGCGAGACCAACCTGCGCGGTCAGCAGGATGAAGCGTCGGTTCAGGCCCGCGTCGTCACCACCATTGGCCAGGCACTGGAACAGATCGCCCGCGGCGACCTGACCGTCCGTTGCGCCGATATCGGCCAGAAATACGCAGCCCTGCGCGACAATTTCAACGACGCCCTGTCACACCTCGAAGCCGCCATGGCGAAGGTCAGCACCAAGGGCAGCGACATCGGTGTCAGCAAGGAAGAAATCCGCCGCGCATCGAACGAACTGTCGCAGCGCACCGAGCGTCAGGCAGCCAGCCTGGAAGAAACCTCGGCGGCTCTCGACGAGCTCACGGTCGCTGTGCGCCAGACGGCGGAAGGCGCCCACGAAGCCAGCCAGCGCGTCCGTGAAGTCAGCACCGAAGCCTCGCGCAGCGATGCCGTGGTCACGGAAGCGATCACCGCCATGAGCGGTATCGAGAAGTCGTCGGACGAAATCGGCAAGATCATCGGTGTCATCGACGAGATCGCCTTCCAGACCAACCTGCTGGCTCTGAACGCAGGCGTCGAAGCGGCACGCGCCGGGGAATCCGGCAAGGGCTTTGCGGTCGTCGCTCAGGAAGTTCGGGAACTGGCCCAGCGCTCTGCCGCTGCAGCCAAGGAGATCAAGGATCAGATCGCCCGCTCCTCCAGCCAGGTCGACCAGGGCGTCCGTCTGGTCGGTGAAGCTGGTGAAGCCCTGAAGCGCATCTCCGATCAGATCAAGTCGGCCAACGAAATCGTCGCCAAGATCGCTCACAGCGCGTCCGAACAGGACACCACGCTGCGCTCGATCTCGTCCTCGATGAACCAGCTGGATGCGGCAACGCAGCAGAACGCGGCGATGGCCGAAGAGACTACGGCATCGGCTGAAACGCTGGCCGCCGACACCGACGAGTTGCTAGATCTGATCCGGGGCTTCCGCGTCGGCGATGTCGCGCACGCCGCACCGGCGGTTCACCACCGCCGCGCAGCCTGAGTTTTTATTACAGACCTTTTCATCAAGACCAGCATTAGCGGCCGCCGGAGCAATCCGGTGGCCGTGCTCGTTCTCTCGCCACGATCAGCTGCCAGCCGCAACGGGCAGGGCGGCAATGACCGCGCGAAACCAGCGCTGCGCCGGATGCGCGTCATTTCGCCGGTGCCAGGACATGACGAAAGGCACGGGCGCCAGATCGAGAGGCGGCGCCCGGGCGATCAGATTGTCCGCCTGGCCGGAGGCATCGACGACACCTTCCATCAATGTCGCGATCATGTCCGACCGGGCGACCAGCAGCGGCGCCGCATACATATGCGGCAGGGTCAGTGCCAAGCGCCGCTTCAGACCCTGCTTGGCGAGAGCCATATCGACATGACCGAAACGGTCGTTCTCAGGCGATACCAGCAGGTGCCCTAGGCTCAGGAAGGTCTCGAGATCGAGCGGCGCCTTCGCCAGCGGATGATCCTTGCGCAGGATGCAGACGAACCGCTCTTCGAAAAGCGGCTGCGTCAGGATCCGCCCTGCCGATGCCGAGGGAACGCCGATCGTCACATCCGCTTCGCCGGAATCCAGCATGTGAATAGCGTCGTCACGGGCGCTGAAATTCCGGACCTGCAGTGTGATATCAGGCGCGATCTCCGAGAGCCGCCGGATGAGCTGCGGCAGCAGCACGAAGGCCGGGTGATCCGATAGTCCGAGTGTGAAGGTGAGGGTGGAGGCCTGCGGCTCGAAGCGCTGCGTAAACGCCAGCGTCTTCTGGATTTCCGCCAGCGCCTGCTGCAGTGGCCCCGCCAGATCGGCCGCCCGCGGGGTCGGCTGCAGCCCGTCCGGCCCGCGCACGAAAAGCTCGTCCTGAAACAGTGCCCTCAGACGCGCAAGAGCCGCGCTCATCGCCGGCTGGGTCCGCCCGATACGGATGCCTGCCTTGGTGACGCTGCGCTCCTGCATCAGTGCGTCGAAGGCGACAAGGACATTGAGATCGATGCCGTGTAAATCCATGCCATGGATGAATGCACATATCAACTATCGATTTCAAGTATGACGGCACCCGGCGTAGCCTCTGGTCATTCCAACCACCCAGCCAGGGAGACGACCATGCCATTCGCCAATTTCAAGGTTCCGCAGGGCACGATGAGCGCCGAACAGAAGGAAGACCTCATCCACAAGACCACAGCCATCTTCGTCGGCTATTTCGGCGAAGGGGTGCGTCCCTACACGATGGTTCTCGTCGATGAAGTGGTCGATGGCGGCTATGGCCGCGCCGACGAAACCTTCACCATCGCCAAGATGCAGAAGGAGCGGCAGTAGCGCAGCGAGGCTGGCGGGTTGCCGCCAGCCACCCTTCTCAAATCCAGAGGTCGCTCTTCGCCGTCCGCTCGCCGCCTTCCTCGCCGGTGTTCAGCGTGCCGCGCGGCTCGATCAGCAGCATCTTCACCTCGGAAGCGGCGTAGGGCTTATGCTTCAGGCCCTTCGGCACGACATACATCTCGCCGGGGCCGATCGACACGGCACCATCGGGAAGATCGATCCGCAGCACGCCCTCGAGCACGATGAACGCCTCATCGGTCGTGGGATGGTCGTGCCAGATGAAATCGCCCTCGATGCGGACGATCTTGAACTGGTAGTCGTTGAGTTCCGCAATCACCCGCGGCTGCCACTGGTCGCTGAATTTCGTGAGCTTCTCTGCGAAATTGATAGCGCTATATGTCTTGGTCGGCTGGTCCATGCTCATCTCCATCTTGCCGGGGCAAGTGTAGATCAGGGCTCACAGGCCGTCTTGTACATTTGTGCCGGCGTTTACTGCGCCCAGTCGAACGTCAGCGTCTGCAGGTCGAGCCAGGCATTGCCGCCGCCGAAGTTGAAGCCGCCGAGATATTCCTCGAACTCGATGTAATAGGGGCTGATATCGGGGATGTTCTGCGCCGGGCGCATCGAGCCGCCGATATGATCTGGCAGGTGATCTGCCGCCCAGGCATGCTCGCGGTAATTCTCTTCCTCGACCTCGTCGCCTTCCCAGTAATAGAAGGCCTGGTATCCCGTTTCGGCCGCCGCCCACTCGTCGCGCGGCGCGATGCCGGCATTGGGGTCTTCGCCGCGCGGCGTGATGTCGAGGGCGCGGTTATAGGCGAGGTCGGCATGCTCGGTGTCGCCGAGCATCTGCAGCAGCCCGTAATTCTCCGTCTGATCGTCGAGATAGACCGCAGCAGTGCCGCGCGCCAGCCATTCGGGCCGCCGGATGCGGTCGCGGTATGCGTTGGGCCGGAGACGCGGCGGCTGGCAGAAGGGCGCGTTGAATTCCGCTTCGGTGAGCAGGATCACCGCATGCGAGCGCCCGAGGAAATCCGCCAACCGGTGAAGGCGCGGATGGCGAAGCCGTTCGCTCATCCAGAAGGGATAGAGATCGCCATCGCTAGGCTCGCTGGCGTCAGGATCGGCAATCAGCGCCGCAATCTCGGCGACACGCCCCTCGTCTTCGTCATGAGCGCTGCCGAAGAAGGAGAGGGCGACGATATCGGCCCCGAAGCCGCGATATTCAGGCGGCAGAACCAGCGTGAAACCATGCTGCAGCGGATAGCCGGTATTGGCATCCTGCGGCCATTGTTCCTCGACGATTCCCGGCGGCAGGCCGAAACACCAGCCACCGCCGCGCGGCCCTTCCTCCGAAACCGATTGCGGGAGGACTTCGATATTGTAGGCCTTCACCCGTCTCTCCCAACGTCATCCTCGGGCTTGACCCGAGGATCTGCAGTTTCACGATCCGGTTCGCTCGGTAGATCCTCGGGACAGGCCCGAGGATGACGGCTTGACGCCGAGTTATCCGGCAATCTTCGAAAAATCGGCGACAGTGCCGGTCGCTTCGCGGATCAGCCTGAGCAGCGCCAGACGGTTGGCGCGGACCGCCGCGTCCTCGTCGTTAACAAGCACGTCCTCGAAGAACCGGTCGACAGGGGCGCGCAGCTTCGAAAGCGCGGCCATCGCCGAGCGGAAGTCCTCGTTGACGATCGCAGCCGAAGCCTCGGCGGAGGCATGGGCGACGGCCGCATGGAGCTCCCTCTCGGCATCGAGCTTCAGGAGCGCTTCCGAAACGCCATCGGCAACGACGGTGCCCTTCTTCTCTTCGGCGGCGAGCAGCTGGGTGGCGCGCTTGGTGCCGGCCAAGAGGTTCTTGCCGTCCTCGGAGGTGATGAAGGCGGTCAGCGCCTCGACGCGCCGCGCGATCATCAGGAGATCGTCCGTCTCCGGCGTCAGCACGGCATCGATCAGATCGTAGCGAGCGCCCTGATCGCGCAGATAGACCTTGAGGCGGTCGTGGAAGAACGACAGCAGATCGAGCTGACGCGACAGGTCCACCCCTTGCTCCACCCTCGGTACGCCGGCCTTGTCGGCGATGTCGTCATCGATCCGGCCCATATGGCTGACGATGCGCGGCAGCAGCGTCAGGCGAACATTCCGCTCAAGAATGATGCGGATGACGCCGAGTGCGGCGCGGCGCAGCGCAAACGGATCCTTGGAGCCGGTCGGCTTTTCATCGACCGCCCAGAAGCCGATCAGCGTATCGAGCTTGTCGGCCAGCGCCACGCTGATGGCGATCTTGTCTTCAGGCACACGGTCGGACGGGCCCTGCGGCTTGTAATGGTCCTCGATGGCGGTCGACACCGCGCTATCTTCGCCCTGCAGCATCGCATATTTGCGGCCCATGACGCCCTGGAGTTCCGGGAACTCGCCGACGGCTTCGGTGCGCAGATCCGCCTTGGCGAGCACGACGGCCCGGTCGACGAGCTTGTGGTCGGCGCTGAGCGGAAAGGCGATCTTCGCAGCCATGGCCCGCATGCGCTGCACCCGCTCGCCCTGCGTCCCGAGCTTTGCCTGGAAGGTGACGTTGAGCGCATCGAGCTTCGCCATGCGCTGGTCGAGCGGCTTTTTCAGGTCGAGATCGAACGCCTTGGCCGAGGCTTCCAGCGTTTCCAGATCGGGCAGGTTGCCCTGGTCGCGCTTCCAGAAATGCAGCGCGTCGGAGAGGCGGGCGCGCACGACCTTGCCGTTGCCGTGGATGATTTCCTTGCCGCCGTCGGTCGCCTGGATGTTGGAAATCAGGATGAACTTGTTCGAAAGCGTCTCCTCACCCTGTTTGCGGGTGACGAAACACTTCTGGTTCGTCTTGATCGTAAGGCGGATGATTTCGGAGGGGATCGACAGATAGTCTTCCTCGAAGGCGCCCATCAGCACCTGCGGCCATTCGACGAGGCCGGAAACTTCTTCCAGCAGGCTTTCGTCCTCGACCAGCTCAAGACCGCTGGCAAAGGCCAGATTGGCGGCGTCGGAGGCGATGATCTCCTTGCGGCGCTCGGCATCGAGAATGACCTTGGCCTTCTCCAGATTGGCGACGTAATCGTCGAACCTCCGGACGGTGATCGCGGCAGGCGCATGGAAGCGGTGGCCGTAGGTGATGTTGGAGGCGACGATGCCTTCGATCTCGAAGGGGATGACCGTGGTTTCTTCATGCTCGGTGCCGAAGGTACAGACGATCGACTGCAGCGGGCGCACCCAGCGCAGCGAACCGGGCTTGGCGGATGCCTTGCCCCAGCGCATCGGCTTCGGCCACGGGAAGTCGCGGATGATGCCGGGCATCACGCCGGCGATGATCTCTTCAGCGTCACGGCCCGGGCGCGAAATGACGGCAACATAGAAATCGCCCTTCTTCGGGTCGCTCTGCACCTGCGCCTCGGAAATCGAGGATAGCCCGGCGCTGCGCAGAAAGCCCTCGATCGCCTTTTCGTTGGCGTCGGTGCGCGGGCCCTTCTTCTCCTCACGCACATCGGCGGAGCGCGCCGTCAGGCCGCGGATATCGAGCGTCAGGCGGCGCGGCGTCCAGTATTCGCGCGCACCCTCATAGGAAAGACCGGCTTCGACAAGCGCATCGGTAACGAGCTTCTTCAGGTCGCCGGCAGCCTTGCGCTGCAGACGGGCCGGAATTTCCTCGGAGCGGAGTTCTAGAAGCAGATCAGGCATGTCACTTTTCCTTGCGTCACCGGGTCCGGGACGGTCCAAAACGGTCGCCTCTGCTACCAAAGAATGCCGCATCTGCACAACCGCAAAAACGCCGCGCGGTGGGGCATTTCGCTACGTTGTGCCGTGGATGCCCCCCTCTGCCCTGCCGGGCATCTCCCCCACAGGTGGGGAGATTGGCTGGGGGCGGTCGCTCGTTCCAACTTCTATTGTTTGGGGAGATGCGCGCAACGAGTCGATCTCCCTCCTTGTGGGGGAGATGCCCGGCAGGGCAGAGGGGGGTGGCCACAAACACTACCGTCGCCTTTCCGCTGTGGAAACCGCCCTCGGGCATTGCCTTGCCGTTTTTCGCCGCTATGGTCCGCCAACTTTTGTCAACGATCAGGGAATCCCATGGCCGCAGACCTTCGCTCGCTCTCCGCCGTCATCGCCTCGGAAATCAACGCCCGGCCGGATCAGGCCAAGGCGGCGATCGAGTTGCTGGACGAGGGCGCGACGGTTCCGTTCATCGCCCGCTACCGCAAGGAAGTGACCGGCGGCCTCGACGATACGCAGCTCAGAAATCTCGCCGAACGGCTGGTCTATCTGCGCGAACTGGAGGCGCGGCGCGACACCATCGTCGAGTCGATCAATTCTCAGGGCAAGATGACCGACGAGCTGATGGGCAAGCTCTCCGGCGCCGCCACCAAGGCCGAACTCGAAGACCTCTATCTGCCCTACAAGCCGAAGCGCCGCACCCGCGCCGAGATTGCTCGCGAGCGCGGCCTCGGGCCGCTGGCCGAAGCCATCCTCGCCGATCGCACTAGGGAACCGGCAACGCTCGCCGAAGCCTATATCACCGCCGACGTCCCCGACGTGAAGACCGCGCTCGAGGGCGCCCGCGATATCGTCGCCGAAGGGATTGCCGAAAATGCCGACCTGCTCGGCAAGCTGCGCGCCCATATGCGCAGCGCAGCCCTGCTGAAAGCCAAGGTCGTGGATGGCAAGCAGGCCGCTGGCGAGAAATTCTCAGACTATTTCGACCATTCCGAACGCTGGGCAACCGCCCCCGGCCACCGCGCGCTGGCCATGCTGCGCGGCTGGAACGAGGAAGTGCTGACCCTGACGATCGAGGCAGATGCCGAGACCGCATCGCCGAACAAGCCGGTCGAGCGGATGATCGCCATCGCCTACGAGATCGGCAATTCCCGCCCCGGCGACCGCTGGCTGCTCGATGTCGCCAGCTGGACCTGGCGCGTCAAACTCTCCATGTCGCTATCGCTCGATCTGATGCGCGAGCTGCGCGAACGCGCCGAGGAAGAGGCGATCCACGTCTTCGCCCGCAATCTGAAGGACCTGCTGTTGGCCGCCCCCGCCGGCTCGCGCGCCACGATGGGCCTCGACCCGGGCATCCGCACCGGCGTCAAGGTCGCCGTCGTCGATGGCACCGGCAAGGTGGTCGCCACTTCCACCGTCTATCCGTTCCAGCCGAGAAACGATGTGCGCGGCGCGCAGGTCGAGCTCGCTTCGCTGATCCGCAAGCACAATGTCGAGCTGATCTCCATCGGCAACGGCACCGGCAGCCGCGAGACCGAGAAGCTGGTGGCCGACATGCTGGCCGAGCTTCCGGGCACGAAGCCCACCAAGGTCATCGTCTCCGAAGCCGGCGCTTCCGTCTATTCCGCCTCGGCCACCGCCGCCGCCGAATTTCCGGATCTCGACGTCTCCTTGCGTGGCGCCGTCTCCATCGCCCGCCGCCTGCAAGATCCGCTTGCCGAACTCGTCAAGATCGAGCCGAAGTCGATCGGCGTCGGCCAATACCAGCACGATGTCGACCAGGGCAAACTGTCCCGCTCGCTCGATGCCGTCGTCGAAGATGCCGTCAATGCCGTCGGCGTCGATCTGAACACCGCGTCTGCGCCGCTGCTGTCGCGCGTCTCCGGTCTCAGCCGCTCGATCGCCGATTCCATCGTCGTCCACCGCGATCAGAACGGCCCCTTCGAAAGCCGCAAGGACCTCCTGAAGGTCGCCCGTCTCGGCAACCGTACCTTCGAACAGGCCGCCGGCTTCCTGCGCATCCCCGATGGCAAGGAGCCGCTGGATGCCTCGTCGGTGCACCCGGAAGCCTATGGCGTCGCCAAGAAGATCGTCGCCGCCTGCGGCCGTGATCTGCGCTCGCTGATGGGCGACAGCACCCTGTTGAAGGGTCTCGATCCGCGCAAGTTCATCGACGAGCAGTTCGGCCTGCCGACCGTCAAGGACATCATCTCGGAGCTGGAAAAGCCCGGCCGCGACCCGCGCCCGAGCTTCAAGACCGCGACCTTCGCCGAAGGCGTCAACGAAATCTCCGACCTGAAGCCCGGCATGGTTCTCGAAGGCACGGTCACCAATGTCGCAGCCTTCGGTGCCTTCGTCGATATCGGCGTGCATCAGGATGGCCTTGTCCACGTTTCGCAGCTCGCCGACCGTTTCGTGAAGGATCCGCATGAGGTCGTCAAAGCCGGCGATGTCGTGAAAGTCCGCGTCGTCGAGGTCGATGCCAAGCGCAAACGCATCGCTCTTTCGATGCGCAAGGACGATGGCACAGCACCCCCGCCACGAGGCGAGCAGCGCACGAACAACGCGCCCCGGTCGCAGAATTCTTCGCGCGCTGCGCCGTCAAAACCCGAGAGCCAAGGCGCTTTTGGCGCCGCGCTGGCCGAAGCGATGAAGCGAAAATAAGCACTTAGGGCTGATAATTGCAAAAATGTCACAGTTTGGCAGCGTTGTTGCCAAAGTGCTAAACTGTGCGCTTGTCAGACACGAGAGAGCTATTAAGTTGATGTGACCGTCCTGTCACATTGCGAGGCCTCATCATGGCGTCGGGATTCCTGTCGATTGTCCAGAAAATCATCCGCAAGGGTAATCTGAAGCTTACACTCGCCAACGGCGAGACACATACGGTCGGTGATGGCAGCGGCGATCTGGTCGCCGTCCGCATCGCCGATGAAGAGGCGGAAAAGCTGATCCGCCGCGACCCCACCCTCAAGCTCGGCGAAATGTATATGGATGGCCGGTTCATTCTTGAACACGGCAACATCTACGACTTCCTCGCCATGGTGAAGCAGAACACCACCAACGAGATCTTTGACATTCCGATGGCGGCGCTTCTCATTGGCCGCATCGCCCTGCAGCAGCTGAAGAGCCGTCTGCCCGTCAATCACAACAAGCGCAACGTCGCCCATCACTACGATCTGTCGGAGCGGCTGTTCGAGCTGTTCCTCGATGAAGACTGGCAATATTCCTGCGCCTATTTCGATCCGCCGGGCATCAGCCTGGAGGAGGCGCAGGTCGCCAAGAAGCGTCATATCGCCGCCAAGATGCTGCTGCAGCCGAACCAGCGCGTGCTGGAGATCGGCTCCGGCTGGGGCGGCATGGGTCTCTACATCGCCGAGGCGACGCCGGGTCTCGATCACACCGGCATCACGCTCAGCGAAGAGCAGCTGAAGATCTCGCGCGACCGCGCCGAAAAGCGCGGCCTTGCCGATCGCGTCCGCTTCGAGCTGCAGGACTACCGGACGATGCGGGCACAGCCCTTCGACCGCATCGTCTCCGTCGGCATGTTCGAGCATGTCGGCATCGGCAATTTCGCCAATTATTTCCGTAAGGTGCATGAACTTCTGGCCGATGACGGCGTCATGCTCCTGCATTCGATCGCCCGCCCGAAACCAAGCTTCGCCACCAACGCCTTCATCGAGAAATATATCTTCCCGCAGGGCTATATCCCGTCGATCGGCGAGACCATCCCGGCAATCGAGAAAGCGGGGCTGCTGGTCCGCGACGTCGAGGTTCTGCCGCTACACTACGCCTACACGCTGCGCCACTGGCGCGACCGCTTCGTTGCCCGCAAGGCGGAGGCGGTGGCGCTCTATGACGAACGCTTCTTCCGCATGTGGGAGTTCTATCTCGCCGGTTCCGAGATCGGCTTCCGCTGGGACGAGCTGTTCATCATGCAGATCCAGATCACCAAGAACCAGTATTCGACGCCGGATAACCGCAATTACATTCCAGCGGCCGAAACGAAGCTGAAGGAATTCGAGGCGGTGCGTCCGCCTTTGGAAAAGATTAGCTTCTGACAATCGAGCGCGGCCATCGAGCCGCGCTTTTCGCTTCAAGGATCATTGTTGTCATGGCCAGCGCCCATCCCGAAATCACCCTCGTCCGTCACGGCGAAACCGAATGGAGCCTGTCCGGCCAGCATACCGGCCGCAGCGACATACCGTTGACCGCAAAGGGAGAGGAGGCCGCCTGCGGCCTCGCCCCCCGTCTCCAGGGCGTTCCGGCATCCGCCGTCTGGTCAAGCCCGTCGCAACGCGCCCGCAACACCTGCAGCCTCGCAGGCTTCGGCGCCAACGCCGTCATCAAGGATGATCTCGCCGAATGGGACTACGGCGCCTATGAAGGCATCACCACCAAGGAAATCCTGAAAACCCGCCCAGGCTGGCAGCTCTTCCGCGACGGCTGCCCTGACGGCGAAACCGCCGCCGATACCGGCACCCGCGCCGACCGCATCATCGCCGGACTGCGCGCGCTGAACGCCCCCGTCCTGATCTTCTCCAGCTCCCATTTCCTGCGCGTGCTGGCCGCTCGCTGGCTCGGCTTGCCACCGGAAGACGGATCGAAATTCGTGCTGGATACGGCGAGCATCAGCGTGCTGGGTTATGAGCACGACCTGACCGAGCCGGTGATCCGGCGGTGGAATGGGCGGTAGGTTTATGAGGACAGATCGTCGGTGTCGCTCAGCAGGAACTGAATTACGGCGCGAATGTCCGTTAATTGCCCACGCGTCAAGACGCCGATTTCCTTGTCTAGATTGGAAACGGGCACGGCAGCAATCTTATCGCACATGGCGAAGGATCGAATGCTAAGCCCGTTGGTTGGCGAAGGTTCAATCGCAATGCGCGTTTCGGGTGCATCAGCGTCGAACGTCGTCAGCGGAACAACGATGACGCTTTTCAGGTTGAGCGCGGGATTTTGCAGAATGACGGCAGGGCGTGGCTTGCTGGTGTAGCTCCCACGCGCTGCCATTGTGTAAATCGCACCGCGCTTAATCATCGCCTTCCACAGGCGCACTATGCTCGGCAATCCACATCATAACGTTATTCTCTTCCGCCTCGTTGGCGCGGATGCGTTCGGATTCTTCCCGAATTCTTTGTTCCTTGGCGCGACGGATATAAAGCCTTATCGCATCTCGCATGGCCTCGCTCGGCGATTGCGCGTTGCTTTCCGCCGCGCGCGCGAATTCATCCCGAAGGTCGGGGTCAATTCGTGCCTTGGTCACGAAGCTCATCTTTGCGCTGGACATGTGTCACCTTCTGTGACCCACACTATACACCCAAGGTTATCGGCGGCAACACCCCGCGCCCCCATGCCCGCTTGACCCGCCGCGCTCACCGTCGCTAGATGCCCCCATGCAAAAGATCGACGGACTGAACGGGCGAGTCGCCGACGCGCCTTCGGACAATTGGGTTTACCGGATCCTGCCACCCTGGCTGTGGCCTTATGCGCAGCTGGCGCGCTGGGACCGGCCGATTGGCTGGCAGTTGCTGATGTGGCCGTGCTTCTGGTCCGTGGCGCTTGCCGCCAATGCGGCGGCGATGCAGGGCAGCTTTTCCGGCGGCCTGACCATCTATCATCTGATCCTCTATTTCATCGGTTCGGTCGCCATGCGCGGTGCCGGCTGTGCCTATAATGATCTCGTCGACCACAAGATCGATATGGAAGTGGCCCGCACGCGCTCGCGTCCGCTGCCATCGGGCCGTGTTACCCGCACGCAGACGAAGATCTTCATCGTTCTCCAAGCCCTCGTTGGCCTGATCGTCCTTCTGCAGTTCAACTGGTTTGCCGTCATCCTCGGCATCCTGTCGCTGGGCATCGTGGCGCTCTACCCCTTCGCCAAGCGCTTCACCGACTGGCCGCAACTCTTCCTCGGTCTCGCATTCTCCTGGGGCGCTCTGATGGGCTGGGCAGGCATTTTCGGCAGCCTGTCGCTTGCAGCCGTGCTGCTCTATATCGCCTCCGTCGTCTGGACGATCGGTTACGACACGATCTATGCGCATCAGGACAAGGAAGACGACGAGTTGATCGGTGTCCGCTCCACAGCGCGGCTGTTCGGTGATCGCACCCGCCAGTGGCTGATCGGCCTTTACGGGGCGACGCTAGTGCTGATGCTGCTTGCCTTCTGGCTGGCAAGCGTCGGGCCTGTTGCCTATCTTGGCCTCGCGATCGCTGCCGGCATGTTTGCCTGGCAGATCGTCAAACTCGATATCAACGATGGCGACCAGTGCCTCTATCTCTTCAAGTCGAACAACCGGGTCGGCCTGATCATCTTTGCCGGTCTATTCGTCTCGTTGCTTCTGACGCTGCCCTGATCAAAACAGAAAACCCGGCGCAAGGCCGGGTTTTCTGTTTGCGTTCTGTCGCCGCGATCAGTTGCGGGCGATGATTTCCTTGCCTTCGATCTTCATCGAGACACCGAGCTTGCCGGTCGTGCGGCGCACCAGGAAGCGCGGGCGGCGGTTGGCGAAATAGGAGTGGCGGCGGCGCGGCTTCATGTGGCTGGTGCGCAGATCGCCGAGATGTTCTTCCAGCGGGCGGGCAACGCCATCGGCCTCGACCATCAGCATCGGAATGCGGAAGGCTTCCGACCAGCCGCGCCAGTCGGCGGCGATATCGCCGAGATCGTGTGCGACGAGGAGCGGCACACAGAGATCGGGATCTTCATGGTGGAGTTCCAGGGTCACGGTCACTTCGCCGTCACCATGGTCGATCGCCCGGGCTGCAACACCCTTGAAGGCGCGCTTCGGCAGGGCGATAGAGAGCGGCAGGCCGCTGGAGGGGAGAACCTTGCGCAGGATGGCGCCACGTTCGTCGATCGTTATGTTGACGTCACCGGAGGCGTCATGGATGGCGTAGCTGACCTGCTGGGGAAAGCGCGACGGATCGAGGCGCAGTGTCGTACCAGCCCATGCGGGCTTCATAACGGTGTTGTTCATGTTCATTTCTACCCTTGTCTTACCTGAGAGCCGGTTTCCGGTCTTCTCCTCGGGGCTTTTTCGCCCTCTATGGCTCGACAATAGGCGCGGCCTCTTCCGGACCGCTTAAAATTTGCGGTTAAGAAAACGCTGCCTTTCCTGATGGTTATCAAAATCGAATGTGGCAGGGTTTCTGGAATGTGAACGTTGTCTCATAAGAGCATGTGCCATAACGGCACCCGCGTCGGTAAGCCTCAAGTAAGCTTTAAGTGGCAAAATCGAGACAGGATATCCCGTTATTCTTTTAGGTATTTTCCCGAAAAGGGCGCTCTCGATGATTTCATCTTCCGTTGCTTACGCGATATTGTCGAAAGATATGAAGACGAGCCTCGATCGTGTCGCATCCCAGTCGACCGTCAAGAGCAATGCCGATTACTATGCGGCGAACATCAACAAGGTCAAAGACGTAGACGATTTTCTCGGCAACTATAAGCTCTACAGCTATGCCATGGACGCCTACGGTCTCAGCGACATGACCTATGCCAAGGCCTTCATGAAGAAGGTTTTGGAGAGCGATCTGACCGACGCCAACAGCTTCGCCAACAAGCTGGCCGATTCCCGTTACAAGACATTCGCCGCCGCCTTTAATTTTCACACAGCAGCGCCACAGGCTCAGACCTCCTCTCAGGAGGACGACATGATCGGCCTCTACACGCAGTCGTATCAGGATAGCGGCAAGGACGCCGCGACCGAGTCTGCCTATTTCAAATCGGCGATGCGCGATGTGACGAGTGTCGATGATCTGGTCGGCGATCCGCGTCTCAAGGACTTCGTGTTCAAGACCTTCGGCATCGACGGCACTTATGTCTCGAACAGCTTCCTGAAGAATGTTCTGACGAGCGACGTCAGCGATCCGAACAGCTTCGTCAATACGCAGGCTAACGCCAAGTATCAGGATATGGCCAGCTACTTCAATTTCGCGGCCGACGGCACGACCGGTGCGACGCCGCAGCCGCCGCAGACTGCCACGCAGCAGACCGATCTGGTCAGCCGCGCCAATGCCAACGGCAAGGACTATTTCCAGTCGGCGATCGGCAGCATTGCCAATGTCGATCAGTTGCTGTCGGACCAGAAGCTCAACAATTTCGTCCGCGCGGTCTACAATGTCGGCAGCACCGTTTCGGATGCCGACCTGAAGACTTATCTGACCGATCCGACGGAAGCCGCGGCCAAAGGCTACACGACCCTCAACTCGGCCTTCAGCTTCAACGCCGATGGCAGTGTGAACGGCAGCGCGCAGACCGCTGCGCAGACGGTGACCGCCGCTACCCGCTTCGATCAGTCGACGGCTTACTACAAGCGGATCATGGAAACCGTGACCGGTGCCGACGATATCGTCGCCGATCCCGGCTTGTCCTCCTATGTCAAGGTCGCCTTCGGCGTGCCGATGTCGATGACCGACGAGAATGTCACGAAGCTGCTGACCGACCCTGCTTACGCGGCCTCGGTCGGCGCGCCCGATGCGCCCTCGGCTTTCAATTTCAATGCCGATGGTTCGACGGTCGGCGCAGCGCAGACGACCGATCAAAAGAACGGCATCCTCGAGAAGTACACACTGAACTCTCTGCAGAAGGTCGTGGACTACGACGACGCACCAGGCGAGCCTGACGACGTCTATTACGTCACGCCGGCGGCGGCGGCCTTCAACAAGTCCTATTTCGAAAAGACGATCAAGACGATCACCAACGTCGATCAGCTGATGGCCGACGACCGAATGACGTCTTACATCAAGGCAGCCTACAGCCTTGGCAGGCATGGCTATGGTAGCGGTCTTGTCGACGGGCTTGATAATACCGGCCTGCGCCAGGTGTTGGTCAATTCGGGCCTCGCCGGCCAGCTTGGCCTCACAGAGCTTCACGACGCCTTTAACTTCAATACGGATGGGACGGTCACGTCTCCCGATGGTGCCCAGAGCGCTGCAGCTACCACGCAGACCTCGACGCAGTACATGAAGCGCTACGACGATGAAGCCAACGACTTCATGGATGACATCACCACAAACTACAAGAACCTCATCACCTCGAGCGTCGGCACAGGAACGTTCTCGGACGTCAAGAATATCAACGACTTCCTGCGCGACAACAAGCAGATCGACTTCAGCAAGAGAAACGACGACCTTCCCGACATGTATCATGTCGCGCTGCAGGCCTTCGGCTTGACGGAAGCGGACCTCCCGAAGTCGATGGCCCGCAAGGTGCTGACGAGCGATGCCTACGATCCGAAGGGCTATGTCGCTTCCTTGAAGGATGAGCGCATCACCAATTTCGCCCGCGCCTTCAACTTCGGCAGCGATGGCAAGATCGGTCAGCATCTGGCGCCGCTCTCCGACGCGTCGATGGCGAAATACGCGACCAATTACAAGTCGCACCTGCTGATGTTCATGGCTGACGGCCCGGCCAAGGACAAGGCATCGAAGGATGCGGCAAAGGACGTCGATGCGTTCGCCAAGGGCATGGACGATGTGAAGTCGCTGGACGACTTGCTGGGCAACACCAAGCTCACCGACTTTATCCTCAAGTCCGTCGGTCTCGACCCGAAGGACTACAAGAAGGATACGCTGAAGAAGATCTTCACCTCTGATCCCGCCGATCCGAAGAGTTATCTGAACACCAAGGCCGATACCAAGTTCAAGGACATCGTCGCCGACTTCAACTTCGACAAGGACGGCAATCTGACGCGCTCCAAGCTCGGCGCGGTCCAGGACCAGGGTGCGCTTGACCGCACGCAGCAAGGCTATCTGGCGCAGACGCTGGAAACGCAGCAGGGGCAGAACAACGACGGCACCCGTCTTGCGCTCTACTTCACCCGCCAGGCGCCGAACATTACCTCGCTCTACACGATCCTTGGCGACAAGGCGCTGTTCCAGGTCGTCCAGACGGCCTTCAACCTGCCGAGCCAGGTTTCCAGCATGGATGTCGACAAGCAGGTGGCGATGCTGCAGAAGTTCATGGATCTGAAGGATCTCGGCGATCCCAAGAAGGTCGACAAGCTGGTGAAGCGCTTCACGGCGATGTACGACATCCAGAACAGCACCACCCAGGCGCCCGCCCTGCAGATCCTGACCAATGGCGGAACCACCAAGGCGGCCGGCGTCCTCGGTTAATCGAGGTTGACGACCTTGTCGGGGTTCATGATGCCGGCGGGGTCGAAGGCGCGCTTGATGCGGCGCATCAGATCCATCTCGATCTCGGAGCGGATCGCGGCCAGCTCGTCGCGCTTCAGTTGACCGATACCATGCTCGGCCGAGATCGAGCCGCCATGGGCGCGCACGATGCCATGCACGATCACGTTCATTTCATGCCATCGGGCGATGAAGGCGTTCTTGTCGGCGCCGATAGGCTGCGAGATGTTGTAGTGGATGTTGCCGTCGCCCATATGGCCGAAGGCGCAGATGCGCGCGCCGGGCATCGCCGCCATCACGGCCTCGGCCGCTTCCGCCATGAAATGCGGGATCCGCGAAACCGGCACCGAGACATCGTGCTTGATCGAACCGCCCTCGGGCTTCTGCGCCTCCGACATGCTTTCGCGCATGTGCCAAAGCGCCTGCTGCTGGGCAACCGATGAGGCGATCGCCGCATCCTGTACCAGGCCTTCCTCAAAACCTTTTTCCAGAAGCGCGTTCATCATCCGCTCGGCGGTTTCGGCCGAATCCGAGGTCGAGATGTCGATCAGCACATACCAGGGATGCGGGCTTTC
This sequence comes from Rhizobium sp. 01N424, assembly GCF_056399485.1. Classification (NCBI taxonomy): domain Bacteria; kingdom Pseudomonadati; phylum Pseudomonadota; class Alphaproteobacteria; order Hyphomicrobiales; family Rhizobiaceae; genus Rhizobium; species Rhizobium sp. 01N424. Next base: position 737,827 of record NZ_JBFTRK010000001.1, read on the forward strand.
CAACGGATCGCGTACACCGTCGATATGCTTGCTGGTGATCTCGACACCGAAGCGCGGCATCAGCTCGAAGCCGGTCAGCGAGGTGCCGCAAAGGCTGCCTGCCAGATTGAAGAGCGCCAGCGCGTCCTCGACGCTGCCGATCCCGGCAAAGGCCACCTGCTTGCCGAGTGGCTGCGGGAAGAGCTTCAGCACCGCGCCGGTAATGATCCCGAGGGTTCCTTCGGCGCCGATGAAGAGGTCGCGCAGGTCGTATCCGGTATTGTCCTTCTTCAGCCGCCGCAGTCCGTCCCAGATCTCGCCGGTCGGCAGCACCACCTCGAGGCCGAGGCAGAGCTGGCGCATATTGCCATAGGCCAGCACCGCCGTACCGCCGGCATTGGTCGACAGGTTGCCGCCGATACGGCAGGAGCCCTCGGAGCCGAGCGACAGCGGAAACAGCCGCCCGTTCGCCTCCGCCGCCTTCTGCACTTCGGCCAGAATGGCGCCGCCGTCAGCAACCAGAACGTTGGCGACCGGATCCACATCGCGAATCTTGTTCATGCGCTCCAGCGAGATGATGATGTCCGACTTGCCTTCGCGTGGCGTCTGCCCGCCGACCAGCCCGGTATTGCCTGTCTGCGGCACGACTGCGGTGCCGGTCTCGGTGGCAAGCTTCAGGATCGCTGAGACTTCACCGGCATTGGCAGGCTTCAGGAGGAGAGGGGAGGAGCCGTGATAGAGGCCGCGGTTCTCGACCAGATGCGGTGCAAGTTCGGCCTCGCTGCGCAGTGCATATTTTTCGCCGACGATGGCGGTGAAGCGGTCGAGAAGTTCCGGGGATACGCTCATCGGGGCTCGGTCCTTGTTATTCGCGCGGTGCGGCAGCGCGCCTCAAGCGGTCGTTGATAGCCTCGCCAAGTCCCTCGTCGGGGATTGGTGAAAAGGCGATCGTCGCCGCGCCGCTGGCATCGGCTTTCTTCATGTAGTCGAACAGGTTGGTGGCTGCCTCGGCAAGGTCGCCTGCGGGGCTGAGGTTCAGCTGGATTGCTGCATCTGCAATGCCGCGGATTTCAGCTCGCCCGAACAGGATCAGTGCCTCGCCAGGCAGGACGGCATCGGCATCGAGCCGCACGGCGGCACCCGGCGCATAATGCGAGGCAAGCATGCCCGGCGCTTCGATGGCTGCCGAGGCCTTCTTCCTGCGGCGCAGGCGCTTGCCCGCAACGCGCTCGATGTCCGCGGCTGCCAGCCCGCCGGGCCTCAGCAGTGTCATCTCGCCGTTCTCGACCTTGACGATCGTCGACTCGACGCCGACGTCACTCGCCCCCGCGTCGAGGATCAAACGGATCTTGCCGCCGAGATCATCGGCGACGTGGTCTGCGCTGGTGGCGCTGATCTTGCCGGACGTGTTTGCGCTGGGGGCGGCAAGCGGCTTTCCGAAGGTGCGGATCAGCTCGCCGGCAAAACCCTTCGGAATCCGGATCCCGACGGTGTCGAGCCCAGCGGTTGCCAGGGCATGAATGCCGCTCTGCTCTTTCAGCGGCAGCACCAGGGACAGCGGCCCGGGCCAGAAGGCCTCCGCCAGAAGCCGCGAGAGCGGATCGAAGACAGCATAGTCCTCCGCCATCGCAAGGTCGGCCATATGGCAGATCAGCGGATTGAACTGCGGGCGGCCCTTGGTCTCATAGATCCGGGCAATGGCGGCGGGGTTGGTGGCATCGGCCGCAAGCCCGTAAACGGTCTCGGTCGGGATCGCCACCGGATAGCCTTCGCCAAGCACGGCAGAGGCTGCGCTGAGCGCGTCTTCCCGGCTTGCGGTAATGTCGATGATACGTGCCATGAACTGCCTATAATCTCAGGCAGTCCCTTATGCTCTTGAGCGCCTGCGATCAATATCAGAGCTGGCGAATGATTTCCCGGAGCTGTTCGTTGCGCGCGCCAAGCAGCAGCACGTTGCGGATCGCCGCCTGCGGATCGTCGGTGCGGAATAGCACGCCGTTGCCGCGCACCGACCGGTCGATCGTCATCTTCTCTGCCGTATGCTCGCCGGGCTTGATCGCCACGGCGAAATACATGCGCGAATACTGCATGTTGATCTTGTGGAAGAAGTTGTCGTTGTCGCCGATATCGGCATAGAAATTGGCGATATAGAAAGCCCAGCTGACTTCCTCGTAGCGCGCAAATTTGGTGCGCGACGCCGTCACATGACAGTAGCCGAGATGCGGGCTGTCGCTGAGCGTCCGGTGAAATACCATCTTGGGGAACTGGATGGCCCGATGAAAGCCGTTTATCTGCTGATGTGCCTGGTTTCCTGCCGATTGCAGCTTGCGGCCGGTCTTCTCGGCAACTTCGTCATGCGTCAGGTAGCGGCGCTCTTCCGCCAGCCAGTGAGCGCGGTCACGGGTGATCTTTCCCGTCCGCAGAAACTCGGAATGGGGCGCCGCAGGGGCCTCCTCCGGTCTGGTTTCGTCCTTGGCGTCGAAATAGCGAAGTTTCGCCATGATCCGCATTCCCGCGTTTGTCTCTGCCGCAAGAATAGGAGTTCATGCTTAATGCGCCCTTAAGGCCGCCAATGGCATCGACCCCCGAAAACTTGCAGTGCCATCGTGTCGTATCTGGGATAATATTGCCTTTGGGAAAGTGGAAGGCGGGCGGCGGCAGTTCTTCTTGTGATGTCGCAATCGAATGAAAAGAGTGGAAAATCCATCGGGGCTCCGATTTTCGCAGCCGCTCGTCATCCTGTCGTCAATTTCGAAGCCGATGTCGCTTTACAACCAAGAACCGGGGATGCCCGGTGCTTAAATGCCCCCATGACCAATGCTCCCGGAAGGGAGGGAAGCGATCGCTTCCAAAAGCCATGCCTTTGATGGCTGAGCCGATTGCACGAGGATATGCAAATGGACATTCGAAGCAACGTTTTGCGGCAGCTCAAAAACCGGCGCGAAGGCTTCAGCCTTGAGCAGCCTTTCTATATCGACGAGGATTATTTCAAGCTCGATATGGAAATGATCTATTACCGCGACTGGCTCTTCATGGGCCATGATTGCGAACTGCCGAAGCCCGGCGCCTATTTCACGGTGCAGATCGGCCAGTATCCCGTTGTCATCGTCCGCGGCCGCGACAATGTCATCCGCGCCTTCCACAATTCCTGCCGCCACCGCGGCTCGCGCGTCTGCACCAAGGAGCACGGCTCCTCTGTCCGGCTCGTCTGTCCCTATCACCAGTGGGCCTACGATCTCGATGGCAAGCTCGCCTTCGCCCGCCACATGGGCGACGATTTCGACAAGAGCGGTTTCAGCCTGAAGCCGATCCATTGCGAAAGCTTCGGCGGCTATATCTTCATCTGCCTCGCCGACAAGGCGCCGGATTTCCAGCCGGTTCGCGACATGGTGACGCCTTACATGCTGCCGCATCGCCTCGCCGAAGGGAAGATCGCCTTCCAGAGCACCATCATCGAGAAGGGCAACTGGAAGCTCGTCTGGGAAAACAACCGCGAGTGCTATCACTGCGCCGCAAACCATCCGGAACTCTGCCGCACCTATCCGGAAGCGCCGAGCGTCACCGGTACCGACGGCGGCGCCGATGATCCTGAAATCGCCGGCCACTGGGCTCGTTGCGAGGCTGCCGGCCTGCCGAGCAAGTTCCAGATCTCGCCTGACGGCCAGTTCCGCACCGCGCGCATGCCACTGATCGAGGACGCCGAAAGCTACACCATGTCGGGCCGCCCGGCGGTCAAGCGCAAGCTGTCCGAGGACGTCACCATCGACCGCATCGGCACGATGCTGCTCTTCCACTATCCAACCACCTGGAACCACCTGCTCGGTGACCACGCGATCTCCTTCCGCGTGATCCCGCTCAGCGCCAACGAGACAGCGGTTACGACCAAGTGGATCGTTCACAAGGATGCCGTCGAAGGCGTCGATTACGATCTCGAAGAACTGACGCATGTCTGGACCGAGACCAACGACCAGGACCGCCGCATCGTCGAAGAAAACGCTTTCGGCATTCACTCGCCGGCCTATGAGCCCGGTCCCTATTCGATGCTGCACGAGGGCGGCGTCATGCAGTTCCTCGAATGGTACTCGAACTTCATGGTCAATCGCCTGCAGGGCGATCAGGCGAAGCTCTCAGTCGTCGCCTGACATTTGCGTGATCTTGCCAGCGCCGATGAGCCGGTTAATCTCCGGTTCATCGGCGCTTTCGTAACTTCAACCCGTGCTTGAAGAAAACGGTGCCGGGAACCTTTTCCGTCCCTGCGCGTTTGCTGACAGGCAAATTCCGCTCTTGGGATGGAGAACGACAATGATTGGTCTCAGTAAGAAGATTTCGGCCGCTGTGCTGTCCGCCGCTGTTGTCCTGACGAGCTTCCTGCCGTCTGAGGCCATGCCGCTGGCAGCAGCGCCGAAGGTCATTCAGCAGCAGGAACAGGCTTCCAGCATTCAGGACGTCCAGTATCGCCGCTATTATCCGCGCCGGGGCCCCGGCTGGTATGGCGGCTATCGTGGCTATCCGTATTATCGCAACGGCTACCGCCACTATAACGGCTACTGGTATCCGTTGGCTGCCTTCGGTGCCGGTGCGATCATCGGTGGTGCCATCGCTTCGCAGCCGCGCTACTATGCGCCGCCGCCCCGCTACGCCGCACCGCGCCTGACGGCCGCCCATGTGTCGTGGTGCGAGAACCGCTACCGCTCGTATCGTGTCTACGACAACACCTTCCAGCCGTATAACGGCCCGCGCCAGCAGTGCTACTCGCCCTACTGATACAAGGCGCATCGAGATGATAAAGGCCCGGCAGAGATGCCGGGCTTTTTGCTGTCAGAGGATGTTGACGCGTTTCAGCAGCCACCAGGCAAATACGATCGAGGCGAGGATCAGCGCCACCGCATATTCCGTCCCGCCCGACCCTTGGGCGAAAGGCAGGTTGGCGGTGTTCATGCCGAAGAAGCCGGTGACCAGCGTCGGCGGCAGCAGGAAGGCGGTCATGATCGACAGGATGTAGAGGTGCCGGTTGGTTTCCGACGACAGCTTCGAGTCGATTTCTTCGTGCAGCAGCCGGGCGCGTTCCTGCAGCGCGTAGATGTCGTGATCGACGGTCTCCAGCCGGCTGGTCAGCCTCCCGGCGATGTCGTCGAAACCGAAGGGCATCTCGTCCTCGTCGGATGCCGAAGCCCGGCGCATCAGCGCCAGCACGTTTCTGAGGTGGCGGTGGAGACGCACGACCGTGCGGCGCACCGGCGCCAGCCGCCGCCGCTCGTCGCGCGGCGTGTTGTCGTAGACGAAATCCTCGATCAGGTTCAGCTCTTCCGTCAGTTCCATGACGACGGAGATCAGCGTGCGCTGGAATTCGATCACAAGCAGCTCGAAGATATCGACCGGCCGCTCGAACTTTGCCGGGTTCTTTTCGATCATGATGCGCGCCCGGTCGGCGCTGCGCAGCGGCTGCAGCCGGGTGGTGACAATGAAGCGGCCGGAGATCGCAAAATGCAGCCAGCCGAGATCGGCTGTATCCTGGTCGAATTCGCGCTGGCAGTCGATGAGCGTGCCGTAGAGCATCTGCTCGTCGACGGTGAGCGCCGCATGGGTGTCGCGTGTCGTCAGCGCCGACTTGGCATCCTCGGTCAGGCCTTTGAGCGTGTCCAGCAGCGCTGGGACGCGCGCATCGGCCAGGTTCAGATGCAGCCAGTAGAAGCCGTCTCCGGCCGTCAGCTCCGCCGCCATCGCGCTGTTGTCAAGCCGGATCGCGGTCTTCGAACCTGCCGGGAAACGGTATGCCCAGATGAGGCCGGGGATATTGGCAGGCAGTGTATCCATCAGTCACCGGTCCTTCGCAAAGCCGTCATTCTCTTTTCGGCATTCCGCTCTAGAGATTCTCCATGACGTTTGTTTGCACAACGCTGCGAATAAGCAAGAGGCGAGACAACGTGGCGCAGCCCTGACACGCTTCAAAATCGAAATTGACGTTTACGTAAAAATCAATTAGCCCTGAGGCTGGAGGATGGCCGGTACCGATCACTGGCCGGATATGTGAGGAGACCATATGTACAAGGCGCCCGTCGAAGAGATCGCTTTCACGCTGAAGCATGTCGCCGGCCTGAAGGACGCGTTGGACAAGGGCCTGTTCGGCGATCTCGGCGAAGATCTCGTCGATGCGATCCTGACGGAAGCCGGTCGCTTCGCCACGGATGAGGTCGCGCCGCTCGGAGAGATCGGCGATACGCAAGGGTCGCGGCTGATCGATGGCGCGGTCAAGACGCCGGATGGCTGGGCGAAGCTCTATCAGGACTGGATCGCCGGCGGCTGGAACGGCCTGACCGGCCCGGAAGAATTCGGCGGGCAGGGGCTCCCGGTTCTCCTCAATGTCGCCGCGCTCGAAATGTGGAACTCGGGCGCCACCGCCTTCGCGCTCTGCCCGACGCTGACCATGGGTGCCGTCGAGGCGCTGACCGCGCACGGATCCAAGGATCTGCAGCAGACCTATCTCCCGAAACTCGTTTCCGGCGAGTGGACCGGCACGATGAACCTCACCGAGCCGCAGGCAGGCTCCGATGTCGGCGCGCTCAAGAGCCGCGCCGAGCGCCGTGACGATGGCACCTACTGCATCTTCGGCCAGAAAATCTTCATCACCTGGGGCGAGCACGACGCCACCGACAATATCATCCACCTCGTCCTCGCCCGCCTGCCGGATGCGCCTGCCGGAACGCGCGGCATCTCGCTGTTCCTGGTGCCGAAATTCCTCGTCAATGCAGACGGCTCGCTCGGCGCCCGCAACGACGTCTTCGTCCATTCGCTCGAGCACAAGATGGGCATCCACGGCTCGCCGACCTGCACGATGCTCTATGGCGACGGCAAGTTCGGGGGTGAGAAGGGCGCGATCGGCTGGCTGATCGGCGAGGAGAACAAGGGCCTCAACTGCATGTTCACGATGATGAACAATGCCCGCCTGACGGTCGGCATGCAGGGCGTGGCGATTGCCGAAGTAGCGACGCAGAAGGCGATCGCCTTTGCAAAGGAGCGTACCCAGGGTAAGGCGCCCGGCTGGACCGGCTCCGGCATGAGCCCGATCATCGAGCACCCTGACGTGATCAGGATGCTGCTGACGATGAAGGCGCTGACCCAGGGCTCGCGGGCCATCTCCTATGCCTGCGCCCACGCCATCGACATGTCGCATCACGCCGGCAGCGATACGAAACACTGGCAGGAGCGCGCCGCTCTCCTGACCCCGATCGCCAAGTCCTTCTCCACCGACGCCGGCGTCGATGTCGCCTCGCTCGGCATCCAGGTCCATGGCGGCATGGGCTTCATCGAGGAAACCGGTGCTGCCCGCTTCCTGCGCGATGCCCGCATCGCACCGATCTATGAAGGCACCAACGGCATCCAGGCAATCGACCTTGTCACCCGCAAGCTGCCGCTCTCGAATGGCGAGCATGTGAAAGGCTTCATCGCCGAGCTCAGTGTCATCGCCGAAGCGGTACGCGGGTCGAACCTCTCCGGCTTCGGCGAAACCGCCGCCCGCCTCGATGCGGCCATCGCCGATCTGACCGAGGCGACGGAGTGGCTGATGAAAGCACAAGCCGATGGCAGGATCGCCGAAGCGCTCTCGGGCGCCACACCCTATCAGCGCCTCTTCGGCCTGGTGCTGACCAGCGCCTATCTCGCCAAGGGCGGCCTCGCCAAGACCGGCGACGGTGCTGAAGAGGGCCGCATCGCGCTCTGCCGCTTTGCCGCCGAAAACCTGCTGTCCGAAACCACTGCCCTGAAGGACCGCACCGTCAATGGTGCCGCGAGCCTTGCCGCAGCCCGCGCCATCCTGGCCTGAGGATCACCATGACCGACCATATCATCGTCGAGCAGTCCGCCGAACACGCGGGCGTCCAGATCATCCGCTTCAACCGGCCGGACAAGAAGAATGCCATCACCCGCGCCATGTATGTGCGAATGACCGAAGCGCTGAAGACCGCCGATGCCGATGAGGCGATCCGTGCCACCGCCTTCCTCGGCACCGAAGGCGCGTTTTCGGCGGGCAACGACATCGCCGATTTCCTGGCCGCCGCGATGGGCGGCAGCCTCGGCCACGAGCTTCTCGATTTCCTCTATGCTCTGGTCAATGCGCAGAAGCCGCTGATCTCGGGCGTCGATGGTCTGGCGATCGGCATCGGCACGACGATGCACATGCATTGCGACCTGACCATCGCCTCGCTTCGCAGCCAGTTCCGCACCCCCTTCGTCGATCTGGCGCTGGTCCCGGAAGCCGCCTCCAGCCTGCTCGCGCCACGCATCATGGGCCACCAGCGCGCCTTCGCGCTGCTGGCCGCAGGCGAAGCTTTCACGGCTGCCGAGGCACGCGATGCCGGATTGATCTGGAAGGTCTGCGCGCCGGGCGAAGTGGAACATCTGACGCTGACAACCGCAGGCAAGCTCGCCGCCAAGCCTGCCACCGCTCTGCGAATTGCGCGCGATCTGGTTCGCGGTCCGCGCGAAGAAATTATTGCACGTATAGATGAAGAAGCGCGTTACTTCACCACACAGTTGAAAAGTGATGAGGCAAGAACAGCCTTCGAAGCTTTCATGCGGCGCTAATATAAAAACATAGGGTTTTAGCTAAATTTTAAGTGTGTTTTAATGCGACCCTACTAATCAGGAAGTGACGAATTGCCCGTTCGTCCAGGCGCATGACGCGCCTTGTGCAGCTTTGCCCCCAAGCCCCATCCGCCCGATCCGTTCCGCCGCGCAGTCCATCCGCGCAAACGGCAAGGTGGTAGACTTCGAAAGAACGCACTTGAAGAAGACGAATTTGATGACGCGCATTCTCGTCGCCGCGTCCGCAGTTGTCCTGGCGGCCTTCGCTGCCTTTTCCTTTTACATCAACTCCGTCCAGCGCGACGTTACCACCGCCTCGATCGAAGCCAATATCCAGTCCTCTGGCGAGCAGGCCGCACACAGCCTCGCCAACTGGATGAACGGCCGCGTGACGCTGACCGCCATGGTCGCGAACGCCATCGGCCGCGCGTCCGATCAGGCCGGGATCGAAACAGTGCTGCAGAACGACGTTCTCACCAGCCAGTTCGTCAGCACCTATTTCGGCAATGAGCAGGGCGTCTTCACCATGTGGCCGAAGCTGCCGATGCCCGATGGTTACGACCCGCGCAAGCGCCCGTGGTATCAGGACGCCGTCAAAGCCAATGCCAGCGTCATGACCGAGCCTTATGTCGATGCGTCCAGCGGCGACCTGATCATCAGCGCTGCCGTTCCGGTTCAGCGCGATGGCAAGCTCGCCGGCGTCGTCGGCTCCGACTTCGCGCTCGAAACCATGGTCAAGATGATCAAGGAGATCGATCTCGGCGGCCAGGGTACGGCTTTCCTCGTCAACAAGAGCGGCCAGATCCTCATCCATCCGGATGCAAAGCTGGTCACCAAGACACTCGCCGATGCCTTCCCGAAGCAGACACCGAAGATCGGCACCGGCCTTGCTGCCACAGAATTCGCCGGCAAGCCCGTTCTCGTCAGCTTCATGCCGGTCGCCGGGCTGCCGACCGTCGAGTGGTCTCTCGGCTTCGTCGTCGATAGCGACAAGGCATTCGCGGCACTCAACGAATTCCGTATCGCCGCAACCATTGCCACGCTGCTCGCCGTCGGCCTGATGATCGCTGCCATGGCCTGGCTGCTGCACGGCCTCGTCGTCCAGCCGGTCACGGCGATGACTGCCGCAATGCAGAAGCTTGCTGCAGGCGATCTCTCGGCCGCCATTCCCGGCCAGGAGCGCCGCGACCAGATCGGCTCGATGGCCGAGGCCGTCGCGGTCTTCAAGTCGAACGCCATCGACCGCCAGCGTCTCGAAGGCGAGGCCGAGGAAGGCCGCTCGCTGACCGAGCGCGAGCGCCAGGAGCGCGAGGCACAGAAGGCCCGTGAAGCCGCCGAAATCCGCACCGCCGTCGACGCCCTTGGCGGGGCACTCGGCGCGCTGTCGGACGGCAACCTCGCGCACCGCATCGAGACGCCCTTTGCCGCCCATCTCGACCGCCTGCGCAATGACTACAACAGCGCTGTCGGCAAGCTGCATGGCGCTCTTCAGACCGTCGGCAGCAACGCTAATGCGATCGACGCCGGTGCAACCGAAATCCGCACCGCCGCCGATGGCCTTGCCCGCCGCACCGAGCAGCAGGCCGCTTCTGTCGAAGAAACCGCAGCGGCGCTGGAAGAGATCACCACGACGGTCAAGGATACCGCCCGCCGCGCCGAGGAAGCCGGCAACCTGGTTTCTAACACCCGCAGCGGCGCCGAAAAATCCGGCCAGATCGTCCGCAAGGCTGTCGATGCCATGACCGGCATCGAGCAATCCTCGGAGCAGATCTCCAGCATCATCAGCGTCATCGACGACATCGCCTTCCAGACCAACCTTCTGGCGCTGAATGCCGGTGTCGAAGCGGCGCGTGCCGGTGAAGCGGGCAAGGGCTTTGCCGTCGTCGCTCAGGAAGTCCGTGAGCTTGCCCAGCGTTCCGCCAAAGCCGCGAAGGAAATCGAGGCGCTGATCACCACCTCAAACGCCCAGGTCCGCTCCGGCGTGACGCTGGTCGGCGAAACCGGCAAGGCGCTGGAAGCGATCGTCACGCAGGTACAGGAAATCAGCCGTCACGTCGGCGCGATCGTCACCGCCACCCGCGAACAGTCGACCGGTCTCCACGAGATCAACACGGCCGTCAACACCATGGACCAGGGCACGCAGCAGAACGCCGCCATGGTCGAGGAACAGACCGCCGCCAGCCACGGCCTCGCCGCCGAGGCCGCGAAGCTGATGCAGCTGCTGTCGCAGTTCAATCTCGGCAGCGGCCAGTCCGGCGCTTCGTCGGGTCACCGCCGCGTCGCTTGATAAGGCCTGCTGTGAACTGAAAATGCCCGCGGAGACGCGGGCATTTTTGTTTTGGGTCTCTCCCTCATTCCTGTGCTTGTCACAGGAATCCAGCCGGCCCAAGTCTTTGGGCCGAAAGGACTCTTCCCACCACGCAGACGCGTGGTGACTGGATTCCTGTGACAAGCACAGGAATGAGGGACGGAGAGCGCGCGATTCACAGAAAGATACGCGGCCCGACCAGCTGCGGCCTACTTCTCCAGCGTCGCCACGACTTCCACATGCGCCGTCCAGAGGAACTGGTCGATCGGCGTGACGCTGGTGAGGCGATAGCCACCGGCGATGAGAATGGCGAGATCGCGCGCCAGTGTCAGCGGGTTGCAGCTGACGGCGACGACCTTCTTGACCGCGGAGCGCGCCAGCTCCTGGCTCTGGAATTCCGCACCCGCCCGCGGCGGATCGAAGACCACGGCGTCGTAATGCTTGAATTCTGCCGTCATCAGCGGGCGGCGGAAGAGGTCGCGCTTTTCGATGCTGACGGGCTTCAGGCCCTGCGCCTTGCGCGCCGCCTGGTCGAGCGCGGCAAGCGCCTTGTCTTCGCCTTCGACGGCATGCACCCGGCCGATGCGGGCAAGCCGGAGCGAGAAGGTGCCTGATCCGGCGAAGAGGTCAGCAATGCGCTTGGCCTTGCCGACATGGGCGACGACCAGCTCGGCCATCGCGTCTTCGGCGGGCTTCGTCGCCTGCGTGAAGCCGCCGGCGGGTGGCGAAACCTGTATGCCGCCGAAATCGACGATCGGCTTGGTGGGCTCCACCAGAATCTCGCCATTCAGCGAAACGCGGGCGATGCCGCGCATCCCGAGCACGGTTTCCACCGCCTTGCGGCGCTGCTGGTCGGAAAGCTTCTTGATGCCGTCGACGGCAAGGTCGAGCCCGGACGCTGTCTCCAGCACGGAGATGCGGAAGGCTTCGGCATTGGCCGCCATGGAGGCGCCGATGGCCTTGATCGCCGGCAGCCGGGCCATGATCCCCGCCGACGAGATGGGACATTCCTCGATATCGACGATGTGGTGGCTTTCGGCCTGATTGAATCCAACAAGCATGTCCTTCTCGGTCTTGCGTGCCGCAAAGACCACGCGGCGGCGCTCGCCGGGATGGGCCACGACCAGATCGCCGACCTCGGCCTCGATGCCCTGCGATTTCAGTGCGTTGACCACCAGCTGCCGCTTGAAGGCGCGGTAGGGCGCATCCGCAAGATGCTGCAGCGTGCAGCCGCCGCAGGTGCCGTTGACGCCGTCGGGGCCAAAGTGGCGGCAGGCGGGCTCCTGCCGGTCCGCCGAAGCCTTGGCGATCGACATGATCGTGCCCTGGTTCTTGACGCGGGCGATCGCCACCTCTTCGCCGGGCAGCGCAAACGGCACATAGATCGGGCCGTCCTTGCCACTGGCAATGCCGTCGCCCTGTCCGCCGAGTTTCTGGATGGTGACTGTTTCGGTGCTCACGGCTTCGTTCCTGCGAGTAGATATTCCTGGTTGCCATCGCCGCCGGCAATGGGAGAGGCGATGAGCCCAAGGCTCTTCCAGCCCATCTCTTCGACGAACCAGCGTTCCAGCGAAGCCGCTACATCGGGCGCCGAAGCGGGATCCTTGAGCATGCCACCCTTGCCGATCGCCTCGCGCCCGGCCTCGAATTGCGGCTTGACGAGCAGCACCGCGGTCGCACCGCTTTCGGCGATCTCAAGGGACGGCGCCAGCGCCAGCCGCAGCGAAATGAACGACACGTCGGAGACGATGAAGGTCACGTCATGGCCGACATCGTCGGCCGTCAGGTTGCGGGCGTTGAAGCCTTCGATATTGGCGACACGCGGATCGGCGGCAATGCGCGGATGCATCTGCCCATGCCCGACGTCGATCGCCGTCACATGCGTCGCGCCACGCTCCAGCAGCACCTCGGTGAAACCGCCGGTCGAGGCGCCGATATCGAGACAGTGGTGTCCCGCGGGATCGAGAGAGAAATGGTCGAGTGCCGCCGTCAGCTTAAGGGCCGCGCGCGAGACATAGTCCTGCGCCGGATCGTCGATTTCGATCGCGGCGTCTTCGCCAAAGAGTGCTCCGGCCTTGGTGACGACCTTGCCGCCCACCTTCACCGTTCCGCGGTTGACGGCATCGCGCGCCCGCGAGCGGCTGGCAAAAAGGCCAAGGCTGACGAGAAGCTGGTCGAGGCGCTGTGTATTGTTCTGATCGGACATGGGCTGTCCATGACTGGCAAAGCCCGCGCTTGCAAGCCTTTTGTTTGCACGGCTGCCGTTGACGCCTCTTCGCGTTCGGCGATAATTCTGCCCTTGGTCATGGGGTAGGGGAGCGAAGTGGCATGGCAATTTCGAGAAGCTTGGCCATTCTTGCCGCCGCAGCCTTTGCCACCCCGGCGCTCGCCAACGATACGATGGCCGAGCTGAAGACCGGCGGCCTCACCTTTATCGAATCCCCCGATGTCAGCATGGAAAGCGAGGCGCTGTTCATTTCGGAGAAGGAAGTCCGCGTCGACTATGTCTTCGAAAACAGCGCGGACAAGGATGTCGAGACACTCGTCGCCTTCCCCATGCCGGATCTTCCCGGCCATGTCGAAAGCGATATCGCCATTGCAAATTCCGGCAGCGACAACTTCCTCGATTTCACCGTGACGCAGGATGGCAAACCGATCGCCCCGGCGCTGCAGCAGCGGGCGATTGCTGCCAGCATCGACGTGACGGACGACCTGAAAGCCCGCAACATCCCGCCGCTTCCCTTTGCCGATAGCACCTATGCCGCGCTGGACAAGCTGCCCGACGATGTCAAGCGGGACTGGCTGTCCCGCGGTGTGCTCTACGACGATGTCTATGACAACGACGGCAACGGCATGAAGCACCACATGACGCCACTCTGGACGCTGCGCTCGACCTATTGGTGGAAAACCGTCTTTCCGGCCAAGGCGAAAGTAACGGTCTCGCACCGCTATACGCCGAGCGTCGGTGGCACGGTGGCGATCAGCTTCCTGGAAGAAGGCGAGGCCAAGGGCGATCGCTATGCTGACTATGCCAGGCGCTACTGCATGGACCAAGGCTTCGTTAAGGCCGCGCAGAAGCTCGCCAAGGGGCAGGAAAATGGCGGCCCGAACTACACCGAAAGCTGGATTTCCTACATACTCAAGACCGGCGCCAACTGGAACGGCCCGATCAAGAACTTCAAGCTGACGCTGGACAAGGGCAGGGCCAAAAACCTCATCAGCTTCTGCGGCACCGGTGTGAAGAAGACCGGTCCCACCACTTTCGAGATGACGGCGACCGATTTCTGGCCGGAACAGGACCTCGATATTCTGATCCTCAACGCGCCGGATGAATAGCACACCCAATATTTGTGCGGTGCAAACTTAAACAATTTTAAAGCCCCGCCCCATAGGTTCGGGACGATTGCAGCGGTTCGCCTGAATCGCTTTCGCCATGATGGCACGCATTTCCCTGCCCGCAGTTCATGTTCCTTCCGATTTTCCGTCTGCCGCCGCTGCCCATCGGCGGCCCGTCCTTTGCCGCGCCGATTATTTGCCAGGAGAATTACCGGTGTTCGCCAATATCTCACTCAAGGGGAAGCTCGCGGCGACGTTCGCAGCCCTCATCGTCATTTTCGTTGCCGTCTCGTCCTATGTTTACGTCAAGGCCGGCGCTTCATCTGCCGCCGCCGCCCAGCAGGAAAAATCCGAGCTCCTCGTCAATCAGATCGACGACGCGCTGCAGGCCATGCTCGAGCAGGCCGTCAATCTGCGCGGCTTCATTCTGTTCCGCTCCGACAGCACCTATGGCGATATTTTCGCCAATCGTGAGCGCATGCTGAAGGCGATCGCCTCGGCCAAGGAAAGTGCGGCAGACGAACCCGCCGTGCTCGACATGATCGACGGCATGCAGAAGGCTGCTGATCTCTATTTCCACGAGCTCGCCGAGCCGCAGGCCAAGGCCCGCAAGGAAACCGAAACCCCGATCGCCGACGTCGTCAAGATTGGCGTCAATGCCACCAAGGGCCAGCTCGACGGCTTTCGTCAGGCCTCCGCCAAGATCAAGGCCGCCGCCCGCGACAAGTCTGCTTCGCTCGCCGCCATCCAGGCCGATGCCGATAGCGATCTGAACAATACGTTGCTCTTCGGCGGCATCGGTGCCTCGCTGGCCGCCGCCGTTCTCGCATGGCTGCTGTCGCGCGCCATCGTTCAGCCGATCATCGGCATGACATCGGCCATGGACCGCCTCGCAAGCGGCCACCACGACGTGGACGTTCCGGCCCTCGACCGCCGCGATGAAGTCGGCCGCATGGCCCAGTCGGTTCTGGTCTTCAAGGAAGCTGCCGCCGAAAAGCTGCGGCTATCAGGCGAAACCGACCGTATGCGCGGCGAAGCCGAACGCCAGCGCCTGCTCTCCGATGAGGACAAGGCCCGCGAAGCGGCCGAAATCCGTTCGGCGATCGAAGGTCTCGCAACAGGCCTCTCGAACCTCGCCAATGGGGATGTCGCGAGCCGCATCACCACGCCGTTCTCTCAACAGTTCGACGGCCTGCGCACCGACTTCAACAATGCCGCGGGCAAGCTGCAGGCAACGCTGCAGTCGGTCGGCCGCAACGCCTCGGCGATCAATGCCGGTGCCGGTGAAATCCGCTCGGCCGCCGACGATCTCGCCCGCCGCACAGAGCAGCAGGCCGCAGCCGTCGAAGAGACCGCCGCAGCCCTCGAAGAGGTCACGACCACTGTTCGCGACAGCGCCAAGCGCGCCGAAGATGTTGGCCATCTGGTCGAGCGTGCCCGTGTGGGCGCCGAGCGCTCCGGCGACGTCGTCCGCAAGGCCGTCACCGCCATGGAGCAGATCGAGAAGTCTTCGGGCGAGATCAGCAACATCATCGGCGTTATCGACGATATCGCCTTCCAGACCAACCTCCTGGCGCTGAACGCCGGTGTCGAAGCGGCGCGTGCCGGTGAAGCCGGCAAGGGCTTTGCGGTTGTCGCTCAGGAAGTCCGTGAGCTTGCCCAGCGCTCGGCCCAGGCCGCCAAGGAAATCAAGGCGCTGATCAACACCTCGGGCGAACAGGTCAATACCGGTGTCTCGCTCGTCGATCAGACCGGCAAGGCGCTGGCCGAAATCGTCAACGAGGTCCAGGAGATCAACCGCCACGTCGGCGCGATCGTCACCGCCACCCGCGAACAGTCGATCGGCCTGCAGGAGATCAACACGGCCGTCAACAACATGGACCAGGGCACGCAGCAGAACGCCGCAATGGTCGAGGAACAGACGGCTGCCAGTCATTCGCTGGCGCAGGAAGCCGCATCCCTCGACGCTCTCCTGCATCAGTTCAAGCTCGGTGCCGCCGCAGCCGTCGCCGTCGCCCCGCGCGCGGCAGTCGCCCAGCCGGCCTCACGCCCGGTCGCCTCTCCGGCCCGCGCTCTGAACAACCGCGTCGCCTCCGCATTCGGCGGCAGGACTGCAACGGCCGCTGCGGCCGTGCAGGAAGATTGGGAAGAGTTTTGAGATCAGCCTGATCGTCTGAGACAGGGCCCCCGAGGGAAACTTCGGGGGCTTTTTTGTTTTTGGGTGCTTGCGGGTGTGGCCCCTCATGTCCCCGAGGGGAGAAGGGAGTGTGAACGAAAGGCCTGCTCCAAACTCAAGCTTCCCCTCTCCCCTCGGGGAGAGGGTACGGTGAGGGGGTCCCGGATCAGGCGTTTTGCGATTTAACCCGCAACCCCAACCGCAGCACTGCGACCGAGCGCCCGGAATACCGTCGAGACAATCCCGGCGCGATCCAGCCCTGCATGGGCATTCATCGCCTCGGGCTTCGCCTGTTCCATCCAAATGTCGGGCATGACAAGCGAGCGCACCTTGAGCCCGTTGTCGAGCAGGCCTTCCATGGCCAGGAACTGCATCACGTGGCTGCCGAAGCCGCCGACGGAGCCTTCCTCGATGGTGATCAGGATTTCGTGGTGGGCGGCGAGCTGGCGGATCAGGTCGTGGTCGAGCGGCTTGGCAAAGCGCGCATCGGCAACGGTGGTCGAAAGACCGGCCGCATCGAGATCTTCGGCGGCAAGCAGGCTGTCGGCCAGGCGGGTGCCGAAGGAGAGCAGCGCCACCTTGGTGCCTTCCTTGACGATCCGGCCCTTGCCGATCTGCAGGATTTCGCCGCGCACCGGCATCTCAATGCCGACACCTTCGCCGCGCGGATAGCGGAACGAGATCGGACCGGCGTCATAGGCGGCAGCGGTGCGCACCATATGCTTCAGTTCCGCCTCATCGGCGGCGGCCATCACCACGAAGCCGGGAAGGGCTGCGAGGAAGGTCGTGTCGAAGGAGCCGGCATGGGTCGGCCCGTCGGCGCCGACGAAGCCGGCGCGGTCGATCGGGAAGCGGACCGGCAGACCCTGAATGGCAACGTCATGGACCACCTGGTCATAGGCGCGCTGCAGGAAAGTCGAATAGAGCGCCGCAAACGGCTTGTAGCCTTCGGCGGCGAGACCGGCGGCAAAGGTCACCGCATGCTGCTCGGCAATGCCGACGTCGAAACAGCGGGCCGGATAGAGGCTCGCCAGCTTGTCCAGGCCGGTGCCGTTCGGCATGGCGGCGGTGATGCCGACGATCTTGTCGTCGAGCTCGGCTTCCTGCGCCAGCGCTTCGGCAAAGACGCTCGTATAGCTCGGCGCATTCGGCTTCACCTTCGCCTGGGCGCCGGTGATGACATCGAACTTGTTGACGCCGTGATACTTGTCGGCGGCAGCTTCTGCCGGCGGATAGCCCTTGCCCTTCTGGGTCACGACATGGATGAGAACAGGCCCTTCCGCATGGTCGCGCACATTGCGCAGCACCGGCAGCAGGTGCTCGAAGGAATGACCGTCGATCGGGCCGATATGGTAGAAGCCCATCTCCTCGAACATCGTCCCGCCGGTCACATAGCCGCGCGCATGCTCGACGGCGCGCGTGATGGCGCGGTCGACCTTCTTGCCGAGATAGGCGGTCAGTTTCTTGCCGAAATCACGGAAGCCCATATAGGTGCGGCCGGAAGCGAGACGCGCCAGATAGGCGCTCATCGCGCCGGTCGGCGGGGCGATCGACATGTCGTTGTCGTTGAGGATGACGATCAGCCGGGCGTCCAGCGCACCGGCATTGTTCAGCGCCTCATAGGCCATGCCGGCCGACATCGCGCCGTCGCCGATCACCGCGATCACCCGCTTGTCGGTCTTGTCGAGCTCGGCGGCGACAGCCATGCCGAGACCGGCGGAGATCGAGGTTGAGGAATGGGCAGCGCCAAAGGGGTCGTATTCGCTTTCGGCGCGGCGGGTAAAACCGGACAGGCCGTTTTCCTGGCGCAGCGTGCGGATGCGGTCGCGGCGGCCGGTCAGGATCTTGTGCGGATAACACTGGTGGCCGACGTCGAAGATCAGCCGGTCGTCGGGCGTGTTGAAAACGCTGTGGATGGCGATCGTCAGCTCGACGACACCGAGGCCGGCACCCAGATGTCCACCCGTTCGCGAGACAGCGTCGATCATCTCGTCGCGGACCTCGCGCGCAAGCTGCGGCAGCTCGCGATCATCGAGCTTGCGCAGGTCGGCGGGATAGGTGACCTGATCAAGCAGCGGTGTCTTCAGCGGGTTTGTCACGGGCGGGCGCTCTTTCTTGTCATTCTAGGCTTATGCTTATTCCGATTAAATTGCGGCAAAACAAGTGCGTTTCAAGAACCGCAACCCCGCCATTCTAGAGAAGTTCAGCCCTCAGGCAAAGGCACGAATTCCTCTTCATCCCCCGGAACGATGTCGAAACGGCCGGTGCGCCATTCTTCCTTGGCCTTCTCGATGCGCTCTTTCGAGGACGAGACG
Source organism: Rhizobium sp. 01N424 (assembly GCF_056399485.1). NCBI lineage: Bacteria > Pseudomonadati > Pseudomonadota > Alphaproteobacteria > Hyphomicrobiales > Rhizobiaceae > Rhizobium > Rhizobium sp. 01N424. Next base: position 756,521 of record NZ_JBFTRK010000001.1, read on the forward strand.
AAATTCCACCATATGTAGCGCTTGGAATTCAGGGCCGCGCCTCCGAAGAGCATCAGGTGACAGCCGTCGCTTCCTGCCTCCAGCGTGATCGGATCGCCCGGCCGGAAAACCAGCAGCTGGTCGGCCGCAAAACGGTCTCCGGCGATGACCACTTCGCCCGACAGCACATAGACCGCACGCTCTTCATGGGCCGCAGCAAACGGAAACTTGGCGCCCGGCTGGATGTTGATGTCGGCATAGAGCGTATCGGAGAACACCTTGACCGGCGATTTCAGGCCCTCGAACGAACCGATGACGACGCGGCCGCGAATGCCGGCATCCTCGATGACGGGCATCTCGCTCTTTTCGGTATGGGCGAAGGCCGGATCGATCTCTTCCTTGTCATCGGGCAGCGCCAGCCAGGTCTGCAACCCCGACATCAGCAGCGGATGACCGCGCAGATTGTCGGGCGTGCGCTCCGAATGCACGATGCCGCGCCCGGCCGTCATCAGGTTGATATCGCCGGGGCGGATCACCTTCTCGGTGCCGAGGCTGTCGAGATGACGGATTTCCCCGTCGAACAGATAAGTAACCGTCGAAAGCCCGATATGCGGATGCGGCTTCACATCCAGCGCCTCATCCGGCTTCAGGATCGCCGGTCCCATGCGGTCGAAGAAAATGAACGGCCCGACCAGCCGCCGCTGCCTTGTCGGAAGCGCACGCCGCACCTGGAAACCACCGATATCGCTGGTCCGCGGAATGATCAGGTTCTCGATCGCATCACAGGCGAAGGCATCGCCGGGCAGGGGGTCTTTACCGGGGAAGAAGGACATGACGGTTTCCTCTAGATGCCAGCGAGATCCGGAACATGCGGATAGCGCGACGCGATTTCAATGGTCAGAGCGTTTCCTGCTCTTCAGGATAACGGGCAAGGAAAGATGCAAGCTCGTCGAGCAGGGGTGGGAGCGGATTGGTGGCGGCATTCCAGATGACGGTATCGAGCACACCGCGATAGTCGTGGCGAAGCACATTGCCGAAATGACGCATCGCCAGCCAGTTATGGGCCGGAAACAGTTCCTCGGCCAAGGGTCCCAGTTTGACGGCTGCTTCGGATATCCGGGCAAAGCAGCGCTCGGTGGCATCGCGAACGAGGCGATTTTCTTGGTAGGCCTTCAGGTCCATGTCTCGGATATATTCCAAAACGGCCTCCCCATTTTCGACGATATCGCGAATCCGCGTCAGGGGACGTTTAGAAGGCAACAGCGCGGTCCTGTTCGACGTTCAGGCGAAACCGCTCCTTCTGCAGAGGTTCGGCGATCACATCCACCTTGTGGAAGCCGGTGATCTCTGTAATCCGGTCTTCCAGGTTCGCGATCGCGCTGAAGTAATCCAGACCTGATTTCATGATTGGATCGCTGAGCTTGACGAGAATATCGAGGTCCGATTCCGGCGTCGCTTCACCGCGTGCCACGGAGCCAAAGACCGACAGATGCTCCGCGCCGGCGGCGCGCAGCTCGTCCTCGTGCTCCCTCAGCTTGGTGATGACCATATCCTTGTCCATACCAAGGAATATAGGGAATTTGCGCTGTTCGGTCGAGTGCCACTCCGGAATGCATTCATCCGGTTGCCGCCAATCAAGCCCCGTCGAGCGGCTCCACGCCCTGCGGCTTGCCGGCGCGGTCGAGGCGGATCTTCTCGATGCGGTTTTCAGCTGCGGAAAGCAGGGTTTCGCAATGCTTCTTCAGCGCTTCGCCGCGCTCGTAGATCTCGATGGATTCGTCCAGCGCCACGTCGCCGCGTTCCAGGCGGGCAACGATGCTTTCGAGTTCGGCCACGGCCTTTTCGAAGGAAAGACCTGAAACTTCAGGCTTGGCGCTGTCAGTCATACTCAACCCTTCATCAATCGAAGCACATGCAGGCCTGCCGATTCGGCGAGGCCTTCGAGATCATATCCGCCTTCCAGCAGGCTGACGACCCGGTTGGAGGCGCTTTTGTCGGCTATCTCCAGCAATCTTCCGGTCGCCCAGTCGAAATCCTCGCCGACCAGATTGATCTGTGCCAGCGGATCGCGGTGATGCGCGTCGAAGCCGGCGGAGATGATGATCAGGTCCGGGCGGAAGTCGTTGAGCGCCGGCAGCACGCGGGACTTGAAGGCTTCGCGAAAGTGGTCGCTGCCGACATTCGGCGAGAGCGGCGCATTGACGATCGTGCCGTGCTTGCCGGTTTCGTCCTTGGCGCCGGATCCCGGATAGAGCGGCATCTGGTGCGTCGAGCAGAACAGCACCGAGGGATCGTCCCAGAAAATGTCCTGTGTGCCGTTGCCGTGATGCACGTCCCAGTCGACGATCGCGACACGTTCGGCGCCATAACGCTTCTGCGCATGGCGGGCGGCGATCGCGGCATTGTTGAAGAAGCAGAAACCCATTGCCTTGCTCTTCTCGGCATGGTGGCCGGGCGGCCGCGCGGCGACGAAGACGTTGTCGGCCTTGCCGGTGAACACGTCATCGACGGCACCCATGGCGCCGCCGACGCCCGTCAGCACCGCTTGCAGGCTCTTCGAGCTCGCATAGGTGTCGGCTTCCAGCTGGTTGATCTCGCCTTCCTCCTCGGGGATCTGCCGCATCACGGCAATCAGATGCTCTTCCGGATGGGCGAGCAGAACCGCATCCTCGTTGGCCTGCGGTGCCTCCTTGCGGTCCAGCCGCTCGAAGTTCGGATGGCCGAGCGCGACGTTGATCGCGCGCATCCGGTCCGGCCGTTCGGGATGGCCTTCAGGCGTGACATGCTCAAGAAAGATCGGGTGTTCGTAAAGGCGGGTGCTCATGGCGACACTCTTATCCTCTGGCCCTGTCATGATCCACAGCAGATGGTGCCGGGCATGGCTATTTCAACAGGTGTGCACTGTCGCGTGCCTATCATCGCAAGCGTTTACTTCATCTCTGGCGGCGCCTAGTGTCCGCGCGGGGCAGGGGGAAGACAATTCGATGGCAAAGCCGAAACGCAGCAATGTGGCGCAGATACGAATACCGTTCCGGGATGTGGACATGAACGGTCAGATGTTCCTCGCGTCCTATATTTCCCACGCCGAGGCGGTGCTTGCAGGCTTCTGGTCGATGCGGCCGGAGCTTGATGACGAACCGCTCTATGTGGCCGCCAAGGTATCCTGCACGCTGCACCGTCCGCTTGCCTATGACGACGATGCGACCTTTACCGCGACCGTCGACAAGATCGGCCTTCGCTCCGTCGGCTTCATCATTTCTGTCGATGCCAAGTCAGATCGGGCCGCCGAAGTGGAGCTGACCTGGCAGGCGCGCGGGCGCGAGAGTGGCGAGCCGGTCGCGCTGCCGGAAGAGACGCGCGACTGGCTCTACAGTTTTCTCGATTAGGCGCGCGCCGGCAGCAGCGGATAGCCGACCATCACGGCGCGGCCGACCAGCGCTGCGACGAAGGCCTTGGCGACGTCACCGGGTACGAAAGCCATGGAGCCGATGAAGGCCTGCTCAAGGTTGACGCCGCTGACCAGCGCCAGATAACCGATGCCGAAAGCATAGAGCACGACGATCCCGCCGATCATCGCCGACAGGAAGAAACCCACGGTCTGCACCAGGCCGGACTGTTCCGCCTTGACGAGACGTTCGCTCAGATAGCCGGTGGTGAAGGCGGCAAACAGCCAGCCGATCAGGAAGCCCGTCGTCGGTGCAGCAAAGGCGGCAAGTCCGCCGCGGCCGCCGGAGAGAACCGGCAGGCCGATGGCGACAAGCACCCAGACGATCAGTACGGCAACCACGCCGCGGCGTGCGCCAAGCACGACGCCAGCCATCATCACGCCCATCGATTGCGCGGTGATCGGCACCGGAATGAAGCCGAGCGTGATCGGCGGCAGAATGCCGAGCGCCACGATGATGGCGGCAAAAAGGGCAGAAAGGACTAGGTCGCGGGTGCTCATCATAGGCTCCGTGTTTACGATCGGTTAACTGACATGCCGCCGAATGCCGCGCGCGTCAATTGCCGCGGCGATGTTATCCGCATCTCTGAGCGTCAGGATGATGAGCGGCGCCAGCATCGTCACCGGACGCACCTTGATGCCGCGCGCCGCATGCGCTTCCTTGATCGCCTGATAGCGGCCGAGAATCTCGGGCACGAAGCGCACGACGAGCCCGACCGCCAGCCCGACATCATTGGCCTGCACCAGTCCCAGCCGCTCGAGCGGGCGGGCAAGCAGCGTGATCTCGTCGATGAATTCGGCGATCGTCGTTGTCGCCGTCACGGCGGCGGCAAAGAACATCAGCGACGTCAGCCTGAGAAGCGCGACGACGGCGCCTTGCCAGGGATTGAAGGCAAGACTGAACAGCGCGACGATGCCGATCGTCAGCAGCACCGGCTTCAGCCGCTGCAGTGCCTGGGCAAAGGGAATGCCGAGCCGGAAATAGAGCATGGCACTTGCCAGCACGGCGAATGACAGCAGCGGAATATCGCGCGTGGTGAAAAGAATGATGCCGAGGATAGCCAGCACGAGCAGCTTGGCGCGCGCCGGCAGCCGGTGCATGAGGCTGTTACCCTCGACATAAAGCGATTGCATCAGCCGGCGATCTCCCGGTAGCGCCCGATCGCCTCTGCCGCCGGCGCGTCGGCGGCAAGTGCCCCCTCGTGGAAAACCAGCACGCGGCCGAAACCGGCAATCAGCTCCAGGTCATGGGTGATGACGATGGCATTCTCCGGCAGGCCCTCGATCAGCCGCTGCACCAGCGCCCGGTTCTTGAGATCCAGCTGGTTGGTCGGCTCGTCGAGGATCAGGATATCGGGGCCGGTGACGAGCACCGAGGCGAGCGCTGCGATCTGGAGTTCGCCGCCGGAAAGCTCGTGCGCCCGCCGGCTGCCGAGATGGGCCGCGTCGAAGCGCGCCAGGACGGCTTCGACCTTTGCCTCGATCTCGGATTTCGGCACGCCGCGGCTCTTCAGGCCGAAGGCGATATCATCCTTCACGATGGGCAGGATGATCTGGTTCTGCGGCTGCTGGAAGATGAAGCCGACATCGCCAAGCGCACCCCGCTCATCGGCCGTATCGCGCCCGTTGACGAGCACGCGTCCGGCCGTCGGCTTGGCAAGTCCGTTGATCAGCCGCGCGAAGGTCGTCTTGCCGGAGCCGTTCAGCCCGATCACGCCGATGCGGTTTTCGGCAAGCTGCAGCGTTAGCGGCTGCAGCGCCTGCCGCGCGCCGTAGCTGACCGCAGCGCCTTCGAAACGGATGTCCAAATTCAGTCCCTCATAGATTAGGCTCAAGCTTCTACAGCGGCGGCGCGGAAAGTGCAAAAGCGGGTGGCTAGGAAGATTTTCCGGCATATGATGAAGCCATGACGAATCTGCTCTCGAATGCCGATGCCCGCCGCGTCTTCATTGCCAAGCAGGGGCTGAGCGCACCGCCGAACCGCGCCTTGACCAAGGACGGGCTCTTGCAGCTCATCCACGATCTCGGCTTCGTGCAGGTCGACAGCATCCAGACGGTCGAGCGCGCCCATCACCAGATCCTGTTCTCCCGCAACCAGACCTACCGGCGCGAACACCTGACTTCGCTTCTGGAAAAGGACGGTGCGCTGTTCGAACACTGGACGCATGACGCCTCGATCCTGCCGAGCGCCTTCTTCAAATACTGGAAGCACAAGTTCGTCCATCAGGAGGAAGTGCTGGTCGAGCGCTGGCGCAAATGGCGTGGCGAGGGTTTTGAGGATGCCTTCGAGGAAACCTACGACCGTGTCGTGGCAAACGGCGCCATCCTCGCCCGCGAGATCAAGGCGGATGGCCATGTCTCCGGCGGCTGGTGGAACTGGCATCCGAACAAGACTGCGCTCGAATATTTCTGGCATACGGGCAAGTTCGCCATCGCCGGGCGCTCGAACTTCCAGAAGATCTACGACCTCGTGGAAAGGGTTATCCCGGACGAGTTCCGTGGGCCCGAAGTCGATCGCGAAGAGTTCATCGACTGGGCCTGCCGCAGCGCGCTGACGCGTCTCGGCTTTGCCACATCAGGCGAGATCGCCGCCTTCTGGAACCTGATTTCTCCAGAAGCCGCCAAAGCCTGGGTTGTCGCCCATCGCGACGAACTCACCGAGGTGATCATTGAACCGGCGCTCGGCGGCAAACCGCGCCCGTCCTGGGCGCTTGCCGAATTCCCGGCCACGATAGACGGCTATCCGGATGCGCCGCCCCGCATCCGCGTGCTCAGCCCCTTCGACCCGATGATCCGCGACCGCAACCGCACCGAACGCCTCTTCGGCTTCTTCTACCGCATCGAGATCTTCGTTCCGGAGCCGAAGCGTGAATATGGCTACTACGTCTTCCCGCTGCTCGAAGGCGACAGGCTCATTGGCCGGATCGACATGAAGGCTGACAGGAAGAAGGGCACGCTGGATGTGAAGCGTCTGTGGCTGGAGCCGGGTGTGCGGGGCTCGGCCGGACGTCTCAACAGGCTCGCTGCCGAGCTCGACCGCGTCGCCCGCTTTGCCGGCGTGGAGCGCGTGATCCTTGCCAATGGCTGGCTCGGGTAGTTGATGCCAGTCGTTTGAATTTTAAGCAGTTTTTTCGAAATTACCCGGCGTTAATCTTGACGCCGGTTTACCATGCCCATGCCAAACTTGTTAAGCACCGTTCCCCTACGGTTGGCGCATGAAAACGCACCTCATCAGATATGCCGCATGGTTGGCTTGGAACGACCTGGGCCGCAGGGTCAGGGCTCTGATCCGCAACCGCCGCGACGCCCGTGCCGCGGCGGCCTCAACGCTCTCGCCGGGCGAACAGCGAGAGCCGATGAAGCCGGTCGCGGTAAAGTCGGCGCTGATCGACGCGGTTTATTTCAGTCAGGAGGATGGCCGTCTTCGCGTCTGCCTCAGCAATGGCGAGGACCGGACCTTCGAGGGCGTCAACGAGGCGCATGTGATTGCCATGGTCACCTCGCAGTCGCCGGGCAAGTATTACATGCGCAACGTCCGCCCCCGCTTCAAGCGTATCGCCGCCTGAGCGCGGGCGAATAGGCGCATTTTCTGTGATCAGCCGAGTTCAGTCTTGGTGATCTTGATCCCAAAACCCTCGAGCCCGACGTAATGCCGCTCGCGGCTGGTCAGAAGCTTGATCGAGGTCACGCCGAGATCCTTCAGGATCTGTGCGCCGAGACCGATTTCCAGCCATTCGCTCTCGCGCGTTGCTGCTTCGGCATGCGCCTCGCGGCCCTGGCTGCGAGCCTTGCGGCCGTTGTCGATATGGCCGACACCGACGGAGCCTTCGCGTAGATAGACGATGATGCCGCGGCCTTCCTCGGCGATCTTCTGCATGTAGTGGTCGACAGGGCTCTTCTTGCCGAACAGATCTTCGGCAACATTCTCCGGATGCAGGCGCACCGGAATGTCGATGCCGTCGCGGATGTCGCCGAAGACGACTGCGAGATGCTGCATCGGATCCCAGGGAAGCGAATAGGTATGGGCCTTGGCCTTGCCGAACGGGGTTTCGATCTCGAAGCTCGCGCCGAGCTCGATCAGCGTTTCCTTGCGCTGGCGGTAGGCGATCAGGTCGGCAACCGACACCTGCTTGAGGCCGTATTCCTCCGCAAAGCTGCTTACCTGCGGACCGCGCATGACGGTGCCGTTGTCGTTGACGAGCTCGCTGATCACGCCGATCAGCGGCAGGCCGGCAAGCCTGCAGAGATCGACGGCTGCTTCAGTATGGCCGGAACGCATCAGCACGCCGCCCTCGCGGGCAACCAGCGGGAAAATGTGGCCCGGCCGGACGAAATCGGCAGCACCCACATTCGGGTTGGCAAGATTGCGCACCGTCAGCGTCCGGTCGTCGGCAGAGATGCCCGTCGTCGTGCCGTGCTTGAAGTCGACCGAGACCGTGAAGGCCGTCGTATGCGCCGAGTCGTTTTCGGCGACCATGGCATTCAGGTTCAGGCGCTTGGCCTCTTCCTTCGGCATCGGCGTGCAGACGATGCCCGAGGTGTGGCGCACGATGAAGGCCATCTTCTCCGGCGTACAGTGGACGGCGGCGACGATCAGGTCGCCTTCGTTCTCGCGGTCGTCGTCATCCATGACAACGACGATTTCGCCGGCTTCGAAGGCCCGGATGGCATCGACGACGCGCTTCTGGTCATAAGGCATGGAGCAATTCCTATTTCAGCCGGCCGGTCTGGCCACGGTCGCGGAGGTAATGATCTGCAATGGCGCAGGCAACCATCGCCTCGCCGATCGGCACGGCGCGGATGCCGACGCAGGGGTCGTGACGGCCCTTGGTGCGGATATCGACATTCTTGCCGTCGGCATCGATCGACTGGCGCTCGGTCAGGATCGAGGAAGTCGGCTTGATGGCGAAGCGGGCGATGACAGGCTGGCCAGTGGAAATGCCGCCGAGGATGCCGCCTGCGTGGTTGGAGAGGAACAGCGGATTGCCGTCATTGCCCATCCGCATCTCGTCGGCATTCTCCTCGCCGGTGATTTCGGCCGCGCCGAAGCCGTTGCCGATCTCGACGCCCTTGACGGCATTGATCGACATCAGCAGCGATGCGATGTCCTGGTCGAGCTTGGCATAAATCGGTGCGCCGAGACCGGCCGGAACGCCTTCGGCAATGACCTCGACCACGGCGCCGACGGATGAGCCGCTCTTGCGGATGCCGTCGAGATATTCTTCCCAGACGGGCACGATAGCGGCATCGGGCGCGAAGAACGGGTTCTGGTCGACCTGAGCCCAATCCCAGTTCTGACGGTTGATCTTGTGCTTGCCGATTTGGATCAGCGCGGCGCGCACCTTCATCTCAGGCACGACGAGGCGGGCAATGCCGCCGGCGGCCACACGGGCCGCAGTCTCGCGCGCCGAGGAGCGCCCGCCGCCGCGATAGTCGCGGATCCCGTATTTGACGTCATAGGTATAGTCGGCATGGCCCGGGCGGTACTGGCGGGCGATTTCGCCGTAGTCCTTGGAGCGCTGGTCGGTATTCTCGATCAGCATCGAGATCGGCGTACCCGTGGTGATCATCGTCTCGCCATCGGCATCCAGCATCACGCCGGAGAGAACCTTGACCAGATCGTCCTCGCGGCGCTGCGTCACGAAACGCGACTGGCCGGGTTTGCGCTTGTCGAGCCAGACCTGAATGTCCTCGAGCTTGAAGCGCAGGCCGGGCGGCGTGCCATCGACGACGCAGCCGAGTGCCGGACCGTGGCTTTCGCCCCAGGTCGTGACGCGGAAAAGATGACCGAATGTGTTGTGCGACATGTGTTACCGACCAATGGGCGCCGCCTAGGCCGTCGCCGGCAGCGCCAGACTTCCAGAAATTCGCGGTCACTCATAGGCCAAAAAGCAAAGCGGGCAAACGCCTTTCTTTGCCGAAAAGCGGCGCAATCTGAGAATGATGTTTCTGCAATTTGGAAACGATGGGCTTTACGAGGCGAGGCGCCAGGCGGTGCCGAGTGCGGCCTGCGTGAAGTCTTCGAAGGCAAGCGGCCGCGAGAAGGCATAGCCCTGCAGGATATCGCAGCCGAGATCGCGCAGCATGTCGGCATGGTCGATGCTCTCGACGCCTTCTGCCACAGTCTCGACGCCAAGCGAGCGGGCGATATCGATGATCGAGCGCACCAGCGTGCGTTCCTGCGAGGAGTGAAGGATCGGCTGCACCAGCTGGCGGTCGATCTTCAGCCGCTTCGGCTTCAGTTTCAGGAGCGAGACGATCGAGGTGTGGCCGGTGCCGAAATCGTCGATCTCGATGTCGATGCCGAGCGCCTTGATCCGGTCGAGGTTCTGGGCGGCGACGTCTTCGCTCTCGTCTAGGAAGATCGATTCCACCAGCTCGAAGGACAGTTCGCCCGGGCGGATATGCAGGTGGCTGAGCGACTCGAAGAGGCTGCCGTCATGCAGGCGCCGCGCCGAGACGTTGACCGAGACCTGCGGCACCAGGAGACCATGGGCCGCCCAGCGCATCTTGTCCTTCAGCGCGGTTTCCAGGACGATGCTGTCAAGCGTCTGCACCACGTTGATCTCGTCGGCAATCCGCAGGAACTTGTCCGGCGTCAGCACGCCGCGGGTCGGATGGTGCCAGCGCACCAGCGCTTCGACGCCGGTCAGCTTCATCGAGCGGGCGCAGAACTGCGGCTGATACCAGGCGGTGAACTCGTTGTTGTCGATACCGGCGAGGATCTCGTCGGCCGTGCGCTTGTTGTTGATGATGTCGGCCTGGAGGTTCTGGTTGAAGAACTCGTAGCGGTTCCGGCCCATGCTCTTGGCGCGGTAGAGCGCGATATCGGCATTGATCAGCATCTTGCGCGCATCGACATGGATGCCGTTGGCAAGCGCGATGCCGATCGACACGCCGCAGCGGCACGAGAAGCCCTGGAAGTCGATCGGCTGGCGCATTTCCTCGATGACGCGGCCTGCTAGTTCGGCCATATCGACGTCGCTGACATCATGCGCCAGGATCACGAACTCGTCGCCACCGATGCGCGCCACGAGATCGCTGCCGCGCACATTCTTCGACAGCACCTTGGAAGCGTGCACCAGCATCGCATCGCCGGCGGCGTGGCCGAGCGTGTCGTTGATTTCCTTGAAGCGGTCGAGGTCGATATGCAGGATCGCGAATTTCTGGCGCTGCGAGCGCGCGTCGATCGTCAGGCTTTCCAGCGCGATATCGATCTTGCGGCGGTTGGCGAGGCCGGTCAGCGGGTCATGCAGCGAATTGTGCTCGATGCGGTTCTTGGCAAGTTCAAGCTCGATATTCTTGGCAACCGCCTCGTCCTTGGCGGCCTTGAGCTCGGCCGTCAGCAGCGCGTCCTCGGTGACGTCGAAGGCAACGCCGATGACCTTGGTGGCGCCCGAGGGCGTCTGGTGCACCTTGCCGGTGGAGCGGACGTAGCGCACGCCGCCGTCGGGGCAGGGGACGCGGCAAATCAGCGTATGGGTGTCGCCCGGCTGGTTGAAGAAGCGCGACGCCTCGACCGCAGCCGCGCGATCGTCCGGATGGATGCAGGAGAGCCAGAGATCTTCGGTGACGAAGCCGTTGCGCGGAGCCAGGCCGTAGAGCTCGTGCATGCGCTCGTCCCAGAGCGAACCCTGGTTGCCGACCGTGGCATCCCAGATGCCGCACTGATAGGCATCGAGCGCCAGATCCAGCTTGCCGGACACTTCGGTCAACTCGGCCTCGCGGCGTGAAATCTCGTCGAGCGCCAGCTCCAGCTCGGCATTCTTGATGTCGCTGGTGTTCTTTGCCCGGCGCAGCGTGTCGGCCGCTTCCGCATCGGCGGTCACATCGGCGACGATGCCGATCGTCCGGCCAACACCGCCGGCGTCGGTATAGAACGAGCCGACTGAGCGCAGATGGCGGACCGTGCCGTCTGCGAGGAAGATGCGGTACTGCGCGGTGCAGGAAGTGCCCGCCACGCTGCAATTGAAGAAATGCGCCTCGGCGATCGGCCGGTCTTCGGCCGCGATCTTCGAAAGCCAGCTTTCCAGCGGGTGGCTTCCTTCGCCGGTCCCTTCGCCGTGCAGCGCCGAAGCGCGGCCGTCCCAATAGAGACTGTGGCCGCCGTCCTCGAGTTCCCAGATGCCGATATTGGAGGAATCGAGCGCCAGATTGAGGCGCTGCGAAAGCTCGAGCAGCTTCACCTCGCGGCGTTCCAGCTGCGAGATGTTGCGGTTGCGCTCGCCGAGCAGCAGGGTTGCGAAGAAGATCGGGATGATGATCACGCAACCGGCGGTGATGATGATCACCCTGAGCTGCGACTGGTTCGGCGGCGCTTCCTCCCAGCCGGTCATCGGCACGGCCGACAGCTCCCAGCGTCCGCCGGCAAAGGCGATCTTGCGGCGCAGCGGCTGCTTGTCGAAAACATCGGTGTCGCCGAAGAAGGGTGCTGCCGAATCGGCCGCTGCCGTCCCAAGATCGCGAACCGCGATCGCCAGGTGATCAAGATGCGGATAGCGCTCCTGGTTCTCGCTGTTGCGCGCCGGCTTCAGGCCGGTGTTCTCATAAAACATGTCGCGGTCGATGGTGACCTCGACAGCGCCCCAGATCTTCCGCTGCCCATCTTCCTTGACGAAGATCGGGAAGAAGATCGCAAACGCATCCTTGCCTTCGGATGTCTTGATCGGGCCGTAGAAGCGCGCCTGCTGGTCGCCGGTATTGCGGGCGACCGATTGCATGCCCGAAAGCACTTCGCGCACATCCTTGCCGATCCGCGACTTGTTGGACTGCGGCGGGTAGACGTTCCTGACGACGAAGCCGGGGGCGACGGCCACATTGATGAAATGCGGGTTCTGGATCAGCAGCCAGTTGATCTGCCGCTCCATCTCTTCGGCATTCGTGCGGGCGCTCAGCGAAATCATGTTGGAGAGGTCGCGGACGATGGTGATGTCCATGTTGATCTGTGCAGCCATGCGGGCGCGAATCAGATTAGTCTCGTTTTCCGTGCGGATCTGCAACTCGCGCAGATGCGCGGCAGTATTGGCGCGATCAAGGGTGATGCCGACAGCAACGATCATGAACGCTACAAAGCCGGAGACCAGCAGCGAAAGCCATGTATTCTTGAAAATTCGCCGCAGTTGCCTGTTGCCGCCCAGCCGGAAAAGCAAAATCAGTCTCCCTTGTTTAACGGCAACTGTAAGAGGAACTTGTTAATTTACGATTTCCTGCAATTTTATATTTCGGACGCCAAAAGAACCCGGGGATAATGGTTAATCACTGCTGCTGATTATTGTTAAAATGCTATTCATCAATTGGGCGGCGAAAGCCATTGTTCCGGGCAATTTTTGCCATATTCAGAGGGTTATCTGTGTTCCATAAGATTTTTGAGTCGAGTGTGAAGAGGGTCGCCGCGATGCGTTTTTTTGTTGCCACGCTGTTGGCCACCGCAAGTTTCCTGTCGCCGATCAGCGGTTTCGCTGAGAGCGCCGACGTCGAAGCGACGATCAAGAAGGTCGATACGGCCAATCTCAGCCTGACGCTCGACGACGGCAAAACCTATCAGGCGCCGGAAGAATTCAATTTCGATGGTCTGAAGGCCGGCGTGAAGGTCGTGATCTTCTATACTGAGGTCGACGGCAAGCGCGTCATCAACGACCTCGATATCGTCCAGTAACCGGGATCAGATCCAGCCGATCAGCCGTTCCGCCCTGTCGATCTTCAAGATCCGGTCCTGCGGAATGTCGCCTTCGGCGGCTTCGTGCTTCGGCACATCGGCAATCATCTTGAAAAGACTGCGAATGACGCCGCCATGCGTCACGCAAACTGTTGGTTTATCAACGGAATTTAGCCAGGACGCAATCCGCCACGACATGATCTCGTAGCTCTCGGCGTCGTCGCCGGGCGGAATGAAATCCCATTTGTTGAGGTTGCGCTCGGTGACGCGATCACGCTGCGTCGCCTTCAGTTCCTTGATCGTCGAGCCTTCCCAGTCACCAAAGGAAACCTCCACCAGCCGCTCGTCGGTGCGGTAGGCCTTGGGATCGACGCCCATGGCCTCGCGGATAATCTCCATCGTCTGGCGGGTGCGGGTCAACGGGCTGGCAACGAAGTCGAAGGCAATGCCTTCGACCTTCAGAATCTCTGCGAGATCGATGCCGTTCAGCCGCGCTTGTTCGCGGCCAATGGGGTTCAGCGGAATGTCCTTCTGTCCCTGGAGACGGCGTTCGGCATTCCAATCGGTCTGGCCGTGTCGGACCACATAGATAAGCACGGCATGTCCCGTTTCTTGGAGTTCGGTCAGTCCTTGATAACCGAAATATCCGGCGCGTCCACAGCCTTCATGCCGATGACATGGTAGCCGCTGTCGGCGTGGTGAACTTCACCGGTGACCGAGCGCGACAAGTCGGACAGCATGTAGAGGCCGACGTCGCCGACTTCCTCGATGGTCACGGTGCGGCGCAGCGGCGCGTTGTACTCGTTCCACTTCAGGATGTAGCGGAAGTCGCCGATGCCGGATGCGGCGAGCGTCTTGATCGGGCCAGCGGAGATCGCGTTGACGCGGATGTTCTTCGGTCCGAGGTCGACGGCCAGATACTTGACGCTGGCTTCGAGGGCAGCCTTGGCGACGCCCATGACGTTGTAGTTCGGCATCACCTTCTCGGCACCGTAGTAGGTGAGGGTGAGCAGCGAACCGCCATCCGTCATCAGCTTCTCAGCGCGGCGTGCGACCGAGGTGAAGGAGAAGACGGAGATCTGCATCGTCTTGTTGAAATTGTCGGCAGAGGTATCCACATAACGGCCGGTCAGCTCGTCCTTGTCGGAGAAGCCGATGGCGTGAACGACGAAGTCGATCTTGCCCCACATCTTTTCGACATTGGCGAAGACTTCATCGATGGTGGATTCGTCGGAGACATCACAGTGGCCGGCCAGAACGCCGCCGAGTTCGGCAGCCAGCGGCTCGACGCGCTTCTTCAGCGCTTCGCCCTGATAGGTAAAGGCGATTTCGCCGCCCTGTGCATGAATGGCCTTCGCAATGCCCCACGCGATCGAGCGATTGTTCGCAACGCCCATGATGACGCCGCGCTTGCCTGACATGAGGCCTGTTGCTTGAGCCATATTTTGCCCCCTAATGAACCAATTCAAACGTGCCTATGGCATAGGCAGCTAATCGGTTCAAGATTGCGAGCAATCATCAACTGTTAGGGATCGTAACAAAGGGTGCTCTTGTCACAAAAATTTCACAGGAAAAGCCCTTCGCGCATGCTTCTCATCAGGTCGGTGACCTTATCGTCTGGTTTTTCCCACAGAATAATGCGCAACTCGACGACGAGATCGCCCTTCGCGCCGTTGCCGTCAGGCAGTCCCTGGTTCTGGACGCGGATCGATTTGTCCGAACCGGACCAAGCCGGAACGCTGACCCGGACCTTGCCGTCGGGACCATCGATCTCGGCTTCCGTGCCAAGCACGGCGTTCTCGATGGTCAGCGGCAGAACGGTGTGCAGGTCGTAGCCGTGCACAGTAAACTTCGGGTCGGATGCGATGCGCACGCTGATCACGGCGTCGCCGCGCTGCATGTTCGGCAGTTTCAGCCCCTGTCCCTTAAGGCGAACCTGCTGTCCGTCTGTTGTCCCTGAGGAAAGCGTGAAGCTCGCCTCCTGGGCTTCGCCCAGCGGAACGGTGATCCGGTTGCCTTTCAGGATGTCTTCGATCGTCACCGTCGCCTGGGCAAACTGGTCCGGCGCCTTTTCGGGTGCCGGGGCGGCACCGGTGAACCGGCGCACCAGCGATGTCAGAATGCTGAAGGGCTGCAATATGTTGGCTGCTGCTGCAGCGGCATTCGCGTCGGCATTGTCGCCATCCGGCTTGGTCGCGTCCGGCTCGCTCTTGGCAGCCTCGGGTTCGGTAGGTTTTGCCTTTGCCTGCGATTGTGCCTGCTGCTGGGCCTGGCCCGTTGCGCCGGCGCCCGCAGTCTTGGCCTGCGCGTTCGCGCCGAAAATGCGCTCGACGACGTCTTCTGCACTTTCGGAGCCGGCTGCCTTCTGCTTCTGCGCTTCCTCCGCCGCTGCTTTCGCCGCCTTCTGGGCGTTGGCGCGCGCCAGTTCTTCCATCACACGCTCGGCATTCTCCTGCGCCTGTTTGGCACGGATAGCCGCTTCGCGCGCTGCCTGGCGCTGCTGCATGATGGTTTCGCCGCTGACTTTTGCCGCCGCCATGCGCGCCGCCGTGTCGAAGAGGCTGCGCTTCTTCGGATCCTTCAGCGTCTCATAGGCGCGGCCGACCTCGGCAAAACGCGCCGTGGCGTTCGGGTCGCTCTGATTGTGGTCAGGATGGACCGCCTTAGCCATATTGCGCCAAGCGGCCTTGATTTCGTCAGCTCCTGCGTCCCTCTGGACGCCCAAAACCTTATATGGATCGCGCATAGTAATCCGCCGGTGTCCGATCCGGCTGCCACCCTTTGGCAGCCGAAAGCCCAATAACAACTCTTTGCGCGCCATCCGGTTCAACCGGACCTCGCGCTTATGGGCTGGATCGTGCGGGAGAGTTGCTAATCACTTGTTATTTTCGCCGCCGGTGTCGGTGGCTTTCGCGGCAAATGGTTATCGTTCTGCTAAGCATTGTCATGCCGCCGCCGCGCGCATTAAGCATTCCTGTGGAAAAGGTTCAGCCTTCCGGCTGGAAGCTCAGAAGCTGCCAGTTGCCGCCACCGACCAGGCAGGTCTTGCCCATGAACTTGGCGATGCCGTCATAGGAATGACGGGTGGTGCGGAACTGCCGGCAGACCTGGCCGGAATCGTTGTTCTCGACGATCGTGTCGATCACGCCCGCACTGCCGGTCGAGGCATTGGCCCAGGCCAGCGGTTGCGCGCCGACCTTGCCGACATCGGCAGAGGTCACGGCGTTGCGCACGGTCATTTCGTCTGAAAGCGTATCGGTGCTCGGCGGATTCTGCGGCACGGTACCGGTCGAGACGGAGCGGTCGACCTTGGAATCGCTGAGGAAGTCAAAACCACCGGTCATGCAGCCTGACAGCGAGAATGTCGCCATGCCGATGAGAAGGAGCGAACCACTGCGGCGCAGGAAGCCCTTTGTATGGTGAGTTGACTTTGCTATGACTTCCACCCTGTGTCCTGTCCAGTCGTGAATAGCTGGGCATTTAACCTGATAACCCGGGGCATTTGAGCTAATATGTCGGCAAATGAGTTAACAAGCAGTGACTTTACCGAACGCGGCGAACCATTCAAGCTTTTCGCGGAATGGCTGAAGGAAGCCGAGGCTTCGGAGGTCAACGATCCCAATGCCGTCGCGCTGGCAACCGTCGATGAGGCTGGTCTTCCCAATGTCCGCATGGTCCTCCTGAAGGGATTCGATACCGCAGGCTTCGTGTTCTACACCAATTTCGAGAGCCAGAAAGGTCGCGAAATCTTGGGACAGCAAAAGGCGGCCATGTGCTTCCATTGGAAGACGCTGCGCCGCCAGGTGCGTTTGCGTGGTCCGGTGGAAGTCGTAACCGACGAAGAGGCCGACGTCTATTTTAAATCGCGCGCCCGCGGCAGCCGCATCGGTGCCTGGGCCTCGAAACAGTCCCGTCCGCTCGAAAGCCGTTTCGCACTCGAGAAGTCGGTTGCCGAATATACCGCCCGCTATGCGATCGGTGAAATTCCCCGCCCGTCCTACTGGTCCGGTTTCCGCATCAAGCCTGTCAGCATCGAGTTCTGGAAAGACCAGAATTTCCGTCTCCACGACCGCATCGAGTTCCGCCGTGCGGAGCCTGAGGGCGATTGGGAAAAGGTCCGGATGTATCCGTAACCTCTTATTTCCCCATCAGTTTCAGGGGAATGCCTGAGGCCAGCGCCGAAACATAGCGAGGCTTCTGGTAGAGACCGTTCAGCGACAGACGCGGCAGGTAATGGGTGCTACCGGATAGCCCGGCCTTTATAACGCCGGGCTGCGTCGTCACGGACACCGTGAAGCCGAGGCCGGCGGCGATTGCCGCCTCGCGTTGCGTCGCCGCCTCCCGGGTGCCGTAAGGAAAAGCGATCGTCACGGGCCGATGGCCGGTGACCACTTCTACGTGATCGGCCGAAATCAGCATCTCCTCACGGGCGTCGGCTTCGGGCAGCCGGGCGAGCGCCCGGTGGCTGATCGTATGCGCGCCGAGCGAAGCGAGGGGGCTCGCTTCCAGCAGATTGAGCTCGGCCTCGCCCATCACCAGATCGTCGACGATGCCGAGCGGATCGATCTCGTGCTGCCGCGCCAGCGCGTCGAGCCGCGTGATTGCCGCCGTTTCGTCAGTGCTATGGAGAAAGGCGGCAAATCTCGCGAATGCCGCGTATTGATCGGCCGGATTTTCGAGCTTGCGTATCTCGTCGCCGCTGCCGAAATCGAAATGCAGCAGATCGGCGCGGCGCAACAGCAGCGTCAGCGTTTCCCACCAGATACTGTGCGTGCGCTCGGTCAGGCCCTTGGCCACGAAGATCGTGAACGGCGCCTCGTGCTTCTCGAAGATCGGATAGGCGTGGACGAGATTGTTGCGATAACCGTCGTCGAGTGTGAGGGCGGCAAACGGCGCATCGTCTGCCGGTGCAGAGAGCAGGGCAGGGACGTCCGAAAGCGCCACGAAGCGATATCCGTCCTTCGTCAGCCGCGACAGCGCCGCATCGAGGAATTCCGGCGTGATTTCGAGATGCGCATTGGGTTCGAAGTCATGCGCCTCGTAGGGGCGGACATGGTGCAGGGTAAAGATGGCGCCACGGCCGCGCGCGCCGCGCATCAGCCGCGTAGCGCTGATCAGATGCGCCGCTTCAAGGCCGGCGGTGATGGCGGCCTTTTTCGCCCTTTTTTTCCACAATCCCTGCATGTCAGCTCCGTGAAAGGTCCGGACCCTACCAATTCTGGTGTTAAACCTTGCTGAAGATTGCTTTTCGGACTGAAATCTTTACGTTTCCTTCACCACGGGTGGAAAAAACTCAGAGAACCAGTGTTCGTTGCCTCAAAGTCGCGCCAAAGTGCGGGCTTCTGTCACAGAACGGGACACATTTTGGCAATGCTGCGCGCGCGTGGCACCTAGAGGGGAAATCCATGAACAGGCTGTTGGCCACACTCTTGACTGCGACGCTTGCCTTTTCGGCACCCGTTGCGGCGATCGCCGGCAACGCCTCTTTCATCCTCGATGCCCGAACCGGCAAGGTCCTCGCTTCCGAAAATGCCGACGTGCTGAATCACCCGGCATCGCTGACCAAGATGATGACCCTCTATCTTGCCTTCGAAGCGATCAATCGCGGCAAGCTCAGCTGGGATAGCCAGATCGTCATGTCGAAATATGCCGCGAGCCGCCCGCCGACGAAACTCGGCGTTCGCCCCGGCGGCACGATCACCGTGCGCGAAGCGGTCTATGGCATGATCGTCAAGTCGGCCAACGACGCTGCCGCTGCCATGGGCGAGAAGCTTGGCGGTTCGGAAAGCAACTTTGCCCGGCTGATGACGCAGAAGGCCCGGCAGCTCGGCATGAGCCGCACCACCTTCTACAATGCCTCGGGCCTTCCCGACGCCCGTCAGGTGACGACGGCCCGCGACATGTCGACCCTCGGCGTGGCGCTGATCCGCAATTTCCCGAAGGAATACCAGCTCTTCTCGGCCGCCTCCTTCAATTTCCGCGGCAAGACGATCCGCGGCCACAACAATCTCATGTACCGCTATGAAGGCATGGATGGCATCAAGACCGGCTATACCAATGCCTCCGGCTTCAATCTCGTCAGCGCCGTGCGCGATGGCAACCGCCGCGTCGTCGGCGTCGTTCTCGGCGGCCGGACGGCCCGCAGCCGCGATGCCCAGATGGCAGCACTGCTCGACAAGTATCTCGACCGCGCATCGGGTGGTGCCAAGCTGGTTGCCAGTGCCGGCGGCAAGCCGCAGCCGGCAGCTCCGGTTGAAGTCGCTTCCGCTGCCGATGACGGCGATCTGCCGGTTCCGGTGAACGCACCGCGCGCCCAGGGCGATGCCGAGGCGATCCCCTTCGCGCTCGGCTATAGTGGCACCACAGTTCCGCTCGACCGCCCGGCTGCTCTCGACAAGATGGGCAAGGGCGGCAAGCTGCAGGCGTCGGCGAGCGGCTGGCAGATCCAGATCTCCGCAGCACCAAGCGCCGAGGCCGCACAGGCACTGCTCGCGCAGGCCAAGACCGAAGGCGGTGCAGCTCTGAAATCTGCTTCGCCGCTGACCCAGGCCGTCGGCTCCGGCGCAAGCGCCGTCTACCGCGCCCGCTTCACCGGTTTCGGCAGCCGCGATGCCGCCGCCGCTGCCTGCGATGCCCTGAAGAAGCGCTCCTATGACTGCGTGATGGTCGGCGGCAACGGCTGATCTAGACTGGACAACAGCCAGGAATCACGGTTCTCCTTCGTGAGTACGGAAGGAGAACGAAATGCTTTCAGATCTTGCCGAGAAATTCGAGGCGGCCTCGAAGGCCTATGCCGCGGCAAACGGCGTGGAGCGCGATCCCGACTGGTTTCTGCTCAAGCTTCAAGAAGAGATGGGTGAACTCACCCAGGCCTGGAACCGCCTGACGGGGAGGGGACGCGCCAAGGGCCGGACATCCGCCGAGATGAAGCAGGACCTCGCCGACGAGACCGCCGATCTCCTCGGCCACATCCTCCTCTTTGCCCACTACAACGGCATCGACCTCGTGCCCTCCGTCGAGCGGAAATGGCTGTTTAGGCCGTGAATACGCGGAGTTACTTGCCGAGTGCCCGCCGGTAGAATTTGCTATCGACGCCCATGGCAGGGAAGGCGCGGGGGAGGTCGTTCCGGCTGATCTCGCTGAACCCGTTCTTTTCGTAGAACCGGTGGGCGGCGAGGAACCCGTCCGTGGTGCCGAGGAAGATATCGGTGATCTCATGCTCCCCGGCATGCGCAAGGAGCGCGTCGAGCAGGCGGGCGGCGACATTGTGCTCGCGGCCGCGTACATGGGCCGCCACGAACATCTTGCGCAACGCCGTCTGGTTATTGCCGATATCCTTGAGGCCGAGCGTCCCGACGATCGTTCCGTCGAGTTCGGCGACCCAGAACTGCCCCTTGCGGGCCTGGTAGAAGTCGGGGATCACTGCCAGATCCGGCTGGTCGTCGGCGGTGATGGCGATGCCGAATTCATCCCGCTGGATCGGCAGGATCACCGAGAAGACGCCGTCGATGTCGGCGATGGCAAAGGGCCGTATCAGGATCTCGCTCATCGCCGTCTCCTGAGGTTGTTAGGTTTGCGTACCGCCAACGGTAACCTGGTCCATGCGCAGATGCGGCTGGCCGACGCCGACGGGCACCCACTGGCCGCCCTTGCCGCAATTGCCGATGCCGGTATCGAGCTTCATGTCGTTGCCGACCATGGAGATGCGCTTCATCGCATCAGGACCATTGCCGATCAGCATCGCGCCCTTGATCGGCGCGCCGATCTTGCCGTTTTCGATCAGGTAGGCCTCGGTGCAGCCGAAAACGAACTTGCCCGAGGTGATATCCACCTGGCCGCCGCCGAAAGAGACAGCGTAGATGCCCTTCTTGACCGATGAAATGATCTCCTCAGGCGTCTTGTCGCCGCCGAGCATATAGGTGTTGGTCATGCGCGGCATCGGAACATGAGCATAGCCCTGGCGGCGCCCGTTGCCGGTCGCCTTCATGCCCATCAGCCGGGCATTCTGCCGGTCCTGCATGTAGCCGACGAGCTTGCCGTTCTCGATCAGCACGTTATAGGCCGAAGGCGTGCCTTCGTCGTCGATGGTGATCGAGCCGCGGCGGTTGTCGATCGTACCGTCGTCGACGACAGTGACGCCGGGAGCGGCGACCATCTGTCCGAGCAGGCCGGCAAAGGCCGAGGTCTTCTTCCTGTTGAAATCGCCTTCCAGACCGTGGCCGACAGCCTCGTGCAGCATGACGCCGGGCCAGCCGGAGCCGAGCACCACATCCATCGTGCCTGCGGGCGCTTCGATGGCTTCGAGATTGACCAGCGCCTGGCGCAGCGCCTCGTCGGCGCCCGTCTGCCAGCTGCCCTCGGTGATGAAATCGCCGAAGCCGATGCGCCCGCCGGATCCGTAGGAGCCGCTCTCCTGCCGGTCGCCTTCACCCACCATGACTGAGATGTTGATGCGGGTCATCGGCCGAATGTCGCGGACGCGGTGGCCGTCGGCACGCAGGATATCGACGACCTGCCAGCTGGCGGCAACCGAAGCCGTCACCTGCCGCACCTTGTCGTCCTTGCCGCGCAGATAGGCGTCGATATCGGTCAGCACCTTCACCTTCTCTTCGAAGGAGGGCGAGCCGATCGGATTTTCGTCGTTGTAGAATTTCTTGTTGGTGCCCTGGGGGGCGGCGGCGTAGCTGCCGGAATAGCCGCGGGCAACGGCGCCGACGGCATCGGCGGCGCGCTTCAGCGCCGAAACCGAGAGGTCGCCTGCATGAGCATAACCGACCGCTTCGCCAGCCACGGCGCGCAGGCCGAAACCCTGCTCGGTATTGAAGCTGCCGCCCTTGAGGCGGCCGTTGTCGAACATCAGCGATTCCGCCTGCGCATGCTCGATGTAGAGCTCGCCGTCATCGGAGCCGGAAAGCGCTTCGGCCACGAGCTTGCGCATCGTCGCTTCGTCGGCATCGAAGAGCGTCAGGAGGTCGGTATTCATGATGGTATGCTCCGCTTCAAAGCTGCAATGCTTCAAGCCGATGTAGGTCCGGACGGGTGTTCGAGCAAGCCCCAATCAGGCCCTTATCAGGGTAGCGCGTCGTAGCCTTCGGCAAAGCCCTTCAGATCGACCGGAATGCCGATGCCTTCTTCCGGTGTCTGGAAGACGATGAAGGTGGCGCTGGTGCCGCTGCGGAAGGTCTTGAGCAGCTCGTCCTCGAGCACGACTTCGGCATAGCAGCCATCGGCGAAGCAACGGACGAAATAGGCGCGGCCGATATCCTTGCCGTCGACATTGAGGCCGAGGCCGTTCGGCAGCAGCACGCCGAGAGGGGCGAGTACGCGCAGGATCTTCGACTTGCGGTCGGCGGTCTTCAGCACGACGACCGAGAGCCCGACTTCAGGACGGTCTTCGGCGATCACGTTCTGCATCAGCGCGCACTGCTCGGCCGAAGCGCCGGCCGGCTTGTCGCAGACGACGGACCAGGCGCCGTGGTTGGATTTCACCGTGCCCGGTGCCTGCGGCTGGCTCTGGCCGGGAACGGCCTGCTGCTGTCCGGGTGCCGAGGGCGCGGGTTCGGCCTGTGCAGGCGGCTTGGCGGCCGGCTGCTGCTGCGCGAAGACGGGGGTGGCCGCTGCTGCTGCAAGTATGGTGGTCACGGCAAGCGACCGCGCAAGGGAACGGAAACCCATAAAAACCTCTGGATTCGAATCGGTGACGGTATTGTTGAAGGCCGTCGCCAAAAATGAAAAGACCTGCACCGTGAAAACCGGGGGACTACGGCAGAAATAGGACCTTTCGGCAAGAATGTTCGGGCTTTGGATTGGCCCGCGTAAGGCTTTTCCGTATGATGGTGCAAATCGGCGGTAATGTTTTGTGCCTGCTTGCGAATTTGTCGTTACGCAAAAATGCCGCATAGACAATTGCTTTGGCCAGTTGCGGTCCATGGCAAACTGTGGTTTGAAGCGCAGAAGATGGCAAGGATTCTGCGTTCGATTTATGGCAGGTCAAGCGCTCGAGGGAGATACTAAGGTGATTAAGAAGGCTTATGCAGCTCTGACCGCGCTGGTCTGTCTGCTTTTTGCTTCCGGCACATATGCCGATCAGCCGATGCCGTGGCAGGCAACGCTGCAGCCGGCGGCGACGCCGATTATGCGGGAAATCCGCTGGTTCGAACAATATACGGTGTGGTTCATCGTACCGATCACGCTCTTCGTTCTGATCCTGCTCATCGTCGTCTGTTGGAAGTTCCGTGCGAGCGCCAACCCGGTGCCGTCGAAGACCAGCCACAACACGGTTATCGAAGTCATTTGGACCGTGGGGCCGGTTCTGATCCTTCTCTTCCTCGCTGTTCCGTCGTTCAACCTTCTGACCGCCCAGCTGACGCTGCCGGAAAATCCGGATGTGACGCTGAAGGCGACCGCGACCCAGTGGCAGTGGAATTACGAATATGAAGGCACCGGCGACAATCCGCTGGCCTTCGATTCCTACCTGCTGAAGGATCCGGATCGTGCCGCTGCCGGCAAGACCGACCTCTCCACCTATCCGCGCCTGCTTGCCGTCGACAACGAAGTCGTCCTGCCTGTCGGCAAGACGGTCCGCGTTCTGGTGACCGCCGCTCCGACCGATGTCATCCACGCTTTCGCGATGCCGTCCTTCGGCGTCAAGATCGATGCTGTTCCGGGCCGCCTCAACGAAACCTGGTTCAAGACCGAGCGCGAAGGCCTGTTCTACGGCCAGTGTTCCGAGCTCTGCGGCAAGGACCATGCGTTCATGCCGATCGCGATCCGTGTCGTTTCCGAAGACAAGTACAAGCAGTGGCTGACGGCTGCCGCTTCCGATCTTCCCGGGGCCTACAAAAGCCTCATGGCAGCAACCGATGGTCCGAAGACCGTCGATGTCGCCGAAAACGCTCAGTAATTTAGAAGGGACTCGGGACAATGGCTGGACCTTCCGCTCACGATCATTCTCATGATCAGCATGGCCATGACGCGCATGCGCATGACGACCATCACAATCACTCGCATACGCCGAGCTTCGTCAATCGCTGGTTCTTCTCGACGAACCACAAGGACATCGGCACGCTTTACCTGATCTTCGCGATCTTCGCCGGCATCATCGGCGGCGCGCTCTCGGTTGCCATGCGCATGGAGCTTCAGGAACCTGGTATCCAGATCTTCCACGGTCTGGCCTCGATGGTTTACGGCTTCGAAGGTGACGCCGCGATCGACGGCGCCAAGCATATGTTCAACGTCTTCACCACCGCTCACGCCCTGATCATGATCTTCTTCATGGTCATGCCGGCGATGATCGGCGGCTTCGCCAACTGGATGGTGCCGATCATGATCGGTGCGCCTGATATGGCGTTCCCGCGTCTGAACAACATCTCCTTCTGGCTGATCGTTCCGGCCTTCCTGCTGCTCGTGCTGTCGATGTTCGTCGAAGGCCCGGCCGGTGCTTACGGCGCTGGTGGCGGTTGGACGATGTATCCGCCGCTCGCAACCGCAGGCCAGCCTGGCCCAGCCGTCGATCTGGCGATCTTCTCGCTGCATATCGCCGGTGCGTCGTCGATCCTTGGTGCGATCAACTTCATCACCACGATCCTGAACATGCGCGCTCCGGGCATGACGCTGCACAAGATGCCGCTTTTCGCCTGGGCCGTTCTGATCACCGCCTTCCTGCTGTTGCTCTCGCTGCCGGTTCTGGCAGGCGGCATCACCATGCTGCTCACCGACCGCAACTTCGGCACGTCCTTCTTCGCACCTGAAGGCGGCGGCGACCCGATCCTTTACCAGCACCTGTTCTGGTTCTTCGGTCACCCGGAAGTCTACATCCTGATCCTGCCGGGCTTCGGCATCGTCAGCCACATCATCTCGACCTTCTCGAAGAAGCCGGTTTTCGGTTACCTCGGCATGGCCTACGCCATGGTCGCCATCGGTGCCGTCGGCTTCGTCGTCTGGGCGCACCACATGTACACGGTCGGCCTGTCGCTCGATGCGCAGCGCTACTTCGTGTTCGCAACGATGGTCATCGCCGTTCCGACGGGCGTGAAGATCTTCTCCTGGATCGCAACGATGTGGGGCGGCTCGATCAGCTTCCGTACGCCGATGATCTGGGCAATCGGCTTCATCTTCCTGTTCACGGTCGGTGGCGTCACCGGCGTTCAGCTGGCAAATGCCGGTCTCGACCGCTCGCTGCATGACACCTATTACGTCGTGGCTCACTTCCACTACGTTCTGTCGCTCGGCGCCGTGTTCGCCATCTTCGCTGCCTGGTACTACTGGTTCCCGAAGATGTCGGGCTACATGTACAGCGAGTGGATCGGCAACCTGCACTTCTGGGTCATGTTCATCGGCGTAAACCTGGTGTTCTTCCCGCAGCATTTCCTCGGCCTCGCCGGCATGCCGCGCCGCTACATCGACTATCCGGATGCCTTCGCCGGCTGGAACTACGTGTCCTCCATCGGCTCCTACATCTCGGCCTTTGCGGTTCTGATCTTCCTCTTCGGTGTCTTCGAAGCTTTCGCCAAGAAGCGCCTGGCTGGTGACAATCCGTGGGGTGAGGGTGCAACGACGCTCGAATGGCAGCTGCCTTCGCCGCCGCCGTACCACCAGTGGGAACAGCTTCCGCGCATCAAGTAAGATGCTGGAATGCCGGACGCCGCACCAAGATGCGGCGTCCGGCCTTAATGTAAGCAGGACGGAATAATGACGGTCATCGACAATCACGAGGCACTTGCGAACGAAGGCGAATTTCGCCTGTCGGAAGCAGGCGCACGCGATTATTTCGAGCTTCTGAAGCCCCGCGTCATGTCGCTGGTGGTCTTCACGGCCTTTGCCGGCCTCGTGCTGGCACCCGGACATATCAATCCGATCCTCGGCCTCATCTCGATCCTTTGCATTGCTGTCGGCGCAGGCGCGTCGGGCGCGCTGAACATGTGGTATGACGCCGATATCGACGCTGTCATGACCCGCACCGCGCAGCGCCCGATCCCGGCCGGCCGCATCCAGCCGCGCGAAGCGCTGGCTTTCGGCCTCGTTCTTTCAGGCTTCTCGGTCTCCATCCTCGGCCTCGCCGTCAACTGGCTTTCTGCCGGGATCCTGGCCTTCACCATTTTCTTCTACGCGGTCGTCTATACGATGTGGCTGAAGCGCTCGACGCCGCAGAACATCGTCATCGGCGGCGCGGCAGGCGCCTTCCCGCCGATGATCGGCTGGGCCTGCGTGACCAATTCGGTCACCATCGAAAGCACTGTCCTCTTCCTGATCATCTTCCTGTGGACGCCTGCGCATTTCTGGGCTCTCGCGCTCTTCAAGATGCACGATTACGAATCCGTCGGCGTGCCGATGTTGCCGAATGTCTCAGGCGAGCGCACCACCAAGCATCAGATCGTTGCCTATGCGGTGCTGACGGCCATCTGCGGCGTCGTCCCGTCCTTGCTCGGCTTTGCCAGCTTCGGCTACGGCCTCGTCGCGACGCTGCTCGGCGCAATCTTCATAAGCTGTTCCATCGCCGTCTGGCGGATGCCGGATGGCGATCTGAAGATGATCCCGGCAAAGAAGCTGTTCGCTTTCTCGATCTTCTATCTGTTTGCCATCTTCTCTGCTCTCATGTTCGATCGCGTTGCCTCTATCCTGGTGTTCCACGCAGGAGGTTTGATTTGATCGAAACCGTCAAATTGACCGAAGCGCAGCGCAAGTCGCGCCGCAATCGCAACGTCGCGCTCGGCCTCGTGCTGGCAGGCCTTTGCGTGCTGTTCTATGCGATCACCATCGTCAAGTTCACCGGACACGGAGGCTGAGCGAATGAGCGAGACCGTGGACACGCCGAAGAAGAAGGGCCGCAATAACGGCGCCGTCGTCATGATGTGCCTGAGCTTCGTCGTTGGCATGGGCGCGATGAGCTATGCCGCCGTTCCGCTCTACCGCATGTTCTGCCAGATCACCGGCTATAACGGCACGACGCAGCGCGTCGAGCAGGCATCGACCGTGATCCTCGACCGCAAGATGCGCGTCACCTTCGACGCCAATGTCGCTCCCGGCCTGTTCTGGGAATTCAAGCCGGTCCAGCGCGAAGTCAATCCGCGCATCGGCGAGACGATCCAGGTCAATTTCGTTGCCGAGAACCGCTCGAATGAGACCCAGCGCGGCCAGGCGGTGTTCAACGTCACGCCGGGCGAAGCCGGGGCCTATTTCAACAAGGTTCAGTGCTTCTGCTTCACGGAGACGGATCTGAAGCCGGGCGAAAAGCTTGAAATGCCGGTGGTGTTCTACATCGATCCGGAAATTACCAAGGCCGTGGAGTCGAAAGACATTCACACGGTCACGCTATCCTATACGTTCTACCCGAAAGAGGGACCGAAGCCGGTGGCTTCGAATGAGGGTGGAGCGGAGAAGGTTGAAAAGAAACTTTGATTGAGGTCCGTTTCCGGCTATGCCGGGAACGAGCGAGGAAGAGATCCGGGGATACAAGATGGCCGACGCGCATCAGAAAAACCACGACTACCATATTATTGATCCGAGCCCGTGGCCGCTGCTCGCCTCGATCGGCGCGTTCATCATCACCTTCGGTGGCGTCGGATTCATGCGCTACATCAATGGCGGATCGCTGCACCTTTTCGGTATCGAATGGGCGCATCCGTGGCTGTTCTTCATCGGTCTCGCGCTGATCCTCTACGTCATGTACGGCTGGTGGGCCGATACCGTGAAGGAAGCCCACGAGGGCGCGCATACCCGCGTCGTCTCGCTGCACCTTCGCTACGGCATGATCATGTTCATCGCTTCCGAAGTGATGTTCTTCGTTGCCTGGTTCTGGGCCTATTTCGACGCCAGCCTCTATCCGCATGAAGCCATTCAGGCCTCGCGCCTCGCCTTCACCGGTGGCGTATGGCCGCCGAAGGGCATCGAGGTTCTCGATCCCTGGCACCTGCCGATCTACAACACCGTCATCCTGCTTCTCTCGGGCACGACGGTCACCTGGGCACACCACGCCTTGTTGCACAACGACCGCAAGGGCCTCATCCAGGGCCTGACGCTCACCGTTCTGCTCGGCATCCTGTTCTCCTGCGTCCAGGCTTACGAATACGCCCACGCTCCGTTCGCCTTCAAGGCATCGATCTACGGCGCGACCTTCTTCATGGCGACCGGCTTCCACGGTTTCCACGTTCTGGTAGGCACGATTTTCCTGATCGTCTGCCTGATCCGCGCCATCCGCGGCGACTTCACGCCGAAGCAGCATTTCGGCTTCGAGGCTGCGGCCTGGTACTGGCACTTCGTCGACGTCGTCTGGCTGTTCCTGTTCTTCTCCATCTACATCTGGGGTGGATGGGGCGCACCGGTCGCCCACGGCTGATCCGGTCCAAAAGGCTGATATTGAAAAGGCGGGTGCCAATGGCGCCCGCCTTTTTCTTTGCTCTACCGCAACCCGGCGATCCGCTCGAAGGCGGATGGCTCGGGAATGCCGATATCGAGCTGATGGCGGATCGCCTCGGCGCACTCATAGGGCGTCAGCACAGAGGTATCGAGCTCGAGATCGTAGATGCCGGGCTTGTGGACCTCGTCCTGCCAGCGGCGCACCGCTTCCGGAACCGCTATTTCGGCCGTCGCCTTGGCATAGAGTTCTTCGCGGCCGGGCTCGTCGATCTCCCGCCGCTTCATGATGACGTCGAGCGGACAGCGCACGCCAACGAACAGCACCGGAAAGCCTTCGAGACGCCTGGCGCAATCCGCCAGGATGCCGAGCGGCTGCGAGTACGCGTCATGATGGCCGAGATCGGCGACGACATTGAGCCCGAGCCCGGCGTGAATGGCGATCGATTCGTAGAGCGCCGCATAGAGGAACGGCACCAGTTCCTCGAGATCGGGACGCTCGCCGCCGGGCCTGAGGCCGATGCCCGGCAGATACTCGGCCGGCGTCATCGCATTGTAGCCGTCGACCCCGAGATTCATCCAGGGGCCGTCGAATTGCTGCTGGATCGCCCTCGCGATCGTGGTTTTGCCGCTGCGCGGCGCGCCGTTCAAAATGACGATCTGCGCGGCGGTGTTGTCGTTGTCCATGCGTCTTCTTCTTCTGTTTGGCGCGAATCGCTGAGGCGAAATCGCGCAGGTATTTCCCTTCGTCCTGCGGATACTCTATGGGAGAGTTAAGGCGGCTTTAGGTGAGATCGCCGCTATCGGGAATGGGTATGAAAGAACACACAGCTCTTTTTCCACCGGTCGATCCGGTGAAGACCGGCATCAAGGGCTGCTGCCCGCGCTGCGGCAACGGCAAGCTGTTCGATGGCATGCTGTCGCTGAAGCCGCGATGCGCCGCCTGCGGGCTGGATTATGCATTTGCTGATTCGGGCGATGGCCCGGCTGTCTTCGTCATCCTCATCGTCGGCTTCATCGTCATCGGCTCGGTGCTCTGGCTGGAGGTCAACTATTCGCCGCCGATCTGGCTGCATATCCTGCTCTTCGGTCCGTTGACGATCATCTTGTCGCTGCTGACCCTGCGCTGGTGCAAGGGCATCCTGATCGCCATGCAATACCGCCACAATGCCCGCGAAGGACGCCTGAGTGACTGACATGAACATTCCGGCCACGCGCCGCAAGCTGCCTGTTTTCACCGGCATCGTGGTGCTGATTGCGCTCGCCATCCTGATTTCGCTCGGCACCTGGCAGGTCGAGCGGCTGCACTGGAAGGAAGGCCTTCTCGCCGACATCGCGTCGCGCCGCACCTCGGCCCCCGTCGAGCTCTCCGCCATCGAAGCGATGCACGCCGGTGGCACCGATATCGAATACCGCCCGGTCACCGTCACTGGCCGCTACGTCAACAACAAGGAACGGCACTTCTTCGCGACCTGGCGCGGGCAGACCGGCTTCTACGTCTATACCCCGCTGGAAATGGCGGACGGGCGCTATCTCTTCGTTAATCGCGGTTTCGTTCCCTATGAGAACAAGGAGCCGGAGATGCGTATGCAGGGCCAGCTGACCGGCCAGCAGACCGTCACCGGCCTTGCCCGCAATCGCCTGCCCGGCAAGCCGTCCTGGGTCGTGCCCGAAAACGATCTCGCCAAGAATGTCTTCTATTGGAAGGACATCGACGCGATGACGTCGAGCGACGGTTTCGATCCGGCGAAAGTCGTGCCCTTCTTCGTTGATGCGGACTCGACGCCGAACCCGAAGGGCATGCCGATCGGCGGCGTCACCGAAATCGACCTGCCGAACAACCACCTCGAATACGCCTTCACCTGGTATGGTCTGGCGGCAGTGCTCGTCGGCATCGTCGGCGTTTCCTGGTTCCGCAGGCGCGGCGGCAACGCACCGGCGCAATAGTATCGCTTCAATTCCTTCCTATATTGGGCTAGACACCCGAGACGATGGATACCGGACGCAAGATGAATATAGCAGCGAAACCTCCTCTGACGATCAGGCTTTGCGGGCCGCGCGGCTTCTGCGCCGGCGTCGACCGTGCCATCCAGATCGTCGTTCTGGCGCTGAAATCCTATGGCGCCCCCGTCTATGTCCGTCACGAGATCGTTCATAACCGCTATGTCGTCGAGGGCTTGGAAGCGAAGGGCGCCGTCTTCGTCGAGGAGCTGAACGAGATCCCGGAAGAGCATCGCGCCCAGCCGGTGGTGTTCTCCGCGCATGGCGTTCCGAAGTCGGTCCCTGAAGATGCCAACAGCCGCAACCTATTCTATCTCGATGCCACATGTCCGCTGGTCTCCAAGGTCCACAAGCAGGCGATGCGCCACAACCGCCTCGGCCGCCATGTCGTCCTCATCGGCCATGCCGGACACCCCGAGGTCATCGGCACCATGGGCCAGCTGCCCGAGGGCTCGGTCTCGCTGATCGAGACCGTCGAGGACGTGGACAAGTACCAGCCGATCGATCCCGACAATCTCGGCTACGTAACGCAGACGACGCTGTCGGTCGACGATACCGCCGGCGTCATCGCCAGGCTCCAGCAGCGCTTCCCGAACCTGACTGCACCTGCTGCAGATTCGATCTGCTATGCCACGACCAACCGCCAGGAAGTGGTGAAGCAGGCGGCCCCCGGCTGCGATCTCTTCATCATCGTCGGCGCCCCGAATTCCTCCAACTCCAAGCGCCTTGTCGAAGTGGCGCTGAGGGCAGGGGCGACCAAATCGATCCTCGTCCAGCGCGCCTCGGAGCTCAATTGGGACGAGATCGGCCCTATCTCGACGCTCGGCCTCTCCGCCGGCGCTTCGGCCCCCGAAGTCATCGTCAATGAAATCATCGAGGCCTTCCGTGCCCGCTTTGAAGCGCAGGTCGAGCTTGCCGAAACGGTACAGGAAAACGAGCATTTCCTCGTCAATCGCGAGCTGCGCAATATCGAGCTGACGTCGGCGGATATGGCGTTTGTGAATGGGTAGTGTTCTGTCGGAGGGCGTGATACCCCCCTCTGTCCTGCCGGACATCTCCCCCTCAAGGGGGGAGATCAGCTGGGAGAAATCGCTCGCTCGACATCAATTGTTTGGGGAAACCCTCACCATCTGCCGATCTCCCCCCTTGAGGGGGAGATGCCCGGCAGGGCAGAGGGGGGTATCATCTCCGAGCGACCACCCAACCCGAAACGAGACCCCACCTTGGCCGTTTACACCGATATCTCCGAAGACGATCTGAAGTGGTTCCTGACGGAATATGATGCTGGCGAGCTGCTCTCCTACAAGGGGATCGCCGAGGGCGTCGAGAATTCGAATTTCCTGCTGCACACCACGAAGGATCCGTTGATTCTGACGCTCTATGAGAAGCGCGTCGAAAAGAACGATCTGCCGTTCTTCCTCGGGCTGATGCAGCATCTCTCCGCTGGCGGCCTGTCCTGCCCGCTGCCATTGCCGCGCAAGGATGGCGCGCTGCTTGGCCATCTGTCGGAGCGCCCCGCGGCGCTGATCTCCTTCCTCGAAGGCATGTGGCTGCGCAAGCCGGAAGCCAAACACTGCCGCGAGGTCGGCAAGGCCCTGGCGCAGATGCACATTGCCGGCGAGGGCTTCGAGTTGAAGCGCCCGAATGCGTTGTCGATCGATGGCTGGAAGGTTCTCTGGGACAAGTCGGAGGCCCGCGCTGACGAGGTGGAAAAGGGGCTGTCGGCTGAGGTGCGCGGCGAGATGGATTTCCTCTCCGCCCACTGGCCGCGGGAGCTGCCGTCAGGCGTCATCCATGCTGATCTCTTCCCCGACAACGTCTTCTTCCTCGGCGACCAGCTTTCGGGCCTGATCGACTTCTATTTCGCCTGCAACGACCTGCTGGCCTATGACGTCTCGATCATCCTCAATGCTTGGTGCTTCGAAAAGGACGGCGCCTACAACATTACCAAGGGTACGGCGATGCTGGAGGGCTACCAGAGTGTCCGCCCGCTCAGCGAAGCCGAACGTGCGGCTCTGCCGATCCTGTCGCGCGGCTCGGCGCTGCGCTTCTTCCTGACCCGCCTCTACGACTGGCTGACGACGCCCGAGGGCGCCATGGTCACCAAGAAGGATCCGCTCGAATATCTGCGCAAGCTGCGCTTCCACCGCCAGATCAAAACGGCCGCAGAATACGGGCTTTCCGCATGAAACACGTCGATATCTTCACCGATGGTGCCTGCTCGGGCAATCCCGGCCCCGGCGGCTGGGGTGCGATCCTGCGTTATGGCGAGGTCGAGAAGGAACTGTCGGGCGGCGAAGCCGAGACCACCAACAACCGTATGGAATTGCTGGCGGCGATCTCTGCGCTTTCGGCCCTCAACAGCGCCTGCGAAGTCGATCTCCACACCGACAGCAAATACGTCATGGACGGCATCTCCAAGTGGATCTTCGGCTGGAAGAAGAACGGCTGGAAGACCGCCGACAAGAAACCGGTGAAGAATGGCGAGCTGTGGCAGGCACTCGATGCCGCCAACCAGCGCCACAAGGTCAAGTGGCACTGGGTCAAGGGCCATGCCGGCCACCCGGAAAACGAACGCGCCGACGAATTGGCGCGCATGGGCATGGCTCCCTACAAGAAGAAATAGGCCGGGCGGGGCGGGGGAGGCATCGTGCGGATCATCTCGTTGAATGCCTGGGGCGGCAAGATCTACCAGCCGCTGATCGAGTATCTCGCCACCGCGGGTGCGGATGTGCTCTGCCTGCAGGAAATCACCCGCTCGTCAGGTGTCGTGGCGGATTGGCTGGAATATCGCGACGGCAGCCATATCCTGCCGCAGCGTCCCAATCTCTTCGATGATTTGAAGGCCGTGCTTCCTGAGCATGACGGCTTTTTCGCCCCATCAACGCGCGGCGAGCTGTTCGATGGCGATCGCGCCGTTACCTCGGAATTCGGCCTTGCCACCTTCATCCACCGCTCCTTGGCGATCACCGGCCAGGCGGCGGATTTCGTCCATGGCCGTTTCTCGCCGGATGGATACGGCACCCATCCACGGGCGCGCAACGCCCATGTCGTCAGGCTCTTCGACTATGCCACGGGCCGCACCGTGACCGTCGCCCAGCTTCATGGCCTGCGCGACATGGCGGGCAAGGGAGACACGCCTGAAAGGATAGCGCAGGCCGAAGCCCTGGTGGCGCTGATCGGCCGCATCCACCGGCAGGGCGATCCGCTCGTTGTCTGCGGCGACTTCAATGTTCTGCCCGAAAGCTCCACCTTCGAGATCCTCGGCAGGCTCGGCCTCATCGATCTCGTGACCTCCCGCGGCTTTCAGGGCACGCGAACGTCTCTCTATCCGAAAGAGGGGAAGTTTGCTGACTACATGCTGGTCTCGGCAGATGTCGAGGTCACCCGCTTCGAGGTCGTCAGCACGCCCGAAGTCTCCGATCACTGCGCCCTGATGCTGGAGATCGCCTAGCCGTTTACGGCCCGCGCGCTGCTCGGCGATTCCCACACGGATACCCGATCACGCCCGCCGCGCTTGGCATCGTAAAGCGCCTCGTCGGCATGCTGCATGAATTCGGAGGGCGTCGTCGCCCGGCCGCGGCTCTGCTTGACGGCAACGCCGACGCTCGCCGTCACCCGGGTGAATTCGCTGCCGGTATGCGGCAGGTTCAGCGCATGCAGCGCATCGCGGAACTGTCCGGCGACACGGCATGCATCGGCCTCGTCGGCCTCCGGCATCAGCACTACGAACTCTTCGCCGCCGAAACGGGCAACGATATCGGTGTCGCGCCGCGCCGCCTTGCGCAGGCAGTCGGTCACCGACTTCAGGCATTCGTCCCCAGCCAGATGGCCATAGGTGTCGTTATAGGCCTTGAAGCGGTCGACATCGATCATCAGCAGGCTGAGCGGCGTGCGCTCGCGCACACTGCGGGCGAGCGCCAGCGCCAGGGCTTCGTCGAAGGCGCGGCGGTTGACGATCCCCGTCAGGCCGTCGGTTTCGGCGAGGCTCTTCATCCGGTCGGCAACGGCGCGCAGCGAATGCTCTGCCTGCTTCATGGCGGTCACGTCGGAGACGACGACAAGCGCCATGCCATCGGCCGTCATGCGCGTGCGCAGGCTGAGCCAGCGGCCGTCATAGAGATCGATTTCCTCGTCCTTGTCGCGGTGCAGGTCGCGGGCCGCGGTCTCGATCCATTGCTCATCGACGGCAACGGGAAAATTGCGGCGCTCCTGCGTCTCGATGGCTTTTCGCAGGATATCGCGGATATTGTAACCGGCGACGCGCACGACGCCTGAGAGCGGGAAGAGGTTGGAATATTGCGGGTTGGCATAAACAAGCTTGCCCTGCGGATCATACATCGCAAACCCGTCCGACATGCCGGACATCGCATGCGACAGCATGTTGCGGCTATCACGCAACTCCCGCTCGATGCGGCGCTCCTCCGTAATGTCGCGGGTGACGCCGGCAAGCCCGATGATGACGCCGTCGCGGTCGCGCAGCGGCACTTTCGAGGTGCGGAACCAGTGTTCGCGCTCGCCCTGCATCAAGGATTCGATCTTGTTGATCTGCGCTTCGCCCCGGCGCATCAGGTCCTGTTCTTCAGCAAACAGCACTTCGGCGCGGCGTTGTGTGGCGATGTGGAAATCCGTGGTGCCAATCATCGCTTCCGGCGAGCTGAAATGGTGGTGCTCGGCGACATTGCGATTGACCACGACGAACACGCTATCGCGGTTCTTGACGTATTGGAAATCCGGCGTCTGCGTCAGCGCCGCGGTCAGCAGATCACGGTCCTGCGCCATGTTCTCGAATTGCAGGAGCAGCGAACCGGCAACGGCGATGGCGCCGAAATTCAGCACGATGGCGGGAATGCCGACGAGCTGCAGTGTCATGGCGCTGACCTGATTGGGCAGGATCAGCATCGTCGCCAGCAGCGTCAACGAGACGGTGGCACCAAGGATGAAGATATCGCTGAGCTTCGCCTTGCGCCGCTTCTGCAATATGCGCAGCGTCAGCGAGACCGCACCGGCGCAGGCAATGCTGATCACTCCGTCAACCGCACCCGCCCCACCCATATAGAGCCGGAAGGCGACGGCCATCGGGATCGTCAGAATGGCCGAAGGTGCGCCGCCGAACAGCGCCGATATTGCCACCAGCGAATAACGCAGGTCGATGAACACGCCGTTGCTCAGCGGCACCGACATCATCATCGAGGCCATCGTTCCGGCCCCCATGACGGCGCCGAAGGCGAGCTTGGTATGCAGATCGCTGAGCTGACGGAATCGGAAATAGATGTGAGCCCAGACCGAGATCACCAATGCAACGATGGCAAGATTGCCCGTTAGTATTTGCCAGGTTGTATTCATACAGTACAAGTGAACCCAGACGCGCCAATCCCCGCATTTCTAAGGCTTTTTCCTTTCAACGGGTTTAACTTAGGGATGGCTACACAAGAAAATCATGCGTCAAACTTAAACGCCTGAAACGGCCGTGTTCCAAACGGACACATCCAGAAGCCGCCGGCCTTCGTATCGACCTTTATTGAGCGACGATCCGAGGATGAGATGGCTGTGCATGCAGGAACCTGGCTTGAGCCATCCCTGGAACCGAGATTCTGGTGGCGTGTCGCGCTGTCGGCGGTCTATCTGATCGCCGGTATCCTGCACATGCTGCTGCCGGGGCCGTTTCTGCGGATCATGCCAGCCTTGGTGCCGTTTCCAGCGTCGGTAATCTTCATAACAGGTTTATGTGAGGTCGCGGGTGCCGCCGGCCTGCTGTCGTCACCCTATCGCGCTGCCGCCGGCATCGGGCTCGCTGCCTACGCGGTCTGCGTCTATCCCGCCAATATCAAGCATGCGATCGATGGATTGTCGGCGGTGGACGCAAGCATCTACGCGTGGCTCTATCACCTGCCGAGACTCGCTTTTCAGCCGGTCCTCGTCTGGTGGGCGCTTTACGCAGGCGGCGTAATCGACTGGCCCTTCGCGCTACCCAAAGCTTAAGCGGCTGGCGGTTCGCGGCCGCCAGCCGTGTGTTCCGGGCGCACCTGCCGCCAGCGCGCCTCAGCTGGCCGCCCGCATCTCCGCCAGAGGTTTCACATTCTGGTTCATCCGGAAGAGATTCTGCGGATCATAGCGTCTCTTGATTTCCGCGA
Source organism: Rhizobium sp. 01N424 (assembly GCF_056399485.1). Taxonomy (NCBI): domain Bacteria; kingdom Pseudomonadati; phylum Pseudomonadota; class Alphaproteobacteria; order Hyphomicrobiales; family Rhizobiaceae; genus Rhizobium; species Rhizobium sp. 01N424. The sequence continues at coordinate 793,086 of NZ_JBFTRK010000001.1, forward strand.
GACGCCGGTAGTTCATGCCATAAGCCGCTTCCACGCGATCGGCCTCGTCTTCTGGCATGAAATTGATATAGGCCGTGCCGATCGCATGCGGCCTCGTTGCCTCGAACAGACCCTTTGCCCATCCGATACAGGTCTGGTCCATCGCCTTTTCCCGCCAGCGTGCGTGGACGTTCATCACGAAATGCGAGCTGCGCTGAGGGAAGGCCGTGGCCTCGTGGCCGATCCGTCCTGCCGCGCCACCGACATGGCCGATGAAGATCTCGCATTCCGGCCCTGGCAGCTTGCGCACCGCATCGAGCAGCACGGAGATGGCAGGATCGGAAAGCCGCGCAAAATCCTGGCTCTTCCAGTAATTGCGCGCTCCGGGTGTCAGCAGTGGATCGAAGACCTGCTGCCAGGCGGCGAAAGGCGCCGGTCCGACGACATCGGCAATCGGCTTGCCGATCGACCGCAACCCGGCGGTCGCCGTCTCACCGGCCTGCAGATTGCCGCAATAGCACATGGCAAGCACCAGCACCTCCTTGCCATGCCACTCGGCAGGCAGGAACGGCAGCGGTGGCGCCTTGCGCATCACGGCCCAGCAGGTCAGCTCGTCAGGCGCCGTTTCCAACTGTTGGCGGTATTGCCTGAGCACCATCTCCGCATCGGCGAAAGGATGGACCACAAGCCCCGCCAGTACCTCTCCGGGCAGATCGTGCAGCCGGAATTCGAACGAGGTGACCACGCCGAAATTGCCGCCGCCGCCGCGCAGCGCCCAGAACAGCTCCGGCTCTTCCTTTTCGCTGACGCGTTTCAGTTCGCCTGCCGCGGTCACGACGTCCACCGAGATCAGATTGTCGAGCGTCAGCCCGAACTTCCGGGTCGTCCAGCCGAAACCGCCGCCGAGCGTCAGCCCGGCAATGCCTGTCGTAGAGTTGATGCCGGTCGGCAGAACAAGTCCGAAGGCCTGCGTCTCCGCATCGACGTCGGCCAGTGTCGCACCGGGCTCCACCCGCATGCGCCGCGTCGCGGGATCGACCCAGACGGATCGCATTGCCGACAGGTCGATGACGACGCCGCCATCGCAGATCGCGTTGCCGGCGATGTTGTGGCCGCCGCCGCGGATCGCCAGAAGCAGACCGTTGTCACGCGCAAAACGCACCGCCTTGACGGCATCACCAGCACCGGCGCAGCGCACGATCATCGCCGGATGCCGGTCGATCATGCTGTTCCAGATCGTCCGCGCCTCGTCGTAGTCGGCATCGTCCTTGGTAATCAGCCGCCCGCGCAATGCGGCGGCGAACGCCTCTATGGTACTGCCCTTCACCCTGGTTTGACCCCGTTGCAGGGTCGTGAGGTTCAAGTCGTCCATGATGTCCTCCCTGCGGCAGGAAGCCCCGTCCCCGCCGGGGCCGCATTTTGCGCCCCCCGGCCATGGTTAACAAGCTATCGCTAATAAATGTATCCAGCGATGGAGCGCGCCGGGTTGGCGCCCGCCTGGCGTGTTTTTATGCCGTTCATCTGCAAGCGGGGGACTATGGCTGGCCTTTGTGCCGCACGGGGTTGCCCTCGGTAGCTTTCCCACTATTCTGGCCGCAACGAAAACAGGGAGGCCACCATATGATCCTGCATTGCGTATTCTTGCGGCTGAAGGCCGCGATGACGGCCGAAGAGAAGCAGGCTCTGTTCGAATCGGTCGTGGCGCTGAAGCAGGTCATTCCCGGGATCATCGACATCCAGCATGGGCCGAACGTCTCGCCCGAAGGGCTGCATGGCGGCTTTGTCGATGGCTTTGCCGTGACATTCGAGAGCCCGGAGGCGCGCGATGCCTATCTCGTCCATCCGGAGCATGTGACGGTCGGCCAGCGCATCGTCGAATCCGTCGACGGCGGCCTTGGCGGCTTGTTGGTCTTTGATCTGAATATCTGAAAGGAAAGGCCGCGGATTGCTCCGCGGCCCAAGCTCCTCAGCTCGACTTTGCGATCGCCGCGGTGATCTGGTCGACATTGTAGCGGAACATCTTCTCGTAGGTCGGAGCCGGTCCCTTGGCGTCGGAGAGAGACTCGACATAGAGCTCGCCGCCCGGCTCTGCGCCGGTTGCCTTGGCCACCTGCTTGACGAGACGCGGATCGTTGGAGTTCTCGAAGAAATACGTCTTCACATGCTCGGTCTTGATCTGCTCGATCAGCTTGGCAACTTCGGCGGCCGACGCTTCTGTTTCGGTCGAGACGCCGAGCGGCGCCAGGAAGCTCACCTTGTATTCGCGGCCGAAATAGCCGAAGGCGTCGTGGCTGGTCAGCACCTTGCGCCGGTCTTCGGGCATCGCGTCGAACTTCGCATGCGCGTAGCTGTTCAGCTCGTCCAGCGTCTTGGTGTAGCGCTCGGCATTGGCCTTGAAGGCTGCGGCATCGGCAGGATCGACATCCGACAGCGCCTTTTCGATGTTCTTTACCCAGATCTTCACGTTGACCGGACTGTTCCACACATGCGGATCGGTCACGGTCTTGCCGTCCTCTTCCATGGTGCGGGTGTCGATACCTTCGGAGACGGTTACCGGCGTGCCCTTGTAGCCGGAGGCGGTGATCAGCCGGTCCATCCAGCCTTCCAGGCCCTCGCCGCTGACGAAGGTGACCTGTGCTGCCTTCAGGTGCTTGGCATCGGCAGGCGAGGGTTCGAATTCATGGGGGTCGCCGTTCGGGCCGACTAGGCTGGTCACTGTCACATGATCGCCGCCGACCTGTTTGACGACGTCGGCAAGCACGGTGAAGGAGGCAACGGTCTTCAGCGTTTCCGCCGAAGCCGGCATCGCAGAAGCGGCAATCAGCGCGGGCAATGCGGCTGACAGAAGCAGGGTTTTGGATCTCATGATGGTCTCCTTGGTTCAGCCCTTGAGATGCGGGCGGGGAAAATAGCGCCGGGCGAGGCCGGACGGTGCGAAGAAGATCGAAAGCGCGTAGAAGCCCGCCGCCGTCATGATGATCGTCGGCCCCGAGGCGAGTTCGAGATGGTAGGAGGCGACAAGGCCGAGATAACCGGATGCCGTGGCGCTGACCGCGGCAATGGTCATCATCCGGGGCAGGCTGCGCGACCAGAGCTGCGCGATCGCCGCTGGCAGCATCATCAACCCGACTGCCATCAGGGTGCCGAGTGCCTGGAAGCTCGCAACGAGATTGAGCACGACGAGCAGCAGGAAAAGGAAGTGATAGAGCAGACCGCGCCCGCCGACGGCGCGCAGATAGCCGGGGTCGAAACACTCGGCGACCAGCGGCCGATAGATGATCGCAAGTGCCAAAAGCGTCACCGACGTGATCGCACCGATCTGCGTCAGAGCAGGGGTGTCGATTGCCAGGATCGTGCCGAACAGCACATGCAGCAGGTCGATGTTCGAGCCGCGCAGCGAGACGATGAGGACGCCGAGCGCCAGCGAAATCAGGTAGAAGCTCGCAAAACTGGCGTCCTCCTGCAGCACCGTCACGCGGCTGACGACGCCTGAAAGCAGCGCCACAGAAAGCCCGGCGACGAGCCCGCCGATTCCCATCGCCGTCAGCGACAGGGACCCGGCAACGAGATAGCCGATCGCCGCCCCTGGCAGCACCGCATGGCTCATCGCATCGCCGACAAGGCTCATGCGCCGGAGCATCAGGAACACGCCGATCGGCCCGGAGCCGAGCCCGAGGCAGAGGCAGGCGACGAGCGCGCGGCGCATGAAACCGTAATCGGCGAAAGGTGCCAGAAAGATATCGTAGGCGGTCATGCGGCGGGCTCGCAGATCGCGGCGTCTTCGTCCCAGCGCTCGGCCATCGCCCGCGCCGTCATCAGGTTCGCCGCCGACATCACCTCCGCCGTCGGCCCCCAGCCGATCAGCTCGCGGGCGATCAGCATTGTCTCAGGGAAATGTGCCCGAACCTGCTCGAAATCGTGCAACACCGCGATGACCGTCCGCCCGTCGCCATGCCAGCGCGCCACGATGTCGAGAAGGTCGCGGGTGGTGCGCGCGTCGATCGCCGTGAATGGTTCGTCGAGCAGGATCACTTTGGCGTCCTGAAGCAGCAGCCGGGCAAACAGCACGCGCTGGAACTGCCCGGCGGAAAGCGCGCCGATATGCCGGTTCTCGAAACCTTCGAGCCCGACGGCCGACAGCGCCTCGAGCGCCTTCTGTAACTCGTTCGCGGCCACCCGTCCGAAGGCCCCGGCCTGTCGCCAGGCGCCCAGCATCACCGTATCCAGAACCGAGATCGGAAAGCGCCGGTTGATATCGGCAGCCTGCGGCAGATAGCCGAAATCGAGCCGTGCCAGCCGGTGACGAATCTGCCCCGCCGCCGGCCTGATCTCGCCGATGAGCGCCTTCAGGAGCGTCGATTTACCCGCCCCATTCGGCCCGGCAATCGCCGTCAGGCTGCCCTCGCGAAGGCTGCCGGACACATGATGCACCGCTGGATGCCGGTCGTAGCTGACTGTGAGGTTATCGAGCTCGATGAGAACGGCACTCACGGCAGGATCACCGCCCAATGGATCGCCAGCCACAGCGCGGCGATCATCAACAAAACGAAACCGGCACGCACGGCAGCGGATTGCCGGAGCAGGTTGGGAAAGGGGCGGGGCATCGAAGCGCTTTCTAAAATGTAATAACGTAACAGTTATGTTATAACGAATATGGCAAAAGCACGGCGGATGCAAGCGGGAGGGTGCGGCGCCAACGACTTTCTATTAGCCTGTCAGAAAGGAAGCTTCGCCATGAAGGTATCGATCGAAAAGCAGTGGGAAGATTTGGTCGAGAGATTGGTCACCGAGGGACGCTACCACTCAGCTGAACGGGTCGTCAGCGCAGGATTGAGCCTCGTCGCTCAGCAAGAGGCTAGGCTCGATGGCTTGCGCGCGATCATCGATGCGTCAATTGCTGCGGGCGGAGACATCAGCGATGACGAGCTGGGAGCAGTGCTGGAAACTCGGATCGCTTGCCTGAGAGCCCAACGCTAACCAGATGCTCGCACCTATCCTCCCTCATTCCTGTGCTCGTCACAGGAATCCAGTCACCGCGCGTCGGCGCGGTGGGGAGAGTCTTTCAGCCCAAGGACTTGGGCTGGCTGGATGCCTGTGACAAGCACAGGCATGAGGGATATGTCTTGCCAAGGGACACCCATCCCTACTGTGGGAGCGATAGCGTAATCGGCATCTCCAAAAAGAAAACGGCGGAACCGGCCCGCCGCCAACTGAAATAGCTTACAGCTGCTCGATCATCGCAGCCGCGCCCGAGACCGTCGCCTGGCCGGGGCTTTCCTCGACGTTCAGCGACTTCACGACGCCATCCTCGACGAGCATCGAATAGCGCTTCGAGCGTACGCCGAGGCCGCCAGCCGAGAGGTCGGCTTCCAGGCCGAGTGCCTTGGTGAAACCCGCATCCCAGTCTGCCAGGAAGTGGATCTTGCCGAGGCCGCCGGATTGCTGCGCCCAGGCGCCCATCACGTGCCAGTCGTTGACGGCGACCACGGCGATATCGTCGATGCCCTTGCCGAGAATTGTATCGCGATTTTCGAGATAGCCCGGCAGATGGTTCAGCGAGCAGGTCGGGGTGAAGGCGCCGGGAACGGCGAAGAGCACGACCCGCTTGCCCTTGAACAGCTGTTCGGTCGAGGTCTCGACCGGGCCGTCGGATGTCTTTTCCTTGAAGGTGGCGGCCGGAAGGCTGTCGCCGATTGCGATGGTCATGAAACTCTCCTCGTTCGGATGATCAAGCGGCACAGGCCGCAGGCTGGCGGCGACTATAAAAGCCGCTCATTCAAAGGCAAGCGGTGTCTCCATGGCGCGATCGCCGTCGATGACGAGCGCACTCCAGCGCTTGCCCGAGATGCTGTAGTTCTTCGGCAGCTTGCCGATCGCCACGGAGGTCGAGAAGGTCTTGCCGTCGCGCTTGCTCATCAGTTGCTTGGTGAAGACGTAGCCGCTCGGCCCGGTAACGATCACCGCCGGCGCCGTGTCGCCGCCGCCGGGCAGCGCGATGTCGAGCCAGAGTTCCTTCATGTCGGGCGAAAGCCTGTGCGACACCACCTTGAAATCCGCGGATGCTGCTTCCGGCAGCGATGCCTCGGCCATCTTCAGCAAAGCTTCCTCCTCCGGCCGCGATTGCTTAGCACTCGACAGCGGCAGCGAAAACGCCGCCTGGAAGGGCACGCAAAGATCCTTGCAGATGCCGATGAAGGCTGTCGCCTTGATTTCGGCGGCTTGGTCTTCCGCCTTGAATGTCAGCGGTAGGATGACGGGCGCGTCATAGGCGATGTCGTCCACCTTGCCGTCATTGATATGCTTCGGCACCGGATAGCGCATATCCGTCAGCATCATGCCGCTTCCCGGCGCGACGCTGATCTGCGGTGGAATACCGCTGTTTCCGGGCTCCCGCCAATAGGTGATCCAGCCGGCTTTCGGCTCGATCTGCAGGCCGCCATGAACCGTTCCATCACGCTCCGGCGGCAGCGCGATCAGCCGCATGCGGCCGCCTTCGTTGTCGACCCAGGGGCTCATCTCCGCCCATGCGGAACCTGCCAGGCAGCTTGAGGCTGCGGCATAAAGACAGAGGAGCAGAGCGCTACGGGATGCGAAAGAAATAATCGTCATGGAACAAAGGTTTATCGAAAACTGCACCAGCCTGCCACAAGGACAGCCGGTCTATTTCTTCATTTTCGGTTGATTGATTTGTGACATTGCCCCATGTTTCCAGTGTCGGGGCCTTTTCACCGGTCTGGCAGCAGGAGGAATTATGTCCTTATCGACGCTGAAGAACAGACGGGAACGTGGCTTTTTCGACGGGCAGTTCCTCATTGCCATGCCTGGCATGGAAGACAGGAATTTTGCGCGCACGGTCGTCTATATCTGCGCCCATTCCGACGCCGGAGCCATGGGTTTCGTCATCAATCGCCCGCAGAGCCTGACATTTACCGATGTGCTGCTGCATCTCGACATGATCAAGGACAGCGATTCTATCGTGCTGCCCGATTTCGCCCGTGATTTCCCGATCCAGACCGGCGGCCCGGTCGAGAGCGGCCGCGGTTTCGTGCTGCATTCCGACGACTATCTGAGCGATTCCAGCATCCCGGTCAGCGACGATATCTGCCTGACGGCAACGCTCGATATCGTCCGCGCCATTTCCAAGGGTGGCGGTCCGAAGCGGGCGACGATGCTGCTCGGCTATTCCTCCTGGGGCGCCGGACAGCTCGAAAGCGAAGTCGGGAACAACGGCTGGCTGACCTGCGCCGCCAACGAGACGCTGATCTTCGATCGCGGCCTCGATGACAAATATGAACGTGCTCTTGCGGGCATGGGTGTGACGGCGGCGATGCTTTCCGCCGATGCCGGCCACGCCTGAATTTCTTCGGAACGAAATCTGACAGGCGACGTTTCCTCTCCGCAAACCCGGGCAAACCTGCCCGGTGCGATTTAGGAGGCATCTCACATGGGTAGCACCAGCGACAAGATTTCCGGCAAGACCAACGAAATTGCAGGCAAGGCCAAGCAGGCCATCGGCAAGGCCACCGACGACCGCAGCATGCAGGCCAAGGGCGCCGTGCAGGAAGGCAAGGGCAAGGCTCAGGTCGCCGCAGGCAAGGCCAAGGACAAGCTGAAGGGCGCCGTCGACCGGCTCTGATCCTTCAACGATTTCAATGACAATGCCTGTTGCGCCTCCGCGCGGCAGGCATTTTTAGTCCGTCCGGTATGCTTGGGGTAGTGCGATGAGGCTTTTCGACTGCGACAATTGCGATCAGGTCGTCCATTTCGACAATCGCCAATGTGTTCGCTGCAATCACCGGCTGGGTTTTCTGCCCGGCGACATGACGATGCATGCGCTGGAGCCGCGGGACGATACCGCCTGGCAGCTGGTGGCGCGGCCGGAGCGCACGGTCCGCTTCTGCGCCAATGCCGCCCTCGATATCTGCAACTGGCTTATCGCCTCCGACGATCAGAACCCGTTCTGCATCGCCTGCAGGCACAACCGGCTGGTACCGAACACCAACACCCAAGACGGCATCGACCGGTGGCGGCGCATCAGCCAGGCGCAGCGCCATCTGTTTTATTCGCTGTTGCGTCTCAACCTGCCGCATCCCGACCGGGAGCAGGATCCGCAGGGCGGCCTTGTCTTCGATTTCCTCGAAGATACGGTTCAGTTCGACGGCAATGTCGTTCCAGCGATGACCGGTCACGAGGAGGGGCTGATCGCCATCCGCGCCGCCGAGGCCGATGATGTGACGCGCGAACTCGCCCGCAGCGCCATGGACGAGAATTACCGGACGCTGCTCGGCCACTTCCGCCATGAGACCGGCCACTTCATCTGGAACAAGCTGGTGCGCGACCGCGGCGCCTTCGATGCGTTCCGTGCCATCTTCGGCGACGAGCGTCAGGATTATAGTGCGGCGCTGCAGAGCCACTATGCCAATGGCGCTACTATCGGATGGCAGGAAAGCTATATCAGCGCTTACGCCGCCTCTCACCCATGGGAGGATTTCGCCGAGTGTTTCGCGCACTATCTCCACATCGTCGACACGCTGGAAACGGCGCGCGCCTTCGGCATCGCCATCGATCCGCGTGGTCATGAGGAGATGGCGGCGGAGGTGGACTTTCAGCCCTACCGTGCAAAGAGCGCCGGACAGCTCATCAGCGCCTGGATCCCGCTCAGCGTTGCCATCAATGCCATTCAGCGCAGCATGGGTCAGCCGGATGCCTATCCCTTCGTGCTGTCACCGCCGGTCGTTGCCAAGCTCGAATATCTCCACGCGCTCATCCAGAGCGCCACGGAAGCGTCGCAGCGCTTTGCCGCCTAGGCGGTTTTCAGCAGCCCGCCAGTCAGCTGGCGAAAGGCGTCGACGACATTGGCAAGCACGGTTTCCGGGTCATCCGCTGCGGCAATCCACAGAGCGGCATTGAGGGCGGCGCCGTTGACGAGCCGCGCCGCAGCCTCCGCATTTACGGGCTTCACCGTTCCGTCGTCGATCAGCGCCTGGATCGTCTGCGCGGTCGTGCGCAGGCAGGCATTCTGGTTTTCCCATTGCGAGGGATCGCCAAGAGCGGCGGGCCCGTCGAGCAGCATGATCCGCTGGATCTCGGGCTCCAGCGACATCTCGATATAGGCGATGGCCTCGGCCATGAACCCTTCCCAAGGAGTGGCCGCGGCGGCATGCGCCGCGCGCATCCGCACGAGGATTTCGGCATCCATCTGGTCGATCACCGCCTGCAGCAGACCTTTCTTGTCACCGAAATTGTGATAGAGCGCGCCGCGCGTCAGCCCCGCTTCCGCGGTGAGATCATCCATCGACGATCCGGCGTAACCCTTTGCCGCAAAAGCCTTTCTGGCCGCCTGGATCAGCTTCGCCCGGGTCTCTTCCATCATTTCCGCACGGCGCTTTCCAGCCACGGCATTCTCCTCGAAATTAACATACGCCACGTATGTGTATTGACATACGAAATGTATGCCAAATATATTGACATACGGAGCGTATATCAATTGCGCCCCGCATTGTGAAGCGCGGACCTCGCCGGAGAACACGGCAAATGGAACGAGCAGGCGATCGCGTCTGCCCGAGGGTCCGCTATTGTCATCAGGAGTGAACATGACCAAACGCGAAGCAATCTTCCCGGCCGGCCGCCACGCGCTTTATGCCGAACACCGCTATTCCGCAGCGATCCGCTCCGGTGATCTGCTGTTCGTCTCGGGGCAGGTGGGCAGCCGTGCCGACGGCTCGCCGGAGCCCGACTTCGCCCGCCAGGTGGAACTGGCTTTTGAAAACCTGAAGGCCGTCCTGAAGGCTGCGGGCGCGACGCTCGATGAGGTCATCGACGTCACCACCTTCCACACCGACCCGCAAAATCAGTTCGAGACGATCATGGCGGTGCGCAACCGCATCATCGGCGAGCCGCCTTATCCGAACTGGACTGCCGTCGGCGTCAACTGGCTGGCAGGCTTCGATTTCGAGATCAAGGTGATCGCAAGGGTTCCGCAGGCAGCCTGAGCAAGGCCCCAAAAGCAAGAGACCCGGCGTCGAGCCGGGTCTCTCTGGTCGCGATGCGGAGAGGTTCAGAAATCCCGCTCCAGCCGGACGAAGCCTTCGACATAATGCGAGTCGTCGGTGCCGGGAAAGTCGTGGTTCTCCGCCACATAGGTCGCAGCCGTATGCAGGGTCAGGTCGTCGACGATCTTGTAGTCGAATGTCACGCCGCCGCGCCACATACTGCCATTGTGATATTCGTCGTCGGCCTCGCGGATCCTGCCGCTGTACTGCGCCTCCGGCGTCACGGTGAACTTGTCGTTGATCTTCAGGGCATATTGCGCAATCACCGACCATTCGCTGGCCTGGTAATAGGTATTCGGTCCGCTCGAATAGATGCCGGCAAGCTCGAACAGGCCGGGGCCGATTTGTGCTCCCATGCGGGCTGTGACGGAGCCATCCTGCATGGCCGCGTCATAGCCGCCATAGACCTGCCAGGTGAACCCTCCAGCCTTGCCGCCGACCATGGCGTCTATGCCGAGACCTCTCTCGGCTCCGTCGAAGTCCGCAGGGAGCTCATCCAGCGACAGGCCGGCATTGAAGCTGTCGCTGTCATATTCGTAGCGGATCGCATTCCATTTGGTGTCGTTACCGGTCATCAGATCGGATTCACCGGAGAAGTCGTTGTCCCACCAGCTTGCGAAGCGGCCGGCGCGGATACCGGCAAGCTCCAGATAGGCTTCGTCGATGATCGTATTGTCCGTGCCATAGGCGGCGGCATTCGACCAGCCGACAAACTCGGTGGTACGCGTGGCAGGGCCGCCGCCGCCATAATAGTTGGATTCGAGAACGATGCGGCTTGTCAGCGGGCCGTACTCGGTGTCGCTCTTGGCATCGACGCTCACATGGGCGCGGGTATGGCTTTCCCAGTCCTCGCCGCCGGCGCCACCCGGCCCGTTGTTCTCATAACCGTCCCCAAAGCCGTAGCCGACTTCGAAGCGCAGATAGCCGCCGATCTTCAGGCAGGTTTCCGTGCCTGGAATGTAGAAGTAGCCTGTTCCGTACGCGTCGCAGACGCGGACATATTCCACGGATTCCGGCTCGGCGGCGACGATGGCGTCGGCGGCCTGGGCGCCGGAAACTGCTGCAAATGCAGCAGCGGAGCCGAGAAGTAGGCTCTTTATGTTCATGCTGTGTCTCCGTTTTGCAGACCGGCACTGTGGCTGGCCCGTATGTGGCGCGAGGCGTGCGGTGCCGCGAGGGGGACGCCGGAGAGGGAACGCGCCGATTGGCAACGGAAACAGTAAGCTCGCGGAGAACGGGCTCGTCAATTATATGCTAAACGCATATGTATAAAAAAGTGGCAAAGCGCCACAAACGTGACGCCTTTGCCACATCGTCCTGTCACAATCTGCAATCGGAAGGATGGCCTGTGCAGGATCGTTTCCCGCATAGGCAATGGAATAGCTTACGCCCGCTTCGTCAGCGGAAACCGTTCCTTCAGCAGCCGCAGCACCGATTCTGCCGGCATCGGGGGGCCGAAAAGGTAGCTTTGGCCGTAGCTGCAGCCCATCTTGGCAAGCTCGATCGCGTCCTCGTTGGACTCGATGCCTTCGGCCACGACCTTCATGTCCAGTTCGCGGGCCATGTTGATCACCGAGCGCAGGATGGTGGCCTTCTTGTCGGTATTGTCTCGCACCAGCGCCTTGTCGAGCTTGATGGTGTCGAACGGGAAGCGCGTCAGGTAGGAGAGGGAGGAATAGCCTGTGCCGAAGTCGTCGAGTGCGAGGCCAAGGCCTGCTTCCTTCAGCTTCTGCAGCACCAGGCGCGCCTGTTCCGGGTTCTCCATCACCATCGATTCCGTCAGCTCCAGCTTCAGGCGCGAGGGTTCGCAATGGGTCTTCGCCAGCACCGAGCGCACGTCGTCATAAAGCTCGTTGTTGAGCAGCTGCACGCTGGAGAGATTGATCGAAACGAAGATCGGCAATTCGCCGGTCTGGTTCTGCCAGCCCATCAGGTCGTTGGTCGCCTGTTCCAGCGCAAACAGCCCGAGCGGGCCGATGATGTCGGAGGCTTCCGCGATCGGGATGAACTCGGATGGCGGGATATTGCCGCGCTTCGGATGCTCCCAGCGCATCAGCGCCTCGAAACCGGCGATCTCGACATCCTCGAGCCGGGCGATCGGCTGATAGACCATCGACAGTTCCTTGCGCTCGATGGCGCGGCGCAGATCCGATTCCAGCTGAAGCCTGTCGGCCCCAAAATCGCGGAATGCCGGGCGGAATGGCTCGACGCGATTGCCGCCGGCGCGCTTGGCGCGGTACATCGCCAGCTCGGCGTCACTCAGCATGCCGGCCGCATTCTCCTGCTGGTCGACCCAGGAGGAGAGGCCGATCGACGCCGTCAGGACGATCTCGCGATTGGCGAAATTGATCGGCACCATGATCGCCTTGCTGATCGCATCGGCAAAATCGGCGATCTTCGCCGGATCGCGCTCGGAAACCAGGATCAGGCCGAACTGGTCGCCCGCCAGACGCGCCAGCGTGTCCTGCGCCTTCAACAGGCGGCGCAGGCGCCGGGTCAGCGCGATCAGGATATTGTCGCCCGCGGCAACGCCGAGTGCATCGTTGACCAGCTTGTAGCGGTCGATATCGATCACCATCACCGTCGGGCGCAGCGTATCGCCCGAAGGCGCCAGCGCCAGCACCGACTGCAGGCGGTCGATGAACAGCTGGCGGTTCGGCAGGCCGGTCAGGTTGTCGTGCAGCGCGTCGTGCAGCAGCCGCTCGATGGAATTCTTCTGCTCCGTCACATCGACGATCGTGCCGACGCAGCGGATGATTTCGCCGTTGGAGCCGAGCACAGGGCGGGCGCGGATCAGCAGCCAGTGGAAATGCCCGTCCTCGGCGCGGATGCGGAATTCGTGGTTCAGGCGGCCGCGGCGATGCTCAAGCAGCACGTCGAGCGTGGCGCGGAAACGGTCGCGGTCGTCAGGATGCAGCCGCGGCAGCCAGTTGCGCGCCGCGCCATGCATCGTCCCCGGCGACAGGCCGAGCTTCACGGAAACATCGGGAATGGTGACGACCCGGTCGCGCGCCACGTCCCAGTCCCAGACCATGTCGCCGGAGCCGGTCAGCGCCAGTGACTGGCGTTCGAGATCGGAAAACAGGCCCTGCTGGAACGCGCCGCCCGCAAAGGCGTGCTGCATCACGGTGAAGCCGATCAAGAGCACGATCAGAACCAGACCGCCGCCAAGCGCCGGCTGGATGATGTCGTTGTCGAGCCGGCCGGTGATCGTCAGCCACGCCCCGAATATCCACACAAGGATCAGCGCCCAGGCGGGCACGAGCAGGATGGCGCGGTCATAGCGGTTGAGGCCGAGATAGACGATCAGCACCAGACCCATCGTCGCCGTCAGCGCGAAGGAGAGGCGGGCGATACCGGCAGCGATCGACGGGTCGTAGATCGCCACGCCGAAGAGCAGGGCGAGACCAAGCACCCAGGCAAGCGTCGCGTAGCCGAGATGCGTGTGCCAGCGGTTGAGGTTCAAATAGGTGAACAGGAAGATGACGAAACTCGAGGCCAGCGCCACTTCCGCGCAGGCGCGCCATATTCGCTGGTCGGCCGAAGCGATGCTGATCAGCTTGCCGAGAAAGCCGAAATCGACGCAGATATAGCCGAGCACCGCCCAGGCGAGCGCTGCCGTTGCCGGCAGCATCGAGGTTCCCTTGACGACGAACAGGATGGTCAGGAACACGGCGAGCAGACCGGCAATGCCGAGCACGATGCCGCGGTAGAGCGTGAACGCGTTGATCGTGTCCTTGTAGGCGTCCGGTTCCCAGAGATAGATCTGCGGCAGGTCGGGGCTTGCAAGCTCGGCGACGAAGGTGATGACGGCGCCGGGGTTCAGCGTGATGCGGAAGACGTCGGCCTCGTCGCTCGGCTGCCGGTCGAGCGCGAAGCCCTCGCTCGGAGTGATCGCCATGATGCGCTGCGAGCCGAGGTCAGGCCAGAAAAGCTTGGAATTCACCAGGCGGAAATGCGGGGCGACGATGACGCGCTCCAGCTGCTCTTCCGAAACGTTGGCGAGCGCGAAAACCGCCCAGTCGCCCTGGTGGTTGTCGGAGCTGGCACGTACCTCAATACGGCGCCGGATACCATCGGCACCGGCTGCTGTGGACACCTGGAACGCTTCGCCCTGATTGGCGTAGATCTCGGTGGTCTTGGTGAGGTCGAGCGCGGTGTCGTCGCGCGAAATCTTCACCGGCTCAGCCGCATGTGCGGTACCGGCGGCCAGCGCAAGCACCGACAGGAAGAGAGCTGCGATCACCGCGATCAATCGGCCGGACGGTGATGTGTGCAGCATGCGGTTCGTGGTCATCGGCTGTCGGTTTTCCTGCCTGTATCCGTATCGGTGGCGATCAGTGAAAACATCACATGGTCATGCCACTGACCGTTGATTTTCAAGTATCCGCGCAGATAGCCTTCCCGCTGAAACCCGGCTTTCTCAAGCAGGCGAATGCTCCGTGCGTTGTCTGGAATACAGGCTGCTTCGATACGGTGCAACTCAAGCCCTGCGAAGATATAGGGTATAACCAACTGAAGTGCGGCGAACATATGGCCCTGACCGGCGTGTTTCTCGCCCATCCAGTAGCCGATCATGCAGCTCTGCGCCGCCCCGCGCCTGATATAGCCGATGGTGATGCCGCCGAGCAGTTCCATGTCCGGTTTGGAAAACAGGAAGAGCGGGATCGCCTGTCCTGACGCATATTCCTGCTTGCCGCGGATGACGCGGGCGCGAAAGGCGCCCTCCGTCAGTTCGTCACGCCGCCAGGTCGGCTCCCAGGGTTCCAGGAACTTGCGGCTTTCCGAGCGCAGCTTGTGCCACTGGTTGAAATCCTGATAGCGCGGCAGCCGCAACGCATAGCGGCTGTTCTCCAGCTCGACTGCTTCCGGCTGCCGCGACAGGAACCGAAATACCGATTTGGGCATCGATCACTCCCGGCGGGCTGAAAGCGGTCTAGCGGCTTGCCTGTTTGGATTGCGGCACATGGGCGGAGAGCGACGCGGCGATGTCTTCCATCGGAGCAAGCTGCTCCAGCGGTCCGATCGCCGAAAGCGTCGGAACGGTGTCGAAGAACAGCCGTCCGGCAAGGTCGGTCAGGCGCTCGACGGTGATGCCTTCCAGCCGCTCCATCATCTCCGGATTGGAGATCGGACGGCCATAGAGCATCATCTGCCGGGCAATCTGGCCGGCACGGGCGGCCGGGCTTTCCTGACCCATCAGAAGCTGGGCGCGGATCTGGGCGCGGGCGCGCTCGATTTCCTTCTGCTCGATCGAGCCGGCAGACTTGTGCAGCTCGTCGATGATCACAGGCACCAGCTCCGGCAGGTTCTCGCCGCCGGTCGCGGCATGGATCCCGAAGATGCCGGTGTCGGAGAAGCCCCAGTGGAACGCATAGATCGAGTAGCAGAGGCCGCGAATTTCGCGCACTTCCTGGAACAGCCGGGACGACATGCCGCCGCCAAGAATGTTGGCGAGGATCTGCGAACAGTAGAAGTCGCGGGCGTGATAGGCCTTGCCTTCGAAGCCGAGCAGGATCTGCGCATCCATGAGATCGCGGGTCTCGCGGATATTGCCGCCGATATAGCGCGCGGGCTCCATGACGGGCGTCGCGATCGGCGCTGTCGGCAGGCCGGCGAAACGCTGTTCCACCATCTTCACGAACTCGTCGTGATCGACGGCACCGGCTGCGACCACGAACATCCGGTCGGTCGTGTAGTTGCGGCCGAGATAGGTGCGGATCTGCTGTGGCGAGAATGAAACGACCGTCTCCGGCGTACCGAGAATGGCGCGGCCGAGCGTCTGGTCCTTGTAGGCGGTTTCCGAAAACTTGTCGAAAACCACGTCATCGGGCGTGTCGTTGGCGGCGTTGATTTCCTGCAGGATGACCTGCTTTTCGCGCTCCAGCTCATCTTCCTCGAAGGCCGATTCCGTCAGGATGTCGGCGAGGATATCGATGGCGAGCGGCACGTGGTCCTTGAGGACGCGGGCGTAGTAGGAGGTCGTTTCGGTCGAGGTTGCGGCGTTCACTTCACCGCCGACATCCTCGATTTCCTCTGCGATATCGCGTGCCGAGCGGCGTGCGGTTCCCTTGAAAGCCATGTGTTCGAGCAGGTGGGCAATGCCATGCTCGTCTTCCGTTTCGTTGCGCGAACCTGATTTGATCCAGACCCCGAGTGCGGCACTTTCAAGGTGCGGCATGGTCTGTGTCACTACTGTCAGCCCGGATTTGAGCCGGGTGCACTCAACTGTCATTGGCTATCTTTCTGCGCTGCCGAATTACGTCCGGGCATGCTTGCCGATAAAGCTTTCAACGGCCTTAAGTTCCGGATCGATGACTTGGAAGCGCTCCTCCTTAAGCATCAGATCAGCAAGCCACGTCGGGAGCGCCGGGTCAATACCGGAGGCCGATTTTACGGCCGCCGGGAACTTAGCCGGGTGGGCGGTGGCAAGCGTCACCATCGGCGTATTCGGCTTCTCGTGCTTGGCGGCAACGAAGACGCCGATCGCCGAATGCGGATCGAGCAGATAGCCCGTCTCGGCAAGCGTTTCCTTGATCGTCTGGGCCACCTGCTTCTCGCTGGCACGGCCGGCGCGGAAGTCCTTCTTGATGGCGGCGAGCGCCTTCGGAGCGATCTCGAAACCGTTCGATTGCTTCAGGCTGTCCATCGCATGGCGCACCTTGGAAGCGTCGCGGTCATAGGCTTCGAACAGCAGCCGTTCGAAGTTGGAGGAGATCTGGATATCCATGGAGGGAGAGGTCGTCGCCTTCACATCCTTCATGTCGTAGCGGCCGGTCTTCATCGTCCGCGCCAGGATGTCGTTCTCGTTGGTGGCGATCACCAGCTTGCCGATCGGCAGGCCCATCTTCTTGGCGGCATAACCGGCAAAGATATCCCCGAAATTCCCCGTCGGAACGGTGAACGAGATCTTCCGGTCCGGTCCGCCGAGCGCCACCGAGGTGGTGAAGTAATAGACGATCTGAGCCATGATGCGGGCCCAGTTGATCGAGTTGACGCCCGACAGCTTGACCTTGTCGCGGAAGGCGCCGTCGTTGAACATCGCCTTCACCAGATTCTGGCAGTCGTCGAAATTGCCGTTGACGGCAAGCGCATGCACGTTCGGCGATGTCGAGGTGGTCATCTGCCGCTGCTGCACCGGGGACACCTTGCCATGCGGGAAGAGGATGAAGATGTCGGTGCGCTCGCGTCCCGCAAAGGCGTCGATCGCCGCGCCGCCGGTATCGCCGGAGGTGGCGCCGACGATCGTCGCGCGCTCGCCGCGCTTTTCCAGCGCATAGTCCATCAGGCGGGCGAGCAGCTGCATCGCCACATCCTTGAAGGCGAGCGTCGTGCCGTGGAAGAGCTCCATGACGAAGCTGTTCGGGCCGGTCTGCACCAGCGGCGCGATCGCCGGGTGGCGGAAGGTGCCATAGGCTTCGTCGATCATCGCCCGGAAGGTTTCGGCCGGAATTTCGCCATTGGTGAAGGGCGAGAGAATCGTGAACGCGATATCCTGATAGCTCTTGCCGCGCAGCGCCCGGATGTCCTTCTTGGAGAACTGCGGCCATTGACGCGGAACGTAGAGACCGCCGTCGCGGGCAAGACCCGTCAGAAGCGCATCGCAAAAGCCGAGAGAAGGGGCCTCGCCGCGGGTCGAGATATAGTCCACGTTCTTCATCCTTGACGTTATGGCCGGAAGCGATCCGGAGAAGGAAAGCAAGCGCCTGAAATGCTGCGAGCCGAAATGTGCATCAAAACAGTGCTTACCCAATCGATTTTTCTTTGCGCCGCTGATATAGACCATCGCAAACTGTGACGAAAGGCCTTGCAAACGCGACTTCGGGCCTGCCAAAAAAACTTTGTAAGAGGGTGGAATAATCGTGTTCGGCAAAGTCCCGCGTCTCATCGCTTCCGCATCGTTGGCCGCTCTTCTCGCAGGCTGCAGCTCGCTCGGAATGGGCGGCGACAGCAAGCCGGCAGAGGCTTCCGCGCAGACCGGTGGCACCGCGCAGATCATGCCGATGGCACCGCAGAATCCATCTTCGACAGACAAGCCGATCGGCACCGCCACCAATGCGTCAGGCTCCGTACAGCCGGTCGTTCAGGGCGCTTGCCCGCAGATCTACATGCGCGATCAGGATGCGATCTTCCGCACCTATGCCAAGGGCGGCAAGAAGGCCGTCGTCAACAGCGCCGCAGGCCAGCAGGATGCGCAGCCGACCGACCAGATCGTCTATCAGGCCGCATTCGGTGACTATACGCGCCAGTGCACGCTGAACGACCAGAACCTGACGATGACCATCGTTGCGCAGGTTCGCGTACTCGCCGGTCCGGCAGGCGGCCCTGGTACCGTGTCGCTGCCGATTCGCATCAGCGCTGTCGACAGCCAGGGTGCAATCAACAGCGAGACCGTGCCCTTCACCGCGCAGATACCGGCTGGCCAGACGTCGACGCAGGTCCTGTTCCGCCACGACGGCTTCAAGCTGCCGGTGGGTTCGGGTTCGCTGGTTCGCGTCAATATCGGCTTCGATCAGGGCAACGCCCCGAAGACCAAGAAGAAAGCCAAGAGCTCCTAACAGGCCGCTTGTTTCGCTTCTTCCGTCATGCTTCTGTCATGGCGGGAGAGATTATTCGCGATGAAAATCGGCATCGTTCTCAATCCGGCGTCTGGAAGGCGGGGCAGGCGGGTGTTCTGGTCCGCGTTGCGGCGTGCGCTCGAAGCCCGCTCGGCCGATATCAGCCTGCGTGAGACCAAGGGTTTCGGCGATGCTGGGCGCCATGGGCGGGAACTCGCCGAAGACGGCTGCGATCTGGTGCTGGCCGTCGGTGGCGATGGCACGGTCGGCGAGGTGGCGGGAGGTATCCTCAGATCAAGGCGTCCGGGCGCGGTCTTCTCCTTCATTCCGACGGGCACTGGCTGCGATTTCGCCCGCAATTTCGCCATCCCCCGTGAACCCTCGAAGATCGCCGAACATCTGTTGACTGCGCCGGTGCGCTCCGTCGATGCCGGGCTGCTGACCTGCGAAAACGAAGACGGCGTGAGCTGCACCCGGCATTTCATCAATATCGCCAGCTTCGGCGTTTCGGGAAAGATCGTCAGCGCCGTCAACGAGGCGCGGCGGGGCAGGCGGCTACCGGGGCCGATGGTGTTCTTCTATCACAGCCTGATGCAGATCCTGCGCTACAAGCCCTGCAAGATCCGCCTGCGGCTCGATGGCGAGGATGTCTATGACGGGCCGATCACCGCCGTTGCGGTCGCCAACGGCGCCTGGTTCGGCGGCGGCATGAAGGTGGCACCCGGCGCCGATGTTTCCGACGGGCTCTTCGATGTGGTGATTATCAGGGGTGCCGCGAGGCTGCGCGTGCTGACGCTGATGAACAGCATCTACAGCGGCAAGCACGTGAAAAGCCCGCTGGTCAGCATCCACCGGGCGCGTCTGGTCGAGGTCTGGCCGGCCGGCGAGGCGGCACCTGTCGATAGCGACGGCGAGGCGCCGGGCCATATCCCGGCACGTTTCGAGATACTGCCCGGCGCCGTCAACCTGCTCGTCTGATCAGAGCGCGCCTTCCCATTCGGAAAGTGCGGCAACGACACCCGGAAGATCGCTCATCCGCGAGATCACGGTTTCCGCACCCGCATCCGTCAGATGGTCGGCATGCGAGGGATAGCTGTGCGACGCACCGGTAAAGCCGATGACGCGCATACCGGCGCTACGGGCCGCATGGACGCCATGAACGGAATCCTCGACGACCACGGTGCGCGACGGCGAAACGCCCATCTTCTCCGCGCCATGCAGGAAAATGTCCGGCTTCGGCTTGGTGCGGTCGGGGCCAAGGTCCTTGGCGGAAAAGATGTTCGGCGCAAACAGCGGCTTGAGGCCGACCTTGCCGAGCATCATGTCGAGGCGTGCAGAGCTCGAATTGGAGCAGATGCAGCGCTGCAGATCGAGCTTGGCGATAGCAGCGGCGACACCGGCGATCGCCTCGACATCCTGCTGGAGCTTGAGATCGAGCAGCTTCTCGGACTTGTCGAGCAGCGAGGCCGAAAGCGGGATGCTGGCATCACGCTCGACCTGCAGAAGAATGTTCTTCCAGGTCAGGCCTGCGAACCGCTCGGCCATTTCTTCCGGGCTGATCGGGTAACCGGCCTCGGTGAGAAGGGCGGATTCGACTTGCGCCGCGATGATTTCGGAATCGACCAGAACGCCGTCACAGTCGAAGATAATGAGGTCGAAGCCCTGCATGTTCGTCCAGCCTTGTTGGGGATGGCGGCGGTTTACACGATGGCGTTCCAAAGCTCAACGGGGGCGTTGACATGGCAGCGATGCGCGCTGTGGGCGGCTTGGCGCCGCCGAATGCCATTTGCGCCGGAAGGCACCGCAGGATAGCCTCGCCAAGCCGATTCCCGCGCATTACTGGACAGCATGGCCAAGGAACCCGAAGACACGATCGCAAGCCGCATCAGCCGCATCCTGGCGGAGCGTATCGTGCATGGTGAACTGGCCGCCGGCGTCAGGCTTCGGCAGGACCATATCGCCGAGGAATTCGGCACCAGCCATGTGCCAGTGCGCGAAGCCTTCCGCCGCCTCGAAGCGCAGGGGCTGGCGATCAGCGAGCCGCGCCGCGGTGTGCGCGTTGCCTCCTTCGATCTGGAAGAGGTGCGTGAAGTCGCCGAAATGCGCGCGGCGCTTGAGGTTCTGGCGCTCCGCCACGCCGCCAAGCATCTGACATCGGCGATCCTCGATGCCGCGGAGCAGGCGACCCGGGATGGCGATGCGGCCGCCGACGTGCATGCCTGGGAAGAGGCGAACCGCCGCTTCCACCGGCTGATCCTCGCGCCCTGCAACATGAACCGCCTGTTGGCGGCGATCGACGATCTGCATGCGGCAAGCGCCCGGTTCCTGTTCTCGGCCTGGCGTTCCGGCTGGGAAAAGCGCACCGACCACGATCACCGCGCCATCCTGCTGGCGCTACGCCAGGGCCGCATCGATGAGGCAGCCGTCATCCTGCAGAAACATGTGCAATGGATCGGCCGTTCGCCCTCGGCGCGCAAGCCCGGCGAACCGGAAGCCTTCGCCATCGTCGGCTGATTGGATCAGGTCTCGACCGGAAAGAGCTGCAGAAACTGCCGCTCGCCTTCGGGCGAAAAGATCACCGAGCGGCTTTCGGCCGTGCGCCGCGCCCAGCCCTTGTCGAAGAAGTTGGAAAGCAGCGCCTTGCCGAGGCTGCCCGCCAGATGCGCGCGCCTCTCGCTCCAGTCGAGGCAGGAGCGGCAGAGCGGACGGCGCGAGGATTTCAGGCCGTGCAGGTCTATGCCGATGCACTGGAACCGGTCCTCGCCCTTTGCCGTCACCGCCAGTCCATCGCCGATGGCGTCGATCGCCCCGGAGGCGACGAGGCTGTCCAGCATCCGCACGCCGTAATCGCCAGCCAGATGATCGTAACAGATGCGTGCCTTGCGCAGCGCCGGTTCCTTTGGTCCCGGCTGGTGGCGCAGATGCCCGCGTCCGGCGGCAAAGCCCATGATGCTTTCCAGCAGCTTGCCGACGCCGTCATCGGCAAGCGTGAAATAGCGGTGGCGTCCCTGCTTGCGCTGCGAAAGCAGGCTGCCGGCCTCAAGCTTGGCAAGATGCGTGCTCGCCGTCTGCAGCGTGATGCCGCCGGCGGCCGCAAGCTCCGTCGCCGTCAGCGCCTTGCCGCCCATCAGCGCCGTCAGCATGTTGGCGCGGGCGGGATCGCCGATGAGCGAGCCGATCTGTGCGATGTCTGGTCCTTCTTTCATACTTCGATCATAACCGAAGCATGCCGGTGCCGCAACATGGCAAAACTCTTCTCACAACAACAGGAGAAAGAGATGCTCACCTGCTTCATCCGCTACGAGATCGATCCTTTCAAGAAGGACGCCTTCGCCGAATATGCCCGCAACTGGGGACAGGCGATCCCGCAGAACGGCGCCGACCTGATCGGCTATTTCGCCCCGCACGAGGGCTCGCTTACGACGGCCTACGGTGTCTACAACATCGAAAGCCTTGCCGCCTACGAAGCCTACCGTGCGAGGCTCGCCGCCGATCCGCGCGGCCGCGAGAACTATGAATTCGCCAAGCGCGAGCGCTTCATCCTCCGGGAGGACCGCATCTTCCTGAAAAATGTTTCGGCACCCCATGCCAGGCTGGTGCAGCCATGATCGCCGTCATCTTCGAGGTCGTGCCGTTTCTCGGCGAACGCCACAAATATCTCGATCTGGCGGGAGAGCTGCGCGCCGAGCTGGAGAGCATGGATGGCTTCATCTCCATCGAGCGCTTCGAGAGCCTGACGATGCGCGGCAAGATCCTGTCGCTCTCCTTCTGGCGGGATGAGGATGCCGTCAAGGGCTGGCGCAACCGCGAGGCGCATCGCAACGCCCAGGCCGCCGGCCGCAATGGCGTCTTCGCCGATTACCGCCTGCGCATCGGCCACATCGTCCGCGATTACGGCATGTTCGAGCGCGACGAGGCGCCGGATGACAGCCGCAAGGTCCATGACACCGCCGGGGCTTGAAAGGGCCAAGACAACGAAGGCGTGCCGGCGTCAATTCCGGCATGCCACCAGTGATAGAATAAAATTGAAATATCACTTCTATCTAAAGTATTTATCGCCTTTCTATTTCAGTCACGAAGCTGTGAAAACGCTTCCATGCTTACTCTATATTATCGAATGGTGTGCATAACGGCACTATATTTTAGCTCCGAGGCATACTCAAAATGCGTTCTTTACGTCTCTTTCTCAAGGACCGGCGCGGCAATTTCGGTGTCATGACGGCAATCCTGATGGTGCCGCTGCTCGGCGCTGCAGGTCTTGCTGTCGACTACAGCGACCAGAGCGAGCTTCGGACCGAGTTGATGGAGGCAGCCGATGCTGCAGCCCTCGGCGCCATCTCCCCGCAGTCGTCAGGCTACAAGGCGATCCAGTCGATGACCGGCGACGGTGAGGTCAGTATTGCCGAGCAGGATGCGCAACAGATGTTCATGGCGCAGCGCTCAAGCGGCCTTAGCCAGACTGCCGGCTCGCTGCCTATCAACGTCTCGATCAAGGTTGCCAAGCAAAGCGGTGTCGTCACCTCCACCGTCAATTTCGGCACGCAGGCGCCGACCACGTTCATGAAGATCCTGGGCATCAATTCCATGCCTGTCAGCGGCATGGCGACCGCCTCCAGCGGCGGCATGTCAAGCGCCAGCTATACCGACTTCTACCTGCTGCTCGACAATACCCCGTCGATGGGTATCGGCGCGACGCAGGCCGACATCGATGCGCTGGTGAAGGCGACCGCAAATGCCCCGGATGCCGCGGGCCGCAACTGTGCCTTCGCCTGCCATATGGTCTGGGGCAGCGGCGTCGAAAACACGGACAGCAACTATCTCATTGCCCGCGCCAACGATATAACGCTGCGGATTGACGTGGTGACCGAGGCCGTCAAGGGGCTGATGGATGATGCGGCCGGGGAAACCCAGCCGAACCAGTACCGCTTCGCCGCCTATACGTTCGGCGCCGCGGCCTCTGAAACGGCGCCCTATTACGGTATCCAGCGGATCGCAACCCTGACCGGCGATCTCTCGACCATGCGCAACGCCATTGGCCAGATCAACCTGATGACGACGCAGCATCATCAGTTCAACGAGGATGCGCTGACGAGTTTCGACACGGCGTTGACCAGCATCGGCAAGGAAATCAAGACCGATGGCGGCACCGGCGCCAGCACCGGCGACCGCCAGGAAGTGGTGTTCTTCGTGACCGACGGCCTGGGCGACAGCCGCAAAAGCAGCTGCACCGGCGGCTCCTGGTGGTCCAACCCCGACCGCTGTCTGCAGCCGATCGACCCGAAGCTCTGCTCGGCGCTGAAGGATCGCGGCATCAAGGTCGCCGTACTCTACACCACCTACCTGCCGATCCCCACCGATCCGATCTGGAACCAGGCGATCAATCCGGTCTTTGCCAAAAATATCGGACCGAACCTGAAAGCCTGCGCCACCGAGGGGCTGTTCTTCGAGGTCAAACCCACCGACGACATGGCCGCCTCGATGTCGGCCCTGTTCAGCAAGGCGGCGAGTGCCACGAGCGGCCTCAGGCTGACGAATTGAGGGGAGGCGGGCCAGGTGCCCGCCTTTTCATTTTCTGCGTGTATAGTTCGATAATTTCCCGAAATCGCTCACCGCTTCAGGCTTTGGTAACCAAACTGGGTAACCATAACGCTCAGTTAAAAGCGTAAGTGTATGAGCGAGTAACATAATGGCGTCTGTCTTTCCGCTTGCCGATCTTAAGACCTCCGTTAAGCCGGATTCCTGGATCGACACGATCATCAAGGGTGATTGTGTCGCGGCCCTCGAGGCCCTGCCGACCAATTCCGTCGATGTGATCTTTGCCGACCCGCCCTATAACCTGCAACTCGGCGGAACGCTGCACCGTCCCGATCAGTCGCTGGTCGATGCCGTCGATGACGAGTGGGATCAGTTCGCTTCCTTCGAGGCCTACGATGCCTTCACGCGCGCCTGGCTTCTGGCCTGCCGCCGCGTTCTGAAGCCGACGGGCACGATCTGGGTCATCGGTTCCTATCACAACATCTTCCGCGTCGGCGCCACGCTGCAGGATCTGAATTTCTGGATCCTCAATGACATCGTCTGGCGCAAGACAAACCCGATGCCGAACTTCAAGGGCCGCCGGTTCCAGAACGCCCATGAGACGATGATCTGGGCGAGCCCGGACGCCAAGGCCAAGGGCTACACCTTCAATTACGATGCGCTGAAGGCATCGAACGACGACGTGCAGATGCGCTCGGATTGGCTGTTTCCGATCTGCAGCGGCGGTGAGCGCCTGAAGGGCGACGATGGCAAGAAGGTTCATCCGACCCAGAAGCCGGAAGCACTGCTCGCTCGCGTCATCATGGCCTCCTCGAAGCCGGGTGACGTGATCCTCGATCCGTTCTTCGGTTCGGGCACGACGGGCGCCGTCGCCAAGCGCCTCGGCCGCCACTTCGTCGGCATCGAGCGCGAGCAGGATTACATCGATGCGGCGTCCGCCCGCATCGCCGCCGTCGAGCCGCTCGGCAAGGCGGAGCTGACTGTCATGACCGGCAAGAAGCAGGAAGTGCGCGTCGCCTTCAACGTTCTCGTCGAAAGCGGTCTGATCAAGCCCGGCCAGGTGCTCTACGATGCACGCCGCCGCTACAGCGCGATCGTCCGCGCCGATGGCACCGTGGCCTCCGGCGGCGACGCCGGCTCCATTCATCGCCTGGGCGCAAAGGTTCAGGGTCTTGATGCATGCAACGGATGGACCTTCTGGCATTTCGAAGACGGGCAGACCCTGCGCCCGATCGACGATCTCCGGGCCGTCATCCGCAGTGATCTGGCGAAGGCCGAATAACGTAAGCCTTTACCGATCGAGACTACCTTCTTCCGGTGTTTGTACCTCCAGTTACGGAAGAAGGCTCATGGCGCCCGGGATCAACACCCCGGGCGCCTTTCTTTTGATCTTGCTAACTTGCCGCGTCCCATCGTTAACTGGCAGCCAATGCGTGATCTTGGGGGCTGTCATGTATTTCGCAACAGTGCTTTTGTTGATGCTGGTATTGCCCGTCGTTTCCGTGATTTCGGAAGCGGTCTTCTCCGGCAATGCCGATCTGTTTTTTCTCGTCGGCAAGTGGTTCGTGTTCTGGGGCGTCGGCCTGCGCCTTCTGCTCGCTGGTCTCAAGCAGGTCGCCCAGCCGTCCTTTACGGCCGAAAAGATCTTCGGCATCACTGACGAGAAAGCCTTTGCGCTGGTCCAGGAGATCGGCTTCGGCAATCTGTCGATCGGATTGCTGGGCGCCGTAAGTCTTTTCCAGCCGAGCTGGGTAGTGCCGGCTGCATTGGTCGGCTGCATTTTCTTCGGTCTGGCTGGGCTGAAACACCTTACGCAGCCGTCGAGGAACAGAAACGAGACCATTGCCATGCTCTCCGACATCGGCATCTCTGCCGTGCTTGCCATCTATCTCGCCGCCCACGTCCTGACTTTCGCAGCGTAGAAACGCGTCGCGTCAGGCAAACAGAAAAACGCCCGGAACGTATCCGGGCGTCTAGTTTGATCGCAGGTCGGGCTGTCAGCGTCTCAGAAGCGCCTCGCGCTCTTCATCGTCGTCCCGCTGGCGTCCGCCGATAGCCGCCGACACACTGGCGATGAAGGCGCCGACGAGCAGCGACATGGCGCCGATCAGCGCAACACCCGATGCCGTCTTGCGGGCCGTATCGGCCGCTTTCTGTGCCGCCACCTTCGCATCGTCGATCCGCTTCAGCACGCCATCGACGCGGGTCTTCGCGTCGGCTTCGGAAAGCCCGGTGCGCGAGGCAACCACCTGGTCGAGATAGGCACGATCGTCGGCAGCGATTTCGCCCTGCGCCGCACCGCTGATCAGCACGCGGGAAATCTCGGCGCTCACGGCTTCGTTGCTCTGGTTCTGCGGGGCGGTCCGGCCATCTGCCGGGCGCAGCAGCGCATCAGTAAAGTAGGACGTGGAGAAGCCGCCGCTGCCGTCGGAGTTGGAAACGGCTGCTGCTGCTCCGGCACCGCCTGCAGCCGCCGTTGCTCCAACCGCAGTCGCGGTCGCACTCGCACCGGCACTGACGAGCGAGGATACCGCCGAACCAAGCAGGCCGATAACAATAAGCGTTGCCAATGCCCAGGCCAGAAAGCCATGCGCCGTATCGCGGAAGAACACCTCATAGGTGTGAACCCCGACCCACTTTGAGCGAAGCCGGCCGGTGATATAGCCGCCGAGCGCCGACGACGTCCATTGCACAACGATCAGCCACACAGCCGCCGTCGCCCCGATCGTCGCCAGCGAACTGCTGCTGTTGGCGAAGGGCGAAATCATCGTCAGCCCCAGTCCGGAGCCGATCAGCATGAAGATCAGGGTGATCGCCGTTGCGGCCAGCGTGCCGGCAAGGATCGGTCCCCAGCTGACGGCCGAGGACGACGATTCCTGCGGAGCGCCGGTAACGACGCTCGATACGGGTTGCGACATCGTGATCTCCTAGTGCCAGAACAGAAGGATGATCAGGATCAGCGGAATCGGAACCCCGAGAAACCAAAGCAAAATACCTCTACCCATCCTATTCCTCCTGCCGGCTCTGCCGGGCTGCTGATTGATGCCTGCCGCAAGTGATGCGGCTGAGATCAAAACAACCGGAAAAGAAGAATGTTCCTGAAGTCTTTCAGCTGGTTGTGAGATTTGTAGAGATTGTTGCGGAAAGGGCGGCAGCGATACCGCCCTTCCGATCAAAATGCCTGGTAATCGGTAACCTGCACATGCGTGACGCGGCCATCCTCGTTGAAGGTGATGGTTTCCTCGCCCTCGCGGATCAGCGGCTTGCCGGTGCCGCTATGCGTTGCCCGGACCGACCAGACCGCGCGCCCGGCCCGCGGACTTACCTTTTCCACCAGCGTGTCAATCGCCGTCTGATCCGGGTAATCGTCAAAATACTTGCGGAACGCCGTCATGATCTGCTCGCGCCCGGCAAGGCTGCCGACGCCGTTCGAGACATAGGTCGCCTCATCGGCGAAATAGTTCTCGATCGTCTGGAAATCGAGCGCATTGATCGCGCCATGGAAAAGCTTGATCTCTTCGACCGGATCGAATGCCATGATCAGATCTCCACGCCATGTGCTCTGAGGTCGGCGCGCAGCTTATCCGCACCGGTGAAATGCACGGCCTGCCAGCCGGCTTTCCGGGCACCTTCGACATTGGCAACGGTATCGTCGATGAAGATGGATGTTGCCGGATCGAGGCCGAAGCTGTCGGCATGCATCTCGTAGATCGCCACATCCGGCTTGATCAGCTTCACATCGCCCGAGACGGTAACGCCGCGCGTCTTCGTCAGGAAGGGATAGCGCACCTGTGCCTCGCGAAACGTGTCGGACGCGAAATTCGTCAGCATCGTCACGTCATGGCCGCGTGCGATCAGCTCTTCCATCACCACGACGCTGTCGTCATAGGCATGCGGCACCATCTCGTGCCAGTATTTGCGGAAGTGCCGGATCTGCTCTTCGCGCTCCGGATGCGCGTCGATCAGCAGCGCCTCGGCTTCTTTCCAGGAGCGACCGCGGTCCTGCTCGATGTTCCAGTCATGGGTGCAGACATTGTCGAAGAACCACTTGCGCTCTCCGGCATCGGGGATCAGCCGCTGGTAGGGCAGGCTCGGATCGTAGTGGATCAGCACTTTACCGATATCGAAGACAATATGATTGATGGGCATCTATCATTCCTTGACTGATTTGAACGCGAGAGGAATAGCCGCTGCGATCGCTTTTTTCATGATCGTCGGCAGCGCCTGGGCTTCAAGATTTGTAACCGCTTCCCACCATCCGTCATTGATTTCAACGGGATCGGCGATCGCCACACGGTAGATCTGCAGCCTGAGTTCGAAATGGGTGAAGACGTGAATGACGGTGCCGCAGGGCTGCCATTCAGCCGGAAAGGGCGCGGCATCTGTCCCTGTCGCCCCGTCGATCCGCGCCGTCCACCCCGTTGTCGGAACCTCCGTCATGCCTCCGAGCAGTCCGCTTTCGATCCGCCGCCGCAGCAGGATCTCGCCCTCTCCGGTGACTGCCACGAATGCCGCACCCTGCCGCACCGACTTCTCTTTCTTCGCAGCCTTCACCGGAAACAGTTCGGGATCGTGCAGCCGCAATGCCTCGCACGATCCATTGAACGGACAGAGCGAACAGGCAGGACGCTTCGGCGTGCAGATCGTGGCGCCCAGATCCATCATCGCCTGGGCGAAATCGCCTGGCCGGTCGGCTGGCGTCAGCAACACCACCTTCTGCTTCATCAGCGGCTTGCCCGCCGGCAGCGGCGTTGAAATGGCATAGAGCCTGGAAATCACCCGCTCGACATTGCCATCCATCACGGCCGCCTGACGGTTGAAGGCGATCGCGGCAACGGCCGCCGCCGTATAGTCGCCGATCCCGGGCAGCGACTTCAGGCCCTCTTCGCTATCCGGGAAGATGCCGCCATGTTCAGCAGCCACCGCTTCGGCGCATTTCTTCAGATTGCGAGCGCGGGCGTAATAGCCGAGCCCTGCCCAGGCGGCCATGACATCGTCGCTCGGCCCCGCCGCCAGATCGTTGACCGTCGGCCAGCGCGCCAGGAAATTGGCGAAATAGGGCTTTACCGCCTGCACCGTCGTCTGCTGCAGCATGACCTCCGACAGCCAGATGCGATAGGGATCGGCCTTGACGCCGCGCGCCGCCATCGGCGGCGAGATACGCCAGGGCAGATCGCGGTGGTGGCGGTCGTACCAGTCGAGCAGGGGCTTTGCGCTGGGCGCGGTCAATGTCTTTGAAGTCATCGTTTACCGGAGGCAGGGGAGTGGCCTATAATTGGCGAAGCATTGCCGCGGATCAAGGCGGCCCTGCCGATTGGCGGCAGCATCAGAAGGTTTCGATGAGTTATCCACGCAAAGGTGAGAAGCAGATCTCCGAACTGGCGAACGGCCTGATCGATCCGGTGCTCGCCAAGCGCGCCGGCATCAACACCGCGCTGCTCGGTTCCTGGGACGAAATCGCCGGCGAGGATTTTGCCGATTGCACGCGGCCCGAAAAGATCGCCTGGGCCAGAGGCGGTGAGGACGGCACCTACAAGCCCGGCGTCTTGACGATCGCCTGCGAAGGCGCGCGCGCGCTCTTCCTCACCCACGCCCAGGGCGAACTGATCCAGCGCATCAACAGCTTCTTCGGCTTCTCCGCCGTCCACCAGATCCGCATCGTCCAGAAGCCCGTCTCGCAGGCCAGCAAACGCTCCCGCACCCCGCCACCGCTGAAAGGCGAGGCGGCCCGCAAGCTCGAAGGCATGCTGGAAGGCATCGAGGGCGACAAGCTGCGCGAGGCGGTCAAGCGGCTGGGTACTGCGGTGCTGGGGAAGCGGCGGTAAACGCGTCAAATTTCCCACGGATTGATGATCGGAACACCAGCGGCCTCGAATGGCGCTACATCCCGCGTGGCAACCGTAAAGCCACGGGTTTTGGCGATCGCTGCGATCTGCCCGTCGGCCATGGAAATAACGCGGCCTGTGCTACGCGCCTTGGCGATCAACGGTGCAAATTCTCTCGCTGCCTGTTCGTCGAAGGGCAGGACACGTCCCTCGAAGAGGCGAGACAGCAGGTCCAAAAGCTTCTGATGAAGCCCTGCCTTCCGTTTGCCGTCAGGAAGAATTTCCAGCCCGGCCAGCAGTTCGGCGAGATTGACCGACGTGAGATAGAGCGTCTCGGCTGCCTGGTCGTTCAGCCATGCCAGGACTTTCGGGTCTCCGTCGGGCTTCATCGGCTCCGAAATCACGTTTGTATCGAGAATGATCATTCGAAATCCGCGGCATCGACAGGTGTCTGATCACGTTCGAAAGTGAGATCTGCGTCGCCGATCTCTTTCGCAAATGCGGCCAGTTCCGATCCGATCTTCAGTCGCTCGGCTGGCCGCACCGCTTCCTCCAGGATACTGCGGATTTCCGCCTCAGTGCTGCGCCCGTTCTTGGCCGCCCGCTGCTTCAGGGCGCGGTGCGTTTCTCCAGGCAGATTGCGAACAACGATAGCGGACATTTTCGCCTCCATACTCCCGATGATATCATTCTTGATGCAATGATATCAATCAAGAATTTCCTGGCCAATCAGGTCAGATGAAGAACAATTCATCCCTTAGCCTTTGCAAGGTCACAATTCTTTGAAGAAAGTTGGCGAAGCGTGCCTTGTTCGCGGCCTTTAGCCGTTATATCGCACATTCAGCCGCTACTCTTGCTTATGGGGAATCCATGCACATCTCTGAAATGCAAATGACGAAACGCCAGCTCCTGAGCGGTGTCGCCGCTGCAGGCGCGACTTTGGCGCTCTCCACGGCAGCACAGGCGGCGGTCGAAATTCCGCAGCCCGAAGGCGATGTCGACATGGATGCGGTGCTCAAGCCCGGCGAACTGCCGGAAATGGCGCTCGGTCCGGAAGATGCCAAGGTCAAGATCGTCGAATATATGTCGATGACCTGCCCGCATTGCGCCCACTTCCACAACACTACCTTCGATGAGATCAAGAAGAAGTATGTCGAGACCGGCAAGGTCCGCTTCATCATCCGCGAATTCCCGTTCGATCCGGCCGCTGCCGCAGCCTTCATGCTGGCCCGCTGCAACGCTTCCGATCCGACGAAGCTCAGCACGCCGGAACAGTATTTCCCGATGGTGTCGATGCTCTTCAAGCAGCAGGAAACCTGGGCCGCAGCCGACGATCGCCGCGCAGCCCTTCTGCAGATGTCCAAACTTGCTGGATTTAGTGAGGATAGCTTTACGAAGTGCTTGACGAACCAGAAGCTTCTGGATGAAGTGAACGCCACGCGGGAAAGGGGCTCCAAGGAGTTCGGCGTCAACGCGACGCCTACTTTCCTGATCAACGGCAAGCGTTACGCTGGGGACATGACGGTTGACTCCATGTCGGCACTTATCGACAGCCTGCTCTGAACCGTACCGTTCTAATCTGACGGGCGGCCCTCTCGGGCTGCCCGTCTTTTATTTTGCGCCTCTTCTTTTCCCCGTCGGGGAGAGGGCCGCATGAAGTTCAACAAGCTGCGCCTTGTCGGCTTCAAATCCTTCGTCGAACCGGCTGAATTCATCATCGAGCGCGGGCTGACCGGCGTCGTCGGTCCGAATGGCTGCGGCAAGTCCAATCTCGTGGAAGCGCTCCGCTGGGTGATGGGCGAGAATTCCTACAAGAACATGCGCGCATCCGGCATGGATGACGTGATCTTCTCGGGTTCCGGCAACCGCCCGGCGCGCAACACCGCTGAAGTCGCGCTTTATCTCGACAATGCCGATCGCACCGCGCCTGCCGCCTTCAACGACAGCGACGAGATCCAGGTGACGCGCCGCATCGAGCGCGAGCAGGGATCGGTCTACCGCATCAACGGCAAGGAAAGCCGCGCCAAGGATGTGCAGCTCTTGTTTGCCGATGCCTCCACCGGCGCCCGGTCGCCGTCGATGGTCGGCCAGGGCCGTATCGGCGAGCTGATCTCGGCAAAGCCCCAGGCGCGCCGCCAGCTGCTGGAAGAAGCCGCCGGCATCTCCGGCCTGCATTCGCGCCGCCATGAGGCCGAGCTTCGCCTGCGCGCCGCCGAAGGCAATCTCGAGCGTCTCGACGACGTCACCTCGCAGCTCGAAAGCCAGATCGAAAGCCTGAAGCGTCAGGCTCGCCAGGCCAACCGCTTCAAGACGCTGTCTGCCGATATTCGTGCCCGCGAGGCCATGCTTCTGCATATTCGCTGGGTGCAGGCCAAGGAGACCGAAGCCGAGGCCGACAGCGCGCTGAACCAGGCCACCGTCGTCGTCGCCGAAAAGGCGCAGATGCAGATGGAGGCGGCGAAGACTCAAGGGATCGCCAGCCTGAAGCTGCCGGAACTGCGCGAAGGGGAAGCCCGGGTCGCCGCCGCGCTGCAGCGCCTGCAGATCGCCAAGACGCAGCTGGAAGAGGATGCCAACCGCATCCTGCGCCGCCGCGACGAGCTGACCCGCCGTCTGGCCCAGCTTGCCGAAGACATCCGCCGCGAAGAGCGGCTGGTCTCCGACAATGCCGAAATCCTCGCCCGGCTCGATGCCGAAGAGGCCGAGATCAACGATATCCTCGCCGATTCCGGCCGCCATGCCGAAGAGCTGCGCGAAGCCTTCGAGGAAGCGGCGGCCAAGCTTGCCGACAGCGAACGCATCTTCACATCTGTGACCGCCGAGCGCGCCGAAGCAGCTGCCGGCCGCAATCAGCTGGAACGCGCCATCCGCGACCTCACGGATCGCAAGATGCGCCTGGAGCGCCAGATGGACGAGGCCAACCGCGAACTGACGGCGATCGCCGAAAAGGTCTCCGCTCTGCCCGATCCGGAAGAGAAGCGCGCCATGGTCGAGGCAGGCGAGATCGCCCTTGCCGAAGCCGAGGCAGGCATCCAGGCCGTCGAACAGGCGCTTGCCGAAGCTCGCCGTACCGAAGCCCTTTCGCGCGCGCCTGTCGATGAGGCCCGCTCGAAGCTGAATGGTCTTGAGACAGAAGCCCGCACCATCCAGCGCATGCTGGCTGCCGGTGCCGCCGCAGGCGAGTTTCCGCCGGTCGCCGAAGAGCTGCGCGTCGATCGCGGCTTCGAGACGGCGCTCGGCGCTGCGCTCGGCGACGATCTGGAATCCCCGCTCGATCCCAAGGCTCCGGCGCACTGGTCGGAGAATGGCGACGGATCGGCCGATCCGGTACTGCCCTCAGGCGCTGTCCCACTGTTGAACCATGTGCGGGCGCCATCGGCACTTACCCGTCGCCTGAAGCAGATCGGCCTTGTCGCCGCGGCCGATGCCCATCGTCTTGTGCGCGACTTGAAGCCCGGCCAGCGGCTTGTGACCCGCGAAGGCGCCGTCTACCGCTGGGATGGCCATGTCACCGGTGCCGATGCCCCGAGTGCGGCGGCACTCCGGCTCGCTCAAAAAAACCGCCTGGCGGAGCTCGAAAACGAAGTCTCGATCGCCCGCGATCTGCTTGCCGAAGCCGAAGAGCAGCTTGCCGTTGCCACCGAGGCGATCCGCGGCGAGGAGCGCCGGCTGAACGACGCCCGCGACATGAGCCGCCTGTCGGCCCGTCATCTGGCCGAAGCGCGCGAGGCGCTGGCGGCTGCCGAGCGGGCCTCCGGCGATCTCGTTCGCCGCCGTGACGTCGTGGCCGAGGCCGTCAGCCAGCTGCAGTCGCAGCAGGAAGACATCGCCATCCAGGAAGAGAATGCCCGCATCGAGCTCGAGGACGCACCGGATCTGACGGCGATCGACGAGCGCCTGCGCCTGCAGCAGATGGAAGTCGCGACCGATCGTGGTCTCGCTGCCGAAGCCCGCGCCCGCCACGACAGCCTGAACCGCGAAAATGACGCCCGTCAGCGCCGCATCGTCGCCATCGGCCAAGAGCGCGAGACCTGGCGCCAGCGCGCCTCAAGCGCCGAAGACCATATTGCAACGCTGCGCGACCGCGAAGAGGAAGCGCGCGACGAAGCCTCCGAACTCGAGATGGCGCCGGACGAATTCGACGACAAGCGCCGGGCGCTGCTGACCGAACTGCAGAAGGCCGACGAGGCCCGCCGCGCTGCAGCCGATCTTCTGGCCGCCGCCGAGCTCGTCCAGCGTGACGCGGACCACAAGGCCGCCACCGCACTGTCCGAACTTGCCGAAAGCCGGGAACGCCGTGGCCGTGCCGAGGAGCGCCTGGTTTCCGCCCGCGAAAAGCGGCAGGAAAGCGAGGGCCGCATTCGCGAGGCGCTGAACGTCGCGCCCCACGAAGCCTTCCGCCTGACTGGCCTTCAGCCGATGCAGTCGATCCCCGATCCGCGCGAAGTCGAGCGTGACCTGGAGCGGCTGAAGATCGAGCGCGAGCGCCTCGGCGCCGTCAACCTACGCGCCGAGGAAGAGCAGAAGGAGCTCAGCGACAAGCTGGAGGCGCTGATCAAGGAGCGCGACGACGTCATCGATGCGATCCGCAAGCTGCGCGGCGCGATCCAGAGCCTCAACCGCGAAGGCCGCGAACGCCTGATCGCCGCCTTCGATATCGTCAACGCCCAGTTCCAGCGGCTCTTCACCCATCTCTTCGGCGGCGGTACCGCCGAGCTGCAGCTGATCGAATCCGACGACCCCCTGGAAGCTGGCCTCGAAATCCTCGCCCGCCCGCCCGGAAAGAAGCCGCAGACCATGACGCTGCTCTCCGGCGGCGAGCAGGCGCTGACGGCGATGGCGCTGATCTTCGCGGTCTTCCTCACCAATCCGGCGCCGATCTGCGTGCTCGACGAAGTGGACGCGCCACTCGACGATCACAACGTCGAGCGCTATTGCAACCTGATGGATGAAATGGCCGCTTCGACCGAAACTCGATTCGTGATCATCACTCACAATCCGATCACGATGGCACGCATGAATCGCCTCTTTGGTGTAACGATGGCCGAGCAGGGTGTCTCGCAGCTTGTATCCGTCGACCTGCAGACGGCTGAGCGCCTGCGCGAAACCGCTTGAAAACAAAGGCGTTTCGAGAAAACCCCAAAAAAGTTAGGGTCTTGCTCATACGTTAACCCAATTGGGTGATGCTTTCCCCTTGTTTTTGCATTAGAAGTTGTCCTTAGCGAATGAGGAGATCGCCGAAAAACGATTTCTGTCGCGCATGTTGGATAATGCTGACAACTCCGGGACGAGGGCAAAACCGGGCTTGATGGCATAGGTGGACCCCCCGTCCAGTTTTCCTGGCTGGACGGAAATAAGGCTTTGCGGGACCGTTGTTGCAGTCCCGCAAAGCTTTTTTATGCGTTCCCCACATTCAAACGGTTTGATGTGCTGCATTGATTGTGCGGTGCAACATTTTGCCGTATTTGTCGATTTTCATTTCCGGACCAAGGGATTAAGGTGGTCCCGGAGAATGAGGCGGGGGAAATATGTCCAAGCTGGTCTATACGTTCGGAAACGGGCAGGCGGAAGGCCGTGCGCGTGATCGTGACGTGCTGGGCGGCAAGGGCGCCAACCTTGCCGAAATGTGCGCGCTAGGGCTGCCGGTCCCGCCCGGTCTGACGATCGTCGCCGATGCCTGTGCCACTTACTACAAGAATTCCCGCAAGCTCGACGATGACCTGAAGACACAGATCCGCGCCGGCGTGGAAGGCATTGAAAAGGCGACCGGCCGCCGTTTCGGCGCCACCGATCATCCGTTGCTTCTCTCCGTGCGCTCCGGCGCCCGCGTCTCGATGCCGGGGATGATGGACACGGTCCTCAACCTTGGTCTCAACGACGAGACGGTGCAGGCGCTCGGCCATGATGCCGGCGACGCCCGTTTTGCCTGGGATAGCTACCGGCGCTTCATCCAGATGTATGCCGATGTCGTCATGGGCCTCGATAATGAGGTGTTCGAGGAAATCCTCGAAGACGAAAAGGCACGTCTCGGCCACGAATACGATACCGAGCTTTCGGCCGGCGACTGGCAGCATGTCGTCTCGCTCTACAAGGACATGATCGAGGAAGAGCTTGGCGAAGCCTTCCCGCAGGAGCCGGAAGTGCAGCTCTGGGGCGCCGTGGGCGCCGTCTTCGCCAGCTGGATGAGTGCCCGTGCCGTCACCTACCGCATGCTGCACAATATTCCCGAAGTCTGGGGCACGGCGATCAACATTCAGGCCATGGTCTTCGGCAATCTCGGCAATGCGTCGGCCACCGGCGTTGCCTTCACCCGCAATCCCTCGACCGGCGAAAAGTCCTTCTACGGCGAGTTTCTGGTCAATGCGCAGGGCGAGGATGTCGTCGCCGGCATCCGCACGCCGCAGAGCATCACCGAGGATGGACGCCTGAACTCAGGCTCCGAGCGTCCGTCGCTCGAAAAACTGATGCCGGAGGCTTTTGCCGAGCTCACCCGTATCTGTTCCGAGCTCGAAGCCCATTACCGCGACATGCAGGACATCGAGTTCACCATCGAGCGCGGCAAGCTCTGGATGCTGCAGACGCGGTCCGGCAAGCGTTCGACACGCGCCGCCATGCGGATCGCCGTCGATATGGTCGACGAAAAGCTGATCACCGAGGAGGAAGCGGTGCTGCGCATCGAGCCCTCGACGCTCGATCAGCTGCTGCACCCGACAATCGATCCGCGCGTCCAGCGCCAGGTGATCGGCAGCGGCCTGCCGGCATCGCCGGGGGCTGCGACGGGTGCCATCGTCTTCACCGCCGAAGAGGCAGTGGCAGCCGAGGAGGAGGGGCGCAAGGTCATCCTGCTGCGCGTCGAGACCAGCCCTGAAGATATTCACGGCATGCACGCCGCCGAAGGCATCCTGACGACGCGCGGCGGCATGACCAGCCACGCGGCTGTCGTCGCCCGCGGCATGGGCATCCCCTGCGTCGTCGGCGCCGGCACCATGCGCATCGATCTGCGCAACGAACGCCTGATCGGCGTCGGCGTGACGCTGAAGAAGGGCGATATCATCACCATCGACGGCTCTGCCGGACAGGTGCTGAAGGGCGAAGTGCCGATGATCCAGCCTGAACTCTCAGGCGATTTCGGCCGCATCATGGGTTGGGCCGACCGTGTTCGCCGCATGACCGTGCGCACCAATGCCGACACCCCGGCGGATGCGCGCGCGGCCCGCTCGTTTGGCGCCGAAGGCATCGGGCTCTGCCGTACCGAGCACATGTTCTTCGAGGGTGACCGCATCCATGTGATGCGCGAGATGATCCTCGCCGAAGACGAGAAGGGCCGCCGCCTGGCGCTCGACAAGCTGCTGCCGATGCAGCGGCTGGATTTCACCAGCCTGTTCAACGTCATGCATGGCCTGCCGGTCACCATCCGCTTGCTCGATCCGCCGCTGCACGAATTCCTGCCGAAGACGGATGAGGAAATCGCCGATGTGGCGGCGGCCATGGGCATGGAAGCACTGGCGCTTCGCCAGCGAGTCGATGCGCTGCACGAGTTCAATCCGATGCTCGGCCACCGCGGCTGCCGTCTGGCCATCTCCTATCCTGAAATCGTCGAGATGCAGGCCCGCGCCATCTTCGAGGCGGCGATCGCTGCGGCTCACGAAACCGGCGCCGCCGTCGTTCCCGAAATCATGGTGCCGCTCGTCGGCCTCCGCTCTGAGCTCGACTACGTCAAGGAGCGGATCGATACGATCGCCAAGGCAGTCATGGCGGAAGCGGATATCAAGATCGACTACCTGGTCGGCACGATGATCGAGCTGCCGCGCGCGGCTCTCAGGGCGCACACCATCGCTGAAGCCGCCGAATTCTTCTCCTTCGGCACCAACGACCTGACGCAGACCACCTTCGGCATCTCGCGCGACGATGCCTCGGCCTTCATCCCGACCTACCAGCGCAAGGGCATCATCGAGCATGACCCCTTCATCTCGCTGGATTTCGATGGTGTCGGCGAGCTGATCAGCATCGCCGCCGAGCGCGGCAGGCGCACCCGCAATGACATGAAGCTCGGCATCTGCGGCGAACATGGCGGCGACCCCGCCTCGATCCATTTCTGCGAACGGATCGGCCTCGACTACGTCTCCTGCTCGCCGTTCCGCGTACCGATCGCCCGGCTGGCGGCAGCGCAGGCCGCCATCAACGGCGGCCGCTAAAGGCCGAGACTAGCGGCGATAGTAGTAACGCGGATAGTAGCGCGGGCCGGCCATGAAGTCGTCGAAGTTTTCGTCGGCCTGGATACGAAAGGCGCGGGCATCGGCACGTCGGTCGAGATCGATGCGCTGCAGGCAGGTGGCAAAAGCGCTGGTACCGGGTTTGAAACCGTAGCTCAGGCACTGCCTCTCGTCGGCGGCGCGCCGCTCTTCAGGCGTCATCGTCTGGCAGGCCGAAAGGCCGATCGCCAGCGCTGCGAGCGTGAAGGGAAGGGCGGAAAAACGCATGGTACAGTCTCCGGTGCGGAAAGCGGTGCTGCGGACATGAGGCGATTTGCCGGGCCGCGTCAACTCCACATTAATCCGCAGCGGAAAACGCGCGATGCGTCAAATTCGTTCCAGAACCTCGATGAAGGCATCGGCGAACCGCACCAGATGCACGGTCTCGTCGTCCGGCGCCTGCATGCGAATCTCGATGCCGTCGCGATCGAGAACGGCAAGCACCACGCGCATGTCGGAGCCGGACGTCGGAACGCGCAGCACCGCGATACGGCGGCAATCGTCGATCAGTCCGGCAGCCGGAAGGTCGAACAGGAATTCGCCGCCGGCCTTTCCGGCAGCCGTCCGCACCGCTTCGCAGAAGCCTGCCTCGCCGCCGGTATAGCCTTCCAGCGAGAGCTCCAGTTCCAGAAGCTCCATCGGCAGGAAAGGCTCGGACGTATCGATGGCACCCAGCGCCGGCGCCTTATGTCGTTCTGTCATTTCCGGTGAAAGCATGGCTCTTCTCCTGAAACGCGCATGCCTCGCTGACGAAACATGCCCACAACCTCCCAATCGGCAGAAAAACCCGCCAGAATGGCCTTTTTACGGCATATCAGATATTGCTCATGCAGGCCATCTCCGCCTTTTGGTGGATTGAGGCCTCCCGCAAGAGACAACAGTTTCAAAATCTAGGCGAATCTTGCCATAAACAAGGTGCGGGTGCTTCGTGCGCCCGCGCCGGGCGTGTGCCCGCCTGTAACTGGTAAGTTTGATGGCCATCCGTTTCGACCGCCCCGTTTCCAGTTCGGCCCGCTTCGCGCGGCGTTTCGGGGCGTTTGCGCTGGTGCTTTGGGCTGCCGTGCTTCTGGCGCACCGCTTCGGCGGGCTGGCGACGCCCTATATGGTGCTGCTCGTTCTGGTGTCGACGGGATTTGCGCTGCTCGCCTTCCTGCTGGCTTTCGCGGGCTTGAGAAGCCTCTGGATATCGGGTGCCGAAGGCGGCCTCGATGCCATGAAGGCCATCATTTTCGCCGCCGCCCCGCTGGCTTTCGGCGGCCTGGCAGCCGAGCGCTATTTCACCCTCCCTGCTATCTACGACGTCTCGACCGATCTCGTTTCGGCGCCGGAATGGCTGTCGCCGCCGCATGCCGACCAGATCTGGATGAAGCGCAGCACGGAGATCGCCGATACCGATCGCGAAAAGCAGCTGGAAGCCTATCCCGAACTGACCGGCCGCCGCTATGAGGGCGCCATCGACCGCGTTCTCGATGCGGTGAAGAAGGTCGCGCGCCAGAACGGCATCACCATCACCAAGAGCAAGGGTGAAAGCGAACCGGCCCGCGATCTGGAAGATGCCCCGGCCAAGCCGCCACAGCCGAATGGCGATGCCGTCGCCGAGGCCCCGGACCAGGTGCCGGTGCCGACGCCGCGCCCCTTTGATGATGACGTCGCCAAACTGATCCGCGGCGCCAATGGCGTGACGCTGCAGGGCGAACGCCGCACGCTGATCCTCGGCCTGCGCTTCGATATCGTCATCCGCCTGCGCGAAGAAGCCGAAACCACCTTCGTCGATATCCGGGTCGCCTCGCGCTATGGCCAGAACGACCTCGGTTTCAGCGCCGGGATCGCCGATCAGTTTCTCGAAGCGCTCGATGTCGAGCTGCTCGGCATCGCCGGCTGATCCGGCTCGAGCCAGCCGGTATAGCGGACGATCAAACCCGTCAGCCGCCCGCCGATCTCGACGTGGAAATGGAAGCGCCCGTCACGCTGCTCTTCGAACGTATTGCCGTCGGGCGCCAGAAACAGGGGTAGAGGCAAGCCGAAGATCCGCCAGCCGCGGATGATGAGCCGCAGCCGTTCGCCCTCAGGCACCAGCGCGATGAAAACCCGGACCGGTCCAAAATCTTCTGCCAGCAGATGCGCGTGGCGTCCGGCCGCCTCCGATTGACGGCTGCGGAAACGCCGGCCGTCGAAGTCCCGCGTCCACGTCTCCCGCCCATGCTCTGCCTTGAACGTCACGCTGACAGGGATATCGTCAGCGGCACGCGGAAAGCCGATGATTGCCGCGACGAGGCCGGCAAGCAGGCCGCTCCCGCGCTCCACTCGCGCCCGGCCGCAAACACGCATCTCGCCATCGTTTAACGCATGCATCGCCGCCACCGCAGGCGGCAGCATCCGCCATGCTTCATCGCCCAACACCCGCTGATAAAGCGAAAGGCGCCGATCGCCAGCACGTTGCCGCCGGATGCCCGTGTGGATCGCCAGGGGCCGAAACCCATCCTCGAAGGCGCCAAGCGGAAGCTCCGCTATCGCCGCCCGCGCCCCGCTGCCCGGCCGCTTCCCGAGTGCAAGCGCGCGCAACAGTACGGCTGCACCCATTGCCGGAATGAAGAGACCATCATCCCCTTCGGCAACCAGATGCCAGGTGGCGGCAAGCGCTTGCCTGTCGTGTCCCAATCCTTCCAGGCGCACGAACATGCCGCCGCGGGCTTCGCCGGATGCAAGGCTGCGGCTCGCGGCATGGATCAGCGGCGCAAATGGCGCAAGCGACGGCAGCAGCCGGTAGCGAACGAGGCGGGCGGCAAACATCAGGAGTGATTGCAGCCATCGCGGCTCCGCGCCAGCGCCGGTGAAGGCCTCCTGCAAATGGCGAAACCGCTGTGGCAGAAGCGAAAGATCCGGCGTATCGGCCAGCAGAAAGCGGCGCCAGCGGAGCGGAACGCAGCCGGGCGGCGCGATCACCATGCCTGGTCCTCCGGCAAGCCCCGTACTCTCTGCCGGGATGCCGCCCCGCGTGACCTGGACCGGCTTTCCGGCATAGCTGGCGATCGCCCTGATGACGTTGAGCCCGATCGCGGCGCGCGGCGAGGGTGCAATTCCGCTGCTGACCTTATGGACCTCGGCGAATTCGATCGCGAGCTTTTCGGCGGCCGCAAAGGAGAGCGCCGGAAAGCTGCTGAGCCCGGAAAGCACGAAGACGCCGCGCGCCTTCGCCTCGTCGTCGAGCGCGTCGATGCCGCTGACGAAATCGCGGCTGTCTGAAACATCGATGTAGTCGATCCCGAGCGCTATCGCCGCGCGGGCGACCCGATAGCGATCCTCGCCCATCTCCTGAAACGGTCCCGAGAGATCGGCGACGACCGCGGGCTTGAGCAATGCAAGCTGGGTCTGCATATCGCCATCGCGGTCGAAGACCACGCCCTCTGCGCCTCCCTCGAGTCCGGCGGCAAACGTCTCGGCCTTCTCCGCCGACCGCCCGCCGACAAGCAGATGGAAGCGCGGATCGCCGGCCAGCAAGCGTGCCAGCCGGCTGCCGAATGCGCCGTAGCCGCCGATGATCAGCACGCGAAGCCCGCTTGTACTCATCCGAGAAAGCGGCTCCTGACCTCTGGCGTCGGCACAAAACAACTGTCGCTGCGGCCTGCGATCCGCAGCCGGTTGCGGGCGATGAATTCGTAGAGACGATCGGCAAGCGGCCGCGGCAGTGTGCGCAGCAGAGAGACGAGGGACCATGGGAAGCCAAGCCCGGCAATCATCCGGATTGATCCCTCGGACTTGAAATAGGCGCGTCCGCCGTCGATGAAGATGTTGGTCTCGTAGTCACGGGCATCGAGCCCATAGTGGCGGTAAAGCGCCTCGCCGAGTGGTGATTGTGCGGTCAGGAAGCGGTAGCGCCCTGTTCTGTCGTGTTTCAGTGCGAATTTCACCCAGCCGGAACAGAAGATGCATTCGCCGTCAAAGATAATGATAGGCGCGTCATCGGCAAAGGCCGGAACGCTGTCATCCATCCGGTAGCTGTAGGCGGCCTGCCCGTTTGCCATCATCCCGTCGCCCAATATTCGCCCATCAGCGCCGGTGGTCCGTGGGTCTTCACCTTGCCGCGCTCCAGCAGATCCTCGATATGCGCCAGCACCGAAAGGCCGGCCGCTCCATGCAGCCGCGGATCGGTATCGCGATAGATCGCCTTGACCATGTCGGGGATAAGCCGGTCGCCGCCCTTGATGCGTTCCAGGATCGCCCGCTCCCGCATTCGCCGGTGCGTTTTCAGCGCGCGCAGGAATGTCAGCGGATGCCTCACCGGCCCGCCATGGCCGGGCAGCAGCAGATGGTCGCGCCTTGCAATCAGCTTGTCGAGCGACGCCATGTAATCACGCATCGAACCGTCGGGCGGCGCAACGATCGACGTCGCCCATGCCATGACATGATCGCCTGAAAACAGGATCTCCGTGCCCTCGAGCGCGAAGGCCGCATGGTTCGCCGCATGCCCTGGCGTCAGCACGGCGCGGAATGCAAATCCTTCGCCTTCGATCACG
Source organism: Rhizobium sp. 01N424 (assembly GCF_056399485.1). Taxonomy (NCBI): domain Bacteria; kingdom Pseudomonadati; phylum Pseudomonadota; class Alphaproteobacteria; order Hyphomicrobiales; family Rhizobiaceae; genus Rhizobium; species Rhizobium sp. 01N424. The sequence continues at coordinate 835,801 of NZ_JBFTRK010000001.1, forward strand.
TCGCCATCCGAAAGCGTGATATCGGGCACGAAGCCGGTATCCGAGCTTTCGGCAAAGGGATTGATCTCGCCGGCATGCAGCGGCCGCGAGGCACGGTGCGGGCCTTCGCCCGCCGTCAGCGCCCCGGTTGCGGCTTTCAGCCGGGCGGCAAGCGGCGAGTGGTCGCGATGTGTATGGGTGATCAGGATATGCGAGACGCGGCGCCCGGAAAGGGCTGCCATCAGCGCCTCGAAATGCGCATCGCCCTCAGGCCCCGGATCGATGACGGCGACAGAGGATCCGGCGCCGACGATATAGCTGTTGGTGCCGTGAAATGTGAAGGGGCTCGGATTGTTCACCGTCAGCCGCTGGATACCGGGCGCCACGGTCACCGGCACGCCATGGGAAGGCACGAATGTCAGGTCGAAACGCGGGCTCGGCATGGCTTACTTGTATTCGATCTCGATGAAGGACATCGGCTCGTCGCCGGCGTTGACGACATTGTGCTCTGTCCCCGCTTCGCGCCGGTAGGCCGCACCCTTGGCAATATCGACGCGGCGGCTCTCGGCCCCTTCCTCGATCAGAAACCGGCAATCGGTCATCGGCACCACGACATAGCCGTAACCATGCGTATGCACGCCGGTATCCGCGCCCGGCTCGAAATCCCAGCGGGTGATCCGCACCACGGCGTCATCGAGCAGCAGCGTTGCGAGGGCAGGCGGGCGGGCACGGTACTGGCTCATCACTACTCCAGAAAGGCGTTCTCGTCTGATCAAAGACCTATCATGCCTCCCGCCGCATCGCACAGAAATATGCGGCTGCGCCGAACTTAGTGATTGTGACGAGGCGGCACCTTTGCTAATCAGGCCTCGCTTCGGCACAGCGGTTTCCGCTCAATGCCTGGTGGGGCGTCGCCAAGCGGTAAGGCACCGGTTTTTGGTACCGGCATTCCCAGGTTCGAATCCTGGCGCCCCAGCCACTATCTCTTCAGCGTCTTTGCATAGCATTCCAGAACCGCGTTCATCCGCGTCGATCGGCTTTTCCGCGCGACACATATCCGCAAACGAAAACAGGCGGTCTCTCGACCGCCTGCCATAAGTCTCGAACACTGATTCCGATCAGCCGGCCGGCTGGGCCGGGGCCAGGAACTCGGCGCAATAGGACTTGCCGCTTTCGCCCGGGATATCGTTGACCGTGCGGATGTTGCGGATCGTGTAGTCGGAATTGGTGGTGATTTCGGCCTGGCAGCGCAGGTAGAGCGTGCGGGCAGGGGCCGTCTGCTTGCCGCGCTTGCCGTTTTCGCCTTCGGCATATTTCGCCGGAACGCGCACGGTCTTGTAGCCGCCCTTCCAGGTGTAGACGACGGAGGAGCCATTTTCGGCGTCGCTGAGCGGCGGGCCGTAGGCGGCAAAGAACTTGCCGGCCGACTGGCCGTTCCAGCGTGCGGAAACGGGATCGCCGGCAGAAGGAATGGTCGTGCAGCCGGCAAGCGCAATGGCAAGCCCGGCCGCGGCAAAGGTGCGGAGTTTCATATGTATCGTCCCTGAATTGTCGCGCATTCGACGGCGGGAATCGCTGCAATGGAGCGGTTTCCGCTTGTCCCGGAAAGCGCTTTAGCGCGGAACCCGGCAAAAGAAAATTGCCCCGCCTTCGCGTTTGCGAAATTTGCTGCAGGTGTGTCTTTTTGTTGCAGGTTCGCAAGGCCTTGCGGGCGCCGCGCAAGGTGCTGCTGAATGCGTCAGTTTTTTGAAATTTGGCGCTTGCGCAATAACAGGCGCCGTTCTATAGAGGCGCCGCTGGTCACGGAGTGTAGCGCAGTCTGGTAGCGCACCACGTTCGGGACGTGGGGGTCGCAAGTTCGAATCTTGCCACTCCGACCAGCCGAAAACCCCGCTCCGGCGGGGTTTTTTCTTTTGCGGTATCGCAGGTGCATACACGATGAAAATGGATGGCAAGACATCGGTCGAGACGCTGGGCGAGCGCGCCTGCATCGACAGCAATGGTCTGCCGGTCAGGCTTTACGAGCGCCGCCATCTGATCGTCACGAAAACCGCCGCCGGTATACGCCGCTATCCCGGCGCCCGCTTCTGGTGCACGGGCGAGGGCGCTGCGGTGCGTCTCATCGACAGCTCGATGTTCGAAGTCGTCGATAGCGGCGAGCTGCTGGTCGTCATGGAATAGCGCACCGCGCTCATTCCCTCGAAGTGCCGGATGACAAAAGGCTATTTTGCAGTCAATTTCCGCCTGCGGTGATCCGGCATAGGATATCCCGCGTAGAAGCATTTCAGCGCGAATTCCGCCTGCCCGGTTTTGCTACACCTTTCGTCGCAAAACGGAGAAGGGTTAGTGGACTCTAATTTAATTTCTCTTCACAAAGGTATGGCGAGTCGAAGGGGAGGCAGGTTCGCAGCGTGTAATGCCGGAATGGGGAATGCAGTGCCTGGTAGGGACAGTAAGCGCTTTGCGCATGTGAGATTGAGTGACGTTGCCAAGAAGGTGGGGGTCAGCCCTATCACCATTTCCCGGGCACTCCGCAATCCCGAAATCGTTTCCGAAGATTTGCGCCAGCTTATCCTGCGCACCGTCGATGAAATGGGCTACGTGCCCAACCTGGCCGCCCGCGCGCTTGCCAGCCGCCACAGCGGCGTCGTCGGCGTCATTACGCCTGCGCTCCATCAGCACGCCTTTACCGACATCATGACCGGTATCGAGGATCGCCTGCGGGCGACGGATCTGCGCGTGCAATATGCCAATACGCTCTATGATCCCGATCAGGAAGTGAGCCAGCTGAAATCTTTCCTGGCGCAGAAACCGGCGGGCATCATCGTTGCCGGTGCAGAATATTACGATGCCCTGGCGCCGTTGCTCAGCGCCGCCGCCTGTCCGGTTGCTCATATCGTCGATGTCAGCCAGAAGGCGGAGGGACTGGTGGCCGCTGTCGATCACTACGAGGCCGGCGCCGCCGCCACCCGCATGCTTCTGTCGAAGAATTACCGCCGTATCGCCTTTGTCGGATGCCGCCGCGATACCCGTCCGCGCCGCCGTTTCGAAGGCTATGCGGATGTGATGCGCCAGGCCGGGCATTTTGACGAGGCGCTCGTTGCAAGCTGCCTCGGGATGAACGGCATTGGCGCCGGACGCGAACTCTTCAGCAATCTGGTGGAAGCTGCACCCGATGTGGATGCGGTGTTCTGCCAGAACGACGATCTTGCCGTCGGTGCGCTTCTTGAATGCTGGACCCGCGGCCTGCGCGTTCCCGACGATATCGGCATCTGCGGTTTCAACGATCTCGACTACGCAATCCACTGCGAGCCTGCGCTGACGACCGTCAGCATTCCGCGCTATCAGATGGGCCATCGCGTTGCCGATATGCTGCTGAACGCGGTCCGTGAGGAGGAGCCCGGCACAGCCCATATCGACTTCGGCTTCCAGATCATCGAGCGCGGCTCGACCCGGTAAAGCAAAGGGGCCTTTCGGCCCCTTTTTTCGTCTCAGATGTCGCTTGCGGCGTTCTTCCAGAGATCGGCGGCTTCCGCTGCCGTCATCCGCTGCACATGCGCCTCGTCACGGCGGCTGGCGAAGAGCTCGCTTGCCATGATTTGCTCGGCGAGATCGGCCGGCAGCGAGAGGATGACGCGGGCCTCGTTGCCATGCAGGCCGCTGACTTCGCTGCGCTTGCCGCTGACCATGCCGCCGGCGATCGTGTTGTTGGTCTCCGGATCGATCAGGATGAACGAGCCCGATGCACGGTTCATCTCATAGGGATCGAAGATCGCGGTTTCGTCGAAGATCAGCCGCACCTTGCCGATGGCATTCATGTAGAGTCGCTCGGCCGGAGCCCAAGCGCCGCTCTTCAGCTCCAGCTGGGCGATCGGCTGCACCTGGACGCGCTGGCGGCGGCTGCCGCTCTTCAGCCAGTAGCGCTTGCCTGATTCGATCCCCTCGGGCTGCAGTGCGACGATCTGGGCGTCGAAGTTCACACCCGTCTGCGGCTGTGCATCGATCGAGACGATCATGTCGCCGCGGGCAACGTCCACCTGGCGGTCGAGCACCAGCGTGATCGCATCGCCTGCAACGGCCGCATTGCGCACCAGGTCGAAGGTAACGATCTTGGAGACATTGGCGACCATGCCCGACGGCAGGATCATGACGCTGTCACCCGGCTTTACCGAGCCGCCGGCAACTGTGCCCTGATAGCCGCGGAAGCTTTCGCCGGGGCGCGAGACGCGCTGCACCGAGAAGCGGAAGCCGGTCGACTGGCCGGAGCGGACGCTTGCCAGTTCCAGCGTCTCGACCAGCGTCGGGCCGTTATACCAGGGCATTGCGGCCTGGCCGGAATAGACGACGTTCTCGCCCTTCAGCGCCGACATCGGGATGGCCGTGATCTGCTTGACGCCGAGCGATAGCGCGAATTCTTTGAACTCGTGGACGATCTTGTCGAAACCGGCGCGGTCGTAATTCGTCAGGTCGATCTTGTTGATCGCAAGCACGAACTGTTTGATGCCCATCAGCGAGGCGATCGTCGCGTGGCGGCGGGTCTGTTCGAGGATGCCGGCGCGGGCATCGACCAGCAGAACGGCCAGATCGGCGGTCGAGGCGCCGGTTGCCATGTTGCGGGTATACTGCTCGTGGCCGGGCGTATCGGCAACGATGAAGGAGCGCTTGTCGGTCGAGAAATAGCGATAGGCGACATCGATGGTGATGCCCTGTTCGCGCTCGGCCTGCAGGCCGTCGAGCAGCAATGCGAAATCAGGCAGGCCGAGATCGTTCTGCTTGCCGGTGGAATCGCGCTGCAGCGTTGCCGCCTGGTCTTCCTTGACTGCCTTGGTGTCCCAAAGCAGACGGCCGATCAGCGTCGACTTTCCGTCATCGACAGAGCCGCAGGTGATGAGGCGCAACGGCCGCGTATCGCGCACGGCTGCCACCGGCTCGGCTGCAGGGGCGACGGCGTTGGCGAGGTTTGCTGCGGTCATCTCAGAAATATCCTTCACGCTTCTTCTTTTCCATGGAGCCGGATTGATCCCGGTCGATGGCGCGGCCCTGGCGTTCGGAAACCGTGGCGATCTCCAGCTCCGCGATGATGTCTTCAAGGGTGGTTGCCGTCGAGCGGATCGCGCCCGTCAGCGGGAAGCAGCCGAGCGTGCGGAAACGGATCGAATCCTCCTGCTTGACTTCGCCGGGCAAAAGCTCGAGGCGCGGATCGGTCGCATCGATCATCATGCCGTCGCGCTCGACGAACGGGCGCCTGGCGGCGAAATAGAGCGGCACGATCGGGATCTGCTCGGCCTGGATGTAGCGCCAGATATCGACTTCGGTCCAGTTCGACAGCGGGAAGGCGCGAACGCTTTCGCCCTGCCGGATCTGGCCATTATAGATGTTCCAGAGCTCGGGGCGCTGGTTGCGCGGGTCCCAGCGGTGGTCGGGCGTGCGGAACGAATAGATGCGTTCCTTGGCGCGGCTGGCTTCTTCGTCGCGGCGCGCGCCGCCAAAGGCAGCGTCGAACTTGCCGGCGTCGAGCGCATTGCGCAGCGCTTCCGTCTTCATGATGTCGGTATAGCGGGCCGATCCATAAGTGAACGGCGTGATGTTTTCGGCCGCACCGCGCGGATTGATGTGCTCGATCAGGTCGAGATCATATTCCTTCACGATCTTGTCGCGGAAGGTGATCATCTCCGCAAACTTCCAGCCGGTGTTGACATGCAGCAGCGGGAAGGGGACGCGGCCGGGATAGAAGGCCTTGCGCGCCAGATGCAGCAGGACGGATGAGTCCTTGCCGATCGAATAGAGCATGACGGGGCGTTCGAACTCGGCGGCGACCTCACGGAAAATATGGATCGCTTCGTTTTCCAGTGCCTTCAGATGCGGATCGAGCGGCGGCTTGCTGCTCTGCGGATTGCTGAGTTCCGTATCCTGACGGGTATCGGGCATGTGTTACTCCAGACTTCTCACTCATTGCCGGACGGGAGGTTGCCGCAATGAAATCTTGTGACAGCTGGTTTCCGGTTGGCGGCGGTGGCCGCATCTGATCCGGAAACCGGCAGGTTATTGTTGGGCCGGGATCGCCGATGCCTCTTCGGCAACATGCAGGCCGCATTCGCGCTTCTCATCCTGTTCCCACCACCAGCGGCCGGCGCGCTCGGGCTCGCCGGGCTTGATGGCGCGGGTGCAGGGCTCGCAGCCGATCGAGGGATAGCCGCGGGCATGCAGCGGGTTAACCGGCACGCTGTTATCGGCGACATAGGCCTTGATCACCTCAATATCCCAATCGGCCAGCGGATTGACCTTCGGGAGATGACGCTCGGCGTCATATTCGGCAAAGGGCGTATCGGCGCGATTGTTGGATTGGCCGCGGCGCAGGCCGGTGATCCAGATGGTTGCCCCATTGAGTGCGCGCGCAAGCGGCTTCAGCTTGCGCACGCCACAACAGGCATGCCTGGCTTCGACGCTCTCGTAGAAGCCGTTCAGGCCGTATTTCGCCGCATAGGCGTCGATATCCGCCTGTTCAGGCTCGTAGCGGGAAATCTTGATGTCGTACTGGCTCTCGGTCTCGTCGATCAGCGAAAGCGTTTCCGGGAAGAGACGGCCGGTCTGCAGCGTCACGACGTCGATCGGCAGGCGGTGATTGCCGATTTCGGCGGTGATCACCTGGTCCTCGATGCCGAGCGAGGTCGTGAAGACCACGCGGCCGCCCAGACCGGCGACAAAGGCCAGTCTTCCGGCAAGGTCGAGAGATGCGAGCTTCGCATTCAGCGCCTCGGCCTCTTCGATTGTATGGATAACAGTCATGGCAATCCTGTCCTCAAGTTGGCCGGAGTATCGCAGCAACAGGATGGGTCGGACAGAAAAAGGGATTTCGAAAGCAGCATAAGCAGGAGCAAATATCTCTCCTAAGCTGCCGCAATGCAGAAAAGCAGCCGCCCCGGCGTCAAAACTCCGTCAGGCAACTCAATCTCTAGTGATTTAGTAGAGTTACACGGCGCCTGTCAATTCGAAATCTGAAGTGATGTGCGAAAACGTGCGAAAGGCGCAATTTTGACGTAGAATTACGCCCATTGGCCGAGGTTCAAAAACAGGGCCAAAATGCTTGTATCTCAAGGCTTTTGCCGGCACGTTCAAATTCCGTTCATGCTGGCTGTGCGATAGGGGATAAGCAAAGCTTGAAAAGCGGCAGGGCTCACGGGCCGCTGGTGTGTGTGACGGTCTAAAATGATTACGCAGAAAGCAAAATATGCGCTCCGGGCGCTGACGGTGCTGGCCGAGGCCGACGCCCGCGAACCGGTGATGATCTCGGACATTGCTGCACAGCAGAAAATCCCGAAAAAGTTCCTCGAGCAGATCCTTCTCGACCTGAAACACCAGGGCATCGTCGCCAGCCGCCGCGGCAAGGCGGGCGGCTATCTGCTCTTGAAGCCCGCCGACATGATCACCTTCGGCGAGATCCTGCGCATCATCGACGGGCCGATCGCGCCGCTCCCCTGCCTGTCGATCACCGCCTACCGCAAATGCGACGACTGCGACGGCGAACAGAACTGCGAAATCCGCCACGTCTTCGCCAAGGTCGCCGACGCCACCCGCAAGGTGCTGTTCTCGACAACAATCGCCGACGCCGTCGCGCCCGCCAAGGGCGCCGTGGTCACGCGGATGCTGGCCTAGCTAGCCGCTTCTTCCCTCTCGACTGCCCGCCGCGCCCGAATGGCGGCGGCGATGAATACCCGCGACAGGCCGTGATAGAGCGGTTCGCGGGAGAGGATGCGTGACGTCACGTAGCCGATCATCGAGACCGCCATGATCGGGATCACGGCCTGGTGGTCGCCGGTCATTTCGAGAATGATGACGAAGGCTGTCATCGGCGCCTGCACGACGCCGGCGAAATAACCGGCCATGCCAAGGATCGCCGCCAGCGCGATGCTGGTGCCGAGAGCCGATCCGACCGTGCTGCCGAAACCGGCGCCGACCGCAAGCGACGGCGCGAAGATGCCGCCCGGAATGCCTGAAAGCATCGACAGGAAGCTGGCGGCCAGTTTCTCGACGAAGAACAGCAGCGGCAGCGCATGTCCTTCGACGGCGCCGCGGGCCTGCTCGTAGCCGGTGCCGAAGGTGGTGCCGCCGGAGAGGATGCCGATCACGGCGATCGCCAGTCCGCAGGTGCCGGCCAGCACAAGCATGCGCTTCAAGGGTTGCGGCTGTGTCCAGCGGCGAATCTTCTGGCCGAAATGCAGGGCAAAGCCGCTGAAGGCAGCGCCCAACGCCCCGCCGCCGATGCCGCAGACGAGCACGAGGCCCCAGTCGCGCAATTGCGTTGGCGCAACAGAGGCTTCGCCGAAATAGTTGTAGCTGCCCGCCAGCCCGAGGGCTGCGAGACCGGAAAGGATCACGGCCGTGAGCACCAGCCCGTTGGCCCGCGCTTCATAGGTGCGGCTCATCTCCTCGATGGCAAAGACGATACCGGCAAGCGGCGTGTTGAAAGCGGCCGCAATGCCCGCCGCCGAACCGGCGAGGATCAGCCCGCGCGCCTGCGCCATGCCGCCGAAGCGGGCAACCGCAAGCATGATCGAGGCGCCCACCTGTACCGTCGGCCCCTCGCGGCCGATCGAGGCGCCGGAGAACAGCCCGAGCACCGTCAGCACGATCTTGCCGAAGGCGATCCGGAGCGACAGCAGCCGCGTCCGGTCTTCCTCTTCGCGCAGATGCCGCGCGGCAATCGCCTGCGGGATGCCGCTGCCCTGCGAATTCGGAAACAGCGTCGCCGCCAGATAGGCCGACAGCATGAAGACCGTGGGCGTCAGGATTAGCGGCAGCAGGAAGGCCCATTCGCCTGAAGATGTCAGGCTGCCGAACGCCTTCTGCGCCAGATCGGCAAGCTTGGCGAAACCGACGCTGATCACCCCGATCGCCAAGGCGCCGCACCAGAACACCAGCCGCGGCCGCCAGAGCGAGAAGGATCCCCAGAAGATACGGGAACGGCGGAGCAGCTTGGAATTGCGATAGGAGGCAGGCATGGGGGACTCTGGCACGTGATGGGGGCTCAACCTTCTAGTCCCAATCGGTGCGAAAGATCACCCCTTGTTTCAACATTTGGTGAAATACCTTCCCAAGCCCGGGTGCTGCGCCACTTGCCCCTTGCCGCAACAGGGTAGGGGCCGTGATAGCCAATTTCTGCCTCAGTCTCCGCGTCACCGAAATTGCGAGTCCTTTCGGAGCGCGATCGATCGGTTTCCTCCAGTTGATTCTGAACTTTAATTTTGGCATCATGCATCGCAATTGCAACGCATGGAGCGAGCCATGAAAACCGCAACATTGCCGTCCCTGCGCGTCGATCCCGAATTGCGCGCAGCCGCCGAAAGCGTGCTGAAGGAAGGGGAGACGCTGTCGGCGCTGATGGAAGATTCCCTTCGGCGTCAGGTTCAGTTCCGGAGGACGCAGGCGGAGTTCATCGCACGCGGCCTGTTTTCGCGTGAGGAATCAAAGCGCACCGGCATCTATCACGATGCGGATGACGTTCACGCCAGGCTCAAGGCAAAGCTTGACGCGGCGGTGGCCAAAGACAAGCAATGACGTACCGTCTGCGCTACTCCGATCACGCACTCCACGACATAGACCGGCTCTACGATTACCTGCTTGTCCACGACCGAGAGATCGCAAGACGAGCATACGAGGCAATCATAAAGGCCGCAGAGGTCCTGCGCGAATTTCCGTTCACGGGCCGCAAGCTCTCAAGCGAGGACAGTCTTCTGCGAGAACTGCTCGTACCATTCGGCTCGTCAGGTTACGTCATGCTCTTCGAAATCGAAGACGCTGAGACGGTCACCATCTTGGCCATCCGCCACCAGCGCGAAGACGACTACCACTGACCGTCTGGGATCGGTCCTACCGGTCGCTCACCTCCCAGCGCGGGTTCACCCACGGCTCCTGGTTCGAGCGCGGCAGGGGCTGCTTTCCGAGAATATGATCGGCTGCCTTCTCGCCGGTCATGATCGAAGGGCCGTTGAGGTTGCCGTAGGTCACGTGTGGGAAGATCGAACTGTCGGCGACACGCAGGTTCTCCACGCCGATGACGCGGGTTTCGGCGTCGACGACAGCCATCGGGTCGTCCTTGGCGCCCATCTTGCAGGTACCACAGGGGTGATAGGCGCTCTCCAGGTGTTCGCGCAGGAAGGCGTCGATCTCGTCGTCGGTCTGGACGTTTTCGCCCGGCTGGATTTCCGGGCCGCGATATTGGTCGAAGGCCTGCTGGCCGAAAATCTCGCGGGTTAGGCGCACGCAATGGCGGAACTTCTCCCAGTCCTCGGCGTGGCTCATATAGTTGAACTGGATGACCGGATCGGCCTTCGGATCGGATGAGCGCAGCGTCACGTTACCGCGCGACTTGGAGAGATTGTAGCCGACATGCACCTGGAAGCCGTGGCTCTTGGCCGCCGCCTTGCCGTCATAGCTGATCGCCACAGGCAGGAAATGATACTGGATATCGGGCTGCTTGACGCCCGGGCCTGAGCGCAGGAAGGCGCAGGCCTCGAACTGGTTGGAGGTGCCGAGACCCGACTTGGTGAACATCCACTGTGCGCCGGCAACCCCCTGCCAGAACCACGGCAGCCAGGAATAGAGCGACACCGGCTTGGTCGAGACCTGCTGGAAATAGAATTCCATATGGTCCTGCAGATTGGCGCCGACGCCGGGGCGGTCGGCCTTCACCTCGATGCCCATCTCCTGCAAATGCGCGCCGGGGCCGATGCCCGAAAGCATCAGCAGCTTCGGCGAATTGAAGGACGAGGCCGAGACGATCACCTCCCGGTTCGCCTTGATCACCTCGACAGCGTTACCGCGCTCGATCTCGACGCCGGTGGCCCGGCCGTTCTCGATCAACACCTTGCGGGCGAGACCATAGACCAGCTTGACGTTCGGCCGCTTCAGCGCCGGTTTCAGATAGGCTGATGCAGCCGACCAGCGGCGGCCCTGGAAGATCGTCTGCTCCATCAGCCCGAAGCCTTCCTGCTTCGAGCCGTTGTAATCCTCCGTCGTCTCGAAGCCCGCCTGCTTGCCGGCCTCGACGAAGGCCTGGAACAGCGGGTTGCGGAACACGCCGCGCTGGACATGCAACGGCCCATCGGTGCCGCGCCAGCCTTCCTCGCCGCCATGGCTGTGCTCCATGCGCTTGAAGTAGGGGAGAACGTCGGCATAGGCCCATCCGCGGGCGCCAAGCTCTTCCCAGCGGTTATAGTCCTCGGCGTGGCCGCGGACATAGACCATGCCGTTGATCGATGAGGAGCCGCCGATCACCTTGCCGCGCGGCGCGGTGATGCGCCGGTTGTTGAGGTTGGGTTCCGGCTCGGAGAGATAACCCCAGTTATAACGCTTCATGCTCATCGGCCAGGCAAGGGCTGCTGGCATCTGGATGAACGGTCCGAAATCCGACCCACCGGCCTCGATGACGATGACTGTATTCTTGCCGTCTTCCGAGAGACGGCAGGCAAGCGCTGAGCCTGCCGAGCCGGAGCCGATGATGACGAAATCTGCTTGCTGCATCTCAATATGCTCCAGCTGCAATATTCAGGTTGTGCCGTGGCCGCCCCCCTCTGGCCTGCCGGCGATTTCCCCCACGGGTGGGGAGATTGGCTGGGCGCGGCCGCTCGCTCACGTCTCCGGCTTGGCGGGAAACCAACCACTTGCCGATCTCCCCCCTTGAGGGGGAGATGGCCGGCAGGCCAGAGGGGGGCGAGCTTGCTCGAAGGCTAGCGTGTGGTTTTCAATAAGGCGCCTGCACCGGCCCCATGCCGACATAGACGGTCTTCAGTTCGGAATAGTGCTCCAGCGCCGCTGCCGAGTTCTCGCGGCCGAAGCCGGATTGCTTGGAGCCGCCGAAGGGGATTTCGACCGGGCAGAGGTTGTAGGTGTTGATCCACAATGTGCCGGCTTCCAGCTGGTCGACGACGCGGTGGGCGCGCGTCATGTCAGCGGTGAACACGCCGCCGGAGAGGCCGAATTCGGTGGCATTGGCGCGGGCGAGTACCTCGGCCTCGTCGTCGAAATCGAGCACGCACATGACAGGCCCGAAGATCTCCTCGCGGGCGATCGTCATGCCGTCAGTGACATCGGCAAACACCGTCGGCTGAACGTAGTAGCCTTCGCCGGAGACGTTGTTCGGAATGCCGCCCCCGGTGAGCAGCGTCGCACCCTCGGCCTTGCCCTTCTCGATATAGTCGAGCACTTTCTCGCGCTGCGCCCAGGAGACCATCGGCCCGAACTGCGTGACCTCATCCATCGGGTCGCCGATCACGATCGCCTCGGTGCGGCTCTTCAGCCGCGCCAGGAATTCGCCCTTGATCTTTTTCTGCACGAAGACGCGGGTGCCGTTGGAGCAAACCTGGCCGGTCGAATAGAAATTGCCGAGCATGGCGCCGCCGATGGCGCTGTCGATATCGGCGTCGTCGAAGACGATGATCGGCGACTTGCCGCCGAGCTCCATTGTCACATGCTTCAAATGGCTGGCCGCCGATGCCGCGACCTTGCGGCCTGTCGGCACCGAGCCGGTCAGCGAAACCTTGGCAACATCAGGGTGATTGACCAGCAGCGGGCCGGTGTCGCGGTCGCCCTGGATGACGTTGTAGAGCCCCTTGGGAAGACCGGCTTCCAGCAGGATTTCGGCGATCTTCAGCGCGCCGAGAGGTGTGTTTTCAGACGGTTTGAAGACCATCGCGTTGCCGGCGATCAGGGCCGGCGCGCCCTTCCAGCAGGCGATCTGCTGCGGATAGTTCCAGGCGCCGATACCGACGCAGACGCCGAGCGGCACGCGCTTGGTATAGGCGAAGTCGCCGCCGAGCGGGATATAGGAGCCGTTCAGAGCCGTCGCCGCAATGCCGCCGAAGAACTCGAAGCTGTCGGCGCCCGAGGTCGGGTCGGCAACGATGGTTTCCTGGATCGGCTTGCCGGTGTCGAGCGTCTCGAGTTCGGAGAGTTCGCGGTTGCGCTCACGCATGATCTCGGCCGCCCGCTTCAGGATGCGCCCGCGCGCCGTCGGGCTCATCGCCGCCCATTCCGGCTGGGCGCGCTTGGCAGCGGCGATCGCCTTCTCGACGATCGCAGGCGTTGCCGCATGCAGCCGGGCGATGACTTCGCCGGTCGCCGGATAGATGCTCTCGATCACGCTGCCCGCGTCATCCTCGACATATTCGCCGTCGATGAAATGCGATGCTTTCGGCTGGGCTTTCATGGTCACTTGTCCTTGGGCTCGTGGTGTTCGTCCCTTCTCCCCTCGGGGAGAAGGTGGCCCGCAGGGCCGGATGAAGGGGCGGCGGTCGCCAGCAGCGCGTTCACATAATCCTCCGTCAACCCGATCGAAGCCTCGATACTGATCGGTGCCGATTTCAGACTTTGGCGGATATAGAGCCCGTCGATCATCGCCGCAGCGCCCTCGGCGATGCGTTCTGCGGCATCGGCGGGGCAGAGGGCCTTCAGATTGGCGAGCAGGTTGGAGCGCAGCCGCCGCGCATAGATCACGAGGAACCGGCGCGTCTCCTCCGAGCTCTGCGCCTCGGCATAGAAGGCGAGCCAGGCGGCAATCGTCTCCGGCGCGAACTGATCGGCCTGGAAGCTGACGCGGATCACTGCGGAGAGTTTTTCACGCGGCGTAGCGGCCGCCTTCAGCGCTGTCACCGCGTCGTTGCGCAACTGGCGTAGAAGCGAGCGGACCGTCTCGATCAGCAGCTGTTCCTTGCTGCCGAAATAGTGGTGGGCAAGGGCGGGGGACACACCAGCCTGCCGGGCGATTTCGGACATGGTGACGGTCAGCGAACCGTGATCCCCGATCACGCGCAGCGCGGCATCGACAAGCGCCTTGCGGCGCACGGGTTCCATTCCAACCTTCGGCATGATGTCCATCTTTCCAGATTGGCAGCACCTTATTTTTGATTGACTGACCAATCAATAAAAATCTTTCGTGCTCCCGCCTCGAAACGCAGCCCTTTCCGGATTGCAATTCTGCAGCATATCGACCGGAACAGGAGGTGCGTCATGGCAAGCGTCTTGGGAATGCCGTCTTCGTCCCTGCAGCCGAAATGGATGTGGTTCGCCGGGCTCGGCGTCCTGCTGATGATCTGCGGCGTCATCGCCTTCGCAAACCTGTTCGTCGCCACCGTCGCCTCGGTCTATTATGTCGGCATGCTGATGCTGGCAGGCGGCATCGTCTATCTCGCCCATGCCTTTCAGGTGCGAGGCTGGGATCACATTCTCTTCTGGGTTCTGAGCGGCCTACTCTATGTGCTGGCCGGCGTCTTCGCCTTCATCAACCCGATCCTGGCATCGGCGGCGCTGACGCTGTTTCTCGCCGTCGCCCTCATCATTGCCGGGGTCTTCCGCGTCTTCATCGGCCGCCGCATGAAGCCGGTGAAGGGCTGGGGCTGGATCGTCGCCAGCGGTGTCGTCACCGCGCTTGCCGGCTTCGTCATCGCCCTCGGCTGGCCCGTCAACAGCCTCTGGATCCTCGGGCTTTTCCTGGCTGCAGATCTGCTCTTGCAGGGCTCGACCATCCTCGCCTTCGGGCTGGCGCTGCGGCGGAGTTTATGACCGTAATCCACAGGCTCGATCACGGATTATTTCTTTTTTTGACAAGCATATGACGCAGGTCTAAAATTAACGCATACCAAGGCAGCGGCGATTGGACAGCCGGTAAGAATGCCAAGAATGGTCATGCGTCCCCCGTTGGGCAGGTTCTGCCCGGCAAAACGAAGGGAGGAATTTCATGCCGATGGTCACAGTTTCCATATCACCGGTACAGGCAGCAGGCATTCGTGATGCCGTCGATAGCGGCGGTTATGCATCGAGCAGCGAAGTGGTCCGCGAGGCGCTCCGCCTCTGGGATGCGGCCCGCAAGCTCGGCGAATACAAGGACGAAATTCTTGCTGGCGAAAGCCATGCCGGCAGCGGCCGCTGCGTGGCCGACATGTTCGCAGATCACGAAGCGGTCCGCCGCCGGTCTGCATAGCTAAGCGGCTGATAAAATAAGAGAAAGCTGAAATGTTTTGTGGGTGCCACGGGCGCCTGCAGCTTTCACAAAAGTTTCACATTGGCGAAAGGGTTCGTTGACCCTTCTCCTCCATCTTCGCTGCGAAAAACAAGAATTCACAGTGGAGAATGGCATGTCTTTGACTGCCGCCGTCGAGCCCGGCGTCGTTCGCCGCTATGCCAGCGATCAGATCGTGACGCTTGCAAAGCTCGTCGTAGAAAACGCCTTCCAGCCGATCGTCGAGGCTGGCACCGGCACCGTATTCGGTTACGAATCCCTCATGCGCGGGCAGGAGCGCATCGGCTTCGATTCCCCGATAGAAATCCTCGACGAAGCCTTTCGCGCCAATCAGCTGCTGCCGCTGGAGCAGATGGTCGCCAGCCGTGCGCTCGCCAAGTTCGCCACCCTCGGCAACTACGCCACCTCGACACTCTTCCTCAATCTCGATGTCCGCCTGATCCCGCATGGCGACCGGTTGATCGAAAACCTGCTGCAGCAGTTGAAGGCCGCAAACCTGCCGCCGTCCTCCGTCTGCTTCGAGTTTTCCGAGCGTTTCGACAACACCAGCGTGCCCGAGTTCGAGGCGCTGGTTTCGAAGCTGCGCCGTACCGGTTTCAAGCTGGCGATCGACGATTTCGGCGTTGGCCACGGCGAGATGAAGCTTCTGTGCGACTATGCCGTCGACTACTTGAAGATTGACCGGCATTTCGTCGCCGATATCGACAGCAAGCCGCGCAAGCGCCATCTCCTGAAGAACATTGTCAACATCGCCCATGTTCTCGGCACCCGCGTCATCGCCGAGGGCATCGAGACCGAAGCCGAATTTCTGGCTTGCCGCGAATATGGCGTCGATCTCGTCCAGGGCTGGTTCATCGCCCGCCCGACCACGCACATTTCCGAGCTCGTTCCGGCCTTCCCCCATCTGCAGGATCTCGGCAAGAGCAAGCGCAACACCCAGTCGCTCGACGAAATCCTGATCCGCAAGCAGATCGAAATGCTGCCGACGGTGTTCGAAAACGACAGCATCGATACGGTCTTCGAACTCTTCCGCCGCAATCCGCGCCAGGCCTTTTTCCCGGTACTGAACGCCAATGGCGAGCCGCGCGGCATCATCCACGAGCATCATCTCAAGCAGTATATTTACCATCCGTTCGGTCGCGATCTGCTGAAGAACAAGATGTACGAGCGCACCATCTCGCAATTCGTCGAGATCGCCCCGATCGTCAGCCTCGACAGCGATGCCGAACGGCTGATGTCGATCTTCGCCAATATGGAAGGCAGCAACTGCCTGATCCTGACGGACAACATGCGCTATGCCGGTGTCGTCTCCGCCGCATCGCTGATCAAGGTGATCAACGAGAAGCAGCTGAAGATTGCCCAGGACCAGAACCCGCTGACCGGCCTGCCGGGCAACCACGCGATCCGCGATTTCATGCGCCAGTCCGGCCGCGACGGCGATGACGTCAGGCATTTCTGCTATTGCGACTTCGACAATTTCAAACCGTTCAACGATGCCTACGGCTTCCATCTCGGCGACCACGCGATCTCGCTGTTTGCCGCCTTGATGCGCCGCTATTTCTTCGCCGAACGCCACTTCCTTGGCCATGTCGGCGGCGACGATTTCTTCATCGGCGTTGTCGGCTGGACCCAGGCCGAGCTTCGCGAAATCCTCGATCGGCTGATCAGCGATTTTCATGAGGACGTGCTGGCCCTCTATTCGGATCAGGACCGCGCCAAGGGCAGCATCCGCGGCCACGACCGCTCCGGCGCCGAGGCGCTGTTCCCGCTGATGCGCTGCTCGATCGGCGTGCTGGAATTGCCCGATGGCCTCGTCATCGACGACATCAACCGCGTCGGCACCGAGATCGCCCAGGTCAAGGCGCATGCCAAGGAAAGCATCGACGGTCTGGTCTTCAATCATCTGGGCGAGGCGAATTGACGCCATTGCCACTTCGCGCCTTTCCAAGGCGGCAGGGCTGAATTATCTCCTGTGCTTTCGGAATGAGGAGACCGGATATGCCCCTGCCGTCGACCATGCGTTACGTCGATCTTCCAACCTTCGGCGCCCCCGAGGCGATGAAGATCGCCAGCGGTCCGCTGCCGGTTCCGGGCGAGGGGCAGATCCTGGTGAAGACGCTGGCCATCGGCGTAAACCGCCCTGACGTGGCGCAGCGCCAGGGCACCTATCCGGCGCCGAAGGGCGCCAGCCCGATCCTCGGCCTCGAGCTTGCAGGCGAAGTCGCCGCCATCGGCCCTGGCGTCTCTGGCTACACTGTCGGCGACAAGGTCTGCGGTCTCGCCAATGGCGGCGCCTATGCCGAATATTGCCTGCTTCCGGCCGGTCAGACGCTGCCGTTCCCGAACGGCTACGACGCGGTCAAGGCCGCCGCCCTGCCGGAAACCTTCTTCACCGTCTGGGCCAACCTCTTCCAGATGGCGGGCCTGACGGAAGGCGAAAGCGTCCTCATCCACGGCGGCTCCAGCGGTATCGGCACGACGGCGATCCAGCTGGCCAAGGCTTTCGGCGCCACCGTTTACGCGACCGCCGGTTCGGCCGATAAATGCGACGCTTGCGTCGGGCTCGGAGCCACCAGGGCGATCAACTACAAGACCGAGGATTTCGCCGAAGTCATCAAGGCGGAAACCGCGGGCGAGGGCGTCGATATCGTCCTCGACATGATCGGCGCCGCCTATTTCGAGAAGAACATCGCCTCGCTGGCGAAAGACGGCTGCCTGTCGATCATCGCCTTCCTCGGCGGCGCCGTGGCTGAAAAGGTCAACCTGGCACCCATCATGGTCAAGCGCCTGACGGTCACCGGCTCGACCATGCGCCCGCGCACCGCCGAAGAGAAGCGCGCCATCCGCGACGATCTCCTCTCCCAGGTCTGGCCGCTGCTTGAAGCCGGGACGGTCTCCCCGGTCATTGATAAGGTGTTTGCGTTCGACGATGTCGTCGAGGCGCATCGCCGCATGGAAACCAGCGCCCATATCGGCAAGATCATGTTGAAGGTCTGAGTGTCACCCGACTGGTGTCATGCTCGGGCCTGCATTTGCACCGGCTGACCTAGTGGTTCGCTAGATCCTCGGGACAAGCCCGAGGATGACGAAGTTGGGTTGGGCGCTCTCGCTGCAGGCGAAGACGATATCATCTGGCCGTCATCCTCGGGCTTGTCCCGAGGATCCAACGAAACCCTACTTCACCTGTAGATATTCAGCCGAGGATGCCCTCCAAATGGCCTAGGCCGCCTTGTCCCGCAGCGACAGCGCGGTGATCACCGTCACAATCCCCGGCAAAGCCATCGCCGCATAAAGCCAATGCGCCGCCGCAATATCGCCAGCGATCCCACCGGGATGGACCAGCCCCGTGCTGTTGGCGATGACCCCGGCGATGGCTGCACCGAAGGCGCTGCCGAGCGACTGCACCGTGGAGATCGCCGCCGAAGCCTTGTCCTGCTCGGAATTCTGCACCAGCTGCAGCACCTTGGTCACCAGATGTGCCCAGCCGAGACCGACGCCGAAGCCCATCATCAGCATCGCGAAGGCCGCCGGCGCAAGGATCAGGATCTCGGCCGTCTGGTTTTCGCGGGCCAGAAGCAGCGCCAGTGCCGCCGTCGAGAGTGCCTCGATCACGCATCCGGCGATGATCGCCTTGATGGCGGCAGGCCCCCTGAGATTGCCGCTGAAGAAGGCGGCAAAGGTCCAGCCGAGCGCCACCAGCGCTGTCAGATAGCCGGAGATCAGCGGCGTCACGCCATGCAGCGCCTGCAGAAAATAGGGAATGTAGATATCGCTGGTCAGCACGATCAGCAGCGTGAACATGGTGAGATAGACACGCGCCACCGGCTTGCTGAGCGTCACCGCGCCGGTGGGCAGCAGCCGTGTCCGCCCCTGCCGCTCGATGACCAGCATCAGCGCGATGGCGATGACGGCGAGAGCGACGAGCGCCGCCTTGCCGCCGGTCTGTTCCAGCGTTCCGGCAATGCTGACGAGGAGCACCGCGCCGATCAGAAGGCCGATCTGCACGAAGGGGATACGTCCCTCGGCGCGGTCATCCGTTGCCTTCGGCAGCAGCCACGGCGCCAGCACGGCCATCAGCACGCCGAGCGGCACCAGGACGATAAAGGCATGCCGCCAGTTGCTGCCATCGGCGAACAATCCCCCGGCGCTCGGCCCTAGCAGCGTCGCGACACCCCAGATCGCCGCATACAGCGTCGAAGCCTTGGGCCAGAGCGGCTCAGGAAAGGCAAAGCGCACGAAGGCATAGGCAAGCGCTGCCAGAATCCCGGCGCCATAGCCCTGGATCGTCCGTCCCACGAGCACGACTTCCATCACCGGTGCGGCGGCGCAGACGAGGCTGCCCGCGCCGAACAGCACGGCGCCGAACACATAGGCAATCCTGAGCCCCATGCCGCGCGGCCGCATCGCTACCGAGATCGAGCCGAGCACTGCCGCCGCGACATAGAGCGTCGTTACCCAAGAGAGCAGCGGCAGCCCGCCGATATCGCGCACGATCGACGGCGCGATCGTCGCCATGATGTAACTCTCGACCGCATAGAGCGTCACGCCGCCGCCGAGCATCAGCGTGGCCGGAAGCAGGCGAGGGGTGAAAAGCTGGAGGACGGAGGATTTGGGCGCGGCGCCCTGTTCGATGCTGGTCATGCCTGTATGCCTTGATGTGTTTTCCCTGGCGGAAGATTATTTTCCAATTTATAAGTTGGAAATTGCATGCTTGTGTTATTAAAACAAGTGTGGACTTGGAAAAATAAATGCGCCAATCGCCTGCCAACCGTATCCTGTTTCTGCTCAAGACCGAAGGCCCGCAGCTCGGCCCTGCCGTCGGAGATCATCTCGGCATCTCCGCCGAGGCCGCCCGCCAGCAGCTGACCAAGCTCGCCGAGGAGGGGCTCACCGAGCCGGTGAGCGAACCGTCATCCGGCCGCGGTCGCCCGAAACAACTCTGGCAGCTCACCGCCGCCGGCCATCAGACCTTCCCGGATGGCCATGCCGAACTCACCGCCGGCCTGCTCGGCATCATCACCGCTGAGCTCGGCCCCGGCGCGCTCGATGCCGTCATTTCGGCCCGCGAAACAGAGACGCTCGCCCGCTACCGGCAGGATGTCTCGGCTCCGGCGCTTGCCGATCGCGTCGGCCAGCTCGCCGCCATCAGAAGCCGCGAGGGATACATGGCCGACAGCTGGCAGGAGGAGGACGGCTCCTTCATGCTGGTCGAAAACCACTGCCCGATCTGCGCTGCCGCCGCTGTCTGCGCCGGCTTCTGCCGCTCGGAGATCGAAACCTTCCGCGCCGTGCTTGGCGCTACCGTCGAACGCTCCGAACATATCCTGCTCGGCGCCCGCCGCTGCGCTTATAGGATCAGCGCCTAAGCTGCGCTCAGCTGCCGCTTGCTGCTTTCCAGCACCAGCAGGAAGCCGATCGCCCCGAGACCGGCAAGGGCGGCGATCTGCGCCGTCCCCGAATAATCCGTCAGCGTCGTGCCGATCGCGAAGATCGTTGCGGCAACACCGTTGCTGATGAAGACGCTGACCGAGATCAGCGAGCTGCCGAGCCCCGGCCGGTCGGCGATCAGGTCCTGCAGATAGGTGATCGGCACGCTGAGGATGGCGGCCGCCCCGCAGGCATTGATCAGCACCAGCGAATAGATATGCCACGGCGCCGAGGCGAAGCCTGCCAGCGTCAGGTAAAGACATTAGATCAACGCCCCGGCAGTCAGGATATGCACGTTGCGGAAGCGCTTCTGCAGCGCGCCCCACATCATCATGAACGGCATTTCCAGGAAGGCGACCAGCCCCGCCATGAAGCCGACATCGACCACCGTGCCGCCGGCCGGATGGGTGATGATCAGCGGCGACAGCATGGTGTTCAGCCGCTGCAAGCCGAGCAGCAGCGACATGGCGATGATGCGCTTGAGGATATAGGGCTGGGCGATCCGCTTCAGCGATGGCAGGAAACCCGGTGCATCGGCAAGCGGCCCCGATGATTTCGGCGTCTTCCCCGCAAAGAAGAAATACAGGCAGAAGCAGGTGAGGCTCGCCGCCCCGGCAATCCCATAGGCCGGGGTCTTCGACTGCGCCGTCGCCAGATAAAGTCCGATCACCCCCGGCGCCAGCGCCCAGCACCCCGAATAGAGCGCCCGCACCGTCGAGGAGATCGATCCCGCGAGCCCGCGATCCATCCTGTTGGTCGTCGCGCGGATGCTGGCAAACAGGATCGAATAGGTTGAGTTGCTCGCCGGGATCAGCAGCAGCACGCAGAGGATGAAAACCGGCGCGGTATGAAAGACAAAGACCGAGCCGAAGCCGATCATGCCGCAGACAGATAGCGCCAACACCAGCGGCCGCCGGTCGGCCATCCGGTCCGACCATATCCCCAGCGTCAGGCTGGTCGCCACATTGGCCAGCGCCGAGAAGAACACCAGCGCCGAATAGGCGCCGTCGCTCATCCCAAGCTCGTTGATGCCGATGATCGACTGATAAGGCAGCGTCGAAGCATAGGTGAAGGCGAGCGCCACCAGTGTGACGGCCGGAATGCGGATTTTCGGTTCGCGGAGGATGACGGAAAAGGCAGAGGGCATGACTGTGATTCCTGATGCGCTACCTCTAATCCTGCCTGCTGCCATCGAAAAACGATTGTTTGTGATACCGGTGTCAATTCATGTGATGCGCTGCGAACTGGCGTGATCCGCCTACTGCGTCTCCGCCCGGAATGCCTTGCGCAGCGTCACCGAGAGATAGTCTATGCAGAGCCTGACCTTGGCGGCGGCGAGACGGCTATGGGGGAAGACCGCGTGGATCGGCGCGGCGGCAAGCCGTGCTTCGGGCAGCACCACCTCGAGCCTGCCGCTATCGATGTCGTCGCGGACATCCCATATCGATTTCAGCACCAGTCCCGCGCCGGAAAGTGCCCAGCGGTGGGCAAGCTCGCCGTTGTTGGTCGTGAGACTGCTGGTGACATTGGCGCTGCGGCCATCGGCGAAAACCCAATGGGTGTTCGGCGGCTCTCCGAAGGCGACGATGTCGTGGCCGGGAAGATCGTCGACAGTCTGCGGCCGTCCCCGGCGGTCGAGATAGGCCGGCGCCGCGCAGATGACGCGCCGGTTGGGCGCGATCTGGCGGGCGATCAGGCTGGAGTCGGAGAGCGATCCGAAACGGATGGCAAGATCATATCCGGCATCGACGATGTTCTCGACGCCGTCATTGGTGTCCAGATGGACATGCAGGTCGGGATGGGCCTGCTGGAAGTCCCAAAGGATCGGCGCCAGCCAGCGGCAACCGAAAGCAAAGGTCGAGGTGACCTTCAAGACCCCACTTGCCCTGTCGCTTCCGCTCGAAGCCTCGGTTTCGGCATCGTCGATCTCGGCCAGGATCTGGACGCAACGCTCGTAGAAGCGCGCGCCTTCTTCGGTCAAAGCCAGCGAGCGGGTCGTCCTGTTGACCAGCCGCACACCGAGCCGCTCTTCGAGCCGCGAGAGCTTCCGGCTAACAACCGTCAGCGAGAAGTTGAGCTCGCGAGCCGCGCCGGAGAGGCTCTTCGCCTGCACGACCCGCACGAAGACCAGCATGTCGAGAAAGTTGTCGCTCATATTATTGCTGATATCGCAAGAGACTATCGACAACAATATCCATTCTGACAACAACGAGAGCGGGCTACAGTCCCTCCATCGAAACCGCGGCACGGTGTTGTCGTATAGAGGAGAGCAACAGATGACATCCTTGGAAAAACAGCGCGTTCTCGTCGTAGGCGGTAGCTCCGGCATCGGTCTTGCCGTCGCAGAGCAGGCCGCTGCCGCAGGCGCCGCAGTCACTATCGCTTCACGATCCGCAGACAAGCTTGCCGCAGCAGCGCGTTTGATCGGCGGCGGCGTGGCGACGGCGGTTCTCGATACCGGCGACGCCGGCAGCGTCGAGGCCTTCCTCGCGGCAAGCGGCGCATGGGATCATATCGTCATTTCCGCAGCGCAGACCCCATCGGGGCCTGTGCGCAAGCTCTCGCTTGACGATGCGAAGCGCGCCATGGAAAGCAAGTTCTGGGGCGCCTATCGCATCGCCAGGGCCGCGCAGTTCGCCGAACGCGGATCGCTGACCTTCATCTCCGGCTTCCTGAGCGAACGCCCTTCGGCATCCTCGGTCCTGCAGGGCGCCATCAACGCCGCGCTGGAATCGCTGGCCCGCGGTCTTGCGCTTGAATTGTCGCCCGTCCGGGTCAATGCCGTCTCGCCGGGTGTCATCGATACGCCGCTCTGGTCGAAGATGGATGAGGCAAACCGAAATGCCATGTTCGAGCGCATTGCCGGCAATCTGCCCGCAAAGACGATCGGGCAACCATCCGATATCGCCAATGCCGTGCTGTTCCTGATGACGACGCCTTTTGCCACCGGTTCGACCGTGCGTGTCGATGGCGGCGGCGCGATCGGGTGATGCCATGCTGATCGATCATGTCACGCTGCGCACCGCGGATCTGGAAGGCACGAAGGTCTTTCTTGAGGATCTTCTTGGATTGACGGTTGGCGCCCGTCCGGACTTCGGTTTCCCGGGCTACTGGCTTTATGACGAAGGCGAACCTGTCGTTCATCTCATTCCCGGCGCCGGCGCTACCGTTGGCAGGGATGCGGAAACCATCGATCATGTCGGCTTCCGCCTCCGGGGCTATCAGGTGTTCCGCAAGAAGCTTGACGATGCCGCGACAGCCTATTCCACCATGGACCTACCCGAGCTTGGCGAGCGGCGCCTTTTCGTCCGCACGCCCGGCGGCATCCTCCTCGAACTCGTCTTCCGCGAAGACGCCAAGACCAACTGAGCGATAGAAAAGGGAACATACGATGATCACTGCAACCCTCAAGGCCGGCCTTGCCGCCATTGCCATCGCAACATCGGTGGCTTTCCCGGCCAGCGCATCCGCGCCGCTGAAGATCGACGAGATCGTGCATTCGCCGAAACCGGGGCATGCCGAAAAGAGCACGGAAGCTGCCGCCCGGCATTTCTATGCTTTCTGGAACACCGGCGACGAGGCCGATCTCAAGCAGGCGATCGCACCCGCCTTCACCGATCACACCTTGCCGGAAGGCAGGCCGCAAGGTCCTGAAGGGCCAGCCTTCGCGTCCAAAAATTTCCGAGCTGCCGTTCCCGACCTTTCGGTCGAGGTCCGCAAGATGATCGTCGCAGGCGACTACGTCACCGTACACATGATCTTCCGCGGCCATTTCACCGGCGCATTCGGCACCACCAAGGGCTCCGGGCAGGCCATCGAGTTCATTGCCACCGATCTGCTGAAAGTCACCAAGGGCAAGGTTACCGACAACTGGCATATCGAGGACAATCTGGCACTTCTGAAACAGATGGGCATCGTATCGATGAAATGAGGCGGGACGCCCTCAGATCCCAACCCGCCCGAACGCCGGAACCTTCACACCCGGATTGGCGATATCGACGCCCGCCACCAGTCCCATGAAATGCACCTCGAAGCCGCTGCGCACGCCAGCCGCAAAGCCGATGAGGCCATAGAGCGTCGCATGCATGTCGCGTCCGTCAGGGTCGATCTCGAAGAAGCGCCCGTCGGTCAGGAAATCCCGGCCGACGGCATCGGGGGGCAGCACGGTGCCGAGTTGCGGCACGGCTCGAAGCACATGGGCGACGAAGCTGTTGGAGTTCGGGCCCGGATAGATCCGGTAATCGCCGGTCGCGGCGAAGGGGTAGGACTGGATCGCTGCCTCGACTGCCGGGATCAGCGCTGCCGCTTCCGGTCCCTTCAGCGCCCGTACGATATGAGGCGTGTTTGAGTACCAGTAGGCATCCGGCTGATAATTGTTGCGGCGGATCGGCGAGCCCCACCCGACCTTGTCGTAGCGGTTATAGGCCTCGTCGCCTGTCCCTTTCGTGACGATCCACGAATGGCTGGCCACAGCACCCTTCATCCCGCCGGTCGCCGCCGAAAGGATGTAGATCGCCGCCTCGCCATCGGCATCCGCTTTGGGCAGCACGCCCGATGACGTCCACTTCGCCTCCCGCCAGCTCTTTGGCCGCTCCTTCAGCGCCCACCATCCGGCCGAAGCCAGCGCCGGAAGCAGGTAGATGATGAGTATCGCCAGAAACAGCCGCTTGAAAAACCGCATAGTCGCCAAAGCCCCCGAGCCAGCACCGATAGGACGATATTCCCGATCATGATGGCGCAATTGCGCCTGACGGCGGGCTGAAAGGCGTTGCTTTATCGGCGGACGGCGCTATGCCTTCAGCATCCCTGTCAACCACCCGGAATATCCCCCATGTCCAATCCCGTCACCGTCGAAGTCACCCGTGGTTCGCTCGTCGAAAGCCGTCATCGCGGCATGGTGGTTGCGGTCGATGGCGATGGCAAGGTGGTGTTTTCGCTGGGTGATGCGGATGCCGCCGTTTTCCCGCGTTCGGCCTGCAAGGCGATGCAGGCGCTGCCGCTGGTCGAAAGCGGTGCTGCCGATGCCTTCGGGTTCGGTAACAAGGAGCTGTCGCTGTCCTGCGCCTCGCATTACGGCGAGGATGCACATGTGGCGCTGGCGGCCTCTATGCTGGCGCGCGCCGGGCGCGATGAAAGCGTGCTCGAATGCGGCACACACTGGTCGTCCAATCAGGATACGCTGATCCATCAGGCCCGCACGCTCGACAAGCCGAATGCGCTGCACAACAATTGCTCCGGCAAGCATTCCGGCTTCGTCTGCACCTGTGTTCATCAGGGTATCGAGCTGAAGGGCTATGTCGGCTACGATCATCCGCTGCAGCAACAAATCCGCGGCACGATGGAAAGTCTGACGGGCGCCGTGCTCGCCCATGACAATTGCGGCATCGACGGCTGCGCCATCCCGACCTATGCCGTGCCGCTGAAGCGGCTTGCCCATGGTTTCGCGAAGATGACGACGGGCAATGGTCTCGAGCCGATCCGCGCCAAGGCTTCGAAGCGGTTAATGGAGGCCTGCATGGCCGAGCCCTTCTATGTCTCCGGGACCGGCGGCACCTGTACGGCGCTGATGCAGATTGCCCCCGGCAAGATTTTCGCCAAGACTGGCGCCGAGGGCGTCTTCTGCGCCACGCTTCCGGAGCAGGGAATTGCTGTCGCGCTGAAATGCGAGGACGGCACGACGCGCGCCGCCGAAGCCATGGTCGCCGCCACGCTCGCCCGCTTTTTCGAGAAGGGCGGCGAAACGCATGCGGCCTTGATGGCGATTGCCACCCGGCCGATCCACAATCGCAATGGCGTAGTGGTGGGCGAGGTGCGCGCCACGGCTGCGTTCGCCTGATCATCCGTGCCGTTGCGGCACATCAGCCTTACAAAAATCAGCAAATACTAATATGGATTAAACCAATTCCGGCGACGGCGCGTGCGGCCGCCGGGATTTGTCCTACAATGGCGCGGCTTTCGAAACGTGGGGTTTCGATCTCGATGCCATGAGGGCAGGATATGTTTGCAGGCCGCTATATCTGGTGGATGCTGATCGCCGTGGCGATCTTCCTGTTCTTCTCCATGTGCTTCGATTACGTCACCTGGATCGTCGTCGCCGTCTCCGGTTGCGCTGAAGTCGCCGGCTCCTGCGGGCCGATCGTCGTCAGCATGTCGGGCGCCATGAAACCTGCCGGCATGGGCCTGGCGAGCCTGATCATGGTGATCTGCACCGTGGGGCGGCTGCGCTATCTGCGCTGCGGATGGGGTTGGGCCGTAGCGGCACTCGTCTGGTTCTATGCCTCGGCGGCCTTTCCTGGAATCCTTGCTGCCGGCTGGACTGGCCAGCTGCGGCCGGAAATGGTGGCAGAAAGCGTGCCTGCCGCCTTCCTGTTCATCAATCTGCTCTGCGCCTATCTGGCGATCCCCTTCGAGGAGGGGCGCACCGTCCCGTTCGGCGAATGGCGGTGGCTGCGCGGGCTTCTCTGGTTCTGCGCCGCCTATGGCACGCTGACTGCTCTCGCCGAAACGCCGGGCTTCGGCGCCGCGCCCGCCCGCTTCATCGGCATGCCCTCGCTCGCTGAGACGCTCGCCGGGGCGCAGGCGCCGCTGGAAGCGGTGCTCGATCTCGGCACCGGCAGCATGGTCCCTGCCTACGCGGTGCTGGTGATGTTCGCTGCCGGGCTTGGCGCGACGCTGCTGCCGCAGGATGCGGCGGTCCTGCGCGAGCGCCTGCTGGAGCCGTTCACGCTTCGAGGATCGCGCCGTTGAGCGCGCGGTAGGGCGCCAGCCGCTCCTCGCCGATCCCTTCGGGGATGACCATTCCGGAGACGTCGCCGATGCCGAGCACAGGGCAGGGCGAGGCGCGGTCGAGCTTGTCTTCCGTCAGCATCACATAGGTCTCCACCGAACAGCGGGCGATATGCCGCTTGATCGCCGCCTCCTCGAAATCGCCGGTCGACAGTCCGTGCACGGGATGGGCGGCGGTAACCCCGAGAAAGAAGATGTCGGGCCGGAGCTGCGCGATCGCAGTCATCGCGGCTGCCCCCGTTGCCACCATCGAATGCTTGTAAAGCCGCCCGCCGGTCAGGATCACCTCGGCCGTCGGGTGATGCTCCAGCTCGGCGGCGATCGTCGGGCTGTGGGTCGCGACCGTGAAGGCGATGTCGCGCGGCAGCCGCCTGGCGATCTCCGCCGTCGTCGTGCCGCCATCGAGAAAGATCATCTGCCCGGCCTTCACCATCGCAGCCGCAAAACCGCCGAGCCGCTGCTTCGTCTCCGAAGCAACCGCGCGCCGGGCTGAAAGATCAGGCAGATCGGGCGAAACCGGCAGCGCTCCGCCATGCACCCGCCTCAGTAATCCTTCGCCCGCCATCTCCCTGAGGTCACGGCGGATCGTGTCCTCGGACAGCGAGAACTCCTCGGCAACGCGCTTGGCAATCACCTGGCCGTCCCGGCGCAGGATATCGAGGATCAGGGATTTGCGTTGTGTGGTCAGCATTGTCCTGCACGAAAATTTACGAAACTCCGCGATAATGCCCGCTATGACTCGACATGCAAGCAATTTCGCGCATTATCGTGAAATCCCGTGCATGACGCCGGGAGTTGTGGAGTTTGGTCATGTTGATTTTGATTGCCGGTCCCTACCGGTCGGGAACGGGTGACGACCCGGTGAAAATGGCGGCGAACCTGAAGGCATTGGAAGCGCCGTCCTATGCCCTGTTCAAGGCGGGCCATGTCCCGATGATCGGCGAATGGGTGGCGCTGCCGGTCTGGCATGCTGCGGGCGGCAAGACGATCGGCGATGCGCTGCACGAGGAAATCTTCTATCCCGTCGCCCATCGCCTGCTTGAGCTTTGCGAGGGCGTGCTGCGCCTTCCCGGTGCATCCAAGGGCGCCGATAACGACGTACGGATTGCCCGGGAGCGGGGCATTCCCGTCTGGTACCGGCTTGAGGACGTGCCGGGGTGTGCCGCGGCGGCGTGAGCCTGTTGTCTCTCATCCCCGTGCCTGTTGCAAAGCACGGGGATGAGAGGCGGGATGAGCATCTCAAATGCGTCCAATTTGCCCATAGGCTCCCCAGTGGCGGCAGGCTATACCTCTCCCGATAAAGGGAGATCACCATGCTGAAATTCTATTTCGGCCAGGGTACCTGCGCGCTGGCAACGCTGATTGCGCTGGAAGAAGCAGGCCTTGCCTATGAGCCGAGAAAGCTCAGCCTCAAGGACGGCGAGCAGCGCTCGCCTGAGTACCTGAAGATCAATCCGAAGGGCCGGGTTCCAGCACTGGTCACCGATCGCGGCGTGCTGACCGAAGGCGTTGCCATCCTTGCCTATATCGCCCAAATCGCGCCGCAGGCAAAGTTGGCGCCTGTTGACGATCCCTTCGAATTCGCCCACATGCAGGCTTTCAACAGCTATATCGCCTCGACCGTGCACGTGAACCATGCGCATAGCCGCCGCGGCAGCCGCTGGGCCGATGATCCCGCCGCCATTGCGGCCATGGCCGCCAAGGTGCCACAGACCATGGCCGAGAGCTTCCAGATGATCGAAGACAAGATGCTCGAAGGCCCTTGGGTGATGGGCGGGCAATATAGCGTTGCCGATCCCTACCTCTTCACCATGGCCAGGTGGCTACCCGGCGACGGTGTCGATATGGCGCTGTTTCCCAAGGTCTCCGCTCACTACGCCCGGATGCTGGAACGCCCGGCGGTCAACGCAGCGCTGGCGGCCGATCAGGCCTGACGGCTGAAGGCGGCGGCAAGCCTCTTCGGTGCCCGGAACAGCCAGGCATTGATCAGCCGCTGCCGCAATTCGCCGTCGCCGATATTGGCGGCGCGCACCGGCAGAGACGGCCATCCCTTGTAGTGGTCCGTCTGGAAATAGATTTCCGGCGCCATCTCGATCAGCTGCTCCTTGTCGGGAATGGCCATCGACAGCACCAGCGTCTCGTTGTTCTTCACCGAAACGAAGGCCTTGCCCGCGACCTTGAGGGCAGGGTTGCCAAAGGACGTGCTCTCTTCGACGCCAGGCAATCCCGCCTCGGCTGCAAGCCGGATCAGGCGGGTGAAGATGCTGTCCATCGTGTCGGCCGTCATGGCTGCTCCCTATCCGCGGGTCACCGTGCCCGGAGCCCGTCAGATTGCCTGAAGCACTAGATGGGCGCACACGCTCCTCCCTTCCTAATGCCACAACTGCAGCCAAAACTCACGCACACCTTGAAAGCCGTGGCAGCTCGTAGCGTGTCGGCTGCGGCGCCGGGAAGGTTGACGGGAGATCGGCGAGTTCGCGCTGAGACATCGCGGCAATCGCGAGATCGCCGGCCGGCTCGTTGATATCCCGTTCGTGCTTGGAGTCTCTGTCGCTCCAGAAAAACTTCAGCAATGACATGGCTTGCCTCACTTTCTCTATTGCCGGCTTCTCACGATAGCATGCTTGGGAGGCACTGCTTATGTTGAAGTCCGGTAGAAGTTATGCCCCGAGTATCGGCCTCAGCTGTCCTCATTTCAATTGAGTTTACCCGCAGTTCGCTATAGAAAAACTATATGCGAAACCTGAACTCCGTTCATCTGAATGGCCTGCGCGCGCTGGAGGCAGTTGGCCGTCTCGGCTCGCTGCAGTCGGCGGCCGATGAGCTCGGTGTCTCCGTTGGTGCCGTCAGCCAGCAGGTGATCAAGGCCGAGGCGCAGCTGGATCAGTTGATCTTCGAGCGCACGCCGAAGGGCATGGTAGTGACAGAGGCCGGTGCGCCGGTGCTGGCGGCGCTGAGCGAAGGGCTGTCGCGCCTCTCCGAAGCCGTGTCGATGGCGCAGAAGACGGACGAAACGACGCTGACCATTTCGGTGGCGCCGGTCTTTGCTGCGCGATGGCTGGTCTACCGCATCGATCGCTTTGCCGAGCAGTTCCCCGATATCAACCTGCGGATCGACGCCACGACCAAGCTCGTCAATCCGGCCGCCTC
Source organism: Rhizobium sp. 01N424 (assembly GCF_056399485.1). Classification (NCBI taxonomy): domain Bacteria; kingdom Pseudomonadati; phylum Pseudomonadota; class Alphaproteobacteria; order Hyphomicrobiales; family Rhizobiaceae; genus Rhizobium; species Rhizobium sp. 01N424. The sequence goes on from NZ_JBFTRK010000001.1 coordinate 866,156, forward strand.
GGATGTCGATCTCGGTATCCGCGTCGGCAATGGCCAGTGGCCCGGCGTCAGGGCCGAATTGCTGCTGGAGCAGGAGGTGTTTCCCGTCTGCGCGCCACGCATTGCCGAAGGCCTTCGTGAGCCGCGCGATATCCTGGAGGTTCCGGCCATCATCGACGGCAAGGCGATGTTCACCTGGGAAGTCTGGATGCGTGAAGCGGGTCTCTCGGGCTCGACACTGACGACGCGCCATGTCTTCAACGACGCTTCGCTCTGCCTCGACGCCGCCATGGCGGGGCAAGGCGTCATGCTCGCCTGGCAGACGCTGGCGGGCTATTCGCTGCAGGCCGGGCAACTGGTCGCCCCGTTCGGCATCCGCGCCAGGACCGGCTTCGGCCACTATTTTATCACTGCAGAAGGAACGCGCGAACCGCAAAAGGTTCGCGCCTTCAAGGATTGGATCCGCTTTGAAATGCGGGAAACACTGGCGCTGTTTGCCTGATCAGACAGGCTCGTTGGTGCGCCCCGCCTGCATCTTCAGGTAAGCCGGCCGCGACTGGCAGCGCTTGATCCAGGCGTCAATGTTCGGGCGCGCATCGAAGAGCGCTTGCTCGCTTTGCGCATAGCGCAGCACTTCGGCGACGTTGAGGTCAGCGGCCGTGAAGCGGTCGGCCGCGATCCATTCTCGCCCGGCAAGATGCTGTTCGAGCACGTCGAGCGGCCGCTTCAGCTGGCGTGACGCCACCGCGATCACCGACTTGCCGCCTTCGGTTTTCTCCAGCGCATTGTCATAGGTCTTGACGAGCTGGATGGTTTGCACCTCGACCTCGGATGCGGCCCAGATGGTCCACATGTTGATCAGCGCATCTTCCTCCAGCGTCTTCGGCGCCAGCGGGCCGCCATGCTTCTTGGCGAGATATTCGGTGATCGCCAGCGACTCGTGCATGACAAGATCGCCGTCCTTGATGCTCGGGATCAGTGCCATCGGATTGATGGCGAGAAATTCCGGTGAGCGCGTGTTCAGCGGTGCGCCCGCCGCTGCCGGATCGGCAAGCCGGTGGGACTGCAGCACCGGGATGTATTCGAATGGAATGCCGAGCTCCTCGGCCATCCAATAGACGCGCGATGCGCGGGAGCGGTAAACGCCGTAGATCTTCAGCATGTCAATGTCCCCTGATTTGCTGCCGCGAAACTACGGTCGCCCCGGCGCGCCGGGAAGGGGGTGTCCCTGATGAATCGATGAAAGCTTGTGATGGATGTCAGAGGACGCGATTGCGCTCGACCGTCAGATGCGGATAGGCGCTGCCGTCCGATTGTGTCAGATCGCCCGAAACTTTCTTTTCCCAAGCATAACCGAACACCGCCCCGTCCTTCATCGCTTCGAAGATGTTGTCGGTGATCACCGCCGTTCCCGCACCATCCGCCACCGACACCGCGCAGCCAACGGCCGATTGCCGGATGACGTTTCCGGTGACCACCAGATTGCGCAAGTATGGTCCCCAGCCGAGTTGCAGTGCCCAATAGGGCGCGCCCTCGATGACGTTGCCCGAGATGACCGTATCCGCCTCGGCGGCGATGCCGGTGCCGAAAGCGACGTCGGGCTTATAGGGACCCTTGAGCGTCAGGTTGCGCACCACGTTGCCGGTGACGCTGACCAGCCGGCCGCCCTCGTTGAAATTGGCGATCGAGATGCCGTTCGCCGCGCCATCGACGAGATTGCCGGACACGACGGCGCCCTGAAACGCGAATTCGACGTAGATGGCCGTTTCGCCGGAGCGTAGGCACTGGTTGTTGCTGATCTGCACGTTGTCGCCGGAATTGGCGCGGACCGCGGTGAAGGCGCAGTCGGAAATATGATTGTTGGTGATCATCACCCCGCCGGCCCGGAACACGTTGATGCCGTTGCCGTTCTCGCCGGTTCCGCCGTCATCGGCGCGGATGCGGCTGATCCGGTTGCCCGTCACAACGCTATTGTCCTCGCCCTTGTCGTAGCGGTGCACGAGAATGCCGCCATTGCCGCAATCGCTGACGGTATTGCCGTCGATAGCCAGCCCCGTCGAATTGACGGCGAAGATGCCTGCCTGCCCGGCACCGGAAAAGCGTGAGCGCTCGACCCGCCCGGCGCAACCTTCCAGTCTCAGGCCATGCTTGGCCTCGCCGCGGAATTCGCAATTGTCGATCGAGAGCGCGCTGATCCCGGTCAGCTGCACCATCCCGCCGTTCAGCTCGCCGCTGGTGCCGCCGTCGCTCTCGATGACGATGCCTGACAGTTCGATGCGCGCGGCACCCGCGGTTGAATTCACCGATCCCCGGTGCAGGATGCGTGAGGCGCCGGATACGCCTGTTATCCGCGTCCCGTCAGGCAGCGTCAGGTTTGCCGCCTTGTAGGTGCCGGGCGGCAGGTAGAGCGGTGTGCCGCTTCTCGCCGCTTCATCGATCATCGCCTGCAGGCTGCCCTTCGGTAGGCTTGAGGCGTCGAGCGCGCCGCGCAGCGCTGGTGCTTTGCTGGCCGCCAAGGCGCGGCTTGCGGAAATCAGGGCAAGGCTCGATACGAAGAGCCCAAGTATAGCCCGGCGGTTGTACATGTCAGACCTTTCGCGCGTTGCCCCTGAAACAGATATCGGCGCATTGGCGCATGCCTGCTTTTGGCACAAAAACCTTGCGCTGTAGTAACCGGGGCGCCGAATGCCAAACTCTTGCGGGTAATTATTTGGCGCCCGTTCACCTTTCCATTTAAGCAAGCCGAAGGAAATCCCGGTTAGCTTGGCCATAGTTTCAATTGTCACTTTTCAAGCGCACCGGCGCCAGGCCGGCCGGAGTGTCGTCATGAATGAAATGAGTGCCACGCAATGGCAGTCTGACGGCGAGCTGGCAGAAGAGACAAGGCGCCTGGTCGCTGCGACGGAAACCATGATGGCCGCCAACGCACGCCATCACTCCGATGGCATCGAGAACCTGCGTCTCAAGGCGATCGTCCACGAGCTCCCCGATTTTCTCTACGTCAAGGATCGCGACAGCCGTTTCGTCTTTGCCAATGCAGTCGTTGCCCGCAGCCACAATTTCGACAATGCCGCCGACATCGCCGACAAGCGCGACTTCGATCTCTTCGATTTCGATCTCGCCCGCAAATACTTCGATGTCGAGCAGGAGATCATGTCGACGGGCGTCCCGGCGCTGGACATGGAGGAAATCATTCCCGTGGCCGGCGGCAAGCCCATGTGCCGCCTGACCTCGAAGATTCCGCTGCGCAACGACCGCGGCGAGGTCGTCGGTCTGATCGGCGTCTCGCGCGATATTACTGAGCGCAAGCGCCAGGAAGACCTCCGCCGCGGCCAGTCGGCGCTCCTGGAAATGATCGCCCGCAACGAGCCGCTGGAAATGATCCTGGAAGCACTGGTGCTGCTGGTCGAGGCGGAGCTTGACGGGATTGCCGGCTCGATCCTGCTTCTCGATCGTGACGGTACGCGTCTCCTGCATGGTGCTGCACCCAGCATGCCCGGCGCCTATAGCAGGCTGATCGACGGCACCCCGATCGGCCCCAAGGTCGGCTCCTGCGGCACGGCCGCCTGGCGCGGCAAGCCGGTCATCGTCTCCGATGTGACCATTGATCCGCTCTGGGAGGATTTCCGTGGCGTGGCCGCCGAATTCGGTCTTCGTTCCTGCTGGTCGGCGCCGGTCCTGACCTCGCAGAACAATGTGCTCGGCACCTTCGCACTCTATTCGAACACCGTCCGCGAGCCGACCGCCCACGAAATGGAGATGGTGGCGCTCGCCACCCACATCGCCGGCATCGCCATCGAGCGCAAGCGCGGCGACGAACGCATCTATTTCATGGCCCACCACGACGATCTGACCGGCCTGCCGAACCGTGCCTTTCTGAAGGAGCGCATGGCCAAGACGCTGTTTCAGGCCGGGCGCAACAACCGCAAGGTCACCGTCGCCTATATCGACCTCGATAATTTCAAGGACATCAACGATAGCCGCGGCCATGCCGCAGGCGACGAGGTGCTGAAGGAGCTGGCCGCGCGCATGGCCAATTGCGTCCGCGCCTCCGACATGGTTGTCCGCCTCGGCGGCGACGAATTCCTTGTCGTGCTCGTCCACCAGTCCAGCCACGACGCCGGTATCCTGCGCCGCCTTCGGGAGTTGCAGAAAGCGATCACCCGGCCGGTATCGCTGGATGGCGAGGAGCTACTGGTCACCAGCAGCATCGGTGTGGCAGCCTTTCCCTCAGGCGGCAGTACGCCGGAAGAGCTGCTCGCCAATGCCGATCAGGCGATGTACCGCGCCAAGGAACTTGGCCGCAACACGCTGCAATATCATAGCGGCGACGGTGAAAACGCCGTCGATATTCCGCTCAGCGAAGAAGAGGAGCTGCGCCAGGCGATCGTCGGCGATCAGCTGCGTCTGCATTATCAGCTGCAGGTCGAGGTCGCCTCCGGCCGAACCGCCGGGCTGGAGGCGCTGGTGCGCTGGCAGCATCCGCAGCGCGGCTTGGTGCCGCCCGGCAATTTCATCCCGCTCGCCGAAGAAACCGGGCTGATCATCCAGCTTGGTCTCTGGGTTCTGAACGAGGCCTGCCGCCAGGCCCGCGACTGGCAGGATCAGGGGTTGAACCCGGTCACCGTCGCCGTCAACGTTTCTGCCAGGCAGTTCGCTGATCCCGACTTTGCCTGCCATGTCCATGAGGCGCTGGAGCGCCACCGCCTCGATCCGCGCTGGCTGGAGCTCGAACTAACGGAGAGCACCGTCATGCAGGATGTCGACAAGGCACTCGGCATCATGGCGCGCCTGCACCGGCTGGGCGTACGCCTGTCGATCGACGATTTCGGCTCCGGCTATTCCAGCCTCGCGGCCTTGAAGACCTTCCCCTTCGACCGCCTGAAGATGGACCGCTCGCTGGTGGAAGCGCTCCCGGCCGACAAGACCGCCGTCGCCATTGCCTCCGCCGTCATCTCGCTCGCCAAGACCCTGAAGCTCACGGTTGTCGCCGAAGGTGTCGAAAGCGACGCCCAGCTGGAATTCCTGCGCTGGGCGAAGTGCGAGGAGGCCCAGGGCTACAGGTTTGCCAAGCCGCTGCCTGTCGATGAGGTGGTGAAGCTCTTGAAATAGGCGGCATGCGGCCAATTTCTGGCTGCCTCTGGCTCTTCGCATCATTCCCGCTATCTTCAAGCGGATGATGCGACCCGACGCCTTGCTGTATCCGGCCCCCGAAGGCCTTTTCTGCCCGGAGGGCGGATTCTATATCGATCCTGTCCGGCCGGTCGATCGGGCGCTTGTCACCCACGGACATTCCGATCACGCCCGGCCCGGCCACCGCCATGTGCTGGCGACGCGCCAGACGCTCGATATCATGCGGCTGCGCTATGGCGACGATTTCGCCAGCAGTGAACAGGCCGCCGCCTTCGGCGAGGAGATCGATGTCAACGGCGTCAAGGTCAGCTTCCATCCGGCCGGGCATGTGCTCGGATCGGCGCAGATCGCCGTCGAGAAGAATGGCACCCGCATCGTTGCCTCCGGCGACTACAAGCGCCGCCCGGACCCGACCTGCGCGCCCTATGAGCCGGTGCCTTGCGATGTCTTCATCACCGAGGCGACCTTCGGCCTGCCGGTCTTCCACCACCCGGACCCGATGGACGAGATCCGCAAGGTCTTCGCCTCGCTCCGCCAGTTTCCGGAACGCACCCATCTGATCGGCGCCTATGCGCTCGGCAAGGCGCAGCGCGTCATCCGCCTGTTGCGCGACGCCGGCTACGACCAGCCGATCTATATCCACGGCGCCATGGAACGGCTCTGCGACTACTATCAGGGGCAGGGGGTCGACCTCGGGGAACTGCTGCCCGCCACCGTCGAAGGCCGCGACAAGTCCGCCTTCAAGGGCGCCATCGTCGTCGGCCCGTCGTCGGCCTTCGCCGACCGCTGGGCGCGCCGCTTCCACGAACCGCTTCCCGCCTTCGCGTCGGGCTGGATGATGGTGCGCCAGCGCGCCAAGCAGAACGGCGTCGAACTGCCGCTCGTCATCTCCGACCATTGCGACTGGCCGGAACTGACCGAAACGATCACAGAGCTGCACCCTGCGGAAGTCTGGGTGACGCATGGGCGCGAGGAGGCGCTGGTGCGCTGGTGCGAGTTGCAGGGCGTGAAAGCCCGGCCGCTGCATCTGGTGGGCTATGAGGATGAGGGGGATTGATGGGGGAGTTTATGTCCGCCGGCCATTGCGCCCCGCCAGCCCCCCTCTGCCCTGCCGGGCATCTCCCCCACAGGTGGGGAGATTGGCTGGGCGCAGCCGCTCGCTCGAACCCTAATTGCTTTGGGAGGCCGTTACCACGAGTCGATCTCCCCCCTTGTGGGGGAGATGCCCGGCAGGGCAGAGGGGGGTACCACACCCGCAACGCCGGCGAGGCCCACCCATGAAACCCTTCGCCGACCTCCTCGACCGTCTGGTCCTCACGCCCAGCCGCAACGGCAAGCTCAAACTCCTCACCGATTACTTCCGCGACACGCCCGATCCCGACCGCGGCTACGGCCTTGCCGCCATCGCCGGTACGCTGGAGGTTCGCAACGTCAAGCCCGCCATGCTCCGCGAACTGGTGCTGGAGCGCATGGACGAGGTGCTTTTCCGCTATTCCTACGACTATGTTGGCGATCTCGCCGAAACCATTTCTCTCGTCTGGGACAACGAAAAGGACATCGAACGCTCCGCGCTCGCCCAGCCGCATCTCGGCGAGGTGATCAGCCAGATGAATGCGCTCGGCCGCACCGAGGTCCGCAGCTATGTCCGCGATCTCCTCGACCGGCTGGACTCGTCCGGCCGCTTCGCCTTCATCAAGCTCGCCACCGGCGCGCTACGCATCGGCGTCTCCGCCCGCCTCGCCAAACAGGCGCTCGCCGAACTCGGGGCAAAGGACGTCACCGAGATCGAGACGCTCTGGCATGGTCTGGAGCCACCCTACGAGTCCCTTTTCGAATGGCTGGAAGGCAGGGGCGGCAAGCCGATCCTGGCAACGCCGGCGATCTTCCATTCCGTCATGCTCGCCAATCCCGTCGAAGAAGGCGACCTCGCCAATCTCGACCCCAAGCATTACGCCGCGGAATGGAAATGGGACGGCATCCGCGTCCAGCTGTCGCGTGCCGGCGACACGCGAAAGATCTATTCCCGCTCCGGCGACGATATCTCTGGCGCCTTTCCCGATATTCTGGACGCGATCAGCTTCAACGGCGTCGTCGATGGCGAGCTCCTGGTCGGCGGCACGGCGCGTTCGAACAATCCCACCCGCACCTTCTCCGACCTGCAGCAGCGGCTGAACCGCAAGACCGTCTCTGGCAAGATGCTGGAGGAATACCCGGCCTTCATCCGCGCCTACGATTTGCTTTTCGACGGCGAGGAGGATGTGCGTGGGAATATCTACACCGAGCGCCGGGATCGCCTCTCCGAGATCATCGAACAGGCGCCGCACGACCGGTTCGACCTCTCGCCTCTGGTCGATTTCACGACATGGGACGAGCTCGACGAGTTGCGCTCGACGCCGCCCGATCCCGTCATCGAAGGCGTGATGATCAAGCGCCGCGACAGCATCTATCAGGCTGGCCGCTTGAAGGGCCCCTGGTTCAAGTGGAAGCGCAATCCCTACAATGTCGATGCCGTGCTCATGTATGCGCAGCGCGGCCACGGCAAGCGCTCCAGCTATTATTCCGATTTCACCTTCGGCGTCTGGGCCGAGATGCCCGATGGCGAGCAGCTGGTACCCGTCGGCAAGGCCTATTTCGGCTTCACCGATCAGGAGCTCGAAGTGCTCGACAAGTTCGTGCGCAACAACACGACCGAACGTTTCGGCCCCGTCCGCGCCATGCGGGCCGACAAGGAGTTCGGCTTCGTCGTCGAGGTCGCCTTCGAGGGCATCAACCGCTCGACCCGCCACAAATCCGGCGTCGCCATGCGCTTCCCGCGTATCTCCCGCCTGCGTCCGGACAAGCCGAGCTACGAGGCCGACCGTCTGGAAACGCTGGTGGCGATGATCGATGCGAAGGCGGCCGAATAGCGGCTGTGCGCAAAATGCCGCAGGATCACATTTTCAACACAATGTGTATTGGCCGCAACAGAGTTTGCAGGCACATTTTGAGAGCCGGGTACATAGAGTGCTGAACAATGACCGATGATCAGAATGCCTTCTTCCGTCAGCGCCGCTCGGTTCTTGCGGGTCTTGCTGGAAGCCTGCTGCTGCCGGGGATGGCCCGCGCTTTCGATGTTCCCCTGAAACCGAAGCTGATTGCGCACGACTACGCCAAGGTCCGCACCCATTTCCGCACCAAGCTGCTGCAGAAGGGACCGGCCCCGGACAAATACGAGAACCTCGTTGCCCCCGCAGATGGCGATCAGATCTTCTACCGCTCGGGCGCCGGGAGCGAACTCGAGCTCGTCGCCTGGGTCAGCAAATACAAGCGCACCCGCCAGCCGAAACCGGCCGTGCTCTTCCTCCACGGCGGCAATGCCATGGGCATGGGCCACTGGAACCTGATGAAGCCATATATGGATGCCGGTTTTGTGGTGATGATGCCGTCGGTGCGCGGTGAGAACGGCCAGATGGGCAATTTCTCCGGCTTCTACGACGAGGTGGATGACGTGCTCGCCGCCGCCGATCGCATGGCGCATCTGCCGGGCGTCGATCAGAATCGCCTCTTCATCGCCGGCCACAGCATCGGCGGCACGCTGACCATGCTGGCTTCGATGTCCACCCACAAGTTCCGCGCCGCAGCCCCGATCTCGGGCAATCCGGATGCCTTCCGCTTCTTCAATCGCTATCCGCAGGACATCCGTTTCGACGACAGCAACGAGCGTGAATTCGAGGTTCGCACGGCGCTCTGCTATGCCGAAAGCTTCAAATGCCCGCTGCGCGTCATGCACGGCACCGAGGAAGACCACTTCAACGACCGCGCCGACCTGCTCGCCCGCCGCGCCCGCCGCGCCGGTATCCGCATTGAAACCGATACGGTGGCCGGCAACCACACCTCCGCACTCCCCGCCGAGATCGCCCAGAGCATCCATTTCTTCCAGGGCGTGGCGGCGTAAGGGCACCCCGACACCAGCTTCACGCCAGCCGCAAATGCCATCCTCCCGGCAGATATGTTTCTCTGCCGATTTCGATAAGGGTGGATTTATGGAATTCTTGCGCCGGGTGCTCCCTCTTGCCGGGCTTGCTGTTGCTGCCATGTCTCTTGCCGGCTGCAACGTGCTGATCCCCGATACCGGCGCAACCGATCCTGCCCGTTTCGTCCAGGAGACCGCGCCGGTCTTCTATCAGCCGGGCACCAATCCCAATCGCGTCCGCCCGATCGATGCGCCCGTGCCGCAGCGGCCCGGCGTTCCGGCGACGATCTACAATCAGAGCTACGGCATCCCCGGCCGCACCTTGGGCGCCACCGATCCGGGCGTTACTTACGGCATCCCAAGTGCTGCATCCAGCCGGACCTACGGCCTGCCGGTCAGCAATCCGGTCAGCGTCGCGATGTATGCCGAAAAGCGGGATGGCGATTTCCGGCTGCCGGCCATTCCCGTCAGCCGTGTCAGTTCCGAGTATCTGCGCCAGGAAGTCGACTATCCGAGCAACGAGAAGCCCGGGACCATCGTCGTCGACACCCGGACCAAACACCTCTATCTCATCGAGCCCAATGGCAAGGCCATGCGCTACGGCGTCGGTCTCGGCCGCGAGGGCTATGCCTGGTCGGGCCGCGGCGTGATCCAGTGGAAGCAGAAGTGGCCGCGCTGGACGCCGCCCGATGAAATGGTCCAGCGCCAGCCCGACGTGCGCTCCTTCTCCGCCGAGAATGGCGGCATGAATCCCGGCCTTGGCAATCCGCTCGGCGCCCGCGCCATGTATATCTTCCATGACGGCAAGGACACGCTCTACCGTATCCACGGCACGCCCGAATGGCAGTCGATCGGCAAGGCCACCTCGTCGGGCTGCGTGCGCATGCTGAACCAGGATGTCGTCGATCTCTACGACCGGGTTTCCGCCAAGGCTGAGATCGTTGTGATGTAGCAGCGCAACAGCGCCACCGATATCGTGCGCTCACTGCTGGACAAGACTTCGTGAAGCTATGGTTTATTTAGCTGGGGCCGATAGATTTCTGAGAGACGTTCATTGCGTCGAATGAATCAAACGGGGACCGGCCTGCCGTTACGGGCCGGTTCCGCGTCAGAAGGAAGTCCCTCCCAGGCCATGAGCTTCGAAAACCCCATTTCCCGCCGCAGCTTTCTGTCTTTCTCGGCATTGACCGCGGCCTCCGCGCTTGCCGGCTGCGCATCCACATCCAGCGCCCCGGGCGTTCAGCCCGTAGCCTTCCGCGTTCCCAGGCTCTTCCAGACGACGCCGGCTCCCACCGATGCCGAACTGGAAGTCATGTATGGCCCGATCGAAGACGGTGGCTTCCTGATCCCGCCGGTGCCTTACAAGCAGATCGATCCGCGCTTCTACCGCCAGCAGGTCATCGACCCCACCGGTCAGGCGCCGGGCACGATCGTCGTCGATACGCCCTCGCGCTTCCTCTATGTCGTCCAGCCGGGTGGCACGGCGATGCGCTACGGCGTCGGTATCGGCCGCGAGGGCTTTGCCTGGTCCGGCAACGGCGTCATCCAGTGGAAGCAGAAATGGCCGCGCTGGAAGCCACCGAATGAGATGGTCGCCCGCCAGCCGGAGCTCACCAAATATTCGATCGCCAATGGCGGTATGGAGCCGGGCCTCAAGAACCCGCTCGGCGCCCGCGCGCTCTACATCTTCTCCAATGGCGAAGATTCGCTCTACCGCCTGCACGGCAATCCCGACTGGCGTTCGATCGGCAAGGCCGTTTCGTCCGGCTGCGTCCGCCTGCTGAACCAGGACATCATCGACCTCTACGACCGGGTTCCCCAGAAGAGCCCGATCGTCGTCTGGCAGTAATGCTGGGGCGGGTTGCGCAAGCGGCAGTGACTGAAGCTTAAAAATGAAGCACTCCAAGCCAGCTTGGGGTGCTTTTTATTGGGCGAGCTGGGCTTAACGCATGCGAGGAGATGGCGTCTATCTAGCTTGCGGCCCCTCATCCCGCCTCTTGGGCACCTTCTCCCCGCTGGGGAGAAGAGAAATTTGCCGCAACGCCTGTTTCCCCTCTGCCCTCGGGGAAACGGTAGGATGAGGGGGCTCCAAGCAGCGCATCTCGCAATTTCGCTAGCGCCCTACCAATTTGAAATCCCTGTCATATCACCCAATTGTTACTTCGCGGCCCAAAGAAACTTGCCATCATGCGGCCGCGAATAAGAGGCGCCGGGATTCTAAGCCCTCGGTATCCAAGAGGAGTCTGCAATATGAAATTCAAAGCGATAGCGACGGCTGTCATGGTTGCCGGAATTGCGGCCACGGCGGTCTTCGCTCAGGACGGCACGCATGAAGCGCGTGAAGCCATGATGAAGAAGATCGGCGGTTCCGTCGGCGCCATGTCGGCCATTGCCAAGGGCGAGAAGCCCTACGATGCCGAAGCCATCAAGGCGGCGCTGACCACCATTTCGGAAACCGCCAAGGCCTTCCCCGATCAGTTCAAGCCCGGCACCGAGCAGGGCGACAAGGAAGCCAGCCCGAAGATCTGGGAGAACATGGCGGACTTCAAGGCGCGCGCCGACAAGCTCAGCACCGACGCCGATACGATCCTCGCCCAGCTTCCGGCAGATTCCGCCGGTGTCGGTGGTGCGCTGAAGACCCTCGGCGCCAATTGCGGCGGCTGTCATCAGGCCTACCGCCTGAAAGAATAGCGGTAGGTCTTTCCCGTCCTTGAAGCTTTCGGTCCGTTCCCGCCTTGCCGCGGGTGCGGGCCGGTTTATGTTTAGATGCAGTGATTGCGAAAAGGGGAGCGGCAGATGGTCCGCAGGTTCATCCGGTTCTTGCTCTGTCTGATCGGCGTCGCCGTTCTCGGTGGCGCCGCTTTCTATTTCATCACCGCCCCCAATCCGCTGCCCGAGAGCCACTGGGCCGGTCTCGGCGAAGCTGATCTCAAGAATGGCGAAATGGTCTTCTGGGCCGGCGGCTGCGTCAGCTGTCATGCAGCACCGGGCTCGCAGGGCGATGCCAAGCTGACGCTCGCGGGCGGTCTGGCACTGAAGAGCCCCTTCGGAACCTTCCACGTTCCCAATATCTCCCCGGATGAGAAGGCCGGGATCGGCACCTGGACGCTGGCGCAATTCGGCAACGCCATGAAGCGCGGCGTCGGCCCACAGGGCCAGCATCTCTATCCGTCCTTCCCCTACGGCTCCTATGCGCGCATCAGCGACAAGGACGTCGTCGACCTCTTCGGCTACATCAAGACCCTGCCGAAAAGCGAAAACGTCGCGCCGCCGCATGAACTGCCGTTCCTCTACAATATCCGCCTGGCGCTCGGCGGCTGGAAGTTCCTGTATTTCAACGATCAGCCCCGCGTCGTGCTCGCCAATGCCGACGACAAGCTGAGGCGCGGCCAATATCTCGTCGAGGGCCCCGGCCATTGCGGCGAATGCCACACCCCGCGCGACGCGCTGGGCGGCTTCAAGCCCGACATGTGGCTGGCAGGCGCCCCGAACCCCGAAGGCGAGGGACGCATTCCCAACATCACCCCGGGCGGCCAGGATGTCGGCAACTGGAGCGAGGCCGACATCGCCAACTACCTCGAAACCGGCTTCACCCCCGACTTCGACTCCGCCGGCGGCTCGATGACCGAAGTCCAGCAGAACATCGCGCATCTGCCGAAGAGCGACATCGAGGCGATCGCCGCCTATCTGAAGGCAGTGCCGAAGCGGTGATGCTTGCAAAAAATGCTAGCACCGCTTATCTTGCCACGAGATGAATGGGCGCCACAAACGGACATTGCAGTCAGTCTTTCGCGATCCGGTGTCCGGCTCGATCGTGTGGGATGACATCGAAAGCCTGTTGCTGGCTGCCGGTTGCGTCATTGTCGAAGGAAGCGGCTCGCGCGTGCGGTTCGAAAAGGACGGCAAACTGGCTTTCTTCCATCGCCCGCATCCGGAAAAGGAAGCCAAGCGCTACCAAGTGAGGGATGCCAGGCGCTTCCTGCGGTCTTTGGGAGTTGAGCCATGAATGTGATGAGTTACAAGGGTTATGCTGCGCGCATCGAATTCGATGCCGAAGATGAAATCTTCTTCGGCAATATCGCCGGAATTTCCGATGTCATCGGCTTCCATGCCAACACCGTCGAAGACCTGAAAAGCGCCTTTCACGAGGCCGTCGACGACTATCTCGAGACCTGCCGCAAGATCGGCAAGGAGCCGCAGAAGAGTTTCTCCGGCAAGATGATGTTCCGCGTCGATCCGGATGTGCACGCCCGCGCCGCAAGGGCGGCCGAATTGGCAGGCAAGAGCCTGAACCAGTGGGCGGAAGAGGTGTTGGCGAGCGCCGCGGATAAGTCTGCGGCGTGATTCTGTTATTGGACGTCAAGACGTGTCTCAACTTCCCTTGTTCTCGTGACGGGCACAGAAATTAGTGCAGTGAGACAGCACGCAGCCTACATCCCCAGCTGCCTCTCAATCGCCGCCTTGTCGATCACCGACCAGACTTCACGCACCTTTTCATCTTCGAACCGGTAGAACACGTTCTCCGCAAAGCTGAGGCGCCGGCCGTTGACCGGCAATCCCATGAATATCCCAACGGGCGTGCAATCGAAGGCAAGGCGGGCGGCAATATAAGGCGGATCGGCGGCGAGCAGTTCGATGGTGAAGCGAAGGTCGGGGATTTCGCGATAGTCGTTCTCCAGCATGGCGCGATAGCCGGCCACGCCGAACGGCCGGCCATTGTGTTGGGCATCGGGATGGACGAAGGCGTCGAGCTGCGGCCAATCCTGTGCATTCAGGCAGGCGATGTATTGGCGGTAAATCTCTTCCAGCTTGTCTTTTGTCACAGCGGTACCATTCCTTGTCTGCCGCCAACCCTCTCCAATCGAGTTAATCCGAAAGGAGTATAGCGGTTCCATATCTCTTCCGTGCGTGATGCTGCCCGGACGAGGTTGCAGGTGAATATACCGTCGCGCCATGGTTATATTTAAGTTTAAAAAGTATTATTCCATCCGGCGATAACAAATAAATGCCGCATTGCAGCACAATTGTTTCCGTGCTGCCCGATGCTTGCCGCCTTGGCGAGATCTCATCCGTGACTGACTGAAGAACGCTCTGGTCTTCTGTAAGAAAAGGATAGTTGAATGCACGGCATATCTGTCTCCCCGAATAATGATCTTGAAGCCGTCGCCCGCAAAGGCGGCAAGCTGCGCCGCATGGCGGTGCGCATCCCGACCTATCTTGCCGATGTCAGGGAGAACCCGGCCTGGCTGCCGATGTTCCTGCTGGCGCGCACCATTCCAGGCCGCCGCGCCCATTGGCTGACGGCAAGGCGCGTCAATGACGGGGAACAGGCGCTGCCGTCGATGTTCGAGGGAGCCGATGTGGAAACTGTCGTTGCCAGCCTCAGGGGCGAGGGGCTGTTCTCGGGGCTCGTGCTGCCGGAGGGCATTCATCGGCAGATCGCGCGCTTTGCTGCGGAGACGCCGTGCTTCGGCAATTTCGATCGCCGCATGGAATTCCTGGCGCCTGAGCACCGCGAGGCCGAGAGACGCTTCGGCCGCCCGCTGCTCAGCGGTCATCATTTCGAGCGGGCTCTCGATTGCGATGCCGTGCTTGCTGTCCAGCGCGATCCGCTGCTGTCGGCGGTCGCGAGGCGCTATCTCGGCGCCCAGGCGCAGCTCATTACCACCCGCATCTGGTGGAGCTTCCCGACCGAAGCCAGCGAAGCCGATCGCAGCCTCGCCTCGCTCGACAAATATCACTTTGATCTCGACGACTGGCGGATGCTGAAGTTCTTCTTCTATCTCGTCGATGTCGACGAGGGCACCGGCCCGCATGTCTATATCAGGGGCAGCCATAGAAGGCGTAGCGTCAGGCATCAGCTGACCCTTCTGGTCGGTCACCCTGCCGACGAAATCCTGGATTATTATGGCCACGACAGCGCCGTGACGCTGACCGGCAAGGCCGGGCAGGGCTTCGTCGAGGATCCCTTCGGCTTCCACATGGGCACGGTGCCTGTCACCGCGCCCCGGCTGATGATGGAGGTCGGCTTTGGCGTCTCCAAGCCATCCCGCCGCCGCTTCCACGGCGAGCCGGTGATCCGCTGAAACGCCTGAAGGCGCTCAGGCCAGCGCCTGCATATAGCGCATGCCGGTCACCGGGCGCGCTGTGAAATCCATGTACTGGTAGAAACGGTGGGCCTGGATATTGCCGGTCGCGGCGCTGACCGAAAGGTAGTCGCAGCCGGCACCCTTTGCCGTCTCGCGGGCGCGGTTGACGAGATGCTGCCCGATACCGTGGCCGCGATGGCCGTCGCGCACGAAGAGATGGTGCAGATCCATGCCGCGCTTGCCTTCCTGGGCACGATAGAGCGGGCAGAGGATCGCGTAGCCGATCAGACCTTCATCGGTTTCCGCCACCAGCGCGGTGATCCACGGCACGGTGCCGAACAGGTCACGCTCCAGCTGTTCCATCGTCGATGCCGAGGCATCGCCATGGTGGATGGCAAGCAGGTTGATCATGTCGTTGAGTTCGGGCAGATCGCGCGGCTTGGCCGTGCGGATGGTCACCACCGGCGGGCGGATCAGCGAAATTTCACTGTCTTCGATTTCAATCATGGCCTTCGCGTCCTTGTGTGTTTCTGCCGTCAGGACGCTGCTGATACAACAAAGCCGCCTGACGGCGGCTTGTTGACAATATGATCTGTCGGGCCGCCCTCTAGAGGTACAGCCAAAAGTACGAGCGGTTGATGTGCGCGTCCTGGATCATGGGATGATAGATTCTCCAGAACGGAAACTTTGTCAATGGCACTTCGGGCAGCCTTTGGAGGTATGCCTGAAATTAGCAGAAGGCATAGATCAGCCCGGCGATTGCCGCGATGCAGATCACCGTCAGCGCCCCGCGCTCGATCCGCCCGCTCATCGCGGCCACCATGCGGCAAGCGATGAAAGGCTGAAGATCAAGACGACAAGCGCCATGATCGCGCACCAGCCAAGGATCCGGCGGACGGCCGGTGGAGCGCGCAGCAGATAGGTTTTCAATCCGGCCGGAGGCCGCGCCATGGTTTCGGCGGACGTCACATCCGGCCGTTCGTTTTCCGTATTCGCCATATGGGCGACCTCGCAATGCCGCTCAATGTCAGCCGTTGCATCCCCATGAAAGCGCGCCGGAGTGGATGCTACACCGGCAACCCTGTTCTGGCTTTTGCATTTGACATGTCAGCGACGATAACCGCGCACCAGACGCTTCGCGAATTGCAGGAGCGCGCGTGGGGATGGTCAAGGCAAGTTTGACAAAAGCTATGGATGCAAAGGTCCTCGCAACGATCCCGCGACGGATTCTCTCACCAAGTGGCCCTGATGAAAAACGAGAAGATTTTTGTTACCCGACCCAGCTTGCCGCCACTGGAAGAATTCATTCCATCGCTGGAGAAGATATGGGACAGCAAGATCCTGACGAATGGCGGGCCGTTCCACCAGGAGCTTGAAGAGCGCCTCGCGGAACATCTTGGTGTCGGGTATGTGAGCCTGTTTGCCAACGGCACGATGGCCTTGCTGACCGCGCTTCAGGCATTGCGCATCACCGGCGAGGTGATCACGACCCCGTATTCGTTCGTCGCCACCTCGCACTCGCTTCTGTGGAACGGCATCCAGCCTGTCTTCGTCGATATCGACCCTGTCACGCTCAACATCGATCCGGCACGCATCGAAGGCGCCATCACCCAGCACACGACGGCGATCATGCCGGTTCATTGCTACGGCCATCCCTGCGATGTCGATGCGATCCAGCGCATCGCCGACAACTACAATCTCAAGGTCATCTATGATGCCGCCCATGCGTTCGGCGTCAAAGACCATCGCGGCAGCGTCCTGAACTATGGCGACCTTTCTGTCGTCAGCTTCCACGCGACCAAGGTCTTCAACACGTTCGAGGGCGGCGCCATCGTCTCTCCCGACGCCAAGACCAAGGCACGGATCGACAATCTGAAGAATTTCGGCCATGTCGGCGAAGTGACGGTCGTGGCACCCGGCACGAACGGAAAGATGAGCGAATTCAATGCAGCGCTCGGCGTTCTGCAGCTGAAATATGTCGATGTCGCAATCGAGGCCCGTTCCCGGATCGATGCCGCCTATCGCGAACAGCTTGCAGGCATCAAGGGTATCCGTTGCCTTGGCGCATCAACGGAAACGGTCGCCAACTATTCCTATTTCCCGATCCTCATCCGTCCGGATTTCCCGATGTCGCGTGATGATGTCTACGACCGGCTCAAGGATCTCGGCATTCATGCGCGGCGCTATTTCTACCCGCTGATCTCAAGCTATCCGATGTATCGTAGCCTGCCATCCGCCGGCACCGGCAATCTTCCGGTTGCGACGGAAGCTGCGTCCCAGGTGCTGTGCCTGCCGGTCTACCCGGATCTGGAAATGGCGACGGTGGAGAAGATCACCGATTTCCTGCGCTCGGCGTAACCGCTAGCCTCTGTCCAGCATCGCCTTCTCATGGTCGAGAAAGGTGCGGCTGCGTGGCTTCAGGGGGCGGGCCGGATTGCCGGCATAGATCATGAATGGGTCGAGGCTCTTGTTGACGAGTGTCATCGCGCCGGCAGCAGCGCCTTCGCCGATCGTCACGCCAGGAAGAACGACCGTGCCGGTGCCGATGATCGCATGGCGGCCGATCGTCACCCCCTTGGAAATGACGTTGGTGAAATCGGCAGGAACCGTCGGGTTGGTCAGCCATTCGCCGCTATAGTCGTCGCTTCGGGCATAGATCGAAACGCGTGCCGACAATCCGCTGAAGCTCTGCATGGTAATCCGCGCGTCACCCTTGCCGCCATGCAGAGTGCAGTGGCTGGCGATGTGGATATAGTCCTGCAGCACGATCTCGCCGCTGAGAATGGAGAAGTCGTCGATCCGCACGTGATCTCCGAGGCTGATCGCCGGGGCGCCATAGATGCGGGCAAATCTGCTGACCTTGCAGTTCTTGCCGAACGCTTTCAGGCCCAGCGCATGCAGCTCGTCATGTGACAAAAAGCTATCGGTCATCGCAAATACCCCCATCCCGATCGTCAGATCCAAATTGCCGTCATGTCTAACCGATTCGACGCGTGGCCGCGGCATACCCGTGGGATTTCACATTTTTGCATGACATTCGAATCGGCTAGTGTCGAAGCTGTAGGCCATGCAGCGCCGGGCTTTTGCGGCTCGCATGCGGGTTCAAAGTGAAATTCATCATGGCTGCCGAAATCCGGTTTCGGCCTTAATTTGAGAGCGAAGTCATTCATGAAATTTGTTGCGCTTATCGGACTGATAGACGAGGCCGACTGCATTGGCACTTGCATCGACTATCACCTTGCGATCGGCTTCGACCATATTGTCGTCACCGATATCGGATCGACGGACGGCAGTATCGAGATCGTCAAGGATCGCATCGCGGCCACCTCGCGCGTCTCCCTGTTGCACGCGGGCCTCGATCTCCGCAGCACCAACTGGCCCGGACGGATGCTGGAATTTGCCGTTACCGAGCTCAAGCCCGACTATGTGGCGCATATCGATCCCGATGAATTCTGGATCCCCTATGGCGGAACGCTGGCGTCGCTGCGCGATCCCGGCCAGGCCGATGTGATGAGTGTGCGGCGCTACAATGCCGTTCAGAATGTCGATGAGGTCGTCAACGGCCGCCAGCTCGATCCGGCTCGGTTCCGCGAACAGATCGTCTATATCGAACGCGCGCCTGTCGATGCCAACAGCCCGATCGGCACGCCGATCTATTCCGGCGCTATCGGTCCCAAGGTCATGCACCGGGGTGTCGGCGCGCAGCTTTCACTCGGCCATCACTCCGTTGCCAGCCCGCAGCTGAAGACGCAGGTTGTTCCGGAAGATCTTCTGATCCTTCATTTTCCGATCTCGAGCTATGCCAAGTTCGAGCAGAAATACCGGAATGCGGCCGCGACGCTTGCGGCAAATCCGCAAATGCACCCGACCGCCGCCTGGCATTGGCGCCGCCTGGCCAAGGCGATCGAGCAAGGCACGCTCGACGAAGAATATCGCCACCAGCTCTTCAACACGGAGCAGATCGAACGCCTTTCGACATTGGGCCGGGTCGGTCCTCTGGAAGGCGTGTTCGCCCGTCGCGCATAGCTGACGCTCTGCACTGGCGGCGGCCTGTCATCCGGGCCGCCGATTGTGACCATCGGAGGTCAGGCAATGCACAACGCCCGCCCGCACAGCTGTCCTCCAGGTCTGCAGGCAACGTCGTCGTGACCGGAATGGGTGCCGCCAGCGCCATGGCGATCCGGGCACCGACAGCCATGTCGTCTTCGACGCCGAAGGCGTGATGCAGGATCGTGCCGTCGCGGCCGATGAGCACCGAGGAGGGCGTGCCGCGCAATCCGTAGCGGCGCATCGTCACCGGAATGTCCGATTGGCCATCCGCCAAGTCGACGCCGATCGGCGAGGTCAGGCGGTACTCGTGGATAAATGCTTTCAGCGTCACCGGGGGCATCGCTTCGTGATGCTCGAAGACCGTATGCAGGCCGATGACCTGCAGATCTGTGTGGCCGAAGCGCCGTTCGATGCGGCGCACCTGCGGCAGGCTTTCGGCCACGCATCCCGGGCAGAGCAGTTGGAAGCTGTGGAGATAGATCACCCTGCCGCGCAGGCTTTCAAGGGTGAGCGGCGTTTCGGTATTGAACCACTGGCTGACGGCGAGTTCCGGCGCCTTGATGGCGGTTTCGTTCGGCATTGCATTGATCCTTTCGTGAGCCGGCCGGCCCCGGCGCGGTTGCAAACGGCGCATTGAGGGGAGTAAGGCTGGGCGGCTTTCTCTTTTCCATTTGCCTGGAGAGAGGAACATGCCGGTCCGCCGATGGCAGTTGGCGGACCGGCGCCCCCGTTTACTTGGCGGGCATCACCTTGCCGGGAAGGCTGAGATTGCCCGAGGCGACCTTGAAGACATTGTCGACGCAAAGCAGCGGCGAATGCAGGTTGCCATTGATCTTCAACCCGGCGGTGACGCCGTCATAGGATGCGCCCTTGATGCCGCCGATCAGCGACAGCGGGATGGTGACATCGACGGCATCGCCCTTGAGCGCGGTCGGATAGTCCGGGCTGTCGATCAGAAGCGGCACGCCGGGCCAGGTGGCCGGCAGCTTCGGCTTGCTGCCTTCAGGAATGTCACTGACCTTCAGCCCGCCGGCGCAGGCCTTGTCCTCGTTCAGCACCACCCAATGCGGATGCCAGACGGAGCGGTTCTGCTTGCCATAGGCGGCATCGTCGAAATCCGGATGAAAGGTGACGGCGAGCGCGACGATGCCCTTGTCCTTGTCGAAGCCGATATCGCCGCTGTTGAGCGAGGTCGGCCAGACATAGGCATAGACGCCGGATCCTTCGAACTTGCCCGTTGCGGCGGGTTTCTCGCTGCCTGCCTCGCCGCGCACCCGGGTCGAGAAGACGGCGCTATCCCCGGTGGTGGTGATCCGCGTTTCGACGATGTCGAACGCGGCCTTCACCTTGCCGTCGGGCTTTGCATCGACGGAATGGGCTGTGGCGAAATTCGGCGCAAGCGCCAGCGTTCCGGCGATCAGCGCGCCGGTTAGTATAGGCCTGAACATGGTCGTTTCCTTTTCTGTTCCTGTTTGCCTGGAGAGGTCTGCCTATCCTTTTTGAAAGGCGTCCCAGGTGGCAGCCCGGGTTGCCGGATCGGCAGTTTCATGTTCGCGGCAATCGACGCGGAAATCGCGCTGACCGAAGGCCGCATTCACGAAGTCGCAATGATGCGGCTTGGCCGCGTCATCGTGCTGGTAGGGCCGGAAATAGCGGCAGGTGGCGCACATGCGCTGCACCGGTATCGCCTCGGCCTCCTGGAGATGCCGGATCATCTTGACGATCGACATCAGCAAATCTTCCTGTTCCTCAGCGGGCAGGGCGCGTGCCGCCGCCGTGGCCGATCCCTCGGCCGCACTCGCCTCGGCCAGGATCGCGCGTCCCGCGGCTGTCACCGCCACTGCGGCCGCACGCTTGTCTCCGGCCGCTGCCGCCTTTTCGGCATAGCCCTTGCGCTCCAGCGCCGCGATCGAATCCGTCGCCGTCGGCTGCGAGACGCCGAGATGGACGGCGATCTCCTTGACCCGTACCGGCTGGTCGCGCCCGGCGAGGTAATCGAGGATCGCCAGCTGCGTCGGCTTCAGGCCGGTCGCTTCGGCGCGCGTCCACTCGTCGCTGCGCATCGCCACGGCCAGGCGCGCAAGCCCTTCGCTGATGCGATGTGAGATCGGGGTCGGGTCCAGAGGCGTTTCCATGGCGCTTATATATAGGAGTCCTATATAAATTCAAGATCTACCTGCGTCTGCTTGGCTCTTTCGTGAAAGCTCACGCAATGATAGGGTAGCCCCCTATATTAAATCGAGAGCAGAGATGTCCCACACCCAGCACCACAAGAAAAAGCTCATCGCCCGTATCAGCCGCCTGAAGGGCCAGCTCGATGCCGTCGAGCGGGCATTGGAGGCCGAGCGGCCCTGCGGCGATATCCTGCAACTGCTGGCCTCGATCCGCGGCGCGCTGAACGGGCTGACCGGCGAAGTGCTGGACGATCACCTGCACGAACACGTCCTGCACGCCGCCGATGAGAAGGCGCGGGCGGAAGCTGTCGAAGAAATTTCGGAAGTGCTGCGGACCTATATCCGCTAGAGACCTGAGGACTGCGCAATGACTGCGAACACGCTTGAACATGACCACGTTTTCCTGGGAGCCGATCACGACCGCAACGAACGCCGCATCTGGCTGGTGATCGCGCTGACGGCCGTCATGATGGCCGTCGAGATCGGGGCGGGGACCTATTACGGCTCGATGGCGCTGGTCGCCGATGGCTGGCACATGTCCACCCATGCCAGCGCGCTCCTGATCTCCGCCTGCGCCTATCTCTACGCCCGCAGGCAGGCGCATAATCCGCGCTTCACTTTCGGCACCGGCAAGCTCGGCGATCTCGCCGGCTTCGCCAGCGCCATCATCCTCGCCATCATTGCCCTGCTAATGGCCTGGGAGAGCTTTCTGCGCATCACCCATCCGGTGCCGATCAGCTTCTCGCAGGCAATCGGCGTCGCCGTCGCCGGTCTCGGCGTCAATCTCGTCAGCGCCTGGCTTCTGAGAGGCGAGGGCCATCATCACGGCCATAGCCATGGCCATGATCACGGTCACCATCACCACGGCGATCACGCCCATCACGGTCATTGTGGTCATGGCGCCGACAACAATATGCGCGCCGCCTATATCCACGTCATCGCCGATGCGCTGACCTCGGTGCTTGCCATTGCCGCACTCGCGCTTGGCAGCGTCTATGGCTGGCTGTGGCTCGATCCGCTGATGGGCATCGTCGGCGGCGTGATCATTGCGCAATGGTCCTTCGGCCTGATGAAATCCTCCGGCCGCGTGCTGCTCGATGCGATGGAAGAGAACGAGGATCTGCCCGGCGATATACGCAAGCTGATCGAAACCGGCGGCGACCGCATCACCGACCTGCATGTCTGGCAGGTCGGTCCCGGCCACCACGCGGCAATCGTCGCCCTCGTCAGCCCCGATCCGCAGCCGCCGGAAACCTACAAGGCGAAGCTTCAGGCGCTCGGCGAATTGTCGCATGTGACCGTCGAGGTCAGCTGTGCAAGGGTTGCGGCCTAAGGAACTTTTTGGGCGCGGCGGGATCGCGCCACAATCGCTCCTTAATTCTGTCCTCCGGTGATTCTGCCGGAGGATTTCATGCCCATTGCCCTGTCCCGCCGGAGCCTGCTCGTCAGCTCTGCGCTTCTCTATCCCTCGCTCATGCTGACGCTGCCTGCGCGTGCCGATGACGACGATGTCGATCAGCAGCTGGCGGCACTGGAAAAGCGCACCGGCGGCCGTCTCGGCGTCTCGGTCATGGACACCGGCACCAATGTCAGCTTCACCAACCGGGAGACCGAACGGTTCCCGCTGCTCAGCACCTTCAAGGTTCTGGCCGCGGGCATGGTGCTCGCCCGGGTTGACGGCGGCGACGAAAACCTGGAGCGCCGTGTCACCTACGATCGGGACAAGCTCGTCACCTATTCGCCCGAGACGGAAAAGCATGTCGGCGCCGAAGGCATGACGGTCGGCGAACTCTGTAAGGTGGCGATCACGCTCAGCGACAACACCGCCGGCAACCTGCTGCTCGACAGTCTCGGCGGTCCCGAGGCGCTCACCAAATGGCTGCGCTCGATCGGCGACACGTCGAGCCGTCTGGACCGCATCGAGACCGAGCTCAACGAAGCGAAGAAGGATGATCCGCGCGACACGACGACGCCGGATGCGATGCTCGATACGCTGGGCAACTTGGCGCTTGGCACGGTTCTGTCGGAGCCCTCGCGCCAACAGCTGATCGACTGGATGATCGCCAACACCACGGGCGCTGCCCGCCTGCGCGCCGGCCTGCCGGAGGAGTGGAAAGTGGGCGACAAGACCGGTACCGGCAGCAACGGCTCCGCCGCCGATATCGCCATCATCTGGCCTGAGGAAAGCGCCTCGCCGATCCTCGTCGCCGTCTATGTCGCCGAGGCGAACGTTCCGGTCTCTGAGCTCAATGATGTCTTTGCCGAGGTGGCCAAGCTCGCCGCAGGCATGCTGCAATAATCAAATCCCATCAAAGAGATCGGGCGGAGATGTGAATCTCCGCCCGATCTCTTTGAATCAGAATCTGAAGTCTGAAAGCGGCGCTTACTGGGTCTCGGAACCGCTCTCGGAGGCGCCCTGTGGCACGTCGGCCACCGCCGTCTTGCCATCGTCGTCGATGCCCGTCAGCTGCTGCTTGATCGCATCGGCGATCTGCTTTTCGATCGCCGCCCGCGCATCCGGATCCATCCCCTTGAGGCTTTCCTCGCTGAGGCCCATCTGATCGAGAACGCTCTTGCGGATCTTCTCCGCCGGCGTCATGTCGGCGTAATCGTGAAATTCCTTAAGCAGCGCATCGTGCTTCTGCTTGGCCTCGATATCGGCCTGGCTCTCTTCCTTGATCGTCGTATCCGGCGCGCTCTGCATCGACCACATGACGCTGGAGATCGACGGCGCCGTATAGCTCGGCGCCATCCCGCCCCCGGTCTCCCGCCCGCTGCTTTCCACCTGCAGCGGCGCGCCCTGTTGCTGCCTGGTACGCTGGTCGCTCGAAAGATTATAGGGATTGAAAAGGCTTAGAACACTGCCACCAATTTCCATGAAAAGGACTCCCTTGAATATTGCGGGAACCATCGGTGCCGAAGCCTGCGCGAAGCTGGATCTGCTTATTTAAGGTTGTGCTGAAGGAGTGAGGATGCTGAAGAATATATAACGAGGGACACCAAAGAGTGCCCCTCGTTCCGTCTGTTACGGCAACGTATACCCAATCACATAATCCCCGGGCTTGGTCCCCACCGAGCCATGCCCGCCGGCAACCATCACCACATACTGCTTGTTATCAGACGTGGTGTAGGTCATCGGCGTTGCTTGGCCACCGGCAGGCAGGCGGGCCTGCCACAGTTGTGCCCCGCTGGTGACGTCATAGGCGCGCAGGTAGTTATCGACGGCGGCTCCGAGGAACGCGACGCCGCCCTTGGTCATCATCGGGCCGCCGATGCCGGGGACGCCGAGCTTGAAGGGGAGCGGCAGCGGCGTCATGTCGTGGACGGTGCCGTTCTTGTGCATGTAGGCGATCTTGCCGGTGCGCAGATCCACGCCGGCGACATAGCCCCATGGCGGCGCCTGGCAGGGGATGCCGAGCGGTCCGAGGAACGGTCCCATGAACACGCCGTAGGGCGCGCCGTCATTGCGGTTCAGGCCCTGTTCGCTGCCCTTCTCGTCCTGCCCCTTCGGCGGAATGTCGGCGGCCGGAACCAGCCTGGAGGTGAAGGCCAGATAGGTCGGCATGCCGAACAGGATCTGCCGTTCCGGGTCGATGGCGACCGAGCCCCAGTTGAACGTGCCGAAATTGCCGGGATAGACGATCGTGCCCTGTAACGACGGCGGCGTGTAGCGGCCCTCGTATTTGTAGCGGTGGAACTCGATCCTGCAGGCGAGCTGATCGAACAGCGAGACGCCCCACATGTTCTTTTCCTGCAGCGGATCGGGCGAGAAGGTCAGATCGGAAATCGGCTGCGTCGGCGCCGTCTTGTCTTCGGGGATTGCCCCGCCCGGCGCCGGGATTTCCTTGAAGGGAATGATCGCCTCGCCGGTGCGCCGGTCGAGCACATAGAGATCGCCCTGCTTGGTCGGCGCCACCAGCGCCGGCACGACCGAACCGTCAGGCTTCGTCATGTCGAAGAGCACCGGCTGGGCCGGAACGTCCATGTCCCAGAGATCGTGATGGACGAACTGCTGCACCCATTTCAGCTGCCCGCTATTGATGTCGAGCGCCACCACCGAGGAGGAGAATTTCTCGACATTGGCACTTCTGCCCATGCCGAGCTGGTCGGGCACCTGGTTGCCGAGCGGGATGTAGACCATGCCGAGACCTTCATCGACCGAGAGCACCGACCAGCTGTTCGGCGAATTGGTCGTATAGGTCTGCCCCTCCGGTAGCGGCGTGGTGACGTCAGGATTGCCGGAATCCCAGTTCCAGAGCAGCGCGCCGGTATTGATGTCGAAGGCGCGGATGACGCCCGACTGTTCCTGCGTCGAGTAATTGTCATTCACCGCCCCGCCGATGATCAGCTTGTTGCCGACGGCAACGGGCGGCGACGTCGAGTAGTAATAGCCGGCCGGATTGTATTTCATGCCGGTCTGCAGATGCAGCGTGCCCTTGTCGGCAAAGCTCTCGCAGACCTTGCCGTTGGCGGCATCGAGCGCGATCAGCCGGGCATCGGAGGTCGGCAGATAGACGCGGTCGGCGCAGGGCTGGCCTGATGCCGTGGCATTGTCGTGATAATAGGTGACGCCGCGGCAGGTCTGGTGCTGCCGATCCGGGTTCATGCCGGAGTTGGCGTCGAACTTCCATTTCTCCTTGCCGGTCTTGGCGTCGAGCGCGATCGCCCAGTTATGCGGCGTGCAGAGATAGAGCGTGTCGCCCACTTTCAGCGGCGTCACCTGATAGGTGGTCTCGCCGACATCGTCAGGCCGCTTCACGTCGCCGGTCTGGTAGCGCCAGACCTCCTTCAGGTCCTTGACGTTGGTGGCGTTGATCTGGTCGAGCGGCGAATAGCGCTGGCCGAACGGCGTGCGGCCATATTGATGCCATTCGCCGTCAGGCACATCGCCTCCGAAGGGCGGGGCAGCGGCGACGACATCCTTCGGCAGGTCGCCCGAGAGATCATGCGGATCCGTGGTCATCGAGTAACCGGCCACCAGGATGGCGATGATAACAGGCACGCCGAGCGGCCAGGGATTGGTGCTGTAGACGGCGCCGGTAGGGCTCTTGAAGCCGAGCGGACGGCGGATCCACGGCGTCAGCAGCCACAGACCGAGCAGAATGATCAGCCCGCCGCGCGGCCCGAGCTGCCACCAGTCGAAGCCGACCTCCCAGACCGCCCAGATCAGCGCCGCAACGACGAGCGCCGCATAGACCCAGAGCGCCACCGGCTTGCGCATGAGGAGCAGCACGGCAGTGATGATGAACATCGCTCCGGCGAACAGATAGAAGATGCTGCCGCCGAGGATGACGAGCCAGAGCCCGCCGCCGCCAAGCGCGAGGCCAATGAGAAGGAAGAGGATGGAGGTTATGGCAATCGCCATGAAGTGGTCTCCCGCTGAAAGCCGCGTCCGGGGGGGCGGAGCGCGGGCAGGTTCCCGAGGGGGCTCGGGTCGAATGAGAAAGCGCTTGCGGCCCGCTCCCAAGGGCGCCGCCACAAGCATTCTCAACCACATAGAGCGAGGTCTTTGCCTTTCAACCGCCACAATTGCCGCAGTCTGCGCAGGGCAGCCATGCGTCAAACGGGCTGCTGGCGGCGTGCTGCAAAGGCGTCGTTAAAGGCAGCTCACCTGACCGACTGCCTGATAGGCAGCCAAAGTGCAGGCGATCCATCCGAGGGTGAGTATCGTCACATGGCAGGAGGCTGCGAAATATCTGCTTTGCCGAAAGGCCGGAAGAAAGATCGCTGCCGGAACGACGATCAGTCCGTAGCCTGCAAGCAGCATCATGATCCATCCCAGCGGCGGGATGTAAATCGGGAAAATCTGCCAGCAATTCGCGAACTTGTAGGGACCGGCTGTGAGATAGGCGGCGATCGCCAAAGACGCCCATAGCAGGATGTGGGCCGACCACAAAAACCACATCCAGAACTGTCTCATTGCCGCTTCCCGACAGCACGATCGAAGATAGATCCGTCTGCTTATGGCAGTCTTGCCGAAAGACGCAACCAGTCGTGGCAGATTTAGTAAGGGATGATTAATAGAGGCGCGCTTTTCCCTGCCGCGGCGACACCTATAGGCGTCAATGTCGCATTGCGATTTCCAAATCGTGCCGCTATCAGGACCAAGCCTGAGGGCAGGGGTCATATGAAATATCTTGGTCGCAGATTCGAGCAGTGGGCGGTGCGCATTCTATGCGCCATCGCGATCGTGTCCGTCGGCTTTGCCCATCAGGTGCCTGCCGCGGCTGCCTCGCCGTCCGGCCCCGCCGACTATTCCGCCTATGCGCTGCCGGATGGAAGCCTGCCGACGCTCTGCGTCACGGTTACCGATGAGACCGGCAAGAGCCAGCATGGCGCCGATCACAATCATCGCTGCGAGGCCTGCCGCATCAGCGCCACGGCGATGCTGCCGTCTCCGGCCGATCTGTCGGGTGCGCCGCTCGGCTATGCCGTTGCCGAAGCCACGCCGCTGCGCGCCGCCGTATTCCACCGCGATCCGTTCCCGCCGAATACCGGGCCGAGAGCCCCGCCCGCAGATCCAGCGACTGCCTGAACCCGCGCCCCGGCTGTGCAGCCAGGCGTGCTTCGCTTTCGGCTGCGCCGCTGACGCCAGCCATCGATCTGGAACTGTTTCATGTCTTCAATCACCTCCACTGAAACGGTGGAGAGCGCCGTTTCAGGCGTCTCGCTCTATCGTGCCATCTGGCGCTGGCATTTCTTCGCCGGCCTGCTCGCCGTTCCCTTCATGCTCAATCTGGCGATCACCGGTTCGCTCTATCTGTTCAAGGACGAGATCAACGGTAGGGTCTTCGCCTATCGCTATGACGTCACGCCCGCGGGCCAGCCGCTTTCGCCGCAGGCGCTGAGCGATATTGCGGCCGCCTCCGTGCCCGGTTCGATAGCAACCACCTATCGCGACCCGGCCACGCCCGAGCGCTCAGCCATTGTCACCGTCGCAGCGGGCGATCAGTCGACGCTGGTCTTCGTCAATCCCTATGACGGCAAAGTGCTGGATAAGGTCGGCACGACCGAAGAGTTCAACACCGTCGTCAAGCACATCCACAGCCTGGCCTATTTCGGCGGTGCGGCGAACCGGTTGGTCGAGATCGCCGGCGGCTTTGCCATGGTGCTCGTGCTGACAGGCATCTATCTTTGGTGGCCGCGCCGCCAGACGGGCGGGGTGGTCAGCGTCCGCGGCACGCCTTCGCGCCGGGTCTTCTGGCGCGACCTGCATGCGGTGACCGGCGCCTTCGCCGGGCTGCTGATCTTCTTCCTGGCAGCAACCGGCATGCCCTGGTCTGGCTATTGGGGCGCCAATGTCCAGTCCTTCCTCGGCAGCCACGGGATGGGCTATCCGGCCCAGCTCTGGGACGACGTGCCGAAGTCGGCGAAGGTGACCGAGGATATCCTGCCGAAGGTCGGCTGGACCGTCGAGAAGGCGCCGGTGCCGTTGTCGGATATCGCCGCCGCGCAGTCGAAGCCGCCGATCGGTCTCGACCGCGCCGTCGAGATCGCCAAGGCCGCAGGCATGACGCCGGGCTTCGACATGGCGATCCCCTCGACCGAGGCGGGCGTCTATACCGCCGCCATCTTCCCCGACGATCTCTCCCGCGAGCGCACCCTCCATATCGACCAATATTCCGGCAAGCCGCTGGTCGATATCAGCTATGGCGCCTATCCCTTCCTCGGCAAGGCGATCGAATGGGGCATCAACGTCCATCAGGGGCAGGAGTGGGGTCGCTTCAACCAGTTGCTGATGCTCGCCACGTGTCTCGCGATCATCCTCTCCTGCGTCACCGCCGTCATCATGTGGTGGAAGCGCCGCCCCGCCGGCCGCGTCGGCGTGCCGCCGCTGCCGCCGCAGCGCTCGGTCTATATCGGCCTTTGGGTCATCGCCGTCATCTTCGGCATCGCCTTCCCGCTAACCGGCCTCGCGATCCTTTCGATGATCGCCTTCGACCAGCTCGTCATCCGCGTCGTGCCGCCGCTCCGGCGCGCCTTTTCGTGAGGGAGATCATCATGAAGCCAGTCTTGATCCTGATCACCGCCGCTCTCTCCCTGTCCGCGCCTATGGCGTCTGGCGCTGCGACGATGCAGATGCCCGACGGCACGACGATGGACATGCCGATGGATCAACCGCCATCCGGCGATCCGCAGCAGCTGATTCCCGATGTGCTCAAAACCATGTTCGAAACCCCGGACAAACCGCTCGCCATCGGCCCGGTCGCCGTCCACGGCCTCTGGGCGATCGCCGGCTGGCAACAGGACGGCCGCGGCGGCCGCATCCTGCTGCAGAACGGCGAGCACGGCTGGCGTCCGATCCTCTGCAGCGGCGATGCGATCCGCGATGCGGCCGGTCTCGAAAAGGCCGGCGTTCCCGCCGACGTGGCGCCGGCGTTGGCGGCTGCTCTTAGAGATGCCGAAGCACAAGCAGATCCGAAGATTTTACAGGCCTTTGCCAGTTTCGAGGGAACGGTGACACTCGGTGCGACCACTGCCGCGGCCGCACATTCAGGTCACGAAGGTCACGGAAAGTAGCGTGTCAGCAGCTTAAAACGCGACGTCCCTTCTCCCCAGCGGGGAGAAGGTGCCCGAAGGGCGGATGAGGGGGCTCCAAGCCGCAGCGCTCGCTCCCAACATCAAGTCCCGCAAAACGTCTGCAGCACCCGCTCTTCCAGCTTCGGCGGCGCCATATAGGCCGCAAATGCCGGCTGATCCTCATACGGCTTCGCCAGCACCTGAATCAGCGCCTCGAACAGCGAGAAATCCCCATCGTCCATGGCGGCATTGATCGCCTGCTCGATCCGGTGATTGCGCGGAATGAAGGCCGGGTTGACCGCAAGCATCGCAGCGCGCCGGGCATCCGCTGTCTGCGGATCGCGGGCCAGCCTTTCGCGCCAGCCCGCCAGCCAGCCCAGTGCCTCGCCGATCCCGTCGAATGTCGATAGAAATTCGCCTTCCTCGGCATCGTCACCGGCAAGCGCCGACAGCCGCCGGAAGGCCAGCGTGAAATCCGCCTGTCCGGCCTGCATCGCTGCCAAGAGCGCCTGAACCAGCGTCAGATCGCCGTCCTCCTCGGACACAAGCCCGATCTTCTTGCGCATGCCATCAAGCCAATGCGCCTGGAACCGCGCGCCGTAACCCTTGATCACGGTATTGGCGAGATCCACCGCCTTGTCCTGATCCTCGTGGAAGAGCGGGATCAACGTCTCGCCGAGCCGCGCCAGGTTCCACTGGCCGATGCCCGGCTGGTTGGCATAGGCATAGCGGCCCTGCTGGTCGATCGAGGAAAACACCGTGCCGGGATCATAGGCATCCATGAAGGCGCAGGGGCCGAAATCGATCGTCTCGCCCGAAACCGTCATGTTGTCGGTATTCATCACCCCATGAATGAAGCCGACATGCAGCCAGCGGGCAATCAGCCCCGCCTGCCGCTCGGCAATCGCTTCGAACAGTGCCAGATAGCGATTGTCCGCGCCGGCCACCTCCGGATAGTGCCGCTCGATCACATGGTCGGAAAGCGCCCTGACGCCATCGGTATCGCCGCGGGTGGCGAAGAACTGGAAGGTGCCGACGCGGATATGGCTCGCCGCTACCCGGGTAAACACCGCACCCGGCAGTACCCGCTCGCGATAGACGGGCTCGCCGGTCGAGACCGCGGCCAGCGCCCGCGTCGCCGGAATGCCGAGCGCAAACATCGCCTCGCTGACGATATATTCGCGCAGCACCGGGCCGATCGCTGCGCGGCCATCGCCGCGGCGCGAAAACGGCGTCTGCCCCGCGCCCTTCAGCTGGATGTCGCGGCGCTTGCCGTCGCGGTCGACAACCTCGCCAAGGAGGATCGCCCGCCCGTCGCCGAGCTGTGGGTTGAACTGGCCGAACTGATGCCCGGAATAGGCCATCGCCAGGGGATCGGCGCCGTCAGGTATCAGGTTGCCCGAAAAGATCGCCGCCCCATCCCGCTTCAAGACTTCGACATCAAGCCCGAGTTCCGCCGCCAGGGGCTCGTTGAGCTTGATCAGCCAGGGCTCGGCGGCCTGTGAGGGCATCTGCCGCGCAAAGAAATGTGAGGGCAGCCGGGCATAGCTGTTGTCGAACGGGAATGCGGCGCCATCGGGCGCGGTCTTTGAAGGTGCGGAGCTCATGCTCAATAGGTAGGGCCGGGCCGGGGGAGGCGCAAGCTGCTTCTATTGTTCACTCTAGGCCGGAACATAGGTGAGCCGCACCACATCGCCTGCAATCCGCTCATGCGCCACAAGCTTCAACGGTGGCCGCGCCCCGGTAAAGAACGGCCGCCCATGCCCGAGCACGGCCGGATGCACGTAGAGCCGGTATTCATCGATCAGCCCGCTTGCCGCAAGATTACCCGCGAGCACCGGCCCGGCGATCGTCATCTCCCCCTCACGCTCCGCCTTCAGCCCGGCAATCGTCGCCTCGACATCGCCGCTGACCAAAGTGGCATTCGGCCCGACCTCCGTCAGCGTCCGCGACACCACCCATTTCGGCAGCTTGCGCCACGCCGCCGCAAACGCCCGGTGCGCATCATCCCAGCCTTCCTGATCATCGTCCCAGTAGCGCATCAGCCCATACATCGTCCGCCCATAGACGGTGGCGCTCAGCCCCTCGGTCCTCTCCACCCAATGCTGAAACAACGGCTCCGGCGCCATCCGATCATGATCGACATAGCCATCCAGCGACTGGTTCATTTCAAAGACAAGCTTCGCCATGCTGAAAACCTCCACCTGGGGTGGAGTGTAGCGGGAAAGGGCGGTGGGTGGAATGAGCAGGGCTTCTCTACCTCGCTTGTAGCTCGTGCGGTTTTCCCTTATTCTGCGATCATGAACTCAAGGTTGCAGACCATGAAGCCGCTTAGCATCATGATTCCCGAAGATCTGGACGACGCACTTCGAGCCAAAATCGAAGAGGGACGTTTTTCGTCTTCCAGTGAGATTGTCGAAGTTGCGTTGCGTCGTTGGCTCGACGATGAGGACGATTATGAGCAGCGGATGGACTCCATTCGCGCGCGGGTCAAAGCGTCGCTCGATGATCCTCGTCCGGATCTGAGCAGCGAAGAGGTCGGCGCATGGATAGAACGGCTGGCCTCTGAATCGCATTGATGGCGAGCATGAAGCGCTATCGTGTTAGCTATCGAAATTCGGCACAAGATGATCTCTTGGTGATCTACCGTGCCATCGTCGAAGTCAGCCAGAACCGCCAGACAGCCACCAACTATCTAAGAAGACTGAGAGATCGTTGTGACAAGATTGGCGATGCTCCTTTCGCAGGCGTGGCACGGCCTGACATTGGACCGGGCTTGCGCATGGCGGTTTTCGAACGGCGCATTGTCATCCTCTATGCGGTCGAGAGAGATACTGTGAGGATCGTGAACATCCTCTCCGGCACCCGCGATTACGCCACCCTCTTGCACCCTCCCAAGTAGCCATTCGGTTACTTCATGCCAGCATTGTCTAAAATGCATGCCTTTGCCACATTTGCGGGCGTATACACGGTGTTATCTCCCTTGTGGCATCATGCCATTTCACATCTGCGGCCCTGTCGTCCTTTCATGGCTTCGCCGCGTCTTTGCGAGTGATCCCTGCTGATGCCGGATCAGATATTCCACCCCGTTCGCACCGAGCGGGCTGCCCCGAATTTTCGCACGATCGCCTTGATCGTCGCGAGCGCCATGCTGATGGAAAACGTCGATGCCACGGTGCTGGCAACGGCGCTGCCGACCATGGCGCGCGATTTCGGCGTCGATGCGCCGTCGATGAGTATCGCGCTCACCTCCTATCTGCTCAGCCTCGCCATCTTCATCCCCGCCAGCGGCCGCATGGCCGACCGCTTCGGCTCGCGCACCGTCTTCCGCTCGGCGATCGCCGTCTTCGTTGCCGGGTCGATCGCCTGCGCGCTGGCGCCGAACCTCTTCCTGCTGGTCGTTGCCCGGCTCATTCAGGGCGCCGGCGGCGCCATGATGATGCCGGTCGGGCGTCTGGTCTTGATGCGTAGCGTCGCCCGCAAGGACATGGTCAATGCCATGTCGTGGCTGTTGATCCCGGCGCTGATCGGCCCGATCGTCGGTCCGCCGCTCGGCGGTTTCATCGTTACCTATCTCGACTGGCGCTGGATCTTCTACATCAACGTGCCGATCGGCATCGTCGGCTTCATCCTCGTGTCGATCTTTATCGACGAGGTGAAGGGCAAGGCGATCGGCCCCTTCGATACGGTTGGCTTCATCCTGTCAGGGATCTCGCTCGGCTCGCTGCTCTTCGGTTTCGAAATGTCGAGCCGCGAGGGCGAGGCCTCAATGGCGGTGTTCCTGATTGCCATCGGCCTGCTGTTCGGCATCGGCTATCTCCGCCATGCCCGCAAGCACCCGTCGCCGATCATGGATTTCTCGCTGATGAAGGTGCCGACCTTCGGCACCTCGGTCATTGCCGGTTCGCTGACGCGCATCACGCAAGGGGCGCAGCCCTTCCTGCTGCCGCTGCTCTTCCAGGTCGGTTTCGGCATGTCGGCGGCCACCGCCGGCCAGATCGTCATCGCCACCGCGATCGGTTCGATGGCGATGAAGCCGCTGTCGGGCCCGGTCTTCCGCCGCCTCGGCTTCCGCAACAGTCTGATCATCAACGGCCTGCTCGGCACATTGGGCTATGGCCTCTGTGCCGCCTTCAGCCCGGCCTGGCCTGTCGGCGTCATGTTTGCGGTGCTGACGCTCAGCGCCTTCTTCCTGTCGTTCCAGTTCATGGCCTATAACACGATCGCCTATGACGAGATCAGCCATGAGCGCATGAGCTCGGCCACCAGCTTCTACACCACCTTCCAGCAGCTGATGCTGTCGCTCGGCATCTGCATCGGCGCGCTGGCGCTGCATGCCTCGATGACCGCGACAGGCAGCGAGCAGCCGAAACTGCACGATTTCTCCGCCGCCTTCATCGTCGTCACCATCATCTCGCTGGCCGCCACGATCTGGAACCTGCGCTTCACGCCGAATGCCGGTTCGGAGATCAGCGGTCACCGCTGCAAGGATGCGGTGGCGGCTGCCGAGCACTAGGCAATTCCGGGTGCCATCCGCACCCGGAGTCTCGTTCCGTCATTCGCAACTCGACCGCCGCCCATGCGGGCCGATGCCGATATCGCGGAGCAGGTGGCTGTCGAACGCCTCGAAGGGCGTCAGCCCGGCATCGGCGAATTGCCGTGCCTTGCTCCTGGTTTTCGGCCAGACGGGGTGGTGCAGGATCATCCGCAGCAGCCGCTTCGGCCGCAGCTTCTTGCGCAGCGTCGTCATCGCGTTACCCTCCTTACGCACTCATTGCCTGCGGCAGGCAGGCCTCGCAGATCGCCGCGACATGCCGGTGATCGGTGCCGCAGCAGCCGCCGAGCACCTTCAGCTGCGGCATGGCAGACAGTAGCTGCCGGTAGCGCCGCCCGAGATCGGCGGGATCGCCGGCATCCAGCGTTTCGCTGCCATCGAGTTCCGCGTGGCTCATGGTGGAGGCATTGGCGCGGATGCCGCCGATCCGCTTTGCCCAGGCGCTGCCGGGATCGAGCGCCGCCTCGAAATGCAGGGGATGGGCGCAGTTGATCATGTAATAGGCCGGTGCCCCATCGGTTGCCGCATCGGCCGTTTCGATCGCCTCCTGAATGCTCTTTCCGGTCACCAGCCGCCCGTCGGTCTCGACGGTGAAGGAGATCGCCGACGGCATCCCGTGTGCCTTGGCGGCCCGGATGATGCCGATCGCCTCGTCGATATTGTTCAGCGTGAAGGCGCTCACCATGTCGGCCTCGGTTCCGGCGAAAGCCGAAATCTGCTCGCTGTGATAATCCTCCGCTTCGGCGGCGGTCATCGCGCCGGCCTTGTAGCCGTCGCCGCGCGGGCCGATCGAGCCGCTGAGCACGACAGGCAGGTTTGGCCGCTGGTAGTCCTTGCGCAACGCAACGATCAGCGCCATCGCCGCCTCGTTGGCGGCTTTCAGCCCGGCGCTGGAATAGCCGAGCTTCCCGCCCCAGTCGCGATTCGCACGCCATGTCGCGCTGTCGAGCACGAAGCCGGTGCCATGGCGCCGGGCAAGATCGAGATAGCGCCTGTAATAGTGGCGCAGCTTGCTGCGGCCGGCCTCGGTCTCCAGGAGCACGAAGGCTGCAAAATGCGGCAGCTCCACGCCCTCGTGGAAGATCAGCATCGTCTCCAGCCCGCCATCGGTAATGTAGGCACCGCCGCCAAGCTGCGGCAATTTCCGTCTGTACTGTGCCATTGAAAAACCCACCCCTACACAGCCCGTCGCCACCTGATCGGGTGTCCGGCCGATAGATTTCTCGCGCTTAATCGCATGCGAAACTAGACGACTTGCGGTATACTTCCTGCGGGCCGGGAATATTGCCTATTGAAATCATGATCTTGCTTGCGCTTTTGAAGGCGCGGCCGCAGCCGCGAGATGGCTTCGGCAACTGAAAACTGTACCGGCGGTACAGGAGGGAGCATGAAAAAGGGCGCCGAAACACGCACGCGCATTCTCGATGTCGCTGAAGCCGCCGTGCTGCAGAAGGGTTTCGGCGGCACCTCGATCGAGGAGCTGATCGCCGAGACCGGCATCACCAAGAGCGGTTTCTTCTACCATTTCCGCGACAAGAACGAGCTGGCGAAGGCGCTGCTCAACCGCTACATCGAAAACGACGAGCGCATCTATGACGAGATTTTCAGCCGCGCCCGTGACCTCACCGAGGATCCGCTGCAGTCCTTCCTGCTCGGCCTGAAGCTGCTCTCCGAACTGCTGGCCGATCTGCCGAACGGTCATCCCGGCTGTCTGGTCGCCACCGTCTGCTATTACGAGCGCATCTTCGACCGCGAGATACAGGAGACCAACCGCAACGCCGTGCTCGCCTGGCGCCGCCGCTTCGGTCAGATGTTTGCAGAGATCATGGCGGTCTATACGCCCCGCGAACCGCTGGAAGTCGACCAGCTGGCCGACATGGTTTCCACCGTGCTGGAAGGCGGCATTGTGCTGTCCAAGGCGCTCAAGGAGCCGAACAGCCTCGCCGAACAGATCCTCGTACTGCGCTCCTTCGTCAAGTTGCTGTTCCAGCCGCAGGCAGGCGCTATCTACCGGCAGTGATGCTGTAGGCAAGCCGTCTCCCGGTCCATTGACAGCGCACCGCCCGCCAGCCAAGGATGCGCTCTCTCCCGGAGCTATTGATGCTGATTTCCGAAGCCCTTGCCCTTGGTTCCGCGACGTGTATCGCGCTGAGCTCGATGTTCATCAACGAGCTGAACGGCCAGGTGCCGCTGATGCAGCTCGCCCGCTGGCAGTTGACCGCCGCGTTCCTGATGACGGCAACAGCAGCCACGGTCGCCGGTGGCTGGGCGACGCTGGGCGGCTGGCAGTTCATGGCGCTTACCGCATCCGGCGTTTTCGGCATCGCGATTGCCAGCACCACCTATTTCGCGGCCATCTATACCGCCGGTCCACGGGTGACGGCGCTGCTGTTTTCGCTGACCTCGCCCTTTGCGCTCGCCATGGGATATGTCGCGCTCGGCGAAACGATCAGCCTGCTGCAGGCAACTGGCGACGTGCTTATCCTGACCGGCATCTTGATCGCCATCGCCGCGCGCCGCCGGCGGCCGCCGCCGATGATTCCGCTGGCCGATAGTGAGCCAATCGAGGCACCAGCACTGCAGGAGCGCACGTCACTGACAGGCATCGTGCTTGGTGTCGTCACTGCCTTCGGCCAGGCGCTCGGCAGTCTTTTCGCTCGTCCGGCCATGGCAGCCGGCGTCGAGCCCTTTGCGGCCATGGCCGTGCGCGCAGGCATCGCCGTCATCTTCTTCGGGGCGTTGCTGTCGTTGCCGGCCATTCGCCGCCGGTCCGGCGCGCTGCGCAGGAAGGATGTGTCCCTCGCTGTTGTTTCCGCCTTCTTCGGCACCGCGCTCGGCATGTCGCTGCTGCTCGCAGCCCTGAAGACCGGCAGCGTCGGTATCGTCTCAACGCTGTCGTCGATGACGCCGATCGTCATCCTGCCGATGGTGTGGCTTCGAAGCGGAAAGATGCCGCATGCCTATGCCTGGGCGGGGGCCGCCATGGCGATCGCCGGGACGGCGCTCGTGAGCCTCGGATAGTCACGAATCCGGTATCAGCGGATCCTCCACCAGATAGAATTCCGCCACCGGCGTCACGTCGGTGACAAAGAAGCCGAAGCTGGTCGTCACGCCGGGGTCGGAATGGCCGTCATCGAAGCGCAGACGGTCGAAGCTTTCGAACTGGTTCTGGAAATGCGCGTAGCGGTCGGAGGAGAAGAAATCCGGATTGGGATTGGTCTGGCCGAAGGACAGGCCGTCATAGAAATCGCTCGGCTTGCCGCGGATCTCCTCGAGTTCGAATTCGAAGCCGATCCAGGCAAGCTTGCTCTGGTTCACCGCCGAGATCTTCATGTGAAACGAGTTCTGCCGCAGCGTATCGAGACTGGCGGCATTGGCGGCGCGGATCACCAGCGTCACCGGCTCGGTCGAAATGAGCGCCTCGGTGATCTCGATCGGATCGGCGCGTGTGCCCTTTCCCTTGATCGACAGGATTCGGAAGCCGCCGAGCTCGTCTGAAAAGGAGAAGTCGCCGGCATACCAGCGGCCGTCGTCGGCCGGACCGGCGCTGACAAGCGCCAGTGAAAGCAGCGCAGCCAGGATTCGCCAGTGACGCCCCATCGCTCTCTCCTGCGCTGAGTATCGCATTGACGCGGCAAATCTCAAAATCATCGTCGGGGCGAACCGCCTGGCGTCAAGGACGGCTTGGCGCCGGAGCCGGAGGCGGCTAGCAAGGGCAGGGGGATGGGGGAGCCGCCGATGAGCCTGGAAATCGCAATTCTGTTGTTTGCCGCAGGCATTGCCGGTGGCGTCATCAATGCGCTTGCGGGCGGCGCCACACTCTTGACCTTTCCGGCAATGCTGGCCGCGGGCCTGCCGCCGGTCACCGCCAACGCCTCGAATGCGGTGGCCATCGTCCCCGGCCATCTGCTTGCGGTGCTTGCCGATCACCGGAAGCTGCAGCCGCTCGATCTCAAGCTCGGCCTCTCGGTTCTGGTCTGCCTCATCGGCGGCATCCTTGGCGCGCTGCTGCTGCTGGCGCTGCCGGAGCGGCTCTTCGTGCTGCCGGTGCCCGCGCTGATCGGCGCCGCCACGCTGCTTTTTCTGTTTTCGCCACGCATCGCAGCCTGGGCCGAAAGGCGCCGCGGCGGCAACGAGCCATCACAACTCGCAAGCTCCACGGTGCTGGCATTCGCGTCGATCTATGGCGGCTTCTTCGGCGCCGGCCTCGGCGTCATCCTGACGGCAGTGCTGGCGATCGCCGACCCCAACGATATCCGCCGCGTCAAGGCGCTGAAGAACCTGCTCGCTACCGCCGTCAGCATCGCCGCTGTGACGATCTTCATCCTGCAAGGCGCCGTCCGCTGGCCGCAGACACTGACGATGCTCTTTGGCGCGTTGTTCGGCGGCTATCTCGGCGGCTACCTGGTCCGCATCTTGCCGGGATCCGTTGTCCGGTGGTTCGTGATCGTCACCGGCGCCGTCATGACGGTGGTCTACGCCGTGAAATACTGGATGTAAGCGGCTCGCTCATCGCCGTAAATACCGCTCCATTTACGCCCGTGTTACTGTAACGTACTTACCGCCGCACCGGCTTTGCGGAAGGGTGCATTTCCACCATTCAGGAGATGCGCGATGCCTGGACAAACCTTCCTGCAATTGAGACCGTTTGTGTCTGCCGCCGCCGTGGCACTGGCCGTCGTGACCGTGCCGCATCCGGCCTTTGCCGCCGAAGCCGTCACGGTGGACAATTTCGTCAGGGCCGAAAGCGACCTCTATTTCAATAACATCGTCAAGGATGGCGGTTTCGGCAAGCTGATCCACCGCCGCGAACCGGCCGATATCGACAAGCAGACGGTCATCCGTCTGAACCGCGATACGCTCTATACCTCGGCAGTCTTCGATCTCGACGCCGGGCCGGTGACCATCACCCTGCCGGATGCCGGCGGGCGGTTCATGTCGCTCTTTGCCGTCAGCGAAGATCACTATATCCCGGTTGTGTCCTATCAGGGCGCCAGCACCTTCACCAAGGAGCAGGTCGGCACCCGCTATGTGATCGCCGGCATCCGGACCTTCGTCAATCCGGCCGACCCCAAGGATGTCGAAGCTGTCCACGCGCTGCAGGATGCGATCAAGGCCGAGCAGCCGGGCGGCCCCGGCAAGTTCTCGATCCCGCAATGGGATCCGGTGAGCCAGAAGAAGGTGCGCGACGCGCTGCTGGTGCTGGCATCGACAATGCCCAATTTCAACAAGGCGTTCGGCGCCAAGGACGCGGTCGATCCCATCCGCCATCTGGTGGCCAGCGCCGCTGCCTGGGGCGGTAATCCCGACAAGGACGCCACCTATCTCAACATCACGCCGCCGAAGAATGACGGCAAGACCGTCTACAAACTCACCGTCAAGGACGTTCCCGTCGACGGCTTCTGGTCGGTCAGCCTCTATGACGCCAAGGGCTACTACAAGAAGAACAAATACGGCGCCTATGCGCTGAACGACGTCACCGCGAAGAAGAGTGCCGACGGTTCGATCGCCATCCAGTTCGGCGGCTGCGACGGCAAGATCGAAAACTGCCTGCCGACGACGCCAGGCTGGAACTACACCGTCCGCCTCTACCGCCCGCAACAGGCGATCCTTGATGGCTCCTGGAAATTTCCCGAGCCGCAGCCGGTGAAGTGACTGGTCCGCAAAAAAAGGGGAGGGTGTCATGCATGTGACAAAACGTGAATTCACCAAGGGCATGGTTGCCGCCGCAGGGCTGGCGGGTCTCGGACCGGCCGTTGCGTTTGCCGCCGAAGTGAGCGCCGCCGAAGCCCGCGCCATCGCCAAGGAGGCCTATATCTACGGCTTCCCGATGGTCGACAGCTACCGCATCCAGCACGCCTATTTCGTCGATACTCAAAATCCGGAATACAAGGGGCCGTGGAATCATCTGGTCAATATCCCGCGGGTCTACACCCCTGCCGACACCGCGGTGCAGACGCCGAATTCCGATACGCCCTATTCGATGCTCGGCCTGGACCTTCGCGCCGAGCCGGTGGTGCTGACCGTGCCGCCGATCGAAAAGGACCGCTATTTCAGCATCCAGCTGATCGATGCCTATACCTTCAATTTCGACTATATCGGTAGCCGCGCCACCGGAAATGGCGGCGGCAGCTTCCTGATCGCCGGGCCGGACTGGAAGGGCGAGACGCCGAAGGGCATCGACAAGGTGATGCGCTCGGAAACCCAGCTGCTGCTGGCCGTCTACCGCACGCAGTTGTTCAATCCCGGTGATCTCGACAACGTCAAGAAGATACAGGCCGCCTACAAGGCGGAGCCGCTGTCGAAATTCCTCGGCAAACCGGCACCCGCCGCAGCACCGGCGATCGACTTCGCCAAGCCGCTCACCCCCGATGGCGAAAAGACCTCGCTCGAGTTCTTCACCATCCTCAATTTCATCCTGCAGTTCTGCCCGCCCGATCCCTCCGAAACGGCGCTGATGAAGCGTTTTGCAAGCATCGGCATCGGCGGCGGCAAGCCGTTCGACCCGGCAAATCTGACGCCGGACATGAAGACGGCCTTCGAGCAGGGCAGGGCCGATGCCTGGGCCGATCTCGAGGGCTTGCGCAAACGCTTCGATACCGGCGAAGTCACCTCGGGTGATGTGTTCGGCACCCGCGCCTACCTGAAGAACAACTATCTCTACCGGATGACGGCAGCTGTTCTCGGCATCTACGGCAACTCCAAACAGGAAGCCATCTACCCGGCCTACGCCGTCGATGCCGAAGGCAACAAGCTCGACGGCGCCAACAAATACACCGTGCGTTTCGCCAAAGGCGAACTGCCGCCAGTCAACGCCTTCTGGTCGCTGACCATGTACAAGCTGCCCGAGAGCCTGCTCGTCGCCAATCCGATCAACCGCTACCTGTTGAATTCGCCGATGCTGCCGGATTTCGTCAAGGATGCCGATGGCGGGCTGACCTTCTACGTCCAGACCGAATCCCCCGGCAAGGACAAGGAACCGAACTGGCTGCCGGCCCCCAAGGGGCCTTTCGTGATCGCGACACGGCTCTATTGGCCGAAGCCGGAAGCGCTGGATGGAAAGTGGAAACAGCCGCCGATGACCAAGGTGACCTAAGCGCGGGTGGCGGTTCAGGCATTCGAGGCTTAGCCCCGATCGTCCATCTCAGCCGCCATCTCCAAGAGCTTGCGCACGGTATTGATATTGCGCGAGGTTCCCGCCTTCAGCGCCGGAAGCTTGAGCTTGGATTTCCCTGATCCGATGGGGTAGTGGACATAGATCTCGTGGCCGGAGATCACCGCCTCCTCGCCGTCGGGCGCCACCATCGCATCGAGCGCGTTTTTGGGTGCGGCTTCGGCAAGGAAATGCACCAGCACGAAGCTCGGCTTGGCATCCGGGAAGGGCGCGTTCCCGGCGATCGCTGCCATTTCCTTGCTGCTGCGGATCATCACGCCGGGTTTCTTGCCGAGCCGCTTTCCCAGCGCCTCGTCGAGTTTCTCGCCCGCGGCCTTTTCGCTGTCA
This sequence comes from Rhizobium sp. 01N424, assembly GCF_056399485.1. NCBI lineage: Bacteria > Pseudomonadati > Pseudomonadota > Alphaproteobacteria > Hyphomicrobiales > Rhizobiaceae > Rhizobium > Rhizobium sp. 01N424. The sequence goes on from NZ_JBFTRK010000001.1 coordinate 908,109, forward strand.
CCGGAGCGGAACACGACATTGCCGCTCTGGATATAGGTTTTCACATCCTGGAACCCGAGCCCCTCACAGATCGCCTTCAGCTCCGCCATCGGCAAGGCGCCGGTGCCGCCGACATTGATGGCGCGGAGAAGGGCGATGTAGACGGGCATGGGCTTTCTCCCTCGTGAATGCTGCGGCCCGGCCGGCCCCCTCTGCCCTGCCGGGCATCTCCACCACAGGTGGGGAGATTGGCTGGGGGCGGCCGCTCGCTCGACTTATAGGCCTACAGCGAGTCGCAACGTTGATCGTGACGCGGGGAGCGAGCCGCTAGCCGATCTCCCCCCCTTGAGGGGGAGATGCTCGGCAGGGCAGAGGGCGGTAACCCACCCTCCGAAGCCTACATCTTCCCCGCAACCTTGATCGCAAACGCATATTCGAACGCGATCTCTTCCAGCCGCTGGAAGCGTCCGGACGCACCGCCATGCCCGGCATCCATATTCGTCTTCATCAGGATCGGCGCGTCGCCCGTGGTCTTCTCACGCAGCTTCGCCACCCATTTCGCCGGTTCCCAATAGGTCACCCGCGGGTCCGTCAACCCGCCGAGTGCCAGCAGCGGCGGGTAGGCTTTCTCGCCGACATTGTCGTAGGGCGAATAGGCGGCGATCTGCTCGTATTCTTCCTGGCTGTCGATCGGGTTGCCCCATTCCGGCCATTCCGGCGGCGTCAGCGGCAGGGTGTCGTCGAGCATGGTGTTCAGCACATCGACAAAGGGAACGGCGGCGATGATGCCGGCGAATTTTTCCGGCGCCATGTTGGCGATTGCCCCCATCAGCATGCCGCCCGCCGATCCGCCCTCGGCGATGATGTTCGTGTAGGACGTGAACTTCTGTTGATTCAGATAGTCGGCGGCGGCGATGAAGTCCTTGAACGTATTGGTCTTCTTTTCCATCTTGCCGTCTTCGTACCAGGCAAAGCCCTTGTCCTTGCCGCCGCGGATATGGGCGATGGCATAGACGAAGCCGCGGTCGGCGAGCGACAGGCAATTGGTGTTGAACCCGGCCGGAATGGTGATGCCGTAGGCGCCATAGCCATAGAGCAGACAGGGCGCCGAGCCATCGAGCACAGTGTCCTTGCGGTAGAGCAGGGTCACAGGCACGCTCTCGCCGTCCCACGCGGGAGCGAAGACGCGGCGGGTGACGTAGTCATCGGGGTTGTGGCCCGACGGCACTTCCTGGGTCTTGAGCAGTGTGCGCTCGCGCGTCACCATGTTGTAGTCGTAGAGCTGGCTCGGCGTCGTCATCGACGAATAGGAGAAGCGGATGACGTCGGTGTCATATTCGGCGGCGCCCGACAGGCCGAGCGAATAGGCCTCCTCGGCAAAGGCGATCGCGTGTTCCTCGCCGGTCGCCCGATCGCGGATCATGATCTGCGGCAGGCCGTCCTTGCGCTCCAGCCAGAGCAGATGGCGGGCATAGGCCATGTGGTTGATGATGAGCGTGCCGGGCTTGTGCGGCACCACTTCGCGCCAGTTGTCCTTGCCTGGCGCATTCACAGGCGCCTCGACGATCTTGAAATCCTTGGCGTCGCCGTCATTGGTCAGGATGTAGAAGACGTCGCCGCCCTCGGTCAGCGTATATTCGATGCCTTCCTCGCGCTCGGCGACGATCACAGGCTCCGCCGTCAGGTCCTTGGTGGACAGCAGCCGGTATTCGGATGTCTCGTGGTCGTGGATGTCGATATAGATGAAATCGTCGAGCAACGAGCCGCCGACGCCCATGAAGAAGCCAGCATCCGGCTCTTCGTAAACCAGCCGGTCGTCGCTCTGCGTCGTGCCGATGATATGGTGATAGACCTTCGAGGGGCGGTGGTTTTCGTCCAGCGCCGAATAGAAGAAGCTCTTGCCATCCGGCGCCCAGACACCGCCGCCGCCGGTATTCTCGATCACGTCGGTCAGGTCTTCGCCGGTCGCGAGATCGCGCACCTTCAGCGTGAAGAACTCCGAACCCTTGTCGTCATAGCCCCAGATGCCGCGATTGTGATCGGTGGAGTGGTCGAGCCCGCCGAGGCGGAAATAGCTCTTGCCCGCCGCTTCCTTGTCGCCGTCGAGCAGCACGGTGCGGATCGTCTCGTCCTTGGTGTCGCCGTCGCGCGGGATGCGGAAATAGCGCGGCTGCTCGCCGCCGGTGACGAAGAAGGTGCCATAGGCATAGGCGCCGTCCTTCGTCGGCACCGAGCTGTCGTCTTCCTTGATGCGGCCGCGCATCTCGCCAAATAGCACCTTCTGCAACGGCTTGGTATCTTCCATCGCCGCGTTCATATAGGCGTTTTCGGCCTCCAGATGCTTGCGGATCTCGGGGTCGAGGATACTGGGATCCTTGAACATCGCCTGCCAGTTATCGGCGCGCAGCCAGGCATAATCGTCTGTCCTGGTGATGCCGTGGCGCGTATCGGAAAGCGGCTTCTTGGCGGCAGCGGGCGGGGTCGGCAGGTTCTTGAAAACGGACAAATGAAAAGCTCCGGATCGGTATTGCGGTGGGGAAGAGATAGAGGTGCTGCGGGACGCAATCAAGCGCCGCGCAAGCCGTCGTGGATAAGCTGCGGCTAAATCGAAGTGTTCCTCACGTTGCCTTGATGTCACCACATTGTTTAAGAAAGTCCGGGAGAGCCTTTCCGGGTTCTATTGCATCATTCTGTTGGCTCAAACGGAGTCGGATGGTCGGCCGGCTGGCGCGCGTCGTAGCCCAGTCCTACGGCCAAGCCAGCCGGCCGATCAGGCGGCCCGTTTCAGCCAACCCGGAGGGCCGGGCATCCTTCCGCCAGGATCAAAGGCGATCGGCTCGGACGTACCTAGGGGTATGCCCTTCGCCAATCGCCTTTGCCCTGTCGAAAACCTGCTCCGGCAGAATGATGCAATAGAACCCGGAAAGGCTCTTACATCGCGCGGAACCTGCGCCTTGCCAGATGGAGATGACGGGGGCGTCTGGCTGAGGCTTGTTCCGGATTGAGCAGATAGAGGGATTATTCCTACATGCCGAAATGCCTGGTCCTGTCCGTATCGCTTCTCAGCCTTGCCTCCTCCGCCTATGCCGTCGATCCCGCCATCAAGAAGCAGCTTGAAAAGCTCGATCCGGCCACCCGCCTCGAACAGAGCTGCGATACTGAGGCGATGAGCCGCATCAACAAGGACAAGACCGGCTTCAACCCGGACAAGGTGATCGCATACACCTTCAAGGATCCGGTGCCGAGCGACGATCGCCTGGTGGCACCTGGCGCCGTCTTCCGCAGCAAGGGCGTCTGGTACCATCTCTCCTACACCTGCATCACCGGCCCGCAGCATATCAACGTCCGCGAACTTCAGTACGAGATCGGCGAAAAGGTGCCGAAGGAGAGCTGGACGAAGTATTACCTCTACGATTGAGGCCTCTCGGCTTCATTGGTTGATCACGCGAGCTTCGGCGGCACCTTGCCCTGATCGATGATCGCCATCTCGGCGATCTGCCGCAGCGTCGTCGCTGCATATCTCTCCAGAAGCTCTTTCTCGGCCGCCGCATGCGCCATCTGCAGCACGGAATTCGATGCCCGCTCGACAGGGCAGGAGGGGTGATCGCGCGAGAGCGGCGCAGGCAGGATCGCGCCCTCGTTCAGCGCCCGCTGGATATCCAGCACCGTCACCTCGTCGAGTGACCTGACCAGCTTCCAGCCGCCGCCGCGCCCGCCTTCCGATTCCACGATTCCATGGTCGCGCAGCGCCCCGAGCGTCCGGCGCACGACGACGGGATTGGTGTTCAGCATCTGGCTGATCCGTTCCGACGTCTCCCGGCCGCCAAGCAGGCCCATATGCACCAGCACATGCAGCATCCGGGCAAGCCGGCCATCGGTCTTCATCGCGAACCTTTCCGCAACAATTATTGTTACGCTATCTTGACGGTGCCGGTTATCTGTAACAGATATTGTTACGGATAAAAGGAGCACGCATGCTGCGCCGCCAGTTTCTACTCGGCGCACCGGCCTTGGTTACCTCAGTTTCCGGCGCCAAGGCAACAAATCAGGAGCCCATCATGAATGACACACTCATCGACACCAGGACGATCAGCATGGGTATCCTCGAAGCGGGCTCCGGACCGCTCGTGCTGCTATGCCACGGGTTTCCGGAAACCAAGCATGCCTGGCGCCATCAGGTCGCCGCGCTTGCGGAGGCCGGGTATCGCGCCGTGGCACCAGATATGCGCGGCTACGGCAAGACCGCGGCACCCGGCCACGCCGATCAGTATACCGTCTTCCACGCGGTCGGCGATCTGATCGCGCTGATGGATGCGCTCGGCGAAGAGAAGGCGGTGATCGCCGGTCACGATTGGGGTGCGACGATCGCCTGGCAGGCGGCCCTGCTGCGCCCCGACAGGTTCAGGGCCGTCGTCGCCCTCAGCGTGCCGATGATGGGCCTGCCGCCGGTGCCGCCCTCAAAGATCTTTCCGGAGAATGACGAGGCGCTGTTCTACACGCTCTATTTCCAGCAGCCGGGTGTGGCGGATGCCGAATTCGGCCGGGACCCCGCGCTGACACTGCGCGAGATCATCCATGCGGCAAGCGGCGAGGCGGGTCCCAGAAAGTCCGGCGACGGCACGCCCAATCCCTTTTCGATGGTCAGCCGCAGCACCGGTCTGCTCGCCGATTTGCCCGACCCCGCGGAGCTTCCCGCCTGGCTGCCGCCCACAGATTTCGAAAGACTGGTCGCCGACTTCAAGGCATCAGGCTTCACCGGCGGCCTCAACTACTACCGCAATCTCGACCGCAACTGGGAACTCCAGCAGGCCAATGCCGGCCAGACCGTCACCATCCCAGCGCTGTTCATGACCGGCGAACGCGACCCCGGTCTCGCCATTCCCGGTATGGACAAGATCATATCCGCCATGCCGGCGCTGGTGCTGCAGCTGCGCGGCTCGCATATTATTCCCGGCGCCGGTCATTGGCTTCAGCAGGAGCGCCCGGCCGAGGTCTCGGAACGGATGATCGCCTTCCTGCAGCAGCTCTGAACGCCCCTACCGATCCACCAGCACCGAGCACTTCGCATGCCGCACCACGCGGTCCGCCGTCGCGCCGATGAAATAGTTGGAGAAATCGGGGATGTGCGAGGCGACGATGATCAGGTCGGCGCTGTGGGTCTCGGCGGCGGCGAGAATGCCGTTGGCGGGCGGCCCGCGGCCGATCTCGACGCTGGCCGGAATGCCGGTCTTCAGCCGCAGCGCTTCCAGCCGCGTCTTGCCGTCCTTGATGGCGTTCTCGACCAGCTCGACCGGCAGATCGATCGCCACATAGGTCGGGATGTCCTCGACGACATTGAGCAGGATGATCTCGCCGCCCTCGTCGAGCAACGTCGCAGCCTTGCGAAACGACTTCTCGCCGCGGTCGATGGCGCCGATTTCGATGGGAACCAGGATTTTCTTGTACATGTCTTTCGTCCTTATGAGATGCATCCAACCTATCGGAGGAAACATAAGGCGCTTTGACGCGGATCAAGCACCGCATCTCCAGCGTCAACAGATGCTGAACGATTTATCCGCAAGAACGCATCTTCTGCGAACAATCGGAATGCGCCATATAGAATGCAAGTACGGTGGCCGAGGGGACCATGAGATCATGAACCGGCGAACATTCCTCGAGCTTGCCACAGGCGGCGTTTTCGCCGCCACCGCCGGTGCAACTTCGCAACTGATGGCAGGAGACAGATCGATGACAACAGAGACTTCCTACGCGCTGACGCGCCCTGCCCATGTCGGCCATTCGCATCTGGTCGTGAAGGACCTAGCCGCCGTTTCCGGCTTCTACCAGTCGATGCTCGGCCTCAAGGTCATCGAAAAGACCGCCAGCGGCGAAGTGCTCGGCGTATCGGGCCTGCCGCTCCTGACACTGACGACGGACGGCAACGCGCAAACGGCGCCCCGCAACGCCGCCGGCCTGTTCCACACCGCTTTCCTGATGCCTGACCGCACCGAGCTTGCCCGCTGGCTGCGCCATGCCGCGCATAACAATGTCGTCCTCGAAGGCGCGTCCGACCACCTCGTCAGCGAGGCGATCTATCTTTCCGACCCCGAAGGCAACGGCATCGAAATCTATGCCGATCGCCCGCATGACGTCTGGAAATTCCACCAAGACGGCCAGGTGGAAATGGCGACCAACCGCCTCGACCTCCAGGCGCTCTATGAGAGCGCCCCTCAGGACACCTGGAACGGCATGGCAGACGGCACCGCGATCGGCCACATCCATCTGCAGGTCGGCAATATCCCGGAAGCCGACACATTCTACCGCGACGTTCTCGGCCTGAAGATCATGGCCCGCTATCCCGGCGCCAGCTTCTTCGCCACCGGCGGCTACCACCACCATGTTGCCGCCAACATCTGGAACAGCCGCGGCGCCGGCACCCGCAGCGCCAGCATGACCGGCCTGTCCGACTATTCGCTGCATTTCAACGACAAGGCCGCGCTGGAAACAGCCAAGACCGCGCTGGAAAAGCTCGAGATTAAGACCGAAGCCCGCGACGGCGGCGTGTTCCTGAGGGACCCCTGGGGGATTGGACTGACGCTGACGGCGTGAGCGGACACGTCCAATCCGTTGCAATTGCCGCCGATACGACTAGCTTTCCCCTTGCGCCGCGCTCTTCCGCGGCGCCGAGCCGAGGAGGAAGCGACCCATGTGCCGCAATATCAAACCCCTGTTCAACTTCGACCCGCCGGCAACGGAGGCGGAAATCCATGATGCGGCGCTGCAGTTCGTGCGCAAGCTGAGCGGCACCAACAAACCTTCCAAACGCAACGAGGCCGCCTTCGATCACGCGGTCCTGGCGATCGCCAAATGTGCGGCGGAATTGCTGACGTCGCTGGAGACCTCGCAGCCGCCCCGCGACCGCGAGGAAGAAGCGGCCAAGGCGAAGGCCCGCTCGGCGCTCAGGTTTGCCTGAGGAACTGCCGCTCTGGAAAGATCGTTCCAGGCGCTGGCTTGCTGCAGCATAACCATGCTTGAACACATGCTAACGCAACGCTAGGGATCGGTTGACGTTCCTCATGCAGCAAGACCCTCCCTCATGTTTCCCTTTTCAGAAGCCGACCCGATCCGCCATGCGAGCCCCGTGCCTGAAAGCTCGGAGGTGGTCATCGTCGGTGGCGGGGTGATCGGCGTTTCGACGGCGCTTTTCCTCGCCGCGCGCAATATCCAGGTGACGCTTCTGGAAAAGGGGCGCGTCGCCGGAGAGCAATCGTCGCGCAACTGGGGCTGGATCCGCAAGCAGGGGCGCGATGCCGACGAGTTGCCGATCGTCATGGAAGCCTGCCGTCTCTGGCAGCAGCTGGCGGAAGAATGCGGCGAGGATATCGGCCTCCGCCAGACCGGCGTCACCTATCTGGCCCGCACCGACAAGGACATGGCGAAATTTGCGCGGTTCATGCAGCTCGCCGCCGCCCACGATCTCGATACCCGCCTTCTCGATGGCGCAGAGGTCGCGGCCAGGATCGGCGGCATGGCGCGCACCTATGCCGGAGCTATGACGACGCCATCGGATATGCGCGCCGAGCCCTGGCTTGCGGTGCCTGCGCTGGCGCGTCTGGCCGCCCGCAAGGGTGTCAGGATCATCGAGAATTGCGCGGTTCGCGCGCTCGATATCGCCGCCGGCCGGGTTGCGGGCGTCTGGACCGAAGGCGGCAAGATCGCGACGACGAACGTGCTGATGGCCGGCGGTGCCTGGTCGTCGCTGTTTCTTCGCAAGCACGGCGTCTCCATCCCCCAGCTCAGCGTCCGCGCCACGGTTGCCGCAACCGAACCCTTGCCGGAATTCCACGCCGGTGCCGCCATCGAAAAGGACATCGCCTTCCGCCGCAGGCAGGATGGCGGCTATACGCTGGCCCCGGGCGGCAGCAATCTGCTGTTTGTCGGCCCCGACGCCTTCCGCAACGCCACCAAATATCTCCCGGCGCTGATCGACCATCCCCTCGGCACCCGCTATCTCCCGGCAGCACCCTCCGGTTTCCCCGACAGCTGGTCGACGCCGCGTGATTGGACGCCCGAGACCACCAGCCCATTCGAGCGCATGCGCGTCCTCAACCCGGCGCCCGGTCAATCCGATTTGGCCTCGATCAGGCGCGGCTTCGAAAACCTCTTCCCGCAGCTTGGAGAATTGCGCCTGAAAACCGCATGGGCAGGCATGATAGACGCCATGCCTGACGTCGTCCCGATCGTCGACCGCGTCAGCGCCATCGCCGGTCTCTTCGTCGCCACCGGCATGAGCGGCCACGGCTTCGGCATCGGCCCGGGCATCGGGCGCGTCATGTCGGACCTGATCCAGGGCAACGCGACGGGCCACAGCCTCAACCGCTTCCGCCTGTCACGCTTCTCCGACGGCAGCCCGATCCGGCTGGGACCGGCGATCTGAGGCCGCGCGCCTTGCGCGCCTATTCCGCCGCCACCGCCATCGCCCGCGTGTCGTTGCGGTAAAACTTCGGCGCCCGGCCGGTCACGCGCTTGAAGGCGTTGGAGAAGGCGCTTTCCGAGGTGTAGCCGAGCGAGCGGGCAAGTGTTGCCACCTGCACGTCGTCTTCCCTGAGTGAGCGTTCGGCGAGGCGCATGCGCCATTCGGTGAGATAGGCGAGCGGCGCGATGCCGGCCACCTGCTTGAAATAGACGGCGAAGGTGGTGCGCGACATGGCAGCGGCCGCGGCAAGCTCTTCCAGCTGCCACGCGCGGCCGGGCTCGGCATGCATCAGCCGCACGGCCGGGGCGATGCGGCGGTCGCTGACGGCGCGCAGAAGGCCCGAGGCCAGCGGGCCACCGTCATCCAGATGGGCGCGGAGCAGCTGCACGAACATCAGCTGTGCCAGCTGCGCGGAGGCGACCGAGCCGCCCGGCAGATCGGCGGTCTGCTCCGAGACGATCTGCGCCACCACCCATTGCAGCACGGCTGCCTGCGGCGATCCGGCTTTCGCATGGATGAAGGGCGGCATGACATCGGTCAAAAGCGCGCCGCGTTCCGGATCGAGACCGGCATGGCCGCCGACGATCTCCACTTCCTTGACGTCGCCAATATGCTTGACCCGGCCGATATAGGTGGCAAACAGCGGCTTGGCCTCGACAGGGGGCAGAGACAGATCGGTGCTGAGCACGAAGTCGCGGGTGGTGACCAGGAACGTGTCGCCCGCTTCCAGCCGCACTGGCCCGGCGCCGCCCTCGACATCCAGCCAGCAGCTTCCCTTCAGCACCGCGTAGAACTTGATCTGCTGCGGCCGGAACTGCAGCGACCACTCGCCGCCGATGGTGAAGCCGCCTGATATCACGGACTGGGCATTGGTGAGGGTGAGGAGGTCGGAAAAGGGATCGTGCGACATTTCCGAATTTTGGCGCATGTAATCGGAATTTACAAGTATTTGAAATTCGGCGCGCCGGGCGCAGTCTCCGGAGGTAATCACGAATGGAGAATGCATCATGAGCCTCAAGACACGTAAACTCGGCACTCAGGGCCTCGAAGTCTCGGCAATCGGCCTCGGCTGCATGCCGATGAGCCAGTCCTATGGACCGGCCGATCAAGACGAGGCGATCCGCACGCTGCACCGCTCGATCGACCTCGGCTGCACCTTTTTCGACACCGCCGAAGTCTATGGTCCGCACACCAATGAAGACCTGCTCGGCCGCGCCTTCAAGGGCCGCCGCAGCGAGGTGACGATCGGCACCAAGTTCGGCTTCAAGATCGTCGAGGGCAAGCAGCGGGGCGCGGAAACCACCAGCCGTCCGGAAGACATCCGCAAGGCGGTCGAGGGATCGCTGAAGCGGCTGCAGACTGACTATATCGATCTCCTCTACCAGCACCGTGTCGACCGCAGCGTGCCGATGGAAGATGTGGCAGGGACCGTCGGCGAGCTGGTGAAGGAAGGCAAGGTCAAGTATTTCGGCCTGTCGGAAGCCGGTATCGCCAATATCCGCAAGGCGCATGCGGTGTTCCCGGTTTCCGCGCTGCAGAGCGAATACTCGCTTTGGGAGCGCAATCTGGAGCCGGAGATCATCCCGGTGCTGCGCGAACTCGGCATCGGCCTCGTGCCTTTCTCGCCGCTCGGCCGCGGCTTCCTCACCGGCAAGGTGATGCGCGCCGAGGAATATCCGGAGAATGACCACCGCCGCAACGACCCGCGCTATCAGGGCGCCAACTTCGACGAGAACGTCAAGGCCGCCGAGATCGTCCATGCCGTCGCCCGCGATCACAATGCGACGCCCGGCCAGATCGCGCTCGCCTGGCTGCTGCACCAGGGCGACGACGTCGTGCCGATCCCCGGCACCAAGCGCCAGAGCTATCTGGAGGAAAATGTCGGCGCCGCCGCCATTGCCCTCAGCGCAGCAGACCTCGCAAGCCTCGACGCTGCACTCGCGCCGGAAAAGGTCTCCGGCGAGCGCTACGCCTCGTGGATCATGGCGACGGTCGATCGGTAAGCGCGCTCACGCGGCCTGAACCTTTCTGAGGCCGATGCTTGCTGCGATCGCCAGTTCGGCGATCGCAGCGGCAAGCAGGATGCCGAGGAAGACGTCGCGTCCGAGATTGACGAGCACCCAGCCGCCGATGACAGGGAAGCCGAAGATGCCGGTGAAATAGGACATCACGAACCAGGTGAGCGCCGCATGGCGGTAGCGCGGTTCGGTGTTGTTCACCGCCCAGGTCTGGATCACCGAATAGACCAGGCCATAGCCGATGCCGGTGAGGATGGCTGAGAGAATCTGGAAGGCCGGGTGGATGCCGGTGCCGAACATGGCGACGACGCCGAGGCACATCGAGGTCAGCAGCGCCGTTGCAAGCTGCGCCTGCGGCAGCGCCGCCAGCAAGCGGGCAAGCAGCAGCCGGGCGGCAACCACGGTGACGGCGTAGACGGCAAAGAAGGTTGCCGCATCGGCGGAGGTTCCTTCCACCAGCGACGACTGGAAGGTCAGCAGACCGGAAAAGACGCAGGCACCGAGCGCCACCATCAGGATCGGCCGGACGGAAGCGCTGCGGCCGATCACGCCGATATCGCGTACCCAAGGGCGAAGTCCCGCTGTTCGCGGCCCGCCCGGCGCCATCGAGCCGAAGACCCAGAGCAGCACGGAAGCCGCAAGGCAGGCAGCACCCACCAGCATGAAGGTCGCCTCGACCGAGAGCCCGACCTGCCGCAGCATGAGATTGAGAATGACCGGGCCGCCGCCGATGCCGGCCATCTGGAAGGCGCCGAAGCGGGTAAACCAGAAGCCGCGATCGGCATCCGTGACCCGCTCGGATAGTGCCATCGGCGCGCCGATATAAAACATTCCCCAGCCAAGCCCGATGAAGAAGCCTGAGACCAGTGGCAGACCAAGACCGCCGCCCGCCGCAAAGGCGAGCAGCAGGAAGCCGAAGGCGACGGAGCAGGTGGCAATCGCGCTCATCCGCGCGGCATCGATCCGCCCCGACAGCCAGCCGACCAGCGGCACGCCGGTAAAAGTGCCGGCCATCGCCGCACCCAGCGTCAGCCCGGTATCGACATCGCTGCCGCCATGGGCGCGGTAGTAGGCCGAAAACAGGAAGGTGGCGCCATAGCCTGCCGCAGCAAGCATGGTGCCGGTGAAGAGAAAAGGGGCGGCGGAAGGGCGCATCGGCATGTCCGGACAGTGGTTGAAAGTGGTCCGATAAAAAGGAATAATGGCAAACATATCCAGAGCCACTTTGAGTCAGCCATGCAAGCCACTTCGCCCCGCCAGACCAGCGCCCGCACACTCCGCCGCGAAAGTGCCGCGGCCGGTTTCCTGCCCGATATCGATGCGTCCTCGCCGGTTCCGGCAGTCCGCCAGCTTTACCTGCAGCTGCGCGATGCCATCGTCGCGGGCACGCTTCAACCGGACCACCGGCTGCCCTCGACGCGGACCGCATCCTTGGAATGGTCGCTGTCGCGCGGGCTGATCGCCGAGGCCTATGAGATGCTGATCGCCGAAGGCTATGCCGAGGGGCGGCATGGCTCCGGCACCTATGTCGCCTCTGGCCTGCCGCCGATGCCCTCAGGCAGCGGCCGCGCCCGCGAGATGGCCGATAACAGCGCCCGGCGCGGCATCTCCACCGCCGCGCGGATGGCGATGCGCACCGATCTGGCGCCGCCCGCCCAGGTCGCCTTCGCCACCGGCCGGGTGATCCACGACGCGCGCACTGCCGGTCTGCTGAAGCGGCTCGCCCATCGCCATATCGACTATTCCACCGACCGCTACCGCGATCCGCAGGGCGAGCTTTCGTTGCGACAGGCGGTGTCGGCCCATCTCACCGCCTCGCGCGGCGTGCGCTGCCACCCCGGCCAGATCTTCATCACCTCAGGCACCCAGCAGGCGCTGGATTTCGCCATCCGCGTACTCGTCTCGCCCGGCGAGACCGTGATGATCGAGGATCCCTGCTATCCGCCGGCAAGGCTTGCTTTCCTGTTGAACGGTGCGGCGATCTCAGGCATGCCCGTCGATGGCGAGGGCGTGATCACCGGTGAGCTATCCCTTTACGATGGCCCGCCGCCGGCGGCGATCTACGTCACCCCGTCGCATCAATATCCCTCGGGCTCGGCCCTGCCGCTGGCGAGGCGGCTGGAATTGCTGGCCTTCGCCCAGGCTCGCGGCAGCTGGATCATCGAGGACGACTACGACAGCGAATTCCGCTATGACGGCCACCCGATCGCCTCGCTGCAGGGCCTCGATGCGACGCGCCGGGTGATCTACGCCGGCACCTTCAGCAAGGCGCTGCTGCCGGGCTTCCGCGTCGGCTATCTGATCGTGCCGGGCGATCTCGTCGCCGCCTTCCGGGCCGTCCGCCCGATCATCGACCGCTTCCCCGCGCCGCTCCACCAGCTGGTCGTCGCCGATTTCCTCAACGAGGGCTATTTCCCGGCGCATCTGCGCCGCCTGCGCGAAAGCCACCGCGCCGCCCGCGACAATCTCGCGTTCCTGCTGAAGGCGCGGCTCTCCGACCACCTGATCGCCCCGGTCCCCGAACAGGGCATCCACTTCACCGTCTCCAGCACCGGCACATGGCGCGATGACCGCGCGCTGGCCGAGGCCGCCCTGAAGGGTGGCGTGGTCGTCATCCCCGTTTCGCCGATGCACATCTCCGCCTCGCCGGAACCGCGGCTGCTGCTGGGCTTTTCGGGGCTGACGGCGGAGGAGGCGGATATGGCGGTGGGCAGGCTGGGGAGGGTGTTGGAGAGGGTGACGGGGTAAAATTAGCAGCATTTCGCGTTGGCAGCCGGGCTCGACAGCAAGGCGTCAACTCTCTTTCGCGTTGACAAGGCACAGCGCTCCGGGCGAGTGAAGAGCACCTCAAAGTTCAACCGGTGTTTTCATGCTGCCCTTGCATTCTCTTGGCGAGCGCATCGTTGTGCTCGGCCCCTCCAACGCGGGAAAATCAACTCTGGCGGTTGCCCTGTCAGCAAAACTCGGCATCCCCGCCATTCACCTCGACCAGCTTCATCATCTACCGAACACCGATTGGCAGCCGCGCCCGGAGCCGGAATTCGCCGCGCTGCACGATGCGGCAATTCTTGGGGAGCGCTGGATCATGGAGGGCAATTATACGCGCCTCATGCCGCAGCGCTTTGCACGCGCCACCGGCGCCATCCTGATCACCTCGAACCACTGGCGCCGCTTCGCCCGCTACCTCAGGCGCACGCTTGTCAATCGCGCCGGGCGCGCTGGCCATCTTGAAGGCGCGAAGGACAGCCTCAAATGGGAAATGGTTCATTGGATTCTGGTCAAGACCCGCGATAGCGGCGCGCGATATTCAAGAATGCTCGAGACATCGAGCCTGCCGGTGATCGAATGCCGCACCGCCGGAGCGCTTAGTGATCTTTACCGCCAGTGGGATCTGCCCCCGCGCCGCTAGGCCGCTCAGTGGTATGTCGCAGCGGCAGGGGCAAGTACACTCGTCAGAAAATCCCGGAGAACCGGGGTCAGCTGTTCGCGGGGGATCTGATGCCCACATTCGAACCGGTGCAGCGCCACGGGCACCCGCGCCTGCGAAAGCGCGGCCGCGAACGTCTCGGCCTGCTCGATCGGCGCCCGGTCGTCGTATTGGCCATGCAGAAGCAATGTTTCCGCATGAATCGCGTGTGCGTGATAAAGCGCGGAGCGCTCCAGGAATGCCTCGTCCGAAGTGCCAGCCTCCCGGATGATCGCCTGCTGCAGGCCCGGAGCGCTGTTTTGGTAGGCTTCTTTGAGATCGTAGACGCCGCCCGACAGGATGAGCGCCCTCAGGTCGGCCACCTGCGCGGCGACCATCGCTGACGCAACAGCGCCGCGGCTGTTGCCATAGAGGACGATGCGGGCCGGATCGACGGTCGGTTGCGCCTTGAGGAAGTCGAGGGCGGCGATAATCGCCCGCTGGGTGGCCGGTCCGCAGAAATCCGCCGGTCCGTCCGATGCGCCGAAACCCGGCTGCGATACGGACGCCGCCGTCACGTTCAGGCGTGAGGAGAATCGCAGCAGCGTTCCGTTGTCGGCAGCCTCCTTGGCCCCCAGCAGCATTCCGCCCTGATTGCCGTGGACGAAAAGGATGGCTCCCATCGGCGCGCCACCCGTTCTTCCCGCCTGGAAAAGCTCGACGGAGGCGCCGTCGCCGCGATCGATCACATGCCGCTCTACCGCCGCCATCCCTTCACCTGTCCTGCCAGATACGTTCAAAATTTCTTCTTCAGGAAATATCGCTGTCAGCGCATCGGCAACATGACAGGCGAGGCGATGGTGCTGCCGATATTGCCAAACTTTCAGACTCGACTTGCGCGATTCTTTCTGCAACTTTAACGCTAAGGATGGGGCGTATGGAAGAGATCACCAATCTACAATTCAACAGATTTCTGAGAGCCAAGGCTCCCGAGAAGCCATGTCCGGAATGTGGCATCAATTCTTGGAGCACCGCCGCCAATGGCGATATGCCGGATGCCCCGATCGAGAAGCTGTTCATTCCCTTCGGCGGCGGCGATCAGGCGACGGCTGTTGCGGCTTTGCTGTGCAAGAACTGCGGATACATAAAACTCTTCTATCGCCACACCATCAGCAAATGGAGCGAGGTCAATGGCTGATATTATCCGTCTGAACGCCGAAATCGCTCATCATCATCCGTCAGGCTTGAAGTCCGGCGGCGGCGATGGCACATTTGACGGCATGGAAGCTCGCGTAACACGGCTTGAAGGCGACATGACGGAGATGAAGGGTGACCTCAAATCTCTGCTGAAATCGTCTGCGGAGATCAAGGGCAAGATCGACAGTCTTCCGTCCGCATATGAGTTCGGGCAATTGAGAGGCCGCGTGGATAGTCTGCCGACGACCGCAAAGCTCGCTTCGCTGCTCGCTGTCTTTGTCGCGGCAATCGCGCTGGTCAACAATTGGGCTGCAATCAAAGCCATTCTGTTCCCATAAGATCGGGTTTCTCGAAGGCCGCGGCGGTGCCCGCAAGGTTGGCGTTTGCTCCCCGCCGTGGGCGCAGAGCCCCGTTAGCGTGTCCGCTCAGCCACACCCGCGCACCCACCCTTCTCCCCCAAGGAACCGAATCCCCCAATCCGCGTTGTCGTCGCGAAGCGCTGGGCTTTCGGGGAACATGGGATATGGGCATCGCCAACGGCATCAAGAAGCATGCGAAGAAGATCGCCATCGGCGAGCGGCGCACCAGCGCCTGGGCCGAAAAGCTTTCGGCCGCGACCGAAGAGATGCAGCAGGCGCCGGTGCGCCGCGTCGAGAAGGATGGTCTCGATGTCAGCATGGCCTGGGCGATCATCGGCATCTTCGGCATTCTCGGGCTTGCCGCCGTCTACCAGATGTCGCTGATCCTGATCCCGCTGACGCTCGCCATTGTCGTCGGCATGATCCTCGGCATGCTGGCCGAAAAGCTGAGCAAGCTCGGCGTGCCCCGCATCACCAATGCGGTGATCCTGTCGAGTGCGGTGGCGCTTGTCATCTTCCTGGTCGCCAATGCACTGGCCGGGCCGGTCGGCACCCTGATGAACGAAGGGCCCGCCTTCGTCGAGAAGACCATCGACAGGCTGATGCCCTATCTCGAGAAAGTCCGCTGGCTGCATATCACGCCCGAGACCTTCCAGAGCGGCCCGATGTCGGCCGACAAGCTGCTCGAAAACACCGGAAACGTCCTGCATGTCGTCACCGCGAACCTGACGCCCGCGCTGGTGCAGGGGCTGATCTTCTTCGCCGCGCTGCTGCTCTTCCTCGTCGGCCGCGTCAACCTGCGCAAGACGATCATCATGACCTTTCGCAGCCGGCCGCAGCGCTTGGCGGCCATCCGCGTCATCAGCTCGGTCGAGCAGGTGCTCGGCTTCTATTTCGCCACCGCCGCCATCATCTATGCCGGCCTCGGGGTTATCATGACGGTGATCGCCTGGGCGGGCGGGCTGTCGGTCCCCATCCTCTGGGGCTTCTTCGCCTTCCTCTCCAGCTTCATTCCCTATCTCGGCATAACCATGATGACCTTCGCCATCGCCGTTGCTGGTATCCTGACCCATGACAGCATGCTGTTCGCGCTGCTGCCGGCGGCCGCCTTCTTCATCGTCCACCTGTTGATGGAAAATCTGATCTTCCCGGCGGTCATGGGCCGCCGCCTCGAGATCAATCCCTTCGTCGTCTTCCTCGCCATCATCTTCTGGACCTGGATGTGGGGAGCGGTCGGCGCCATGCTGGCGCTGCCGCTGTCGCTGATCGTCATGACCATCGTCGATGAACTGTTCATCGAAGAGCGCGTCACGCCGCAGCTGCCGAAGTGAAGGGGAGACGATGATGGCAAACGGCATCGAATTCGACCCTGCAAGCCAGGACGATCTGCGCAGCGGCCGCAGCCCGTGGGGCAGGGGCGGGCGCCGCCCGGCCTTTGAGCCGCTGACACAGAGTTTCAAAGCCGATGCGCTGGTCATCGGCGGCGGCATCACCGGCGCGCTGGCGGCCGAGCATCTGACGGCCCGCGGCCTGTCGGTCGTCGTCATCGACAAGGAAGAGCCAGGCCTAGGCTCCACGGCGGCAAGTACCGCCATGCTGCAATGGGAAATCGACAGCACGCTTTCGGAACTCGAGCACTATTACGGTTTCGAGCGGGCCGCTGGCATGTACCGCCGCAGCGCCGCTGCCGTCTCCGGCCTTGCCAAGCTCGTCGCCACCCATGCGCTACCCTGCCAGTTCCAGCCGAGGCAGACGCTGTTTCTGGCGCAGAACCATGAGAGCGCCCGCGATCTCTACGAGGAGCGCCAGCTGCGCCGCCGCGCCGGTCTGCCGGGCGTCTATCTGGAACATTGCGATCTCCTGACCCAGTTCGAACTCGACCGCGATGGGGCGATCTTGTCACCGGGCTCCGCCGAGGCCGACCCGCTGCTGCTGGCCTGGAGCCTCCTCGATATCGCCATCGCCCGCGGCGCCATGCTGGTGAAGGGCACCGTGGAGCGGCTGCATAGCGAAGGCGGCAAGGTGACGGCCGAGCTCGACGGCCCCTTCGTCATCGAGGCCGATACCGCGGTGCTGGCGACGGGTTATACGATGCCTGGCATCGACATGCCGAAGCTGCATCGCTCCACCTCCAGCTTTGCGATCTCCACCGTGCCGCAGGATCCGGCAACCCTCTGGCGTGGAGAAACGCTGATCTGGGAGGATGCCGACCCCTATCTCTACATGCGCACCACGGCGGACCACCGTATCGTCGCCGGCGGCGAGGACGACGCCACCACCGATCCCGACAGGCGTGATGCCAAGCTCGCTGCAAAGGCGCAGGCGATCCGCGAGAAGATGAAGCGGCTCTGGCCGCAGGCCAATGCGGAAATCGCCACCGCCTGGTGCGGCACCTTCGGTGAGACCGCCGATGGCCTGCCGCTGATCGGCCCGGTGCCCCGCATGCCGAATGTCTACGCCGCCTACGGCTACGGCGGCAACGGCATCACCTTCTCCTTCCTCGCCGCCCAGATGGTCGGCGCCATGGTAGCGGGCATCCACCGCGACTGGTTCGACGACTACGCGCTGGACCGCGACGGGCCGGGATTCCGGGGTGTCAGGGCTGGAGAGCGTGCGGTGGAGACGGTGCTGCGGTAGGAGCGGGCGTTGTGGTCGGGGCTTGCAGGGCACAACGCCGTTGGAAGGCCTCAGCGACTAATTCGTCGTCTTGTCATCCCCAAGTCCCTCGGCATCCTCCAGCCGCACGAACTCCACGCCCTTCGCCTTCAAATCCACGATCGCCTTGGCGACCCCGGCACCGGCGGCATGCGTCGGCTGGTTGATATGCGAGATCACCACGTCGCCGTCCTTGGCGGAGCTGATCCGCTTTTCAGTAATCGCCGTTCCCAGCAGCGAGCCGCCGTCGCCATTTACCGAGTAGCCGGCGATCTTGTAGCCCATGGCGCGGATCTGGGCGATTGCGGAGAGGTCGTATTTCGCCGTGGAGCCGCGGAACCAGTGTGGCGCGGCAATGCCTGCTGCCAGCATCGCGTCGGCGCCACCCTGCACCTCCTGGTGCACCGCCTCAGGAGATCCGGCCGCGGCAATGCCATAGATCAACGCCGGCTTGTCGACGGCCGGAATATGGTTCTGGCCGTGGTTCTCGAGCTCGAACAGATCGGGATTCTGCAGGAAGATCGAAAGCGCCTGCGGATTGTGCTTAAGCCAGCGTGCCGTGACGAAGATCGTCGCCGGAATGCGTTCGGAAACCAGCGTCGAGATGATCCGGTCATCCGCCTTGCCCATGCAGGCATCGAAGGTCAGCGCGATCCGCGGACGCCCGGGAACCCCTGAGCGCACCACATGCAGCTGCGGTTCGACAAGCTTCGGCCCCTTGGGTTTCGCCACGGGGGCGGCGGCGGCAGGTGCGGCGGGCAGAGCCGGAAGCTCGGCCGCAAAGGCAACGGAAAGACAGGCTGCAAGCAGCGGAGCGGCGAGAAGAATGCGGATCATGGGAACTGTTTTCAACGATATCGATGAAGGAATTCTAAGCCTTTGGGCAGAAGGCGGCGATGCGGCCTCTTGCCGCTCGTCTCTTCCGGCCGTGCCTATAGCCGGAAATCCGCGCCCTGCCATCCCCGGCTTCACGAAGTTTTACCGCCTACTGCCTTAGTGTCGGTTGCGCCGCTCTCGGTTCGATGCGAGCATTGCGGCCGATGAAAAACGGGTGTGCATGATGGCCGAGTTCAACGGGATCCGCTGGGCTTACGACAAATACGAATTGATCGCCGACGGCATCGTCCACGGTGTCGGGCTGGCGCTGGCGCTGGTCGGCGCCACCGTGCTGATCTTCTATGCGACGCTGTGGAGCAGCCATGGCGAGCTGGCTGCCGCCTGGGTCTATGGCGTCGGTCTGGTCATGACCATCGGCATATCCTTCACCTACAATGCCTGGCCGGTGTCGCGCACCAAATGGTTCCTGCGCCGCTTCGATCACTCGTCGATCTTCGTGCTGATCGCCGCCACCTACACGCCGTTTCTCGAAAAGGGCTCCGACGATCCGCTGCTCTTTGCCATGCTGATCGGCATCTGGGTGGTCGCCATCGCCGGGATCGTGCTGAAATGCGTCTTTCCCGGGCGCTATGACCGGCTGGCGATCCTGCTCTATCTGGCGATGGGCTGGAGCGGCGTGCTGGTTGCCGGACCTGTCGCCTCGCGCATTCCCTTCGCCTCGATGCTCCTGATCGTCATCGGCGGCCTGATCTATTCGGCGGGCGTCATCTTCCATGTCTGGGAAAAGCTGCGCTTCCAGAACGCCATCTGGCACGGCTTCGTCGTTGCCGCGGCCGCCGTACACTACTCGGCCGTGCTCACCTGCTTTAGCATGAGCGCTTCCAATCTCTGATCAGCGGCAGTGCGGCGGGCCCGAAAGCGTCTTGACCAGATGGGCAACCGTCGGGTCGTAGAGCTTCGCCTGCGCCTTCGGATATTCGAGCGTGAAATAGCCGCCGGCGCCCTGGCAGAGCGAGACCGCCCGCACATAGAGGATGCGGTCCTTGCGGGTGCCTGAATAGCTCATCCAGTCCTTGGCCGATTTCTCATAGGTGATCGTCCAGCCCTCGTCCTTTTCCGATTGCTTCCGGTTGGCGACATCCTCGCCGAGCGTGCCTTCGGTCACGGTGGAGCCGAACACCAGCAGGGTCGCCTTGCCATCCTTCGATTGCAGCGTGATGCCATCGCCATTGTCGGCCTCGCTGACCGTGCGGAAATCGCCGGGCAGATCGATGACATAGCCGAAACGCGGATTGGCATAGGGCTTCCAGCCGTCGGCAAGGGCGGGCGCCGCTGCAAGCAGCAGCGGAAGAACGAAGAACAGGCGCATGAAGGCTCCCTCAGAGATCGCCGCAGACTAGCGCAAACCGCAATCCCAGTCGCGGCAAATCTCCGGGTTTACATCCCCGGAATGCCAGCGTATCGGTCCTGCAATATCCGCCGGAATGGAACATGATATGACCGACGCCGTCACCCTTCGCGACGCCACCGAAGCCGACCTTGCTGCGATCCGCGACATCTACAACCACGCGGTCGAGCACACGACGGCGATCTGGAACGAGACGGTCGTCGATCTCGAAAACCGCGTCGAATGGTTCAATGCCCGCAAGGCGAGGGGCTTTCCGGTGCTGGTCGCCGAACGCAACGGCAAGATCGCCGGCTACGCCTCCTATGGCGACTGGCGCGCCTTCGACGGTTTCCGCTACACCGTCGAGCATTCCGTCTATGTCGAGAAGGACAACCAGGGCGCGGGCATCGGCAAGCTGTTGATGCAGGCGCTGATCAAGCGCGCCTCCGAAAACGGCATCCACGTGATGATTGCCGGGATCGAAGCCAACAACACCGCCTCGATCGCCCTCCACGAAAAGCTCGGCTTCCGCAACGGTGGCACCTTCAGGGAAGTCGGCAAGAAGTTCGGCCGCTGGCTGGATTTGACGTTTATGGAGTTGCGGGTGCCGGAGTGAGTCCGAAAAAGACCGATTAGACGGTTTTCCAAGCTTCCAGATTGTCGGCCATCCCGGCTGCCATCTGATCGTAGGTGTAGATCGACGCCTGTATGCCCTGAATTTGGACATACCGGCGCCGGAAGCTAAAACGTCCATCTTCCAGCTTGCCGTCGATGCCATGGTCGCGTCCGCAGATCACCAGATAGGTGCTCTTCTTGATAGGCCCGCCAAAATTGTCATGAAGGGCCGCATCTCCGGGTTTGTCGGCCTCGAAATAGGCCCAGTCGATCACTTGGCTGAAGCCATGTTCGATTTCGGCCGACCAGTATCGGTACTGTGCGGTGCGCTTCTTGCTGAAGATGCTGGTTTCGTTCGCGCCTTCGAATTCGATCGGGCCGAATGCCCGGTGCGCATTGTTGCCGATAACAAGATCGGTGCGGAAAACACCACCCAGTTCCAGTTCCCAGCGGATCAGGTCGGGCGCCGGGATTGCTGCCGTCGGCCCAAGCAGCCCAATCATGTTGGGCCGGGAACGGATCTCGGCGACGATCCTCATCTCTGCCGCCCATCTCTCTTGGGCAAGCCAGGCTCTAAACGATGTGAGCTCCTGCTCCGCCTTCGCCAGGTCGAGCTTAAAGTCGCTGAAGAGGCTCATTAGTTCGTGTAGGACGGATCGACGATGCTGAGGATTTTGGGTTGTCCGTTTGCCGGCTTGTCCCAAAGGACGCGCTTGCCCGACGACAGCCGGGACATGAAATGCCCCTTTGGCGTTCTCGTTGCATCCGATTGAGCAGGCTCGTCAGTCATCAGCGATTCAAGTGCCAGCCTGTCTCTAGGAGACAATTCCGCGACCTGTAATTCGGCCGTCGCAGAGACCAGAAATTTCTGCAATTTCATTTTTGAAATCCCATCAGTACTCATGCCGATCTTTATACAACGAAGATCTCTGCTTTTCACTATGTTTTATCGGCCGCCGCCGCTGATCACCCCTCCGGCTCGAACACCATCGCATGCCCATTGATGCAATACCGCAGCCCTGTCGGTGGCGGGCCGTCGGGGAAGACGTGGCCGAGATGGGCATCGCAATTGGAACAGCGGATTTCGGTGCGCACCATGCCATAGGACGTATCGCGATACTCGCTCACCGCTTCAGGCGAAACCGCCTCGAAATAGCTCGGCCAGCCGCATCCGGCGTCGAATTTGGTGTCGGAGCGGAACAGCGGCTCATTACAGCAGATGCAGCGGTAGAGGCCGGTCTCGAACCGGTCCCAGTAGGGGCCGGTAAAGGCGCGTTCGGTGCCGTGCTGCCGCGTGATGCGGTATTGCTCCGGCGTCAGCTGCGCTTTCCATTCGTCGTCGGTCTTATCGATCTTCAAACTGTCGGTGTCGGACATGGGGGCTTGCTCCTTCGGCGCCGGAGAAGACAAATTTCGACCTGCGGAATGTGGATCGGAAATCGGGCCGGATCAAGGGTAGCCTGAAAAGCTTAGTCCCTATTGCAGGTTTGCGGCTGGCCGCTCCCGCGCCTATTCTGTCGGGTAACGGCGCAACAGGGGGATCTGGAGGTGCTGACCGTTATCTTCGTCATTGCCTATGCCGCTGCCGCTGCGCTCTGCATGGCCGCCACCTCGCTGGAGGGCTGGGTGAACCATGACCGCTTCGGCCCCTGGCGGATCGCCGGGCTGGCTGCCTGCCTGTTCTGGCCGCTGGTTCTTCTGTTGCCGCTGATCCATGCCGCTGCCGGGCCGCGCTTTGCCTGTGCACCCATCCCGAAAAGGCTTGAGGCCCGCCGCCGATTGACCTAAATCTTGGCGACGCACCCGGTTTTTCCGGAATTTTCTAGGGTTCTGGCAAGGGGAGGGCGCATGGGCGATGTCACGGCTTTGACATTCCTTGCCTTGTGCCTGCCGCTCATCGGCGCTGCCGCCGCACCGCTTGCCGTCCGCATCTTCGGCGCCAAAGCCGCCTGGCCCCTGGCGCTCTTTCCGCTGCTCTCCTTCCTGCATTTCACCCGCTTCCTGCCGGAGATCGCCGCGGGCGAAGTCGCGACCGGCGGCTATGTCTGGGTGCCGAGCTACAATCTGAGCTTCTCCTGGTTCCTGGATGGCCTGTCGCTCACCTTCGCGCTGCTGATCACAGGCATCGGCACGCTGATCGTGCTTTATGCCGGGGGGTACCTGAAGGGCCATAGAGATCAGGGCCGATTCTTTTCCTTCATCTTCCTGTTCATGGGCTCGATGCTGGGTCTCGTCGTGTCCGACAGCTTCCTGATGCTCTTCATCTTCTGGGAGCTGACCTCGATCACCTCGTTCCTGTTGATCGGCTTCGACCACGAGCGCGAGGCAGCCCGGCGCGCGGCGCTTCAGGCGCTCGTCGTCACCGGCGGCGGCGGGCTCTGCCTGCTGGCGGGGCTCCTGTTCATCTGGAACATCACCGGCGTCACCCAGCTGTCGCTGATCATGGAAGCCGGCGATCTGATGCGCCAGAGCCCGTTCTATCTGGCAACGCTGCTCCTCGTGCTCGGCGGCGCCTTCACCAAGTCGGCGCAGTTTCCCTTTCACTTCTGGCTGCCGAATGCCATGGAGGCGCCGACCCCGGTTTCTGCCTACCTGCACTCGGCAACCATGGTGAAGGCAGGCGTCTATCTGCTGCTCCGCCTTCATCCGCTGCTGGGCGAAACGCCCGCCTGGGAAATCCTGCTGCCGTTCTTCGGCGGCATGACGCTGGTCACCGGATCGGCGCTCGCCATCCGCCAGACCGATCTGAAGCTGAAGCTCGCCTATACGACGGTCGCCTCGCTTGGCCTCCTGGTGCTGCTCACCGGTTTTGGTTCGGAATATGCGATCGAGGCGGCGGTGCTCTATCTGGTCGCCCATTCGCTGTTCAAGGGCGCGCTGTTCATGGTCGCCGGCATTCTCGATCACGAGACCGGCACCCGCGATGTCACCCGCCTCAGCGGTCTCGGACCGGCCATGCCGCTCACCTGCGCCGCAGCCCTTGCCGCCGCGATTTCGATGGCCGGTCTGCCGCCCTTCTTCGGCTTCCTCGCCAAGGAAGAGATCTATGCCGCCCTGGCGCTCGGCGATCTGCGCTCCATTGTCTTCACCTCGGTTGCGATCTTCGGCAATGTGCTGATGTTTGCGATTGCATTCGCCGTCGGCCTCAAGCCGTTCATCGGCACGCCCGTTGCCACGCCGAAGATCGCCCATGAGGCGCCGTTGCTGCTCTGGCTCGGCCCGGCGCTTCTGGCGCTGCTCGGCCTTGCCGCGGCCATCTTCGCGCCCGCCGTTCATCGCTACATCTCCATCCCCATGGCCTCGGCGATCGAGCACCGGCCGGTGGAAATCACCATCTCGCTGCTGCCGCATATCGGCGTGCCCCTGCTTTTGTCGGTGGTCACCATCGCGCTCGGCATCGCCATCTATTGGCAGCTCGACCGCTGCCGCCGATGGACGGATGCCTTCTTCCGCGCTGCCGGGCCGGGGCCGGACTGGTATTTCGATCTCTTCATCTCGGGCCTCGTGCGCCTCTCGCATCGCGTCACCCGGCTGCTGCAGCCGGGAAAGCTCGAAATCTACGTCACCACTACCTTCGTGCTGCTGGCGGCGATCTTGCTGGTGCCGCTCTATGTCTATGGCGAATGGCCACAGGCGATCGTCTGGCCGCGCGACGTGCGCCTCTATGAATGGGCGGTGTTCCTTCTTGCTGCAGCGGGGCTCGGCGCCGTGCTGGTGGCGCGCGACCGGCTGACGGCGATTGCCGCGCTCGGCATCCAGGGCCTCTCCGTGGCGCTGATCTTCCTGCTGTTCGGCGCCCCCGACCTCGCCTTCACCCAGTTCATGGTCGAGACATTGAGTGTGGTCATCCTGGCGCTGGTGATGACCCGGCTCAGGCTCTCGCCCGCCGACCGGCGCCCGCCCGGCCAGCGTTTTGCCGATGCGGCGATCGCGCTCGCCTGCGGTGCGGGGCTGACGCTGCTGCTTATCCGCGCCACCGCGGGGCCGTTCGATGCAACGCTCTCCGATTTCTTCAACACCTATTCGAAGACCATCGCCCACGGCGCCAATGTCGTGAACGTCATCATCGTCGATTTCCGCGGCACCGACACGCTGGGCGAAATCGCCGTCGTCGCCGTCGCCGCCCTGGCGATCATCGCCCTGATCGGCATGCGGGCAGGCGGCGCCCGGCCACAGCCGAAGCGGCCGGGGAGGGGGAAGTGATGGTGGTGCTAGTTTTCCCCTTCTCCCCTCGGGGAGAAGGTGGCCCGAAGGGCCGGATGAGGGGGCTACCCGGTAAGGCCCTGCCCAGCTTCATCAATCGCTTCGAGCCCGCGGCCCCCTCATCCCCGGCGCAACAAGTTGCGCCTGACCTGCCGGGCGCCTTCTCCCCGCGGGGGAGAAGGGAAGGCGAGGGCACCCACCCATGAACACCCTGATCTTCCGCACCATCGCCCCCTTCCTCACGGCCCTGATGCTGCTCTTTTCCGTCTTCATCCTGTTGCGTGGCCACAACGAGCCCGGCGGCGGTTTCATCGGCGGGTTGATCGCGGCTTCCGCGCTGGCGATCTACGGCATCGCCAATGGCGTGCCGGCCGTGCGCCGCGCCATCCGTATCCACCCGCTGGCAATCGCCGGTGCCGGACTGCTGATGTCCACGGCTGCCGGGCTGATATCCATCGCCGCCGCCGTCCCCTTCATGACCGGGCTCTGGATCTATCCCACCATCCTCGGTCTGGAAGTGCCGCTCTCCTCGGTCATGCTCTTCGATATCGGCGTCTATTTCGTCGTGCTCGGCGCCATCACCGCCATCGCCCTGGCGCTGGAAGAAAGGGAGGACGACTGATGGAGCCGCTTGTCGCCATCCTCTCTGGCCTGTTTTTCTCGGCCGCCATCTATCTGATGCTGTCGAAATTCTCGATCCGCATCATGCTCGGCATCGCCATCCTCGGAAACGGCGTCAACCTTTTGCTGTTCACCGCCGGCCGCCTGACCCGCGAGGTGCCGCCGATCATCCCTGCCGGTCTCGACACCCTTCCTGCGGGCGCCGCCAATCCGCTGCCGCAGGCCCTCATCCTGACGGCGATCGTCATCTCCTTCTCCTTCCTCGCCTTCCTGCTGGTGCTGACCTGCCGCGCCTACCAGGACACCGGCACCGACAATACCGACGAGATGCGGCTGGCCGAGCCGCGCGACGAGCCGGTTCCGCCTGTGGGGTATTGAGGATGGAGAGCGTTCTGCGCGTGGCTACCCCCCTCTGCCCTGCCGGGCATCTCCCCCTAAAGGGGGGAGATCGACCAGTGGTTCGCTTCTCGCTAATCATCAAAGGTGGAGCGGGCGGGCGCGCCCAGCCAATCTCCCCACCTGTGGGGGAGATGCCCGGCAGGGCAGAGGGGGGTATCTCACCCTCGACACTCAAGGGAGCCACCCCCTAAGATGGCCACCCCCACCACCACCCTCGACCTCTCCACCGCCATGCTCACCGCCCCCGTTCCGGCGGCCCATTGGCTGGTCATCCTTCCCGTCGCCCTCTGCATCGCGCTCGGCGCCCTGCTACTTGCGCTACGGTCCCGCATCCATCTCCATGCCCCGATCGCCATCGCCGGCCTGACGGCTCTCGTCGTCATCGATGCACTGCTCCTGCAGAAGGTCATCGCCGAAGGCCCGGTCACCATGGTGATGGGCCGCTGGCTGCCGCCGTTCGGCATTGCCTTCACCGCCGACCTCTTCGGCGTGCTGATGGCGCTGGCGGGGGCGATCGCGGCGCTGGCGGCAAGTCTCTATGCGCTGTCCGATACCGATGCCGGGCATCGCCGCTTCGGCTTCTTCCCGCTGCTGCTTCTGCTCATGGCCGGGGTCAGCGGCGCCTTCCTGACCGGCGATGTCTTCAATCTCTACGTCTGGTTCGAGGTGCTGCTGATCTCCTCCTTCGGCCTGCTGGTCCTGGGTTCCGAGCGCAGGCAGATCGACGGAGCGATGAAATATGCGGTGCTGAACCTCATCGCCACCACGCTGTTCCTCGTGGCCGTCGGCTATCTCTATGCCATCTTCGGCACGCTCAACATGGCCGATATCGCCGAAAAGGCCGCCGGCCTGCGCGACGGCGCGCCGCTGATGACGCTGGCAGCTCTTTTCCTGTTTGCCTTCGCCATGAAGGCCGCCGCCTTTCCGGTCAATTTCTGGCTACCCGCCTCCTATCACACGCCGCGAACCGTCGTGTCGGCGCTGTTTGCCGGCCTGCTCACCAAGGTCGGCATCTACGCGCTGATCCGCGTGATGATCATGCTGATGCCGGTCGAGCGCGAGGAGCTCAGTCTGCTGATCGCCATCCTCGGCGCTGCCACCGGCCTGTCGGGCGCGCTGGGGGCGCTGGCCGAGAGCGATATCCGCCGCGTGCTTGGCTATACCGTCATCTCCGGCATCGGCAGCATGCTGATCGGCATCTCGATCGGCACGCCGGGGGGCGTCAGCGGCGCGATCTTCTATGCGCTGCAGTCGATCGTGCTGATGACCGCGCTCTATCTGGCAGCCGGTATTGCCGGGCGCCTCGGCGGCGGCTTCTCGCTGGTATCGCTCGGCGGCCTCTACCGCGCAAACGGCTGGTTTGCAGCCGTCTCGCTGATGCTGTTCTTCGCCGCCTCCGGCCTGCCGCCCTTTTCCGGCTTCTGGCCGAAGCTGATGCTGGTCAAGGCCTCGCTCGATGTCGGCGCCTGGTGGCTGGCGGCAGTCTTGCTGACCGGCGGCTTCCTGTCGACGATCTGCTTCGGCCGCCTCTTCCTGCTCGCCTACTGGCGTCCGGCGGCGGCTCCGCTTGCGCCAGTGGCGGTCGGCTGGACCGCCGCCGCGCCGCTGATTGCGCTGACGGCGCTCGTCACGCTCTTCGGCGTGCTGCCGGAGCAGCTGCTGTCGCTGACGCAGCAGGCCGCCGAAAACCTTGCCGATCCGACCGCCTATATCCATTCGGTCTTCCCGGAGGCTCGCACACCATGATCGCCTTCGTCTTCAACCTGCTGCTCGCCATTGCTTGGGCCGCCGTATCGGGCAGCGCTTCGCTGCACAATCTGCTGCTCGGCTTCGTGCTCGGCGCTGCTGTTCTCGCGGTTGTCCGCGAACCCTTCGGCGGCAGCGGCTATCTGCGCCGCTTCCGGCTGGTTCTGTCGCTGGCTCTGCTCTTCCTGCGGGAGCTCGCACTGTCCGCCTCGGCGGTGGCGCTGACGGTACTGCGGCCGAAGATGCGGATACAGCCCGGCATCTTCGCCTTCCCGCTGACCGTCGATCGCGATTTCGAGATCACCCTGCTCGCCAACCTGATCACGCTGACGCCCGGCACGCTGTCGGTCGATGTCAGCGACGACCGCAAGACGCTCTATGTCCATGCGCTCGACTGTTCCGATCCGAAGGCGGCCCGCAAGGCGATTGCCGAAGGCTTCGAGCGCAAGATCATGGAGGCCTTCCGGTGATCGAGCCCGCCGTCATCATCCAGCTTGCGGCCGATGCGGCACTGGCCGTGCTTGGTCTGTCGTTGCTGCTCACCGCCTGGCGCATCGCCGCCGGGCCGACCTTGCCCGACAGGATCGCCGGTCTCGACATGCTGACCGGCATCGCCATCGGCTTCATCGCCGTGGTCGCGGTCAAGACCGGTTTCGCGCTCTACATCGACATCGCCGTCTCGCTCGGCCTCGTCGGCTTCCTGGCGACCGTCGCCTTTGCCCGCTTCGTACTGTCGCGGGGATTGCCGGCCGGGCAACCGGAGCCGGACGCGGTTCCGAAGCAGGGCAAGGCCGCAAAACCGAAGACAAAAGTGAAAGCCGCCAAACCGGGGAGGGTGCGGTGATGGATTATGCCGTTGCGATCATCGTTGCCGTCCTGGTGCTGGCAGGCGCATTCTTCACGCTGGCTGCGGCCATCGGCGTTCTGCGGCTGCCTGATGTCTATTGCCGCATGCATGCCGCCTCCAAGGCCGGCACGGTCGGTGCCAGCCTCCTGCTGCTCGCTGCCGGGGTCCATTCCGGGGATTTATCAATTTTTACGCGAGCTGTGGCCGGGATAG
Organism: Rhizobium sp. 01N424; assembly: GCF_056399485.1. Taxonomy (NCBI): domain Bacteria; kingdom Pseudomonadati; phylum Pseudomonadota; class Alphaproteobacteria; order Hyphomicrobiales; family Rhizobiaceae; genus Rhizobium; species Rhizobium sp. 01N424. The sequence goes on from NZ_JBFTRK010000001.1 coordinate 937,046, forward strand.
CCTTTCTGCTTCTGACCGCTCCGGTTGCTGCGCATCTGCTTGCAAGGGCCGCACATGCCACCGGACATGCTTTGTCGGTATTTTCCGTACGTGACGATATGCGCAAACGATGAGAGTATAAAATACAGGGCTTTAAGCAATTTTACGCAAATTTTGTCTCTGCTTATGGACTAAAGTCGGATGCTTGCTTGCAAAATCTTAATGTCGGACAATTTTTTACGTAGAGATCACGCAAATAAGAATTGGACTTTCGGTCAAACGATGCTAATTGAATTGCAAGTAGAGTTCTGATTTCGAATTAGAATCGTTTCGCTTTTTCCATCCTTAACGTTGATATCCAATGTCTAATTAAGGCTGCGGTCGAAGAGTGCGACGTATGATTCGGATTCAGGCAGTATTGGGACAGATTTCGGCGGCAAGAATCTAGGGGTGGATTCGCGTTTTAGGACATGCTGCTGTAAGCTGGACTTCTACTGTTAGCCTCTACGAAGGCGATCTTGTGCTTTTTGGCACAAAGATCATCCACGCATGCGAACAGGAGATATAAAATATGACGGATACCGCGACCGGCACTGGGCCGGAATTGCTGGTAGAGCTGACGGCCGACATCGTGGCGGCCTATGTCAGCAATCATGTAGTCCCGGTCACCGACTTGGCCAATCTGATTTCCGACGTGCATTCCGCCCTCAGCAACACGTCCGTACCACAGCCCGCCGCAGCGATCGTAGAAAAGCAGAAGCCTGCTGTTTCTGTCCGCAAGTCCGTTCAGGACGAGCAGATCACCTGCCTGGAATGCGGTGGCAACTTCAAGTCCCTGAAGCGCCACCTGATGACCCATCACAGTCTCTCGCCGGAAGAATACCGCGAGAAGTGGGATCTTCCCGCCGACTACCCGATGGTCGCTCCCGCCTATGCCGAAGCGCGCTCGCGCCTTGCCAAGGAAATGGGTCTCGGCCAGCGCCGCAAGCGCGGCCGCGGCTGAAAAGAGCGCAGTCGATGTCAAGAGCCGGGCTTTGCGCCCGGCTTTTTTGTTTTATGGCTATGACGGGACGGCGGCGCCCTGATCGGCCGGGCGGCGGCTGCGCAGCAAAAGCAGCATGGCGATGGCGCAAAGCGAGCAGAACAGGCACAGGGCCAGCACCGCGCCATTGCCATACGTGGTCATCAGCCAGATCAGCAGCGGCGGCGAGGCCGCCGAGATCCAGTTGAGCGGCAGGGCGATCCGCGACAGGGCTCGCGCAAAATCGGCCTTGTCGTAGAAGGTGAGCGGAATGGTCGATCGCGCCACGGCAAGTGCGCCGCTGCTGGTGCCATAGAGCACCAGGAAAACCCCGACCGCAACGGGCGAGCCCTGAACGGCGAGCAGGATCAGGAGCGACAGGCAAAGCATTCCGGAGGCACCGGCGCCGATCGTCACGCCGTCCCATTCGGTCGCGCCGATCAGGTTCACGCCGCGCGCGGCGATCTGGATGATGCCGAGCGTCGAGCCGAAAGCCAGCGCCTGCGACGGGCTGAGACCTTCGCCTTTCAGGAGCTCGATCAGCACCGAACTGAACCCGTAGGTGATGAAGGCATTGAAGACGATTGCCGCGACGATCAGGTAGAAGGTCCGGTCATAGGCGCACGCTGCGACCGGCGCGGGCGACGCTACAGAAGAGGCGGCCTCGTTGCGCCTGCGCGGCAGCCCGAAGCCATAGAGCGGCAGGCAGACCAGGGCCATGACCAGCGCATAGACCTGGCACGCGCCCCGCCACCCGCCATGCGCCGCCAGAAACGAGGTGAGTGGCCAGAAGATGGTACTCGACAGGCCGGTCACCAGCATCAGCGTCGCGATCGCCCGCGCCGCCCCGCGTCCGGCGATCTCGTTGAGCAGGATATGCGCCGGCATGGTGAGACTGGCGCTGCCCGCCGCCCCGATCAGAAGCCATCCGAGAAAATAGGTGAACGGCGAATGTGCCAGCGACACCAGCATGAGTCCCAAAGCCGAAACCACCGTCCCGGCCATCATCACCACCCGCGCCCCGAGGCTTGCAAAGAACCGCGACAGCAGCGGCGAGCAGGCTCCCATCATCACGTAGAAAGTCGTCGTTCCGGCAAACACCGCCGGCATGCCGATCTGCAGATCGGCCGCCACGTCCCGCCCGACCACCGCCGGAAAACCGACGGCGCCCCAGCCGATCAGCTGGGCGATCGACAGGACGACGAGGGGAAGGAGGGTTTTGGTCTCTGGTTCTGGTTCGGTCATCAAATGCGTTCCGATCTGCAATTGCAAATCATTAGCAAGTTAATTCTATCAGTTTGATGACAGGGGGTGGTGGGGCGAGGGGGCGGGTTGGCGTCGTGGGTGGGAGAGGAGAGGATTCCGGTCGCAGGCGGAGGCATCTACCCGAGCTTTATTTGTCATCGAGCCGAAATCGTTGCGTTTGCGCTGAGCGCCCCGCTTTGTAAGCACCTCACCCGGAGCCCCCTCATCCGCCCTTCGGGCACCTTCTGCCCGAGGGGAGAAGGGGAGGGTCGCGGCAGCCTCTGTGCTGGTTTCAGCGAGCCGCGGTGACTGATGGAGACGTCCCTTCTCCCCTCGGGGAGAAGGTGGCCCGAAGGGCCGGATGAGGGGGCCACACGCTCCAACCCTTGCGACCAAACCACGCGCACGCACCCCATCTCACCCACCCCGCGCAAACCGCGCCGGCGGCACCCCCGCATGGCGGGCGAAGGCCACGCTGAATGTGCTCGCCGACCCATAGCCGACGCGCTCGGCCACCTCGTCCATGGTGAGCTCCCGCCGCCGCAGCAGCTGCTTGGCGAGCGCCATGCGCCAGGCGAGCAGATATTCCATCGGCGCCAGCCCGACGACACGGCTGAAGCGGGCAAAGAAGGCGGAGCGGGAGAGGGCGGCTTCGGCAGCAAGATCGGCCACCGTCCAGGGATGGGCAGGGCGAGCATGCAGGGCATGCAGACTTGCCGCCAGGCGCTCGTCGGCAAGGCCGCGGCTGAGCCCGGGTGCGGCGGTGGTCTCGGTCCCGGATCGCAGGGCCTCGATCAGCAGCACTTCGAGCAGCCGCTCCAGCACCAGTTCGCGTGCCGGGCGCCGCGCCCGCGTCTCCTCGCCAAGGAGCTGCATCAGCGTCGCCAGGCGCGGTTCGCCGCGCACGATCACCACGTCGGGCAGCAGCGACACGAGCAGGGCGGCATCCGGCGCGCCGAAGCTGCAGTGGCCGATCCGCATGCGCAGATCAGGAGGGCCGTCGAGACGCCCGGCGCGAAAACGGCCGTCGGTGAGCTGCGCCGGGATCGTATCCGGCAAACCGGCGGAAGCATCGAGGCTCTCGTTGACGAGATCGCGCATCGCAGGCACTAGCACGAAATCCCCAGCTTCTAGGATGAACGGCTGATCGTCTCCGAATGTGACGCTGCACGCGCCGTCCAGGATGGCGCAGTAAAACGGCTCGCCGGTGGCCTCGCGACGAATGCGCCATTGGCCGGCGCATTCCACCAGCTTCGAGAAGCGCGCTGCGGGCTGCAGCAAGGTGACGATGTCGGCAAGCGGATCGATGCTCATGATCAGGACTATCGCTAAAGAAATGGAGACTTCAGCCTATATAAAGTCCTGTCACCGGTCACTACCATCGCGGCATTCCTTTTCGCATGGAGAAGCACATGCCCACGATATTGATCACCGGTTGCTCGTCCGGCTTCGGCCTGGAGACTGCCAGACTGTTTCTGGAACGCGGCTGGGAGGTGATCGCAACGATGCGCACGCCCGCTGCCAGCCTGCTTCCGCTATCCGATCGCCTGCGCGTCCTGCCGCTCGACGTCACCAATCCCGCAAGCATCGCGGAAGCGATGAAGAGCGCAGGTCCAATAGACGTGCTGGTCAACAATGCCGGTTTCGGCGCGCCGGCGCCAATCGAACTGACCGACCCCGAGACGGCGCAGTCGCTGTTCCAGACCAATGTGATCGGCACGCTGGCGATGATCCAGGCGGTGCTGCCGCAGATGCGTCAACGGCGCGCCGGCGTCATCGTCAACGTCACCTCGACGGTCACGGTCAAGGTGCTGCCCGTCATCGGCGTCTACCGGGCAAGCAAGGCGGCGGTGAATGCGCTGAGCGAATCCCTGGCGGTCGAAATGGCGCCGTTCGGCGTGCGGGTGCATATCGTCCTGCCGGGCCGCTCGCCGGAGACCCGCTTCGGCCAGAATGCCCGGCCGCATCTGCGCGGCGCCGATGATCCGGATTACGCACCGCTGATCCAGCAATTCGTCAAAAACGTGCAGGAGGATACCGGCCCGGTCACCCACGCGCCCGATGTCGCCGAAGCCGTCTGGCGCGCCGCCACCGATCCCGCAGCACCGCTGCGCATTCCTGGAGGCGCCGACGCCGAGCTCTGGATGGCCGAAGCGGGGTTGTAACCGCAACCTATCTTCCGCTACCTCTTATCTTCAATTGGTAGACTCCCTCCCTCCGCGATTCCAGAATCATGCCCGACGCCTCGATCTTCCTGACCTTCCTCATCGCCCTTGCCGTCCTCGAAATCACGCCGGGGCCGGACATGATGCTGGTCATCGCGCGCGGCGTCGGCCAGGGGCGGAGGACCGCGCTGCTGACGGTCGCCGGCATGGTCTTTGTGGCCGGGGCCGTGCAGGTCGGCCTGCTGGTCCTCGGCCTCGCATCGCTGGTGGCCGCCTATCCGTCTGCGCTGCATGTCCTCCAGTGGCTGGGCGCGGCCTATCTGATCTATCTCGGGATCAGGATGGTGTGGGCAAGCTTCGCGCATCAATCCTCAGAAAGGCTGAAGTCGCGGCCGGTCTCAGGGTGGAAGGCGGTGCGCGAAGGAACACTGAACAGCCTGACCAACCCGAAGTCCCTGCTATTCATGTTCACCTTCCTGCCGCTCTTCGTCGATCCCCATGCCGGGCCGGTCTGGCTGCAGCTGCTGGTTCTGGGATCGATCCAGAAACTGGTCGGCATCTTTTCGCTCGGCGGCGTGGCACTGGCATCGGGAACCGTCGGCCAATTTCTTCACCGCTTTCCGAAACTGCTGGCCTGGCAGGAGCGGTTCACCGGCATCGTCCTCATCGGCCTCGGCATCCGGCTTCTCCTCTCCGGCAGCCCATCTCCCGCGTCGTCGGCGGCGCGATCGAAATAGGAAAATAATCCACATTCATTTTCAGTATGTTAAGCTCCGCTAGGACCGGGAGCGCGAAAAAGTTGTGGCATCACTCTTTCGCTTCGCGCATTCCTCTCTTATGGTGTGTGAATTAATTCCTATTTACGGGAGTTTCACATGCCGCACACTCAAAGCCCTTTGCCGCGCAATCGCCTCGAAACAGCTCTCCGCCCGATCCTCGATGAAGAGCCGCCGGCTCCACCGCCCGAGCCGCGTCCGCCATCGGTGTCTCTGCCGGTGCGCATCGTCTGCCGCATCGCCCAGAAGATCACCGCCGAGATGGTGATGATGGCGGGCAGCCGCATGCTGGAGCGGCGCGATCGCCGCCGCATGCTCTGCCATGTCCGGCAGATTTCCATGTATGCCTGCCACACGGCGCTGCAATTCTCGCAGCAGGAGATCGCCGGCGGCTTCGGGCGCCATCGCACCACCGTCGCCCATGCCTGCATGATCGTCGAGCAGCGCCGCGACGACCCGGCCTTCGACGACTTCGTCTCCGCCATCGAGCGCACCATCGTCTCCGTCTTCCGCTTTCCGGAAGGAGCAGCCCATGACTGAGAAAGCCGCCAACAGCGACAGGCAGATGCTGAAGATGCTGCGCTTCCTGGCAAAAGGCGAGGTTCGGCTGGAGCGCTTCGGCTCGGAGACCGTCGCCCTCCATCACGGCACCGCCCGTCATGAAATCCCGTCCGGCCTGCTCTCCGAAGCCGTCTCCCGCGGCCTTGCCACGATTGCGCGCGACAGCGCCAGCCTGGCGCCTGCAGCGCGTGCCTATCTTCGCCGGGCACTGGCCGAACGCGACGAGGCCTTCATCGAGCAGCATGGCGATATCGCCCGCGCAACCCGCGAGATTGATGGCCGGCCCGAGACGTTCAGGGTCAACGAGGCGGAATCGCCGCTTTCCTCGCTCGCCCGCCTGAAGGACAGAAACGGCGAGCCCTTCCTGCCGAAGGCCGCACTTGCCGCCGGCGAACACCTGCATGCCGATTTCACCCGCGCCCAGCTGCAGCCGCGCGTCACCGCCTCCTGGCAGCCGCGGCTTTCCGGCCGCAGCAAGGGCGAGCGCGGCGGCATGGCCGATCTCGCCGACAGCGCGATAGCCGCCCGCATCGCAGTCAACCGCGCCATCGAGGCGATGGGGCCGGAACTGTCAGGCGCCGCCCTCGATATCTGCTGCTTCATGAAGGGTCTGGAAACCGTGGAGCGCGAACGCCAATGGCCGGTGCGCTCCGCCAAGCTGATGCTGCGCACCGCCCTCCTGGCGCTCGCCCGCCACTACAACCCGCCGCGGCGAGCCGCGAGAATGCAGCATTGGGGCGAGGAGGGGTACAGGCCAGAGATGGAGACCACCTTCCGCTAGGGCTCGTACCGGCTGATCTCCAATCCGCTGCCCACAGGCAGCAGCACACTCGATATCCCCGGCTTGGCGCGGATCGCCCGGCCATAGGCTTTCACATTGTCGTCGCCGGGCCGGATCATGTTGTCGGCGACGATGATCGCGCCGGGATTGAGCCGGGGATAGAAGGCTTCGAGGCAGGGGAGGTAGAGATCCTTCCAGAGATCGACGAGCACGAAATCGACGCCGGTCTTGAGCGTGCCGATCATCTCCACGGCATCGCCGATCCGGAAGTCTATATGCGCGGACAGCCCGGCCTTCTCCGCCATATCCTGCGCAAAGGCGGATTTGTAGCCGTGCATTTCCATGGTGATCAGCCTGCCGCCCGCCGCGCGCGCCGCTTCCGCCAGCCAGATGCCGGAATAGCCGAAAGAGGTGCCGAGCTCCAGGATGACAGGCGCATCGAGGCTTTTGGCCAGAATGTTGAGAAACTGGCCGGTCTCCGGGCCGACGGCGCGCATCCGCCGGTCCTGTCCTCCGTCCCGCCCGCCGGGCGGCTCGATGCGGGGGCTGGCGCGCTCCTCGGCGATCATCTCTTCATAAGTGTCGAGAACTGTGCGGATCTTGGCGTCCATCATCTTTTCCATCTGCTTTCGAATGCCTATATGCGCAATATCTGACGCGGATGATCGGCCTTGCAAAAGTTAAATCTTAGTAACATAGGATATTCGCTGCGCCGTCCGTCTTGCGGCGAGGGGCTCTGTCGGTTAAAGCCGGTTCGTCAATGTCCGGGCGCTTGCCCGGTCACGTAAGCGTTAACGTCACTCAACGCGTATGATCGAACGGCTCTGCGGCTTCGATCTGCGCGACCATGTCCTGCGGATCGAGCTCTATGAGCCCCAAGAAGGACAAGATGGATAACAACACCAATTCTGCAAACAGTGCCAATGCCGCGCCCGAAATCGAGCGGGTCAGGCATGAACTGCGCCGCCGTTCGCTGATCGCCGAGAGCGTCATCGATATCACCCCCGGCATGCGCCGCGTCGTGCTGACAGGCGAAGACCTCGCCGATTTCGTCAGCCTGGCGCCCGACGACCATATCAAGGTCATCGTAGCGGGTGAGGGCGGCGAGGAAGAACGCCGCGACTACACCCCGCGCCGCTACGACAACGCCGCCCGCAGCCTGACGATCGATTTCGCCCTCCATGAGGCCGGTCCGGTCACCCAGTGGGCGATCGATGCGAAGCCGGGCACCACGCTCGAAATCGGCGGCCCGCGCGGCTCGGCGGTCATCTCGAACAAGGTGAAGCGCTGGCTGCTGGTCGGCGATGAGACGGCTCTTCCGGCGATCGGCCGGCGCATTGAGGAAAGCGGCGAAGGAAGCATCATCACCCTGCTCGGCGCCGTCGCCGGGCCGGAAGAGCAGCAGGTCTTCGAGACGGCAGCCGCGCTGACCACGCGCTGGGTCCACCGCCCGCTGTCGGAGGCCACCGATGCCGCGCCACTGATCGCGGCGCTGAGCGGCATCGACATCGCCCCGCAGACGCTCGTCTGGGTAGCCGCCGAAGCCTCCGTCGTCCGCGCCATCCGCGCCTATCTGACCGAAGAGCGCGGCTATCCTCTCGCCTGGATCAAGGCCTCGGGCTACTGGGTGAAGGGCAAGGCGGATACCACCGAGAAGTTCGGCTGATATCAGCAAATGCAAAGGGGCGGGCTGAGGCTCGCCCCTGCCGCATCGTCAGGGCGCCAGATTGTCCGTCAGAAACTCACCGAGGAATTTCGCCTCCGCCGAAAGCCGCGTCCGTCCCTTGACCAGCGCCAGTTCCGAATTCGGCTGCGGCTCGAAGCCGTCCCTGGCCGAAAGCAGCCTGTGTTCCGGCAGCACCGCATCCGAGGGCAGCAGGCTGATGCCGAGGCCGGAGGCGACGGCGGCCTGCACGCCCATCAGCCCCTGGCTGGTATAGGCTATCCGCCATCGCCGTCCGCTGCGCTCGATGGCGCGGATCGCCCGGTCGCGATAGATGCAGCCGACGGGAAACACCGCCAGCGGCACCGGGTCGCTCCCGGCGCTCGGCTGCCCGCCTTCCACCCAGATCAGCTCCTCGCTCCAGCTCGCCAATGCCGCGCCATCGCCGGGCTCGCGCTTGATCAGCGCCAGGTCGATCTCGCCGGCATCGAGCAGCCGCTTGAGCTCCGTGCTCCAGCCGCTGACCGTATCCAGCCTTATATGCGGCGAGGCCGCCGAGAAGCCGGAGAGCAGGTCGATCAGCCGCCGCCCGGCAAAATCCTCGGGAACGCCGAGACGAACGGTCTTCGGCGCCGCCGGTTTGCGCATCGCTTCGGATGCCTCATCAGCCGTCGAAAGCAGCCGCCTGGCATAGCTCAGCAGCAACTCGCCCGCCTCCGTCGTCTGTACTCCGCCCGTCGATTTGTCGCGCAACAGCAGCGTGTGGCCGAGATTGGCCTCGAGCTTCTTCACCTGCTGGCTGACGGTCGATTGCGTCAAATGCACCCGCTCGGCCGCCTTGGTGAAGCCGCCGCAATCGACAACGGCTGCGAAGGTTCTGAGAAGATCGAGGTCGAATCCGTAGCTCATTCGATTTTTCACTGAGAGAAATTTCTATATTTAATTTCTCAATGACCGCGCGCTTTGTCAATCTGGCGGCATCAACGGAGATGATGCAGATGACGCTTCCAGGCACCCGGCCCAGCTGGCTGACATTCGATTGCTACGGAACCCTGATCCAGTGGGACGAGGGGCTGCTGGCGGCGATGGATCGTATCCTCTCTGCCAAGGGCGGCAATATCGACCAGAAGGCCTTCACCGCCACCTATGACCGCCATGAGCACGCGCTGGAGGAAGAGCGCCCGCACAGATCCTTCAGAGAAGTGAGCGCCCTGGCGCTGGAAAAGGCGATGGGCGAATTCGGCCTCGGCTTTACACCTGACGATGCCGAAATCCTGACCTCCTCGATCGGCAGGATGCCGCCATTCCCGGAAGTCGTCGAAACGCTCGGGCGGCTGAAATCAGCCGGTTTCCGCCTCGCCATCATCTCCAACACCGATGACGCGATCATCGCAGGCAACGTCGCCCAGCTCGGCGGCCATATCGACCGGGTCATCACTGCCGAGCAGGCCGGCGCCTACAAGCCATCGGCACAAACCTTCCGTCACGCCTGGAAAGAGCTTGGGATTGGCATGAATGATCTGGTGCATATCTGCGCCAGCCCGCATCTCGACCTTGCCGCCGCCCGCGAACTCGGCTTTCGTACGGTCTGGGTCGATCGCGGCACGGGGCGCAAGCCGCTGGCCGATTACGCCGCCAACGCGGTGGTGCCAACGCTCGACAAGGTACCCGGCGTCCTCGCTGCCGCCGGCTGGATGTAACGAATATTGCGGAGGCAGACATGGCGCACGAACTCAATCTCTCGAAGGGCGCACCGGCTGTCCTGCGCAACATCCCGCTCGATAGCGAGGAGATCTGGAAGGCCCGCGCCGATCTCGCCGCCTGCCTCAGGATGGCGGCCAGGCTCGGCCTGGAAGAGGGGATCTGCAACCATTTCTCGGCCGTCGTCCCCGGCCATCCCGATCTTTTCCTCGTCAACCGCCTCGGCTGGGCTTTCCAGGAAGCCACCGCCTCGTCGCTGCTGATCTGCGATTTCGAGGGCAATGTGGTCGCCGGTGACGGCGTGCCCGAGGCCACCGCCTTCTTCATCCACGCCCGCCTGCACAAGATGTCGCCGCGCGTCGGCGCTGCCTTCCACACACATATGCCGAATGCCACCGCACTCAGCATGGTCGAAGGCGAGCCGCTGATCTTCGCCGGCCAGACCGCCCTGAAATTCTACGGCCGCGTCGCCGTCGACGAGAATTACAACGGCCTGGCGCTCGACGAACGCGAAGGCGACCGCATCGCCGCCGTCCTCGGCGATAACGACATCCTGTTCATGAAAAACCACGGCGTCTTGGTCTGCGCCCCCAATATCGCCGAGGCTTGGGACGATCTCTACTACCTCGAACGCGCCGCCGAAGTGCAGCTCAAGGCGATGAGCACCGGCCGCCGCCTGCTGCCGGTTGCGCCCGAGGCGGCGGCGGCGGCGGCGAAGCAGATGCGCGAGGGGGATCCGGAGAGCGCGCGGATGCATCTGGAGAGTGTGCGCCGGGTGCTGGACCGGGAGGGGGCGGGGTATAAGGATTGAGGGGGATTGCGGTTATGGCCAGCAGATGCTCGTTGGCTACGGCGCGGTGGCCGCTTTGGGCCCTTAGCGGTCATTCCAACGGCAAGCGGCGCTCCACAATCGATATGAAATAATCGACGCCGAAGGGAATTGCGGCATCGTTGAAGTCATACCGTGCGTCGTGAACGGATGGGCCGTCGCCGTTACCAATGAGCATGATGTTTCCTGGGCGAGCTTCAAGCATAAACGCAAAGTCTTCTGACCCCATCAACGGTTCCATAGACCCGTTGACGTTTTCCATTCCTACCCGCGATCTCGCCACATCGACTGCGAAGGCTGTTTCATTTGCATGATTCACCGTTGGCGGAAACATCCGCTTGTAAGTAACGGTCGCTTTCGCACCATAAGCTTCGGCCACATACGAGGCGATTTCTGTTACCCGCTTCTCAATCAAGTCGCGTGTTGCCGGATCAAAGGTCCGAGTCGTTCCTCCCATTTCGGCCGACTGGGGAATGACGTTTCCAGCTTTACCGCCACCCATCCAGCCTACTGTGACAACAGCGCACTGGCGCGGGTGAACGTTGCGTGAGACTATCGTCTGGAGCGCCAGAAGGATATTCGCGCCGACGACGAGCGGATCGACGCTGGCATGGGGCGAAGACCCATGCGCGCCTTTGCCGTCGATTTTTATCCGAAAGCCATCCGCAGATGCAGCTAGGGGGCCACTCGCGGTACTGAACTGGCCGATTGGCAATCCTGGCTCCGTGTGCATGGCGTAGACTTCGTTGATTTCGAAGCGATCCATCAGACCGTCATCAACCATTGCCTTGCCTCCACCGCCACCTTCCTCGGCGGGCTGGAAGATTACTATCGCCGTGCCGTCAAACGCGCGTGTTCGCGTGAGAGCACGGGCGGCACCCAATAGCATGGCTGTATGTCCATCATGCCCGCATGCATGCATGACACCCTTGTTGGTGGATGCCCACTTGGCTCCGGTCTCTTCCTCGATTGGCAAAGCATCCATATCAGCACGCAAGCCGATAACCCTTCCGCTGGTCTGCTGCCGCCCAAGGATAACCCCCACGACGCCCGTCTTGCCGACACCTGTCACTACCTCGTCGCATCCGAACTCCTTCAGCTTCGAGGCCACCAACTCGGCTGTTCTGTGGACTTCGAACTGAAGCTCTGGATGGGCGTGGATATCACGTCGCCATTCGACGACATCAGCGTAATCGCCGTCTATTTCAGGCATAGGTCGATCCTCTGTCTGATCTCGGAAGTGAGGCGACGAGAATAGGATATTTCCCGTAACGCGCAATGGCAGCTATTGGCGCAAAGCAGCCGTTCGTGATCCCCATCGCCCTGTTTCGGGCCGAGCATCCAGAGGCGCGAATTCCCAGCTGATCCAAAACCGTTTCGCGCCACCACCGTCACTTCACCGCCTGCGTCCGCGCCGTCAGCTTGTTCCCGTCAGGATCGCGCAGATACGCGACAAACGCCCCGTTCGGACGCTCCGAAGGCGGGGTTTCGATCGCCGTGCCGCAATGCGTGCTACCGGCGGCATGCCACGCCAGAACATGGTCCCGGCTCGCAGCACCGATGCCGATCGTCCCGCCGTTCGCCGCCGTCGCCGGCTTGCCGTCGATCGGCGTGGTGATCATCAGCCGTCCGCCCTCATGGGCATAGATCAGCCGTCCCCGCGCATCCATCTCGCCGGGCTTGCCGCCCAATGCGGCGAACGTGGCGTCGTAGAAGCGCCGGGACCGCTCCAGGTCGTTGCTGCCGATCATGATGTGGGTGAACATGCTTTGTCTCCAGTGGGGCCGGGTATTCCAGGTTAAAGACATGGGCCAGCCGGAAAGCCCGGTCAATGCGGAAATTGTTGCCGCGTTCCCGCAGCGAGCGCCGTCTGCGGATTGCCCGCGGCTGGGCTGTCGGGATAGCGGGGCGGCGCAATTTCTCTCGCCAGTTATATTCATGAATGCTAATTTGTTCCGGCAATCAGATCGGGAGGGGCGTTCGTGCGTTTGCAACTCGTAGCCTGCATTTTGGCTTTGATCCCATTGGATGCTTCTGCCAGATCGCCGTCGGACATAGCCGATCTCGTCGGTGCGCGGGCTCCCGGCGCCGAAAGCGAGATGCAGGCCCGTGGATATGTGGATGTCGGGGGCAACAACACCTGGTGGAATGCTGCCCGAAAGCAGTGCGTCAAGGTGCGCGTCTCTCAGGGACGGTATGCATCCATATCGCAGCTCAAGGCTTCCTCCTGCGGCCAGAAGGCGACTGCCGCCAAGAACTGCCCGGCAGACCTGTCTCAAGCTGACCTTTACAAGTATCCGGGCTGCAGCCTGTGAGCCGGTGCGTTGCTCCGGCTGGGCTTATCAGGCAATCAGAGATAGGGGTGCTGATCATCATGGGGACTTTCCCAGGTTCATGACAGCCGCGACGTTGGTCATCTCCGCAGGTTTCGCCGGTGCGGCCGACGTGGCCGTTCGCTTCAAGTGCGGTGCCTGTTTCGCCTAAAGCGCCGAAACCCGGTTCCGCCCCGATCGTTTCGACAGATACAGCCCCTCATCGGCGCGCTTCAATATATCGCTGGCCGAGCGGTCCGGCAGGCCGAATTCGGCCACGCCGCCGCTGATCGTCGATTCGTAGCGCATGCTTTCCCTGAGAATGGCGGGAACGCGTTCGCGCAGCCGCTCGGCGATCTCCAGCGCGTCGGTCTGGCGGGTGCCGGGCATCACCACCACAAATTCGTCGCCGCCGAAGCGGGCGATCATGTCGTCCTGGCGCAGATGCTGGCGGCAGAGGCGGGCGATCTCGATCAGCGCCGTGTCGCCGGCGTGGTGGCCCATCTCGTCGTTGAGCCTCTTGAAATTGTCGAGGTCGAAGACCAGCACCGATGTCTGGGATTTCTCGCGCTCGAAGACCGTCAGCCGCTGATCCAGCGTCTCGATCAGCTTGCGGCGGTTGTAGAGCCCGGTCAGCGCATCGGTTTCGCTAAGCTGGCGCAGCTGCTGCTGCACCTCGTTCTTGCCGGTGATATTGCTCGCCACCCACACGACGGCATCCTCGCCCTCCACCTGAAAGGGCAGCGCCTGGACGCGGCCCTCGAACCAGATCGAATGGCCGGGGCCATCGCCGGCACCCTTCACATCGGCGCCGCTGAGTTCGTATTCGACGATATGCAGCGCGCCGCTTGCAAGCGCCCGCTCGATCTCGGCGGCAAACCAGCGGGCCTTTTCCTCTTTCAGCACGTCATACATGGTGAGCCCGACAAGGCCGCTGCCATCGTGATAATGCCGGAGATCCTTGCCGCCGAAGATCGCCGCATAGCGGCCGCTGCGGGTGAGAATGAAGGCCGGATCCGGAAGGGAGGACAGGATCGACGTCAATTGCTGCTGCGTAAACACCCTGTCACCTCTCAGATGACGCGCGGGGAGGGCGCCAGTCATCTGCCTGTCAGTCTTTCGTCTGCCCAATCTGGCACAGCCGCATTGCATTTTTCTAAATGGGGGCCTGCGAGAGCTGACCGGGCATTTGTTGTCAGCCGTCCGCCTCATCCGCCTTCGGCGATGCGCTGAACAGGTTCTTCAGCGCGTTGGTCTTTGTCTTCTGCACCCTGCTCATCTTCAGCGCCCGGTTGGCGGCCTTGGCCTGTTCCAGCATCATCTCGATCTGGATCTGCTGGATCTCGGTCAGCCGCTCCCATTGCCGGTTCAGGAGGTGATCGACCTTTTCGTGCAGGTGGCGGATTTCGAGCTCCGCCTTGAGGTTGACCTTGTAGTCGTTGAGCGCCCGCAGCCGGTCCTTCGATTCCTGGCGGCGCTGGCTCATCATGATGATCGGCGCCTGCAGCGCGGCGATGGTCGAGAGGATGAGGTTGAGGAGAATGAAGGGATAGGCGTCGAAGGCCCGCTGCTCGCCCATCAGGAAGTTGATGCCCATCCACACGGCAAGGAAGAAGCAAAAGGAGATGATGAAGGTCCAGCTGCCGCCGAAGGTGGCAACGACATCGGCGACGCGATCGCCGATCGAGCGGCGCTCCTCGTAATCCTCTTCGATGTTTTCGGCCAGCGTGTCGTGGCTGCGCAGGCTTTCCACCACCTCGTCCTCGAGATTGGAAAGCTCGCCGCGTTCGTCGCGCAGGAGCTCGGCGATATACTGGCCGCGATAATCGTCCACGACCTTGCGGTTGATATAGTCGTCCGAGCGCAGCCCCGGATGCTTCTGCCGCATGAAATCGGCGAGCGACGGGCGCAGGTCGTCGAAGTGGATGGCATCCTTCTTCTTCAGAGCAGCACCGGTGATCGCATCGACCAGTCGCACGGACTTCGCCTTGGCCTGCGCCAGGCTGTCGCTGTAATCCTTCATCTCGACGGTGGCGGCCTCGCCATGTCCGGCATCGAAATCCACGATCCCGCCTGCGAAATCCAGGGGCTTTTCTTCTGCCATCCGACGATCCTCTGTGCCGATTTCCTGCGCCTCTAAACATTAAATCGAACAGGATTGTGACATCGTTCTGCGATCCCGGCGAGGCCATTTGCCGCTATAGGCTCGGGCTGATAACCGGGACTGGCCATGCGCGATTAACGGCATCAAAAGCTTTTTGCCGTATCGGAACGTCATGATCTCGAGTGGACTTCGAAACATATTTTCGGTGGCCGCTCTGCTCCTGGTAATGCTGCTGCCTGCTGGCGCCGCATCGGCCGGCGAAGCGGAGTCCTTGGGGATTCGCAGTTCCTGCCAGGCCTACGCGACGCTCTCGGAAGACGTGGCCGCCATTGTCAGGAACGAGGCACGCTGGTCCTGCGGCGCCAAGGAATACTCCCTCGATGCCGAGCGTGTGCTGCTGCGCTTCGACATTGCCCCCGGCGAGACACTCCCCCGCTATTTCCTCTCCAGGCGCAGCGCGCTCGAGGCCGTGCATCTGCTCGCTATCAACAGCGATGGCGCGATCAGGGAAAACACCATTCCCGCCGCCGCCCTGCAGAGCTCGATGGCCGGTGGCTATTTCAAGGCGCCCCTGCCGGAGCTGACCGGCGAGACCAGGCAGGTCGTCGCCGTCATCGACCTGCCGAGCCACAAGATGACGCTGGAGCGCGCCTATCTCGCCCCGGCGGATGGTGCCGGCGGCGTCAGTGACATGCGCTTCGCGCTGATCCTCGCCGGGCTTGCCGGCATGCTTGTCATGCCGCTGATCTTCAACGCCGCCTTCTACCGGGCGCTGCGCGAAACCTTCGTTCTCTGGCACACGGCGCTGACATTCTCGCTGCTGGCGACCATTCTCGTCACATCCGGCCTGTCGGTCCTGCTGTTCGATCCGCCGGCAATGACGCTGAGCTGGATGACGACGGTGATCTTCGGCATGACGGTCGCATCCGGCGCGATGTTCACCCACAGCTTCGTCGAGCCCGGCCGGATGCACCCGTGGCTGCGCTGCGCGCTGCCCTGGTGCGCCGCCTGGGCGATCGTCCTCGGCGTCTTTCACGCGGCCTTCCCCTTCGTCGCCCGCCCCATTCAGTCGAGCGCCTACACGGCCGCTTTTGCCCCCGTCCTTGCTCTCTTCATGCTGTCGATGATCGATGCCTGGCGCCGCGGCAGCCGCGCCGCCCGCTACCAGGCGATCGGCTACCTGCCGATGGTTGTGGTCGGCCTGATCCGCCTGGTGACCGGCATCGTTCCCTGGCTGCCGAGCACCGACGCGACACTGCTCTTCTATGCCGGCTGCGTCTGTGAGGTCGTCTTCACCACACTAGGTGTGGCCGAGCGCTTCGTCACCATGAAGCGCGAGCGCGATCGCGCCCGCAACGAAGCCGAATTGCTGGAGCGTCTCTCCGAAACTGACGCCCTGACGGGCCTGCTGAACCGAAGGGCGATCGAACTGCGTTTCGAGCAGCTTCGCGCCGAGGGCTTCACGACGCTCGCGATCATCGACCTCGATCATTTCAAGGCGATCAACGACGTCAACGGCCACAGCACCGGCGACGAGGTGCTCAAAGCCGTCGCGAACGCACTCCAGCCCGGACCGAGCGTCCGCGCCTACCGCCTCGGCGGCGAGGAATTCGTGCTCCTCTTGCGCGGCGAGGACGCCGGGACCCAGGCCGAACTCCGCCGCCAGGCCATCCCCGCCATCGTCGCCCACACGGTCGCCGGCCTCGAGCGCCCGGTCACCGCCAGCATGGGCATCGCCGGTCTTCTTGCAGAAGAGGATTTCGCGGCCCTCTATGAACGGGCTGACAAGCTGCTCTATGAAGCCAAGAGCGGCGGTAGAAACCGGACGCGGAGTGCGGTGAGGGTGGTTGAGGTGGCGCAGGGTTTCGCGGGTGAGCGGGCGATGAGTGCGTGAGGGGCGGGCTGCGCCTGTCAGGTAGCCCGCCTAACTGTTGCCTTAAACGTAGCCGCTATCGGCCATCGCGTTCACATCATCGGCACAGTAACGATCAGAACGACTGCCAGTCCCGCGAGCAGGACTGATGTTTCGATCATGAAGATGGCGATCTGCCGGCTGGACATTTCAGGAAAAAGGGATTTCATCATTTGCTCCTATTAAAAATATTATTCTAACGGAACCACCGTATCACCAAAGATAATCGAAAAGTTTTTTATTTTCGAATTTGCTAAAATTTTCTTAATGGCTGGTCGCGGCCCGGGTTGCCCGGGGCCGCTCTCCAGCTTGTGAGGGCGTCACAGCGCCCGCGGGATCACCAGGGCAGCACGCCATTGTGGTTGAAGTAACCCGCCGTCGGTCCGTCTTCGCCAAGCGTCGCCAGCTTCACCGCCACTTCGGCTGCCTCTTCCACCGTCCGGTAGCCGCTATTGCCGTTCATCTCGGTCGCCGTATAGCCGGGGTCGGCGGCGTTGACCTTGACGCCGAAGGGTTCGGCGGCCTTGGCCAGCGAGACGGTGGCGGCGTTCAGGGCTGATTTCGAGCTGTTGTAGCCGAGCGCGTTGACGGCGTAGAACTCGTTGTCGGGGTCGAGCAGCGACTGGATCGAGCCGAGCTCGCTGCTCATCATCACGATCCGCCCCGCACCCGACGCCTTCAGCAGCGGCAGGAAGGCCTGTGTCACACGGATCGGCCCGAAGACGTTCACCTCGTAGACGTTCTTGGTGATGCCGATCGGCTCCTCGAGCGGCGAGATGCCAAAGCCGTCGGCGATCCCGGCATTGTTGACGAGGGCATCGAGCGTGCCGGTCTGTCCGGCAAGCGCCTTTGCGGCGGCCGTCACGCTGCTATCATCGGTAACGTCGAGCTCGAGCCAGTGCGCGTCGAACCCTTCAGCTTTCAGCCTGGCGGCGGCTGCTTCGCCGCGGCTCTGGTCGCGGGCACCCAGCCAGACGCGATAGCCTTCCGATGCCAGCCGCCGGGCGATTTCGAAGCCGATGCCCTTGTTGGCGCCGGTAACAACTGCAGTCTTGATCCTGGTCATGTCTCACTCCGTTTGTGGAGCCTTAGACATCGTGCCGATCGCGATCGCAGCGTGAGCCGCAAAATCCCGGCTTCTTGCCTAATCCTCCTGACCTGCTGCTCGCAAAGCGCCGCTCTCTTGTCTTGCGTTCGGCGGCCATGCCACCATATGTCCATGATGGAAGCGATGGATGAATTGCGCGATCGGGCGCTGAGACATGCGCAGGGGCAGCGCACGCAAACCGCTGTCCCGCGGGTGACGATCACCAAGGATGCGGCGCTGACGGGCATGACACCCGGCATCTATGAGCCGATGCTCTGCCTCGTCCTGCAGGGCGCGAAATGTGCGCTGATCGGCGACAGGCGGCTGCATTACGACCGTGCCAGCTATTTCGTCGCCAGCATCGAGGTTCCCGGCGCCTGCCAGATCGTCGAGGCGCGCCCCGATACACCCTATCTCGCCGTCGCCCTGACGCTCGATATCCCTGTCGTCGCCGAAATCATCATGGACATGCCGGGTCTGCCGCCGATGGCCGATGGCCCGGGTTTCGGCATCAGCCCTGTCACGCCAGAGCTCGCCGATGCCTGGCTGCGGCTGATCAAGCTGCTCGACACGCCCTCGGATATCACGATCATGGCGCCGATGCTGGAGCGCGAGATCATCTACCGCGTGCTGCTCGGCCCGCATGGACCGATGCTGCGCCAGCTGGCCCGCAGCGACAGCCGTCTCGGCCAGATCCGCCGCGCCATAAGCCATATCCGCGACAATTTCGATCAGCCCATCACCATCGAAACGCTCGCCTGCATCGCCGGCATGAGCCCGTCGGTGTTCCACAAGCACTTCAAGGATGTGACGGCGATGAGCCCGATCCAGTATCAGAAGAAGCTGCGGCTGCACGAGGCCCGCCGCCGGCTGCTGGCCGACCCCGGCGATACGGCACGCGTGGCCTTTTCGGTGGGCTATGAAAGCGCCACCCAGTTCAGCCGCGAATATGCCCGCCAATTCGGCGCTCCGCCCGCCCGCGATGCCGGGAGGCTCAGGGAGCGCGGGACGCATCTGCGCCAATTGATCGACGGTTAAAGAAGCGCAGYGAGCGCTACGATTTTGGTTCTGACGTCCGGTACCGATCGAGCTTCTGCAGAATGAAATCCTCTATCTTCCGCAGCTCGGCGAGCTTGCCCCTGACGATATCGAGGCGTTCTTCGAGAAAACTCGCGGTCTCCGCGGCGGTGACTTCGCGCTCCCCGTAAGTGTCGAGGATCGGCCCGATTTCCTTCAGCGAAAGGCCAAGCTGCTGCGCCTGGCGAACGTGCTCGATCCTCTTGATGGCACTCGCGTCATAGTCCCGGTAGACGCGGCTTCCCGCGCGTCGCTCGGTCGAGCGGATCAGGCCGATCTCTTCATAGTGCCGGATCCCGTCCTTCGACATGCCGGAGATGCGGGCGAGTTCGCCGATGAGCATTTTTTAAACCGCTTGACTGTGGGGTTTCCCGATAGATTACGAAGGAAGCAGTTTCGTTTCAACCGATAAGTCCGAGGTTCAGAATGCCCGCATCGCAAAAGCCCGTCGCCCTCGTCACCGGGGCCTCATCCGGCATGGGAAAGGATTTCGCCATGCGCCTGCTGGCGGAAGGCTATGTGGTCTATGCGGCGGCGCGCCGCCTGGAGCGCATGCAGGATATCGTCGCCAGGGGCGGTCTGGCGATTGCCATGGACGTCACCGATGACGCCTCAATGGTTTCAGGAGTCGATCAGATCATCAGCGAGCAGGGGCGCATCGATGTGCTTGTCAATTGTGCCGGCTACGGCCAGTATGGCGCCATCGAGGATGTGCCGATCGATCTCGCCCGGCGGCAGATGGAGGTGAACCTTTTCGGGCTTGGCCGGCTGACCCAGCTCTGCCTGCCGCATATGCGCGCCCGCAAGTTCGGCCGCATCGTCAATATTTCTTCGATCGGCGGCAAGCTCACCACCCCGCTCGGCGGCTGGTATCACGCATCGAAATTCGCGCTTGAAGGCTGGTCCGACGTGCTGCGCAACGAGGTGCGCGGCTTCGGCATCGACGTCATCGTCATCCAGCCGGGTGGCATCGAAACCGAATGGAGTGATATCGCCACTGGCGAGGCATCCCGCATCTCAGGGTCCGGTCCCTATGGAAAGCTCGTCCAGGCCTTCGTTCGCGGTCAGGCGAGAATGCGCAAGGCGCCGCCGCCATCGGTCATCACCGCGCTGCTCAGCAAGGCGGTCGGCGCAGCCCGGCCCCGCACACGCTATGCCGGCGGCATGCTGGCCAAGCCGCTGCTGTTTCTGCGCCGCTGGCTGCCGGACCGTATGTTCGATCGATTGATCATGTCGGCCTTCCGCTAACTGGCCGCTACGTTGCCTTCAGGCCGCCGCGCGAACGCGTGCCTCTTCGCGAATGCGGTTGACCATCGAGCGCAGCCCGTTGGAGCGCTGCGCCGAAAGGTTTTCGACGAGGCCGATCTTGGCGAAAGTCTCGAAGGCATCGAGTGCTGCGATCTCGGAGGCGGTCTTGCCGGAATAGGTGGCAAGCACGATGGCGACGAGGCCGCGGACGATATGGGCGTCGGAATCGCCCTCGAAGGTCATCACCGGATTGTCGGGGTTGCCATCGGTATGCGTCACCAGCCACACCTGGCTGGCGCAGCCCATCACCTTGTTGGCGGATGTCTTCTTCTCGTCCGCAAGATCGGGCAGCGCCTTGCCGAGCTCGATCACATAGCGGTAGCGGTCTTCCCAGTCGTCGAGGAAGGAGAAGTCGTCGATGATTTCGTCAAGCGATGCCATGGGAGCGGGGCCTTTCAGTGATGCCCTGCATATAGGGGAAGTGCAGCTCTTTTTGAACCGTTAAAAAAGAAAACGCCGTGAAGGATGGGCATCCTCACGGCGTACAGCAAACTGCTGAAATAAACAGGGCAGGCACGTCAGGCACGGGGTACCTCCGCATTATGCGGACCACCGGTGCAAGCTTTGGAGCGGAAGGCGTCCCGCGGAGTTTCAGGAGACCGGGCGCGGTTTCGGCGTCGGGATGACGGACGGAACGGTTCCGGTGACGACGGTGTCGGAGGCGCTCGCATCATCGACCGGCGGGCGGTAAGGCATCGGCTGGTTCAGCGCGGCGGTCTTCTCTTCCTTTGCGGAAGGAGCGAGCGCTGCAACCGGGGTGAAGTTGGCAAGCGGTGCGGCGACGGCGCCTGCTGCTTCGGCGATCTTGGCGGACGGCTTGTCCTTCTCGTCGCCGGAAAGCTGGTTGTCGATCAGCTGGTAGGCGACGCGGGCGCCTTCGCGGGCTCTGTAGCCGAGCGCGGTCAGCGTTTCGCCGCCCTTGCTGCAAACTTCCGGCTTCTCGCCGCACATGCCGGTTATATAGTCATAGGCGCCGCTGACGGCGGTGAAGGCGTCGGAAAATTGAACCTGGGGGTCGTTGGCGAGGCGCGTCGAGCTTTCCGAGCTGAAAAGCGGCAGCAGCACCAGCACAAGTCCGAACCAGAAGCTTCCTTTGATCAGTAGTCTCATTGTCGTTGCCCATCCTGTTTTCCCGTCCGGTCTTGTTGCCGAATCAGGGTCCGTTTCCGGTGTGCTTTCACCCTAGCGCGGAAGTGCGAATGCCACTTTTCGAAACTCCGCGGCATTTGCGGCAAATTTAATTCGAATTTTAAATAAAGGCCGACGTACCGTATTTCAGTCAAATTGTAGCCATCGGCATTAAGCATGGCACGGCCTACCGCCTGTAATTGCAGGGATTCTCAACGATGGCCTCGCCGCAAAAGTTAACACAAAGCTGAAATGCCAGCGAATTCCATCGCTTACCCCCTGTTAACCACGAAAACCAAAGGCCCGCTGCAATGGCTCAAAACGGGACTTTTGCCGCTTTCTGGCTGTGGAGGCGGGTTTTGCCTTATCCTTTCTTTAAGCGCCCAGGGCCTATTGTCCGGGTCTGTTAAAGAGCCTTTTCGGGCGGGTATTGCGTGCGAGTATTGAGTGACATCGGCAACCGGGCGGCAGCCCTCGTGGACCGGGCAGCGGCAAGCTGGCTTTCCCGCACGGGGAGCGGCGAGGCCGTTGCCGAACGCGAGCTTGCCATTCTCCGCCGCCTCGTCTTCCTGTCGTCGGGCGCGCTGATTGCAGCCCCGGCCGGCCTCTCCTTTATAACCAGCCCCGCCGTGGCACTGCCCGCAGGTGTGGCGACCGTCTGCGCCGCCTTCCTGTTCTCTGCAGTTGGCAGCATCGCGCTGTCGCGCCAGACGCAGGTGGCAACTACCGTCATCCCGGAGACAGCCGAAGACTTCTTCCTGCAAAACAGTGCGGGCCTGATCCTGTTTCTCGATCCGCAGGGCAACGTCACCTCGGCCGGTGGCCGCGACATCAGTGAGTACCTCGCCTGGATGCGCGAGCCCAAGGGCCGCGGCTTCATCGAGCAGGTGCATGTCTCCGACCGCATTCTTTTCCTGCAGGCCCTCGATCAGCTGCGCCAGGGCGATGATGCCGTCAGCGTCGACCTGAGGCTGGACCGCCCGGGCGTCTCGCGTGATCTTCGCCAGTTCGCCTATCTCCGGATGGATATGACCGCGCGGCGCGACGGCGAGGGCGCGCTTGCTGCCGTCGTCGCCCAGCTTCGCGACGTTTCGGTCGAGCAGCAGCTGCGCCTGGATGCCCAGAGCCGTGCCGCCGATGCCGAATCGGCAAACGATGCCAAGTCGCGCTTCCTGGCTGCCGTCAGCCACGAGCTGCGCACCCCGCTGAACGCCATTCTCGGTTTCTCCGACATTCTGCTCGGCGAATATTTCGGCAAGTTCGAAAACGATCGCCAGCGTGAATATGTCGGCCTGGTGCGTGATTCCGGCGCCCATCTTCTGTCGGTGGTCAACACCATGCTCGACATGAGCAAGATCGAAGCCGGGCGCTACGAGCTGATGCTCGAGCCCTTCGACATCGGCGCCTCGATCAAGTCGTGCGAGGCGATGCTGACGCTGCAGGCAAAGACCAAGGGTGTGTCGCTGACCAGCCGCATCCAGCGCGATCTCGACGAGGTCGTGGCCGACCAGCGCGCCATCCAGCAGATCCTGATCAATCTCGTCGGCAATGCCGTGAAGTTCACCGAACAGGGCGGGGCTGTCACCGTCGACGCCTCGGTGCGCGCAGGCGTGCTGCAGCTCAGCGTCAGCGACACCGGCATCGGCATTCCGGCCGACCGGCTGGCGACGCTCGGCCAGCCCTTCGTGCAGATCCAGAACGATTATACCCGTCAATATGAAGGCACCGGCCTCGGCCTGTCGCTGGTCAAGGGGCTCGTGGCGCTGCATGGCGGCCACTTCGCCATTGCCAGTGCGCCGGGCGAGGGCACCATCATCACCATATCGATCGCGGCGGATGGTTCCGGCGCCCCGGCCGCGGATGCGGCGCGGGATGCGGCCGTCGAATTTCCGCCACGCCTGAAGACGACTGCGGCATCCGTTGCCGGATTGGAAGAGGGGCTGTTCGATGGCCGCGCGCAAGCGAAAATCGCCTAAGGGGAAGAGGGGCCGGCAGCAGCCGGGCCTGCTTCTGACGGGGGCAGCCGCCTTGGGCGGCGTCGGCATGACGGGCGCATCGATGCTCGGCGGCGTCGTTGCGCGCAATCCATCGATCGCCGGCGGAACCGCCGCCTTCGTCGTCATCTTCTCCTTCGTTGCGGCCAATGCGCTCTGGTATCAGCCAGGCACGCATCCGCATCCGTTCTTCCGCACCCGCGATCTCTCCTCGCCATTCTCCATCGGCCGACCCTCGGTCGAGGAGCCGCATCCGAACGACGTCACGACCTTCAAGATCGAACGGCCCGGCGATGAGGGTGCGACTACCAACGCGCTGCCGCCGGCCGCAACCGGTGGCCAGCAGCCGGTTCAGCTGGTCATGGATATCCAGCAGCAGCTGATCCGCCGCGGCCTCTACAATGGCACTGCGGACGGCGTCATCGGCCCGCGCACCAGCGCTGCCATCCTGTTCTTCGAAGAGACCGTCGGCATGCCGCAGAACGGCGAGGCGACGCCGGAGGTTCTGGCGGCACTGCAGACCGATTCGGCAGGTCCTTCCATGGTGCCCACAGAGAAGCCGCGTGCGGATGTCAGTTCCGCCGCATCCGCCGAGGACCCGGTGGCAGCGGCTATCCGCAGCGCCGAGAAACAGGTGAAGACGGCGCCCGCGGCCCTCAAGCAGGTGACGCCTGGCGAACTCTCCAGCGTCGATCTGGTCTTGAAGATCCAGAAGGGCCTGGCCAACATGGCCTATGCCAATGTCGGCGTCGACGGCGTTGCTGGCGAACAGACCCGCGCCGCCATCCGCCACTTCCAGAAGCACTACAACCTGCCGGAAGATGGCGAGCCCAACGCGGCGGTGCTGAAGAAGCTGAAGGAAATCGGCGCGATTTAGCGTCGAGTCGAAATTCCTCTTTTGATTGCATTAAAGGCGCTCAAACACGCTTGTCGGGACGCTGGGCGCGCGGATTGGTACGTATGCGTTCCGCAAATAATGACAGATTGTCGCAGACTATGCCCGCAAAACTACTGGCGGGTGAGGGCGAAAGGCGATTTAAGTCGCTGTAAACATAGGAAAACAGGTAGAAGTCTAGCTCACGCCTAGTGTTTCATCGGTCGCTGTATTAGCTGCGAATTTATAATGCTCACAAAAATATGATACAAATACTCGGCTCGCTTGGTGCTATTCATCAAGTGCGACCGGGGGGCCAGTCAGGAGCAACGGACTGTGATTAAATTGTCACTTTCTCGCATCTGAAAGATACCAGTCGGATGGTATCTTTCTCTCGTCGCCACGCCGCGGGCATCCCCGCGCCCTCCTTGAACGGGACGGCGCCTTCCCCCGCCAGGATCAAACAAATGTTGCGCGAACCTTCCTATGGCGGGATGGGCGAACTGGACGGCTCCGACCGCGCCATGTATCGCTCCACCGCCTCCATCAATGATCTCGAAAATCCGCGGCTGTACAAAGCCCTCCATGATCATTTCGCGGCGGTGTATCCCGTCACGTCCAAAACCGGCGCATCCGAGTTCCATCTCGGCGGCGGCCAGACCTTCCGTCTCCATCGCGGCGTCAACGATCTCAATTTCGAGATCACCTATTCGGAAATTTCCCGTTTTGCGGCGATCACCCGTTCGCTCAACTCCAGAACGAAGAAATATGCGAAAGACGGCCTGCAGTGGAGCACATCGCGCGTCGCCTTTCCCAAGCAGCTGCTCGCGCTGCCGCGTCCACTCGACGAACCGCGTTCGCCGGAAGACGTGCTGATGTCGATCTTCCATCTCGATCTCAACGATTCGGCGGAGACCGAACGGCGAATCACGACTTGCATCGCCGCGCTCTATCCGTCCGGTCCGCGCCTCGGCGGCGGTCAGCAGGGCAATGATGCGCAGATGACGATGTCCAATCTTGCCGACTGGCTGTCCTTCCAGGACGTGCGCCAGGTGCTGCAGGTCGATGATGCCGATCATGCCGCGACCATGCTCGTCTCGATGATGTTCGGCGGCTTTGCCTCGCGCATGAGCGCAGGTGAGGGCTTGCCCGACAGGGCTTCTCTCACAGGCTATCTGAAGAGCTGCATCCAGCTTTTCGTCCGCGGCTGCCGCCGTCACGACGCCTGATGATCTTCCAAACCGGCCGCCGCAGGCGCGGCCGGTTGAGCGTTGCTCCGCCACGGGATCGCCATTCTCCGGCCCGATTTCCTTAATCCGAGCGTCTGCTCTAGCGCCTTGCTTTTATTAATTATTTCTTAACGTGCCAGCTTGGTTATGCACAGCAGAACCGCCCCGGACCGCTAAAATGTGGTAAAAATGCCACGAGAAAAACTTCCGGGATAATTTTGGTACGAATACGTTTATTAAATAATTGACGACTCCGGGGCCTCCTGTTCATATCCAGCCCGTGACCGAAGCAAACGTTCGGAAACGCATGGCGGACTGAAATTTCAGGGGACCGCATCCATCGCGCTAAGCAAGAGCCAACCTTGGGGTTGGCCTCTGGAACGGAGACAGAAAATGAACATCAAGAGCCTCCTTCTCGGCTCCGCTGCTGCACTCGCAGTAGTATCCGGTGCACAGGCTGCCGACGCTATCGTCGCCGCCGAACCGGAAGCAGTAGAATACGTCAAGGTTTGCGACGCCTACGGCACCGGCTACTTCTACATCCCGGGCACCGAAACCTGCCTCAAGGTTGCTGGTTACATCCGTTTTGACGTCGGCTTCGGCTTCGGCGATGCATACGACAACAACGGCGGCCAGGATTGGGCCGATCACACCCGCGCTGAACTCTCGTTCGACTCCAAGAGCGACACTGAATACGGCACTCTGACGGGCCGCATCGCCCTCCAGGGCAACTACAACGGCGCAACGATCCCGACGAGTGGCATCACCGGCGGTGCGAGCACGACGATCGGCAGTGCAGGCAACTCCGTCATCATCGACGAAGCCTACCTCGACATCGCCGGCTTCCGCGCTGGTAAGTTTGCAAGCTGGTGGGACAACGACTTCACCGGTGAATCCGACAAGATGTCGAACAACACCAACTTCAACGCTGTCCGCTACACCTACGACGCTGGCGACTTCTACGCTGGTGTTGCTCTTGAAGAGCTCGGCGGCATTAGCGGCCGTACAATCACGCTGCCAAATGGAACAACTTTTGTTTCCCCGGCTTCGAGCCTCGATAACAACAGCCTCGGCATCGACGCTTCGGTTGGCGGCAAGTTCGGTGCGTTTACCTGGCAGGTTTACGGTGGTTACAGCCAGCGTGAAGAAGAAGGCGCCGTTACCGCCCGTATGTCTGCTGACATCGGCCCCGGCACCCTCGAAGGCGCTGTTGTCTGGTCTTCCGGTCTGAACTCCGAAACCTTCACCAACAACTACGACCAGACGGGTGAATGGACCTTCGTTGCTGAATACCAGCTCAAGGCAACCGACAAGCTGACGATTACGCCTGAAGTCCAGTACACCTCCAACATTGTTCCGGATGCTGGTGGCAACTGGGATACCGGCCACATGTGGCGCGCTGGTGCAACCATGGACTACAAGATCGTCGACAACCTCTCGACCCGCGTTTCTGCGACCTACGTCAACGAAAACTACGGCAATGCAGGTGGTTCGGCTGATTGGGTTGAAGGCTTCTTCCGCCTGCAGCGCGACTTCTAATCACACGCTATAAGCCGATTAAGATTGACCTCCAAATCGGTTTCGAAAGGAGAGCCCGGGTTCCCACCGGGCTCTTCTCGTTTTTATGTGACGGGTATTGACTGAAGTGGCGCGCCTGAGCGCTGCCGTTAAGGCCGAAGTCCGTTGGCGAAGATCTTCAGGCTGGAGCGCAGATAGGCCTTGGTGCGCTTGGCGCGGACATCGGGATCTGCTCCGCCGCGGTCGATGCTGAGGCTGCCGAAGACAATGCCGATCAGCATCGTGGCCGCCGCATCCGCGTCGATGGCAATGATCAGTCCCTTGTCCGTCAACAGGCGCAGCCAGCTGGCAAGCTCGGCCCGGGCCATGTCGAAATCGAGCCGCAGCTGCGGCACGTATTCGGTGGCTTCCCAGGCGACTTCGATCAGGAAATACTGGCGCATGTTCGCCGGGCTCGGCGCTTCGTTTTCATCGACGAAGAACACACGGCCGAAAAGCTCGTCGAGAGCGATCCCGTCCGTGGCTTCGGGGAAGTAGAAAACAGAGCCTATCTTCGCCTTGATGGCAGCGGAAAGAAGATCGCCTTTGGCTTCGTAGAAGTCGTAGAATGTCCGCTTGGAGATGCCGCATTTCGCCGCGATGATGTCGACGGTTGTATTGGCATAGCCGAGCTCGATAAAGACGTCCGTGCCTGCCTCTATTATGTCGGCCTGCCGCTGGTCTAGATCGATGCTCTTCGGCCGCCCGCGAGGCCGCTTCTGCTTTTCGTCGGTGTTCGAGCTCACATTTCCCCTGCGCGCACGTGATATTTTCATCCCTGCGGCACTGATACATGAAGAGCTGCGGCGGGTACAGCGACTTCAATGTCGCGATTATGTTACAGGCTGTTGACAGGCTGCGCGAAAATCGCAGCATCGAAAATCGTTGCACGCCAAAGGCCAGATGTTAAGCTTGCTGCAGGGAAAACAAGGGAGCAACGCATGATTGTCTCCTCGCCGGGGACAGCATGGAAAGCCCGTACAGACGCCGCAAGCAGCCTGAACTCGTCAGGCGCAATCTGCTCGATGAAGCGCGCAAGCTTGCCGTCGAGGAAGGCCTCGCCTCGGTCACGATGCAGGCCGTTTCCGAAGCCGCCGGCGTCACCAAGGGCGGCTGCATTCACCACTTCCCAAGCAAGAAGGACCTGATCGAAGCCGTCTTCGACGAGCTGCTGCAGGCGATCGACGAGGATATCGAGGCGCGCATCGCCCGCGACCCCGAACCCTACGGCTCCTTCACACGCGCCTATATCAACTCGGTCTTCGACAAGAACGAGCGGACGAATGGCGGCCACTGGGCGCCGCTGACGATTTCGGCGCTGACCGACCCCCATCTGCGCACCCTGGTGGCTGATTGGGCCAATGCCCGAGCCGAGCGTCACAGCGCCACCGATGGCGACATGCATCTGCGCATCGCCCGCTTTGCCGCCGATGGCATCTGGCTCGCCAATCTCTACCACGTCGATATTGCCGATGCCGAGAAGATCAAGGCGGATCTCCTGGCCGTGACCGAAAGGCCGCGGGTTTCCCTGGCAAGGGCCTAGAGCCGGCGGGGCAGCTCTGGCGTCGGCGCCGCCATCCGCCTATAGAACGTCCATGAGACTTCGCACCGACATTTTCGTTTCCGCGCTGCTGCGCCGCGTCTTCGCCACGGGGGATTTCGCCGCTGTGGAGAAGAAGGGCGCCGAGGAAGCCGGTGCGGTCTTCATCCGCCAGCATTTCCGCGATGGGCTGGAAACGCTTTTCGGCCCGGCGCCGCAAAGCTTTTTCGATGAGGAGGACAGCGGTGACCGGCTGTTCGAGATCCGCATGGAGCGGCAGGAGCCGGAGATGGTCAGGGAGCTGCTAGAGCGCGAACGCAAGTTCGATCCGGATCTCTGGATTGTCGAGCTCGAGACCAGCGATGCGGCAGCGCTGCTAACGCTGGCCGCAGAGAAGAAGAAAAGCCCGTTCTAGCGGCGGCCGACCGTCTTCAGCTCGCGGGCAGGCGGCACTTTGCGCTCCGCAACCGTCGGCTCCGCTTGGCCGTCGCGTTCCGGCATGTAGGTATAGCTGTCGGCACGGCGCCACGCCTCGACCCGTTCGTGGCATTCCTCCGCATCGAGCGCATCCAGCACCATCCAGGCGCGGGTGACGCTGTGCTGCGGCTCGGCCAGATGCGGATAGAGCTTTTCCAGCACGAAGACGGCATCGAGAAAGCCCATGCCCAGGCTCATAAGCGTCGTTGCGAGCTGCTGGCCGGAGAGGTCGAGCATGATGCGCTCGGCAAGCCAGCGGCTGGCAGACAGCGCATCGGCAAGCGTGCTGGCAAAATGGCTGGCCTCGCGGGAGCGGGCGAAGCGAACGAGCAGCGCTTCCTGGATATCGGAAATCGTCCTGAGACCGAGCCGGTCGTCGTCCTTGCGGCCGAGATGGCTGGCAAGCCCGCGGATCTTCTGGCGCATCGCCTCTTCGTTGGCGAGGCGCTCGGCAAAATCGGGATCGACAGTAGGCTCTTCGATAACAGCGACAGCGATCGGAGCGGCTGTCTCTGCGGCCGGCAATTCGGCGGGCGACGGGCGGGCAGTCGCCTGGCGCAGCGCCACCAGCGCATCGATCACCTTCGGCGAAAGATTGTCACGGCTGACGATGGCACGGATATGGGCGGTGCCCTGTGTGCGGGCGATCATGATCAGCGTATCGTCGCTGATCGCCTGCGAGGCGGTGAGAAAGGGGGCTGCGACCGATATCGGCTGATTGCCGATGAACAAGGCGACTGCCTGCGGGATTACGATGCATTGCGACAGGGCGGCAACGGCCTGGCGGCGCGCCTCCTCGGAGGAGGCCTGGAAGAGGGGCGTGAAGAGTTCCGCAAACTGCCGCAGCTCGGATCGCGTCGGATGCGCCAATCCTTCGAAGCTGCTGACAGTCGCCATCAATACCACGTCCTTCTTTCGAATGGCCATCGGCCCTTCTAGGTCTCTAAACCGGTCACGCACAAGAATACCCCGGAAACGCCGATACTGAGGGATCGAATGCGCCGGTTGGACGGAGACCGGACCCATACGAATATGAATAAATCCTACATCGGCAGGGTTAATGCTTGCTGAAGATTTTAATCAAATGCCACACAATAATACACGTAGGGCGTGCGCCGGTATAGGTAGCCGGACAAACGAAAAGCGCCCCGCTGATACGAGGCGCCGAGCGTTGTCCGGATTGCTCCGGAAGTGTTTTGGAACGTTAAAGTCCCTTGTGGGAGCGCAAGGCCATCAACAGCTTTTCGCCGTTATCATGACCCGACTGATAGAGGTCGAGCGCTGCCGAAGCGGCAAAATGTGCTTCGGGACTTTTGATGTCGAGACGCTTCTCCGAGCACCACGCGTCGAGTGCGCCGCGCAGCACGTCCAGATCTTCGGGAGAGAATGTCGCATTCACGAATAAAGACATGAATTGCCCTCCGTGTCCTGCGGCAAGAGCGTATATTGTCTCTCAAGCGGTCATCGCCGTTAAACCTTTGACCGATGGACGGACCATACGCCCATTCAGGGCGACTGCAATTAATATTTTCATGACGTAAATCGGCAACACATCCTTATGACGTAAAGGTGATCGGTGGTCTTTTTCTAAGCTGCTGAATTTATGCGTCTTTCCTAATTAAATCTGACTTATTGCCATGTGAAACTAAAAGACAGCTCGCCGCGTTTATTGAACGGCCTTACAACAAGGCTTCGCAGTGCTGAAATATTAGGAAACTGTTAACTATCCTATGTCTCAATTCGGACAGGAACAGCGCGGTTCGAAGGTTCGGCCGTCAAGATTCCACATCACGGATATCCGCAAAGGTGCCGTGAGAAAGGCGCGAATGCCCGGAGATGCCGGCAACGGTATTGAAGGACGCGCTGGCCCGCGCAGGCGGGCAGGGTGAAATCCGCTTAGCTTCATCCGTCTCGGGCAGTGCATGGAGACGAGAATGGCCACCATAGTCGCATTGGCTGACCGGCGCTCGCAACAGCCGCGCCGCAAGGACCAGGAGCCCGTCGAGGCTCAGATATTGCTGTTCACCGGGGTCCGCTACGAGCGGCTCACCGACGCGCCGAAGCCCCGTCCGGTGCCACGCGCGCCGCGTGTGAAGAGCAAGTAGAGATATCAATTGCCGCTGGCGTAGGTTTCGCAGCCTGCCTCGGTCAGAAAGTTCTTTGCCGCGTCGTCGAAGCTTGCCTGCGGGGCAAGCGTGCGCAGCACCGCGTAACCCTCGCTATGGGTCATCTCCACCAGGATGGTCTGCTGCAAATCGGCAGGCAAAGCCTTGCGCAGCTCCGTCAGCTTGATCGGGCTTGCCGCCAGCACATCCAGCGCCCCGCCGACCGACGTCCTGTCATTCATGCTGAACACCTCGTTCGAGGCCCCGTCATAGACCGCGATCGACCAGAAGGGCACGCTGCCCTTGGCGGTGAAGCGCACCGGGCCGTCCTCCAGATCGAAGGAGCAGACGGCGGTCCGCACGAAGGGATCGCTGTTCGACAGCCCCGCATCGTCATAGGTCGACGACAGCAGATAGAAATTGTTCGGATCACCCTCGGCAATCACCCGCGTCTCGGCATCCTTGCCGGTGAAATGCGGCAGCGCCAGGATGATGACCAGATGCAGCAGGGCGGCGCCGAACAGGCCGGTGATGATGGCAAAGACGATCCTAAGCATTGCCGCACCCGGTCTTCTCGAGCTTCGGCATGGCGAGATCGATGACGCCGGAGCTGCCGGCCGTCGGTGTGTCGAACAGCGTCAGCACCAGGCGGAAGGTGCCGGCTGCCGGGAGCGCCAGCCAGTTGCCGGGCCGGGCATTGGCGGAAACGTCGATGACGAAGCTGCTGTCGGTCTGGCGCAGAACGGTCCAGGAATTCAGCGCGCCGGGAAGGCCGGGGCGAACCGAGGCGGGATTTCCGCTATTGTCGGATGTATAGAGCGTCCAGAGGCGCGCTGCCGGCGTCTGGCCGCTGATGCGGTAGCTGCATCCGGCATTCAGCCGGTCGCCATGGTCATCGACACCAGCCGTGAATGTCAGCCCCTCGGCGCTGCCGTAAAGCAGCTTCCCGGCGCGCGCCCGGTGCGATTTCGCGTAAGGATCGGCATCAGCCGTCTGCAGCTCCGGAAAGGCTTCCCAGGCGCCAAGCTTGATGGCGCCGAACCCCTGCGTCACATCCAGCGCATACCGCGAAACCATGATCCCGCCGCCGAAAGCGACGATCAGCGTAATCGCGATAAATAGCGGGAATCGAAACACTGCCGGCCCTTGAGATCAAATCAGGTGAAAGGGTTAGCACTGATTCTGGCGGGGTGGAATGGTGGAGGTCGTTTTCACGTTTCAGGCCGGCGGAAGAGTCTCTCGCCGCGCAGACGCGCGGCGGCTGGATCCCTGTGACGGGCACAGGGATGAGGGAGGTTAGGGGAGGCGCTTGGGATCATACGGTGCGGTCGAGAGTGTTGTGCGAGGCTATGTCTTCAGTACGCTCGGCATCTCGGCATCTCGGCTGTCTTCTGCGGCCAAACCAAAACTCCCTCATCCCTGTGCTCGTCACAGGGATCCAGACCACGGTGCGTCTGCGCCGTGAGTAACTCTTGTCAAAGAAGAAAATCAAAGCCAATCTTCAACCATGAAGGGTTATGTCTATATCCTTGCATCCCAGCGAAACGGCACGCTTTACACCGGCGTGACTCGAGACCTCTCGACGCGGCTTTTCGAGCACCAGAACGAACTGACGCCGGGATTTACATCGACGTATGGCGTGAAAACGCTGGTCTGGTTTGAAGAATACGACCTGCTGACGACGGCAATCACCCGGGAGAAGACGATCAAGAAGTGGCCTCGGCAGTGGAAGCTCAATCTGATCGAGGCGATGAATCCGGAGTGGGAGGATATTTCGGTCTACCTGCATGGGCTGTGAGTCTTTCGCCACGCAGACGCGTGGCTGCTGGATTCCTGTGACAAGCACAGGAATGAGGGGGGCGGGGTTGCGGCCGCGTTTCAATGACTACGTGTAGAGGATGCAGGCCGTGGGTTTCTGCCATTGACACGTTGCTCTCTGGCCGCTGAGTTCAGCCCCAATCTCCCTCATTCCTGTGCTTGTCACAGGAATCCAGCCACGGCACGTCCGTGCCGTGAATGACTAAAGCGGCTACCTCACGTGGTGGAAAGACTCTCCCCGCCGCGCCGACGGGAGGTCGGGGTTGCGGCCGCGTTTCAATGGCTACGTATAGACTATGCAGGTCTTGGGTTTCCGCCATTGGGACGTTGCTCTTTGGCCGCTGAGCTCAGCCCCAATTTCCCTCATTCCTGTGCTCGTCACAGGAATCCAGCCCACGGCACGTCCGTGCCGTGAATGACTAAAGCGGCTACCTCATGTCGTGAAAAGACTCTCCCCGCCGCGCCCAGGCGCGGCGACGAGAGAAGCGGGTGGGGCGGCTCTTGGCGCTACGCCACCCCAATCACTCCACACTCGCCACCTTCTGCGCTTCCAGCGGCGCCGCGTCCTTCAGCTTCTCGCCGAGGTCCTTGAGGATCTTCGTGCTTTCGGCTGACAGCATCCGCGGGCGCACCAGCTGGGGGATGCCGTCGGCGGGTTTGGCGGCGGCGGTCTTGGCGGCGTCCTTGGGGGAAGGCAGCGGGTTTTCGATGCCGGGGATGGCGCGCAGCACGACGCCCTGGTGGGCGTAGTCCATGGCGCGCTTGAAGGTCATCGCCGGCAGCGAGCCGCCGGTCATGTTGTTGGTCGAGGTATAGTCGTCGTTGCCGAACCAGACGGCGGTCGTGTAATTGCCGGTGAAGCCGACGAACCAGGCGTCGCGATAGGCCTGGGTCGTCCCCGTCTTCCCGGCGGTGACGATGCCGTTGTCCAGCGCTGCCTTGCGGGCGGTGCCGACATAGGGGATGCGGCTCAGCATCTGGTTCATCTCGTCATCGGCTTTTTCGGACAGCACCCGCTTTGCCGGCGGCTCGTCGCGGTCGAAGTCGTAGAGCACGTCGCCGTCGTAATCGAGGATCTGGGTGATGCCGTGGCGGCGGGATTGGTAGCCGCCTGCCGGGAAGACTGCATAAGCCGTCGCTTGGTCGAGCACGGTGACTTCGGAGGTGCCGATCGGGATCGTCACGTCGTCACGCACCGGCGATTCCACGCCCATCGCCTTGGCCATGGCGCGGATCGGCTGGATGCCGAGCTTTTCCTTGGCGAGCCGCACCGGAATGGTGTTGATCGACTGGGCGATCGCCGTTTCCAGCGTCACGCGGCCGGCATAGCGGTTTTCGTAATTGTGTGGACTCCAGTTGCCCCAGCTGATCGGTGCGTCGATGATCGTCGTCTTCGGGGTCATGCCGCTCTCCATGGCCACCGAATAGGTGTAGACCTTGAAGGAAGAGCCCGGCTGGCGCAGCGCCTTGGTGGCGCGGTTGAACTGGCTTTCGCCATAATCCCGGCCGCCGACCATGGCGCGCACCGCTCCGCCGTTTTCGATCATCACCATCGCGCCCTGCTTGGCGTGATAGCTCTCGCCATATTCGCGCAGCGATGTCTCGACCGAATCCTCGGCCGCCTGCTGGATGCCCATGTCGATGGTGGTGCGCACGACCAGCGAATGCTGGTGGAAGCGCGAGGCCAGCCGCTGCACCTCGTCGAAGGCCCAGTCGAGGAAGAAATCGGGCGCCTCCTGCTCGTTGCGGTCGATGGCGGTGGCCGGATTGCGCCGCGCTGCAATCACCTGTCCCTCGGTCATCAGCCCGCTCTGCACGAGATTGGTCAGCACCTCGTTGGCACGGGCGCGCGCCGCCGGAAGGTTGACATGCGGGGCGTATTTCGCCGGCGCCTTGAAGAGACCGGCGAGCATGGCGCTTTCGGCGAGGTTCACATCGGTGATGCTCTTGCCGAAATAGAATTGCGAGGCCGCCGCTGCACCGAACGTACCGCCGCCCATATAGGCGCGGTCGAGATAGGTGGACAGGATTTCCTTCTTGGAGAGATTGGCCTCCAGCCACAGCGCCAGGAAGGCTTCGGTGATCTTGCGGTCAATCGAGCGCTCGTTGGAAAGGAACAGGTTCTTTGCCAGCTGCTGCGTCAGCGTCGAGCCGCCCTGCA
This sequence comes from Rhizobium sp. 01N424, assembly GCF_056399485.1. Classification (NCBI taxonomy): domain Bacteria; kingdom Pseudomonadati; phylum Pseudomonadota; class Alphaproteobacteria; order Hyphomicrobiales; family Rhizobiaceae; genus Rhizobium; species Rhizobium sp. 01N424. Next base: position 972,450 of record NZ_JBFTRK010000001.1, read on the forward strand.
CGACTTCGCCGGCCTGCGCATTGGTGACCAGCGCCCGGAACAGGCCGATGACGTCGATGCCGAAATGGTCGAAGAAGCGGCGGTCTTCGGTGGCCAGAACCGACTTGATCAGGCTGTCGGGCAGCTCGTCGATCGGCACCGAGTTCTGGTGGATGACGCCGCGATGGCCGATGACATTGCCGTAGCGGTCGGTGAAGGTGACGGCGAAATCGCCGCGATTGCGCCAGTCTTCCTTGGTCGCCTCGAAGGCGGGTTGGGCGAGCGCCAGCATCAGCACTGCGCCGACGGACCCCAGCGTCAGGCCTTCGCCACCGAGTTCGAAAACGATGCGCTTCCAGCCGCGCACACGGAAGCGGCGGAAGAAGATGGTGATGTCTTCCCAGATTTCGGCAGAGCGGAAACCGGCGTTCCAGACCGTCGAATCGATCCAGGAATCGATCTTCAGCAGAAGGTGCCTGCTCTTCTTCGGCTTCTTTTCCGGAGTATCAGGATCCTGCACGTTCTTCACTTCCCGCCCGATCGCGCTTGACGGCTGGCCCCCCAGGCGTCAGAGCAACAGCCTAACTTGGCATTGCGCTCTTCGATAAACGAAGCATGCTGAATGTTTGATTGATTTGCCCGGTGATAACAAGAGACGCAGCCCGCCTCACGCGAATTTGCGGGGCCGCTGTTGCAGAAACGAAATGATGGAAGACACACCCTTCTGGAAGCGCAAGACGCTACCCGAGATGACGAAGGCAGAATGGGAAAGCATCTGCGATGGATGCGGGCTCTGTTGTCTTAACAAGCTCGAGGAGTGGGACTCGGGCGACATCTACTTCACCTCGGTTGCCTGCAAGCTGCTGGATGGCGAGAGCTGTCGGTGCTCGAACTACGAGAAGCGCTGGGATTTCGTGCCCGATTGCGTGCAGCTGACAAAAGAAAACGTGCCTGAGATCGCCTGGCTGCCGCCGACCTGCGGCTACCGGCTGATCAATGAGGGCGAGGACCTCTACTGGTGGCACCCGCTGGTCTCGGGCGACCCCGAGACCGTGCACCAGGCGGGCATTTCCGCCCGCGGGCGGACGATCAGCGAGACGGAGATCGACCCTGAAGCGCTGGAGGATTACGTGGTGGACTGGCCGCTGACGGTTGGCGAGACGGCGAAGGAGCGGCCGGAATAGGGGCCGCGCCTCGCACTGCTTTTTTACTTGGCCGTATAAGGCTTTAGCGCTTCGAGCAGTTTCAGCCCCGCTTCGGCGCGCGCCGTGTTGGGATAGTTGCGGTTGGCGATCACCACGAGCGCCGTCCGGGTCTTGGGGACCAGCATGACGTAGGTGCCGAAGCCGTTGGTTGCGCCTGTCTTGTTGAGCAGGACAGCGTTTTGGGGCTCAAGCGGCTTTGCCAGTTGCTTCACCGGCTGGCTGTTCATGACCATCTCAGGCGCATTGCCTGCCAAGAGACGGTTGAGCTTCACCGGCCACGGATATTGCTCCCAGATCATATCCTGCGTGAACGAGGCGGTTTCGAAGTAGCCGGTATGGGTCTTGCGGATCGCCGCGGCGAGATCAGGGGCAAGGGCGGCCTGATCGAGGTTCAGTTCGAGCATGTGCAGCATGTCGCGCGGCGTCGATTTGATGCCGTAGGCTTCCTCGTCGAGAACGCCCGGGTTGACGCGGATCGGGCGGTTATCCTTCGAGTAGCCGAAGGCGTAGCGGTCTGCGGCGGTTTCGGGAACAGAGATGAACGTGCTCTTCAGGCCGAGCGCCGGGAAGAGGTCTTTTTCCGCCGCCTGCCTGTAGCTGCCTTCGAGACGCTGACCGGCGATGCGGCCGAGCAGGCCGATGCTGACATTCGAATAGGAGCGCATCGTGCCCGGCTTATAGGGTGGCTTCCAGCTCTTGAGATAGGCCGTCAGTTCCGCGTCGTTGGTGACGCTGTCAGGAACCTGCAACGGCAGGCCGCCTGATGTGTGGGTGGCGAGATTGACGAGGGTGATCTTGTCGAAAGCGCTGCCCTTCAGCTCCGGCAGATAGGTGGAAACAGGTTGCGAAAGCGAAATGACACCGCGCTGTTCGGCGAGTGCTGCCAGCGTCACATTAAAAATTTTGCTGACCGAGCCGAGCTCGAAGATCGTATCAGGCGTGACTGGCGTCTTCGCTTCGCGCGAGGCCTCGCCATAGCTGTAATAGAACTGCTTTCCGTTGACCGAAATGCCGATGGCGAGCCCCGGAATATCGAATTGCTTGATGATGGGCTGGAAAGCGTCGTCTGCCAGCGTCTGAAAGGCTTTGTCCGTCAATTCCGCGGCGTGAAGCGGGGTTGCCGATAGGGAAAGTGCGATAAGGCAGTGTCTCATATTCACGGGGGCGGCTCCTTGATATGCGCCGGCAAAATGGTCCGGCACGGGTCGATAGCGCGGCCGGACGCATCGTCACAAACGATAAGAACTCGCAGGAGACCCTAGATAAATTTGGGCATGGGTCGCCGTCAGGCGCAGATCTCGCGAACGCAGCCGCGCAGCCAGCGATGCGCCGGATCGGCATCCATCCTGGGATGCCAGAGCAGCGAGACGGTGATCTCCGGCGCTGCGAAGGGAAGCGCGAAGCTGTGGAGACCGGCGCGCAGGTTGCCGGTATAGCGCTCGGGCACGCTGGCGATCAGATCCGAGGCGCGCGCCAGTGCCAGCGCTTCGGAAAAGCTGCCGACGGCGGTGACGATCTCGCGTGCCAGCCCGGTCGCCCGGAGCGCCGTATCGACGGGTCCGCCCTCCAGCCCGCGGCGGGAAATCTGGATATGGCGGCCTCCGGCATAGCGGGGGGCGGTCATCGCACCTTTCGCAAGCGGGTGATCCGCCCTGACGACGCCGATGAAGCGATCGTGAAACAATGCCTGGGCGCGGATTTCCGGGCCGGTCGTCTCGCCGATGACGCCGGTTTCAAGATCGGCCTCGCCATCGCGCAGGGAGGCGCTGTCCTTGTCCTGCTTTGGCAGGAAGCGCAGCCGGACGCCGGGGGCGCGCTCTGCGGCGAGGCGGATCAGGGCCGGGCCGAAATTCTCGACGAAACCATCGCGGTTGCGCAGCACGAAGGTGCGCTTGAGCTGCGACAGGTCGAAGGCTTCGGCCGGCCGCAGCAGCGTCTCGGCCTCTTCACGCAGATGGCTGACCCGCTCGCGCAGCTCGAGCGCCCGCGGCGTCGGCACCAGACCGCGACCGGCGCGCACGAGAAGCGGATCGCCGACGGTTTCGCGAAGCCTGGCCAGCGCCCGGCTCATCGCCGAAGGGCTGAGCCGCAGGCGCCGGGCGGCGCGCGCCACGCTGCCTTCGGCCAGCAGAACATCGAGCGTATAGAGGAGGTTGAGATCGGGCTTGGTCATGGTGCCTCCGGTTGGTGATCGCGATGATATGGCGTTTGGCGCACGAATGAAATGCAAATGATGCGCATTCCGACATATATCCGGTGGCGTTAGCTTCTCCCCGGCTCCTCTTCAGGAGCATTTGAGAACGGAGCGCTTCGCATGACCATCCCCCTTCGACCCACCACCTCCGATGTGGCGCCAATCGCTGCGGCGCCGGTGCGGGGAGCGCTGGCGAGCCTGTCGCTGGCGCTGCTTCTTTCCTCGCTCGGCACCAGCATTGCCAATGTCGGTCTGCCGGTGCTGGCGCAGGCGTTTTCAGCCAGTTTCCAGCAGGTTCAGTGGGTGGTGATCGCCTATTTGCTGGCGATGACGGCGCTGATCGTCAGCGCCGGACGGCTCGGCGACCTGATCGGGCGGCGCCGCCTGCTGATGGCGGGTATCCTGCTTTTCACCGCGGCATCGGCGCTTTGCGGACTGGCGCCGGCGCTCTGGGTTCTGATCGCCGCCCGGATGCTGCAGGGGCTGGGCGCAGCGGTGATGATGGCGCTTGCCATTGCCATGGTGGGCGAGGCGGTGCCGAAGGAAAAGACCGGCCGGGCGATGGGGCTGCTCGGGACCATGTCGGCGATCGGGACGGCGCTCGGTCCTTCGCTCGGCGGTGTGCTGATTGCGCTGGCCGGCTGGCGGGCGATCTTTCTCGTCACCGTGCCGCTCGGTTTGATCGCCTTCCTGCTCGCCCGCCATTGCCTGCGGGATGGGGAGAGGAGCAGTCCAGCGTCGCGCCAGGGCTTCGATCTGGCCGGTACGCTGCTTCTGGCACTGGTGCTGGTTGCCTATGCACTGGCGATGACCATCGGCCGCGGCAGCTTCGGCATGTTGCAGGCCGGGCTGCTGGCGGCGGCCGCGGCTGGAACGGGTGCGTTCCTGTTGGCCGAAACGAGGGTGAAGTCGCCGCTGTTTCGGCCAGTGATGCTGCGCGATCCGGTGCTGGCGCCGAGTCTTGCGATCAATCTCTGCGTGGCGACGGTGATGATGACGACGCTGGTCGTCGGGCCGTTCTACCTGTCGCGCGGGCTGGGGCTCGATACGGCGATGACGGGGGTGATCATGTCGGTCGGCCCGCTGATCTCGACGGTGAGCGGCGTTCTGGCCGGGCGGATCGTCGACCGCCTTGGTGCCGGAAACATGGTGATAGCAGGGTTGGCGGCGATGGCAGCCGGGGCACTGGCGCTCTGCGCTCTGCCGGGTCTTGCCGGCTACATTGCCGGGATCGCGGTGCTGACGCCGGGCTATCAGCTGTTTCAGGCGGCGAACAACACGATGGTGATGACCGGCGTGGCGGCGGGGCAGCGTGGCGTCATCTCCGGCATGCTGGGTCTCTCGCGCAATCTCGGCCTGATCACCGGCGCATCGGTGATGGGGGCGATCTTTGCCGCAGCGCTTGGCGGTGCGGATGCCGCGGCGGCGGCGCCCGATGCCATTGCAGCAGGCATGCGGCTGACCTTCGCTGTCGCGGCAGGCCTGATCATCGCCGCCATCGCCATTGCCGGAGTGGCCCGGTTTGCCGGCGCGCGGCGTGCCGATGCGGAAGGCGAGGTGTGACGATCAGACTGGCGCTTTCAGATCAAGCGCCCCGAGAAACAGCCGCAGCTCCCGCTCCACATAATCGGCGGCACGGCCTTCGGCGGTGAAGCCCCACCAGAGCAGCGAGCCCTGCCATTGCGACAGCATCAGCCGGGCCGAGGTTGCGGGATCCGGCGAGGTGGACAGGCATTCGGCGAGCGCCTCCGCCAGCGCCTTGGCCCAGGCTGCACCCCGGGCACGGAGCAGCGGATCGCGGAAATCTTCACGCAGCACGAGGAGGCCCTGGGCATAGGCGGCCGCGTCCTCGCCGTAATCCTGCGACAGGCCGGCGAGCAGGGCGACGGCGCCGTCAGGTGTCTTTTCCGCGGCCGCGGCAAGCTTTGCGGTTTCGGCATCCAGTCCATCCCAGGCATGCATGAGTGCCGCCCGCAGCATCGCCGCCTTCGTGCCGAAGCGCTGGACGAGGGTGGAGCCGGAGAGGCCGCTGACCTTGGCCACCGCGCCGAAGCTGGCGGCATCCGGCCCCTCGGCATAGATGAGGGCGAGAACCATCTCCAGAAGCTGCTCGTCCTGAAGGGTGCGGCTGCGCGGCATTGCATTTCCTCTTGCGTTCGCCCTCAATATGAACGAACGTTCGTTTATAATCAATTGCCCGACGGGAGATGCGGGCGGATTTTGGTTCTAGCGTGGAGGATTTGGTTATGACAGCGGATCTGACGGGAAAGGTGGCGCTGGTGGCCGGCGGAACGCGCGGCGCCGGGCGGGGGATTGCGATCGAGCTTGGTGCTGCCGGGGCGACCGTTTATGTGACCGGCCGCTCGACGCGAGCGCAGCGCTCGGAATACGGCCGGCCGGAGACGATCGAGGAGACGGCGGAGATGGTGACGGCAGCGGGCGGCCGGGGGATCGCCCTGCGCGTCGACCATCTGGTGGCGTCCGAGGTGGAGGCGCTGGTGGGGCGGATCCGCACGGACGAGGGCAGGCTGGATATTCTCGTCAACGATATATGGGGCGGCGAGAACCTGACGGAATGGGACAAGCCGGTCTGGGAACACTCGCTGGAAAACGGCCTGCGCATGCTGCGGCTGGCGATCGACACGCATTTTATCACTGCCCATTACGCCCTGCCGCTGCTGATCGAAAGACCGGGCGGACTGCTGGTGGAGATGACCGACGGCACGGCCGAGTACAACGCCGCGCATTATCGGCTGAACCCCTATTACGACCTCGTCAAGACAGGCGTGATCCGCATGGCCTGGGCGCATGCCAAGGACCTGGAAAAGCACCGCTGCACCGCCGTTTCGATGACGCCGGGCTGGATGCGCTCCGAGATGATGCTGGAGATTTTCGGGGTAACCGAGGAGACCTGGCGCGAAAGCAGCATCGCGCCGGCGCATTTCGTCATTTCCGAAACCCCACGCTTCGTGGGGCGCGCAGTGGCGGCCCTGGCTGCCGATAGCGACAGGGCGCGGTTCAACGGGCAGTCGCTGTCGAGCGGCGGGCTTACGAAGGTCTATGGCTTCGACGATGTGGATGGATCGCGGCCGGATTGCTGGCGGTATATGGACGAGGTGGTGGAAACGGGGAAACCGGCGGATGCGGCGGGGTACCGGTGAGGGTCAGGTTGCATCCTGCGGATCGAGCAGGTTGATCTCGGGAAAGGCTGAGAAGTGCCTGGTATTCCGGGTGACGACGGTCAATTGATGCAGCTTGGCGGTTCCGGCGATCAGGGCGTCGGCCATTCCCGGGTTATGGCCGTTTCGCTGGGCGGCTGCCTCCAGCGCGCCGGAGGCCAAGGCAACCTTGGCATCGACGGCGAGAATTCTGTCGCCGAACGTCTCCTCCAGCGAGGCAAGCCATGCACGGTAGCCATCGGCTTTTGCGGTTGCACCCTTGCCGATCAACAGATGGATGCCGCGCTCGACCTCGTGGACGGTGACGGCGGACAGGAACAACCGGTCGTGGCGATCCTGCGCGTCCAGCCAGCGGCTGAAACGCGGCGGACCGCTGCGGCCGGGCGAGAGCAGCGAGATGGCATCGGTATCCAGCAGATAGCCGTTCAAAGCTCTATATCCCGCGAGGGGATGCTGTTGCGTTCAAAGACGGCGTCGTCGCCCGGGAATGTCTGAAGGAAGGCGGAAAAGCTCGGGCGATTCGGCCGCATGGCAGCCTTCGCGACTTCGGCGGCTTCCACACTGACAAGCACGGCAGTCGGCTTGCCGTGGCGGGTGATGGTGATGAACTCACCATGAAGCGCCGCTTCGACGTAGTCCGAAAATCCTGCTTTCGCATCTTTAAGGCTGATGGTCGTCATCTCGATGGCCTCAAGTGGTCACATATGACCAATTTAGCGCGTACGATGACGCGCTGCAAGCCCTAGACACCTAGCAGCCCATGCAACCTCTTCGGCGCCACGTTGCGCCAGGCCTTGCGCACGAGGTCTTCGGTCAGCGCATCGCTGGCGAGCATGTGGTAGAGGCGGGTGGAACCGCGTTCGCCCCAGCCGCCGGGGACGGCGAGCGTCTCCTTTGGGGCGACTTCGAGGGTGAGTTTCTGCTGGTCGGGTGTCAGGCGGACGACGCAGTAATCCTGATCCGGAAAGGTCAGAAAAATCTTGCCGCGCACGCGAAAATCGCGTGTGCCCATATGGGCGCTTTCGGCCGTTTCCGGCAGGGAAAGCGCGAAGGCTGCCAGCTGTTCCCGGTCCATGGCGGATCATAGCATGGAAGATCAGATGGCCCAAGCGCGGGCCAGATCAGGCAGCCGCCTTCTTCTCGATGGCGGCGCGGTCGAGCGCCCGTTCCAGCGCCTCGATACAGACCGGATCGTGGCTCTGGCCGGCGCCTTCCCAGAGGATCGACAGCGCCTTCGAAATCGGCATGGCGGAACGGTAGGGGCGGTCGGCGGTGAGCGCGTCGAAGACGTCGGCGGTCGAGACGATGCGGACTTCCATGGGGATCGCTTCGGCGGTCAAGCCGCGCGGATAGCCCTTGCCATCAAGGCGCTCGTGGTGGGCGCCGCCGATAACAGCGGCATCCGAAAAGGCATGGATGCGCGACAGGATCAGCTCGGAAAATTCCGAATGGCGCTTCATCTGCACCCATTCCTCGCCTTCCAGCTTGCCCGGCTTGTCGAGCACGGAATTGGAAACGCCGAGCTTGCCGATATCGTGAAGCAGGGCGGCGCGCTTCAGGAAGCGGCGCCCCTCGGCATCGATGCCCATCTCCTCGGCGATCAGATCGGTGAACAGCGCTACGCGATCGCTATGGCCGGAGGTATAGGGGCTCTTGGCGTCGATGACTTTGGCGAAGGCGGCGGCGATATCGTCGAGATAATTGTCGTCGGCCATGATCGCCTGCTGGCCGGGCTCGCTGCTCAGCACGACCTCTTCCAGCTGATCGGACGCGAGCACCTGCCAGAAGTCAGGGCGGGCGGCAACGCGGGCAAAGGCGGCGCAGAGATCGGGATCGAACCAGGTGCCGGACCGTTTGGCGATCTCGGCCTTCGAGGCCTCCGGGCCGCCGCTCGCCTGGAAGATATCGGCGATCTGCGAGAGCAGCGCGATGCGCGAGAAGAGCGGAATTTCGGCCCCCGACAGGCCGATCGGCCGGCCGCCGCCATTCCAGTGTTCGTCGAGGCCGAGAATGCCTTGGGCGACATCTTCGGAAAAGCGCATCATCCGGGCGATCTCGGCGCCGCGCTGGCAGCGCGTCTGGATCAGGTCGGTGACGATCTCGCCGCCATTCTGCAGGATATTCAGGATGCCGCGGAAGCGCTCGGCAAGGCCTGCCTGCATGCCGGTATGGCCGATGACGAAGCGCAGCACCTGGCCGAGGCTGCCATCGACGAGCTTGAAGTCGCGCTTGAAGGCGAGATCGTCGGCCAGATAGATCTCGCAGATACGCGCCGCATTGCTGCTGCAGCCGAGGTCTTTCAGGAGCAGCGTGTAATAGAGATCCTGCAGGGCGCTGTCGGGCAGACCGAGCTCGCGGCCGATATGGGTGCCGATATAGCAGGCGCGGATGCAATGGCCGGGCGGCTGCCCCTCCGTCAGATCGAGCGCCTTGCTGAGCGCTTCGATTATTTCCGCAAGCCGGATCTGGATGCCGCTCATGATGGTGCCGCCTGAATGGGGTTCGGTTCAGTTGGCGCCGGGGGAGGTTGAGGAAGGGTTCAGGAAGGTGGTTAAGATGGGGGATTAAGTAATGAAATCAATATATTAATGAATGCTAATTGAACGTGCGCGTGATTTTATTTGTGGTGTATATTTCTGATTGCGAGGGTGTCCTCCGGTGATAATCTCGCAACCGAGCATTCTGTTTTAACTGCAATGACTAGTTTGCGTGTCTCACCTCTGTTCGCCATTGTCTCGGATCAACTATGACAAAGTCACTCTACTTCATCCCAATGGCAGGCCTTGATAATGCGTACGAGGATGAAAGACTTAAGCTGATTGGCCAGATCGTAACAGACTGGAATCTTTGTGAATCTGTCATGCAGGTTCTATCATGGCAACTGTGTGGTCTAGATCGCGAACTGGGTGAATGTATTACGACTGACCTCGGGAACGTTTCGCTTCTGACTCTCTGCCGAAACACGTTGAACAGGCTCCATAGCGGTGAATCATATTTCCATTTGCTCACGGAAATTTTCACGCTTTTCGATGAATGCAGGCAAGCGAGGAACGCTTCGGCGCATTTCGTGATTTCAGCCGATCAAACTACCTTTGTCGCATTTTCGTTGACGATGAAGTCGGGCAGAGGATCGTTAACAGTAAGAAGAGCTCCGATTTCCAACGAAGAGCTTGAGCTATATGCCAGCGCTATTGCCTACCTACTCGAATGCCTCGCCGAAGCTATGCACATACTTAACGATGAGCCCATTCCTTGGCGCGATAAGCGTCTTTTGCCGGTATATATAGAATTGTTGAAACAGCTTCGCGCTGAAAGGCGCGGTCAGGACCTACCGTTTGAAGCTTCCTAGGGGTGGCAGTCCATGCCACTCTCGACGCTTCGTGTGGAAATAGGAAAATAATCCTTGACGGCGTGACGGTCGTTTGATAGGGTTATGGCATAGTCGGAAAGTTGCGGCTGCGATGCAGTGCAGGCTTTCGGGGTTGCGTCGCCTGCCACTTCCTCATTCCTGTGGCCTTAGGGCTTTGCCCACGGGATGTCACAGGATCCGTGCGACCCGGTCTCGGGTCGCGGGAAACCTTTCCTTGTAGTGCGAAGAGTCATTCACCGCGCAGACGCGCGGTGGCTGGATTCCTGTGACGGGCACAGGAATGAGGGAAGTAGGTGGGGTTGCCGTTGGGGTTTCAGCCGGGTTTCGACCCGGTTTTTTTATGTCCTCGAGCGGGGCGGAGATTTCGATGATCGGTGAGGTTTTTGTGGCGGAGCTTTGCGGCTTTTGGCCGGAGCGGCGTGTCTATTTCCGGGCGCAGTCTCTGGAGAGCGGCGGCGGCGGTTGCGATCAGCGGGCGCGTGACGCGGTGGCGGCCTGTCGGCTGGAGACCAAGTCGGAGGTGCTGCCGGGCGATGAACTCCGGGTGATGCTCAACCAGATGACGGCGGAGATGCGGGAGCAGTTTGCGGCTTTCGTCGAGCTACGCAAGGGCGCCGAAATTGCTGCCGACGGCGGCGACGAGGCGGCGGGCAAGCTGGCGCGGGCCGATCTGAAGGCGGCTGTCGATGCCATGGGGCTGATCGTCCGCACGCTGGAGAAGATCGACCAGCTGCAGCGGCAGCTCGCCCGCGACCGGGAAATCGAGATGGAAAGCCGCGAGCAGGCCGAAGGCTATGCGGCGGCCAAGGGGCAGCTTCTGGAGATCATCGAGCAGCGCGCCGAGGAGAAAGCGGCGCTGCTTGTCGCCGAACGGATCGGGGCTTGGCGGGCGGAGGCGGGCGGACGTGACGGGATTTCCTCCATCGGGAAGGATGAGGCGGCCGCGCTCGGCACGGCAGAAGCGGCGGGCCGAAGCCGCGCAGGTTCGCGCGGCGATGGCGCAGGCGCTGTCGGCGGCCGGGACGCTGCGGCAAGGGCTGGAGAGGATCGGTGCGGGCCGGACAGATGAGCTGGAACCGGCTGCCTGCGCTGCCAAACGGCAGCGTGGCGACGCGCTGAACGATGCGATCGCCGGCGACGGGATTGCAGACGAAGCCTTCGGCGGACGCGGGTCTGCGGCAATGGCCGCCGGGACTGTCTGCCGTAACGGCGCTGTCGATGATGGGGCGTCCGGTTCCCGGATTGCTTCGGGTTGGAACCGCCTTGCCGAAACCGTCAATGAGACGATGGAGACCTGGCCGATGCGGCTTGATCCGGCGCTGTCGGCGCTCGAGCAGCTGGAGCGGATCGGCGGGCCGTTGCTCGGCGCCTTTCCCGCCGCACTCAGGGATTGGCAGCTGACGGGGCGGCTGGAGCAGAGGCCGCCGGAGGGCGATTGGCGGACGTGGCTGCTGCTCGGCGGGCGCGGTTCCGGCAAGACGCGGGCGGGGGCGGAATGGGTGCATGCGGTGGCGAGCGCCGGGCAGCGTTCGGATCTGAGGATCGCGCTGGTGGCGGAGACGCTGGGCGATGCGCGTGAGGTGATGATCGACGGTATTTCCGGGATCTGCAGGATCGCCCGGCGAAACCGGCCGGAATTCGAGATTTCGAGGCGGCGGCTGGTCTGGCCGAATGGCGCGGTGGCGCAGGTGTTTTCTTCGGAGGATCCGGAGAGTTTGCGCGGGCCGCAGTTTCACATGGCCTGGTGCGACGAGCTGGCGAAGTGGAAGCACGGGCAGGAGACTTTCGACATGCTGCAGTTCGGCCTGCGGCTCGGCAACCGGCCGCAGCAGCTGGTGACGACGACGCCGCGGCCGGTGCCGCTGTTGAAGGCGCTGATTGCCGACGAGGGGACGCGGCTGGCGCGGATCAGCACGCTTGCCAACCGTGCCAATCTGGCGCCCGGTTTTATTGACGCGCTTGCGGCGCGCTACGGCGGCACGCGGCTGGGGCGCCAGGAGCTGGATGGAGAGCTGATCGAGGACCGCGAGGACGGTCTGTGGAAGCGCGGCCAGATCGAGGCGCTGGCGATCCGCTTTACCGGGACGCTGCGGCGCATCGTCGTCGCGGTCGATCCGCCGGCAACGGCCGGCACGCAATCCTGTTGCGGCATTGTCGTGGCGGGAATGGAGGTTTCCGGGCGGGCCGTGGTGCTGGCCGATTGCTCGGTCGAGGGTGCGAGCCCGGCGGGCTGGGCGGGTGCGGTGGCGCGCGCCTACCAGCGCTTCGGTGCCGACAGGGTGATCGCCGAGATCAACCAGGGTGGCGACATGGTGTCGGCGATGCTGAAGAGCATCGATGCGACGCTGCCGGTGACGACCGTGCGGGCGACGCGCGGAAAGTTTTTGCGGGCGGAGCCGGTGGCGGCGCTCTACGAGCAAGGGCGTGTTGCCCATGCCGGGCGCTTTACGGCGCTGGAGGACCAGATGTGTGATTTCGGCCCGGATGGGCTTTCGAACGGCCGCTCGCCCGACCGGCTGGATGCTCTGGTCTGGGCGCTGACGGCGCTGATGCTCGAAGGCGGCGGCGAACCGCGGGTCAGGGGTATATGACGCTTCGCCGCTCGCCTTTCGCGCCGCGGCGGTTTATCGCTGCTTCGGCGGCTCGGCCGGACGCGGTGGCTCGCGAGTCGGCCGCACCTGACGCCACTCGTTTTCCATCTGGTCGACGAGGTGCTGGGGAATGGTGGTCTGGGTGTTGGCGGGCGTCTGCATCGGTCTCCTCTCCGGCTGCACAGGCAATATGAGGAATGCATGACACAGCTTAAATAGGCTGTAAATCAGGGGCTTAAACGCCTTAAACGATTGAAATCATTTTAATCGATTAGGGCCGCGACGATTTTCAGGGTTATCCACATGGACCGCAGGATTTTCTTCGACGAGGTGCGCGCCAGCCTGTTCAAGGGCACGCTGCAGCAGCCGCAGGTAGAGGGCATGAGCGCAATCCTCGACTATTGGCAGGCGCGCCATACGGGCGAGGATCGGCGCTGGCTGGCTTACATCCTGGCGACCGCCTTTCACGAGACGGCCTATACGATGCAGCCGGTGCGCGAGACGCTGGCCGATAGCGACGAGAAGGCGATCGAAATTCTCGACCGCGCCTATGCGGCTGGCAAGCTGTCCTGGGTCAAGACGGTCTACTGGCTGCCCGACGAGGACGGCAAGAGCTGGCTGGGACGCGGGCTGGTGCAGCTGACGCACAAGCGGAACTACGAGGCGATGAGCCTTTTGACCGGCATCGATCTGGTGGCGGCGCCCGACCGGGCAATGGAGATGGGCACGGCGGTGAAGATCCTCGTCGAGGGGATGATCGCAGGCAGCTTCACCAAGCACCGGCTGGCCGACCATCTGAACGGCGAGAAGGACGACTGGGTGAACGCCAGGCGCATCGTCAACGGCACCGATAGGGCGGAAAAGCTCGGCGATTACGGCAGGCTTTTCGATGCGGCCTTGCGCCGCGCGGAACCCGGCGGCCTCTGGCAGCGGTTGAAGGCCTGCCTTTCGCGTGTTATCGCCCGGCTCTCTTAAAGACCGAGCAAGGAGTGCGCCCCGTGATCCGCCATATCGTTTTCTTCACCGTGCCGGAAGAAAACCGCGAGGCGGTGCGCAAGGGCCTGTCGGTGCTGACGGGGATCCCGCATGCGCTGACGCTGGAGATCGGCGAGAACGTCAAGACAGACCAGTGGGGCAACGCCGTCGATTTCGTCGTCTATGGCGAGTTTGCCGACGAGGCGGCGCTGGCGGCCTACAAGGCGCATCCGGATTACGAGCTTTCGACGCGGACGGTGAAGCCGCTGCGCGAAACGCGGGTGGCGGCGGATTTCGATAGCGGGTTGGCGGTGAAGGTGCCGATGGGCCGCTGACCTCTTCAAGGGAGTGCATTGATGCCTTCGATACCATATGCTATAAATAGCATATGCCGCCTGCGACATTGATCTACGATCGAAAGCTGCTTCTGCCTGATGGCATGATTCTGCAGATCAGGATCTGGCGGTTGCCGCAGGCGAATGCCGAGCGGCCGCATAGGCTGAAATATTCTCTGTTCTACGGTCGGCCGGGCGAGCGCATCATCGGCTATGACAATGAAGCGGGTAAGGGCGATCACCGGCATTATCGCGACCGCGAGGAACCCTATGTCTTCGAGACGATGGACAAGTTGATCGCCGACTTTGAGGCAGACGTGAGAAGGGAGATCGGGCATGAGTGAAGTGAAACTGCAGATCACCGGCCTCGACGACTTCTTCTCGCAGGCGCGGGACACGGCCCGCGAGATCGATGCCGGCGATTTGCGCGAGCGCCCTGCGGTGATCGGTTTCGAAAGCATGGAGCTGCTGCTCAAGGTGCTGACGGCCAATCGCTGGCAGCTGCTGCGCAGTTTGAAGCAAACGGGCGAAAACTCGATCCGGCAATTGGCCATGGCGCTGGGGCGGGATTACCGCGGCGTTCATGCCGACGTGCATGCGCTGATCGCTGCCGGGCTGATTGCCCGCGACGGCAAGGGGCTGGTCTCCGTGCCCTGGGACAAGATCACGGCCGAAATGGCGATCGATATCGCGGCGTAGGGCGCGCATCCTTTCTCCCAGGGCAAGCCATCAGCGCCAATCGCCTTTCAACAAGGGACATCACATGAACATCCGGTCTTTCCTGCCGTGGGGCTTCACGGCGGGCCGTAATGCTGTGGCTGAAAAGAAGGCGGCGCCGGGGTTTCTGTCGCTGGCGGCGCAGGGGCAGGCGAGTTGGACGGGGCGGTCCTATGCGGCGCTGTCGCGCGAGGGGTTCATGAAGAACCCGGTGGCGCATCGCTGTGTCAGGCTGGTGGCGGAGGCTGCGGCCTGCGTGCCGTTTCTGATCTACGAGGGCGAGCGGGAGCGGCCGGAGCATCCGGCGGCGGCACTGCTGCGCCAGCCAAACGGACGGATGGGCGGGCCCGATTTCTTCGAGGCGCTTTATGGGCATCTGCTGCTCTCGGGCAATGCCTTCGTCGAGCCGCTGATGGTGGGGGCGGCGTTGCGCGAGCTGCATCTCCTGAGGCCCGACAGGATCAGTGTCGTCGAGGGGCGGGACGGGTGGCCGGAGGCTTATGACTACAGAGCCGGAGGATCGGTCCGGCGCTTTGCGGTGGAGGCCGAGGGGATGGCGCTGCTTCACCTGAAGCTCTTTCATCCGCTCGACGATCACTTAGGCTTTCCGCCTCTGGCGGCAGCACAGGTGGCGCTCGATCTCTCCAATGCGGCGGCCACCTGGAACAAGGCGCTGCTCGACAATTCGGCCCGTCCTTCAGGCGCGCTGGTCTATCAGCCGAAGGAGGGCGGCAATCTTTCGCCGGATCAATATGAGCGGCTGCGCCAGGAGCTGGACGACGGCTATTCCGGGCCGATGCGCGCCGGGCGGCCGCTGTTGCTGGAAGGCGGGCTCGACTGGAAGGCGATGGGCCTGTCGCCGAAGGACATGGATTTCGTTGAGGCGCGTAATGGCGCCGCCCGCGACATCGCGCTCGCCTTCGGCGTGCCGCCGATGCTGCTTGGTATTCCCGGGGACAATACGTTCGCCAACTACCAGGAAGCCAACCGGGCCTTCTATCGCCTCACGGTGCTGCCGATGCTGACGCGGACGGCGGCTTCGCTTTCGGCCTGGCTGGGTGGCGCCTATGGCGAGGGGCTGCGGCTGGAGCCGGATCTGGATAAGGTGGCCGGGCTTTCGGCCGAGCGCGGGGAATTGTGGGCAAGAGTGGGGGCGGCGGCGTTTTTGACGGATGAGGAGAAGCGGGAGGCGGTGGGGTATTGAGATTGAGGCGCGCGGGGCAATTTGTTATACGTGGTATTACAAATTGGAGATACCGCCATGCCGAAGCCTGTTCTTTCCGATCCGATCGCCCTGCGTCTTCCCGAGGACATGCTGAAGGATATCGAGACGATCGCCAAGGCGACGGATCGCACGCGCAGCTGGGTGATCGTGCGGGCGCTGAAATATTATCTGCAGGCGGAGGGAAAGGATGTTCTCGACGTGCTGCACGGCGAGGCACAGATCCGCGATGGCGAATTCGAGGATGCCGAGCGGCTGATGAACGAACTGGTCGCGGCATCGAGGCCCGACGCGGCGTAGATGAAAGTCATCATCTCCAAAGATGCTGCTGATTATCTCCGGCGCGAGCGTGCCTATATCGCCGAGCACGATCCGCGTGCGGCAGAGAGCGTGATGCGCCAAATCCAGGCGGCGATCCGGACGCTTGGTGCTTATCCCAATGCGGGCGTGGCTGCTCTGCCGCTCGCCGGCCGGCGCCGATTTGTCGTCGCACCCTATGTCATCGATTACAGTATCACGGAGCACGCCGTGCATATCGTTGCAGTCCGCCATGGACGGCAGAACGATACGAGCATGGAAATCGACGGCGACGATGATTTCGAGACGGGTGGCGAGTGACGGTTCAAGCGCGATTGCCTGTTGGCGCGACCTATGTGCCCGAGTTTTTCAGCGGTGAAGAGGCCGTACGGCTTGCCGCAGCGCTCGATGCCGGTTCCTGGGACACGACGTTGAAGCGGCGGGTGCAGCATTTCGGTTACCGCTATGACTATCGGGCCCAGGCTGTGACCGGCGATGCCTATCTCGGGCCGTTGCCGGATTGGCTTTCTGGTTTCTGCGGGCGGCTTGCCGGCGAAGGTTATTTCGAACGTCTGCCGGATCAGGTGATTGCCAATGAGTATCTTCCGGGGCAAGGGATTAGCGCGCATATCGATTGCGTGCCGTGTTTCGCGGACCGGATCGCTTCGCTCAGCCTGCTGTCGGTCTGTGAGATGGTGTTCCGGCATGCGGCAGGCGGGGAGCGCTGCAGCCTGATACTGGAGCCGGGGTCGCTGCTCGTGATGGAGGGCGCGGCGCGATATGACTGGACGCATGAGATACCGGCACGGGCCGCCGATAGTGTCGATGGCACGAAGCGGCCTCGCGGGCGGCGGTTGTCGCTGACCTTTCGCAATGTGATCCGGAGCCTTTGAGCCGCCGGATACGGACGCGTTGAATCGGCGTGTGAAGCTGCTGATCCAGCCCTCCAGCAAGGTCTTGCAAGCGATTCATAAGATTCGTTGAAACGCGATTGGCGGGGATGCCGGTCCGCGCTGGCGGTGGGCCTTTGCGGGCCATTCGCGTGCGCATCCTCCACAAGGGAGTTTGACGATGGCTGACTTTTCCAATGATGGGGGGCTCTGGGCCAGCCGGGCGCTGGGGGCATCGGCAGGGGCGGCGGTGTCGCTGATCTATCTTTTGCCGAAGAGCAGGCGGGAAGCGGCGAGCCGGTTCTTTTCGGGGCTCTCCTGCGGTCTGATTTTCGGTGGTCCCACGGGGATCTGGCTCGTGGAGCGGCTGGGGATCGCCGATCGTCTTTCGGCTTCCGAAGTCATGCTGTCCGGCTCGGCTGCGGCGAGCCTCTGCGCCTGGTGGGTGCTGGGGGTTTTGGCGCGGGTGGCGCGGCAATACCGAGCGAATAGTGAGTAGCGAATAGCGAATAGTTTTTGGGCTTGCGATCCGGTCGTGGCGGGCGGCATTCGCCGCTATTCGCTATTCGTCCACCGCTCCCCCGTCAGACATTTCACTTTCACAATCAGGAGCACCAACCATGACCGCATCGCTCATGGGCGCGGAGACGCGCAAGTTTGCCAATCTGGAACTGCGCCATCTCAAGCGCGACGGGACGTTTTCGGGTTATGCGAGTGTCTTCGGCGAGGTCGATCTCGGCAAGGACCAGGTGGAGCGCGGGGCGTTTCGCAAGTCGTTGTCGGAGCGCGGCGCGGAGGGGGTCAGGATGCTGTTTCAGCATGATCCTTCCGAGCCGATCGGGGCGTGGAAGACGATCCGTGAGGATAGCCGCGGGCTCTATGTCGAGGGCGTGCTGGCGGATGGCGTGGCACGGGCCGGCGAGGTGCGGCAGCTGATCAGGAACGGGGCGCTCGACGGGTTGTCGATCGGCTTCAGGACCGTCCGGGCGCGCACCGATGCCAAGAGCGGTATCAGGCGGATATTGGAGGCGGATCTCTGGGAGATCTCGATCGTCACCTTTCCGATGCTGCCTTCGGCGCGGGTGCAGAACATCAAGAATGCGCGGTGGTTCCGCGACAAGGAGACCGAGCTCGTCCGCGCCATGCGCCGGGCGGCAAGGGCGATGCTGACCGAAACCTTCAGATAGGATCGACATATGACCGACAGGACTGCGAAGACGGCGCCGGAGATCAAGGCGGTGCCGGAGACGATGACGGCTGCCTTCGACGATTTCATGGAGGCCTTCGAGGCCTTCAAGGAGACCAATGACCGGCGCCTCGGCGAGATCGAGGCGAAGTTCACCGACGACGTCGTGACCCGCGACAAGATGGACCGCATCAACCGCGCCATGGACGATCAGAAGAAGCTGCTCGACCAGCTGGTGCTGAAGAAGGCGCGGCCGCCGCTGGGACGTGCGGGCGTCGGCGGGGCTGATACGGCCGAGCACAAGGCGGCCTTTGAAAACTATATCCGCCGCGGCGACGAGGCGGGGCTGCGAGAGATCGAGGCGAAGGCGATGTCATCGGGGACGGGCGCCGATGGCGGCTATCTGGTGCCGCCTGAGACCGATAGCGAGATCGGCCGCAGGCTTTCGGTGGTGTCGCCGATCCGGGCGCTGGCGACGGTGCGGCAAGTCTCGGGATCGGTTCTGAAGAAGCCGTTCTCGACGTCGGGCATGGCCTCCGGCTGGGTTTCCGAAACGGCGGCGCGGCCGCAGACCGGCAATGCCCAGCTTGCCGAACTGACATTTCCGACCATGGAACTCTATGCCATGCCGGCGGCGACGCAGGCGCTGCTCGACGATGCGGCTGTCGATATCGAGGCCTGGATCTCGGGCGAGGTCGATACCGTCTTTGCTGAGCAGGAGGGCACGGCCTTCGTCTCCGGCGACGGCACCAACAAGCCGAAGGGGTTCCTGGCCTATACGGCGGTGGCCGACAGCGGCTGGAGCTGGGGCAATCTCGGCTATATCCCGACCGGGGCGGCGGGCGCCTTTGCCTCCAGCGGTGCTTCGGATGTGCTTGTCGATGCCGTCTATGCGCTGAAGGCCGGCTACCGGCAGAACGCCAATTTCGTGATGAACCGCAAGACGCAAGCGACGGTGCGCAAGCTGAAGGACGCCGACGGCCGCTACATGTGGCAGCCGCCGGCAACGGCCGGCCAGGCAGCGACGCTGATGGGCTTTCCGGTGGCCGAGGCCGAGGACATGCCGGATATCGCGGCCGGTGCGACGGCGATCGCCTTCGGGGATTTCCGGGCGGGGTATCTGGTGGTCGATCGCACCGGGGTCCGGGTGCTGCGTGATCCCTATTCGGCGAAGCCCTATGTGCTGTTTTACACGACGAAGCGTGTGGGCGGCGGGGTGCAGAACTTCGAGGCGATCAAGCTGGTGAAGTTTGCGGTGAGTTGAGTGGGGTGAGTAGGGGGTAGTGAGTAGCGAATAGATTGGCTCTCTTGGCGGGTGTGGCCCCCTCATCCGCCCTGCCGGGCACCTTCTCCCCGAGGGGAGAAGGGGACTCGCGGCGCGCTCCCCGACTTCCCTTCTCCCCAGCGGGGAGAAGGTGGTCCGAAGGGTCGGATGAGGGGGCTGCGGGCGCTCGCTTTCATTATTTTATGGAGGCGAGGGTGGCGACCTCGTCCACCCCATCTTTCAAACAAGGAATTTCCAATGACCTATGCATTGATCACTCCGCCACTGGCGGAGGCGCTGGCGCTTGGCGAGGTGAAGGCGCATCTGCGGCTGGATGGGGCGGACGAGGATGCGTTGCTGATGTCGCTGATCCGCGTTGCCCGCGAGCATCTGGAGCGGGTGACGGGGCTTTGTCTGATGGGGCAGGGCTGGCGGCTTTATCTTGATTCAGTTCCCGAAGACCGCGTGATTCAGATTGCCAGGGGGCCGGTGCAAGCGATTGAAAGCGTGACGCTTTACGATGCCGGTGGCGAGGAAGTCTCGTTGCCGCTGGATGGGCATGTTCTGGATCGCAGCACGCGGCCGGCGCGGCTGATCCTCGGGCGTCCTGTGGAGGCCGGGCGGGCGATCAATGGCATCGAGATCGATTTTTTGGCGGGCTTCGGCGAAACGGCGGCGGATGTGCCGGATACCCTGAAGCGGGCGATGCTGATGCATGTGGCGCAGATGTTTGCGTTCCGCGGTGCTGTCGCGGTGGCCGATCAGCCGGCGGATATTCCCGATGGATACGACCGGCTGATCGCGCCCTTCCTGATGAGGCGGCTCTGATGCGGGCGGTGATGTTCGATCCCGGGCAGATGACGGCGCGCCTGCAGCTGGAGCGGCAGGTCGAGACGGCGGACGGGCAGGGCGGGGCGGCGGTTTCGTTTGAGATCGTGGGCCCGGTCTGGGCCTGCATCGAGCCGCTGGGCGAGAGCCGCGAGGAGCGGGCGGGTGCGGAGATCGTGACGGTGACGCACAGGATCTGGCTCAGGTTTCGCACCGGTCTTGCTGCTGGCATGCGGCTGCGCAAGGGCGAGCGCATCTTCGCGATCCGGAGTCTGCGTGATCCCGATGAGGGCGGGCGCTATCTCGTATGCCTCTGCGAGGAGGACGGGCGATGACGGCGGTTGTGCAGACGATCACCGATCTCGCGGTCTTTCTGGCGAAACTGGCGCGGGATGGCGGCACGCGGCCGAAGGAGACTGGCGATGAGCGCGGCAAATGAACTGCTGACGGCGATCCATTCGCGGCTGACCGGTGATATCGGGCTTCGCGGGTTGATCGGGGCGGATGGTATCCGCGACAGGCTGGTGAGCGGCAAGAGGCTGCCCTGCATCGTGATCGGCGAGATGACGAGCGGCAGCATTCTCGAGGGCGAGGCGGGCGAGGAGCATCGGTTCTCGCTCGACATCTGCTGCGAGGAGGGCGGCCGCAAGGCGGCGGGTGAGATCGTGGCGATGGTTTTGAGGTTGCTCGACGATGAGGCCCTGACGCTGGAGGGGCATCATCTTGTCGGCCTGCAGCACCTTTTGACGCGGTCGCGGCGGGAAGCGAAGACGCGGATGCATATCGCCGAAATGCGCTTCAGGGCAGTGACGGAACCGGTTGACGCGCCGCCTGCCTGACCATGGCGGCGAGCATGAAGACCAGGGCGAGGGCGATGGACGCCAGCACGGCGCAGATGATGAGCGTCAGGCCGGTGCCGGCGCGGTCGAGCGTAGCGGTGAAGATGACGGGTGCTGCGGCATTGGCGAGGTTTTGCGGCATCGACAGGCGGGCCGCCTGCAACCCGTATTCCCGGGCAGAGAAGAAGGACAGCGGCAGCAGCGCGCGGGCGACGGCGAGGATGCCGGAGCCGAAGCCGTACATCAGGATGAAGGTGATGAGGACAGGGGTCGAGCCGCTGAACGTGAGCAGCATCGCGAAGCTTGCGAGCATCAGGCTGATGCCGACGATCGAAGTCAGGATCGGATTGCCGCGCTTGCCGAGCAGCATGTCGAGCCCGCGCGCCGAAATGCCGATGACGCCGCGCGCCGAGCCGAGCTGCAGCGCAAAGGCGGGCGAGGCGCCGGACTGGCGGAAGATTTCGATCAGCGACGGCGCCACGCCGAAGCTGACGAAGGTGCAGAGCGTCGTGGAGGCTGCCAGCAGCAGGAAGGCGGTGCGGCGCTGCTTGCTCGAAAGCGCGATAGGCGGCGTTTCGGCAGCGGTACCCTGCGTATGCGTGGCGACCGGTTTCGGCAGTGCGAAAAGATGCAGCGGCAGGCAGATGAAGAGGTGGAGGGCGGCCGAAATCCGGAAGGCGGCGCGCCAGCCGAAGGCGTCGTTGAGCCACGTCAGCAACGGCCAGAAGATGGTCGCCGACAGGCCGGTGAACAGCATGAGGATCGCGATGACGCGCTTGCCGTTCATCCCCTCGCGCTCGACGACGGCGGTATAGGCGGGTGCCGACAGGCCGAGCGCGCCGCCGAGGCCGATGACGATCCAGGCGAGCGCATAGAGGATGACCTCGTGCGCCGCAGACAGCATCACGAGGCCGGTGGCGAAAATGACGGACGAGGCGGCGAGCACTTTGGCGGCACCATGACGCGCCAGCAGGCGGCCGGTACCTGGGCTGGCGAAGGCGGTGACCACCATCATGATGGTGATGCCGGCAAAGATGATCTCATTCGGCAGGCCGAGCTCGGGCGCGATGACGCGGCCCATGACGCCGAGCATGTCGAAGGTGGTGCCCCAGCCGATGAGCTGGGTGATCGCGAGGACGGCGATCGTCTGCGCCGAGCGGAGGGGGAATGTTGGCATTGGTGCTGAAAGGCTTTGGGGCTGGAAATAGGGGTGGGGTTTAGCAGGTTTGGTGGGGCGGAGCAAAGTCGTGTTCTTGGTGTCGCGGATGTCGCGTCCGTGGCCCCCTCATCCGCCCTGCGGGCACCTTCTCCCCGAGGGGGGAAAGGGAATCTGCGACCTTGATTTCGCTTTACGGCTCGGCGTTGCGGCGCCTCCCTTCTCACCAGCGGGGAGAAGGTGCCCGAAGGGCGGATGAGGGGGCTCCGGTTGCTGTGTGACGTGGTTCTCTCGCCGCGCAGACGCGCGGATGCGTAGTTTGGGCAGGCTTCGGATTTCAGGAGGGCAAGGGCATGGTGGCGCAGAAGGGCAAGGATCTGCTGTTGAAGATCCACAATGGGACTGGTTACGAGACGGTGGCGGGACTCAGGTCGAAGCGGTTGGCGTTCAATGCCGAGACGGTCGATGTGACCGATGCGGAGAGCGCCGGGCGGTGGCGGGAGCTGCTGGGCGGGGCGGGCGTGCAGCGGGCTTCGGTTTCGGGCGCCGGCATCTTCAAGGATGCGGCGTCCGATGGGCTGGTGCGGGGCGCGTTTTTCAATGCGTCGATCTTGAACTGGCAGATCGTCGTGCCCGATTTCGGCAGCGTGACCGGAGCATTCCAGGTGACGGCGCTCGAATATTCCGGGCAGCATGATGGCGAGATCCTGTTCGAGCTGGCGCTGGAATCGGCCGGTGCACTGACCTTCGGAGCGCTCTGATGCGGGCGGCGGGGGCGAGAGCGAACCGCAGGCGCGGCGAGATCGAGGCGGTCGTCGATGGCGAGCGGCGGATTTTGTGCCTGACGCTTGGGGCGCTGGCGGAGCTGGAGACGGCCTTTGCGGCCGACGATCTCACAGGGCTCGCCGAGCGGTTTTCGGCCGGGCGGCTGAAGGCCGAGGACATGATCCGCATCATTGGCGCCGGGCTTCGCGGCGGCGGCAATCTCTATTCCGATCAAGATGTCGCCGAGGCGAGCGTCGAGGGCGGCATTGCCGGTTTTGCGGCTGTCGTCGGCGAGCTGCTGATCGCGACTTTTGCACAGCCGCAGACAGAGGCGGGCGGCACCTCCCTCCGCCCCCTCTAGCCGCAGCGGGCGGGACCGCCGCACGCGCCGGGCCATTTCCCTGGACGCGCGTGCTGCACACCGGTCTCTGCCTGCTGCGGCTTTCTCCCGATGCCTTCTGGGCGATGACGCCGGTGGAGTTTTTTGCCGCGGCCGGTGGAATGGTGCCGCGGGCCGCGAGGTTTACGCGCGACGGGCTGGCTGAAATGATGGCTCGGTTTCCGGATGGGGTGGCGTGACGGCATCATGCTATTCTCCTGAGGTCACCGGATTCGGAGCTGAGATGGGGCAGGCGGACGGTATCTTTGCGAAGGGAACGATCACCTTTCCCTTCACGGATTGGGATGAGCGGCCGGCGGAGATGTTCGGCTGGTCGAGCGAGTGGCTGGACATGCTCTCCGCTGAACTGGCGAAGGGCGAAAGCAGCGCATTCATGATCGTCCGGGACGGGCGTCTCATCTACCGCTGGGGCGATATCGCCTTCAAGTCGAGCGTCGCATCGGTGCGCAAGAGTCTGGTCAATGTGCTCTATGGCATGCTGATTGCCGAAGGGCGGATCGATCCGCAGCAGACGCTTGCCGATTTCAATATTGACGACATGACGCCGCTGACGGCGAGTGAGCGCAAGGCGACGGTCATGGATCTGCTGCGCGCACGCTCGGGCGTCTACCTGCCGTCGGTCTACGATACGGCGAACGGCAGGCCTGACAGAGGCAGCCATCCGCCTGGAGCGCATTGGTTCTACAACAACTGGGATTTCAACGTTCTCGGAACGATCGTCGAGCGTGCGACGGGCGAGAATGTGCTGGAGGCGCTTGCGTCCCGCCTGGTGAAGCCATTGCGCATGCAGGATTGTGCGCCGGGTGACGGGTGGTTTCAGAACGGGCCGGAGTCCATGCATCCGGTCTACAAGATCCAGATGTCGGCGCGGGATCTGGCGCGGGTCGGGCTTCTCTATCTCCGGTATGGGCGGTGGGGCGCAAGGCAGCTCGTGCCGCAGAGCTGGGTGCGGGAAAGCACGCGGCCGCATTCGAAGGTTGGCGCCGGGCGTGCGTATGGATTGCTCTGGTGGGTGACGGAGGCGGATGCCGAAGACGATCCGATGGCGGTGCATGTGCCTATCTATTACGCCAGCGGCTGGGGCGGGCAGTATCTGATCGTGCTGCCGGATATCGATCTCGTCATCGTGCACCGGTCGGCGACGGCGCTGCGCGCTGGCCGCGGCGTCAGCCATGTGCAGATGGGCGAGATCCTGCGGCTGGCGCTTTCGGCGATGCCGCAACGGGGCTGAGCCTCATACTTTTCAGGAGACATCGATGGAAGGTGACGACACCGGGCTTGGCCAGATGGCCGGGCAGGCCGATGAACTGCGCCGTGCGCTCGAGGATCTGGAGAGCCGCTCGCGGTCTTTCGGATCCGCGCTCAGCGGTGCGCTCCGAAGCGCCGTCAGCGGCGGCAAGGGGCTCGACGATATCCTGCGTGGGCTTGGAAAACGGCTGGCCGATATCGCGCTTTCGGCGGGTATGAAGCCGCTGGAGGGGCTGATCGGCGGCGCCGTATCCGGGCTTGCGGGTGGTCTTGGCAAGATCGTGCCCTTCGCCGATGGCGGGGTGGTTTCGGCGCCGAGCTATTTCCCTCTCGGCGGCAATGTCGGGCTGATGGGCGAGGCGGGCAGCGAGGCGATCCTGCCGCTGAGGCGCGGGCCGGATGGGGCGCTGGGCGTGGCGGCAGCGGGCGGCGGCGGGACGCAGATCGTCTTCAATGTGACGGCCACCGATGCGCAGAGCTTCCAGAAGAGCGAGGCGCAGATTTCGGCGATGCTGGCGCGCACGGCGATGCGCGGCCAGCGCAATCTGTGAGGCTGAGATGAGCGGGTTTCATGAGGTGCAATTTCCGCTGAGGCTGTCGCTTTCGACGAGCGGCGGGCCGGTGCGGCGGACCGATATCGTCAATCTGTCGAACGGCCGCGAAAGCCGCAACAGCCGTTGGCGCGATGCGCGGCGGAGCTACGATGCCGGGTCGGGCGTTCGCTCGGCCGGCGATCTTTACGAGGTGCTGGAATTTTTCGAGGCGCGGAGCGGCGAACTCTATGGCTTCCGCTTCCGTGATCCGCTCGACTGGAAATCCGGACGGCCTGACCAGCCGGTAACGGCGCTCGACCAGATGCTGGGTACCGGCGACGGGGCGAAGGCGGCGTTTCAGCTGGTGAAGACCTATGGCGATGCGGCGGCAAGCAATGCGCGGCGGATTGCCAAGCCCGTGGCTGGCAGCGTGACGATCGCCGTCGATGGGGAGGTGATGGCAGGAAGCGCATACGACTGCGACGTTGTGGCGGGGATCGTGACCTTTCGGCCGGGCAGCATTCCTGCGGCCGGGGCGCGGGTGACCGCGGGCTTCGAGTTCGATGTGCCGGTGCGGTTTGCGACCGGGCGGATCGACGTGAACCTGACCGCCTTCAATGCCGGACGGATCCCGGCCATTCCGCTGACGGAGATCCTGCCATGAGGACGATCGGCACGGAACTCAGAGCGCATCTTGATGGCGACGCGACGACGGTCTGCCATGCCTGGCGCGTGACGCGCAGCGATGGCGTGGTGCTGGGCTTTAGCGAGCATGACCACGACCTCACTTTCACAGGCACGGTGTTTCTGGCGGCCAGCGGCTTTTCGGCAAGTGGTACCGAGGAGAGTACAGGCTTGCCTGCGGCGACGAGCGAGGTGACCGGCGGTTTTTCGAATGCGGCGATCAGCGAGGCGGATCTGCAGCGCGGGCTTTATGATGGCGCGCGCGTCGAGGTGTTTCTGGTCAACTGGGCGATGCCGGATCAGCATCTGCTGCTGAAGGTGCAGGAGATCGGCGAAGTGACGCGCAGCGGCGGGCAGTTTCGCGCCGAGCTGCGCAGTTTCGCGCACCGGCTGAACCAGCCGCAGGGACGGCTCTATGGCCGCCGCTGCGATGCGGCGCTCGGCGATGCCAGATGCGGTATCGATGTGACGCAAGCTCCGTTCTGCCGCGAGGGTGTGCTGGCTGCGGTCATCGATGCGACACGGATCGCCGTATCGGGGCTGAGCGCCTTCCCGGATGGGTTCTTTCGCTATGGGACAATTGCGTTTCTTGATGGGGAAAATGCCGGCGAACGGCTGGATATCGAGGCGCATGGCGCGGCGGGAGCCGAGGTCGAGGTGACGCTGTGGCTGCCGGTGGCACGGGCGCCGGACGCGGGGTGCCGGGTGCTGTTGACGGCGGGTTGCGACAAGGCGTTCGGCACCTGCCGGGCCAAGTTCGCCAACCAGCGGAATTTCCGCGGCTTCCCGCATATGCCGGGCGCCGACTTCGCCTATACCTATGCGGATGGCGGCAGCATCCATGACGGGAGCGCGCTCTTCAAATGACTGCGATCAACCAACGGGCGCTTTCGGCCGCCGAGAGCTGGATCGGCACGCCCTACAGGCACCAGTCGTCTGCCAAAGGCATCGGCTGCGACTGCCTCGGCCTTATCCGTGGCATCTGGCGCGAGCTTTACGGCGTCGAGCCGGAGATGCCGCCGCCCTATGCGCGCGACTGGGCCGAGCGGAGTGGCGAGGACCGGCTGCTCGATGCAGCGCTCCGGCATTTCGGTGCGCCGGTTCCGGTGGAGGCGATGATGCCGGGCGATCTGCTGCTGTTTCGCTGGCGGCCGGATGTGGCAGCCAAGCATGCCGGCATCTTTGCCGGGGGGAAGAGTTTCATCCATGCCTATGAGCAGGCGGAGGTTATCCGGTCGGTATTGGTGCCGAGCTGGCGGCGGCGTGTGACGGCCGTGTTCCGGTTTCCGGAGGTTGCAGCGAAACTTGAAAATTGAAGCGCATGTATGTATGTTTTGGGAGTGGTGAGCGGAGCTGTAACTCCGCCCACCCTTTGCTTATGTGTGGAATTGAACCCGGATGGCTATTGACCAGCCCGTCCGGGTTTTCCTCACACTAAGCGTGATACCGAATGGCAAGAACCACATAGCATCACCTCCTTGATCGAGAGCAAGGCCCTTGCCGAGGCTGGAGAGGCCCGTCCTCTCCAGTGAGCCGGCTGGTATCGGCGCTTCTGCTTCTGCTCACGACTGCAGCAATCTAACGCAATCATTGCGGGAAAAATCAAGTGCCGTGTAAGCGGCGCTGGCGACTCGCTGCGAGGTTTGCATGGCCACTCTCCTTCTTCAGGCGGCGGGTGCCGCGCTGGGCAGCGTTTTCGGTCCTGTCGGGGCGATCATCGGCCGGGCTGCGGGTGCGCTGGCGGGCAATGCGCTCGACCGGGCGCTGATCGGCGGCGGCCAGACGGTGCGCGGTGCGCGGCTTTCGACGGCACGCATTCCGGGCGCCGACGAGGGAACGTCGATCAACCGGGTCTATGGCGCCGTCAGGATCGGCGGGACGATGATCTGGGCGACGCGCTTCGAGGAAGTGGTGACCACCGAACGCGCGGGGGGCAAGTCCTCGTCGGGGCCGAAGGTCGAGACGTTCCGCTACTTCGCCAATTTCGCGATCGGGCTCTGCGAGGGGCCGGTTGCCTGTGTCAGGCGGATATGGGCCGACGGCAAGGAGCTCGACCTGACGGCGATCGAGATGCGGTTCTATGCCGGTGACGCTGAACAGCTGCCCGATCCGCTGATCGAGGCCAAGCAAGGAACGGGAATGGCATCGGCCTATCGCGGGCTCGCCTATGTCGTGTTCGAGCGGCTGCCGCTCGACAGCTACGGCAATCGCATCCCGCTGATGCAGTTCGAGGTGGTGCGGACGGTCGGAGAACTGGAGGAGCAGGTCCAGGCGGTCTGCATCATTCCGGGGGCGACGGAGCATGGCTACCGGACCGTCGCGGTCTCGGAAAAGACCGGTGCGGGAAGCGCCCGGCTGCTCAACCGCAACAGCCTGCAGGGGTTGACCGACTGGGACGTTTCGATCAGCGAGCTGACGGCGGTCTGCCCAAACCTCAAGCGGGTGGCGCTTGTCGTCTCCTGGTTCGGAACGGACTTGCGGGCCGGCAATTGCCGGATCGTGCCGGGCGTGGAAGTGCAGGCGCGCAATGCCGAAAGCAGTCCATGGTCGGTGTCGGGCTTATCGCGGGCGCAAGCCCATCTCGTCAGCCGCCGCGACGGCGGGCCGGCCTATGGCGGGACGCCGGATGACCTGAGCGTCGTCTCGGCGATCGCCGATCTCAAAGCGCGGGGGCTGGAGGTCTATCTCTATCCGTTTGTGATGATGGATATCGAAGGAGGCAATGCGTTGCCGGATCCCTATGGCGGCAACGGCCAGGCGGCCTATCCCTGGCGCGGACGGGTAACATGCCATCCGGCGATCGGCCAGCCGGGATCGGCGGACCGGACGGCGGCGGCGCGGGCGCAGATCGAGGCGTTCAGAGGCGCAGCGCAGGCCGGACATTTCAGCATCGCCGGGCAGCGGGTGATCTATAACGGCGGCGAGGAGAGCTACTGCCGGTTCATCCTGCATTATGCGCAGCTCGCAAAGGCGGCGGGCGGCGTTTCGGGTTTCATCATCGGCTCGGAGATGCGCGGCCTGACGCAGGTGCGCGACGAGACCGGTGCCTTTCCGTTCGTCAATGCGCTGGTGGCTCTGGCGGCCGATGTGAAAGCCGTGCTGCCGCAGGTGAAGCTGACCTATGCCGCGGATTGGAGCGAATATTCGGGATACCGGCCGGATGACGGCAGCGGCGATGTCTGTTTCAATCTCGATCCGCTTTGGGCTTCGAGTGCGATTGATGCTGTCGGCATCGACAACTACATGCCGCTTTCGGATTGGCGCGACGGCGATCTGGCGGCTGCGAACCCGGACGGGATGCGGGCCGCGGACGACAAGGCCGGATTGATAGCGGCGATTGCAGGCGGCGAGGGGTTCGACTGGTATTATGCCGGTGATGCCGACCGGAAGGCGCGGGTGCGAACGCCGATCGCCGACGGTCTCTCAGGCAAGTCCTGGGTCTACAGCTACAAGGATATCGAGGGCTGGTGGGCGAACCGGCACTACGACCGCGTCGGCGGGCTTGAAAAGGCGGCGCCGACCGGCTGGCAGGCGGGGATGAAGCCGGTCTGGTTCACCGAGCTCGGCTGTGCGGCGATCGACAAGGGCGGCAATCAGCCGAATGTCTTTGCCGATCCGAAATCGGCCGAGAGTGCGGCCCCCTATTTCTCCAGCCGGGCACGCTCCGATGCCATGCAGCGGCGGTTTCTGGAGGCGCATCACGCCTGGTGGAACCGTCCCGGCGCTGCAGCCGGCATGGTCGATCCCGCCCATATTTTCCTGTGGTCGTGGGATGCACGGCCCTATCCGGCCTTTCCACTGGAAACGGATATCTGGAGCGATGGCGCAAACTGGCGCAGCGGTCATTGGCTCAATGGCCGGTTGGGGGCCGGAAGTCTGGCGGATGTGATGGCCGCGGTGTTTCGCGATCATGGCTTCCATGATTTCGATGTCTCGGAAGTGTCCGGTGACCTGACCGGCTATGTGCAGGGCGACATGACTTCGGCGCGCAGCCTGATCGAGCCGCTGCTGGAAGCCTTCCAGATCGACGCCTTCGAGGATGGCGGTTTGCTGCGGTTTCGCTCGAGAGCGCGGACGAGCCTGCCTCCTACTGAAATCGCTGTGCTTGCCGATCTCGAGGATCGCCCGTTGTGGCAGGAAACCCGCGGACATGACAGCGATCACGCCGCCGAGGCTGTCATCACCTTTTACAATCCCGATGACGCCTACGAGCAGGCGGGCGTGCGCTCGCACCGGGCCCAATCGGCGACGAGCCGCGTGCTGAAGAGCGATCTCCCGGCGGTGCTTGCGGAGGAAGCGGCGCTGAATGCCGCCGAGGCGCTGCTGCGCGACAACCGGATCGGCAGACGGTCGGTGCGCTTTGCGCTGCCGCCTGGCGCGCGGCAGTTTCAGCCGGGCGATGTGGTGGCGATCACCGGTGGGCCGCCGGGGCGGTTCCTGATCGCGTCGATCGAAGACGGAGGCACGAGAGAGGTCGAGGCGCGCGAGTTTGCGCCATCGGCGGGCGCGGCACCGGCTGAAGAGGCCGGCGGCAGGAACGGCAGCGGCCAGCCATCGAGCCTGTTCGATCCGGTGGTTCAGCTGATGGATTTGCCGCGGTTCGCGGCAGGCGAGGCCGAAAGTTTTGCAAGGGCCGCGGTCTTCGCGCGTCCCTGGAAGACGGCCGGGCTCTCGTCCTCGGTGAGCGGGGAAGGCTATCGCGGCCGCGCGCTGCTCGAACGGCCGGCGCGGATCGGGGTGCTTGCGGCGCCGCTATCGGCCGGGGTGCCGGGGCGTTTCGACTGGTCGGTAAACGTGGAGCTGGAGCTGCCGTTCGGGGAGCTGTCGTCGGCATCGGCGATCGCCGTGCTGAACGGGGCGAACATGCTTGCGGTGCTTTCGGGCAATGGCAGCTGGGAGGTTCTGGCTTTTCAGCAGGCCGAGGAGATTGCGGCCGGGCGCTGGCGGCTGAGCGGACTGCTGAGAGGGCTGGCGGGGTCGGAGGATGCGATGGGCGCCGGAGCGGAGGCGGGTGCTTCTATCGTCGTGCTCGACGAGGCGGTGGTGCCGCTCGGGCTCGGCGGCGACGAGATGGGGCTGCGGCTCAACTGGATCGTCGAGGCGTCAGGGGTATCAGGAAAGATAGGTCCCTTTGTCTTCGAGGGCGGGATGAGGGCGGAGACGCCGCTTTCTCCCGTTCATCTGCGCGCGGCCAGAGACGCTGCGGGTGCTGCGTGCTTCTCCTGGATCCGGCGCGGGCGTGTCGACGCCGATAACTGGATGGCTGCGGATATTCCCCTCGACGAACCCTTCGAGCGCTACCGGGTCGAGGTGATGAGCGGGGCGGAGGTCAAGCGGCTGGTCGAGGTCTCTGCCGCGGCCTGGACCTATCCGCTAGTGGGAGAGATTGCCGATTTCGGCAGTCCGCAGGCCGAGTTGACGATCCGCGTGCGGCAGATGGGCCAGCGCATGCCGCTCGGGCTCGCAGCGGTGGCAACGATGACGATGTGATTTTCAACGAAAGGAATGGTCATGGGTGATTTGAAGAACTGGTATCATTCAAAGACGATCTGGGGTGCGCTGATCGCCATCGGCGCGTCGGTTCTGCATGCGGCGGGAATCGATATCGAGGCGGGCGACCAGAGCCAGATCGTCGATTCTATCGTCAATATTTCCGGCGCGATCGGCGGGCTTCTGGCCATCTACGGACGGCTGACGGCGAATGCGGCGATCCGCTGAAACGGTGTTTCGAGAAAGAGGCCGGCAGCGGCATCAAGAGCTTCTGCCGCCTCGTCTTTCGGCTGTGAATATCGTTAGAGAAATACAGTCAAGAATTGTTCTAAACCTCCGTCATTACAGTGCATTCATTTGCCATTCAGGTCACGTGAGTACATAGTCGGGCCAAGTTGGAACCACGTTGGAAGCATTGCACATGGCCTCTCCTCTGAGCGTCGTAGCCTTGGCCGCAGGGCTGGCTGTATCGGCGCCCTCACCGGACGACTCCCGCACTCTCGTGGTGCGCGTCTCGGGCGATTGCAGCGCTGCCGCGCAGCAGGTCGTCGAGCAGACGGGTGGCCAGCTGCTTTCGGTTCAGCCCTCGGGCGACACCTGCATCATCACCGTGCTTGTTCAGGGCAACGGCCAGCGCCCCCGCAAGGTAACTGTCAGGGTTCCGATGTAGGCGGAATCGGCCTATGAAACTCCAGTGACACAATCGAGGTGAGAGCGGACCGATGCGCATTCTGGTAGTCGAAGACGACGTCAATCTGAACCGGCAGCTGAGCGACACGCTGAAAGAGGCGGGCTATGTCGTCGATCAGGCTTTCGACGGTGAAGAGGGACATTTCCTCGGCGACACCGAGCCCTATGACGCCATCATTCTCGATATCGGCCTGCCGGAACTGGATGGCGTAAGCGTTCTCGAAAAGTGGCGCGGTGCCGGGCGCGGCATGCCGGTGCTGATCCTGACGGCGCGCGATCGCTGGAGCGACAAGGTGGCGGGCATCGACGCCGGCGCCGACGACTACGTGACTAAGCCTTTCCACGTGGAAGAAGTGCTGGCGCGCATTCGCGCACTGATCCGCCGCGCCGCCGGCCATTCATCTTCGGAGATCGTCTGCGGGCCTGTCCGGCTCGATACCAAGACCTCGAAGGCCGTCGTCAACGGCGTGGCGCTGAAGCTGACGTCGCACGAATACCGGCTGCTTTCCTATCTCATGCATCACATGGGCGAGGTCGTCTCCCGATCGGAACTTGTCGAGCATATGTACGACCAGGATTTCGATCGTGATTCCAATACGATCGAAGTCTTCGTCGGACGTCTGCGCAAGAAGATGGGCGTCGACTTGATCGAAACGGTGCGCGGTCTCGGATACCGCATTCAAGCGCCGGCCTGATGCGCATAAAGTCGCTCACCGCACGCGTTCTCCTGTTGACGACCGTATGGTCGACCGTGGCGCTTGTGGTGATCGGGCTGTTGATTTCGACGCTCTACCGCCGCAGCGCCGAGCGCGGCTTTCAGGATCTGCTGCGCGCGCAGCTCTATAACGTCATCAATTCGGTCACGATCGGTGATCAGGGCGCGCTGGCAGGCAGCCCGCAGCTCGGCGACCTGCGTTTCGCGCAGCCGCGCACCGGCTGGTACTGGGTGGTGGAGCCGCTCGGCACCTATACGGCGGCACCGCTGGTCTCGCCCTCGCTGGGCTCGGCGACGATCCCGGTTCCTTCGGTGCTCGAAGCGCCGTTCGACAAGAATTACGAGCGCTATTACCAGGTGACGGACGCGAGCGGAAACCGGGTGCAGGTGGCCGAAACGGAAGTGGTGCTTGATACCGACGGGCGCGCGGCGCGCTTTCGCGTCAGCGGCAATGTCGAAGTCGTTGAAAGCGACGTCAGCAACTTTTCCCACAGCCTTTATCTGGCGCTTGCAGGCTTCGGTGTGGGCAGTCTGATCGTCAACGCGCTTGCCATTCTCTTTGGCCTGAAGCCGCTGGACAAGGCGCGCGCCGCGCTGGAGCGGATCCGCGCCGGCGAGAGCGAGCAGCTGAAGGGCGATTTCCCGCGCGAGATCCTGCCGCTTGCCAATGAGGTGAATGCGCTGATCGACAGCAACCGCCGCATCGTCGAGCGCGCCCGCATGCAGGTCGGCAATCTGGCGCATTCGCTGAAAACGCCGATCGCCGTGCTGCTCAACGAAGCCCGGGTGCTCGAGCGCTCGCATGGCGAATTGGTGAAGAGCCAGGCCGAGGCGATGCAGGGGCAGGTGCAATCCTATCTCAACCGTGCCCGCATTGCCGCGCAGCGCGAAAGCGTGCTGGCGCGCACCGATGCGGAGCCTGCGCTCGAGCGGCTGGTGCGCGTCATGCGCCGCCTCAACGTCGACAAGGAATTCGAGCTTTCGGTCGCTCCGCCGCATCTGGCGGTGGCGATGGAGCAACAGGATCTGGAAGAGACGGTGGGCAATCTGCTGGAGAATGCAGCGCGTTTCGCCGTTCACAAGATCAAGCTCACAGCGGTGGAAGCTGCCGACGACGTCAAAGGCGCCGAAAGCAGCGGCCGCAAGCATTGGGTGGAACTGGTCGTCGAGGACGACGGGCCGGGTCTGGAGCCCGATCAGATGAAGGAAGCGCTGAAGCGTGGCAAGCGGCTGGACGAAAGCAAGCCGGGAACCGGGCTTGGCCTTTCGATCGTCACCGAGATCGCCAACGAGTATCAGGGTCGGCTGGAACTCTCCCGCGGTGAGGCGGGCGGTCTGCGGGCGCGGCTAATTTTGCCGGGTCTTACAAAGGATGTTGCGTGAGCAATTGCTTGATGTCACAAAGACATAGGCAAGTGCATAGCATGCTTTGCCTTAAAGCCGACACGAGCACATGTGCATCTGGCGGCGTTGATTTGTTCTTTTCTGCTGGTTCGACAGAATGATGTTACGCGCGAATGCCATGATCGTCTCCTCGCTTTTGGTTGCCGTTGCGGTGAGCGGCTGCACGACAACGAAGAGCAGCACTTCAGGCGGCATGTTCTCCCGCAAGCCCTCTGCCTCGGCGAGCTTCATCTCCGCGCTGCAGGGCGGTATTGCCGGACGCAGCGGCATAGAACTCAGCGACAGCGACAAACAGCGGGCGCTCGAAGCGGAATACCGGGCGCTTGAGGGTGCCGCCGTCGGCCAGCCGGTCGTCTGGAGCGGCCGCAATGTCAGCGGCAAGGTCGTTGCCGCAGCGCCCTATCAGGTCGGCTCGCAGAATTGCCGCCAATACACTCACACGCTGACAGTCGATGGCAAGGATACCGCAGTGCGCGGATCGGCCTGCCGCAACAGCGACGGAAGCTGGTCGCCGCTCGGCTAGACCAACCGGCATTCAGCCCATGCTGGGCTGCAAATGGCGCTTCTCCACGCTTCCGGTGCTCACGTACGTTGAGTACGCTGCGCTCCGGGTCGTGGAAAATCACCATTTTCGCCGCAGCCTGAACTGAGTGCCGATTGGTCCTGACCGCACCAATCTTGCGGCGAAACGCCTCAAATCTTCGTCATTCCGGCTTTGACAGTTGGAATGGCGGCGCGCTTCAAGTATTGGGCCGTTATGCTTTTCTGGATTCTTGTTGCCGCAATGACGGCGGCTGTGGCCGCGCTGCTGCTTTATCCGCTCCTGCGCGGAGCGAAGGCGCTTGACGACGGGCGCGAGGGCGAGGTTGCGGTCTATCGCGACCAGCTGCGCGAGCTCGACCGCGACCTCTCCGGCGGACTGATCACGGCCGACGAAGCGGACTACGCGCGGGCCGAGATCGGCCGGCGGCTGATTGCCGTTTCGGCGGCAGGTCCGGCCGCAGCGCCGAAGGCGGCGCGCCACCATCGCTTCAGCGAGGCCTTCATCCTTCTTCTTCTGCCGCTGACGGGGCTCTGTCTTTACGTTGCGATGGGACGGCCCGACCTGCCATCGCAACCGCTTCAGGCCCGGCTCGAAAATCCCGGCAACGACATGGCGATCCTGGTCTCCAAGGCCGAGCGCCATCTGGCGCAGAACCCTGAAGATGGCAAGGGCTGGGATGTGCTGGCGCCGATCTATTTCAACGCCATGCGTATCGACGATGCCGAGAAGGCCTATCGCAATGCCATCCGCCTGCTTGGCCCAAGCGCCATCCGGCTGGATGGCCTGGCCGAGACGCTGATGGCGGGTTCGAACGGGGCGATCACCGCGGATGCGCGCCAGGCGCTTGAGCAGTCGCTGGCGCTCGAGCCCGACAATCCGCGGGCAAAGTTCTACGTGGCGCTGAGCATGGAGCAGGCCGGCCAGACCGGCGAGGCGAGGGCGGCCTTCGAGGCGATCGCCAAGGAATCGCCCGCCGACGCGCCGTGGCTGCCAATGGTCAACGATCACATTGCCAAGAATGGCGGCACGCCTGATGTCGCTGCCGCTAACAAGGCGCCGGGCGGCCCGACCGCGGAAGACGTGGCGGCAGCGCAGACGATGAACGCCGGCGACCAGCAGCAGATGATCCGCGGCATGGTTGAAAGCCTCGACGCCAAGCTGAAAGCCGATCCCAACAATTTCGAGGGCTGGGTGCGGCTTGTCCGCTCTTATGCCGTATTGAACGACAAGGATCGTGCTGCCGATGCGCTGAAGCGCGGGCTGGCGGCGTTTCCGGCCGATGGCGATCAAGGCAAGCAGTTGCTCGCACTGGGGCGCGAGCTGGGTGTTGCGGCAGAGGGGATGACGGAATGACGCGCAAGCAGAAGCGCCTGGCGGTGATCGGCGGCGGCATGAGCTTCATCATCGCCGCGGTGCTGCTGGTGATGTTCGCCTTCAGCCAGTCTGTTGCCTATTTCTATATGCCGGCCGATCTTGCCAAGACGCCGGTACCGCCGGAAACGCGCATCCGTCTCGGTGGTCTGGTGGGCGAGGGCAGCGTCATCCGCGGTGTCGGCTCGACGGTCGAGTTCGCCGTGACCGACGGCAGCAATCAGCCGGTGAAGGTCAAATATACGGGCATCCTGCCCGACCTGTTCCGCGAGGGACAGGGCGTTGTCACCGAAGGCAAGTTCGAGGCCGCCAGCCACGAATTCATCGCCGATACCGTGCTCGCCAAGCATGACGAGAAATATATGCCGAAGGATGTTGCCGACCGCCTGAAATCCCAGGGGCTCTGGAAAGAGGGCGAGGGCGTGCAATGATCATCGAGATCGGCCACTACGCACTGGTGCTGGCGCTGGCGACGGCGGTCATTCTCTCGATCGTGCCTGTTATCGGCGCGCGCCGCCGCGACCAGGCGATGATGGATGTCGCGCCGCTCGGCTCGATCGTGCTCTTCGCGCTCGTCACCCTGTCCTTCTCCGTTCTGACCTATGCGCATGTGGTCTCCGACTTCTCGGTAAAGAACGTCTGGGAGAACTCGCATTCGCTGGTGCCGCTGATCTACAAATATTCGGGCGTCTGGGGCAATCATGAGGGATCGATGATGCTCTGGCTGCTGATCCTGGCGCTGTTCAGCGCCATGGTGGCGCTGTTCGGCCGCAATCTGCCGGATACGCTGCGCGCCAATGTCTTGTCGGTGCAGGCCTGGATCTCGGTTGCCTTCATCCTTTTCATTCTGCTGACGTCCAATCCGTTCACCCGGCTCGATCCGGCACCGGCGGAGGGCCGTGACCTGAACCCGGTGCTGCAGGATATCGGGCTGGCGATCCATCCGCCGATGCTCTACCTCGGCTATGTCGGTTTCTCTGTCTGCTTTTCCTTTGCCGTCGCGGCGCTGATGGAAGGGCGGATCGATGCCGCCTGGGCGCGCTGGGTGCGCCCCTGGACGCTTGCCGCCTGGACCTTCCTGACGCTCGGCATCGCCATGGGCTCCTACTGGGCCTATTACGAGCTCGGCTGGGGTGGATGGTGGTTCTGGGATCCGGTCGAGAACGCCTCCTTTATGCCCTGGCTGGCCGGGACGGCGCTGCTGCATTCGGCGCTGGTCATGGAAAAGCGCGAAGCGTTGAAAATCTGGACGGTCCTGCTCGCGATCCTCACCTTCTCGCTGTCGCTGATGGGGACCTTCCTCGTTCGCTCCGGCGTGCTGACCTCGGTCCATGCCTTTGCCAGCGACCCGAGCCGCGGTGTGTTCATTCTCTGCATCCTGATGATCTTCATCGGCGGCGCTTTGTCACTCTTTGCCTTGCGCGCGCCGCTTCTGTCTGCGGGTGGTCTTTTCGCGCCTGTGTCGCGCGAAGGCGCTCTGGTTCTCAACAACCTGATCCTGACGGTTGCCTGTGGCACGGTGCTGACGGGCACGCTCTATCCGCTGCTTCTGGAAACGCTGACCGGCGACAAGATCTCCGTTGGTCCGCCGTTCTTCAACATGACCTTCGGGCTGCTGATGATCCCGCTCTTGCTGGTGGTGCCCTTCGGGCCGCTGCTGGCCTGGAAGCGCGGCGATCTGCTCGGCGTGCTGCAGCGGCTCTATGTCGTGGCGGGCCTCGCCTTCGCTGCGGCGGTGATCTTTTTCTATATCGAGCATGGCGGACCGGTTCTCTCTGTTCTCGGCCTGGCGGCAGGTCTCTTTCTGGTATTCGGGGCTGCGGCTGATCTCTGGTATCGCGCCGGTATCGGCAAGGTGGCGGCCAATGTTGCGTGGCGCAGGCTCTCCGGACTGCCACGCTCGGCCTTCGGTACGGCGCTGGCGCACGCGGGTCTTGGGATCACCGTGCTTGGCATCGTCGCCGTCTCGACCTTTGCGACCGAGCATGTGCTGGAGATGAAACCCGGCGAGACCACCGATGCCGGCGGCTATACGCTGCATTTCGACGGCATGCAGCCGGCGAACGGGCCGAACTACAAGGAAGACCGCGGGCATTTCAGTATCCGCCGCGGCGGTGTCGAAGTTGCCGATGTCTGGTCGGCCAAGCGCGTCTATGTCGCCCAGCAGATGCCGACGACGGAGGCCGGGATCGTAACCTTCGGGCTCAGCCAGCTCTATGTCTCGCTCGGCGATCCCACCAATGATGGCGGCATTGTCGTGCGCATCTGGTGGAAGCCGTTCATTCTCTGCATCTGGGGCGGGGCGCTTGTGATGTCGGTCGGCGGGTTCGTGTCGCTCAGCGACCGGCGGCTGCGTGTTGGTGCTCCCCGGCGGAAAGCAAAGGCCGCGAAGCCGTCTGCTCCGGCGATGGAGCCTGCGGAATGAGGGGTTTACGGAGTTTCCCTTCTCCCCAGCGGGGAGAAGATGCCCGAAGGGCAGATGAGGGGGACGAGCAGCGAAGCTGTGAGGCCTTCGAGCATGAGCGAGAAGCAATCACGGGCGCCCGTGGCCCCCTCATCCGCCCTGACGGGCACCTTCTCCCCGAGGGGAGAAGGGGAGTGTGGCCAGTGCTGCGGCTTTTCCTTCTGCTTGCTGCTTTCCTTGCGCCGCTCCCCGCCTTCGCCGTGAACCCCGACGAGGTGCTCGCCGATCCCGCGATGGAGACGCGCGCGCGGACGCTGTCGGCGGAATTGCGGTGCATGGTTTGCCAGAACCAGTCGATCGACGATTCCAATGCCGAGCTGGCCAAGGATCTCCGGCTCTTGGTGCGCGAGCGCATCAAGGATGGCGATAGCGACGAGCAGGTGTTGAACTACATCGTCTCGCGCTACGGCGAATTCGTGCTGCTGAAGCCACGGTTCAGTATCCGCACAGTGTTGCTGTGGGGTGCGCCTGTGGTGCTGATCCTGGCGGGCGGCATCTCGATGCTGGTCTTTGCGCGCCGCAGGGTGGGCAAGCCGACGGGGAGCCGGCTGACGGATGACGAGCAGGCGAAGCTTGACGAGTTGCTGAGCAAGTAGCTTAGAGGCAGCTGCGAGGCGATATCCGGCGGGCCTTGGACAAAAAGTCGCGGACGGTCACAATCCCGACATTACAAATTTTTCATTGGCCGGACAGTTCGCAGTAAGGTCCCGCATCCTATATCTTCATCCATCAGCCGATCCCGACCGGGGGCCGGACCGACTAAATGATGAAGAGAAGGTGCCTATAATGTTCAAGACTCCCTCCCTTGCCACTGCGCTGAAGGCCTCGACCGTCGCAGGTCTCGCCGCCGCCGTGCTTGCCACTGGCGTGCCGCTTGAGATCACCCGTTCCTATGCCGAAGCCGTCAACGTTCAGGCGCCGGCCGTGCCGAGCTTTGCCAATGTCGTCGACGCCGTTTCGCCGGCCGTCGTCTCCGTCCGCGTCGAATCCCGCATCAAGCCGGCGTCCGACGACGGCAACGGTTTTTCCTTTGACTTCAATGGCCGCGGTTTCGACGACTTGCCGGACGATCATCCGCTGAAGCGCTTCTTCAAGCAGTTCGGTGAACAGGGTCCGAATGGCGGCGAGGGCCAGGATGGCCAGCAGCGTCCGCCGCGCCACTTCGGTGAGCGTGGTCCGGGCCCGGGTGGCCCTGGCGGTCCCGGCCGTCTGCGTCCTGTCGCTCAGGGCTCCGGCTTCTTCATCTCCGAAGACGGCTATATCGTCACCAACAACCACGTCGTTTCCGACGGCTCGGCTTTCGTTGCTGTCATGAACGACGGCACCGAGCTTGATGCCAAGCTGATCGGCAAGGATCCGCGCACCGACCTCGCCGTGCTGAAGGTCGACGGCAAGGGCAAGAAGTTCACCTACGTCAACTGGGCCGACGACAACAATGTCCGCGTCGGCGACTGGGTCGTCGCCGTCGGCAATCCCTTCGGCCTCGGTGGCACCGTGACTGCGGGCATCGTTTCGGCCCGCGGCCGCGACATCGGCTCCGGTCCCTATGACGACTATCTCCAGGTGGACGCTGCTGTGAACCGCGGCAACTCCGGTGGCCCGACCTTCAACCTCAACGGTCAGGTCGTCGGCATCAACACCGCGATCTTCTCGCCGTCGGGCGGCAGCGTCGGCATCGCTTTCGCCATTCCGGCTTCGACCGCCAAGGACGTCGTTGCCGACCTGATGAAGGACGGTACGGTTTCGCGCGGCTATCTCGGCGTGCAGATCCAGCCGGTGACCAAGGATATCGCCGACTCGCTCGGCCTTTCCGAAGCCAATGGCGCGCTCGTCGTTTCTGCTCAGGATGGAACGCCTGGCCAGAAGGCCGGCATGAAGGCTGGTGACGTCGTCACCGCCGTCAATGGGGAAACGGTCAAGGATGCCCGCGACCTCAGCCGCCGCATCGGCGCGATGCAGCCGGGCAAGAAGGTCGAAGTATCGATCTGGCGCGATGGCAAGGCACAGTCTCTGACCGTCGAGCTTGGCACGCTGCCGGCCGACCAGAAGGACGCTTCGACCGACGACAGCGACCAGCCGCAGGAACCGCAGGCACCGGCGTCCGAGAAGGCGCTTGCCGATCTCGGCCTGACGGTTGGCCCTGCCGATGACGGCAAGGGCCTGCAGATCACCAATATCGACCCGAACTCCGACGCTGCCGACAAGGGCATCAAGGCAGGCGAGAAGATCACCTCGGTGAACAACCAGGACATCACCTCGGCTGATGACGTCGTCAAGGTTCTGAACCAGGCAAAGAAGGACGGCCGCACCCGGGCGCTCTTCCAGATCCAGTCGAAGGACGGCAGCCGCTTCGTCGCCCTTCCGATCAATAGCCAAGGCTGATCCCCCACAGCCTTGACCGGCGCATCCCCATGATGCGCCCGAGACGGGAGCCGCGCACCAGCCCGCGCGGCTCCCTTCCACTCCATCCCTAGGTGGCCGCGATGACCCAAGCGCAACAGGAAGACGTATTGAGCCTTGCCGAAACGAAACCGGCAGGTAATGTCAGCCGCATGAAGATTCTGATTATCGAGGATGACCTCGAAGCTGCGGTTTACCTGACGAAAGCCTTTCGTGAGGCGGGGATCGTCGTCGATCATGCGAGCGACGGCGAGAG
The DNA here is from genome assembly GCF_056399485.1 of Rhizobium sp. 01N424. NCBI lineage: Bacteria > Pseudomonadati > Pseudomonadota > Alphaproteobacteria > Hyphomicrobiales > Rhizobiaceae > Rhizobium > Rhizobium sp. 01N424. The sequence continues at coordinate 1,013,641 of NZ_JBFTRK010000001.1, forward strand.
CGGCCTGTTCATGGGCTCGGAAAATACCTACGACGTCATCGTCATCGACCGTATGCTGCCGCGCCGCGACGGGCTTTCCGTCATCAGCGAGCTGCGCCGCAAGGCGATCCACACGCCGGTTCTCATTCTTTCGGCTCTCGGCCAGGTCGACGATCGCGTCACCGGTCTGCGCGCCGGCGGCGACGACTATCTGCCGAAGCCCTATGCCTTCAGCGAGTTGCTCGCCCGCGTCGAGGTTCTCGGCCGCCGCAAGGGCACGCCGGAGCAGGATGTTGTCTACCGCGTTGGCGATCTTGAGCTCGATCGCCTGTCGCACGAGGTTCGCCGGGGCGGCAAGGAAATCCCGTTGCAGCCGCGCGAATTCCGTCTGCTCGAATATCTGATGAAGAATGCCGGTCAGGTCGTGACCCGCACGATGCTTCTCGAGAATGTCTGGGATTACCATTTCGATCCGCAGACCAATGTCATCGACGTGCATGTCTCGCGACTGCGCTCGAAGATCGAGAAGGATTTCAGCCAGCCGCTGCTGAAGACGATCCGCGGGGCGGGTTACATGATCAAGGACGAAGGATGAACCGTTTCTGGTTTCTCTTCCGCTCTACCGCAGTCCGCCTTTCGGCTCTTTACATCCTGCTCTTCGCCATCTGCGCCGCGACGCTCGTCATCTATGTCACGGCGATGTCTCAGCGTCTGCTGACGGGCCAGATCCGCGAGGCGGTGCAGCAGGAGGTCGATCAGGTCAAGCGCGCTTACGACACTGGCGGCATCAACGCGCTGCTGCGCTCGATGGAGCGTAGGTCGCGCCAGCCGGGCGCCAATCTCTACATCATCGCCGGCCCTTCGGGCGACATCCTGGCGGGCAACGTCGCCTCGGTGCAGCCTGGCGTCTTCGAGGAGACGGGCTGGACCTCGGTGCCGTTCTTCTACCAGCGTTACGCCGAAAGCGGCCTCGACCGCCGGCACATGGCGATCGCCAATATCTTCGTGCTCGACAATGGGCTGCGTATTCTCGTTGGCCGCGACCTTGGCGAACCGGAGCGGTTCCGCGTGCTGGTGCGCCAGGCGCTGATGGTGGCGCTGGCGATCATGGGCCTGGGCGCGCTGATCATCTGGTTCGGTATCGGCCGCAATGCCTTGAAGCGCATCGATCGCATGTCGGGCGCCAGCAAGAAGATCATGGCGGGCGATCTCTCTCAACGTCTGCCGGTCGGTGGCTCCGGCGACGAATTCGACCGTCTCTCGGTGTCGCTGAACACCATGCTGGAGCGTATCGAGAAGCTGAACGAGGGGCTGCGGCAGGTCTCCGACAACATCGCCCACGACCTGAAGACGCCGCTGACGCGGCTGCGCAACAAGGCGGCCGACGCGCTGGATACCGATGACGCCGAACAGCGCCGCGGTGCGCTCGAGGGCATCATCTCCGAATCCGACCAGCTGATCCGCACCTTCAATGCGCTGCTGATGATTTCCCGCGTCGAGGCAGGATCGGCGGCTGCGGAAATGTCGACGATCGAGATTTCGGCCATCGTCGCTGATTGTGCCGAACTCTACGAGCCTGTTGCCGATGAGGCGGGGTTGACGCTGACTGCCGAGGTTGAGCCCGGGATTTCGATACAGGGCAATCGCGAGCTGATCGGCCAGGCGCTGTTCAATCTGATCGACAACGCGATCAAATATTCCGTCGATTGCGACGGCCATGGCCAGATTGTTATCAAGCTGGCGCGCCGGGCCGATGCGATCTGCCTTTCGGTCGCCGACCACGGCGTCGGCGTTCCCGCCGACAAGCGCGAAGCCGTTATCAAGCGTTTCGTGCGGCTTGACGAAAGCCGGTCGAAGCCCGGGACAGGGCTGGGGCTTTCGCTTGTCGAGGCGGTGATGGAGCTGCATGGCGGGACGCTGGAGCTCTCCGACACCAATCCCGGCAAGGAAGAGGGCCGCGGCCTGACCGTGACGATGAGCTTCCCGGCAAAACCTGCCTGAGCCACACTCTCCTCAGACTATGCGCCGTTAAACGTATTGGCTCCTGACGCATGTGGCCCTAGGTTAAGGGCATACGGCAAAACGCGATTCCGGCGTGGCGCTGCCGGGAGGTGGGATGCTGAAGAAATCGACACATCTGTTGAAAGACGCTGCAGGCGCGGCGTTGAAGCCGCTCAACCAGTCCGAACTGAAGCTGGCGATGACCGATCTTGCCGAGATCGGCCGCGAGCAGCCGGCTGTCGCCGCGATGCTGAAGGCAGGTGGTCCGCTCTGCGATTTCATCGCCGCGGCCTTCACGCTGTCGCCCTATCTCCGGGACGCCGCCAATATCGACAACGACATCCTAGCCGCGGCGATCTCCGCGCCGCTGGAGCCGCAGATCGAGGCGCTGATCAAAGAGGCGCGCGATAGCTGGCAGGCTGAGGAGGGTGTGTTTCCGGCGGAATCCGTGGTGATGACCCGCCTGCGGCGGATCAAGCGCAAGGTGGCCTTCCTGGTGGCGCTGGCCGATCTCGCGCGGATATTCGACGGCCGCCAGACGACGGCGTGGCTGAGTGCTCTGGCCGAAGCATCGGTTGCTGCGGCGATAGATCATCTGCTGATGTCGGCGCATGAGAGCGGCAAGCTTGTGATCAAGGACGCAGGCAAGCCGAGCGAAGGCTCGGGCCTGATCGTGCTCGGCATGGGCAAGCTCGGCGCCTCCGAACTCAACTATTCCTCCGATATCGACCTTGTCGTGTTCTTCGACGAGCAGGCGGGGATCGTTCCCGATCCTGACGATGCGATCGAGATCTTTCCGCGGCTGATGCGGCGGCTGGTGCGCATTCTTCAGGAGCGCACCGCCGATGGCTATGTGTTCCGCACCGATCTGAGGCTCCGGCCGGATCCGGGATCGACGCCGCTGGCGATCTCCTTCGATGCGGCGATGATCTATTACGAGGGCAGGGGGCAGAACTGGGAGCGGGCGGCCTTCATCAAGGCCAAGCCTGTCGCGGGCGACCTTGCGGCCGGCGATGAGTTTTTGCGCGGCCTCGTGCCCTTCGTCTTCCGCAAATATCTCGACTATGCGGCGATCGCCGACATTCATTCGATCAAGCGGCAGATCCACGCGCACAAGGGCCACGGGGCGATTGCCGTCAAAGGGCACAATGTCAAACTGGGGCGTGGCGGGATCCGCGAGATCGAGTTCTTCGCGCAGACGCAGCAGCTGATTGCCGGCGGACGCATGCCGGTGCTGCGCAGCCGCGGCACCGAGGAGACGCTGGCCGAACTGACCAAGGCCAAGTGGATCGATGCGGAGACTCGCGACGAGCTCACGGATGCTTACTGGTTCCTGCGTGATGTCGAGCACCGCATCCAGATGGTGCGAGACGAGCAGACGCATCTGCTGCCGGAGACCGAAGCCGACCTGAAGCGCATCGCCTTCATGATGGGCTTCAGCGACACGTCGAGTTTTTCGGAAAAGCTGGTCGATAAGCTCAGGACCGTTGAGCGGCGCTATGCGCGGCTGTTCGAACAGGAAAACAAGCTTTCGACCGACACCGGCAATCTTGTCTTCACCGGCCAGAACGACGATCCGGATACGCTGGAGACACTGAAGAAGATGGGCTTCCAGCGCCCGTCGGATATTTCACGCATCATCCGGACCTGGCACTATGGCCGCTACAGGGCGACGCAATCGGTCGAGGCGCGCGAGCGGCTGACGGAATTGACGCCGCAGCTCCTGCGGGTTTTCGGCGAGAGCAAGAGGGCGGACGAGGCGCTGCTGCGCTTCGACAGCTTCATTTCAGGGCTGCCTTCGGGCATCCAGCTTTTCTCGCTGCTCGGCAGCAATCCGGCGCTGCTGTCGCTGATCGTCAACATCATGTCCTCGGCGCCGAAGCTTGCCGAAGTGATCGCCGCCAAGCCGCATGTTTTTGACGGCATGCTCGATCCCGGTCTGATGGCGGAGCTGCCGACGCGCGATTATCTCGGCGAGCGCCTGAAGGCGTCTCTAGTGCAGGCGCGCTATTATGAAGAACTGCTCGACCGGCTGCGTATCTTTGCCGCCGAACAGCGGTTCCTGATCGGTATCCGGCTGCTGACGGGCGCCATCAATGGCGCGATGGCGGCGCGGGCCTTTACCCATCTTGCCGACCTGATCATCGAAGCGGCGCTCGACGGCGTTCTGAAAGAGGTCGAGGCGGCGCATGGGCGTTTCCCGGGCGGCAAGGTGGCCGTCGCCGGCATGGGCAAGCTCGGCAGTTTCGAGCTGACCGCAGGCTCCGATATCGACCTGATCCTGCTCTACGACTATGACGACACGGCTGGCGAGTCCGACGGCGAGAAGCCGCTCGATGCGGTGCGCTATTTCACCCGCATCACCCAGCGGCTGATCGCCGCCTTTTCGGCGCCGACGGCGGAGGGCATTCTCTACGAGGTCGATATGCGGCTTCGGCCCTCCGGCAACAAGGGGCCGGTGGCGACGCGGATCAATTCCTTCGAGAAATACCAGCGCGAGGAAGCCTGGACCTGGGAGCACATGGCGCTCAGCCGGGCGCGGCTGATCTGCGGCGATGCGAGCTTAACGGAAGCTGCCGAGCGGATCATTTCCGATGTGCTGTCGCAGAAGCGCGATACGGCCAAGGTGGCGCGCGATGTCGGCGAGATGCGCGAGCTGATCGACAAGGAGAAGGCGCCGGAGAACGGCTGGGACTTGAAGCTCATCCCGGGCGGCGTCATCGATATCGAGTTCATCGCACAATATCTGGCGCTGATTGCGCCTGCCAAGGGCGATGCCGTGAAGGTCAACGGGCTGAATACGGGCGAGGCGCTGAAGGCGCTTGGCGACAGGCTGATGGCGCCTGCCGATCTCGACACCTGCCTTGAGGCTTTCAACCTCTACACCGAGCTCTCGCAGCTGATCCGCCTCTGCATCGACGGGCTGTTCGATTCGAAGGAAGCCCCATCGGGGCTGGTCGAGCTCGTCTGCCGGGCCGGCGACTGCCCGGATATCAAGACGCTGGAAAGCGAAGTGAAGCGGCTGTCGAAGGCGGTGCGCAAGATCTTTCAGGCGGTCCTGAAGGCCTAGCGGATCACATCGGGAATGCGGAAGGTGATGGCGGTACCGCGGCCCTCGCGCGAACGGATGCGCATGTTGCCGCCATGCAGCGCCGCCAGCGAGCGGGAGATCGCCAGGCCGAGGCCCGAACCGCCCTTGCTCTTGGCATACTGGCTCTGCACCTGCTCGAAGGGCTGGCCGATCTTCGACAGCGCCTTGCGCGGAATGCCGATGCCGGTATCGGCGATGGTGATCACAACACCCTTGGCATCGCGGCGGGTGCGCAGTGCGATACGGCCGCCGTCGTTGGTGAACTTCACGGCGTTGGAGAGCAGGTTGAGCATGATCTGCTTCATGGCGCGGCGGTCGGCCGTCAGCGTCATGCCATCGCAGAGACGCTGCTCGATGACGATGTTCTTTTCGGCGGCCGGGATGGCCGTGAAGCGCAGGCTTTCCTCGATGAGAGGCGCGAGATCGATCGTCTCACGATGCAGCTTCATGTGGCCGGCTTCGATCTTCGACATGTCCAAGATGTCGTTGATGACATTCAGCAAGTGCTTGCCGCTGTCATGGATATCGCGGGCATATTCGTCGTATTTCAGCGAGCCGAGCGGGCCGAACATCTGATCTTGCAGGATTTCGGAGAAGCCGAGGATGGCGTTCAGCGGCGTGCGCAGCTCATGCGACATGTTGGCGAGGAATTCCGACTTGGCCTTGTTGGCGGCTTCGGCGCGTTCTTTCTCGGCAAGATAGTTGGCGTTGGCGACAGAGAGTGCGGCCTTCTGGTCTTCGAGCGTGGCGCGGTAGGACTTGAGGTCGCCGATCGTCGCGACGTGGCGACGCTCGGAGTCGCGCAGGCGTTCCTGGTTGCGCTTCAGAAGCGTGATGTCGGTGCCGACGGAGACCATGCCGCCGTCGCGGGTGCGGCGCTCGTTGATCTGCAGCCAGCGCTCGTCGGCAAGCTGGACTTCGGCGGTGCGCGAGTGGCCGGCGCCATGCGGATCGACCATGCGGCGCTCGATCACCGGGCGGGCGGCGGCGGCGTTGACGACGCTGCGCTCGGTGCCCGGAACGAGCACGCTGTCGGGAAGGCCATAGGCCTGCTGGAAATGGGCGTTGCACATCACCAGACGGTCGTTCTTGTCCCAGAGCACGAAGGCTTCCGAGGTGCACTCGATGGCGTCTGCGAGGCGCTGGTCGGCTTCGGCATAACGCTGGGCGAGGCGGTGCTGCTCGGTGACGTCCATGGCGATGCCGATCATGTGCATGCGGCCGGAATTGCTGCGGATCATCTGGGCGCGGGCGCGCATCCAGACATAGTGACCGGCGGCGTGGCGCATGCGGAAGATCTGGTCGACCTGGCCGGACGTGCCCTTGGCAATCGAACGGGCGATCTCGTGCAGGCCGCCGTCGTCAGGGTGCATCAGGCGGGCCGCCTCGTTGAAGGACATCGTCTTGTCGGAGCCGGGCAGGCCGAGCATGTCGTACATCGAGCGCGACCAGAAGAATTCGCGGTTCTCGAAATCGAAATCCCAGAGGCCGCAACGGCCGCGGGACAGTGCGGTTTCGACGCGCTGGTTGGATTCGACGAAGATATCGTCGGCATCGCGGGCGCGCTTCACCTGCATGTAATAGGCATAGAGGATGACGAGCAGGATCGAGGAGATGCCGGCAAACAGCGTGACGTTGAGCGTCAGCTCCTCGCGCCAGAGCTTGCCGATCTGGTAAAGCGATGTGGCAGCGATGATATAGCCGCCGGACGAGCCGACGAGGCTGATCTCGGCATAATGGGGGTCGCCGCTGATCGTCGTTTCGATGACGCCGGCGCGATCGCCGAAGCGGCGGATCGCCGATACTTCGGGGAAGAAGTCGCCGACGTCGGAACCGACATAGGAAACGCCGGCTGCGGAGGCTGCAAAGACCTTGCCGCTCGACTGGACCAAAAGGATGAAGGAGCCGCTGTCGAGCCGGTCCTGGGGAAGAAACTTGGAAAGCCGCGCCTGCGCTTCGGCGCCATTGCCTGCGTCGAACAGGTCACCAGCGTCGGAAAAGACGGCTGCGGCCGCGGCGGCCGAAAGCGATGTCGCATGACGGGCGGCGGCGCCCATCCGCGAATATTCCGACATCATCCCGAAGATGTGCGAGGCGGCGACAACGGACAAAAAGGCGACGATCAGCGCCGGAATGGCACGCTTCAAGATGGTTTCGACCTGTGGAAGACGCGGTGCGCCGGCCTGGCGTGCGACCGGACGAGGGCCTCGGGTGGCCTGCGGCCATGCCCGGAGCGAACCCAAATCGACACGCAGCCGTCCTTGGGCCGCAGTTGCCCGCCGCACGTTCATCATCGTGATAACCTTGATCCCTCGTGTGATTCGATGCGCCGCTCGCTCGAACCTGACTCAATGAATCATTCCTGATTCGCCGTGTCCAGAGGCAAAGGTAAAAATCTGTTAACTATTTATAAGTGCTGATTTTTTGGTGAGTCTGGCGAGGTCCGGGCGCAAGCGGCCGGACCTTGCCTTCGCAAATCACCCCTTGAGCGTCCGCTCGACGATATCGCGCACGTCGCTCGAAAGGCCAGGCGCGCGTTCGATCTCCATCAGAGCCGAACGGGCGAAATCGGCCCGCGCTGGCTCCAGTGAGCGCCAGGAGCGCATCGATGTGAGGATGCGGGCAGCCAGCTGCGGATTGCGCTGGTCGATATCGAGGATCTCGCCGGCGAGGAAGCGATAGCCCTCGCCATCGGCCCGGCCGAAACCTGTCGGATTGGTGAAGGCGAAGGTGCCGATCAGCGACCGCACCCGGTTCGGATTGGTGCGCTTGAAGAGCGGGCTGTCCATCAGTTTCTTGACGCGGTCGAGCGTCGCCGCACCCGGGATCGTCGCCTGGACCGAGAACCACTTGTCGACGACGAGGGCATTCTCCTCGAAGCGGTCGCGGAAGGCCGACAGGGCGCTGATCGCCTCGGCGCTGTCAGGGAAACGGTGCGCCAGGAGCGTCAGGGCGTGCAGCTGCGCGGTCATGTTGTTGGCGGCGTCGAAGGCGGCCTTGGCACGAACCGGCGTGTTCTCTGCGTAGGAGAGATAGGTGAGGGCGGCATTGCGCAGCGCGCGCCGTCCGGCACTCGCTGCATCCGGGCTGAAGGCGCCCGATGTCGTCATTGTCTCGAAGAGGTTTGCGAAGATCGCGGCACCCTGTTCGGCGATCTGCTTCATCACCGCCTGACGGCCGGCATGGATCGCGTCGGGATCGTTATTGCCGCCGAGTTCGCGGGCGATATCGGCTTCGCTTGGAAGCGCCAGCGCCTGGGCGCGGAAGGCGGGCTCCAGCGTTTCGTCGGAGGCGGCTGCGAGCAGGGCGTCGACAAAGGTCTGTTCGCAGGCCACCGCCGTGCCATCACGGGCGTCCCGGGCGGCCTTGAGGAGGTTTGGCAAGGCCAGATCGGTCAGCGCCTGCCAGCGGGCGAAATGATCGGTCTCGTGGCGGGCGAGCAGTGCGAGATCGGCCGGGGCCTGATCGAAATGCAGGTTGATCGGCGCCGAGAAGCTGCGGTTGATCGACACGACCGGGCGCGAGGCGATGCCATGGAAGACGGCCGTCTGCGTCTTGCCGGTCAGGTGCAGCACCTCGTTGGCATATTCGGCGCCTTCGACCGACTTCGGCTTGATCGCCTTGCCGCTTTCGGCAAACAGCGCCAGGCTGAGCGGGATATGCATCGGCTTCTTGTCGGCCTGGCCAGGCGTTGCAGGAACGACTTGTTCGAGCTGCAGCGTGAAGGTCTTGGCCTTGGCGTCATAGGTGCCCGAGGCGGTGACGAGCGGCGTGCCGGCCTGATGGTACCAGAGCGAGAACTGCGTGAGATCGCGGCCGCTGGCGTCCTCGAAGCACTTGATGAAATCCTCGATCGTCACCGCTTCGCCGTCATGGCGCTTGAAATAGGTGTCCATGCCCTTCTTGAAGAGCTTCTTGCCGAGCAGCGTCGCGATCATGCGCGTGACTTCGCTGCCCTTCTCATAGACGGTCGTCGTGTAGAAGTTGTTGATTTCGCGGTACTTCGTCGGGCGAACCGGATGGGCGAGCGGACCGCCGTCTTCCGGGAACTGCTCGGACTTCAGGTGGCGCACTTCGGCGATGCGCTTGACCGGGCGGGAGCGCTGATCCGAGGAGAATTCGTGGTCGCGATAGACCGTCAGGCCTTCCTTCAGGCAGAGCTGGAACCAGTCGCGGCAGGTGATGCGGTTGCCGGTCCAGTTGTGAAAATACTCATGCGCGATGATCGCCTCGATATTGGCGTAGTCGGCATCGGTCGCGGTCTCGGGGTCGGCAAGGACGTATTTGTCGTTGAAGACGTTGAGGCCCTTGTTCTCCATGGCGCCCATGTTGAAGTCGGAGACGGCGACGATCATGAAGATATCGAGATCGTATTCGCGGCCGAAGACCTCTTCGTCCCATTTCATCGAGCGCTTCAGAGCGTCCATGGCGTAGGCCGCGCGGGGCTCCTTGCCATGCTCGACATAGATCTTCAGCGCGACGTCGCGGCCGCTTTTCGTCGTGAACGTGTCTTCGATGATGCCGAGGTCGCCGGCAACGAGCGCGAAGAGATAGCTCGGCTTCGGATGCGGATCGAACCAGGCGGCAAAATGCTTGCCTTCGCCATAACCGGCGCCGCCCAGGAAGTTGCCGTTTGACAGCAGCAACGGGTTGGCGGCCTTCTCGGCAATGATGTTGACCGTGTAGGGCGCCAGAACGTCGGGACGATCCGGGAAATAGGTGATGCGGCGGAAACCTTCGGCCTCGCACTGCGTGCAGTAGATGCCGCCGGTGCGGTAGAGGCCCATCAGCTGGGTATTTTCGGAAGGATTGATGATCGTGGTGATCGTCAGTTCGAAAGGTTCGGTGGCCGGGAGATCGCGAACCGTGAGACCATCCGGCGTCGCAGAATATTGCGCCGCGGGCATCTCGATCTGGTCGAATAGCAGGCCGGACAGGGAAAGTTCGTCGCCGTCAAGGATTAGCGGCGCCTTCGGATCTGCACCTTCGCGCCGGTGGAAGATCAGCCGCGACTCGACCTTGGTCTCCGTCGGGTCGAGTTCGAAGGTCAGGTCCACGCGCTCAAGCACGAAATCGGTGGGCCGGTAGTCTGCCAGGTTAATGACCTGACCTGTGTCTGTACGCATAAGTGTTCCCTGAAGACCTTTAACGATATGACCGTGACAGGAACGGAATCCCCGCCGTAAATTTTGGGGGCGATGATTACATTAAAGTCTGAACTAAACTTAAAGCAAAGGCCACTGAGCTTTCTTTTCGGCGCCTGCGCTGGACTTTTCCTGACACTTCTTCGAATTTCGCTTTTCGCTGGAAATTTTCCCCATCGCCGCCGTTCTTTCGTTACCATGCCGTCACACGCCACCGTGCCGCCGAGTCGGGCGGTATCCTCCTGCCTTGGAACATCAGCCGCCAGCGAGCTTGGGAAGACATGGAATCGGTTTTGAGAAACCCGATGAGGGGGATCCTGATGAAGGTCTCGTCGGTTGTCGTCTTTCTCGGCATGCAAACCTTCATAAAGCTGGCGGGAACCGGCATCGCACCGGGGCAGGTGACCTTCTACCGCTCGTTCTTCGCGCTGTTTCCGATCATGGCCTATCTCGCCTATCGCGGTCAGCTGAAGGCTGCTTTCTACACGGCCAATCCGGTCGGTCATGTGAAACGCGGCACGATCGGCATCATCTCTATGGGCTTCGGCTTCTACGGGCTGATGCACCTGCCGCTGCCTGAAGCGATTGCGCTGGGCTACGCCACGCCGCTGATTGCCGTCATCTTCGCTGCGGTGTTCCTGAAGGAACGTGTGCGGCTTTACCGCTGGAGCGCGGTGTTCTTCGGCATTATCGGGGTGGCGATCGTCTCCTGGCCAAAGCTGACGCTGTTTCGCGCCGGCGGGATGGAGACGGAACAGGCGGTCGGCGCCATCTGCGTGCTGCTCTCGGCGGTACTCGCCGGTATGGCGATGATCCAGGTCCGCAAGCTGGTGGAGGAGGAGCGCACGGCGACGATCGTTCTCTACTTCTCGATGATCGCCTCACTTTGCTCGTTGCTGACGCTGCCGTTTGGCTGGTACTCGCTGGATCTCGAGACGACGCTGTTTCTCGTCGGTGCCGGCTTTTGCGGCGGGGTGGCGCAGATTCTGCTGACGGAGAGCTACCGGCATGCCGATGTCTCAACCATCGCGCCGTTCGAATATACGTCGATTTTGCTCGGTGGCGTCATCGGCTATGTCGTCTTCGGCGACGTGCCGGGCGGCCACATGATGGTCGGCACCGCTATCGTCATCGCGGCCGGTGTCTACATCATTCACCGCGAACACCGGCTCGGTCTGGAGCGCAGAAATGCCCGGCGCGCAGGCGGCTGACCGCTTGCTGGACGGAGTTGATTCCGATCCTATTGCACCTCTCCAGCGGGAATATACTGGCGAAATTTTAGGATACCAAAGCCGCCTTGAATATGATTGATGAAGCTGACGAAGTTTCATTTATTCAAAGCCTTGCATATGCGAATGGCCACCAAAAAGGACTGAATTGTCCCGAAGGCTGGTAGCTCCGGAAGCTGGCTTGCGAGCGGGGGCGCTTATGGCATTTTCGGCTGACGAACTGGCGCACCACCCGAACTTCCTGGCTTCAATCCGGCTACTCGCGGGCGACATGCGCGGGATGTTCGATGCCGCCCCGCGTCTTGCCAGGCTTCTCGCTTCGCACCAGCGCTGGCTGCTGACCCAAACCGCCTATGCGCTAAGCCTCCAGCACGATCCCGAGGATGCATCGACAGGCTTCACCGCCGTGGCACTGACCGCGCGCATCACCGACTACAAGGTGGCGAGCCGCAACACGGTGCTGAATTTCATCGATGAGCTGCTGACCTACCGCTTCATCGCCCATACACCGGGCGAAGAACGCCGCCGGCCGCGCCATTTTGAGCCTGCCGAGGTCAGTCATCAGGCGATGTATGGATGGTTTCTGTCGAACCTGACTGCACTCGATCTGATCGATGAGGGCAACCGTGCGGTCTGTTTCCAAGCCAATCCGGAGTTGATGCGCCTTGCCCATCCGCTGATCGCCGAGAATTGCCTGCACAACGATGGCTGGCGCGAGCCGCCGGAGCAGGTGGGATTGTTCCTCTGGACCGAAGCTGGCGGCATGGTGGTCGATCATCTGATATCGAGGATCGATCTGCAGAGCTGCGACGGCGAACGCTACAGCGTCGGACGCATCGAGACGCGCAATCTGGCAGGCGATTTCATGATGTCGCGGACGCACCTGCAGCGGCTGTTTGCCAAGGCCGTGCAGCAGGGATGCCTCGGCTGGTACGACGAGCCGAAGAAGACACAGCTTTGGCTTTCCAAGGCGTTTCTGCAGAATTATTGCGGCTGGCAGGCGATCAAGTTCGCCTATGTCGATCAGGCTTTCGAATTTGCGAAGGCGCAGATCGAGCGGGATCCCGTCAGGTTCGCCGTCTGCGCCTAGAGCGCGATCGCGGCAATGTCCTTGACCGGGGTCACGGGCTCGCTGGCGCTAAGCTCGCGCTCATATTCCTTCGCAGCGCAGACCGCGGCACGGATGTGCTCGATGGTTTCGATATTGCGCAGCAGCGAGATGATGACGGCAGACATGCTAAACTCCATCCGCGCGCCCTGTTGGGCGGCGCGGTAACTCAGTATTCCTGGAAGTCGGCGAAGATCGCAGCTGGACGCGTCGTGCGGCCGGTGATGCCGGTGCCGCGGGCGATCATCTGTTCGTTGGTTGCGAAGCCGAGACGGCTATAGCCTTGCGTGGTGCGGATCGGGCCGCCGGCGAGGCGTAGGGTTTCAAACCCGCAGTGTATTGGACGAAAACGTGTGTTCATTGCCTTGGTTCCTGTCAGATTCCTCCCAAGACACGAGTATATATTGCAGCGCAGCATTGATTCTGCAATGCACCTAAACGAGACGCAGACATGCGTGTGGCGCATGGGTTCATTCATAAAATCTTTAAGATTGGCTATTTTGTAATCAGATCGAGATCACGCAGTTTCTGCTGAAACGCTAAAAGATCGTTCCAGGCCAAGCGCTTATTGACCGGTGCGGTCAGCAAGTCCTGCGGATGCAATGTGGCCAGCGCCGGAACTGTCAGGCTTCCTGCACCGATTTCCTTCCACTGGCCGCGCAGGCCATGGATGGTGTCTGTCTCGCCGAAGAAGACGCGAGCTGCGAAATTTCCGAAGAGCAGGATGGCTTTCGGCTCTGCCAGAGCGATCTGCCGCTCGATGAAGGGCCGGCAGATATCCATCTCCGCCGCCGACGGCACACGGTTGCCGGGCGGACGCCAGGGGATGACCTGGGTCAGCAGAATGCTGGAACGGTCCAGGCCGATCGCTGCGAGCATCTTGTCGAGTAGCGTGCCTGGGCGGCCCGCAAAGGGCTGTCCTTCGCGATCGTCCTCGGCGCTCGGCGCCGATCCGATCACCATGATGCCGCGCGCCGCATCGCCGGTCGCAAAGATCGTCGAGCGGGCGCTGTGTTTCAGATTGCAGCCGTTGAAGGCTTCGAGCGCAGTTTTCAGTTCGGCGAGCGAGCGGGCGCTTTCGGCGGCAAAGCGCGCCTGCTGCACGGCTTCACCGTCCGGAATGGCAGGCTGAGGCCTCGACGCCGAAGATGCTGCCGCGGCCGGCGCCTGGCGCTGCGGTGCCGCCCGTTCCTGAGGCTGAGGCTGGCTTGCCGGAGCGGATTGCTGCGGGGCGGTGGCGCGTCTCGCCGCCTTCATCACTTCGAATTCGGCGAAGCGATCGACCGCCTCCTCTTCCAGCAGCCATTCGACGCCCGCATCCGCATGGAAATGCAGAAGCGCTGCGAGCTCGGCCGGGGAGAGGTCGTTTGCGGAGATCATCAGGCGACCTTAGCGGAGCGGCAGCGCCAATGAAAGTGCTGCCAACGGCCGGGCGGCCTATTGCACAGTCCATTGCGAAATGTCGTCACGTTCGCCGATCAGCGCGAGACCGTGAGCGATTGACAGCAGCTCGCCGCCGCTCTCGATCTTGTCCCTGTCGAAGCGCTCGGTGAAAATCCGCCGCACGGCTGGTACGAAGGATGTGCCGCCGGTGAGGAAGACCTTGTCGATAGTTTCCGCCTTGGTCTGCGTCTTCTCCAGCACGTCATCAAGCGCGCCTTCGATGCGGCTGAGATCGTCGGCGATCCAGGTTTCGAAATCCTTGCGCTTGACGGTGCGCTGTCCGCCGCGGCCAAGCGGCGCGAAGTCGAAGGCCGCTTCTTCTTCGGCCGAGAGCGCCATCTTCGTCGCCGACACCGCCTGATAGAGCGGGTAGCCCTCGTCGTGATCGACGAGATCGACGAAGATTTCCAGCTTCTCGGGCTCGAGCGCGGTACGAACCAGCTTTCTCAGGTCTTCGAACTCGCGCGAGGTCTTGAAGATCGACAGCTGATTCCAGCGGCCGAAGCTGGAATAGTAGTTCGACGGCACCTCAAGGATCTTGTCGAAGCTCTTGAAATGACTCCCCTTGCCGATCTGCGGTGCGACGACATTGTCGATCATCCGATAGTCGAAGTGATCGCCGGCGATGCCGACGCCGGAATGGCCGATCGGCGTGGCGGTGAGCTTGCCGGCAATGGTTTCGAAGCGGATCAGCGAATAGTCCGTCGTGCCGCCGCCGAAGTCGGCGACCAGCACGGTGGCGTCAGACGTCAGGTTCTGCGCAAAGTAGAAGGCGGCTGCGACCGGTTCGTAGACATAGTGGATTTCGGGAAAGCCGAAGCGCGACAGCGCCTCGTTGTAGCGGTCCGTCGCCAATGCGGGATCGGCGGAGGCGCCGGCAAAATGCACCGGGCGGCCGGCGACGATGCGGCTGACATCGGACGGCCAGTTGTCGCCGGCATAGCCGCGCAGCCGCCGGATGAAGACTTCCATCAGGTCTTCGAAGCTCTGGCGCTTGCCGTAGATCAGCGTGCCCTGGAAGAGGGCGCTGGCGGCAAAGGTCTTGATCGACTGCAGGAAGCGGCAGTCGCCGGGATTGTCGATGAACTGGCGGATCGCCGCGGCTCCTGCTTCGACCTTGAGCGCCGACGCGCCGAGCTGCGCGTCCCTCATGAAGGAGAGGGCGGTTCGCATGCTGTCGGCCGTGCCTGCCGCGCTGGTGAAACTCATCGAATGCGTCGCATTGGCGCCATCCGCCATTGCCAGAACCGTATTGGTCGTGCCGAAATCAAGCCCGAGCGCCCGTGCCATAGCCGTGCTCCTTCAATATCCGTCAAAATGTCTTGGACCGGGAACCTGCCCGGATGCGAAAAGGGCGGCGCATCTGCGCACCCTGCGAATTTTTGAGAGCGCGGGTGATCGCATAGGACGGCGGCGAAAGCAACCCGCAGAATCAGGCTGGAGCAGCTGTCTGCGTCTCCTCCGACATCTGTTGTATCCACCTGCGAAAGGTCTCCATCGCCGGCGTCACCGGCCGCGATTTCAGGCGGGTCAGCCAGTAGCTGCCCTTGGAGATATAAACAGGGAAAGGCTGTTCGATTTCGCCGGCCGCCAGTTGCCGCGAGAACATCAGCGGCGGGGCGAGCGCCACACCCGCGCCCTGCATCGCTGCCTCGACCATCAGTACCGACGAATCGAAGACCAGTCCGAGGATCGGCGGCGGCTCAACGCCTGCGGCCTCGAACCAACTTGGCCATTCGTCGGTGCGGTAGGAGCGCAGCAGCGTCTGCCGAGCAACGTCGTCAGGGGTTTTCAGCGTGCGGGCGATCGGTGGAATGCAGAGCACGGAGAGCGGTGCCTCGAACAGCGCTTCGGCCTCGATATCGTGCCAGGCGCCGTTGCCAAAGCGGATTGCGTAGTCGAGGCCTTCGGCGGCGATATCCACCCGGTTGTTGTTGGTCGAAAGCCGGAGATCGATATAGGGAAACTTCGCACGGAAGTCGGCCAGCCGCGGCAGCAGCCAGCCGACCGCCAGCGTGCCGACTGCGCCGAGCTTCAGCACTTCGCGCAGCTGCCCGCCCTCGAAACGCTCCAGCATGTCGGCCATCCGGTCGAAGGATTCGCGCAGCACCGGCAGCAGCGCCAGTCCCTCCTCGGTGATCATCAGCCCGCGCGGCAGGCGGCGGAAGAGGGTGACGCCGAGGCGCTGCTCCAGAAGCTTCACCTGATGGCTGACGGCGGCCTGCGTGACGCAGAGTTCGATGGCCGCGCGGGTAAAACTCAGATGCCGGGAAGCTGCCTCGAAAGCGCGCAGGGCGTTGAGGGGAAGGTAGGGTCGAACCATGAGATGGCCTAATTCAATTCATGCCTGACCGCAGATATCATCGTTTGATCGGGCCTCGCAAGCCGGCCTAGAAAGCCGTGTCGAACCACATGGAGCACGGCAATGGCAGTTTCAAAATCTCTTATTCTCGCCTTCTTACTCGGCATTTCGGCGCTTGTCGGCAATGTGGATGCGGCCCTGGCCGGCGATCCTATCCGCTGCACCGTTATTCTCGATAAAGAGACCGGCGAGACCATTTTCCGCCAGGGCAATTGCGATCAGGGATTCTATCCGCAATCGACCTTCAAACTGCCCTTGGCCATGATGGGCTATGACGCTGGTATTCTGGTCGATGAGCACAATCCCCTTTCGCGTTACCGGCCGGAACTGCAGCGGCCGCGCAAGATCGAGCGAAAGGACACCGATCCGGCAGTCTGGCTGCGTGATTCCGTCGTCTGGTTCTCGCAGGAGCTGACGACGAAGCTCGGAGACCGCGCCTTTGCCCGCTATGTCGCGGGCTTCGGCTACGGCAACGAGAATGTGTCTGGGGGCTGACGCAGGCGTGGCTGATGTCGTCGCTGAAGATTTCGGCGGAAGAGCAGGCACGCTTCCTGCTGCGTTTCCGGCGCGGCGAGCTGCCGATCTCGGAGGAGGCGCGCCACAAAACGGAAGCGATCGTTCCCCGCTTTCAAGCCGCCGACGGCTGGACGATCCAGGGCAAGACCGGTTCCGGCTGGCTGCGCAACAGCAAGGGCGAGACCAATTTGGAGCGGCCGCTCGGCTGGTTCGTCGGCTGGGCGGTGAGGGGCGACCGGCGTCTGGTCTTCGCAAGGCTCTCTATCGGCAATCATCGCTATCGTGGCAATCCGATCAGCTTCGAAACGCGCGATGCGCTGATCGCCGATCTGCCGAAGCTGGTCGAAGGCCGTTAAGCGAAAAGGGCGCCCGGAGAGGCGCCCTTTCTTGTCGTCTTATTCGGCGGCAACCGCCCGGGTCTCCGGTTCGCCATCCTCGTTGGCGGGCGCCTCATGTGCCGGCTTGCGGCTGAAGCGCTGCTTGAGCCAGGTCTCGAAGCGGCCCATCTGGACGAAGATCACCGGCGTGATGAACAGCGTCAGCGCCTGCGAGACGATCAGACCACCGACTACGGCGATGCCGAGCGGCTGGCGCAGCTCCGAGCTGGCTCCCGAGCCGAGCGCGATCGGCAGGGCACCGAGCATGGCGCAGAAGGTCGTCATCATGATCGGCCGGAAACGCCGAACGCAAGCCTCGTGGATCGCTTCCGCCGGTGACATCTTGGTCGATCGGAGGTTCTCCAGCGCCACGTCGATCATCATGATCGCGTTCTTCTTGACGATACCGATCAGCATCAGCAGGCCGATGAGCGCGATGATCGACAGGTCGAGCCCCATGACCTTCAGGGCCAGAAGCGCGCCGAGTGCCGCTGCCGGGAGGCCCGACAGAATGGTCAGCGGATGGATGAAGCTCTCGTAGAGAACGCCAAGCACCACATAGATCGTCAGGATCGCCGCCAGGATCAGATAAGGCGTGTTGCCCTGCGACTGTTCGAAGATCTGCGCGGTGCCGCCGTAGCTGGTGAACACGTCGGCAGGCATGTTCATATCATGCTTGATCTGGTCGATCGCCGCCGTCGCATCGCTGAGGGATTCGCCGGCCGGCAGATTGAAGGAGACTGTCGTCGAAACGAGCTGGCCGGTCTGGTTGATGGTGACGGGGCCGGTGGTCCGCTGGACATGCGCGAAATTCGATAGCGGAACCAGCGTGCCGTTGGCCGATGCGACGTTGATCTCCGACAGCTTCTGATCATCCCAGGGCTTGCCGGTATCGTATTCGACGATGACGTCGTAGCTATCGCCGGTCGACTGTATCTCGGCCGCCGTGTAGCTGCTGAAGGCTTCCTGCAGCGTGGTGCGCAGCAGATCGTTATCGATGCCGAAGGCTGCGGCCTTCTCGCTGTCGATGACGATGTTCGCCTGCAGCGCATTGTTCTGCGCGTCGGTCGTCACGTCGGTGAAACGTGAATCCTGGCGGAGCGCGGTCACCATCTTGCCGGCCCAGAGATTGGTCGTGTCGGCGTTGAGTGCCTGTACGATCAGCTGATATTGGCTGGCCGTCTGCCGGCCACCGAAGCGCAGGCTCTGGTTCGGGGTTACGAAGGCCTGCAGGCCGGGGATCTTGTTGAGCGACGAGCGCAGTTCGCGCAGGGTCTGCTCGAGCGGCACGCGCTGGTCCTTGTCCTTAAGCTCGACATAGATCGTGCCGTTGTTCAGAGGCTTCTGCGCATTGCCGCCGACCGTGGACATCACATGATTGACGGCACTGTTGGCCTTGACGGCCGCGGCTGCCTGCTTCTGCAGGGCTTCCATCGCCGAGTAGGAGATGTCCTGGCGGGCCTGCGTGGAGATCTGCAGGCGGCCGATATCTTCCTGCGGGAAGAAGCTCGAGGGCAGTGTCATGAACAGGTAGATGGTCAGCGCCACCGAGGCGAAGAACACGCCGATGACGGTCATGGTATGCCGAAGGCACCAGGCGACCGCGCGGTCGTAACCGTGAAGGGTCCGTTCGAAGCCCGCATCGAAGAGCCGGACCAGAAACGGCGGGCGGCTGTGGCCTTCGGAAAGCCGCGAGCCGAGCATCGGCGTCACCGTCAGCGAGACGATCGCTGAGGCGACGATAGCGATGGCGACGACCATGCCGAACTCGTTGAAGACGCGCCCGACGACGCCGCCCATCAACAGGATCGGAATGAAGACGGCGATCAGCGAAACCGACATCGAGATGATCGTGTAGCTGACTTCGCCGGAACCCTTGATCGCCGCTTCGCGGACGGGCATTCCCTCCTCGACATGGCGCAGGATGTTTTCGAGCATGACGATCGCGTCATCGACCACGAGACCCACCGCGAGCGTCAGCCCGAGCAGAGAGATGTTGTCGATACTGTAGCCCAGCACATACATCATGCCGAAGGTCGAGATCAGCGACAAAGGAACGGCAAGGCCCGGAATGATCGTCGCCGTCAAATGGCCGGTGAACAGATAGATGACGAGCACGACAAGGCCGATCGTCAGCAACAGCGTAAACTTGACGTCGGTGATGGCTGCGCGGATCGGCTTTGCTGCGTCGTTCATCACCACGGTTTTGACCGATGGCGGAATTTCCGCATGCAACTGCGGCAGCTTGGCATTGATTGCATCGACGACATCGACGGTATTGGCGTCCGGCTGGCGCTGGATGGCCAGGATGATGCCGCGGTTGCCGTCATACCAGCTGCCGGTATTCTGGTTCTCGACGCCGTCCTCGACATTTGCCACGTCGCTGAGGTGAATCGCTGCGCCATTCGGCGAGGCGATGACCAGCGTGCGGAACTGGTCGGCGTTGACGCGCTGCGTATTCGCATTGATCGTCATCGTCTGGGAGCTGTTCTGCAGCGTGCCTACCGGGCTCTGATTGTTGGCGGCGGCAATGGCCTTGTTCACGGTGTCGATGCCGATTCCACGGGCCTGAAGCTTGCTGGGATCGACCTCGACGCGAACGGCATAGGTCTGTGCGCCGAATACCGATACCTGGGCAACGCCCGGCAGCGTCGAGAGCGACGGCGAAATGATGTCTTCGGCAATCTCGTCGAGCTTGCTGCGCGGCATCGTATCGCTCTGCACCGCCATCAGCATGACGGGCGCGTCGGCCGGGTTGGTCTTGCGATAGCTCGGCGGCGTCGTCAGGTTGTCAGGCAACTGCCGGGTGGCGTGGGAGATCGCCGCCTGGACGTCGGCCGCAGCCGCATCGATGTCACGGTTCAGATCGAACTGCAGCACGATGCTGGTATTGCCGAGCGAGCTCGATGCGCTGATTTCGCTGATACCCGGAATGGTCTCGAACTGCTTGATCAGCGGTGTCGCAACCGATGTCGCCATTGTCTGTGGCGAGGCGCCGGTCAGCTGGGCCGAAACGTTGATCGTCGGGAAGTCGACCTGTGGCAGGGCGGCGACCGGGATCAGCTGGTATCCTGCAAGGCCGGCCAGGATAGCGCCGATCGCCAGAAGCGTCGTGGCGACGGGACGCTGGATGCAGAAGTTCGGAATCATTCCTCAGTCCCCGCGGTGGCGTTGCCTGTTTGCTGCTGCAAGCTGTCGGCGGCCGAGGCCACATTGAGTGCCTTGTCGTCGAACTGCTCGTTGACCGCCTGCTTGTCGTTCAGGTTGCCCTGGCCTTCGACGACCACGTGGTCGCCTGCCGAAAGCCCCGACGATATGGCCGAAAAGCCACCATTGGAGCGGGCGACCGTCACCGGTGTCAGCTGAACCTTGCCGTCCTTGGCGACGAAGGCGAAGAAACCGGTCGGTCCCGGGTTGACCGCCACCGTCGGTACGACGATCTGCTGGTCCTTGTTGTCGAAATGCACGACGACGTTGATCGACTGGCCGGGCCAGAGTGCGCCCGAGGCGTTTTCAAAACGCGCCTTTACGGCGATCGTGCCGGAGGCTTTGTCGACGATATTGTCGTAGAAGCTGACGGCGCCCTTGCGGACTTCACCCTTGGTGGAATCCGGAGCGGTGCTGACATCGACCGGACCGGCAGCCAGCGCAGTCTTCAGCTCCTTGAGATAGCGTTCCTGCAGATTGAACTGAACATAGATCGGGTCGTATTTGGCGATGGTGACGATGGCCGAGCCTGCATTGACGAAGGCGCCGTTGCTGATCGTCACGTCCCCGAGGCGTCCGTCGAACGGCGCCCGGATCTCGGTGTGGTCGAGCGTGATCTGGTCGGCGGCGAGGGTGGCCTTGTCTGCTTCGACGGTTGCGGCGGCGCTATCGCGGGTCGCCTTGGCCTGATCGGAGCTTTGCTGGGTGCCTGCCTTCTGGTCGGCGAGGTCCTGTGCGCGGGTCAAGGCGATCTCTGCGCCGCTGAGTGTCGCCTGATCGCGGACGATCATCGCCCGATCCTTGTCGACCGCGGCCTTGGCTGACCGGTCGTCGAGCTTGGCGATCAGATCGCCGGCCTTGACCGTTGCGCCGTCTTGGACGCTGACGCCGACGATCTGGCCCTGCTCCTGCGCGGCGATCGTCGTGTTGTCGTCGGCGACCGCCCAGCCGGAAGCGGCAACGTCGATCGGCAGGGCCGCCTGCGCTGCGGCAACAGTCTTGATCACAGCCGGACCGCTTGCACCGCCGCGGCGATGTCCGCCATTGCCGCCGGCCTGACTGCCGGATGCTGCCGCATCGCCGGCCGCTGCCTGCTGATCGCCGCCTTTGGCGCTGCCATCTCCCTTGCCCGAGCCATGGGCGGCTGGTTGCTTGATCAGTTTCGAAAGATAGGGAACCTGCTGTGCATAGGGGATGCGATTGCCGAACTGCCAGATACCGGCGGCGGCGATTGCGACGATGCTGACTGTGATCCAGAATTTCTTCATGAGCGAGACCGGTTTTGAACAGAATGGGGCGAAATTTATGCTCTAAATGAGCCGCCTATTTTGCGGCGCAAAAAAGACACTATTCGCCGCTTACGATCACTAAGCGTTTATAACAGCTTAAATTTTCGTAATGAACATTCGGTAATATTAGTCCGGCTCTAATATATACTGGATCGCTACATCGGTCGACTATACCGACCGTGCCGCTCCACCATCGCAACGGATCAGCGACCCTGTGATGTAACTTGCTGGTTCGCTGCACAAAAATGCTGCGGTGGCCGCGAACTCATCGACCTTTCCATAGCGCCCGACAGGAATGCGCGCTTCCTTTTCCGAACGGATTTCATCCATCGCGCGGCCGGTGCGTCTTGCTGCCGCACCATCGAGCTCGTCGAGGCGGCCGGTCAGGATGCTGCCGGGAAGCAGCAGATTGGTGGTGACGCCGTGGCTGGCGATTTCGGAGGCCAGCGTCTTGCTCCAGCCGGCAAGGGCAGGGCGCAGCGTGTTCGACAGCGCCAGGTTGGCGATCGGTTCGATCACGCCGGAGGAGGCGACCGTTAGGATGCGGCCCCAGCCCTGCTGTTTCATGCCGGGAAGCAGCGCGTTGGTCAGCGTGATGACCCGCAGCACCATCGAGAAGAAATAGGTCTCCAGCTTTTCGGCCGTCATGTCTTCGGTGGTGCCTGGCGTCGGTCCGCCGGTGTTGTTGACGAGGATATCGAGGCCGCCGAACTTGTCATTGACGGCTGACGTCACCGTCTGCACGAAATTCTCGTCGCCGAGGTCGGCCCAGATCCAGTCGGCCTTGCCGTTGCCCTCGGTATTGATCGCCTTGCAGTTGGCGTCCAGCTGCTCGCCGCTGCGTCCGCAGAGCAGGACATTCGCGCCTTCGCGCGCCAAGGCCACCGCGATGCCGTGGCCCAATCCGCGTGACGATGCCAGAACGAGTGCGCGTTTGCCCTTGATGCCGAGATCCATGATATCCTCCAATGGTGTGCCTTTGTATAAGGCGCGGGCAGGCGGAAAGAAAAGCGGATCAGCGAGAAAATCACGCGGTATAATTGACGTGAACGTAAACGTTAAATAGGTTTATGCGCATGAAGGAAATCATTGTGCGAATTGGGAGATTGGCTGTCGCTTACCGGCTCGACAATGCTTTCCGGTTTTGACAAGAGATTAGCCCAGATTGGGGAATGAGCCGCGGCGGCGGCCGAGCGGAGACCAAACGAAGATGACCGAGACGACAGAGCTTCCGGAACGCGAAAGCATGGAATTCGACGTGGTGATCGTCGGCGGCGGGCCGGCTGGTCTGTCTGCGGCGATCCGGCTGAAGCAGGTCAATCCGGAACTGTCGGTCGTGGTGCTGGAGAAGGGAGCCGAAGTCGGCGCTCATATCCTGTCGGGCGCCGTCGTCGATCCCGTTGGTATCGACCGTTTGCTGCCGGAGTGGCGCAGCGAGAGCGACCATCCGTTCAAGACCGAAGTCACCGCCGATCATTTCCTAGTGCTCGGCCCGGCCGGCTCGATCCGCCTGCCGAACGCCCTCATGCCGCCGCTGATGAACAATCACGGCAATTACATCGTCTCACTCGGCAATGTCTGTCGCTGGCTGGCGGGCCACGCGGAAGCGCTCGGCGTCGAGATCTATCCGGGCTTTGCCGCCACCGAAGTGCTCTATAACGACGAGGGCGCCGTCATCGGTGTCGCCACCGGCGACATGGGCGTCGAGCGCAACGGCGAGCCCGGCCCGAACTTTACCCGCGGCATGGAACTCATCGGCAAATACGTTCTGATCGGCGAAGGCGTGCGCGGCTCGCTTGCCAAGCAGCTGATCGCCAAATTCGACCTTTCGAAGGACCGCGAACCCCAGAAATTCGGTATCGGCATCAAGGAGCTCTGGCAGGTCAAGCCCGAGAACCACAGGCAGGGTCTCGTGCAGCACTCCTTCGGCTGGCCGCTCGGCATGGCCGCCGGTGGCGGCTCGTTCCTCTACCATCTCGAAGACAATATGGTCGCCGTCGGCTTCGTCGTGCACCTGAACTACAAGAACCCCTATCTCTATCCCTTCGAGGAATTCCAGCGCTTCAAGACCCATCCAGCGATCCGCGGCACGTTCGAGGGCGGCAAGCGGCTTTCCTACGGCGCCCGCGCCATCACCGAGGGCGGCTACCAGTCGGTGCCGAAGCTGACCTTCCCTGGTGGAGCCCTGATCGGCTGCTCGGCCGGTTTCGTCAATGTGCCCCGCATCAAGGGCAGCCATAATGCGGTGCTGTCTGGCATGCTGGCGGCCGAGAAGATCGCCGCGGCGATCGAGGCGGGCCGCGCCAATGACGAGATCATCGAGATCGAGAATGAATGGCGCAAGACCGATATCGGCAAGGACCTGAAGAAGGTTCGCAACGTCAAGCCGCTCTGGTCGAAGTTTGGTACGCTCGTCGGCATCGGCCTTGGCGGTCTCGACATGTGGACGAACACGCTGTTCGGCTTCTCCTTCTTCGGCACGCTCAAGCATGGCAAGACCGATGCGCAGTCGCTGGAACCGGCGGCACAACACAAGAAGATCGACTATCCGAAGCCGGATGGTGTCCTGACTTTCGATCGCCTCTCCTCGGTGTTCCTGTCGAACACCAATCACGAGGAGGATCAGCCGGTTCATCTCAAGGTCAAGGACATGGCGTTGCAGAAGTCGTCCGAGCACGACATCTATGCCGGTCCTTCGACCCGCTACTGTCCGGCTGGCGTCTATGAATGGGTGGAGAAGGACGGCCAGGAGACCTACGTCATCAACGCTCAGAACTGCGTCCACTGCAAGACCTGCGACATCAAGGATCCCAACCAGAACATCAACTGGGTTCCCCCGCAGGGCGGCGAGGGGCCGGTCTATCCGAATATGTGAGGCTGCACCTCAGGGTGGCGCATGGGACTTGATCACATGCCCGTGAAAACTGCCGGTATCGCCACTTTTCGGCCTTACTTGTTGCGCCGCGCGGCATCTGTTTAACCGCCTATTAACCATGTTTTCCTTAACTTCAGGGCATCAACCTGATGTTAAGGACCGTCTGAATGCAGATTTCCCGCCGTGGCTTCGTAATGGGCCTCTCCGCTCTTCTGGCGGGATGCGCTTCCAGCGGTCCTGATCATCGCGCCAATTACGCTGCGCTTCCGGCGGAGAAGTTTCCGCTTCCGGCCATGCCGCTCGAAAAGCTCGATCCCGACCTGCGCCGTCAGCAGGTCGCTTATGTCTCGGATCAGGCTGCGGGAACGGTTGTCGTCGATACGCCGGCCCGCCGCCTCTATTACATTCTGGGTGATGGCCAGGCGATGCGCTATGGCGTCGGTGTCGGCCGGGAAGGGCTGGCGCTGGCCGGCAATGCCTATGTCGGCCGCAAGGCCGAATGGCCGACCTGGACACCGACCGAAAACATGCAGCGCCGCGAGGCGCGCTATCGCAAGCTCGCCGGCGGCATGCCGGGTGGTCCCAACAATCCGCTCGGCGCGCGGGCCATGTATCTCTACCGCGGTGGCAACGACACCCATTTCCGCATTCACGGCACCAACCAGCCGCAATCGATCGGCCTTGCCATGTCGAGCGGCTGCATCCGCATGCTGAACCATGACGTCATCGATCTCTATGATCGTGTGCTGCCGGGCGCCAAGGTCATCGTCATCCAGGCATGAACGGAAAAGCCCGGCAATGCCGGGCTTTTATCGTTCGATCCATTCAATGCCGCCTGGCGGCAATCCCGGTCGAGAGCGCCACGCCGATGCCCGTCATGACAGCGGCGGCAATTTCGGCAATACCGACCGGCTCTCCCAGAAACACGCTTCCGCCGATCGTTGCCAGTACGGGCGTCAGCGCCGTGAAGGCCGCAGCCTGCGTGCCACCAAGCGTCTTGACCGCCGTGCCATAGGCAAGCATCGCGACGAGGCCCGAGAGTACGCCCTGGCTCAGCACCTGCAGGCCGATATCGGCGGTGCTCGCCTTTGCCAGCGAGGTGCCGAAGATCAGCGCAAACACGCCGATGATCAGGAACGACCAGATGGCGATCAGAGCGCTTGCCTGCAGAGCGGTGAGGCCGCTGCGGCGGAAGGCATGCGTATAGCTCGCCCACAACACTGCGCCGGCCGGGAGCAGGACGAAGCTCGTCCACGGCAGCGAGGCATCCGACAGGCTGCGCAACAGCAGGATCAGCACACCGCCGACGATGGCGGCAAGGCCAAGCTTGCGGGTCAGGTCGGGCCGTTCGCCGAAGATGACGATGCCGATCAGGGCCGTCGCCAGCGGCATCGAACCGCCGAGCAGGATGCCGGACGAGGCGGCGGGCGTCGAATGGATCGCCAGCGTGGTCAGCAGAAAGAACGCGGCACCGGCGCCGGCAACCATCAGCGCCAGCAGATGCAGCGGCACGCCCTTCGGCAACAGCCCGGTCCTCAGCCACACCGGCGCCAGCGCCAGCGCCGGAATGCCATAGCGTATCAGCCCGATATCGAGCGAGCCGAGCGGGGTGGCGGCGCTGTGGCGGGTCGCCAGGAACCACGACGCCCAGATGAGCACTGTGACGGTTCCGCCGATATAGCCGGGAATGAGGGAAGGGGACTTTTCGTTGGTGATGGTGAAGCTGGTCATCGCGCTATCCTCCGCACGTCCGGATCATCTCCGGTTGAGAAAAGGATAGGCCGGAAGGCCGGGGCATGTCCTTGCTATCTCTGGCGCCCAGATCATGGTATCAGCAATGATATGCCAATAAGGTCACTAGAAATGAGCGGATATGCCAAATCTCGATAAATTCGATATCGCCATTCTGAAGTGCCTTCAGGAGGATGCGCGGGCCACCAACGTGGAGATTGCCGAGAAGGTCAACCTCTCGCCGTCTCCCTGCCTTCGCCGCATCCGCAACCTCGAAAAATCAGGGGTCATCCGCGGTTACCGTGCCGATATCGACCGCAAGGAAGTCGGCCTCGGACTCACTGTCTTCGTCGAGTTCAAGGTGGCGCATCACACCCGCGAGAATTCCGAGGCGCAGCAGGCGACGCTCCTTGCCATTCCCGAAATCGTCTCCTGCTTCCTGATATCGGGCACGGCAGATTTCCTGGCCGAGGTCGTGGTCGAAGATCTGGCCGCCTACGAGCGTCTGCTAACCGAGACGCTGCTGACATTGCCGAATGTGAGCGACATCCGGTCGAACTTCGCGATCCGCAGCATGAAGACCCATGGAGCCCTGAAATTGCCGGACGCAAAATAAGGTGATTATTTTTGTAAACTTTACTTGAAGTGTCGGCGTCAATTCTGTAGCGGAAATTTGAGAGCGGGGATCAACGCCCCGCTGCTGTTTTCAGCTGGGAGTTTGACATGAGCCTGTTTCAGAATTCGATTTCACGCCGCCAGTTCGGCCTTCTCCTTGGCGCTGCAGCCGCAGCCACTGTCGCCGCTCCGGCGCTGGCCGATGATGCCGCACGCACCATCACGCACCTCCTGGGTTCGACCGAAATCACCGGCAAGCCGCAGCGCATCGTCGCGCTCGAATTCTCCTTCGTCCAGTCGCTGGATGCGCTCGGCGTCGTGCCTGTCGGCATCACCGATGACAACCAGCCGAAGCGCATCGAGCAGCTGCTCGGCAAGAAGGTCGAATATAGCTCCGTCGGTACCCGTCTCGAGCCGAACCTTGAGCTCGTCAGCGCGCTCGCACCGGACCTGATCATTGCCGACCAGCTCCGCCATTCGGCAATCTACGCACAGCTGAGTGCCATTGCGCCGACGATCGTGCTGAACAGCTGGGAGGGCAGCTATCAGACGATCAAGGAAGGCGTGGTGACCATCGCCGATGCGCTCGGCGAAAAGGACAACGGTGAAAAGGCCGTTGCCGATCATGATGCGGTGATCGCCGCCCTCGTTGCCAAGATCCCGGCAGGCGAAAAGCGCCGCTTCCTGCTCGCCGTCGCCAATGCCGATTCCATGAGCCTCCATACGTCCGCATCCTTCACAGGCTCGGTATTCAAGGCCATGGGCCTGACGCCGGCAATCGACTCGACGGATGCGGTCGAGAGCGGCGCCAGCCTTGAGCGTCTGATCGCCGTCAATCCCGACGTCTTCCTGGTCGCCACCGATGCCGGCGGCACGGTGTTCGATCAGTGGAAGAGCAACAGCGCTTTCACCAACATCTCGGCTGTCAAAAGCGGCAACATCTTCGAGGTCGACCGCAACCAGTTCTCGCGTTTCCGCGGTCTGAAGACCGCCGAGATGATCGCTGGCGAAATCCTCGCCAAAGTCTACAAGGCCGGATAACCGCTGGTGGACGGCAAGGCAGCAGCGATGGCAGGGCAGGGACGGTTGCAGCCGGTCGCGCTCGGCTGCCTGCTGCTGATGGCGCTCGCCGCCGTCATCGTCGCTGCCGTCTCCTTCGGCGTTTCGGAACTGCCGGTACGGCATGCGCTGTCGTTGCTTGTGTCGCCGGATGGCTCCCCTGATAGCGCGCTCGTCTGGGACGTACGCCTGCCGCGAGCGCTGCTGGCGGTCATGATCGGGGCCAATCTGGCGGTGGCAGGTGTGCTGATCCAGACGCTGACGCGCAATCCGCTCGCCTCGCCGCAAACCTTCGGCATCAATGCCGGGGCTTCGCTCGTCATCGTTCTCTGCCTGATCGCCCTGCCGGAATTGCGTGGTGCCGGAACGGTATGGCCGGCTTTCGTCGGTGCCGCGGCAGTCGGCCTCGCCATGTGGGCGCTCTC
The DNA here is from genome assembly GCF_056399485.1 of Rhizobium sp. 01N424. NCBI lineage: Bacteria > Pseudomonadati > Pseudomonadota > Alphaproteobacteria > Hyphomicrobiales > Rhizobiaceae > Rhizobium > Rhizobium sp. 01N424. The sequence goes on from NZ_JBFTRK010000001.1 coordinate 1,042,092, forward strand.
CGTCTCCGGCGCCATGAACGACATGAAGCTGGCGCTGGCAGGCATCTCCATCCAGCTCGTGCTTGCAGCCCTCGTCCAGGCGATCCTGATCGCCAACAATGCCGCGCAGGATATCGTCTACTGGCTGGCCGGATCGATCAACGGCGCGCAATGGGAGAAAGTCTGGATCATCCTGCCCTTCACGCTTATCGGCGGCGGAATCGCACTTCTGGCAGGCCGCCATTTCGGCGTGCTGGCGCTGGATGAAACCACCGGCCTGTCGCTCGGGCAGAATGCGCGCCGCGTCGGCGGGCTGGCGGCCTTTCTGATCGTGGTGCTGGCCGGTTCCGCTGTCGCCGTCAGCGGCCCGATCGGTTTCATCGGCCTGCTTGTGCCGCATATCATCCGGCGGCTCGTTGGCGGGGATCAGCTGACACTGATCGCGCTCAGCGCCATCGCCGGGCCGCTGCTTCTGAATGCGGCCGATCTCCTCGGCCGCGTTGCCGCCTATCCCCAGGAAATGCCTGTCGGCATCGTCACGGCGCTGATCGGCGCGCCGGCCTTCCTGCTTATCCTCTGGCGCCAGAGGGTCAGATGAGCACACTCGCCGGAAAGGAGACGCGGGCGCTGACGGTCTGCGTTACCATCGCCGTTCTCATTGCCGTCCTCGCCATTCTCGGCATGACTGTCGGCGCCGTGACCCTGAGCATCGGCCAGGTGCTTGATGGCATCGGCGGCGGCAAAAATGCCTTCATCGTCATGCAATACCGCGCCCCGCGCGTCGCCGTCTCCATCCTCGCCGGGGCGTCCTTCGGTCTGGCGGGTGTCTTCCTGCAGGGCGCGCTGCGCAATCCGCTGGCCTCTCCCGATGTCGTCGGCATCACCAAATGCGCCGGGCTCGGCGCCTTCCTGGCAGGGATGATGGCGCCACCCGCCTGGGCGATCTGGGCGATCCCGGCCGGTGTCGTTTCAGGCGCGATCCTCGGTGCGGCACTCCTGCTCGTGATCGGCCGCACGTTCGGCGGCGGTATCGCGGCTCTGGCCCTGGTGGGCGTGGCGCTCGGCATGCTGGCGCAGGCGCTGATCCAATATGTGATGGTGATCTTCCCGACCCGTGCCGACCAGTCCATGGTCTGGCTTGCCGGCAGCGTCTATGGCAGTTCGATGGCCGACGTTCTGGTCCTTTGCCTCTGGCTCATCGCCTGCCTGCCGCTCGTCCTCCTCGCTGCCGCACGTCTCGATGCCAGCGGCTTTGGCGATGAGACGCTTGTCAGCCTCGGCATGCCGCCGGCCCGGCTGCGGGGCGGCCTGATCGCCGTTTCCGTGCTGTTATGCGCAGGCGCCGTCGCCAGCGTTGGCAGAATGGGCTTCCTCGGTCTGCTGGCGCCCCATGCCGCCCGGCTGCTTGTCGGCCCGCGCGCGCGGCATCTGGTGCCATCGAGCGCACTGATGGGCGCGCTGGCTCTATCTGCTGCCGATCTCGCTGGACGCCTCATTGCCCTGCCGAACGAGATCCCGGCCGGGATCGTCGCCGCCGTGATCGGCGGACCCTATCTGATTTTCCTGCTCATCAAGGAGACCGGCCGCCATGAGTAGTGCCGCGCAATCCCGCCTTGCCGGAGAAAAGCTGACGCTTGGATACGCAGCGATCAGGGTGCTCGAGAATATCGATGTTGCGATTCCCGATGGAAAGATCACCGCGCTGATCGGTGCCAATGGCAGCGGCAAGTCCACGCTGCTGAAAGCGCTCGGCCGCATCATCGCGCCGGAGGCAGGCACAGTCTATCTCGACGGCAAGGAAATATCGTCGATGCAGGGCAGGGCGATCGCCCAGAAGCTGGCACTCCTGCCGCAGAGCCCGGTTTCTCCCGATGGTCTGACAGTGCGTCAGCTCTGCCGTTTCGGCCGCCACCCGCATAAGGGCCTGCTGTCGCGCCCCAGCGCGCATGACGAGGAGATCGTCGATCACGCGCTTGCCGCCACCGGTCTTGCCGATCTCGCTTCGCGCCCGCTCGACCGTCTCTCAGGCGGCCAGCGCCAGCGCGCCTGGATCGCCATGGCGCTGGCGCAGGAAACGCCGATCCTGTTGCTCGACGAGCCGACCACCTATCTCGACATCGCCCACCAGCTGGAAGTGCTGGAACTGCTGCGCGACCTGAACCGCAATCGCGGCCGCACCGTCGTCATGGTCGTCCATGATCTGAACCACGCGGCGCAATATGCAGATCACATCATCGCCGTTGCCGGTGGCGGCATCCACGCATCAGGAAGCCCCGGCGCGCTGTTGACGCCGGAGCTTATCAAGGCCGTGTTCGGAGTGGATGCGGCGGTCGTGCCGCATCCGGTTGACGGCACGCCGTTGTGCCTGCCGATCGCCTCTAGAGAAGCGTCCCGGTGAGGATCAGCAGGGCGACCGAGAAGTAGATCACCAGGCCGGTCACATCGACCAGCGTTGCGACGAACGGGGCGGACGCCGTGGCCGGATCGAGCTTCATGCGCTGCAGGATGAACGGCAGCATCGAGCCCGAGATCGAGCCGAAGGTGACGATGCCGATCAGCGCCGAGAAGACCGTGAACCCGACGAGGATCCAGTGCGGGCCATAGTCGTAGAGCCCGGCCGTCTGCCAGAAGAACACGCGGGTCATGCCGACGAGGCCGAGGATGGCGCCAAGCACAATGCCGGTCGGCAGTTCGCGCAGCAGCACCCGCCACCAGTCGGAAAGCTTCAACTCGCCAACGGCCAGCGCCCGGATGATCAGGGACGTCGCCTGCGAGCCGGAATTACCCCCCGAGCTCATGATCAGCGGAATGAACAGCGTCAGCACGACGGCCTTCTCAAGCTCGCCTTCGAAATGCTGCATGGCGCTTGCCGTCAGCATTTCGCCGAGGAAGAGCGCACAGAGCCAGCCGGCGCGCTTGCGGATCATGCCGCCGAAGCTGATCTTCATGTAGGGCTTGCCGAGGGCTTCCATACCACCGAAGCGCTGGGCGCCATCGGTCGTATCGGCAATCATCGTATCAATCACGTCGTCGACGGTGACGATGCCGAGGATCAGGCCGTGATCGTCGATGACGGGCAGCGCCAGAAGGTCGTGCTTGCGGATCAGCCGCGCCACGTCTTCCTGCTTCATCAGTGCGTTGGCGGCAACCGGCGTTCCCTTCTGCGCGACCGTCAGGATCGAGGCATCGGGCTCGCCGGTGATCAGCCGGCGGAGCGTCACGACATGCATCAGCGCGCCGGAATTCTCATCCAGCACATAGATCGCATAGACGGTCTCGCGCGACCGCTCGACATGGCGCACATGCGCAAGCGTCTGATCCACGGTCCAGTTGCTGGGCACGCTGACGAACTCCGTCGTCATGATGCTGCCTGCGGTGCGCGGCGGATAGCCCATCAGATGCTGGATGGCGACGCGAACGGGCTCTTCGAGGCTGTTGAAGAGCCGGGTGCGGGTATCGACGTCGAGCTCGAGCAGGACGTCGGCAACGCGGTCGTTCGACATGCCGTGCAGCAGGCGTGCGGCATCGGCGCGATCCATGACGCCAAGGATCGAGGCGGCATGGCGCAGTTCCGGCCGGTCGAGGATGTTGACGGCATATTCCTGCGGCATCTTCGACAAGATGCGGGCTGCCTCGGCAGGGGCGAGCGAATTCAACGACTCGACGCGCTCGGCGATGGTCGCAACTTTGTTGTTGGTCATGAAGGCGCGCGCGGCATTGCCGGCCCGCAGGGGGAAGCGATTGATGTTCATTAGCTCGCCTTTCCGTCGATCCGCCGTAGCGTCCGATCGGGCGAGCCCGGAGCTACCAGGTCAGCGCGAAACGGCCGCGTACGGCAAAGGCAATCGACTGCTACTGTCGCTTGGCATCGTGATGATGGCTCCGTTGATATCCGCGCTCAGCGGTTGCTGCGCGCGTTTGATCTAGGTGGTCCCGAACGCTAAAAAAGTCAACTGGGATATGCGGTTAATGGCAGAATGCCGCACCATCGGGCGCGGCATTCTTCAAGGCATGATTTACGGGATATTGCGAGGCGTGCTTCCGGCTCAGAATCCGGCCAGGACGACCTTGCCCTTGGTCTTGCCGGTCTCGATCATCGCATGCGCCTTTTTCAGGTTTGACGCATTGATCGTGCCCACCGTCTCGGTCAGCGTCGTGCGGATTTTCCCGGCATCGACGAGTTCGGCAATCTTGTTCAGGAGATGATGCTGTTCGATCATGTCGGGTGTGCCGAAGATCGGCCGGGTGAACATCAGCTCCCAATGCACCGAATTCGCCTTGCGCTTGAAAGGCATGATGTCGAGTACCTTCGGATCGTCGATCAGCGCAAAACGGCCCTGCGGCGCGATTGCCTCGGCGACGTCGGCGAGATGCTGGTCGGTATTCGTCGTCGAGAAGACGAAGCCCGGTGCGCCAAGACCAAGCGCGGCGACCTGCGCAGCGATCGGCTTGGAATGATCGATGACGTGATGGGCGCCGAGCTCCTTGACCCATGTCTGCGTCTCCGGCCGTGACGCCGTGGCGATGACAGTCAGATCGGTGAGCGCCCGCAGGATCTGGATGGTGATCGAGCCGACCCCACCGGCTCCGCCGATGACGAGCAGCGAGCGGGCCGCACCCGGGACCGGATCCTGCACCTTCAACCGGTCGAACAGCGCTTCATAGGCGGTGATCGAGGTCAGCGGCAGGGCGGCCGCAGCGGCAAAGTCGAGCGTCTTCGGCTTGCGACCGACGATGCGCTCATCGACGAGATGGAATTCGGCATTGGAGCCGGGGCGGGTGATCGAGCCGGCATAGAAGACTTCGTCGCCCGGCTGGAACAGCGTCACATCGGGGCCGACGGCCTTCACGATGCCTGCGGCATCCCAGCCGATCACCTTGAGTTCGCCCGACGGCGGAGCGACGTTGGAGCGGATCTTGACGTCAACGGGATTGACGGAGATCGCCTTGATCTCGACCAGCAGATCATGACCCTTCGCTTCGGGCACCGGCAGCTCGACATCGACGAGCGAGGTTTCGGCGGCAATGGGCTGGGGCGTCTTGTAGGCGACGGCGCGCATGGGAAACTCCTGTATTCGTTGCACAGAGGCTAAATGCGTCTTATGTTCAAGATGCGCAAGAATGCACAAATTCTGTACGTAGTACCCAAAAGGATACCGTCAAATGTCGTTGCCCCGTGCCAAGCTAACGAAGAACTTCCCCGGCTGCCCGGTGGAGGCGACGCTGAGCTTTCTCGATGGCAAGTGGAAGGGCGTGATCCTGTTCCACCTCATGGATGGAACGCTGCGCTTCAACGAACTGCGCCGCAAGCTGCCCGCCGTTACCCAGCGCATGCTGACGAAGCAGTTGAGGGAACTGGAGGATTGCGGGCTGATCTCGCGAAAAGTCTATCCGGTCGTGCCGCCGCGGGTCGAATATGCGATGACGCCGCTCGGTGAAACGCTGAAGCCGGTTATCAAGGCGCTGGCAGCCTGGGGCGACGAACATGTGTTTTGCCGCCCCGATGGCATGGAATTGCGCGAAGCCTCAGGCGCTGCGGCTGCGGCGCTCCAGGCGTAGCGACGCGGCGAAGACGAAGATCCCCAGGAACGACAGGAAGGCGCCGACATAGCCTGTCGCCGCAAAGCCGTAGCCGCAGGCGATGACGAGGCCGCCAAGCCAGGCGCCGAGCGCGTTGGCGATGTTGAAGGCCGAATGGTTGGAGGCCGCGGCCAGCGTCTGCGCATCAGCTGCCACGTCCATCAGGCGCGTCTGCAGGGCAGGGCCTGCCGCGAAGCCGCAACCTGTCAGGAAGACGCAGGCGGCGAGCATGACCGGATTGGCAGCCGTCAGCGAGAAGCAGCTGAGCACCACGATGTTGAAGATCAGCGAGCCGCCGATCGTGCCCATCAACGACTTGTCGGCAAGCCAGGAGCCCAGCACGTTGCCGACATTCATGCCGATGCCGAACAGCACCATCATCACGGCGACCATGCTGGCGGGCAGCATCGCAACCTTCATCGTCGTATCGGCGATATAGCTGAACATCGCGAACATGCCGCCATAGCCGACAGCGGCGATGGCGAGCGTCAACAGCACCTGCGGCCGCTTGAAAGCGCCGAGTTCGCGCATGAAGCTGGCGCCTTCGGCAACCTGATCGCGCGGCACGTAATACCAGATCAGCGCCACCGTCACGACGCCGATGACGCCGACCGTGGTGAAGGCGACGCGCCAGTCCAGAGACTGGCCGAAGAAGGTGGCAAGCGGCGTGCCGAGCAGCGTGGCAATCGTCAGGCCAAGCATGACCCGGCCGACGGCGCGGGCCCGCTTGTGCACCGGCACCATCGAGGCAGCGACGATCGCCGCGACACCGAAATAGGCGCCATGCGGCAAGCCGGTGATGAAGCGCATCAGGGTGAAGCTCTCGAAGGTCGGTGCCATGGCGCTCAGGATATTGCCGATCGCAAAGATGCCCATCAGCAGAAGCAGCAGCGAGCGCCGCGCCATCTTGGCAGCTAGCACCGCAATCACCGGCGCACCGATGACGACGCCGAGTGCGTAGGCGCTGATCACGTAACCCGCCTGCGGCGTGGTAACGGAGAAGGTGCTCGCCACATTCGGTAGCAGGCCCATGATCGCGAATTCGCCGGTGCCGATGCCGAAGCCGCCGCATGCCAGCGCCAGCTGCACCAGCGCGACTGCCATCGGCGACGGCGCTTCTGCAACGGGTGCATCAATAGAATCGTTTACGGCAATCTGGCTCACGGGAGCTCCTGGGCATGTCTCAAAGGCTTCTCATTCCGGGCGTTCAGCGCGGAAGTCGGCCTGTCTATGGCGGGAAGGGAGGTACGTGCCTCCATTCTGCATTCTATCCCTGATTGCCTCCAGAGCGTCGAGTGCGTTTTTTGCAGTGCAGCGTCCTGCTATGTGCATACGTCCATTGCTATATTAGCATTCCTCACCTGTGTGGCCGTGTTGAGCCCGGCCACCTTGCCGCTTGAAATCATTGAGCTAGCGACCATCTGTAGCTGTGACATCGGTGGGATGTGTCACGGGGAACGGAACGCTGCATGAAGCTTGTCGGTTTTTTCAATAAGGATGGCGGGACGTTCCGGACGACAGATATGGAGGCCTACGAGAAAAAGGCCGAGGCGACGTTCCGCGAAGCCGGCCACGATTTCGAGGCGATCGTCTTTCCCGGCAAGGAAATCGTTCCGGCCATGGAACGGGCTGCCCGCCGCGACGATATCGATGGCATTGTCGCCGGCGGCGGCGACGGCACGATCTCGGCGGCGGCCTCCATCGCCTGGAAGAACGGCGTTGCTCTAGGTGTCGTTCCGGCCGGCACCATGAACCTTTTCGCCCGCTCGCTGAAAGTGCCGCTCGATATCTGGCAGGCGCTCGACGTCCTGGCCTATGGCGAGGTCGACAATGTCGATATCGCCAGCGCCAACGACCGGCCCTTCATCCACCAGTTTTCGGCCGGGCTGCATGCCCGCATGGTGCGCTACCGCAATTCCTACAGTTTCCGCTCCCGGCTTGGAAAAATGCGCGCCAGCACCCGTGCCGCCCTGGGCGTAGTGATGAACCCGCCGGAATTCGAGGTCGAGTTCGAGGCGCTGGGTGTGAGGGAACGGCGCCGTGTCTCGGCGGTGTCGGTCTCCAACAATCCCTTCGGCGAGAATGCGCTGCTTTATGCCGACGATCTGCGCAGCGGCGAACTGGGCTTTTATACCGCCAAACCGCTGAAGCCGCTTGGCGTCGCCAAGCTCGCCTTCGACATGCTGCGCGGCAAGGTTCGCGACAATGCCGACATCATGGTCATGCACCCGGCCGAAGTGAACCTGCATTTCCCGAAGATGCGGGCAAAGGCCAATTGCGTCATGGATGGCGAACTGCTGCCGCTGGCCCGCGATATCCGGCTAAGGCTGCATCCGGGCGAGCTGAAGGTGCTCGTCCGCCAGGGGCTGGCCGCGCAGAAGCACGAGACCGATCGCCGCGAGCCTGCCGCATAATCTAGATGCGTGGCAGGTAGGTGCGGTAGTCGAAATCCGAGACAGTGCGCAGCGAGATCAGCGCTTCCTTGTATTTCGTATCGCCAAAAAGCTTCTGATAGCCCTCTCCGAACACGTCTTTGATGAAAGGCGAGGCTCGGAAGGCTTCGACCGCGGTCAGGAAGTCGTGCGTCAGGCGCTCGGTATTCTCAGGCACGTGCGACGGCGTGGTTTCGACGCCGGGATCGAGCTCCTCGTCGAGGCCGAGCAGCATGCCGCCGAGAATGGCTGCGAGCAGCAGGTAGGGATTGGCGTCGGCACCCGCGACCCGGTGTTCGACACGCGCCGCCGGACCGTTCATATCCGGAATGCGGATCGCCGTGCCGCGATGGCCGTATCCCCAGGTGAGATCGACAGGCGCGAAGGACCCCGGCTGGAAGCGGCGGTAGGAATTGGCAAAGGGCGCAAAGACCAGCTGCGCCTCGCGCATCGTCTTCAGCATGCCTGCCGTGACGGACTTCAGACACTTCGGATCGCCGCCCTTGGCATCCAGGATGTTGCGGCCGTCCTTGTCGATGATGCTGGCATGCACATGCAGGCCGGACCCGGCATGATCGGAATAGGGCTTGGCCATGCAGGTCGATTTCAACCCATGGCGTCTCGCCGCCTGTTCGGCAATGCGCTTCAGGTAGATGCAGTCGTCGGCCGCCGCCAGCGCGTCCGGCCGGTGCAGCAGGTTGATCTCGAATTGCCCGGGGCCAAATTCCGCCGTCGTCGCGTCGGCAGGCAGGTTCTGCGCGCTCGCATAGCTGCGCACGGTCCGCAGATAATCGTCGAGCGCATCGGTGGCACTCATGTCGTAGAGCTGGAACCCGTTCGGCTCGCCGCGATAGGTGAGCTTCTTCGGCGGCGAGGGATAGCCGGTCTCCAGCCAGTCCTGTTCGACCACGTAGAATTCCAGCTCGGTCGCCACGACGGGCGTCAGGCCGCGCTCGTCGTAGCGCTTCAGGATCGAAGCGAGGATGGCGCGCGGATCCATGAAGCTCGGCGTACCGTCGAATTCGTGCATCGTCGCCAAGACCTGCATCGATCCCTCCGGCGCCCAGGGCATCGGGGCCAGGCTGCGCTTGTCGGGAATGCAGTTTCCGTCGGGATCGCCGATCGACAGCGACAGGCCGGTAATGTCGTCGTTGTCGTCGCCCCAGATATCAAGCGATTGCGTCGAGGAGGGGAGGCGCACGTCGCCGGTCCAGATTTTCTTCTGCGCCTCGAGCGGAATTCGCTTGCCGCGCAGGTCGCCGTTCATGCCGACAAGCATGATTTCGACCCAGGGCTCGTCAGCCGCAGCTTTGCCGTGCATCTTGTCAGCCGTCATGATCTTGAAAATCCCCTCTGAGCAGGCCAAGGTCGTAACCCATTGGGAAGATCCTTTCAATCTCTGCAGGTGTTTCGCAAATCATGTCCGATACTTACCAGCGCTCAAATCTCGCCGCCCTCGATGCCGCCCATCATCTGCATCCCTTCTCGGATATGAAAAAGCTGAATGCCGGCGGCACGCGCATCATCGAGCGCGGCGAAGGCGTCCATATCTGGGATAGCAGCGGCACGAAATATCTGGACGGATTTGCCGGTCTCTGGTGCGTCAATGTCGGCTATGGCCGCAAGGAAATCACCGACGCCGCCGCCAGGCAGATGAACGAGCTGCCCTATTACAACACCTTCTTCGGCACCACGAGCACGCCGACGACGCTGCTCGCCGAGAAGGTCACCGCCCATGCCGGGCCGCGCTTCAACCATGTCTTCTTCACCGGCTCCGGCTCCGAGGCCAACGACACCTGGTTCCGCATGGCCCGCGTCTACTGGAGCGCCATCGGCCAGCCATCCAAGAAGATCGTCATCGCCCGCAAGAACGGCTACCACGGCTCGACGGTAGCAGGCGCCAGCCTCGGCGGCATGAAGTACATGCACGAGCAGGGCGACCTGCCGATCCCCGGCATCGTCCATATCGGCCAGCCCTACTGGTACGCCGAGGGTGGTGATCTTACGCCGGCCGAATTCGGCCTCAAGGTGGCGCGCGAGCTGGAAGCGAAGATCGACGAACTCGGCGAGGAGAATGTCGCAGCCTTCGTCGCCGAACCGATCCAGGGAGCCGCCGGCGTCATCGTGCCGCCGGAAACCTACTGGCCGGAGATCGCCCGCATCTGCAAGGCGCGCAACATCCTGCTGGTCACCGACGAAGTGATCTGCGGTTTCGGCCGCCTCGGCGAGTGGTTCGGCCATCAATATTATGGCGTCGAGCCCGATCTTTGCCCGATCGCCAAGGGCCTCTCCTCAGGCTATCTGCCGATCGGCGGCGTACTGGTTTCGGATCGGGTTGCCGATGTGCTGATCAACGATGTCGGCGATTTCAACCACGGCTTCACCTATTCCGGCCACCCGGTCTGCGCCGCCGCCGCGCTCGAAAACCTGCGCATCATCGAAGAGGAAAAGCTGGTCGAGCGCGTCCGCGACGACATCGGCCCCTATTTCGCCAGGGCCTGGAACGCACTGGCCGACCACGACCTCGTCGGCGAAGCAGCCAGCGTTGGCCTCATGGCCGCGCTGCAGCTGACCGCCGACAAGAAGACCCGCACCCGCTTCGAAAAGCCCGACGCCATCGGCTCCCTCGTGCGCAACCACGCACTCGCCAACGGCCTGATCCTCCGCGCCACCGGCGACCGTATGCTCGCCTCTCCGCCTCTGGTGATCAGCCACGCCGAGGTGGACGAGATGGCGAGGATCACAAAGATCGCGCTCGATGCGGCGTGGAAGGAGCTGCGGGGCTAGCCGCTCGGCGAGCCGTCCACCCAGGCATAACCGAAGCGATAGGTGTCGCCATCGGCCGCATAGTGATAGGGCACGTCGACAGAGACAGCCTGGGGGGCAGGCGTGATCTTCTGCGATGTGAGCCATTCCCTGAGGCTCAGCGGGATCACCGGCTGATCCTTGCTTTCGATATTCCATACGAGAAGCATTGGCTGGTTTTCCGCGGCTTCAATCTTCGTGCCGCCTGGCGGGTAGAGCGGCGAGATCACGGTGACATCGGGAAACTGAAGCCGGAGATTGCCGCCCGTCCAGTCCTTGGTGACGACGATCAGTCCTGGCGATCCCTGAGCCTTGAGCATCTCGGCAAGGCCGCGATAGGGGACGTTGCCGCGTTCGTAATTGTGAGTGAGACCCGCAGTCACGATCCGCCCGGCCATAGCGATCGGCAGAGCGACCATCGCGAAGACGATGATGGCCATGAGCCGCTGCACACCCGGCCATGAATCAACGCCGGCCGCCTCGATCTTCATGCACAGATAGAGCGGAGCAACGAAGAGAATCGGAATGAGCCAGCGACCCTTGATGTTGGTGGCGTGGCCGAAGACGATCAGAGCGAGAATGGCGACTGCCGAAAACAAGAGAATGCGTTCGACGAGCGCGATGTCGCGTGACGAGGCAGTAAGGCTGCTGAACAGGGCTTTGCGGAACGTGACTGCGAAGATCAGCGCGGTGGCCAATACAAATCCGGCAATAGCCTCTGCGAACGAGCCCATCCCGGCCAGCAGCTGCAACGGATAGTTTGCGGCGTCATTCTCCGTCAGCTTGCCCAGCGTTCCCTGGGATGCCGCCGTCAGGTGATCCTTCAGCCATAGCGCGTGCGGCAGCGGCAAAGCGATCGCGATTGCAGCAGTCACCAGCAGCCGCCGGTCGAAGATGCGTTTCCGCATGCCGCTGCCGGTCAGCGCTGCCAGAAAAGCGGCAGCCGGCAGGAGCGGGAAATTGTACTTGGCCAGCATTCCGATGCCGATTGCGAAGCCGGTCAGCGCATAGGAGGCAAAGCTCGGGCGCTTCAGCGTCAGGACGTACCCGTAGATGAACATGCTGCTTGCGAAGAACAGGGCGACCGAGTGTGTAAGATCGCGTTGCATCTCGAAGGCGACCTGCGGGATCGTCAGCAGACCCAGAGTCGCGGCCACGACAAGCATCCGGTCATGCAGCAACATCCGTGCCGTCAGCGCGAAGAAGACATAGGCACCGAACAGCATCGCATTCTTGACGATCGCCAGGGTTGCTACGGAAACACCGGCGACGGAGAAAACCGCGTATTGGAGCCAATTGTAGAAGGGTGGCTGTTCGCCATAGCCGGCTGCAAGCCACTGCAGGCGGAAGACCTGCTGGGCCTCGTCGATGCCGAGCGTAGCTGGCAACATCAGGCGAACGACGGCGTGAACAGCGAAGTAGGAGGCGAGCAGGGCAAACAGCCAGGCGGGAACCGTTGTTGTCCTCGCCTGACCTGAAGCGGTCATTGATGGATCAAGCTTCGCTTCCATCGAAGATCTGCCGGACGATATAGTTCGGCGAGGCGTCGTCGCGGTAGTAGGTGCGGGCGATCATTTCGGCGAGGATGCCGGTGGTGATAAGCTGCACCGAGGACAGCAGGAAGACGACGCCGACCATCAGCATCGGACGGGTGCCGATGTCGTGGCCCATAATGAATTTGTCGACGAACAGATAAAACAGGATCAGGGCTGCGATCGCGCCGAAGCCGAGGCCGAGCGAACCGAAGAAGTGGCCGGGCCGCGCCTTGTAGCGCATGAAGAACATCACCGACAACAGGTCGAGGATCACCCGGAACGTGCGGGAAATGCCGTATTTCGATACGCCATGCTGACGCGCGTGATGGGTGACCGGCATTTCGCCGATGCGCGAGCTCGGCACGACGCCGGCGACCCAGGCCGGAATGAAACGGTGCATCTCGCCCATCAGCTTGACCTGCTTGATGATCGAGGCGCGATAGATCTTCAGGCTGCAGCCGTAATCGTGCAACTTGACGCCGGTGATGCGGCCGATGAGGTAATTGGCGCACCAGGAGGGGATCTTGCGCAGCAAAAGACCATCCTGACGGTTCTTCCGCCAGCCGACCAAAAGGTCGAGTTCGCGGCGTTCGAGCTCGGAGACCATCGAAGGGATATCCTTCGGATCGTTCTGCAGGTCGCCGTCCATGGTGGCGATCAGGCGGCCCTGCGCGGCGTCAATGCCGGCCTGCATGGCGGCCGTCTGGCCGAAATTGCGCTGGAGCGCGACGATGCGCAGAGCAAGTCCGTTGCGGCCGACGTAGTGGCGCGCATTGACCAGCGTCGCATCCGTGCTGCCGTCGTCAACGAGGATCAGTTCCCACGGGCTCGCATAACCGGCCATGGCTTCGACGATGCGCTCGACGAGTGGACCGACGCTTTCTTCTTCGTTGAAAACCGGTACCACGAGCGAAAGCTCAAGCGGCGCACCGGTATCATTTGCGCTCACGAGCGACTCTGACATTGTCTGCAACTCTTATTGCTCCTAAAAGGCCCGTCATGGCCAAGCAGGCGGCTGTTTCGGCCGCGAAAGTCAGGATGCCTACTACATGAACTCTCCGGCTGGCGCTAGCCGACAATCCTGGTTCGCACGCAATCGCATGACGTTGCTGACCGTCGTGATCGTCGCAGCTTATGCGCTTTTCATCGAATGGTTCTGGGGCTGGTCCTCGATCCTGGCGCAATGGGCGGCCGTCGGCGTGTTGCCGATCCTGATCGCGCTTGTTCTGCTGACCAGCACCTACTTTCTGCGCACCTGGCGCATCCTCGATTATTTTCCACGCGAAACCGCGGGCCAGTTCCGCACGCTGTTCCGCGTCACGCAGATCCACAATCTCTTGAATATCATGCTGCCGTTCCGGAGCGGCGAGACCAGCTTCCCGCTGCTTATGCGCACGGAGTTCGGCATTCCGCTCGCCCGCGGCACGTCGGCGCTGCTCGTCATGCGGCTTCTCGATCTTCATGCATTGCTTGCGGCAGCCGGAATCGGTTTTGCAAGCGGGGCCGGCAACGCCTTGATTGCATGGATCATTTGGGCCGCTTTCTTGTTGCTGCCGGTGATCGCATTCGCCGTTCGCAAGCCGCTGCTGCGTCTGGGCTTCAAGCTGGCGCCGAAGAAGGCGCAGGGCTTTCTGGCCGAGATCGAAAACGGTCTTCCGGTCAATGGCATCGCCTTTGCCCGTGCCTGGGCGATGACGGCGGTGAACTGGCTGGTGAAGGTGCTGGTTCTCGCCTGGGCGCTCAGCCTCATGGGCGTTCTGCCGCTAGCGGCAAGCTTCGGCGGCGCGCTGGGGGGTGAGTTGTCCTCTGTACTCCCGGTTCATGCACCGGGCGGGGTCGGCACCTATCCAGCCGGCATCACCGCCGGCGCTGTGGCCTTCGGTGCCTCCGGGGAAAAGGCAGCACTTGCCGCCCTGGCACAGGCGAGCGTCAACGCGCATCTGCTGATCATTGTCTCGGCCCTGACAGGCACGGCCATTTCACTGCCCTTCGGCCGCCGCCGCAAGCTCTGATATCCGCTGTCTGAGGAACAGTTTCTCCGGCTCCTGCTGGCAGAACGACAGGGCGCGCCGGTAGGCGCTGATTGCCTCTTCCCTGCGGCCGAGTTGACGCAGGAAATCGGCGCGGGCGGAATGTGCCAGGTGATAGGTTTCGAGTTCGCCCGCCTGCAGGATGCCGTCGATGATTTCGATCCCGCGCGCATAGCCTTCGGTCATGGCGATCGCCACAGCACGGTTGAGCTCGGCAACGGGTGAGGGCTGTGCCGCGATCAAGAGGTCGTAATAGGCGGCAATGCGCCGCCAGTCGGTTGCATCAGGCGTTCCGGCCTTGGCATGTTCCGCGGCAATCGCCGCCTGCACGGTGTAAAGGCCGATCTCCGGATGTGCCATGGCGCGGCCGAGCAGAGCGAGGCCTTCGGCGATCTCTTTCCGGTCCCAGAGGCCCCGGTCCTGATCCGCAAGCAGGACGAGGCTGCCATCGGCGCTGCGCCGCGCTGTCCGGCGCGAATCCTGCAGCAGCATCAGCGCCAGCAGTCCCTCGATGTCGGGGTGCGGGAGAAGCGTCGTCATCAGCCGGGCGAGCCTGATCGCCTCGCCGGTCAGATCGGCGCGGACGATCTCGCTGCCGGATGAGGCCGAATAGCCCTCGTTGAAAACCAGATAGATGACATGCAGGACGCGATCCAGCCGTTCGGGCAGCGCAGCGCGCTCCGGCACCTCATAGGGGATCTTCGCCGCGCGAATTTTGTTCTTCGCCCTAACGATGCGCTGTGCCACCGTCGGCGCCGGAACCAGGAAGGCATGGGCGATCGCCTCCGTCGTCAATCCGCAGATTTCCCGCAGCGCCATGGCCATCTGCGCGTCGGCGGGGATGGCGGGATGACAGCAGGTGAAGATCAGCCTCAGCATGTCGTCGCCGATCGCGTCCATCTCGCCAGCCTCCATGGTTTCCGCCGCGCCGTAGAGGCTGCCTTCGATGTCCTTCGCCGACGCATCGAAACGGGCGCGGCGGCGGATGTGATCGATCGCCCGGAATCGACCTGTCGAGATCAGCCAGGCGGAGGGATTGCCGGGAATGCCGTCACGCGGCCAGCTGCGGGCCGCCTCCGCAAAGGCGTCGTGCAGCGCTTCCTCTGCCCGGTCGAAATCGCCAAGCAGGCGGATCAGCGTTGCCAGAACGCGGCGCGACTGTGTCCGGTAAATCTCCTCAATGACCTTCTCCAAGCGCTACTCCGGTATCACAAGCGTCCGCACCGGCCGCAGTTCGACAGCGCCGAAGCGGGCCGAGGGAATGCGCGCGGCAATCCGCCGGGCAGCGTGGTCGTCGGCTGCCTCGATGATGTAGAGGCCGGCCAGATGCTCCTTGGTCTCGACATACGGGCCGTCGGTCGCATGAAGCGTGCCGTCGCGCACGCGCAGCACCGTCGCCTTGTCAGGCAT
The DNA here is from genome assembly GCF_056399485.1 of Rhizobium sp. 01N424. Taxonomy (NCBI): domain Bacteria; kingdom Pseudomonadati; phylum Pseudomonadota; class Alphaproteobacteria; order Hyphomicrobiales; family Rhizobiaceae; genus Rhizobium; species Rhizobium sp. 01N424. The sequence goes on from NZ_JBFTRK010000001.1 coordinate 1,057,863, forward strand.
CTCCAGCGCGTCGGCATGGATCATCACGCCCTTGCTGCGAAGCTCCTCGTCGAAACTGACATGCGCCTTGATCAATTCGTCCGTATCGGCCTGTGTCAGCGTCCCGTCACTGTCGGCCGAATTGTAGATCAGGCAGACGTAGCGCATCGGATCACTCCCTGTCCTGGATGGAATAGGCGGGCCGGACCTCGATCGAGGCATAGTCGGCGATCGGGAAGGCCGAGGCGATCTCGGTGGCCTGCCTCATATCCTTCGCCTCGATCAGCACGAAGCCGCCGAGATGCTCCTTGATTTCTGCAAACGGCCCGTCGGTCGCAGACAAAGCGCCATCGCGGACCCGCACCGTAACCGCGGTTTCCGGATCGCGCAGCGCCAGCGCCGTGATCAGATGGCCGCTGTCGCGCCATCGGTTGTCGCTGAGGATGCACTTCTGCGTCAGCACATCCCATTCTTCCTGGGGCACCAGCTTGCTCTTCTCGGTATCGAACCAGATCTGGCAGAGAAATTTCATGGTGTCGCCTCCCGAAGGCCGCTCTTGAAATCATGGATCGGGCGGACTTCGATACTGCCATATCTGGCAAGCGGAATGCCGGCGGCAACCCGGATGGCGTCGTTCAGATCCTTCGCCTCTATGAGGATGAAGCCGCCGAGCTGTTCCTTCGTCTCGGCATAAGGGCCATCGGTGATCGACATCTCGCTGTTGCGGACCTTGACGGTGACCGCAGCGCCCGGCTTCTGCAGAGCTTCGGCATGGATCATGTGGCCGCTGGCTTCAAGGTCGCGGTCATAGGCCGCCGAATCTCGGTCGAGCGTCTGCTTTTCTTCATTCGTCATCCGCTCGAGCACCGACGGCTCGAACCACACTTGGCACAGATATCGCATCGCGGCTTTCCTCCTGGCTGCCTCATCAGCTCCTGGACGACGAGACTAAGCGCAAATCGACAGCGGGAGAAAAAATCTTTCTTCGAGGCACAATGTCGAAACCTGCAGCGGCCAGCCGACAAGCTCCATCGATAACATCAGGGAGCAGAGACGATGGGAATTCTTGAGGTCGCGATCGCCAGCTGGGTGGCGAGACGTCAGCCGAAGATGACGGCAGACGAGTTCTACGAGCGAGAAGAGCCGCAGCTTCTGCCGCGGTTTGTGATCGCGGTGCTGCTATTCATCGCCATCATCGGCGCGGTGGACATGGTCCCGCGCGAGAAAAACGGCCCGCAGATGACTGCGGACCGGAGCATTGACGATTGAGCTTACTGGAAGGCCGTCTCGAAGAAGCTGCGCAGCTTGCGCGAATGCAGCGTTTCGGGCGGCATGGCTGCCAGCTTCTGGATGGCGCGGATGCCGATCTGCAGATGCTGGTTGACCTGCGTGCGATAGAAGGCCGTCGCCATGCCCGGCAGCTTCAGTTCGCCATGCAGCGGCTTGTCGGAGACGCAGAGCAGCGTGCCGTAGGGAACGCGGAAGCGGAAGCCGTTGGCGGCGATCGTTGCCGATTCCATGTCGAGCGCAATAGCGCGGGCCTGCGAGAGCCGCTTCACCGGGCCTGCCTGATCGCGCAGTTCCCAGTTGCGGTTGTCGATCGTGCCGACGGTGCCGGTGCGCATGATACGCTTCAGCTCGAAGCCCTCGTAACCGGTGATTTCGGCAACGGCCGCTTCCAGCGCCACCTGCACTTCGGCGAGCGCCGGGATCGGCACCCAGACCGGCAGGTCGTCGTCGAGAACGTGATCCTCACGCATATAGGCGTGCGCCAGTACATAGTCGCCGAGACGCTGGCTGTTGCGCAGACCAGCGCAATGGCCGAGCATCAGCCAGGCATGCGGGCGAAGCACGGCCACGTGGTCGGTGATCGTCTTGGCGTTGGAAGGGCCGACGCCGATGTTGATCATCGTGATGCCGCCATGCCCCTTCTTCTTGAGGTGATAGGCAGGCATCTGCGGCAGGCGGCCGGGCGTCGCATCGCCTTCCGGCGTGCTGGAACCCGCATGGGTGATGATGTTGCCGGGCTCGACGAAGGCGGTGTAGCCCTCTTCGCCGCCGCCATTGGCCATCACGCCACGCGCCCAGTTGCAGAATTCGTCGATGTAGAACTGGTAGTTCGTGAACAGAACGAAATTCTGGAAGTGCTGCGCGCCGGTTGCCGTGTAGTGGGAAAGACGGGCCAGAGAGTAATCGATACGCTGCGCCGTGAATGGGGCGAGCGGGGAAGGTTCGCCGGGCGGCGGGATATATTCGCCATTGGCGATCTCGTCGTCTGTGGTGTTCAGATCCGGCGTGTCGAAGAGATCACGCATCGGAATATCCATGAAGGCCGATGCGGAGGCCTCGACATGGGCGCCTTCGCCGAAGGCGAAATGCAGCGGGATCGGCGTTGAGGATTCGGAGACGATGACCGGAACATTGTGGCTCTTCATCAGAAGCGCCAGCTGTTCCTTGAGGTAATGCCGGAAGAGTTTGGGACGCGTCACCGTCGTCGTGTAGACGCCCGGCGATGTCACATGGCCGTAAGAGAGGCGGCTGTCGACATGGCCGAAGCTCGTCGTCTCGATGCTGACCTGCGGATAGAAGGCCCGGTGCCGCGCGGTGATCGGCGCGCCCTTGGCAAGCGTCGCAAAACTGTCGATCAGGAAGGCGGTGTTGCGCTCGTAAAGCTCGGTCAGCGCATCCACGGCCTTGGCCGGATCGTCGAAGCTTTGCGGTTCAAAGGCGGGCGGAGACGAGATGTCGAGGGGTGCTAGCGGAGAGATTCGTGTGCTCATGGCGCATTATAGAGCGCCGGTTTTAACAAGCAAGCGACGCCCGGAAGGCGAAAATGAGATTATTTGGGAGCGCCTGAACAGAACGGGCTGCTGATTTCGGCGCAGGTATAGTTCGCCCCGAAATGCGATTGGGCGCCACCGCCGCCACCGCGAACCACCGCCGCCGAAAACGCCACCGCGAAGACGGCTGCCGATAGTGTGATGATGGTGAAGCGTCTTGCCAGAATGAGCACGTCCATGTTCCCTAACCCGTATGCGCCCTTGATCGTTGCCCTCCTTTTGACACGGTGCGGCTGAACGGGTGCTGAGATGCCGGTTCATTTGGCGTTCAGGAAAATGGGGTGGGTGTGGGGCAAGCTCGAGAAGTGGGGTCGGGGCAACCTTCCGCTCAGCCCTCATTCCTGTGCTTGTCACAGGAATCCAGCCACGGCGCGTCCGCGCCGTGAATGAACCTTCCTGCTTTCGAACTTGAAGATTCTCCCCGCCGCGCCGACGCGCGGCGACTGGATTCCTGTGACGAGCACAGGAATGAGGGAAGTTACAGGGTCGTGACCCGGATCACATCCTACAGCCGCGTCCAGGTCTGCGACTTGCAGAGGACCTTCATCACGCAGCCCTTCATCCGCAGTGTATCGCCGGACACGCTGCCGGAGCCGCTATAAGTCTTGTCGTCCTTGGGGTCGGTGATCTCGCCGTCATAGGTGCTGCCGGTGCCCGCCAGCGTGCCGATCTTCTTGCCCGAGAATTTGCCGCTCTTCAGCGTTATGCAATAGCTGCCGCCGCAAGCCGCGATCTGGGCGGTATCGCCAGACGCTGTCTTCCAGTTGCCGACGATCGGCTCGTCTGCATGGGCGAGCCCCGCCGAAAGCGCCAGCGCGCTTGCGATAATAAATGCGCGGATCATCTTTTCCTCCCTGATGTCCAAACCGGCGCGAAAAATAACTGACGCGAACGTAAAGGTAAATATCGGAAAGCCGGGAAATGCCGGGTTTTCAAGGGGGCTGAAGCTGCAGATTTTCCGACTTGCCGTTTGGGCAGCTCGTTTCGTGGTGAACGAAGCGTTGATTTTCAAATCTGAATCTTTCGTAAAATTGTCTCGAAACTCCTTAATTTGCAGGCATCGCGATGTTTAACAAAAACCCAAGTTTACCAAGCGTTTGGACTTTGTTTGTCTCAAATTAATCATGCATTTTAGGCGTTTTTTGAAAGCCCCGCGGCATAGTGGAGCCATCAAACGAGCGGGGCAAACCCGCCGAACCGAAGGGACCGAAAGCCGCGATAGACGGCACGGCCTGGAGGGTAAAACAGGGCAAGTCGACAACAGGCTAAACAGGGATAAAACCGATGGCACGCTTTGAAATGCACAATGCTGAAATGGCCACCATGGGTGGCGACAGAAACGCCGACGTCTTCTGCGAAATGGGTCTGATGTATGCAACCGGCCGCGGCTGCGAAGTCGATCTGGTCGCAGCCCACAAGTGGCTGAACATCGCCGCGATCAAAGGCAACGACCGCGCTGCCGAGCTTCGCGCCGATGTCGCGGCTTCCTTGAACAAGATGCAGCTCGCCGAAGCGCTCCGCGCCGCTCGCGAGTGGATGACGATCCACTAAGCTGCAGCGAAAAATCAGACAAGAATAACAACCTCGAAACGAGGGGAATGGCGGGCACCTTGACCGGGCCTGCGCCAGGAGAACGCAACCGCGACCGGCAGACACAAGGCCGGCGCGGTTTTTTCCATTTTAGCCGAGCGTGCGCAAGACTTCGGGAAGTGCTGCCTCGAAGCGGTTCATATCCGCCTCCGGTCCGACACTAACGCGGATGCAGCGGTTGAGCGGCGCGACACCCGGCATGCGGATGAACACGCCATGCTGCATCAGTCCATCGACGATGGCGCGCGCATAGGTGCCGTCACGCCCGGCATCGACAGTCACGAAATTGGTGGCCGAAGGCAGCGGCGAAAGCTGGTTTGCCCGCGCAATGTCGGAGATGCGCTCGCGTGCTGCGTGGATCTTGCCGACCACTTCGGCCAGATAGGCCTGGTCCTTCAGGGCGGCGAGGGCTGCGGCGGTCGCCAGCCGGTTCATGCCGAAGTGATTGCGGATCTTGTCGAAAGCCTGGGCGGTGCCTGGCGTCGAGATCACATAGCCGACACGGGCGCCGGCCAGACCATAGGCCTTGGAGAAGGTGCGGGTGCGAACGATGTTCGGCAGGTCGATCAGGGATTCGATCGAGGGCAGGGCACTCGCCGGTCCGGTCTCGCTATAGGCTTCGTCGAGCACCATCAGGCAGGTCTCGGGCAGGGCGCGGGCGAAAGCGATGATCTTGTCCGCATCCCACCAGCTGCCCATCGGATTGTCAGGATTGGCGAAATAGACGAGCGGCGCGTTCTCGCGCTTTACCGCATCCAGCAGGCCATCGAGATCTTCCCGGTCGTTGACATAGGGAACGGTAACGAGGCGCCCGCCAAAACCGGCAACGTGGAAGTTGAAGGTCGGATAGCCGCCGAGCGAGGTGACAACGGGCATGCCGGGTTCGATCACCAGCCGGACGATCTGCCCGAGCAGCTCATCGATGCCGCCGCCGATGGCGATATTGGCTGATGTGACGCCGAGATGGGCGGCCAGCGCCTCGCGGAGTTCGAAATTCTCCGGATCGTTATACTTCCAGATGCTGTCGCCCGCCTCGCGCATCGCCGCGAGCACCGAAGGCGCCGGGCCGAAGCCGTTTTCATTGGCGCCGATACGGGCCTCGACCTTCAGGCCGCGCTGGCGCTCGATGGCTTCGGGGCCGACGAAGGGAACGGTGGAGGGCAGGGAGCTGACCAGCGGCGTGAAGCGCGAAAAGGCGGACATGGAAATGCTGAATCCCGGATAAAATGAAAGCGGCGCCAACAATAGGCGCCGCTCTTTTCAAGGCAAGCAAGATTATTCCAGAAACCGGCCTATTGCATCGCCGTGATGCGGCCCGCGCGGCGAGCCTGGATCGCCTCGACATTGCCGGCCATGAAGTCGGCGCGCACCACGCGGCGCAGTACTTCCGGATCGAGCACGTTGATGAAGCGAACGCCGATGCGTTCCTTGTTGCGGTACACCTCGGCGCAGCCGATGCGGTAGGCGAGCCCGAGAATGTTCAGATAATAATGTTTCGGAAGGCCGGCCGTCGACGCGACGAGGAAGGTGGCACCGCCGCGCGAGATATCGAGGATCTCCGCACTGCGAAGCGACATGGCGGTGAGACACGGGCGCACCGCGATGATGCGCGCCGGCCGGCTGACCTGGAATTGCTCCCAGCGCTGGTCGTAGACCTCAGATTTCACCGTCGCGAGATGCGTTGCCCGGTCCATGGACATCGTGCAGTCCTCCGTCTGAGCCAAGGTCATCCTGGCGCGTTCTGGCAGAGCCTCACATGAATGTTTTGCGCATTCGTCAAAGAGATTTAGACAATTTTAGTGAATGTGAATTTTGTGCTTACGTGACACAGTCCTGTGCCGCAGCGGGAAGCCTATGCGCCAAAAGCCCGCGCCGCCGAATAGCCGCCCGCAGCCGTTGCCGCGGTGACGAATGTGCCCCAGGCCATGTCCACCAGGGTCATCGTCACAGGCCAGTTCTTCAGCGTCGACAGATTGGTAATGTCATAGGTGCCGTAGGCCGCCAGTCCCAGAATGGCACCATAGACAAGCGCTGTGGTCAGCGAGGCCGCGCTGACCGCCGGAAGCACCGCGAGCACCACGACGGCGACTGCAAAGAACACATAGAACAACGCCGCGATGCCGAGTGCCGGCTGTGGCAGCATCAGGTCGCCCAGCTGATCGCGGTAGAAGGTGCGGGCAACGAGGCCGAGCCAGATCGCATCCAGTACCAGCAGCGTGGCGAAAGACCCGGCATAGGCAATCAGCGCTGTTTTCATCGGCGTCTCTCCCGTTTGATCATCTCTACGCTGAATTGAGAAATTGGATTGCCTGACTGAATCGTTTTCTCGGCCCGGGCCGCGAACTCTTTCAATTCCCAGGCGTTTTGCCTTGGTCGATGAAGTGCTCCGCGCTTCGGTAAACAATCAAGAGGATATGAAAAATGGCTGATATCAGAGTGCCTTGGGAGTCCTGGGTGGTGGTCTGCGACGGTGCGAAAGCGCTGTTCATGCAGAATACCGGCGACGCCCAGATCATGAACCTGCAGGTTCAGGAAACCCTGACGCAGCCGAACGAGCCGACCCGTGAACTCGGCACCGATAAGCCGGGCCGGACCTCCGCGCCGGATGGCCAGAGTGCCAGCGCCATCGAGCAGACCGACTGGCAGGGCCGGGCCGAAGCCGAATTTCTGAAGCAGGTGGCCGCAAAGCTGGATGAGCTTGTGCATCAGAAAGATGCCCGCCGCATCGTCCTCGTCGCGCCGCCGAAGGCGCTCGGCACGCTCCGCCCGGTTCTCAGCGCCGGTGCGCAGGCGGCGATCTCCGCCGAAGTCGCAAAGGACTATACCAATCTCCCGGTTGACCAGATCGAGCGCCACCTTGCGGCGTAATGTCTGGAACGAAGCAGGATATCGCGGGCGGCTTCGGCCGCCCGTTTTTATTTGGGGAGATCAGAGGCCGGTTTCGAAGCTCAGCCGCAGTACGTGATGCAGGAACTCGGCGTTGATCAGCATGTTGAAACTGATCGTCACGAGCTCGCCTTCGCGCTTGACCACCGTCGAGCCGATCTCGTCGTGAATGCCGAGGATCTCGAGGAAGAAATTGCTCGGCATCTCCACCGAGGGGCTCACTTCCAGCACGGCGCCGCCGAGATTGATCGTGCGGATCAGGCAACGGACCTGTGTGCCGGTGCTGAGGTGGTGGCCGACGAAGATGATCTTGCCGGGCCGATCCAGGTGGAAGTCGCGATAGGATTGCTCCTGATCGCCGTCATTGAGGTGCATCTGAAAGGCCATGTCAGCCTCCGCTTGTTGTCTGGTTGAAATGTAATATGGGAATGCTGATAAGTTGTGAAAAGCATTGGTAAATTTTGAGCCTTATGCGGGACTGGCGGCGAAAAGCGCTGTATTTCCGGCGTTTCGGGCGCCGCCGGGCAGGTCATTATGGGGCATTCTTGACAGTTTCACCGCTCTGCCGCATACAGGCTGCGGTTCGAGGCACCGGCCGCTCGCGGATGAAAGTCCATGGTGAAGCCTCGCAAACATGAGTCACCGCCATTTGGTGCATGCTGACTGACGGCAATGCGAGCTCCCATTCACAGTCGATAATGGCATGCCTTCCGAAAGGCTGAACCTGTGACGACGACCTATCCATCCATCGACGAGCTGAAGGCTCAGGCCAGGCGCCTGCGCCAGGCCATGGAAAACCGCGGAAGCGCGATTTCCCATAGTGCCGCGCTCGAACTCATTGCCCAGCAATATGGCGCGCGTGACTGGAACACGCTGTCAGCGCTCGCCACCCGCCCGAATGCCGAGCCGATTTCGCGGCTGTCGGTCGGCGCGCAGGTGCGCGGCCGCTACCTGAACCAACCCTTTACCGGCAAGGTGCTGGCGCTGGCGCAGACGAACGGCGGGCTGCACAAGATCACCCTGCATTTCGACGAACCCGTCGATGTCGTGACCTTCGAGAGCTTCTCGGCGTTCCGCCAGCGCGTCAATGCGCAGGTGGACGGCAATGGCGTCTCGCCGCGCAAGACCTCGAATGGTCTGCCGCAGCTCGTTCTCGACATCTGATTGGGAATCTGAGTGATGAACACCGCATCCGCAACCAATCCTTTTCTCACCGCGCCCCTGCCCAGGGTTTTCGCCCGAACGGCCGCGCCGATCATCCTGATCACCACCATCAACGGTCTCTTCGCCGTGGTGGACGCCTATTTCCTTGGTGCCTATGTCGGCGCCGGGGCGCTCTCGGCGGTGACGCTGATCTTTCCCGGCCTGATGATGGTCGTGGCGCTGCAGTCTCTGGTTTCAAACGGCGTGGCGAGCATCCTTGCCCGCGAGCTCGGCGGCGGCAATCGCGATGCCGCCCGCCACACCTTTGCGGCCGCCCACGCGCTGGCGATCGCCGTCGTGCTCGTCGTCAACCTGATCTACTGGACGATCGGCTGGCGCATCGTCGGCAATGCCGCGGCGGGCGATATGGCGGTCGCGGCCAACGCCCGCACCTTCATGGGCATCATGGTTGGCGCCGCACCCATCGCCTTCTTCCTGTCACTCAACATCGACGCGCTGCGCAGCGAAGGCCGGATCGGCTTCATGACGCTTGTCATGCTGGCCGCCTCGGCGCTCAACATCGCCGCCAACTGGTTCTTCATGGCGGTGCTGCATTGGGGTGTGGCCGGTTCGGCGCTGGGTTCGGTGCTCGCCCAGGCGATCTGCCTGCTCGCCGTCATCATCTATCGGTGGCGCAACGTTGCCGCGCTACGGCCTTCAACGCGCTTCCCGCTCTCTGACTGGAAGCCAATCCTCGCGCTCGGTGCACCGATGAGCCTCGGCTTCATCGGCATCTCGCTCTGCTCGGCAGCCGTGATCTTCAACTTGTCGATCTGGGGCGAGGGCGATTATGTCGCCACCGTCGGTGCCTATGGCATCATCACCCGCGTCATGACCGTCGCCTACCTGCCGCTACTCGGCCTCAACATCGCCTCGCAGACGATCGCTGGCAACAATTACGGCGCCGGCCTGCGGGATCGCGTCGGCCAGAGCCTGAAGATCGCGATGATCGCGGCGCTCGTCTATTGCACCGGCGTGGAGATCATCGTCGAGCTCTCGGCAACCCGCCTCGGCCACATCTTCGTCGCCGACCCTGTTGTGATCGCCGAGGTCTCGCGCATCCTGCCCTGGACTGTCGGAGCCTATTTCCTGTTCGGCCAGATGATCGTGCTATCAGGCTATTTCCAGGCGATCGGCGATGCCAGGCGTGCGGCGATCTTCGGCCTGTCGCGCGCCTATCTCTTCACCCTGCCGCTCACCYTCCTGATGCCGCATGCCTTCGGCGAGATGGGGATATGGATGGTGCCTGTGTTTGCCGAGGCCTGCATGTTACTGCTGGCGTTTGCGGTGCTGGCGCGGAATGCGCGGCGGCTGGGGTGGCGGTATGGGTTGTTGCCGGCGTGAGGCGGCTTGGAGCATGGCGCTAGCTAACGTCACCCTCATCCCTGTGCTCGTCACAGGGATCCAGCCTGCCCAAGTCATTGGGCAGAAAGGACTCTTCCCACCGCGCAGACGCGCGGTGGCTGGATTCCTGTGACAGGCACAGGAATGAGGGCGGGGCGGGGGACTACGCCTTCAGCAGCCACTCGTGCTCCGGCGCGTTGTAGAACTTCCATACCCGCTTCGGCCCGGCCATGACATTGAGATAGTAGAGGTCATAGCCATGCGTCGCGGCGCAGGGGTGATAGCCCTTCGGCACCAGCGTCACGTCGCCGTCTTCGAGCACCATCGCCTCGTCGAGCGAGCGGTCGTCGGTATAGACGCGCTGGAAGCCGAAGCCCTGCGGCGGGTTGAGGCGGTGGTAATAGGTCTCTTCCAGGAAACTCTCGTTCGGCAGGTTGTCCTGGTCGTGCTTGTGCGGCGGGTAGGAGGAGGTGTGGCCACCCGGCGTGATCACCTCGACGACGAGCAGCGAATGCGCCGAGGCATCGTCCTCGGGCATGATGTTGTTGACGTGGCGGACATTGGTGCCCTTGCCGCGCGTCAGCGGTGGATGCGTGCCCGGCGGGATCGCCTTCGCCTCATAGGTGCCGCCGCCCGGTGCGGAGCAGACGGCGAGTTCCAGATCGGTCTCGGCTGTCACCGACCAGGCTGATTCCATCGGGATATAGAGCGCATGCGGTGCGCCGTCGAACGGGCTCATGCGCTCGCCGAGTGTGCCGAAATCGCGGGTGCCAGCCGAGGCCTTGCCCTTGCCGCTGACCCAGACGAGGCAGATCTCGCGCTCACCCGTTTCGCCCGATGCGGTCTCGCCCGGTTTCAGCCGGTACATGTCGAAGCCGACATAGGTCCAGCCGGCGCTTTCAGGCGTCACATGGGTGACGCGGCCGCTGGTGCCTGCGGGTTTTACCTTGAGATTCGGCATGGTGTTTCCTCCTCGATGTGTCCGTGGCTGCGGCCACCCCCCTCTGTCCTGCCGGACATCTCCCCCACAAGGGGGGGAGATCATCTAGGGGCGGCCGCTCGCTCTACTCTCGTTGTCTGGCGAGAACCTGCCTGCGAGTCGATTCCCCCTTGTGGGGGAGATGCCCGGCAGGGCAGAGGGGGTATCACGCCCCACGGTTCTCACGTTCAAGCCCCCTTCGGAAACCCTTCCGTCTCCACGATATAACCCGCAGCCGTCATCACCCGCATCAGTTCGGCATAGCCGACCTCGGCCATCTTCTTCGGCGGTGCCTTGTGCGGGTCCTGTTCGGCTTCGACGACGAACCAGCCCTCGTAGCCGTAATCGGCAAAGCGCTGGACGATCGCGGCGAAATCGAGCGAGCCGTCACCGGGAACAGTAAAGGCGCCGAGCGCCACCGCATCGAGGAACGACTGCTTGCTGCGGTCGAGGCCATCGACGACAGGCTTGCGGATATCCTTGACGTGGACATGGTTGATGCGGGCGTGGTGGTTGTCGATGGCGCGCAGCACGTCGCCGCCGGCAAAGGCCAAGTGACCGGCGTCGAGCAGCAGCGGAATACCGGCGCCCGAATGCTTCATGAAGGCGTCGAGTTCCGGTTCGGTCTCGACCACGGCCGCCATGTGGTGGTGGTAGGAGAGGGGCATGCCCTGGTCCGCGCACCATTCGCCGAATTCAGTGACGCGGCCCGCATAGGCCTTCATCTCGTCATCGGAAAGGCGCGGCTTGGTGGCAAGCGGCTTGGAGCGGTCGCCCTGAATCGAGCGGCCGACTTCGCCATAGACGATGCAGGGCGCGTTGACCGCCTTGAACAGCTCGATCATCGGCGCGATGCGGTCCTTGTTGGCGGCAAGCTCCTCGTTGACGAGGGTGCCCGAGAACCAGCCGCCGCACAGCGTCACGTCGGCGGCGCGCAGGATCGGCAGCATTTCACCGGGATTGTTCGGGAAGCGGCGGCCCTGTTCCATGCCGGTAAAGCCCGCGCCACGCGACTGGCGCAGGCATTCTTCGAGCGATACGTCGTCGCTGAGTTCAGGAAGATCGTCGTTCCACCAGGCGATGGGCGACATGCCAAGTTTGGCCTTCATTGGTATTCTCCTCGTCATTCTTTAAATCAGTGAGTGCGGCCCCCTCATCCGGCTGCCGCCACCTTCTCCCCGAGGGGAGAAGGGGATTCGCGGCGCTGCCTCCGTTCCCTTCTCCCCTAGGGGAGAAGGTGCCCGAAGGGCGGATGAGGGGGCCACTCGCTCTAATACGTCATAATGCTCAGCCGACGCGCTGCGCCTCGCGTGCCTTCACATAAGCCGCATGCGCCTTGTTGACCTCGCCGCGCGGGCTGACTTCGGGCACGGCGACATCCCACCAGTGTCCACCGGCTTCCGTGGTGATCAGCGGATCGGTATCGATGACGAAGACCGAGGTCCGGTCGTTCTTCTTCGAATCGGCGATCGCCTTCTCCAGCTCGGCGATCGACGCGACCTTGACGGCAATCGCTCCCATCGCTTCCGCATGCGCACGGAAATCGATCTCTGGCATGACCTCGTGATAGGAGTCCTTCAACAGGTTGTTGAAGTTGGCGCCGCCGGTTGCCATCTGCAGCCGGTTGATGCAGCCGTAGCCGCGGTTATCCAGCAGCACGATGTTGAGCTTGAGGCCCATCATCACCGATGTCGCCAGCTCCGAGTTCAGCATCATGTAGGAACCGTCGCCGATCATCACGACGACGTCCTTCTCGGGATGCGCCATCTTGGCGCCGAGGCCACCGGCGATCTCGTAGCCCATGCAGGAAAAGCCGTATTCCATATGATAGCTGCCGGGTGCCGTTGCCGGCCAGAGCTTGTGCATTTCGCCCGGAAGACCGCCCGCGGCGCAAAGGCCGATCGCCTTTTCGAGGTCGAACGAGCGCGTCACGGCGCCGATCACCTGCGCGTCGGAGGGGAGCGCCGCATTGGTAGACGCCATCGCCTTGCTGGCGGCCTCCATCCAGACGTTCTTTTCCTTCGTCGCCTTCTCGGCCAGTGCTGCCGGCGCCTTCCAGCCGGAAAGACCCTTGGACAGTGCCTTCAGGCCTTCGCGCGCATCGGCGACCAGCGGCTGGCCGTCATGCTTGTAGGCGTCATAGGCCGCGATATTGAGGCCGAGCATTTTCAGCCCGTCATTCTTGAAGAGCGCCCAGGAGCCGGTGGTGAAGTCCTGGCATCGGGTGCCGACGGCGATGATGAGATCGGTATCCTCGGCAATCGCATTCGCCGCCGAGGTGCCGGTGACGCCGACCGAACCGAGTGCCAGCGGATGCCGCTCGTCGATCGCCGACTTGCCGGCCTGCGTCAGCACGACGGGAACGCCGTGCGCATCCGCAAAGGCCGCCAGTTCCTTGGTCGCCTGCGAATAGAGCACGCCGCCGCCAGCGATGATCACCGGCTTCTGCGATGCCTTGATCAGCGCGATGGCCGAGGCAAGCTCGTCGGCGTCGGGCTGCGGACGCCTGACAGCCCAGACCTTTTCCTCGAACAGGCTTTCCGGATAGTCGAAGGCTTCGGCCTGGACATCCTGGCAGAGCGAAAGCGTCACCGGGCCGCAATCCAGCGGATCGGTCAGAACCTGCATTGCGCGTTTCAGCGCCGAAATGATCTGCTCGGGGCGGGTGATGCGATCGAAGTAGCGCGAGACCGGGCGGAAGGCGTCGTTGGCAGACACCGTGCCGTCGCCCCAGTCTTCGATCTGCTGCAGCACCGGATCCGGGGCGCGATTGGCAAAGACGTCGCCGGGCAGGAACAGAACCGGGATACGGTTGACATGCGCCACACCGGCGGCCGTCACCATATTCAGCGCGCCGGGGCCGATCGAGGTCGTGCAGGCCATGAAGCGCTGGCGGAAGCTCGCCTTCGCATAGGCGATCGCCGCATGCGCCATGCCCTGCTCGTTATGGGCGCGGTAGGTCGGCAGCTCGCTGCTCACCTGATAGAGCGCTTCGCCCATGCCGGCCACGTTGCCATGGCCGAAGATCGCCCAGACACCGCCGAAGATCGGCACCTTCTTGCCGTCGACGACGGTCATCTGCTTCTTCAGGAAATGCGCAACAGCCTGCGCCATCGTCAAACGGATTGTCTTACCCATCGGGTCCTCCCGAACCTTCGCTCTAACTTTTCCCCTCCCAGCCCTCATCGAATCGAGAGGGCCAGGAGGGGTCTAATCCTCAAATTCTCAGTTCAGCCCGCGCGTCTTCAGCCAGGCCTCGGTCAACTGGCGGAAACGGCCCGCCATGTCGGAAATCGCATCCTCGTCATTCATCTTGCCCGACAGCCAGCCGCGTGCCGCATCGGCAAAGATCGTCCGTCCAACGGCAAAGCCCTTGACCGACGGGGCGGCTAGTGTCGCCTCGAAGCCCTTGAGCAATTCGTCGGCGGGCGCTTCCAGCCCGAGCAGCACGATACCACGGCACCATGGATCATTGTTGGCGATCACCGCATCGATCTTCTTCCAGGCGGCGCTCGATGCCTGCGGCTCGAGCTTCCACCAGTCCGGCTTGATGCCGAGCGCATAGAGCTCTTCCATCGCCGTCGAGACGGTATCGTCGGTCAGCGGTGCATTCTTGCTGGCGATGATCTCGACCAGCAGCTCGCGGCCGACCTTGCGGGCGGCTTCGAACAGCGTGCGCAGCTTTTCCTGCTGCTCGAGCTTCAGCTCGGCCGGATCATCCGGGTGATAGAAGCACAGGCACTTGATGCAATGGTTCAGCGGCCATTCGACGAGCTGCGAGCCGATATCCTGGCTGAACTCGAAGCGCAGCGGCTTCGAACCCGGCAGCTCGACCGGGCGGCCGATCCAGGAGAAATTCTTGGTCGCGGCGTCGAAGAAGGCATCGCGGCCGAAGCGCTCGTCGATCAGCATGCCGTAGCCACTGCGATTGTTGGCAACCCGGGCGGCGGCTTCGACGGCCAGCCGCTTGAAGGCGACGATCTTCTTGTAATCGACGCCGAGTTCGTCGCAGACGCTGGTGAGCTGAGAGCGATGATCGATCGCCAGCGCCATCAACAGCGGAATGTCGCCCTTGCGCGTCGACGCCCAGTGAATGTGGTTGATCGCCTCGTCCTTGCGCAGCGCCCGGTGTTCGCTGCCCTTCTTCAGGAAGAAATCGAGCTCGGCCCAGGTCGGGTATTCCGGTGAGCAGAGTAGACGGGACACCGCGAAGGCGCCGCAGGCATTGGCCCAGGTGGCGCAGGTCTTCAGCGGCTCATCCTTCAGCCAGCCGCGCAGGAAGCCGGACATGAAGGCGTCGCCGGCGCCGAGAACGTTGAACACCTCGATCGGGAAACCTTCGCCGACAATGCCGTCTTCCAGATTGTTGCTGATCGGGCCGTCATAGACGATACAGCCCATGGCGCCGCGCTTGAGCACGATGGTTGCCGGCGACATCCGGCGGATTTCCTTGAGCGCGCCGAGCACGTCATCGGCGCCCGAAGCGATCAGGATTTCCTCTTCCGTACCGATGATCAGATCGCAATCCGGCAGCGTCTCCTTCATCTTCGAGGAAACGCGGTCTGACTTCACATAGCGCTCGAAGCCCTCGGCATGGCCGGCAAGGCCCCAGAGATTGGGGCGGTAATCGATGTCGAAGATCACCTTGCGGCCGTTCGCCTTGGCAATCCGGATCGCCTTGCGCTGTGCTGCCTCGGTGTTGGGGCGGGAAAAATGCGTGCCGGAAACCAGAACCGCGCGCGACGACTTGATGAAGTCCTCATCGACATCGCTTTCTTCCAGCGCCATGTCGGCGCAGTCGGAACGGTAGAAGATCATCGGCGAAACGCCTTCGGCCTCGACCGCCAGAAGAACGAGCGCCGTCAGACGTTCCTTGTCGGTCTTGATGCCTTTGGTCTCGACGCCTTCGCGCGCCGACTGCTCGATGATGAAGCGGCCCATCTGCTCGTTGCCGACGCGGGTGATTAGCGCCGATTTCAGCCCGAGCCGCGCCGTGCCGATGGCGATATTCGCCGGGCAACCGCCGACGGATTTCGCAAAGGAGCCGATATCTTCAAGCCGCGTGCCGATCTGCTGGCCGTAAAGGTCAACGGAGGAACGGCCGATGGTGATCACATCGAGAGATGCCTCGGGCTGCGAACCCGGATTCGATTCTACCATATTGTCCTCCCGCTCATTTTTATGCGGTCTGAAATGTCCGCGAATTGGCAATAATGAAACAACGGTTCCGTCTTGTTGTCAATTCGGAATATTTATTCCATTTTGCTTTTCGACGGCTTTTGGCCCTGTGTCTTGCGCCGGCGCTCGGCGATCGCCACCGGCAATGCCATGGTCAGCGCCATCGACGCCGAGAGCGACCGGAACCCGGCAAAATCCGCCTCCGCCACCTCGAACCAGCAGGTGGCGCGGGACGCGAGCGGCGAGAAGGCCGAATCGGTGATGGCAACGACAGGTACGCCGCGATCGGCAAGCGCTTCGGCCTGCGACAGGCTGTCGGCGGCATAGGGCGAGAAGCTCGCCGCGATCGCCGCATCCCTGGGCGTTGCGAACTGCACCATTTCAGGGTCCACGCCATTCGGCGAGGCAACGATCTGATGACGGATTCCGAGCTTCGAGAAGGCGTATGTCATATGCGCCGTCAGCGGATAGGAGCGGCGCTTGGCGATCAGATAGATCGTTTCTGCGGCTGCCAGGATATCCACGGCTTTGGTGAAGGTCTCGCTCTGCACCGTCGAAGCCATGCGGTTGATCGACTGGCTGGCAGCGCCGATGAAGCCCGACAGCAGATTGGCGTCCTCATCGTCACCGCCGGACTGTTCCAGCGTCACCAGACGCTCTTCATAGCTCAGCGTCCGGTCGCGCAACCGTTCGCGGAAAATGCTCTGCAGATCCGAAAAGCCTTCGTAACCGAGATGATGCGCAAGCCGCACCAGCGTGGACGGTTGGACCTCAGAGGCGGCGGCGATGCTGGCCGTCGTGCCGAAGGCGATTTCATCGGGATTGCTGAGCGCGAAGGCGGCGACCTGCGCCAGGCGCTTCGGCATGCTCACCTTCCGCTCGATGATCGTGCTGCGCAGACTCTCGAAATCGCGGGGTACGCGCGTCTGCGCTTTGGCGTCGTTATCCATGCAGGCAATCCAAGAAATGAAACATATATTCCATATTTCGCACCATAGATGATTTCTCCCGGCGTTTCTAATTGTTTTTAATTCGCTTAATTTTCAGTATTTTAGACATAAATCCGGCGCCCATGCTGCAAATGTCGCAACATTAGCATCTTGTCAAAATGATCTAAATATTCCAAAAATCGCCTCGCTTTCGGAGGAGGATACGCAAAATGAGGCCACTTGGCATAGGTTTGATCGGTACCGGCTATATGGGCAAGTGCCACGCGCTGGCCTGGAATGCGGTCAAGACCGTCTTCGGCGATGTCGAGCGGCCGCGCCTCGTGCATCTGGCCGAAGCCAATCCCGATCTCGCCAGCTCGCGCGCCTCCGAATTTGGCTTCGAGAAGGCGACCGCCGATTGGCGGACGCTGATATCGGATCCTGAGGTCGATGTCGTCTCGGTGACGACGCCCAACCAGTTCCACGCCGAGATGGCGATCGCAGCGCTTGAAGCGGGCAAGCACGTCTGGTGCGAAAAGCCGATGGCGCCTGCTTATAAGGACGCCAGCCGCATGCTCGATGTCGCCAAGGCATCGGGCAAGGTCGCCGTGCTCGGCTACAATTATATCCAGAACCCGATCATGCGGCACATCAAGGCGCTGATCGAGAAAGGTGCTATCGGCACCGTCAATCACATCCGCGTCGAGATGGACGAGGACTTCATGGCCGATCCTGATGTCTTCTTCTATTGGAAGAGCGAGCTCTCGGCCGGCTACGGTGCGCTCGACGATTTCGCCGTCCACCCGCTGTCGCTGCTCTGGTATCTCTTCGGCCATGTCGAGGCCGTCATTACCGATATGGTGAAGCCCTATGCCGATCGTCCGCTGAAGGAAGGCGGCCGCCGCGCCGTCGAGAATCACGATGCGGCCAATGTCCTAATGCGTCTCGGCGGCGGCATCTCCGCCGTGCTGATGGCGAACCGCGCCGCCTGGGGCCGCAAGGGCCGCATCGCCCTGCAGATCTACGGCTCGAAGGGCTCGATCGCCTATGATCAGGAGCGGATGAACGAATTCGATCTCTATCAGGCAACGGGACGGGGCACGGAACAGGGCTACCGCAAGATTCTCGCGGCTCCGGCGCATCAGCCCTATGACCGCTTCATTCCCGCACCGGGCCACGGCCTCGGCTTCAACGATCTGAAGATCATCGAATGCCGCGAACTGATCCGGGCCATTTCGGGCGAGCCGTCGTCCTTGGTGACATTCGAAGACGGTCTTAGGATAGAGAAGTCTGTTCACGCCATGGCACAGTCGTTTCACGAGCGCCGCTGGATCGAGATCGACTGAAGAGATTCGCTTCCGGTTGACGGCGCAAGGGGCGGGGACTACCTCTCGCCCCAACAACGATTGCAGGGAGCGGGACCGTGACGGACAGACTGGTAATCATCGGCGCAGGGCAGGCGGGTTTCGCCATGGCTGCGAAACTTCGCGCCCTCAAGGACACCCGCCCGATCACCATCCTCGGCGCCGAGGATGTTCTGCCCTACCAGCGTCCGCCGCTTTCCAAGAAATACCTGCTCGGCGAGATGAGCTTCGATCGCCTGCTGTTCCGCCCGGAGCAGTGGTACCCGGACAATAATGTCGAGATCCGCCTGTCGACCTGGGTCGAGCAGATCAAGCGCGACACCAAGCAGGTGCTGCTGCAGGACGGCTCTACTATAGAATATGGAACGCTGGCGTTGACCACGGGCTCGACGCCGCGCAAGCTGCCGGCAGCCATCGGCGGCGATCTCGAAGGCGTCTATGTCGCCCGCGACAAGCGCGATGYCGACCTGCTTGCCGGCGAAATGCGCCCCGGCCGCCGTGTCCTTATTATAGGCGGCGGCTATATCGGCCTCGAAGCGGCGGCTGTGGCCCGCCATCTTGGCCTTGAAGTCACCGTCATCGAGATGGCCGACCGAATCCTTCAGCGCGTCGCCGCCAAGGAAACAGCCGACATCATCCGTGTCACCCACGAAACCCATGATGTGGTGATCCGCGAAAAGACCGGATTGAAGCATCTGATCGGCAAGGATGGCCGTGTTGTCGGCGCCGAGCTGTCCGACGGGTCGGTGATCGACATCGATTTCGCCATCGTCGGCATCGGCGTTGTCCCGAACGACCAGCTCGCCAAGGAAGCCGGTCTCGACGTCGCCAATGGAATCATCGTCGACGAGTTCGCCCGCACCTCTGATGCCGCGATTTTCGCGGCCGGCGATTGCGCCGTTCTTCCCTGGCAGGGCGGGAGGATTCGGCTCGAATCGGTGCAGAACGCCGTCGACCAGGCCGATGCCGCCGCTGCGGTGATTGCCGGCGGCAGTGCCGCCTATGATCCGAAGCCGTGGTTCTGGTCGGATCAGTATGACGTGAAGCTGCAGATCGCCGGCTTCAACCTCGGCTACGACGAAACGCTGCTGCGCCCGGGCGCCCGCGAGGGCGCGCATTCGATCTGGTACTTCCGCAAGGGCCAGTTCATCGCCGTCGACGCCATCAACGACGCCAAGGCCTATGTGACAGGCAAGAAGATGCTGGAGAGCGGAATCAATCCGGACAAGGCCATTCTGGCCGACGGTGCTGCCGATCTGAAGCAGCTCCTGGCATAAAGACCGGGTGCCCTGTGGTCTCGACTGTGAAAAGCCGAAATAGCGCTTGATTCACCAGTCGAATGACTCTATCAGGCTCCCAACCGGAGAGGTGGCCGAGTGGTCGAAGGCGCTCCCCTGCTAAGGGAGTATACCCGAGAGGGTATCGTGGGTTCGAATCCCATCTTCTCCGCCATCATTTTCACATAAGCGACTGCGATTGCTTAGGAATTTGATGGCCTGACAAAAGCGACCCCACTATTTTCCCCACTTTGCTTCGCGACCGATGGCGAATAATGCCGTACAGTGAGATACAAATGACACTCCCACGGCGGCAGCAGGAGTTTCCAGGGTGGCGGATCTGAAGTTCATCGATCAGGTATTTTTCCACACAGATCCTACCGGCATGGTCGTTTGGAACGCGAAGTTGCGGCACGGCTGGACGGAAAGCGTTTCGTCATCGAACCGGCGCGGAGAATTCGAGGCGACGACGATGTACGCGGCCTTGAATGCGCAGCCCGAGAAAGAGGCCGCATGGGAACGGGTCCGCGAAAATGAGTTCCCGGACAAGCCGACGCGCGTCAAGGCGCTCTTCCTGTTTACTTCGAGGGAGGATGTCGACTGGGCTTTAGCAAACTGGTTCGCCGGCCAAGACCGCGATGTGATTGCCGTGTTGGTGCCGACAACATCGAAGCTGCATATTGCGGACGCCACGCATCTTGATTGCGTGCGAGAGAAATGGGAGGAGGGCGCCCGGCGGTACTGGTCTGGAGAGCTGACCGGATCACCGCGGCTGGAAGCCGTGCTCGATGGCACCGCCTATATTCCTAACACCCATGAAATGACACCGAAGCTTCGACCGTTTGTGGGGTGATTTCACGCCCTCGCGCGCGTGCGCGCGCACCTGGTCCGGAATGGCCCGAGAGGATGATGAAGTCTGATCACGCAGAGCCGAATATATATTTTCGCTTCTGGAAACCTGCTACTTTCGCTACTTCCGAGACTACATATGAAAATCAATGGCTTAACTTGCTACTTTCCTGCTAGTCGGCTGCTACTTTGCTGCGGCCTCGTGGGAAAATGTCGGGTTTTGACAGGTTCCCTCGCGCGCACACGCGCGCGCACCTGGTGCGGAAACCCTGTAGATCGTCGGTTTACCCCTCGCGCACGCGCGCGTGCTCGCTCCGGAAACTCGCTTTAGCCTCGCGAAGTGATATCGCCAAAACCTTCGCCACCGTCAGAAACGGGGTTTTTCCTCGCGAAGTGATATCCGAAAAACCTTCAGCTTGACCAAATCGCCGCCTTTTCCTATCTCGCCGCTGCCGTGCTCGTTTAGCCATGGGGCGGCGCAGGGAAGGCCCGATCTGACGAGGATGGATCGGGCCTTTGCCATTTCTGGTCCAGGGCAACGGAACCCACTGTCTGCCATGCGGGTTTACTGCCACCCGCAGCATGGAGATCGAAATGAGCGAGAAAGAGCAGGCGCCACTGGTAACGTTTAACCGGATCGACAAGAGCGCCAGCTATACCTTCCGTGGCCGGCGGCAGGAATTGCCGGGAAAGTACCACAGCCTTGAGGATGCTCGACGCGTGGCGGAGAAGCAGTGCCGTGCGCTGGGCTGGAAGGGTTAACGGCTTGTTAACCCGAAGCGAGCATCGTAACCGGACTTTCCCCCATGAAAGTAGCTCTTTGCTTGGCCGCGCTCCTCACGGACGCGGCCTTTATTCTGCCCACGTGAGGAAGAAAACGTGAAACGGACGATCCGGGACACCACAGCCATCCTTGAAGTCGTATTCACCCACGAACAATTAGAGCTCTACGTGCATTCGCTGTCTGTAATGTCGGCGCGCTCCATCGGCGCCGGCGTGAAAAAGGCCGTCGAGCAGTTCCAAAGGGTATGCCCAGGCGTCGCACTCAGTGATGGAGTGACGATTACCTTTCGTGATGCAGCGGTGAAAACCGGAGAGCAATTATGAGCGTTGGGGATTAAGGGCGTGCTAGCTGGTTGCCGACCCCTACAATGCGTGGCAGCTTGACGTTGCGATCTAGGGAGTTGACGTGATGAGCCGTCCAAATAACTGGCAAAGAAGCGAAGCCATAAATCAGGGGGCACTCGGCCCACGAACGGGGAAGCTTCTGTCGGACAATCCATACGACCCTGGGATTGAGCGCGAACTGGCTGAGCTTTGGAGGGACGCGTTTCTTACTGCTCAAGAAGAACTTGACCGAGCAATTTAAAAACAGCGGGGAATCGTGACCCCCATAGCATTGCTCAAGCTAGCGGAAATGCGCCGCCTAGCTGCTATCGCCAAGGAATTCGGCATTCGCGTCGAGATCGAAGCAGCCAGGGTCACCGTTCGCTTCTCGCCGGATCGCCCCGACGCCTTCACTGAATATCGAGATCCAGGCATCGACTATAGCCCGCCAGATCTGTGATAAGGAAAAATCGGACTGGAGGCAAATGAAGGGCGAGCCTTTGAACGAGTTGCCGGGGTGGCCGGCAGCCCTCAACAAGAAGCTTGCAGCAGCGTATTGCGGCTTGAGCCCTGAGACGTTCGACGCTGTTTGTCCGATCAAGCCGATAAGCTTCACCGGGTCAACTCGCGGTGACCGATACCTGCGAGCGCGTATCGATGAGTGGCTCTTCTCGATCGATCCGAACGCCCCGGTCACTGAAAAGCGCCGTTTTGGCGACAAAATCCAAGAGCGACAAAGTCTCGCCGAGCGGCTTTACGGGACAAAGCGAGAGAACAAGGTCGACGAGATACTGAACCGAAGAGGTGAGAAGCCTGCACCACCGCCGATGGAGCCGACAATGAACTGGCGGGAGGAGGCTGTGATGACAGCTCTCTTCAAGCTCGCGGAGAGTGAGCGACGCGGTTGGCAGGAGATACCGAGCTTTGGCCCTGACACACAGCAGCGGTTACTCAAGCGTGGGTTCGTCGAACGAGAGGCGGATGATTTTTGGCTCTCGGCGGCAGGCAGGCGTGCGTGGAAAGCCTACACCAAGAACCGCGGCTTTTACTTTTAACAGTTTGCCGAATCAGGCACCTGAATCACCTATTAAGTATTCACATTTTATTTAACTAACGATTTCAGTGCTTTGGAACAAATTAACCTTCGCGCAAGTTCCACTTCTCAGAATCATATGCAATAAGCCTCCAAGGGAGCCGACTATGATTACGATGAATGATATCTTGGACAAGGTTGATCCTGAGTTGCTCAAGCTGATCGACGCAAGTGAAAATTACGCTTCTTATCAGAAGCTTACCCCGCCCTCCTCTACAGCTGAGGACATCGTCGCGCGCGGCAACCTGGGCCTTGAGATAAACCCGAAGCGTCCGCTCGGCATCTCGATTTATCATCGAGGCTAACTGTGCCAGCTTGGGGGGAGCTTTTAAACGAGGTTAATCAGCAGCCCGACGATCAGAAGGGCAACTGGATTATCCAGAATCTTACCAATCAGCTCAGTCTGATATCTGGCCACAGGGGCGACCACAACGTTGTCTTCTATGCTTCAGCATGGCTTCAGAAACCGATGCTGCCAGCGGCCCTGACGCAAATCATGCATGAGGACATAAATGGCTTCATGACGAGCATCCATGGCATGGACTGGTCAAAGGGGCTCACGCTTTTGCTGCATACGCCGGGCGGCGCGATCAACGCTACCGAAACGATCGTAGCCTACTTGCAGTCCAAATTCCCCGACCTCGAAACTGTGGTCCCGGTTTACGCTATGTCGGCCGGTACGATGATCACGCTCGGGACCAATCGAGTTGTGATGGGCCGGCAGAGCCAGCTAGGACCAATCGACCCGCAGATGTTCATCGGTAACGGGTCGGTATCCGCGCGAGCCATTGTCGAGCAGTTCAATCGTGCTCATGCAGATATCGCAGGCAACCCGTCACTCGCGCATGTTTGGGCACCGATCATCGCTTCACTTGGCCCTGCACTTCTGACGGAAGCGCAGAACGCTCTGGTATACGGCGAGCGGATGGTGGCCGCATGGCTGAAAACGCACATGTTTGCAGGCGACGCTAACCGAGACACAAAATCTGAAGAGATTGCTTCATTCTTCAGCGATGCTTCGCAGCATCTCAGCCACGGGCGTCGGATCGACAGAGACGAGGCGCGGTCGAAAGGCGTTCCTGTAGAAGATCTGGAAGATAGCCAGGACCTCCAAGAGGCGGTGCTGACAGCCTATCATCTCATGACAATCCTTTTTGAACTTAGCCCCGCGGCTAAGGCCATCATCACTGACACAGGCAGAGCCTGGGTAAAAAACCACAACTGAAGGCGGCTATTGAAGAGGTCCCTTCGCCTTCATGTCCGAGAGTTCCCGCTCAAGCCTCTGCTGATTGTTCTTAAGGTCGATGATAACGTCGCGCGCACCGTACACGCTGCCTGACGCTTCCTTGCTCTCATTGATCTGTCGTTGCTGATCCGAGAGCCGTTGGTTGTAGGCGGCAAAGACGCGGTCGAGTTCGGCGCGCGGCACCTGCGCGTCCCGCAGATCCTTCACTGCGGAACCTGTCCGCGCCCTGTCCTCAGCGCTCCGCTGCGTGCGCCAGACGAGTTCGTCTTGCGTCACCATCTTGTCCGCGATGATCGCGATCGAGGATTTCAGGTCGCTGGTGGCGTCCCTGATCGGCCAGTACACCAAGCCGCCAACGATGGTGCAGAACGACAGCGCGACGGCGATGGCCTGCCACTGCGGCTTGTTTTCTCTCCGCGATGTTTGTCGACAAGGCGGCGATCGAGGTCCGCATCTCGTTCCCGAGCGAGGCGACGGACGACTCCACCTGCTTGAAGCTCGAACGCATTTCGCCTTCGAGATCGGACTGGCGCCGGCCGAGATTGGTGACCCTCTCCCCGAGCTGCGCCGTGATTGCGTGGGTATAGACGCGATGTGCATCATTGCCGTTGTTCATGTCTTCCGCCATGTATGTGCCTGACCAGCCCTTTCAATGCGATGCCATGCAAAAGGCCGCCCAAGTGAGCGGCCGAGAATGCCAGAGGATTTAGATGGAACGCTACGAGGAGACCCGCGCAGCAGTGATTGACCTGATCAAAGCGGAAGGCTTCAAGGGCGGTCAGGAATTCAGCATGTACACGATTGGCCTGACCCTCACCCTGAATACAGCGTCGATGAGCTTTCCGCGACTGTCGAATGGCTGATCCGGCAGAAGTTTGCTGAGGTCGTACCAGGGACTAATGCCTTACGGCTGCTGGAGCCGCTTTGTTGAAGCTGTTGAGGTCCGGGAACGGCCACGCAATCTTCTAACAATCTCTAGAATGACCAATCCTCTTCTTCGATCAGTGTCAGAAGGTCTATGTGACGGATGCCCTCTTGGGTGCAGACATAAGGTATTTTAGGCTTGTCTGCGGAACCGCCGGATTCCTGTGTGATCACTACCAATCGGGGAGTGGACGCCAACGCCTGGGCTATGACGAACGGGTCGCCCCCCGATTTCCCTTTCCCTGTATCTACGAGCTTCGGGTAGGCCTGCATTATCCTGACGACCCCCTCCTGCACGTCGTCATCGATTTCCTGGAACAGGGTGTCTTTTCGCTCTCTAGCCCACGCAAAGACGTCGTCGTCTTTCTTTTTAAGCTCGTTGAGAACTTCTATCGAGGCTATTAAGCGGCCTTCGTCGATCAGCCTATCCAAAGCCGCCCAAACACTGGAAAACCGCTTGGGCGGGTAAGCACGGAACCACGCATGAAGGAGGGAGCTGGTGTCGATGCAGTAGGCAACATCTTTTCCCGGCATCGATTATATACCCAACTGCCGCTCAATCCCAGGCACATGCCGAACCTTCACGCCTAGATAGCCAGACACCTCGGAAAGACTCATCCGATCTTGCCGATAGTTCTCAATTACCCGGCGGACGAACGGCTTTCCAAAGTCGGCTATCGTTTCGCGCGGCATGTTGCGGGCGATGATTTTGCCTTCGTTCTTCGCCCGCTCCCGTTCGCGCTGCTGCTGGAACTCGACTGCAAATTGCCGTCGTTTCCGCCCGTAGAACTCCTCGGACGCGCGCTGCAGAGACAGCAAGCGCCTCACGATAGCCTCTCTTGAGACACTGTAGGTCAAAGACAGCGACTGGATTTCTGTGTCACTCCATTCGTGGCGACCAGCTCCGCGTGCCAACACGATCGGCTCGGCCAACAGCAAATCTTGTGGAATAAGGGCTGCGGCCGCTACCTGATTGCAGAACGCCTCTACGCGCTCGTCGTCCTGCGGGCGAGGGCCATCAGCTTCCAGATCGGAAACACCGCTCTGCCGTAGCATCAGGTGCGTCAACTCGTGCAGCATTGAGAAGACACGACGAGGATAGGCGTCTTTTCGGTTTACGACCATGACTGGGAAGGTGTCGGCCCAGATCGCAAAACCGGATGCTTCATCGCCTTCGATCCTCGATGYCTGGAAAACGAGCGCGCCTGCATCTTCAATCTTCGACCTCCAGGCAATGAAGGCGACCCGCGGATCACGCCAATGAGACTGAAGCTTGTAATCGACTTTGAGAGCTTTTCGAATGGCGGCGCCTACTGCTTCCGGGTCATCCTTGATGCTTGCTTTGAGCGCGAAACCACTTGGCTCTTCCTCAGCGTCCTCGAACAGCTCAAGAACGAGCTCACGTCGCTGATGAGCTGTGCGGATCTCAAGCGTCAACTCCGGCGTGAATCGCCTCATCCCCAGATCCGGCAAGCGCCGGAAGTCGTGCATGGGTTGGAACGTCAACGGAGGTTCGGGAAGGTAGAGCACTGCGAGTGGCCGCTTGTAGAGTTCAGCGGCCCTCCGCAACTGCGGGATTGACGGTTGATCCTCGCCTGCTTCCCAAGCAGCAAGTCTTTCCTCATCGACATCAAGCTTCTCCGCCGCGATCGATAAATCGAATCCCGCAGTTTCTCGTGCCCATATCAGAAGGGCAGGCTTGATTGTCGCTTTCGGTCGCTTGGTCATTTTCTTCCGGAAACCCCGAATAGGGAGAGATCATTTTCGGTCGCGATTGTAAATATGAGGTCAACGTCCCGACGTTCAAAGCGCTGCTTAGTGCGTTGACCTGACCATTCTCTCCCTCCAAATAATGGCGGCCCACCTGTAAGGCGAATTCCTTCCGTCTATGCTCTCAATGATATAAACGAGAAGGCAAAGGAAGTCAGGCTCTGGGCGTCGTATTCCCCCCAAGGCGCTAGACGATATTTTGTCCCCAGCGAGCGCACAGGCAAGTCATGACACTAATTGTTGGCGCACTCAGCACCCGCGGCACTTGGATTGTTGTATCTGATCGACGGCTAACGGCAGATTCTCAAGTCAAAGACGACGCCGCAAATAAGGCCGCCATCGTTACCAGCCCCGATTATCAATTCGCGTGCACTTTCACCGGCTTGGCACGATTCGATCGATGGGACACGGCCACCTTCCTTGCCCATCGGCTTAGCGCTTATGTCGCACATCACTTGCCACTGTTGCTGGTGATCCAGTTCTTAGTAGACGACCTGCGTTCAGCTTGGCTTAATGGCAAATGGCTTGCTGCGGCGCCGTTCAACGACCGTCTGTTGGTCGTCGGTTTGTTTTGCCACGAGGTCATAAAGAGTAAGGACGTCGGAGCGAGGGTGGCCGCGATCTGTTTGAGTGGCCAAGAGGTCCGCCTTGAAAAGAATGATTGGGTGTCGCCCGGCGATCAACTTCACCTTGGTGCTTGGCAGGATCTGCAGCCAGGAAAGCCCGCGATCCGTGAGGCGTGCGTGAACAACATGATGCCGGAGGCCGTGCAAGTCGATTTGGTCGTTGAACACGTTCGCCAAGCCGCAGAGCGGAGCGAAGCTAGGGTTGATCAGGCCGTGAAGAAAGGCAGTATGAAACCTGGAAGCCGAAGCACGATTGGCGATGAATTTACCTCGATAAGCTTGTCGATCGACGGCGCGAGTGCCTTCGCTGTACACTCGCCACGAGACACGCGAGGGTTCTCACCAACCGTCATAGATCCGTTTGGTATTTGCGAGGATATGCGCGCTTTCAGCCATGTAAGGCCCGTTTGGATAGCCCCGCCTCGATTTAGGAGAAATCATCAATGTCCTTGTGGGAGGACAGCGCAATATCGTCATTGCCACGGTCGGAGAAATGCCCCCAGTCCGGCTGTCTTTCACGAAGAGTACAGCCCAAAGGCTAGCTACGAAGATGGCCGGCTCAGATTTGCGCGTAAGCAGATGTTCATGCAGGAACTGACCGACTTTTTTGCCAAGACGGACGCAGCGAGATTTACTCAGGACAATTGAGAATTTGACGCTAGTCTGGCCCCGCTCCGTCAGCCGCAGTCATTCCTTAGAGAAAAAAACGTGTTCAGTAATACCATCTAGCTCGCCAAGCATTAGCCGAACGCGTTCGCGGTCCATGCCCTCGTTCATACCAACCTGATCAGCCCATTCCCACAGGAGTGAGGTGAAGACCTTCGTCACAACCTCGTAATTCTGGTTGAGGTTTTCCACAAAGCGCGCCATGTGCTCCAGGCCTTCTTTTGACTTGTAGTCGAACCCTCCCATACGGGTTAGATCATGAATCAACGTGTTGCGGTCTTTCAGATAGGCCTCAAGCACCTGGTCAAAATCCGGCGAAATGGCGGATCTCTCTTTGATCGCCTTGATGAGGCGGCCGAGTGTGGCCTTGCGGAAACCCTCCTGGTCTTTCGTGAAGCTTTCGACCGTCACGGCGTCGCCTGCCGGGAGAGCCAGTTGCAAAGCCGTATTGATGAGGCTTTCGGTCTTCTGCATCGCCACAACGAGGAATCCGATGACTTGGAAGATTCGGTCGCGACGTTTGCGGAAACTTGTTGTGGCTGCTGGCATGCGGTTGGCCTCTTCCCTGGTCGGGAGTTATAGCACCAGGCTGACTTGACTCCCCGAGACGGCTTTGCAGTCTCTCCTTGCCGCGGCTTGGAGAAGGAATCAATGAGCGATCTGAAGCGCACCTATACCCGCAAGGAGCTGTACGACTTGGTCTGGTCCACACCGATTGTAAAGCTCGCCGAGCAATTCGATCTGTCGGATCGCGGGTTGGCGAAGACTTGCCAGCGTCACCAAATTCCAGTCCCTGGCCGTGGCTATTGGGCAAGGGTCGAAGCTGGTCAACCCGTCACTAAAACGCCGCTGCGAAAGATGTACACGCCTGAGCTTGAGACCGTCCATATAGGAGCCAGCAAGGTCGCAGTGAACCCTTATGTCGCCTTTGCCATAGAGGCTGCAACCAGCGCCGTTCAGCAGGCCAAGGTTTCTCGGACAGACGAACCTAAAGGTAAGCTAGCCCGACAGGTTCCGATTGCTGAACCGCGCACCGCTATGCCCTCGCCGCCCGCTCGACAGGAACTAGAGCCCGTTCGGAAGCCGCATCCTGCAATCGCGGGGTTGGTTGGAGATCTGAAATCTGCAAAGGCAGACGAAGACGGAGAGATCAAGGTCTCGGATGTTCGCATCAATAGGTCGTGCCTGACCAGATCGATTGCAATCCTGCACCATTTAGCCGTCGAGCTTGACCCACGGGGGATATCGCTCACCTGCACCAGCGAAAACATAGTGGCATCGATTGGTGTCGACCAGGTGCGGTTCGATCTGACCGAGGAATATCGCCGTCAGAAACACGAGCCGACACCTACTGAACTGAAGAAGGAGCAAGACTTCGAACGAAAGAGAGAATTGGCGCGCCGGCGCGGTGAGTGGCTGTGGGGTGAGCGGTTTTGGCCGGAATTCGATTATGTTTATACAGGGAAGTTGACCTTTGAAATCCATAACTGGGCTGAGGGCGCCCGAAAAAAATGGAGTGACGGGAAGCATCAATCCCTTGAGACGATGCTGGAGTCCATGGCCGACGGCGTTCTGTTTCATCTCGTCTTTGACAAGGCGCAGCGAGAGGAGCGTGAAGAACAGGAACGTCTGCGGCAACATCTTGCTCACCGCAGAAAGCTTCAAGAGCTTCGAAAGGTACGAGAGGACAACAGGCTGAGTTTTCTCAAGCAACTCGCCGAATATCAGCGGGAAGTGGCCGACCTATCGTCAACGATACAAGCTGCGGGTTCCAATTACGACAGTTCTCCGCCGGAATATAGGCGAATGATAGACTGGGCGAAGGCAAGGTTGAAATTCATCGAAGATCAGAATGACGTCATGACACTCTCGAATAGCCTCAAGGCAGCTAACCTTTTCCCCGGCGACGATGAGCTGCATGACCCGGAGGGAGACCCGCCGGCAAAGGCAAATTATTGGGACCGTTGATCCCTCATTGCACTCCTTGGGCGTGTTAACGATATCTTAATGTGCAATTTGACGTCGCAATGATTTCTGCGATGGTGGGCGCGGGCAACTAAGGGGTTATCCGTGAAAATCACCTATCTGACGCGATGCATAGGCGCCGCGGCGATTTCGCTTGCGCTGGCGAGCTGCACGACGACACAAGCCGACTTCAATAAGAAGCCTTCTGCCGTGAGCAAGGCCGCGCTGTGCAAAACAGCTCTTGAGACCAAAGACCCAGCTTTCCAATTCCAGTTGGTGTCCGAGGTAAACCGGCGTGGCTTGAGCATGCTGGAATGCGAGCAGATGGTCGCTCAGCAAAGGCAAGCTGCCGCGGCACTTGTCGCTGTCGCGCTCGTGGGCACTGCGGTGGCGGTCTGCGCCAATAACAACTGCGGTGGCGGTGACCTGCCACTGAACTTTCATCCAGCGGCGGTTAGAGCCTCGGCGGCTTTGAATACGCCAAATGGCGCGGTGTGAGCAACCGGCGGAAACGCGAAGCTTTCATCTTGCGCAGCGTTGGAGCCGGTTGCGGCGATGGTCCCGGCAT